>NZ_LR134363.1:1200000-2400000 GCF_900637295.1 Actinomyces slackii | reverse complement strand
GTCCACCGGCGCGTCCAGGGCGCGCACCCCGATGACGGCCTGCTCGGCGGAGGCGCTCCACTGCGAGCCCTCCAGGTCCAGGTAGACCACCGTGTAGTCGCCCGCTGTCGATGGGTTGAGCACCGACTCGACCCCGGCGACGCCCGCCACCTCATTGTTGATGAAATCGGTGACCCGGGATCCGGTTCCCGCCAGGATGAGCGTGGCGTCCTGGCCGGCCACCGCCGGGTAGTCCTTCTCCAGCGTCTCGTGGTGGAGCCGCTGCTCAGAGCCAGGGGGCAGCTGCTCGATCGAGGTGTTGAGCAGCTGCATGTGGCGCAGTGGCAGTGCCAGGAGCACCAGGATCATGAGGCAGCCCAGGAGCACCGCCCAGGGATGCGCGTGGATCCTGCGCGCCAGGGCGGAGAAGGAGCCCTCGTCCCGGGTGACATCCCCGACCCTGCGCAGCACCGGTCCCAGCACGGGCACCGTGGACAGCACCGAGCGCCTGGATGCCCTGCGCCCCAGGAGCACCAGGACGGCCGGCACCAGGGTCAGGCTGGCCGCCGCGGAGACCAGGGCCGCCGCCGCTCCCGCCAGACCGATGGAGCGCAGGATCCCCGGCCCCATCGCCACCAGGCCCATGAGGCTGATCGCCACGGTCAGGGCGGAGAAGATGATCGTTCGCCCCGCGGTGCGCATGGCGGTGGTCATGCAGGTGACCACCAGAGTGTCGCGCCGACCGCTGCGCCGTCGCCGCCTGGTGGCGGGGCGGGAGCCATGGGTGAGCTCCTCGCGGGCGCGCGCGAGCTCCTCGCGGTAGCGGAAGGTCAGCAGGAGCGCGTAGTCGATGGACAGCCCCAGACTCATGACGCTGGCGACATTGACCACGAAGGACTGCAGGTCCATGACCAGGGACATCCCGTACAGGGCGCCCACCGTGCCGAGGATGGCCGCCAGCGCGCCCAGCAGCGGCATCCCGGCCAGCAGGAAGCCGCCGAAGACCAGGATCATGATGAGCAGCGCCGCCGGAAGGGCGATGAGCTCTCCGACCAAAAGGTCCCGCTCGGCCTGGTCGTTGATGGCCTGGGCCCGCAGGCCCTCATGGGAGACGATCCCGGTGGCCTTGGGCTCAACGGCCCTGAGCTCGCCGGGAACCCTCTCCAGGCGCTGGCTGACCTGCTCGACCTGGCCCAGGACCGTGGCGGCGTACTCCTGGTCCTGGGGATCGGCGACCTTGGGGCCGTTGGGGTTGACCGTGGCCACGATGATGAAGCCGTCACCGCTGGTCGAGGCCATGGACTGCGCGGCTGGGGAGGTGAGCATCCCGGGCACCACGAAAGGGTCCAGGACATTCTCCTTGCCCACGATCGCCCCGAGGTCGGCATGGGCCTGAGTCAGCGCCTCGGCGATCGCCTCCTGACGGGCGGTGGTGGTCAGATCGACATCGGTGACCAGAAGGGTGACGATCACCGAGTCCCCGGCCAGGGAGTCGAGCACCTGCTGCCCCTCGGCGCTCTGGGTGCCGGGCAGCCCGGTGGAGCTGGGGCTCAGGCGATCGAAGAGCCCTGATCCTCCCAGCCCTGTCAGGCTGACCGCCGCGACGACCACGAGCATGAGGACCCAGGTGATGACGACATACCAGGCGTCCTTGATGACGCGGTGAGCGAGCCAGGAGAGCATGAGGGCATTCTCCCACCTCAGCGGCCGGTAGCGCGCCATATGCGACGCGATCATGGCGGCGCCAGGACCATAAGCGCCGGGAGAATCTGGGCGGCGAATGCGCGCGGAGGGCCGGCGCGCGCGGTGCGCCGAGCCCCGCGGGGCCGGGACCACCAGGGCGGGCGCTAGGCTCAGGGCCATGGACCTGTTCGAGTCTGCCGGCACCGATGAGGCGGGCCTGCCCACTGATGCGCATGCGCCCCTGGCCGTGCGGATGCGACCGCGCAGCCTGGATGAGCTGGTGGGGCAGGGGCATCTGCTGACGCCGGGCTCACCGCTGCGGCGCCTGGTCGAGCCGGCCGACGGCGCTGCCGCAGGGGCGGGGGTCTCATCGGTCATCCTGTGGGGGCCTCCAGGGACGGGCAAGACCACGCTGGCCTACCTGGTGGCCCGGGGATCGGGGCGGCGCTTCGTCGAGCTGTCCGCGGTGACAGCGGGGGTCAAGGATCTGCGCGCCGTTGTCCAGGACGCCCGGCGCCGCCTGGGAGCCTCTGGCCAGGAGACGGTCCTGTTCGTCGATGAGGTCCACCGCTTCTCCCGCTCCCAGCAGGACGCCCTGCTGCCCAGCGTGGAGAACCGCTGGGTCACGCTCATCGCCGCCACCACGGAGAATCCCTCCTTCTCTGTGGTCTCGCCCCTGCTGTCGCGCTCCTTGCTGCTGACCCTGCGCCCCCTGGAGGCCGAGGACGTCGCCGCCGTCGTTGATCGGGCCCTTGCCGATGAGCGAGGGCTGGGCGGCCGTGTGGGCATCACCCAGGAGGCCCGTGAGCAGGTGGCGCGCATGGCCGGATCCGATGCGCGCAAGGCGCTGACCGTGCTCGAGGCGGCCGCGGGCGCCGTCCTGGCCGATCCGGGTGCACGGACCCCCGGTGAGCAGGGGGAGGCAGCGCCCCTCATCGCCGTGGAGGATGTTGAGCGGGCCGCTGACGCGGCCGCAGTGCGCTACGACCGCGCCGGCGACCAGCACTACGACGTCATCAGCGCCTTCATCAAGTCCATGCGCGGATCGGACCCCGATGCCACCATGCACTACCTGGCCCGCATGATCGCGGCCGGGGAGGACCCGCGCTACATCGCCAGGCGCATCACGATCCACGCGGCCGAGGATGTGGGGCTGGCCGATCCCGGCGTGCTGTCCACGGCGGTGGCCGCGCAGCAGGCGGTCGCGCTGATCGGCATGCCCGAGGCCGGGCTCGTCCTGGCCCAGGCGGCCCTGGCCGTGGCCACCGCCGCGAAGTCCAATGCGGTCACCCTCGCCCTGGACCGGGCCATGTCCGACGTGCGCGCCGGTCGGGGCGGGCAGGTGCCTGCCCACCTGCGCGACGCCCACTACCCGGGCGCCCAGTCGCTCGGCCACGGCCAGGGCTACCTCTACCCGCACGACTTCCCGCATGCCGTGGTCGCCCAGTCCTACCTGCCCGAGGACCTGGAGGGGGCCGAGTACTACCGGCCGACCTCCCACGGCTTCGAGGACCGCCTCGCCCAGCGCCTGGCCTCCATACGCAGGATCCAGCGCGGCACGACTCCGATCGATTCTCACCCCGGCGGCCCGACGGAGGCCGAGCGGTGCTCGCAGGCTCGCAGCGCACTGAGCCAGGGCCCGTGGTCGGGCGCCCCCAGAGGGCAGGAGTCATGAGGCGCACCGCGCCGCCGGGCTTCCCCTCCCAGCGCGCCGACGCCCAGCCGTGGGGAAGGAGGGCCCTGGCGGGCCTGGTCGGCGCGGGCGCCGGGCTCCTGTCCGGGCTGTTCGGGGTGGGGGGCGGCATCGTGCTCGTGCCCGCACTGGTGGTCGTCCTGGGCCTGGACCAGCGCAGGGCCGCCGCGACCTCCCTGGTGGCCATCATGCCCGCCGCCCTGGTCGGCGCGCTGAGCTACGGCCTTCGCGGCGAGGTCTCGCTCATCGCCGCGGCCCTGCTCGTGCTCGGCTCGCTCCTGGGCACCCAGATCGGCGTGCGCCTCCTGCACAGGCTGCCCACCCGGGCCCTGAGCTGGGTCTTCGTGGCCTTCATCATCGTGGTGCTCATCGGCCAGCGCCTGTCCGCCCCGGGGCGGGGCGGGGAGCTCGCGCTGGATCCGACCCGGTGCGCAGGCCTGGCGGTGGTCGGGCTCGTGGCCGGGGTCATGGCCGGACTGGTGGGCGTGGGCGGGGGAGTGGTCGTCGTGCCGGGGATGGAGATCGTCCTGGGCGCCGGCGACCTGCTGGCCAGGGGCACATCCCTGGCGGCCATGGTGCCCACCGCGCTGTCGGGGACGGTGAGCAATCTGCGACGGGGCAGTGCCGACCTGCGCATCGGTCTGCTGGCGGGTCTGGCCTCGGCCGCGACCTCCCCGGCCGGGGCGGCGCTCGCCGCGGGCCTGAGCCCGGCCGTGGGCAGGTGGCTCTTCAGCGCCTTCCTCCTGCTCGCCGCCCTCTCGGTGATCCACCGCGCGCAGCGGGCGGGCGAGGGCCGTGGGTGATGAAGATCGCTCCAAGGAGTGCGGGTGAGGGATGCGGCCCCGGCCGCGCCGGGGCTAGAGTTCTGGGGTTGTCCGTCGACGCCCCGCGTCCGGCGGGCCTCCTGGGGTCCCGGCCCGATCATCCGATCAGCGGCTGACCCCGCGCCGGTGGCACCGTCATCGGCGTGCGATTCACTCCGACAGGAAAGACAACACATGAGCTCCTCACGCTCTCGCCGCCAGGTGCGCCTGTCCCGCGCCCTGGGCATCCCGCTGACCCCCAAGGCCGTGCGCTACTTCGAGCGCCGCCCCTACGGCCCCGGTGAGCACGGCCGCGCCCGTCGCCGCACCGAGTCCGACTACGCCGTGCGCCTCAAGGAGAAGCAGCGCCTGCGCGCCCAGTACGGCATCCGCGAGGCTCAGCTCCAGCGCGTCTTCGAGGAGGCCCGCCGCGAGAAGGGCCTGACCGGTGAGTCCCTGGTCGAGCTCCTCGAGATGCGCGTGGACGCCCTGGTGCTGCGCGCTGGCATCGCCCGCACCATCGCCCAGGCCCGACAGGCCGTCGTCCACCGCCACATCCTCGTGGACGGCAAGGTCGTGGACCGCCCCTCCTACCGCGTCAAGCCGGGCCAGACCATCCAGGTCCGCCCCCGCTCCCAGGTGATGGTGCCCTTCCAGGTCGCCGCCGCCGGCGCCCACCGCGATGTGCTGCCCCCCGTTCCGGACTACCTGACGGTCGAGCTCGAGAAGCTCTCGGCCACCCTGGTGCGCCGCCCCAAGCGCGACGAGGTCCCCGTGACCTGCGACGTGCAGATGGTCGTCGAGTACTACTCGCGCTGACCCTCCCCGAGACGTCACGCGGGGCGCCCCGGACCGGTCCGCGGTTCGGGGCGCCCCGCGTATGGGGACTACCCTCACTCACGGCCCTAACCCGGTCCACCGCATCACCCGTCGCCGACTCAAGACGCCACCACCGACGCCCGCCGGCCCGCACCGAGCCACCCCAACCTCCCGGGCGCGCCTGACACGAACAGGATGAGGACTATGCGCACCTCCGAGATCCGCAGCCGCTGGCTGGAGTACTTCGCCAAGAACGGGCACGAGATCAGGCCCTCGATCTCTCTCATCTCCCCGGAGCCCTCCATCCTGTTCACCGTGGCCGGGATGGTCCCCTTCATCCCCTACATCCTGGGCACCGAGGAGGCCCCGTGGCCCAGGGCCGCCAGCGTGCAGAAGTGCATCCGCACCAATGACATCGACAATGTCGGCTTCACCACGCGCCATGGCACCTTCTTCCAGATGAACGGCAACTTCTCCTTCGGGGACTACTTCAAGGAGGGGGCCATCTCCTACGCCTGGGAGCTGCTGACGGGATCTCGCCAGGAGGGCGGCTACGGCCTGGACGGCGAGAGGCTGTGGATGACCATCTGGGAGGAGGACCAGGTCTCCCTGGACTACTGGACCCGTGTCATCGGGGTGCCGGCCCAGCGCATCCAGAAGCTCCCATTCGCCGAGATCTCCTGGTCCACCGGCCAGCCGGGCCCGGCGGGGTCCTGCTGCGAGATCCACTACGACCGCGGGCCGCAGTACGGTCCTGAGGGCGGCCCGGCGGCCGATGCCCAGGGCGACCGCTTCCTGGAGATCTGGAACCTCGTCTTCGACGAGTACGTGCGGGGCGAGGGCTCGGGTCATGACTTCGAGCTGGTCGGCAAGCTCGACCCCACCGCGATCGACACCGGTGCGGGCCTGGAGCGCCTGGCCTTCCTCATGCAGGACAAGCCCAACATGTATGAGATCGACGAGGTCTATCCCGTCATCGCCGCGGCCGAGGAGATGTCCGGGAGGACCTACGGTCGCGGAGCGGCCGGTCCCCAGGCCGGCGAGGCCTACATGGATGACGTGCGCATGCGGATCGTCGCCGACCATGTGCGCAGCGCCCTCATGCTCATCGGAGACGGCGTGCGCCCCGGCAATGACGGCCGCGGCTACGTGCTGCGCCGCCTCATCCGCCGCGCGGTGCGCTCGATGCGCCTGCTGGGCGTGGAGGAGGCCTCCCTGCCCACCTTGCTGACCGTCTCGCGCGATGCCATGAAGGCCTCCTACCCGGAGGTCGAGGAGAACTGGGGCACCATCTCCGATGTGGCCTTCGGCGAGGAGGAGGCCTTCCGGCGCACCCTGGCGGCCGGCACGACCATCCTGGACACGGCGGTGGCGGCGGCCAAGAAGACGGCCGGCCCCAGCGCTGCGCCCGTGGTCCCCGGGCGCAGCGCCTTCGAGCTGCACGACACCTATGGCTTCCCCATCGACCTGACCCTGGAGATGGCCGCCGAGCAGGGCGTCAGCGTCGATGAGGCCGCCTTCCGCTCCCTCATGGAGGAGCAGAAGGAGCGCGCACGGGCCGATGCCCGTGCCAAGAAGGCCGGTCACGCGGACCTGCGCGTCTTCCAGGAGCTGTCACGGCAGATGGAGGGCGGGTCGACCTTCTTGGGCTACACCGACTCCGCCGCTGACGCCTCTGTCGCCGGCCTTCTTGTCGACGGCGTGCCGGTCACCACCGCCAGCGCCCCGGCGCAGGTCGAGGTCGTCCTGGACCGCACCCCCTTCTGGGCGGAGATGGGCGGGCAGCTCGCCGACCAGGGCACCATCCGCCTGTCCGACGGCGGAGTGGTGGACGTCGTCGACGTCCAGGCCCCCATCAAGGGCCTGTCCGTCCATCGCGGCGCCCTCACCGAGGGGACGATCACCGTGGGTGAGAAGGCCCACGCGCAGATCGACACCGCTCGCCGCCTGGCCATCGCCCGGGCCCACACCTCCACCCACATGGTCCACCGCGCCCTTCACGAGGTGGTCTCCGACAGCGCCACCCAGGCCGGCTCGGAGAACTCGCCCTCCCGGCTGCGCTTCGACTTCCGCCACGGCACGGCTCTGGCCGGTGAGCAGATGGCGGGCATCGAGGAGCTGGTCAACACCCGCCTGGCCCAGGACCTGCCGGTGACCGACGAGGTCATGGACATCGACGCAGCCCGTGCCGCCGGGGCCATCGCCCTGTTCGGGGAGAAGTACGGCAAGCAGGTGCGCGTGGTCTCCATCGGCGGGGACTGGTCCAAGGAGCTGTGCGCCGGCACGCATGTTCCCGCCACCGGTCACATCGGCCGCATCACCCTCATGGGGGAGTCCTCCATCGGCTCGGGCGTGCGCCGCATCGACGCCCTGGTGGGCGACGGCGCCTATGGCTTCCAGGCCCAGGAGCACGCCCTGGTCTCCCAGCTCACCGCACTGGTGGGCGGACGTCCCGAGGACCTGCCCGGGCGCATCGAGTCGCTCATGGGCCGGCTCAAGGAGGCCGAGAAGAAGGTGGCCGCCGCCGAGCAGGCCGCCACCGCCGCTCGCGCAGCCGACATCATCGGGGCCGCCACCCGTGTGGGCGGCACGCGCCTGGCGGCGCTGTCCCTGGGCGAGCTGGGCTCGGCGGACGCGCTGCGCCCGCTGGTGGCTGATGTGCGAGAGCGCCTGGGGGAGGCCGAGCCCGCGGTCGTCGCCGTGGCCGGCGTGGTCTCGGGCCGACCGGTCATCGTCGTCGCCACCAATGCTGTCGCGCGGGACAAGGGGATCAAGGCCGGCGCCCTGGTGCGCGTGGCCGCCACGGCCCTGGGCGGTGGCGGCGGAGGCAAGGACGACCTCGCGCAGGGCGGCGGTCAGAACCCCGAGGCTCTGCCACAGGCCCTCAAGGCCATCGCCACCGAGCTGGCGGACTGAGCCATGGAGTCAGCGGCGCTGCGCCCCGGGGTGCGCCTGGCCTTCGATGTGGGTCGGGCGCGCATCGGCGTGGCGCGTTGCGATCAGGACGCTCTTCTGGCGTTTCCCGTGCTGACGCTCAGGCGGGACCGCTATGGTGCGGATCTTGACGAGGCTGCGGATCTTGTCGCCGAGCACGACGCCGTGGAGGCGGTGGTCGGCCTGCCCATCAACCTCAGTGGCGCAGGCTCCTCCTCCTCCAGGGATGCGCGGCGATGGGCTCGCGAGTTGGCTGATCGCATCGCCCCGGTGACGGTGCGCCTGGTCGATGAGCGCCTGACCACCGTCTCGGCGCATCGTCATCTTCACGAGGCCGGGCTGAAGGAGAGGAGTTTCCGCAGCATCGTCGATCAGGCGGCGGCTGTTGTCATACTGGAGCAAGCCCTGCACGCCGAGCGCAGCACCGGGCGACCAGCCGGGCAGCGAGTCCATCCGAGTAAGAAAGGCAGAGCGTGAGCCACGACGATTTCTTCGCCGAGCTCGGCATCCAGCGCGAGGATGCGACCTCTGGCGAGGCCAAGCCCAAGGCCCGTAAGGAACGGCGCCGGGAGAAGGTCGAGCGCAAGCGGCGCAAGCGGCGCCGCCACTGGCTGACCACCGTGGTGCTGGTCATCGTGCTGGCGGCTGTCGGCGTCGTGGGCTACAAGGCCGTGGGGATCATGCGAGGCGTCAGTGGCATCGGCACCTCCGTCGAGGACTACGAGGGCACCGGGGACAAGAGCATCGTCGTCACCGTGCCCGAGGGCGCCACGGGCCGGATCATCGGGGAGATCCTCAAGGAGAAGGGCGTCGTGGCCAGTGTCGAGGCCTTCGTCGAGGCGTACAACGCCAACACGAAGGCGGGCACGATCCAGGCCGGGACCTATTCGCTCAAGACCCGCATGTCCGCGGCCAATGCGGTGGCCGCCCTGCTCGACCCCAGGAACAAGGACGGGCACGCCCTGACGGTTCCCGAGGGCTTCACCAAGGCGCAGATCAAGGACCGGCTCATGAGCGTGGGGGGCTTCAGCGCCGAGGAGGTCGACGCCGCCTATGCCGACACCGCCGCCATCGGACTGCCCGAGGCGGCCGGCGGCAATGTCGAGGGCTGGCTGGCGGCCTCGACCTATGACATCCCCGACGGCGCCACCGCCACGGACGTCGTGGCCCAGATGGTCGCGGCCACGGTCAAGACCCTGACCACCCTGGGCGTCGAGCCCGACAACTACCAGAGGGTGCTCATCAAGGCCTCCATCGTCGAGCGCGAGGTCGCCAGCCCCGAGTACTACGGACAGGTCGCCCGGGTCATTGAGAACCGTCTCATCGATACCGAGGGCGAGACCCGCGGCCTGCTCCAGATGGACTCCACCGTCCAGTACGGCCTGGGCCGGGTGGGCGGGATCCCCAGCAAGGAGGAGATCGCCGACGGCTCCAACGCCTACAACACCTACCAGCACGCGGGCCTGCCCCCCACCCCCATCGGCAGCCCCGGCACGGAGGTCATCAAGGCCGTCCTGAACCCGCCCCAGGGCGAGTGGCTCTACTTCGTGACCGTCAACCTCGAGACCGGCGAGACCCTGTTCGCCACGACGCATGAGGAGCAGGACGCCAACACGACCAAGCTGCGCGAGTACTGCGAGAAGAACAAGAAGGTCTGCGAGGGCGAGTCCGGCGGCGCGACGCCCGGCTCGGAGTCCAGCGCGGCGCCCAGTGCCGCACCCACCCCCTAGGCAGGGAGTCATCATGGCCATGACACAGGATCCGGGACCGGGCGGCGGGCGGCTGCTGACGCACCGGGCGGCGGTGATCGGGCAGCCGGTGACCCACTCCCTGTCCCCGGTGCTCCACCGCGCCGCCTACGCGGACCTGGGCCTGGAGGACTGGCATTACGGGACGCGGGAGGTCGTCCCCGACGGGCTGGCCGGCCTGCTCGCCGATGTCGCCGCCCCCGCCGGGCCGGGCCCGGAGTGGGCGGGGCTGAGCGTGACGATGCCCCACAAGCAGGTGATCGCCAGCATGCTCGACGTCGTCGACCCCCTGGCCCGGACCGTCGGGGCGATCAACACCGTGGTGGCCCAGCGCTCGGGTCGCGGCCCGGCACTGCTGGCGGGCTTCAACACCGACGTGGCCGGCATCGTCCAGGCCCTGCGCGAGACGCGAATGGCCGCCGCGGGGGCCCGCGCCGGTCGGGACTGGGGCAGCGCCCTCATCCTGGGCTCGGGCGCAACCGCGTGCTCGGCCGTGGCAGCGCTCAGCGAGGTAGGGGTCGGCTCCATCGCCGTGGCGGCCCGCAGGCACGCCGGTCCGCGACGGGCCGCCGCTGCCGCCCACCGCATGGGCGTGGCCATCGAGACCCTCGACTGGCAGCCCGGGCGGGCCGGCTCCGATGAGGCCCTGGCCAGGCGCATGGCCGGATGCGGCGTCGTGGTCTCCACCCTGCCCTCCCGGGGGGCCGATGACCTGGCCGGGGTCCTGGCCCGGCAGCTGTCCGTGCGGCCATGCGCGAGTGGAGCCGTCCTGCTCGACGTCGCCTACGATCCCTGGCCCTCGGCCCTCGCGGCCGCCTGGCACGCGGCAGGAGGAGCCGTGGCCCCCGGATGGCTCATGCTGCTGCACCAGGCGGTGGACCAGGTCAGGCTCTTCACCGGGCACAGCCCGCGCCTCGAGCCCATGCGCCAGGCCCTCCTCCTGGCCCTCCAGGCGCGCTGACCTCCCGGTGGGCGGAGGCCAGGCGCGGATATGGGATGATCGGCGTCATGCTTCGATGGATGACCGCCGGTGAGTCTCACGGCGAGGCCCTGACCGCCATGATCGACGGCGTGCCCGCCGGCATCGAGATGACAAGCGAGATGATCCGCGCCGCACTCGCCCGGCGCCGCCTGGGGCACGGCCGCGGCGCTCGCCAGGCCTTCGAGCGCGACGAGCTGAGGGTCCTGGGCGGCATCCGCCACGGCAGGACCCTGGGAAGCCCCATCAGCCTGCTGATCGGCAACTCCGAGTGGCCCAAGTGGTCGACGGTCATGAGCCCCGACCCGGTGGATCCCGCCGAGCTGCTCATCGATGCGGGCACCGGTGATGAGCGCGAGATCGCCCGGAACCGGCCCCTGACCAAGCCCCGGCCCGGCCACGCCGATCTGCCCGGCATCCTCAAGTACGACCTTCCCGACGCCCGCGGGGTCCTGGAGCGGGCATCGGCGCGCGAGACTGCGGCCCGGGTGGCCCTGGGCGCGGTGGCCGAGGCCCTCCTGGAGCAGATCGCCGGCATCCGCCTGGTCAGCCATGTGGTGCGCATCGGCACGGTGGCCCTGCCCGAGGACGCCCCGGCCCCCGGCCCCGCGGACGGCGAGCGCCTGGACGCCGATCCCGTGCGCTGCACGGACCCGGCCACCAGCGCCGCCATGGTCGCCCACATCGACGCGGCCAAGAAGGCCGGCGACACGCTGGGAGGCGTGGTCGAGGTCATCGCCGAGGGCGTCCCGGTGGGCCTGGGCTCCCACGTGGCGGCCGACCGCAGGCTGGATGCGCGCCTGGCCGCCGCGCTCATGGGGATCCAGGCCGTCAAGGGCGTGGAGATCGGCGAGGGCTTCGCCCAGGCGGCCCTGCCGGGCTCCCAGGCTCACGACGAGATCCTGTCCGTCGACCAGGGGCGGATCGAGCGGGCATCCAATCGGGCCGGCGGGATCGAGGGGGGAATCTCCAACGGCTCGCCGCTTCGCGTGCGGGCCGCCTACAAGCCGATCTCCACCGTCCCGCGTGCCCTGCGCACCATCGACCTGGCCACGGGCCAGGAGGCCACCGGCCTGCACCAGCGCTCAGACACCTGCGCCGTCGTTCCCGGCGCCGTCATCGCCCAGGCCATGGTGGCCCTGGTCCTGGCCGATGCGCTGCTGGACAAGACCGGGGGCGACAGCCTGCCCGAGTCCCGGCGTAACCTGGAGGCCTACCTGGCGCGCACCGCCGCGCGCACCCAGTGGTGAGGAGTGCACAATCATGTCCTGGCATCACATGCCCGAGATCGCCCTGAGCGATGACCAGCTTCCCCTTGTCCTGGTGGGACTGCCCGGGGCGGGCAAGACCACCGTCGCGCGCCTGCTCGCCCAAGCACTGGGGGTCCAGGTCACCGACACCGACGCCGAGATCCGGCGTCGGGCGCGCATGACGATCCCGGAGATCTTCGCCACCGAGGGCGAGGAGGGCTTCCGGGATCGGGAGTACCGGGCCATGCTGGCCGTCCTCGACTCGCCTGCCGCGGCCCAGGGCGTCATCGCCCTGGGCGGGGGAGCCGTGCTGCGCCAGAGCAATCGCCGGCTGCTGTCGGGGCGCACCGTCATCCATCTCAGCGCATCCCCGGCCACCGCCGCCGCTCATGTGGGCGACGGCGCCGGCAGGCCCGTGGTCAAGCCCGGCGCCGACTCCGACCAGGCCCGGGCGGCCCAGGAGGGCCCCGGCGGCGCCACCCCCGATGCGATCCTGGCCCTGATGGAGACCCTGCACGAGCAGCGCTTCCCGCTCTACACCGAGGTCGCCTCCCTGACCGTTCCCACCGACGGGCTCAGCCCCCAGCAGGTCGCCGCCCTCATCCTGGTCGCCCTGGGAGCCGACGCCCCCCAGACGGCTCGGGCCCTGTCCGCCATGGGAGCCACCAAGCATCAGCGCTCCGGCGAGCCGGCGAGCGAGCCGGCGCCCACCACCCGGGCCGCCCCTGCTCCAGGAGCCAGGAGCCGCCGAGCCGAGGCGGAGGGGCACGGCCTGATCACGCCGGAGCTGCCCGGGGTCGACGCCCACGGGAGACGGCGCATTCAGGTCGGCGGTCCGGCCCCCTACGAGGTGGTCATCGGCCACGACCTGACGCCTCAGCTCATCGAGGCGGTCGCCCAGGCCCCCGGGCGCGGAGCCGGGGGCGTGGCCATCATCCACAGCGCCTCGCTGGACGCCGCAGCCGGGGCCTGCCAGGCGGCACTGAGCGAGTCGGGGCTGCGCGTGAACAGCATCGAGGCGCCCGACGGCGAGCAGGCCAAGACCACGGCCGTCCTGGACCGGATCTGGGGCGAGCTGGGGCAGATGCGCATGGGCCGTGACGGCCTCATCGTGGGCCTGGGAGGAGGGGCGATCACGGATCTGGCCGGCTTCGCCGCAGCGACCTGGCTGCGCGGCGTGCCCGTCGTTCAGGCCCCCACGAGCCTGCTGGCCATGGTCGACGCCGCAGTGGGCGGCAAGACGGGGATCAACGCCGAGGCGGGCAAGAACCTCGTGGGCGCCTTCCACACCCCGGCCGCTGTCATCGCCGACCTTCGGGCCCTGGAGACCCTGCCCGTCGAGGAGCTGAGGGCGGGACTGGGTGAGGTCATCAAATGCGGCTTCATCGCCGACCCCGTCATCCTCGACCGGATCCTGGCCGACCCCGCCGACTGCCTGGTGTGGGACTCGCCGGTGCTGGCCGAGCTGGTGGCCCGCTGCGTGGCGGTCAAGGCCGCCGTCGTCTCCCAGGACCTGGCCGAGGCCGGCCTGCGCGAGATCCTCAACTACGGGCACACCTACGCCCATGCCGTCGAGCGGCTCACCGATTACACCTGGCGCCATGGGGAGGCGGTGGCCGTGGGCTGCGTCTTCGCCGCCGAGGCCGCCAACCGCGCCGGCCGCCTGGACTCCGACGCCCTGGCGCTGCACCGCCAGGCCCTTAGCGCCGTCGGCCTGCCCACGACCTTCCCTCAGGGGGCGGGGCGCTGGCGGGAGATGGCGCAGATCATGGGCTCGGACAAGAAGGTGCGCGCCGGAGGACTGCGCATGGTTCTTCTCGACGCCATCGCCCATCCGGTGCGCTGCGCCGCCCCCGAGGAGGCGCTTCTGGAGCACGCCCACCAGGCCGTCACCCAGGAGGCGGCATCGTGACAACGGCGGCCGGCATCATCCTGACCGGCCCTCCCGGCGCCGGCTGCAGCAGCGTCGGCCGCGCCCTGGCGGAGCTGACCGGCTCACCGCTGGCCGACCTCGCCGAACTGACCGCCGATGCCCTGGGCGTCGAGCCGGGCACGGCGCTGGTCGCCGTCCCCGAGCCCGACTACCGGCGCACCGAGTCCGCCACGGCGCTGCTGGCGCTGGAGCAGGTCCTTGCCCAGGGCGCCGTCCTGGCCCTGGGGTCCGGATGCCTGGGCGATGAGACGGTGCGCAGCGCGCTGATCCAGGCACGTGATCGTGGTGCTCGCATCATCGCCCTGGGCGCCCCCATCCGCGTCCTGACCTCCCGCAACGGCCTGGACGCGCCGCGCTCGGTGGCGCTGGGCCCCGTCCACCACCAGTTCACCCAGATGCTCAGGGCCCGCGAGGCCGCCTGCCGGGACGTGGCCGAGACCGTGATCAGCACCGCCTCGACCAGCCCTGAGCAGACCGCCGCTGCCATCATCGGCCTGCTCGGCGCCTGAGCCAGGCCCCCGTGACCCGCCTGACACGCAGCGCCCCGAGGGGCGGTTGCGCCGACGCGGTAGACTCCGCTCATCCGTCCACGTCACCCAACAGTGAGGAATCCGCCTGTGGCAACAACGAATGACCTGAAGAACGGCCTGGTGCTCAACCTCGAGGGACAGTTGTGGCAGGTGGTTGAGTTCCAGCACGTCAAGCCCGGCAAGGGCCCGGCCTTCGTGCGCACCAAGCTCAAGAACGTCCTGTCGGGCAAGACCGTGGACAAGACCTTCAACGCCGGCCTCAAGGTCGAGACCGCCACCGTGGACCGCCGCGACATGCAGTACCTGTACAAGGACGGCGAGGACTACGTCTTCATGGACACCACCAGCTACGAGCAGACCTATGTGCCTGCCTCCACGGTGGGGGAGGCCGCCACCTTCATGCTGGAGAATCAGGATGTCATCGTGGCCTTCCACGAGGAGACCGTGCTCTTCGTCGAGCTGCCCGCCTCGGTGGTCCTGACCGTCTCCCACACCGAGCCCGGCCTGCAGGGCGACCGCTCCTCGGCGGGAACCAAGCCCGCCACTGTTGAGACCGGCGCTGAGATCCAGGTGCCGCTCTTCCTCAACACCGGGGACAAGGTCAAGGTGGACACCCGCTCGGGCACCTACATCTCCCGCGTCACCGACTGATGGCCCAGGACCTCCCTGATGCCGGGCGGCCCGGCGCCCCGGCGCTCAGCGCCGAGGGTGCCGAGGGTGCCGAGTCGTCTCCCGACGCACCCGAGCCGAGGACGAGTGCCATCAAGCATCCGGTGACGGCTCGCACCAAGGCCCGGCGCCGCGCCGTCGAGATCCTCTACGAGGCCGATCAGCGCGGCATGATCCCCGCCAGGCGCAGTGGGCGGGATGAGCAGGACCCGGCCTCGGATGCCGGCCAGCGCTTGCGCGACTTCGCCGCCGAGCGGGCACTGCACTCGGCCAACCACACCGAGGCGCCCGCGTACACCCGGGAGATCCTGGCCGGCCTGGCGGATCATCTCGAGCAGGTCGATGAGACCATCGAGACCTATGCCCAGGGGTGGACGCTGGGGCGCATGCCCGCCGTGGACCGCGCCATCGCCCGCATCGCCACGTGGGAGATCGTCCACAACGATGAGATCGACCCGCCGGTGGCCGTCGATGAGGCGATGACGCTGAGCCGCATGCTCTCCACCGACGACTCACCCCGCTTCCTCGGCGGCCTCCTGGGCCGCATCGGCGATCTGGCGGAGACCCTGAGGTAGGACCCAGGCGGGGGAGCGCGCAGCCGGGCGGGGCTCCTGCGGGCCCCGCGCCCTCAGGGAGTGCGCCCCGACGGTCGGCCCGTGATACTCGTGATACCACTGACCGCCGCTCGCGCGCCCTCAAGGCGCTCGATCGTGGCGAATCGCTGCTCGGCGTAGGGAAGGCTGACATCCCGCAGGAAGTCCACCATCGTGGTCTGCCCCTGCTCCTCAAGCGCCTCCATCAGGCTGCGGATGTCATCGGGGTGGCGGTTCTGGCTCATCTTGGCCTTGCCCTCGATGTGCTCGACCTCCACCTCCACCGCGACGATGGCCCGGGCCATGGCCTCCAGGTTGTCCTGGCCGACCGCATCGAGGGTCGCGGCCGACTCCATCCTCAGCGTCAGCTCGCGGGCGGCCTCCAGGGCCGCCCGCGGGTCCTGGCTGATCCTCATCGGACCGCGCACGTGGAGGGTGATGTAGTCCCAGGTCGGCACATTGGCCTTGACGGCGTTGGTCGCGTACCAGTGGGGGGAGACGTAGGCATCGGCCTCATCGAGGATGACCAGCGCCCGGCCCAGGGCCGGCTGCTTGGCCTGCGGGTTGTTGCGCACCAGGTGGGTGATGAGGGCGCCCCGATCCTCATCGAGGTAGAAGGGCACGAGGGTGGCGGCCGGCCCGTCCTCATGAGCGGTCACCAGATTGCCCACCCGCACCTGGGACAGCAGCGCGGTGGCATAGTCCTGGGGAAGGCTGAAGTGGCGCGGGACATACATGCCCCGATGCTAACGGTTGCGGCCCACTCCCAGATGCGCCGGTGGTGTGCTACAAACGGGGCATGAGCGCAGTGACGCAGGCCGCATCCATGCCCATCATCGCCGTGACCGGCGCCACGGGGAAGATCGGCGGGATGGTGGTCGATCTGCTGCGCGCCCGTGGTCTGAGCCCCCGGCTGCTGGTGCGCGATGCCTCCCGGGCGCCGCAGTGGGCTGATGACGTGGCTGTGGCCGAGTATGGCGACCGGCCCGCGGTGCGCGCGGCGCTGGAGGGAGTGGATGCCCTGCTCATGGTCTCGGCCGCCGAATCCGAGGACAGACTGGAGCAGCACCGCGCCTTCATCGCCGAGGCCGCGGCCGCGGGCGTGCGCCATGTCGTCTACACCTCCTTCCTGGCGGCCTCGCCCCGGGCCACCTTCACGCTCTCGCGCACCCACTGGCACACAGAGCAGGCCCTGCGGGACTCGGGCATGGCCTTCACCTTCCTGCGCGACTCCTTCTACGCCGATTTCTTCATCGAGCTCGCCGCGGAGGGAGCCATCACCGGCCCGGCGGGACAGGGCCGGGTGGCGGCCGTGGCCCGGGACGACGTCGCCGCCTGCGCCGCCGCCGTACTGCTCGACCTGGCATCGGGGAAGGGCGACCATGCCGGCGCCGCCTACGACCTGACCGGTCCCGAGGCCTTCACCATGGCCCAGGCGGCCCAGATCATCTCCGAGGTCACCGGGCGCCCGGTGACCTACCACGAGGAGACAGTCGAGGAGGCTTATGCCTCGCGCGCCCACTACGGCGCTGCGGACTGGGAGGTTGAGGCCTGGGTGAGCACGTACACCGCTATCGCCTCGGGCGAGCTGTCAGCGGTCAGCGACGACGTCGAGCGCCTGACGGGGCGTCAGCCCCTGTCGCTGGCCGACGTGCTGCGCCAGCGCTCCGGATCCCGCTGAGCACCGCGCCCACCCGCGCTAGGTATCCTCCCTGGGCGCGATCCTCCATGCCCTGGGCCTTCATCTTGTCCATGGTCGCAATCGTGTGATCAAGGCCCCGCACCGACCCGCTCCCAGATGGCGGTCGCGGCGCGCGCCCCGGTTCCTCGGGCGCTAGAGTGGCGCCTGCCAGACATCCTTTAAATCCGTCCTGTGAGGCGGGGAAGGGGGCCTCTCATGGCCGAACATCTGTCAGGCGCCGCTGGCGCACCACCCCAGGGCAAGGGCATTCTCGGCCCGCCCGACATCGCCCGCTCCCTGTTGCGCATCGCGCACGAGATTCTGGAGCACAACGGCGGGGGCAAGGACATCGTGGTCCTGGGCATTCCCAGCGGCGGAGTGCCGCTGGCCCGCAGGCTCATCGAGGCCCTCGCCGTCGCCGCGGCCAAGGAGCCCGAGGGCGCACCCGCAGTCGACATTCCCGTGGGCACGCTGGACATCACCATGTACCGCGATGATCTGGGACGCCACCCCATCCGCGTCCCGAGCCCCACCCGCATCCCCGAGACCGGCATCGACGACAAGATCGTCATCCTGGTCGACGACGTCCTGTACTCCGGGCGCACCATCCGCGCGGCCCTGGACGCCCTGGGCGCCATCGGGCGGCCGCGCGCCGTCCAGCTCGCCGTCCTGGTGGACCGCGGGCACCGCGAGTTGCCGATCCGCGCGGACTACGTGGGCAAGAACCTGCCCACCTCCCGCTCGGAGAAGGTCGTGGTCTCGCTGACCGAGCTCGGCGCGCAGGAGGACGCCGTGACCATCATCCCCGCCAGCGCTCAGGAGGCCACCCGATGAAGCACCTGCTCTCCGCCAAGGACCTGAGTCACGACGAGGTCGTCATGGTCCTGGACACCGCCGAGGCCATGGCCGCGACTCAGCGCCAGGCCGTCAAGAAGCTGCCGACCCTGCGCGGCAAGACCGTGGTCAACCTCTTCTTCGAGGACTCCACCCGCACCCGCCTGTCCTTCGAGGCGGCGGCCAAGCGCCTGAGCGCCGATGTCATCAACTTCTCGGCCAAGGGCTCCTCACTGTCCAAGGGCGAGTCCCTCAAGGACACCGCCCAGACCCTCCAGGCCATGGGGGCCGACGCCGTCGTGGTGCGCCACAGCGCCTCCGGCGCCGCCCACCTGCTGGCCCACGCCGGCTGGATCGACGCCCCCGTGCTCAACGCGGGAGACGGCACCCACCAGCACCCCACCCAGTCGCTGCTGGATGCCATGACCCTGCGCCGCTGGTACGACCCGACCAGCCCCGGCGGGGCCGACGGATCCCCGGCGCCACGGGGACGAGACCTGGCCGGGGCGCGGGTCATCATCGTCGGTGATGTCCTGCACTCGCGCGTGGCCCGCTCCAATGTGGACATGCTCGCCGCGCTCGGCGCCGAGGTCACCCTGGTGGCCCCGCCCACCCTCCTGCCCGTGGGCATGGAGAACTGGCCCTGCGCGGTGTCCTACGACCTGGATGCCTCCATCGCCGAGCTGCGCCCTGACGCCGTCATGATGCTGCGCGTCCAGCGCGAGCGCATGAGCGCCGCGGGCGGGGGCTTCTTCCCCAGCCCGGCCGAGTACGCGCGTGCCTACGGCCTGGACCTGGCCCGCCGCCGGGCCATGCCCGACCACGCCATCGTCATGCACCCCGGCCCGATGAACCGTGGCCTGGAGATCACCGCCGAGGCCGCCGATGACCCGCGCTCGCGCATCATCGAGCAGGTCGGCAACGGCGTCTCCGTGCGCATGGCCGCCCTCTACCTCCTCCTCGCCGACGAAGGGAACCAGCTGTGACCTCCCACCTCCTGACAGGCCTGCGCCCCTACGGCGAGGACCCCACCGACATCCTCATCACCGACGGGACCATTGCCGCGATCGGGCCCCAGGCCCGCGCCGACGCCCCCGAGGGCACCACCACCCACGACCTCGCCGGGCTGGTCGCCCTGCCCGGCCTGGTCGACATCCACACCCATCTGCGCGAGCCCGGCGGTGAGAGCGCCGAGACGATCTTCTCCGGCACCCGCGCCGCCGCGGTGGGCGGCTACACGGCGGTCTTCGCCATGGCCAACACCGACCCGGTCCAGGACTCCGCCGGCGTGGTCGAGCAGGTCCTTCGCCTGGGTCGTCAGGCCGGCTGGGTCGACGTCCACCCCGTGGGCGCGGTCTCGGCGGGGCTGCGCGGCGAGCAGCTCTCCGAGATGGGCGCCATGGCCGCCAGCGAGGCCCGCGTGCGGGTCTTCTCCGATGACGGCAAGTGCGTGTGGGACCCCGTCCTCATGCGCCGGGCGCTGGAGTACGTCAAGGCCTTCGACGGCGTCATCGCCCAGCACGCCCAGGACCCGCGCCTGACCGAGGGCGCACAGATGCATGAGGGCGCCCTGTCCGCAGAGCTGGGCCTGCGCGGCTGGCCGGCCGTGGCCGAGGAGTCCATCATCGCCCGTGACGTGCTCCTGGCCGAGCATGTGGGCTCGCGCCTCCACGTCTGCCACGTCTCGACCGCCGGCAGCGTGGAGATCATCCGCTGGGCCAAGTCCCGTGGGATCCAGGTCACCGCGGAGGTCACCCCCCACCACCTGCTCCTGACCGATGAGCTGGCGCGCACCTACTCGCCGCTGTACAAGGTCAACCCGCCACTGCGCACCAGCGGTGATGTCGAGGCCCTGCGCGAGGCCCTGGCCGACGGGACCATCGACGTGGTGGGCACCGACCACGCCCCCCACCCGGTGGAGGACAAGGA
The DNA here is from genome assembly GCF_900637295.1 of Actinomyces slackii. NCBI lineage: Bacteria > Bacillati > Actinomycetota > Actinomycetes > Actinomycetales > Actinomycetaceae > Actinomyces > Actinomyces slackii. The sequence continues at coordinate 2,379,943 of NZ_LR134363.1, read as the reverse complement.
CTGCGAGTGGGCCGCCGGCGCCTTCGGCATGACCGGCCTGGAGACCGCCCTGAGCGTGCTCATCGAGACCATGATCTCCACCGGCCGCATGAGCTGGCGCGACCTGGCTCGGGCCATGTCCGAGGTTCCCGCGCGCATCGGATCGCTGGAGGATCAGGGCAGGGGCATCGAGGTCGGCGCCCCGGCCAACCTGACCGTGGTTGACCCCGAGGTGCGCCGCACCGTCGACGGCGCCGCCCAGTGGACGCACTCCACCAACACCCCGTACGCGGGAATGGAGCTTCCCGGACAGGTCAAGGCCACCTTCCTCCACGGGCGCCCCACCGTCCTGGAGGGCCTGCCCGTCGAGCGGGACGCCTGAGATGTCGACCGCGGGGACGCCACCCGATGCGCGCACCCGCTCCACCGCCCTGCTCGTGCTGGAGGACGGCTACGTCCTGTGCGGCAAGGCCTACGGCGCGTCGGGTCGCGCCCTCGGTGAGATCGTCTTCAACACCGGCATGACCGGATACCAGGAGACCCTCACCGACCCCTCGTACCACCGCCAGATCGTCGTCATGACCGCCCCGCACGTCGGCAACACGGGCGTCAATGACGAGGACCCAGAATCCTCACGGATCTGGGTGGCGGGGTACGTGGTGCGCGACCCGGCGCGCCGCGCCTCCTCCTGGCGGGCCCGCCGCGAGCTGGAGGACGAGCTGCGCGGGGCCGCAGTGGTGGGGGTGTGCGAGATCGACACCCGGGCATTGACCCGGCACCTGCGCGAGCGCGGGGCCATGCGCGCCGGCATCTTCTCCGGCGCGGCACTGCCGGCCGGGGCCGACGACCCCGCCGGCCCCTCCGCGGCGGCGGTGGAGATCTGCCTGCACGCGGTGCGCAGCGCGCCCCTCATGGCCGGGCAGGCCCTCGCCGCGGAGGTGAGCACCCCGCGGGGCTACGTCGTCGAGCCCTCAGGGGACTTCGCCGGCAGGGAGCCCGTGGCGGTGGTCGCCGCCGTGGACCTCGGCATCAAGGCCCGCACCCCCTTCCAGCTGGCCGAACGGGGCGTGCGCGTCCACGTCATGCCCCAGTCGACGACCCTGGCCGAACTGCTCGCCCTGGAGCCCGACGGCGTCTTCTTCTCCAACGGCCCGGGCGATCCATCCACAGCGGGCCATGAAGTCGACCTGCTGCGCGGCGTGCTCGACGCGGGAATCCCCTTCTTCGGGATCTGCCTGGGCAACCAGATCCTGGGCCGGGCCCTGGGGTACGGCACCTACAAGCTCGCCTACGGGCACCGCGGCGTCAACCAGCCGGTGCTCGATCGGGCCACCGGCCGGGTTGAGATCACCGCCCACAACCACGGCTTCGCCGTCGACGCCCCCATCGAGGCGCCCTCGGTCTCGCCCTATGATTCCGGCCGCTACGGGCGCGTCGAGGTCTCCCACCTCGGTCTCAACGACGGCGTTGTCGAGGGCCTGCGGGCCCTGGACCTGCCGGCCTTCTCCGTCCAATACCACCCCGAGGCGGCCGCGGGACCGCACGACGGCGAGCACCTCTTCGACCGCTTCGTCGATCTCATGGTCTCCCATCGCGCCGACCACCGCCAGGAGGCCCCCTGACATGCCCTTGCGCACCGACATCACCTCTGTGCTGGTCATCGGATCGGGACCAATCGTCATCGGGCAGGCCTGCGAGTTCGACTACTCGGGTACCCAGGCCTGCCGGGTCCTGCGCGCCGAAGGCATCCGCGTCATCCTCGTCAACTCCAACCCGGCCACGATCATGACCGACCCGGAGCTGGCCGACGCCACCTACGTCGAGCCCATCACCCCGGAGGTCGTCGCCTCCATCATCGCCATGGAGAGGCCCGACGCCCTCCTGCCCACCCTGGGCGGTCAAACCGCCCTCAACACGGCTATGAGTCTGGTGGAATCCGGTGTGCTGGAGCGCTACGGCGTAGAGCTCATCGGCGCCAGCGCCCATGCCATCAACGCAGGGGAGGACCGTGAGGCCTTCAAGGCCGTCGTCGAGCGCTGCGGCGCCGAGGTCGCCCGCTCGGTCATCGCCCACACGATGGAGGAGTGCCGGGCGGGCGTGGCGGAACTCGGCGGATACCCGGTCGTCGTGCGCCCCTCCTTCACCATGGGCGGACTGGGCTCCGGAGTGGCCTTCGACGAGGCCGACCTGGATCGGATCTGCGGACAGGGCCTGGCGGCCTCCCGCACCACCGAGGTGCTCCTGGAGGAATCCATCCTGGGCTGGAAGGAGTACGAGCTGGAGCTCATGCGCGACACCGCCGACAACGTCGTCGTCGTGTGCTCCATCGAGAATCTCGACCCGGTCGGGGTGCACACGGGCGACTCCGTCACGGTGGCTCCGGCTCTGACCCTGACCGACCGCGAGATGCAGCGGCTGCGGGACGTGGGCATCGCCGTCATCCGTGAAGTCGGGGTGGATACCGGCGGCTGCAACATCCAGTTCGCCGTCGACCCCGCCACGGGACGGATCATCGTCATCGAGATGAACCCCCGCGTGTCGCGCTCCAGCGCCCTGGCATCGAAGGCCACCGGATTCCCCATCGCCAAGATCGCCGTGCGCCTGGCGGTGGGCTACACCCTCGATGAGATCCCCAACGACATCACCGGTTCGACTCCAGCCTCCTTCGAACCGACCCTGGACTACGTCGTCGTCAAGGTGCCGCGCTTCGCCTTCGAGAAGTTCCGCGGAGCCGATCCGACCCTGACCACCACGATGAAATCCGTTGGCGAGGCCATGGGCGTGGGCCGCTGCTTCACCGAGGCCCTGCAGAAGGCCATGCGCTCCATCGACAAGAAGGGCGCGGCCTTCCACTGGGACGGCCCGCCCCCGGGGCCCGAGGAAACCGCCGAGCTCGTGGCCGGGCTGGCCGTTGCCACCGAAGGGCGACTCGTCGACCTCCAGCAGGCGCTGCGTGGCGGGGCCGATCTCGGCCAGATCCACGAGCGCACCCGCATCGACCCCTGGTTCCTCGACCAGATGCTGCTCCTGGAGGAGATCGCTCGGGAGCTGCGCGAGGCGCCGGCCCTGACCCGCGACATCCTCACCACCGCGAAGCGACATGGTTTCTCCGACGCCCAGGTGGCCGCGCTGCGGGGCATGGGGGAGGACACCATCCGTGAACTGCGCCACGCCTTCGGTCTGCGGCCCGTGTACAAGACCGTCGACACCTGCGCCGCCGAATTCGCCGCGCGCACGCCCTACCACTATTCGACCTACGACACCGAAACCGAGGTGGCACCGCACCGGCGCGAAGCGGTCCTCATCCTGGGCTCGGGGCCCAACCGGATCGGCCAGGGCATCGAGTTCGACTACTCCTGCGTTCACGCCACCATGGCCCTGGCCGAGGATTACGAGACGGTCATGGTCAACTGCAACCCGGAGACGGTCTCCACCGACTACGATGTCTCGGATCGCCTCTACGTCGAGCCTCTGACCTTCGAGGACGTCATGGAGGTCTATGAGGCGGAAGCGGCGGCCGGCCCGGTCGCCGGTGTGATCGTGCAACTGGGCGGCCAAACCCCCTTGTCCCTGGCCGCCCGGCTGCAATCCGCCGGCGTGCCGGTGCTGGGCACGAGCCCCGAGGCCATCCACATGGCCGAGGACCGGGAGGCCTTCAGCGTCGTCCTGGACGCTGCGGGGCTGCCTGCTCCCGCGCACGGCACCGCCATGTCTGACGCTCAGGCCCTGGCGGTGGCGCGGTCGGTGGGCTACCCCGTGCTCGTGCGCCCCAGCTACGTCCTGGGGGGACGGGGCATGGAGATCGTCTACACCGCCGAGGGCCTTGGCGACTACCTGCACCGCGCCGCCGAGGAGACCGGCGGGGCCTGGACCAGTGGCCCATTGCTCATCGACCGCTTCCTCGACGACGCCATCGAGATCGACGTCGACGCCCTCTACGACGGCACCGAGCTCTTCCTGGGCGGAGTCATGGAGCACATCGAGGAGGCGGGCATCCACTCGGGCGACTCGGCCTGCGTGCTGCCGCCCATGAGCCTGTCGGATGTCGAGATCACCCGGATCCGCCACTCCACCGAGGCGATCGCCGCTGCCGTCGGCGTGCGCGGACTGATCAACATTCAGTTCGCGCTCATGAGTGACACCCTCTACGTCATCGAGGCCAACCCACGGGCGAGCCGCACCGTGCCCTTCGTCTCCAAGGCCACGGGCGTCCAGCTCGCCAAGGCCGCCTCCCTGGTCATGGTCGGCCACTCCATCGCCTCCCTACGGGAATCGGGCGTGCTGCCCGGCGTCGACGCCGGGGTCTCCGACCCGCGCGACCCCATCGCCGTCAAAGAGGCGGTGCTGCCCTTCAAACGCTTCCGCACCCCCGAGGGCAGGGTCGTCGACACGGTCCTGGGCCCCGAGATGCGATCCACCGGGGAGGTCATGGGGTACGACGTCGACTTCCCACGGGCCTTCGCCAAGTCCCAGGACGGCGCCTACGGCGGCCTGCCCGATGAGGGCACCCTGTTCGTCTCCGTGGCGGACCGCGACAAGCGGGATGTCATCCTCCCGGTGGCGCGCCTGGCGGAGATGGGCTTCACCGTCCTGGCCACCGCCGGCACCGCCCAGGTGCTGCGCCGCAACGGCATCCCGGCGGCCGCCGTGCGCAAGGTCAGTCAGGGCGCCGGCGACCATGGAGAGATGACCATCGTGGACCTCATCGAGTCCGACATGATCGACATGGTCGTCAACACCCCGCGCGGGCAGGGGGCGCGCGCCGACGGGTACTCCATTCGCGCGGCCACCACCAGCGCCGGCAAGCCGATCATCACCACGGTTCACCAGCTGCAGGCCGCCGTCCAGGCCCTCGAGGCGCAGCTGCGCGGCCCGCTGCGGGTGCGCAGCCTCCAAAGCCACAACTCCGACCGCGCGGCGCGCCGCGCCAAGACGACCACGCAGGAGGATGTCGCGTGATCCAGGACCACGAAGCCTTCCCGGGCACTCCGGGCACTCTGCCCTTCGGCGCCCGTCTCAGTGAGGCCATGGACGCTCACGGTCCCCTGTGCGTGGGAATCGACCCTCATCCCGGACTGCTGCGCGCCTGGGGCCTGGCCGACTCACCCGCGGGTCTGCGCGACTTCACCCTGCGCACCACCGAGGCGCTGGCCGGGAGGGTGGCCGCGGTCAAGCCGCAGTCGGCCTTCTTCGAGCGCCACGGCAGCGCGGGCATCGCTGTTCTGGAGGAGGCGCTGGCCGCCCTTCGAGATGGCGGAACCCTGTCCATCCTGGATGTCAAGCGCGGCGATATCGGCTCCACGATGGCCGGCTACGCCCAGGCCTACCTGGGCGATGGCCCCCTGGCCGCCGACGCCGTGACCCTGGCTCCCTACCTGGGCTACGGGGCCCTGGCCCCCGCCCTGGAGCTGGCCGAGAGCAACCAGCGGGGTGTGTTCGTCCTGGCCCTGACCTCCAACCCTGAGGGGGCCGCGGTCCAGCACGCCCGCGACCCGCAGGGCCTGCCCGTGGCCCGTTCCATCGCCGAGGCCGCGGGAATCTCCAACGCCCCGGCGCGCGCAGCCGGGATCCTGGGCAGCGTGGGCCTGGTGGTGGGAGCGACCATCGGCAGCGCGGTGGCCGATCTGGGCATCGACCTGCGGGCCAGTGGCGGTGCGCTCCTGGCCCCCGGCGTGGGGGCCCAGGGCGCCGGGGCACGGGAGCTGGAGCGGGTCTTCGGGGCGGCGCGCCGCCAGGTCCTGGCCTCAACCTCCCGGGCGGTGCTGGGAGCGGGCCCGGGCATCGAGGATCTGCGCGCTGCTGCGGCATCGGCGGCTGCGGAGGCCCATTCCGCGCTGCGCTGAGGCGCACCGAGCGCAACAATCCTACTCAAGGGGGATTTCGCGGCGCGCTCGCGCTGCGGAAACCTCTCAACAGTTTTATCCTGGTGTTGTGTGTCACCGACGATGAGGTTAAGGAGGACACTCATGGCGCTTCCCACGCTGACACCAGAACAGAGGAGCGAGGCACTGAGGAAGGCTGCCGCTGCGCGCCTTCGACGTGCCGAGGTCAAGGCCGAGCTCAAGAGCGGGACGATGAGACTCTCGGAGTTCTTCGAGGCCGCGGATCGCGAGGAGGTGCTGGCCAAGATGAAGGTCAAGGCCCTCCTGCTCTCCCTGCCCCGGGTGGGGGTGACCACCGCAGATGCCATCCTCACCGAGGTGCGCATCGCCGAGTCCCGCCGCGTCCGTGGTCTTGGGGCCAACCAGCGGGCGGAGCTCATCAGCCGATTCGGCTGATCTCACAGGCTCCGTGCCGGGAGGATGAGGCAGCCCCCTCCCGGCACGGATTATCGACGCAGGGCGGCTCCTCTTCGCAACGGCGCGCAGATCATGGGATCACGCCCTGAGTCGCGCTGGCACGGTGTCCTCGCCATGGGCCATCATGTGCCCATGACCCATGCCTCTCATCGGGCTGCGCCCCCTGGCCATGACGGTGCGGCCCGGCTGACCGTGCTGGCCGGTCCCACCGCCGTCGGCAAGGGAACGATCGTGGCCGAGCTGCGGCGTCGCCACCCCGGGCTCTTCGTGTCGGTCTCCGCCACCACCCGCAGTCCTCGCTGCGGGGAGATCGACGGGACCCACTACCACTTCATCAGCGATGAGGAGTTCGACGCGCTCGTCGATGACGAGCAGATGCTCGAATGGGCCACCGTCCACGGCTGCCACCGCTATGGCACGCCCAGGCGCCCCGTCATCCAGCGCCTTGAGGCCGGGGCTCCCGCACTGCTGGAGATCGACCTGGCCGGTGCCCGGCAGGTGCGAGCGGCCATGCCCGATGCCCGCCTGGTCTTCATCGCTCCTCCCAGCTGGGAGGAGCTCGTCTCCCGGCTGGTCGGCCGGGGCACTGAGGGCCAGCGCGAGCAGGAGCGGCGCCTGGCCACCGCCCGGGTTGAGATGGAGGCCGCAGGCGAGTTCGACCACACCGTGATCAACGACTCCGTGGCACGTGCCACGGATGAGATCGAGTCCCTCATGGGACTCAGGGGCTAGACTGTCCCGGCGCAGCATCTACCCTCAAGAACCGGAGTCACACACATGCTCGGAACCTCACCCCAGCCCGAGGGCATCACCAACCCGCCGATCGACGACCTCCTGGCGAAGGTCGACTCCAAGTACGGCCTGGTGGTGGAGGCGGCCAAGCGCGCCCGGCAGATCAACACCTACACCCAGCAGCTCGAGGACAACCAGTTCGAGTTCTTCGGCCCCCTGGTCGAGACCGAGTTGGAGGAGAAGTCCCTGGGCATCGCACTGCGCGAGATCGCGGCGGACAAGCTCGAGGTCATTCCCGGGGATGTCGCCCGCGCCCGCCGCGCCGAGGCCGAGGAGGCCCGTCGCGCCGCGGAGGAGGACATGTTCTCCGACATCGACCTGGACGCCCCCCTCTCCCTGGGAGACTCCGAGGCTGAGACCACCAGCCTGGACGACATCGAGTTCTAGGCACGGGCGCCCACGCCAATGCAGGCGCATTCCTCGCCCCGCAGGGGCACCGCGCGCATCGTCCTGGGGGTCTCCGGCTCCATCTCGGCCTACAAGGCCCCTTTCATCATCCGGCAGCTGCGCGAGGCGGGGCACGAGGTCAAGGTGGTGGCCACGCAGTCCGCGCTGCGCTTCATCGGCGCCCCAGCGCTGGCCGCGATCAGCGGGCAGCCCATCGCCAGCGGCATCTTCGAGGATCCCGCCGCCGTCGAGCATGTGGCGGTGGCCGAGTGGGCCGACCTGGTGGTCGTCGCTCCCGCCTCAGCAGACCTCATCGCCCGGGTCAGGGCGGGCCGGGCCGATGACATGCTCACGGCCACCCTTCTCACCACCGCGGCGCCGGTGCTCATCGCCCCAGCCATGCACACCCAGATGTGGCTCAACGCCGCCACCCAGGAGAACGTCAGCCGGCTCCGCAGCCGCGGCCTGATGGTCATGGACCCCGATGACGGGCCCCTGACCGGAAAGGACTCGGGTCTTGGCCGCCTGCCCGAGCCCGAGCGGATCGTCCACGAGGCCCTGGCCCTGCTCAGACGCGCGACGGCTCCAGCCGGCCCCGCCCACCCGGGGGCGCCGGACCTGACAGGCCGGCACATCGTGGTCTCCGCAGGAGGCACCCGAGAGCCGATCGACCCGGTGCGATTCCTGGGCAACTGGTCCTCGGGGAGGCAGGGCTGCGCCCTTGCCGCAGCGGCGGCGCAGTGCGGGGCGCGCGTCACCCTGGTGCAGGCGCATGTCAGCCCCGAGCTGCTGGCGGCCCTGCCCGCGCGAGTGGAGACCGTCCCGGCGGGAACCGCCCTGGAGATGGAGGCCGCCGTGCGTCGGGCCGCGACGGATGCCGATGCCGTCATCATGGCCGCCGCCGTCGCCGATCACCGACCCGCCCGCGTGGCCGCCACCAAGATCAAGAAGCATGACGCCGCAGACGGTCCAGACGGTCCAGCCGCCTCACCTGCTGCGATCGACCTGACGGAGAATCCGGACATTCTGGCCGGCCTGGTTGCCGATCCGCCCCGGCCCGGCCAGATCGTCATGGGATTCGCCGCCGAGACCGGCGACGAGGCCGCCGGGGTGCTGGAGCACGGCGCGGCCAAGGCCCGGCGCAAGGGCGCGGACCTCCTGGCCGTCAACCAGGTCGGGGGCGGGCGCGGATTCGGCGAGGTGCCCAACAGCGTCATCGTGCTGGACCGCAAGGGCGAGCGTGTCGCGCAGGCCCAGGGGAGCAAGGAGGACGTCGCCCGCGCGCTGATCGCCCTGATCGGCGAGCGCCTGGACGGTGGTCCAGGGTCCGCCCCCGTGTGACACGCCACCGATTGTTGTCGGTGCCGCATGGTTACCATTGCCGAGTGACATCATCTCTGCGCCTGTTCACCTCCGAATCCGTCACTGAGGGACACCCCGATAAAATCTGCGACCGGGTCTCCGACGCGATTCTGGATGCCATCCTCGAGCAGGACCCCACCGCGCGCGTGGCAGTGGAGACGATGGTGACAACCGGCCTGGTGCATGTGGCCGGCGAGGTCACCACCGAGCGCGCCTATGTCGAGATCCCCGAGATCGTTCGCTCCGAGATCACGCGGATCGGCTACACCTCCTCCGATGTGTGCTTCGACGGCCGCTCCTGCGGCGTGTCAGTCTCCATCGGTCAGCAGTCCCCGGATATCGCCGCCGGCGTGGACAAGGCCCTGGAGGCGCGGGTCGATGCTCAGGCCATTGATCCTCTTGACCTTCAGGGCGCCGGGGACCAGGGCCTCATGTTCGGCTACGCCTGTGATGAGACCTCCGCCCTCATGCCCGCCCCGATTCATCTGGCCCACCGCCTGGCCGAGCGCCTGGCCGAGGTTCGCAAGAGAGGAATCGTGGAGGGCCTGCGCCCCGACGGCAAGACCCAGGTGACCATCGGATACGACGGCGATCGCGCCGTCAGTCTGGAGACCGTGGTCGTGTCCACCCAGCACGATGAGAACCGCAGTCGCGCCTGGCTCACCGATGCCATCTCCTCCCAGGTCATCGCCCCGGTTCTTCAGGAGCAGGCGGCCCAGGGCCTGGAGCTGGACGCCTCCTCCATGGACCTGCTGGTCAACCCCTCCGGGCAGTTCGTCATCGGCGGACCGGTTGGGGATGCCGGCCTGACCGGACGCAAGATCATCGTGGACACCTATGGGGGCATGTCCCGTCACGGAGGCGGCGCCTTCTCGGGCAAGGACCCCTCCAAGGTGGACCGCTCGGCCTCCTACGCCATGCGCTGGGTGGCCAAGAACGTCGTGGCGGCGGGCCTGGCGCGCCGCTGCGAGATCCAGGTGGCCTATGCGATCGGCTCGGCGCGACCCGTGGGCCTGTACGTGGAGACCTTCGGCACCGAGTCAGTGGCCCCCGCTCGCATCCAGGCCGCCGTCGAGGAGGTCTTCGACCTGCGGCCCGCGGCCATCGTGCGCGACCTGGACCTGCTGCGCCCCATCTACCGGGCCACCAGTGTCTACGGGCACTTCGGCCGTCCCGGCTTCGCCTGGGAGGCCACGGACCGCGTCGAGGCCCTGCGCCAGGCGGTGTGATCGGCGAGTATGGGGGAGTCGCCATGGGGCTGAGCGGGGGAGCGGGGCTGAGTGAGCCGGCCCCGCTCGGCACCCAGGGCGAGCTCTTGGACATTCCCGAGGCGTCCTCGCGCACCGTGCGCGTTGCGGGCGTGGACCGTCCCGTGGCGCGCGTGCTGCTGGACTCCTCGGTGCCGCATCTGGACCGTGTCTTCGACTACGCCGTGCCCGCGGAGCTCGCCGAGCAGGCCCGCCCCGGCACGCAGGTGATGGTGCGCTTCGGCGGTCAGGAGATGCGCGGATGGGTGTGGGAGCGCGCCTCGACCACCACCCACCTGGGGCTGTTGACTCAGGTGCGGCGGGTGGTCTCCGATCTGCCGGTGCTGCCCGAGGCCTCCAGGCGCCTCATCGATGCCCTGGCAGCGCGTCAGGCGGGCATTCGTGCTGATCTTGTGCGCCTGGCCGTCCCTCAGCGTCATGCCACCACCGAGGCCGCCATGCGCGATCAGGCCCCGGTCCGCCTGGCCACCTGGCAGGCCCCCCAGCCCGCCGTCTGGGAGTCCTATGACGGCGGCCCGCAGTTCCTCAGCGAGCTGGCCGACGGCGGTGCCCCCCGTGGCGCCTGGTGCGCGCTGCCCCCGGGTGGCTCGGGCGCCCGGGCGCAATGCCTGGCCCTTGCCGTGCGTGCAGCCCTGGCCGGCGATCGTGGCGTGCTCATCGTGGTGGCGACCACCGACCAGGCCGATGAGCTGGCCGATTCGCTGAGCGGCGCCCTTCAGGACGAGGACGTCGTCGTCCTGTCCGCCGAGCACGGGCCCGCTCGACGCTACCGGGCCTTTCTCAAGCTGCTGCTGGGGCGCTCCCGCGTTGTGGTGGGCACGCGCGCCGCAGCCTTCGCCCCGGTTCATCGCCTGGGACTGGCCGTCATCTGGGATGACGGCGACCACCGCCTCGATGAGCGCCGCGCCCCCTATGTCCACGCGCGCACGGTGCTGGCGCTGCGCTCCTCCCTGGAGGGCGCCGGGCTCCTCCTGGCCGGGTACACCCGCACCGTGGAGGCCCAGTCCCTCGTTGAGCAGGGATGGTGCGCTGACCTGCTGGCCCCCAGGGAGCTCAGGCGCCAATGCGCCCCGAGGATCGAGGTTCCCGGTCTTCCCGAGCTGGATGCCGAGGGCGCCTCAGGATCGGCGCGCATCCCCTCCCTGGCGCACCGGCTCCTCAAGGAAGGGCTGACCGAGGGCCCGGTTCTGGTCCAGGTGCCCCGATCCGGATACGCCCCCATGGTCGCCTGCGCCGATTGCCGCACTGCGGCGCGCTGCAGGCACTGCGGCGGACCGCTGGCGATGCTCCGCGACCACAGGACCTTCTGCCGCTGGTGCGCCAGGCCCCAAGGAGCCTGGACCTGCACCGAATGCGGCGGGCAGGCACTGCGCATGGTAGTGGTCGGCTCGACGCGCACCGGTGAGGAGCTGGGCAGGGCACTGCCAGGCACCCCGGTGGTGATCTCGGGTGCCAGGGAGGACCACGGCGTGCTGCGCTCGGTCGACGACTCGCCCCGGTTGGTCGTGGCCACCCCGGGCGCTGAGCCCGTGGCTCAGGGAGGCTACCGGGCCGTGCTGCTGCTCGACGGCGCGGCGCTGTCAGCCCGGGCGGATCTTGGTGCGGGCAGTGAGGCCTTGCGGCGCTGGACGAATGCGGCCGTGCTCGCGCGACCCGATGCTCGAGTCATGCTCCTGGGCCATCCCGATCAGACGGTGTCCCAGGCCTTCCTGCGCTGGGATCATGCCGGATACGCGAGTCGTGAACTGGCTGACAGGGCCGAGCTCCACCTGCCGCCGGCCTGGCGGGCCGCCAGGATCGATGGCCCGCAGCGCGAGGTGGAGAGCCTGGCCGCACAACTATCGAGCGGCTTCGAGGTGCTGGGGCCAGTCATGCCCCGCCGCGAGCCCGCCCAGGCGCCGACGGCGCGGGCGCTGGTCAGAGCGCCCCTGTCCCGCGGCCACGACCTGGCCAGGGCCCTGCTCCTGGCCATGCGGGAGCGCTCCATCAGGCGCGAGGAGCCGGTGCGCGTCGAGGTGGATCCCACCGTGCTGTGGTGAGCTGTGGTGAGCCATGGTGAGCTGGGTGAGGCTCAGGTGCTGCGGGTCTCCACGACCTGCGGCACCGGCAGACCGTTGGCCGCGCTGATGAGGATGGTCAGGTACTGCGCAGCGGTGGCGCGCACGTCACGGCCTTCGCTCAGGGCCGTGACAGCGGCGCCGTCGACCACCGCGATGACCATCTCGGGCTCCACAGGACTGCCCAGGTGTTCCAGGACCCGGGAGACGGCGGCATTGAGGCGCTGGCGCCCCTCGCGGTAGGCCTGCTCCACCGGGGCCGAGGTCCCCGCGGCGATCAGCTGAAGGTAGTGGCCCATATAGGGACCCTGCGCGGGAAGGGTGGCTCGCAGCAGGTGGGAGACCCGCTGCTCGATGCGCAGCGGCCCGGACAGGGACTCGACCTGGTCGGCCACGCGCTCCGCGCGGGCGGCCCACAGCGAGATATTGTGCAGGCCCGCGTGGTGGAGCAGGTCATCGAGGCCCTTGAAGTAGTAGGTGGTGGCAGACAGCGAGCATCCCGCCCGTTTTGCCACGCTGCGGTGGCTGACCCCCGATGGCCCGGACTCTCGTAGTTGTGCCGCAGCGGCCTCGATGATGGCCTGCCGGCGGTCGTTTCCCCGGGGAGTCGTGCCCGAGTCCGGTAGACCGGAATCGGGCACGACCTGCGTGAGGGCGGTTGTCTCCATGATCTCCTCCGTTATCGTGGCATCAACCATGACGGCCATCGTAGGCCGGAGCCCTGCAGCGTTCCTGGTGAGCGCGCTGATGTCTCAGCCGCTGGTCCCAGGGCGTGTCATCGTCACCTACTCATCCGAGGCGCCCTCGCCGACGGCCTCGGTGAGCTCGGAGCCATGAATGACCCGGGACTTGACGATCGCGATCATCGCGATGATCGCAACGGCAGTCAGGTAGAAGGCGGGCACCAGGGTGACGCCAGTGACCTTGATGAGCCACGTGACGATGAGCGGCGTGGTTCCACCCAGCAGGGCATTGGCACCGTTGAAGGACAGGGCGAATCCGGAGTAGCGGACATTGGTGGGGAAGGACTCGGCCAGGAAGGTGGCCAGGGTGCCGTCATTGGCCGTGAGGATGAGAGCGAAGACGATCTGGCATGCGATGACCACCCAGAGCATCCCGGCGGCATGCGTCATGACGTAGAAGAGCGGCACGGTCAGGACGATGAAGGCCACGCAGGCCGCGATGAGCATCTTGCGGCGCCCGAAGGAGTCCGAGAGATGCCCCATGAAGAAGATCGCGGCGATGTAGACCGTGAGCATGATCGAGGTGGCCATGGTCGCGGTGTCCTGGCTGAAGCCGAGCTCCTCATGGACGTAGGTGGGCATGTAGCTCAGCAGCATGTAGAAGGCCACGGCATTGAGACAGGACACGCCGAAGGTGATGAGGACGTCACCGAGGTGGTTGTAGGCGAGGAGACGCAGCGGCTCGGCCCAGTTGGAGGACTTGGGCTCTGAGGGCAGCTCCTCGACCATGGCCTGGTAGACGGGGGAGTCCTCCAGGTGGACACGGATGTAGCGGCCGATGAGACCCAGGGGCCCGGCCAGCAGGAAGGGGATCCGCCAGCCCCAGGACTGCATGGCGGCATCATCCATGACGACGAGCATGCCCGAGACCATGAGGGAGCCGGCCAGCAGGCCCGTGGCGGTGGAGGCGGGAACCAGGCTGGTGTACATGCCCCGCTTGGAGGCAGGGGCGTACTCCGCCAGGAAGGTGCCGGCTCCGGCGTACTCCCCGGAGGCCGAGAAGCCCTGGACCATGCGCAGGAGGAGAAGAAGGATCGCGGCCCACCAGCCGATAGCGGCGAATCCGGGCAGGATGCCGATGAGGAAGGTCGATCCGGACATGATGAGGATGGACCAGGACAGCGCCCAGCGGCGGCCCCAGCGGTCTCCCCAGGCGCCCCACACGACGGCTCCCACGGGGCGCAGGATGAAGGACATGGCGAACACCGCGAAGGCGGACAGTGTCTGAAGCCCGGACTCCGACTCGGGGAAGAAGACGCGACCGATGATCACAGCGAGGTAGCCGTAGGAGGCGTAGTCGAACCACTCGATGAAGTTGCCGATGAAGCTGGCCTTGGCGGCGCGGCTCAGCGCAACCGCCCTCTCATGCTCATCTGGGTGAGTCGCGTGCTGATGGTTGGCATTGGTACTCATGTTGGTGCTCTCTACCGTGCAGGATGCAATCATGTGGGCGCGCATGGCGCTCCAAGGCTGGATGCGGCAGGCGCCGGTGCCTGCCTGTGACCATCATATCCGCAGGTCACAGACAGGCCAAGGACTTTCAGCCGTCATCCAGCCTTGGGTCAGCCGCGGCGCTTCATCATGTCCAGCACGATCGGGGCCAGACCGCCGCCGACGATGAGCAGGCCGCCGATCACCCCGACGGGCGTCAGGCTCTCACCCCACACGAGCAGGCCGCACAGGATCGCGACCGGGCACTCCCAGTAGGCGATGGTGGAGTACTCCACAGCAGGCAGGTTCCGCCCGGCCACGACGAGGAAGCCCAGGGCGAACAGCCCGCAGACGAGGAACAGGGCCACCGCCCACCTCCAGTTGTAGGCGGTGAAGGTCGACACGCCGTGCCAGGGGCTCAGGATGATGGACATGATGAGGGTGGCCACGGCCGCCCACAGGAAGTTCCACACACCGCGCACCACGGAGTCGATGTCCTTGCGGTAGCCGTAGAAGAACATGGCCAGGCCGTAGAAGACGCCGGACAGCAGGCCGAAGAGGTCACCGAGCGCCTTGTTGGGGTACTCCGTGGAGGTCGCTGACAGGTCCAGGCCGAAGACGAAGCCGCCGTTCTTGAAGTCGATGATGCCAATGGTCAGGAGCATGCCCACGAACACCAGGGAGAGGAAGACCGCCGCCAGGGCGGAGATGTGCTCCTTGCGGAAGATGCGGGCGAGGATCGCGCAGAACAGGGGGCCGGTGTAGATGAGGAAGACCGCGTTGGCGATCGAGGTCATAAGGGTGGAGGAGATGTAGAAGCCCAGGGACAGGCCGATGCACACTCCGCCCAGGATGACGGTCATGCTCAGCTTGGTGGAGCGGAACAGCCCGACCTTCTTGGTCAGCCACAGGATGAGCAGGAATCCAAGGCAGCCGGTGGTCATGCGGCCGAAGGCCAGGAAGGATCCGATGACGGACTTGTCGGCGTCGGCGAGCCCGGCGGTGGCGCCCCGGCTGATGGTGCCGACCAGGCCCATGCCGGTGGCGGACAGAAGCATGGCGATGGCGCCGAGCTTCTTGTTCATGACGTACTCGCCAGCCGTCGTTGGGGCCTTGGCGGCGGTCGTCGCGGTGGACTGGGACATTGTTGTTGAGGTTCTTTCGTGAGCGGATCGATGGGATTGATGACGCATGAGCGTCATCACGAGTGCT
Organism: Actinomyces slackii; assembly: GCF_900637295.1. Taxonomy (NCBI): domain Bacteria; kingdom Bacillati; phylum Actinomycetota; class Actinomycetes; order Actinomycetales; family Actinomycetaceae; genus Actinomyces; species Actinomyces slackii. The sequence continues at coordinate 2,364,413 of NZ_LR134363.1, read as the reverse complement.
GGGATCCGGGCCGTCGGGCCCGGTCCCGTCAAGCTCGACCTGGCAGAGGCGGGCTGCGGCCCCCTCTGCCACCGGTCCGGAGGCTTGACACCTGGGGCCGTGCGACGGCATGCGTCATCGCACGGCCCCAGGGAGGCGTTGCTCTACATGCCGAATCTGCCGGTGATGGACTCGGCGATGCCGGAGACGATCGATTCGGCGAGGATGCGGCCCTTGTCCGCCGATGCCGCCAGCCCCGAGGACAGGCAGCCTGAGCTCGGAGTCAAGGAGGGGTCGACGGGCAGAAGGTCGTAGAGGGGAAGGTCGGCGGGTGGCAGATCCATGACGCGGTCCATCGCCACCTGCTCGGGGAAGTACTCGAGCATCAGGGAGGTCTCCATAACCCCTCCGTGCTCGACATCCCACCCGGGGAAGCCGTCGGGATAGAGCTGGGCGATGACCTCCTCGGTGACGAAGTCCCAGTAGGACAGGATCATGACCGATGGAGCGTCCTGGTCACCGATCTCGCGCAGTGCCAGATCCACTCCCTCGTAGATGAACTGGTAGTTCTCGTAGTGCCCGTTGACGAACACGATGCGCCGGGCGCCGTGCCTGGTCAGCTCCCTGACCAGGGTCTGGCAGATGCCGATCACCGTTGCCGCATCGAATCCGAAGGAGCCGATGAGGTGATTGCCGCCGCCCGAGCGCTGCTGCGACTTGTAGCCGGTGGTCACGGTGGGGCCCACCAGGGCGCCGATGCGCTCTGCGGCGAGCTCGGCCATGCGCGTGGACAGCAGCATGTCGACCCCCAGGGGCATGTGGGGGCCGTGCTGCTCGATGGCGCCCACGGGGATGAGGATCGGGGGCTGAGGCTGGGCGGCCAGTCGCTCCCGGTAGGTGAAGGCATCCAGTCTGGTGATATTGACGTCACTGCTCATGGGGTGTCCCACTCTCTCAATGTGCGAGTCTGCGTCGGAGTCAAGGTGTTGGTGAGGAGAAGTTAGGAATCAGGAGCCTGCGCTCACGGCAACCGGCTCCTCTTCGGCAACAGCGCCGGCCACGGGCTTCTTGGTGGAGAAGACGATCTGGGAGACGCCACCGATGATGATGAGCGCGCCGCCGATGGCCTGCATGAGGGCCAGGTGCTCGCTGAACAGCGCCATGCCCAGGATCGTGGCCATGATCGTCTCCTGATAGGAGATGGTCGCCAGCTCGCCGGCAAGAAGGATCTTGGAGGCCACGGTCAGGAAGAAGAACGCACCGAATCCGGTGATGACTGCCGCCACTGCCAGGACGATCCAGCCCCTGGTGGTCATCTCCGCCAGGCTGGGCCGCATGAAGGCCAGGATGATTCCCAGGGTGACGATCGCGAAGGTGAAGTTGAGGTAGGACCTGACATCGGAGTCGACATCAGTGCGGTAGCGGCTGAAGAAGAGGAACAGGCCGTAGGCCACGCCGGAGGCCAGGGCAACCATGTTGCCCACCATGTACTTCGGGTCCAGGTCCAGGCTGACGGTGAAGCCCTCGGCGGAGGTGTAGTTGATGATGCCGATGATGAGCAGGCATCCGACAACCACTGCGGCCAGGGAGAAGGCGGTGACCTTGGTGAAGGGCTCCTTGAGGAAGATGGTGGCCAGCACCGTGGAGTAGATGGGGCCGGTGTAGATGAGGAACGCCGCATTGGACAGCGTGGTCATCTGGGTGGACATCACGTAGAGACCGGAGAGCAGGCCCAGGAAGATGCCGCTGAGAAGGATCGCGGGAGTGATCTTGAGCCCCTTGAACTTGTGAAAGCGCCTGGCGGCGAGAAAGATCAAGGTCATTCCGATGAAGCCGGCAAAACTCCGGTTGAAGGAGATGAAGATCCCCGGCGCCTCGATGTAGCGCGCAAAGGCGCCGATTCCTCCCATGAGGCTTGAGGACAGGAACATGAAGCCGAATCCCTTGAGCTTTTCACGACCTGAAGTGTCCAACGTCCGCTCCTTTGCGGGTTTGCACCGTGGCGGTGCCGTAGTTGTCTATGTGGATAACGTGGTGGTGATTGAGGCTGATGGTGTAGGAGGTGGGTGGGAGGGGCACTGCGCGGTGCCGGTGGTGCCGGGGGCGGCGGCCTGTCGACAGGCCGCCGCCCCCGGGTGAGTGTCACCGGATCAGACGAGCGTGGGGTCGTCGACCTGGTTCGGGAAGTAGTCCTCGCAGGTGCCCTCGCGGTAGACGTCCGCCGTGGCGCAGTGGAGACCACCGCCGAAGGCGTAGGCGTCGCGGAAGGGAACCGGGATGACGTTCATGCCCAGCTTGTCCATCTGCTCCATCTGGTGGACCTCGCTGGCCTCGACACACACGGTCTTGTGGTCGATGACCAGGCAGTTCATGGACAGCCACACCGAGGAGTAGCACAGCGGCGGCGGGGTGTCGTGGGCCGGCTGAGCCGCGTCGACGATCTGCCAGTCGTTGGCCTCGAAGATCTTGCGCTGCTCCTCGGGCAGACGACGGTGCGGGTTGTTGATGATCAGGCCCGGCCGCAGCGGCACGAAGGTCGCGTCGATGTGGATCGGGTAGGGGTCACCGGGGAAGTTCACAGCGTGCACCCGCAGGTCGGGGTAGTAGCGCTTGAACCACTCCATCGCCGTCCTGTTCGTGGTCAGGCCGTGCTGGATGAACAGGTCCTTGCCCACGCGCATGACGTCGGCGGCGTCCCACATGGGCTCGAACTCGGTGGTGACGAAGTCCTTGGCGGCCGTGCGCTCGAGACGCTCCTCCAGGGAGATCTTCTCGTCGTAGTAGTTGTGCTTGTAGGACTTGTCGGTCAGGCGAGGACGGGGGGCCTGGGTCCACAGGAACTCCGGGTCCTCGTCGAAGTACTGCTTCATGAGCGGCCAGTAGGCCAGGTACTCGAAGTAGCGGCAGCGGAAGGAGTTGGCCGAGGAGATGATCTCCTTGCCGATGGTGAGCAGGATGTCACGCGGGGGCATCTGGGTGAAGCCGGACTCGGTACGGAAGTCGGGCGTCGTGATGGCCTGGTTCCACTGCAGCGGGGTGGGCCGGTCAACCTTGATGCCCAGACCCTCGAGGATCTTGGCGTAGTTGTCCAGCTGCTCGTTGGCGGCCTCGACCGTGGCGGTGGGGCGGGGGCCCCACATTCCGCGCATCTCGGAGTCGATCGGCACCTTCTCAGAGGTGGCGGGCTCCTCGGGAGGGATGACGGAGAAGTCAGCGCGTCCGACGATGACGTGCTTGAGCGGGTCGAAGTCGTTCCACGAGTTGACGATCGTCGTCATGAGTGAGTCACTCCTTTGTGATGGTTGTTTACTGCTGATGGTTGTGCTTCGTTGAGTGGGACCGAGCTGCGCGATGCAGGGGTGCAGCGGCGCGGTCCCATGCGTACCGGTGTGAAACCACCTCCTTGAGGCCCGATACATTCTTGCAGGTCAAGGCCTGTTCGGGAAGCGAGCCTCAGGCATGTCGCGCCTGATGCCGCCTCTGGCGAACAGGGTTGGTGATCAGCCTCCGAGAGTGACGATGGTCCCGCCGGTGCCCTCCAGGATGGTCGAGGCATCCTCCAGGCGCCCGATGGCGGCGGTGCCTCCGGCGAGCTCCACGAAGCGGCACACCGCGTCGACCTTCGGCCCCATGGAGCCGCTGGGCAGGCCCATGTCGCGCAGCTCGGCGGGGGTGGCCTGCGGGATCCGGCGCTGGTTCTCAGTGCCGAAGCCCTCGTAGACGCCGTCGACATCGGTGAGGATGAGCAGCGCGTCGGCATCCAGCGCCTCGGCCAGGACCGCGGCTGACAGGTCCTTGTCGATGACGGCCTCGATGCCCTCGAGCTTGCCCTCGCTGTTGCGCACCACCGGCACGCCGCCGCCACCGGAGCAGATGACCACGGCACCGGCGTCGACCAGGGTGCGGATCATCCTGGTCTCGATGATCCTCTGGGGCTGGGGGGAGCCGACCACGCGGCGGTAGTGCTCGCCGTCGGCCTTGACCGTCCACCCCCGCTCCTCGGCCAGGCGCTCGGCCTCCTCCTTGGAGTAGACCTCGCCGACGAACTTCGTCGGGTTGGCGAAGGCAGGATCGCTGCCCAGGACCAGGGTCTGGTTGACCATGGCCGCGACATGCTTGCCGGGCAGCTCGTTCTGCAGGGCCTGCAGCAGCCAGTACCCGATCATGCCCTGGGTCTCGGCGCCCAGGGTGTCGAAGGGGTAGGGCTCGCTGAGACGCTCGTCATTGGCCGACTCCAGCGCCAGGACCCCGACCTGGGGGCCATTGCCGTGGGTGAGGATGAGCTCGTGCTCCTGAGCGAGCTTGGCAAGCTCCGTGGCGGCCACCTGAACATTGTGAATCTGCGTGCGGGCGTCAGGCTTGTCCCCGCGGCGCAGGAGGGCATTGCCCCCGAGAGCAACAACGATTCGCACGGCTCAGTCCCACTCTCCCAGCGTGGCCACCATGACGGCCTTGATGGTGTGCATGCGGTTCTCAGCCTGGTCGAAGGCGACGTTGTGCTCGGACTCGAACACGTCGTCGGTGACCTCCAGGCCGTCCATACCGGTCTTGGCGAAGATGTCCTCGCCCACGGTGGTGTTGCGGTCGTGGAAGGCGGGCAGGCAGTGAAGGAACTTCACGTCCGGGTTGCCGGTGGCCTTCACCAGCTCGCCGTTGACCTGGTAGGGGCGCAGCAGGGCGATGCGCTCGTCCCAGACCTCCTTGGGCTCGCCCATGGAGACCCACACGTCGGTGTAGAGGAAGTCCACCCCGGCCACGCCGGCGGCCACGTCGTCGGTCACCAGGATCTTGGCGCCGGAGTCCTTGGCCAGGCGCTCGGCCTCCTTGACCACCTCGGGCGGGGTCTGGAGCTCGGAGGGAGCCACCATGCGCACGTCCATGCCCATGAGGGCGCCGGCGATGAGCAGGGAGTTGGCCACATTGTTGCGGGCGTCGCCCAGGTAGGCGAAGCTGATCTCCTCGATCGGCTTGCCGGAGTGCTCCAGCATCGTCAGCTGGTCGGCCAGCATCTGGGTGGGGTGCCAGTCATCGGTCAGGCCGTTCCACACCGGCACGCCGGAGAGCTCGGCGAGCTGCTCGACGTGCTCCTGCTTGGAGCCGCGGAACTCGATGCCGTCGTAGAAGCGACCCAGGACTCGGGCCGTGTCAGCCACGGACTCCTTGTGGCCCATCTGACTGCCGGAGGGGTCCAGGTAGGTGACCTGGGCGCCCTGGTCGTAGGCGGCGACCTCGAAGGAGCAGCGGGTGCGGGTCGAGGTCTTCTCGAAGATCAGGGCGATGTTCTTGCCGGTCAGGCGCTTGACCTCGCGCCCGGCCTTCTTGTCCGCCTTGAGCTGGGCCGAGAGCTCGAGCAGGCTGCCCCACTCCTCCTTGGAGAAGTCGAGCTCCTTGAGGAAGCTCCTGTTGTGCAGGGGATGGGTCATCGTGGCACTCCTTGATGTGGATAGATGTGACAGGGATTGACAGAAGGTGGGAGATGCGCGCCCCGGCGGCCGAGCGCCGGGATCAGGCGTCGACCGGCTCGCGCAGGGTCGGGCAGCTCATGCAGTGCGGGCCGCCGCGGCCGCGGCCGAGCTCGGCGCCGGGAACGGCCAGCACCTCGATGCCGTGGTCGGTGAGGAACTGGTTGGTGTTGACGTTGCGGTCGTAGGTGAGGATGACGCCGGGGGCGATGGCCAGGGTGTTGGAGCCGTCGTTCCACTGCTCGCGGGCGGCGGCGCGGGAGTCCTGGGGGGTGACGAGCACGCGGAGCTTGTCGATGCCCAGGGCCTTGGCGATCACGGAGTACATCTCCTCGGGGGCGTTGCGGGTGATCTCGATCCCCTCTGCGTCCCCGGGGCGCAGCGTCAGAGTGGGAAGGGTGCCCAGGTCGCCGTAGACGGTGAAGGTGCCCTTATCGACCATGGTCATCACGGTGTCGAGGTGCATCTGGGCGCGGTTCTTGCTCATCTCGACGGCGATGATCTGGGAGACCTGGCCGCCCTTGAACAGCCGGGAGGCCAGGCGCTCGATGCCCTGGGCGGTGGTGCGCTCCGAGACGCCCACGAGCACGGCGCCGTTGCCGATGATCTGGACGTCGCCGCCCTCGACCGTGGCGGGCCCCGCGGCCAGGCCCTCGGACCACAGCGGGACGTCCGAGCCGGCGAACAGCGGGTGCCAGCGGTAGATGGCCTCGTAGTGGATGGTCTCGCGCTGGCGGGCCTCCATCATCATCGAGTTGATGGACACGCCCCCGTAGATCCAGCAGGAGGTGTCCCGGGTGAACAGGTGGTTGGGCAGCGGGGTCAGCAGGAGGTCGTCGTCCTCCATGGTGGACAGGACCAGGGAGTCCGCGCCGGTCGTGCGCTCGAGGAGCTCCGCCTTGGTGATACCGGCGATGAGCAGCTCGGCGAGCTCGGGCTCGGGGAGGGACTCGGCCAGGGCGCGCACGGTCTGGGCAGCGCGCGGACCGCAGGTGTTCTCGTTGAAGACATAGTCCAGGATGTAGGACTTGGCCTCGGCGACCTGGAGGGTCTGGGCCAAAAGCTCCTGGAGGTAGAGGACCTCGGCGCCTCTGTCGCGCAGGATCTGGGCGAAGCGGTCGTGCTCCTCCTGGGCCTTCTCGAGCCACAGGATGTCATCGAAGAGCAGGTGGTCCTTGTTCTGCGGGGTCAGCCGGAGCATCTCCTTGCCGGGGCGGTGGATGATGACCTGCTTCAACTTCCCGATTTCGGAATCCACGGAGAAACCCATGACTCCCTCTCTGACACTGCGTTGTGTCGTCGCATTGAAGAATGGTGTGATCGATTGCGCGGCTCCTGGTGGACCAGCGGCCGCGCCTGGTACATCCGTACCGGAGTGGTACGAGCGTACCAGACCTCACCGGCAAAGAGAAGCCCAGGTGAGGGGCAGTTTGCGGCATCCTCCAGCCAGTTCATCTGACCATTGAGACCTTGGTCCCTGGTCGGGGTCGTTCGGTGCCTGCCGTATCTCCCGGCCGCGCTCCGGGCCGGCTGAGCTCGCGGGAGCGCCTTGTCGCAGATCTCCAAAGCGCATCGTCAGGCGATGACCGGCTAACGGCTCCGGCCGGCTCATGGTGATGCACCACACTCTGCGCAACAATGACGAGCATGAGCCACCCGAACCCCTCCCGTACTGCTCGCACTGCTCGCGCTGCTCGCACTATGGCCGACGCCACGGCCCGCGGCGCGGCGCCCGCGCCATCACAGCCCATCGAGGCCGTCATCCTCGACTACGGCAACGTCCTCTACACCTGGGAGGCGACCGCCGCGATCGCGGGCCGCGTCCCCCTGGAGACGTGGGAGGAGTTCGTCACCGGGGCGGACTTCAGCCAGTGGAACGTCATGTCTGACGCCGGAACTCCCTTTGAGGAGGTGGTGGCCGCACTGATGGCCCGCCACCCGCAGCGCCCCGACTGGGCGGAGCTGCTGCGCACCTATCGGCGGAACTTCGCCCACTCCCTGACAGGACCCGTCCCCGGAACCGCCGACGTGATCGACGATCTGCTCGCCGCCGGCATCCCGCTGTACTGCCTGACCAACTTCGACGCCCCCACCTTTGACGGCGCGGACGGGCTCGTGCCCCAGCTCGCGCGCTTCAAGGGCGTGGTGGTCTCGGGCCGGGAGCACCTGGTCAAGCCCGATCCCGCGATCTTCGACCTCCTCATCACCCGCTACGGGCTGAGCGCGGAGCGCACCCTGTTCGTCGATGACACCCCGGCCAACATCGCCACGGCGCAGGCCCTGGGCCTGCGCACCCATCTGTTCACCGGCGCCGGTCGTCTGCGGGCCGAGCTGACATCCCTGGGCCTGCTGGAACCGCTCGTAGACTGACCCTCATGCGCCTTCTCTTCGCCGGGACCCCAGAGGTCGCCCTGCCCACCCTGACCGCGCTCATGGAATCCCAGCACGAGGTGGTCGGCGTCCTGACCCGGGCCGACTCCCGCCGGGGCCGGGGCCGGGGCCTGAGCGCCTCACCCGTGGCTGCCGCCGCCAGGCGGGCGGGACTCGATGTGCGCACCCCGGACACGCTCAAGGACCCCCAGGTGGGGGAGTGGATCACCCGGGCGCAGGCCGATGCGGCCGTCGTCGTCGCCTATGGGCGACTGGTGCCGGCCGAGCTGCTGAGCGTCCCCGGGCACGGCTGGCTCAACCTCCACTTCTCCCTGCTCCCCGCATGGCGGGGAGCAGCCCCCGTGCAGCGGGCCATCATCGCCGGGGAGGAGATCACCGGGGCATGCGTCTTCAGGCTGGAGGAGGGCCTGGACACGGGCCCCGTTGTGGCCAGGCTGACCGAGACCATCGGCTCGCGCGACACCAGCGGCGACCTCCTGGACCGTCTGTCCACCTCAGGCGCTCAGCTCGTTCTCCACGCCCTGGACCGGGTGGCGGCCGGGGCAAGGCCCGAGCCCCAGGACGACTCCCTGGCCACGCTGGCCCCCATGCTCAGCGCTGCCGACGGCCAGGTCCGCTGGAGCGATCCCGCCCAGGCCATCGACCGGCGCATCCGGGGCGTGACCCCCGCCCCTGGAGCCCACACCACATGGGCGGGCAAGCGCTTGCGACTGGGGCCGGTCGAGCCCCTCCCCGAGATCACCGACCTGCTGCCCGGCCTGATCCGGGCGCTCAAGCACGAGGTTCACGTGGGCACCGGGGGCTGCGCAGTGCGCCTGGGGCGGGTCGCCCCCGCGGGACGCTCCTGGATGGAGGCCGCTGACTGGGCCCGCGGCGCCCAGCTCAGCGCCGGTGCGCTTCTCGGCGATCCCGCTGGCGGGAGCCGGGGCTGATGGCGAGGGCTTCGCGGCGGGGCCAGGGCCGGGAGCGCGGCCGCCACGAGCGCGGGCACGCAGGCGCACAGCGTCGCGGCCAGGGCCGGGAGCGCGGTCGCCAGGACGACCGGGCACGGCGCTCCAAGAGCCCGGCAGGCCGGGACCGGGGGAGCGCGGCGACCACCGGCAGGGCTGGACATGGGAAGGATCCGGCGCGCCAGGTGGCCCTGGACGCCCTGACAGCGGTGAGCAGGGACGGGGCCTATGCCAATCTCGTCCTTCCCCCACTGCTGGACGCCGGCGGCCTGGAGCGTCGCGATGCGGCGCTGGCCACCGCCCTGACCTATGGCACCCTCAGGCTCCAGGGCCGCTATGACGCCATCATCGCCGTCTGCGTGGATCGGCCTCTGGAGAGGATCGATGCCGTGGTCCTGGACCTGCTGCGCCTGGGCGCCCACCAGCTGCTGGGCATGCGCGTCCCCAGCCATGCGGCCGTGTCCGCCACCGTGGACCTGGCCACCACGGCGGCAGGGCGCGGAGCCGCGACCTTCGTCAACGCCGTGCTGCGCCGTATCGCGGGCAGGACGCTCCAGGCCTGGATCGCCGAACTGCGCGAGAGCGCGGGGGATGAGACCCAGGCCCTGGCCTGGGTGGAGTCCCACCCGGTCTGGGTCGTCAAGGCCCTGCGCCAGGCGCTCATCGCCAACGGGCGGCCCGACGAGGAGCTCGGGGCGCTGCTTGCCGCCGACAATGAGGATCCCCAGGTCGTCCTGTGCGCCCGCCCCGGCCTCATCGCCCCCGAGCACCTGGCGCGCCAGGCCGCGGCGGCCTGCGGGCACGAGCCCCGGCTGGGCGACATCAGCCCGGTGTCCGTGCTGCTGGGCGGGGGCGACCCGGGTCGCATCGGCGCCGTGCGCGACTCGCGAGCGGCCGTCGAGGACGAGGGCAGCCAGCTCGTGGCCCTCATGCTCGCCCAGGAGCGCCTTGAGGGTCGTGATGAGCGCTGGCTGGATATGTGCGCCGGCCCCGGGGGCAAGGCGGCGCTCCTGGCCTCCGTGGCCGCGCAGCGCGGCGCCCGCGTGGTGGCCAATGAGATCGCCCCGCATCGCGCGGATCTGGTGCGTGGCGCGTTGCGGGCCATTGCCTCGGGGGTGGCCGAGGTGCGCTGCCATGATGGCCGCCGCTACGGGCATGAGGAGCCGGGGCACTATGACCGGATCCTGGTGGACGCCCCCTGCTCGGGGCTGGGCTCGCTGCGCCGCAGGCCCGAGGCCCGGTGGCGCCGAAGCCAGGCGGATGTCGCAGAGCTGGCCGATCTTCAGCGCGAGCTGCTCGCCAGCGCGATGGCGGCCGTGCGCGTCGGGGGCGTCGTGGCCTACGTGACCTGCTCGCCCCATGTGCTGGAGACCAGTCTGGCGGTGCGCGATGCGCTGCGTCGGCTCGAGCGCGGCGGCATCGGGGTCGAGGTCCTGCACGCCGGCGATGCCGCCACGCGCATCGCTCCTCGGCCCCCGGCCGGGGCCGAGGCCCAGATGCTGCAGCTGTGGCCCCACACCGATTCCACGGACGCCATGTTCTGCGCCCTGCTGCGGCGGACCTCCTGACCGTTGCCCGGCCTCCATCCGGTCGTCGCAGTCGGTCCGCGATCTCCGCGATCACGTCTCGATCCGGCGCGCCCGGGGCATGCCGGCGCGCCCCAGGGGCACAATGGGGGGACTGCCGCGCGGCAGCGCATGACCCATCAGGAGCCGCCATGCCCTCTCCAGCGATCCACCCCTCCATTCTCAACTGCGATATCTCTCGGTTGGGCGAGGAGCTCGCGCGGATCTCAACGGCCGACGGCGTGCACGTCGATGTCATGGACAACCACTTCGTGCCCAATCTGTCCTGGGGTCTGCCGGTCGTCGAGGCGGTGCTGGGAGCCACGGGCCTGCCGGTGGACGCCCATCTCATGATCGAGGACGCCGACCGCTGGGCACCTGCCTATGCCGAGGCCGGCTGCCACACCGTCACCGCTCACGCCGAGGCCACCACCGCTCCGGTGCGCCTGGCCGGTGAGCTGCACCGCCTGGGTGCCAGGGCGGGCATCGCCCTGCGCCCGGCCACGCCCCTGGAGGCCGTGGCCGATGTGCTGGGTGAGCTCGACATGCTGCTCATCATGACCGTCGAGCCGGGCTTCGGCGGACAGTCCTTCATCGAGGCCATGCTCCCCAAGATCCAACGCGCGCGCCGGCTGGTGTCACGCGGCGGTCTGGACCTGCGCATCCAGGTCGATGGGGGAGTGTCCGCCCAGACCATTGAGCGCGCCGCGGAGGCCGGCGCCGATGTCTTCGTGGCCGGCTCCGCGGTCTATCGGGCCGACGACGCCCTGGCCGCCATCACCGAGCTGCGCGAGCTGGCCACGGCGCACTGCTGAGGCGGGCGAGTGGGGCGGACCAGGCTCAGGCGCTGGGCTCGGCAGAGCGCCGCGGGGAGCCCAGCCGGCTCGCAGCGGGGGAGTCCCGGGTGATGAGGGTGTTGCCGCGCTGCAGCGCCACGGGCAGGAGGATCGGCTCAGTCCCCTGGGCCTCATCGTCCTCCACGTGGGCGATGAGCAGGTCGACCGCCTGCTCGGCCAGCGCCTCATTGCCCATCTCGAAACGCGCCGGCTCGTAGGGCGAGTGGGCGTGCGCGCCGCGCCATGCCGAGGCCAGCAGGGAGATCTCCTGGCCGGGCCTCAGGCCCTGGCGCTCCAGGGCGTTGGCCCAGTCATCGGCGTCGATCAGAGGACCCAGGATGATCGCCTCGCCCGCCTGGGGGCGCATGGCGGCCACGGCGCTCAGGGCGCCGGACAGTCCGGGCTGCGCTGAGTGCACGGCCAGGCCCACCTCGACGCTGCGCGCCTGCTGGCAGGCGCCCTGAGCGAAGCGGCGCAGGAAGCCCAGGGCGCGCACGGACTCATCGGCGCTGCCAACCAGGTGCAGGTGCCCGTGCCCGCGCGCCACCAGCTCGGCCACGGCCTGGCGCCCCGCGGCCTCGTAGTCCGCGTCGATGGCGATCGCCCCGGGATGGCCGGGCAGGCCGATGAAAACGGCGGGCGTCGTAGCGGCGGTCACCTCGCGGGCGCGCGGATCGTCGTCGATCACCTCCATGATGAGCAGGCCATCGCACAGCCCGGTGGAGACGACCCGCCGCACGCCGGCCACGCCCTCATCGGTGGTCAGGGTCAGCAGGTCGTAGCCGTGCATGCGCGCCCGGCGCGCCAGGGCGATGATGAGCTCATGCTGCGCCGCGGCGTCGGCACCGGCCCGATAGGGGACCATGGCGCCGATCACCCGGGCGCGCCGGGACCGCAGGGCCCGGGCGCTGGCATCGGGACTGTAGCCGAGCTCCTCCATGGCCTCGAGCACGCGCTGCCGGGTGCGATCGGAGACCGGGCGGCGCCCGCTCATGACGTAGGAGACAGTGGTCTGCGAGACGCCCGCCAGGGATGCCACATCGCGGCTCGTGGCCTTGCGTCCCGAGTCCATCGTCGTTCTCCCTCCCCGTGCGGATGACTCACACAGCCCAACCACGCCGCTCAGAGGCACTGATCAGGGTTTGTTCAGCGCCTTGACAGGTGCGGTGCATGCTGCCTAGCCTACGTCCATTCCGCGCACAAGCATCGGCGCTTGAGTCGCGGCACAGGACGCATACGTATGCGCAGTGGAGCGCATGCACCGTCCTCACGGCTGACAACGGAAAGGCTGGCGAAGAGGCCATGATCGAGTGCACCCAGGGTGAGCACCACGTCGAACTGCGGTACCGGCACGATGTCATCAGGATCGAGTCCTGGGGCCGTGACGCGATCCGGGTGCGCGCGGGGCGCCACCGCATCGCCGAGGAGGACCACGGGGCCCTGGGGACTCCGCCGCTGCGCGAGGCCATGACCCTCGACGCCCTCCCCGAGGGCACCGAGGCCACCATCGGCCTGGGGGCCATCAGCGTGCGCGCCGTGCTCGACCCCGGCTCGGGCAACCCCCGCCTCATGCTCAGCTTCCTGCGCGATGGCCGTGAGATTCTGACCGAGGCCGCGGAGCACTTCTGGTGGCCGGGACCGCGCTCCATCTCCAGGGGCCCCGATGGCTCCCAGATCCGACAGTCCTTCGTCTCCGACCCCTCCGAGCGCCTCTACGGCCTGGGCCAGCACAGTCACGGGCGCCTCGACCTCAAAGGGCTGGTGGTCGACCTCATCCAGCGCAACGGCGAGGTGAGCATCCCCTTCCTCCTGTCCAGCCGCGGCTACGGCCTGCTGTGGAACAACCCCGCCGTGGGCAGGGTCGAGCTCGCCGCGGACCGCACCCGCTGGACCGGCCACGGCACCGAGCAGATCGACTACTGGCTCTGCCTGGCCCCGACCCCGGCCGGCATCCTGGGCTCCTACGCCGACGCCGTCGGCCACGCTCCGCAGCTGCCCGAATGGGCCACGGGGTTCTGGCAGTCCCGCCTGCGCTACACCAGCCAGGAGGAGATCCTCCAGGTGGCCCGCCGCTACCGCGATGAGGGTCTGCCCCTGTCGGTGATCGTCACCGACTTCCTCCACTGGCCCGCCATGGGCGACTACTGCTTCGACCCCGAGGAGTACCCCGACCCCGATGGGATGCTCCGCGAGCTCGAGGCCATGGGCACCAGGCTCATGGTCTCGGTGTGGCCCACGGTCTCGCCCCACTCGCGCAACGTTGAGGAGATGCGCGCCAAGGGCCTGCTCGTGGCCACCGAGGCCGGAGTGGAGTACCACCAGGAGTTCAAGGACAAGGGCATGGACCGGCCCCTGCCGGTCAGCTTCTACGACCCGACCAACCCCGCGGCCCGCTCCTACCTGTGGCAGCGCATCGTCGAGGGGTACTACGACCTGGGCGTGCGGCTGTGGTGGCTCGACGCCTGCGAGCCCGAGCTCAGCCCCGGCCACCCCGGCAACCTCAGCTTCTACTCCGGCCAGGGCCTGGCGGTGTCCAACACCTATCCGCGCGAGCACGCCCGCGCCTTCTGGGAGGGCATGACGGACAGGGGCGAGCGGCACACCGTGCTGCTGTGCCGCTCGGCCTGGGCAGGCTCCGCCCGCTACGGCGTCGCCGTGTGGTCGGGGGACATCGCCCCGACCTGGCAGGCGCTGCGCGCCCAGATCCCCGCCGGCATGAGCATCGGCATCGCCGGCATCCCCTGGTGGACCTCGGACATCGGCGGCTTCCATGGGGGAGACCCCGCCGACCCGGACTACCAGGAGCTGTTCATCCGCTGGTTCGAGTTCGGGACCTTCTGCCCCCTGTTCCGACTCCACGGCCATCGCGAGCCCCGCGAGGCCGTGGGCGCCGTCAGCCCCGGCGGCCCCAATGAGATCTGGTCCTACGGACCCCAGGCCCACCGGATCGCCGCCGATCACATCCGGATGCGCGAGCGCCTGCGCCCCTACATCGACTCCGTCATGGATCAGGCCTCTGCCACAGGCCTGCCCGCCATGCGGGCGCTGCTCGTGGACTTCCCCCAGGACCCGCGCTGCTGGAGCGTCGAGGACCAGTTCCTCCTGGGGCCGGACCTCCTGGTCTGCCCCATCACCGAGCCCGGTGCCCGTCAGCGCCAGATCTACCTGCCCGACGGCGCCCAGTGGCGGGACCCCGTCGACGGCGCCGTCTACGACGGCGGGACCACCATCACCCTCCCGGCGCCCCTGGAGCGCATCCCGGTGCTCATCCGCCAGGGCTCGGAGCTGGAGATCTAAGACCTCGCCCCTTGGGGCGTCGCACGCACGCATGCACACACGTTTCGCAAAGGAGAGAACACCATGAGTGCAGCATCATCGATCCGCATGACCCGCCGCAGCGCGCTGATCACCCTGGCCGGTGCCGCGAGCGCCGTCGGGGCTGTCTCCCTGACGGCCTGCGGGGGCGGCCAGAGCGGGGGCGGGCAGGCCAAGGGCGCTGTGGAGATGTGGGACTACCTGGGCCAGGGGGTCTCCCACACCGCCATGGAGGCCGTGGTGGCGGCCTTCCACAAGGCCAACCCCGACATCACCATCACCCGCAAGTCCTTCGCCTACGGCGACCTGGCCACCTCCATCATCCAGGGAGGAGTCGGCGGCGAGGTCCCGGACATCGCCGTGGTCGACGTCGTGGACAACCAGAACTTCGCCGCACTGGGCCTGCTCAAGGATCTGACCGAGACCCAGGGCAAGAAGTCCAGCGAGTTCCACGAGGGCCCCTGGACCTCCACCCAGATGGACGGCAAGACCTACGGACTGCCGCTGAACTCCAACAACCTGGGGCTCTACTACAACAAGACCCTGCTGGAGGCCGCCGGCAAGAAGGCGCCCACCACCTGGGAGGAGCTGACCGACGTCGCCAAGGCCACCACCCAGGGCGATGTCACGGGCCTGGCCATCTCCGCGGTGAAGAACGAGCAGGGGACCTTCCAGGTCCTGCCCTTCGTCTGGCAGACCGGTGGGGACCTCGACACCTACGAGACCTCGGGAGCCGAGGCCCTGACGTACCTGAAGTCCCTCATCGACTCCGGGGCCATGTCCGCGGCCGTGACCAACTACAGCCAGGAGGACGCCCGCACCCAGTTCGCCGCCGGGAAGGCGGCCATGATGATGAACGGCCCCTGGGAGCTGGCCAACCTCTCCGACGTCGACTTCGAGTGGGCGGTGGCGCCCCTGCCCAGCGGCAAGCGCGCGGCCACCGGGCTCGGCGGGGAGAACGCCGTGGTCATGGCCCAGGGCAAGAACCCCGAGGGCGCGGAGAAGTTCGCCGCCTTCCTCACCAGCGCCGAGGGCGCCAAGATCTACTGCGACGCCTCCGGCCAGCTCTCGGCCCGCCCGGACCTGGCGGGCAAGCTCTCGGGCGCCAAGGACGCCAATATGCAGGTCTTCGAGAAGCAGCTGGAGGTCGCCCGCGCACGGGCCTACGGCAAGGACTACGCCAAGGTCTCCGAGGCGGTCCAGCAGTCCATCCAGCAGGCCCTGACCGGCGCGGCCAGCCCGCAGGACGCCGCCAAGACCGCGGCGTCCACCATCGCCCCGCTGCTGGACGGCGCCAAGTGACCAGGCCAACCGCGGCATCGGCGGCGGGGGCCATGCGCACCCGCCGCCTCGGCCTGGTGCTCTCCGCGCCGGCCATCGCCTACATCACCGTCTTCCTCCTGGCACCCCTGGTCTACAACCTGTGGATCTCAGCCAGTGACGCGGGAGGCGCCAGACTCATCTCGGGGGAGTTCTCCTTCAACAGCATGGCGAACTACCGCCATGTGCTGACCGACCCCGATTTCTGGAACGGGCTGCGGCTGTCGGCCATCTTCACCGTCTCGTGCCTGAGCCTTCAGTTCATCCTCGGCTACGCCCTGGCGCTGCTGTTCCGCCGCCCCTTCCCGGGCAACGGGGTCATCCGCGCCCTGCTGCTGGTGGGCTGGATCCTTCCCCCCGTGGTGACCGGGACGGTCTTCCGCTGGATCTTCGACTCCGACTACGGCGTGCTCAACCACGCGCTTGTCTCCGCCGGGATCATCGAGACCCCGGTGCTGTGGCTGACCGGGCCCACCACGGCGATGGTGGCCGTGGTGGTGGCCAACCTGTGGGTGGGCATCCCCTTCAACATGCTCCTGCTCCTGTCGGGCCTTCACACCATCGACGACAGCCTCTACGAGGCTGCCCAGGTCGACGGAGCCGGCCGCTGGCGCTGCTTCACCTCCATCACCATGCCCCTGATGATCCCGGTCATCGTCTCGGTGCTCCTGCTGGGGGTCATCAACACCTACAAGGTCTTCGACCTCATCTACACCATGACCAGCGGGGGACCCGTCAACGCCACCACGACCCTGCCGATCTACACCTATCTGGAGACCTTCAAGGTCTTCGAGTTCGGAAACGGTGCGGCGGCCTCCACCCTGACCATGGTGCTGCCGCTGGCACTGTCATGGTTCTACGTCCGCAGTCTCAGGCAGGAGGATCGATGAGCACGACTGTGACCCGCGACGCCCGCGACGCCCGCGATACCGGCGCCTCGCGCCACGGCGCCCTGTCGGCGGCTGAGCGCCGCAGGAGACGGGCATCCCTGGCCGCCTCCGCCCTGGCCTGGGCCATCGCCATCGTCTACCTCTTCCCGGTCTACTGGATGGTGGTGACATCCCTCAAGGGCAGGGCGGAGACCTTCGCCCAGCCTCCCCATCTGTGGCCCCATGCCCCGACCCTGGACGCCTACCGGGCGGCGCTGTCGGCGACCTACGGAGTGGCCCCGGCACTGGTCAACTCCCTCATCATCGCCACGGGCACGCTCGCGCTCACGCTGCTCATCGCGGTGCCCGCCTCCTACGCCGTGGCCCGATTCCGCACCGGGGTGACGACGGCGATGATGGTGATGCTCACGGTGGTCCAGCTCCTGCCGGCCATCGCCATCTCCATCCCGATGTTCGTCATGTTCCGTCAGGCAGGGCTGGTCAACACCCATCTGTCGATCATCCTGGCCGATGTCTCGGCCACCCTGCCCTTCGCGGTCATCCTGCTGCGGCCCTACTTCAAGCAGTTCCCGGTGGAGGTCGAGGAGGCCGCTCGCCTGGACGGGCTGGGATCCATCGGCACGATCGTGCGGATCGTCATCCCCACCATCCGTCCTGGGATCATCATGATCTCCTCCTTCGCCTTCCTCATGGCCTGGGGCGAGTTCACCTATGCCCTGACGCTGTCCACCGATCAGTCCATCCAGCCCTTGACGGTGGCCCTCAACCGCCTCATCGGCCAGTACGGCACCAACTGGAACGATCTCATGGCCGTGGCCACCGTCATCGCCGCGCCGGTGCTCGTGGTCTTCATCGCGCTGCAGCGCTACATCGTGGCGGGCCTGGCCGGAGGAGCCACCAAGGGCTGAGTCAGGGCGCGATACCAGCCGCATCTCGTCGATTGTGGTCAAGGACACAGGGAGGTGGTGCTGGTGGGATTCATGTGGCGTGAGGGTGCAAAGGGGAAGGTGGGGCGATCCGCTCCGCTGGATTGTGGGAAACCTCAAAGCCGGCGCGAATGGTACCCCCACCTTTCCCGTGCGCCCGTTATGACGCGGCTTTCCCAGCCTCTCGGCCGTTAGGCCAAGGCAATCGGCTGTCTTTGTGAGGTTTCCACAAATTGCTCCCTCGTGCCGAGCCCGTAACCTCACCACTGGCGGCTCCCGACGTTCCGGCCCATGCTGGGGCAGACAGGGCGGCCACGACCCGCAAGGACATGCGGCGCACTCATCGGATGCACGGCCCGGATTGAGAGGAATCCACCGTCGTCGCCGGGAGCGCCGCCACAGGCACCACAGGCTAAGGAGACACTCGGTGACCTTCTCCCGCATCCTCATCGCCAACCGCGGTGAGATCGCACTGCGCGTCCTGCGCACCGTCCGCGACCTCGGGGCGACCTCCATCCTTCCCTACACTCCCGAGGACCTCATGAGCCCGGCCGCCGAGCTCGCCGATGAGGCTCACGCCCTTCCCGAGGGCTCGTCGTACACCGACGCCCAGGCCATCCTCGCCCTGGCCCGCTCCACCGGCGCCCAGGCCATCCATCCCGGCTACGGCTTCCTGTCCGAGAGCGCCGAGTTCGCCCAGGCCGTCATCGAGGCCGGCATCACCTGGGTGGGCCCCTCGCCCTCGGCCATGGAGGCCCTGGGGGACAAGATGAGCGCCCGGCGCACGGCCGAGAGCGCCGGGGTCGACCCGGTCCCCGGCATCACCGAGCCGATCACCGAGGTGGAGACCATCACCGCCTTCGCCGCCCGGTACGGCTACCCCGTGGCCCTCAAGCGCACCGATGGCGGCGGTGGTCGTGGCATCACCGTTCTGGCCAGTGACGAGGAGGCCGCCTCCACCCCGGCGCTGGCCTCTGCCGCGGCCGGCAGCGGAACTCTCATCCTGGAGCGGTTCGTGACCCGAGCGCGGCACATCGAGACCCAGTGCGCCCGCGACGCCCACGGCGGCTTCGCCGTCATCAGCTCGCGCGACTGCACCCTGCAGCGCCGCAACCAGAAGCTCCTGGAGGAGGCTCCCGCCCCCTTCCTGCCCGAGGGCCTGCACGAGCGCCTCGTCGAGGCCTCCCGCCGCCTGATGGAGGCCGTGGGCTACGTGGGCGTGGCCACCTGCGAGTTCCTCCTGACCCCGGCCGGAGACCTGTGGTTCCTCGAGGTCAACCCCCGCCTGCAGGTCGAGCACTGCGTCTCCGAGGAGGTCACCGGCCTCGACCTGGTCGCCCTCCAGCTCCGCCTGGCCGAGGGCGGGCGCATCGGCCAGATCGACCCGGTGCGCGGCCACTCCATCGAGCTGCGCATCACCTGCGAGGACCCCGGTCGCGGACTGGCTCCGGCCACCGGCACCATCACCCGCCTGCGCTGGCCCGCCGGTCCCGGTGTCCGCATCGAGTCCGGCGTCACCGAGGGCGACGTCGTCACCCCCATGTTCGACCCCATGCTCGCCAAGATCGTCATCACCGGGGCCGACCGAGACCAGGCCCTGGCCCGCGCCCGCCGCGCCCTGGCGGAGACCATCGTCGAGGGCGTGACCGTGTGCACCGGCCTGCACTCCGAGGTCCTGACCCGGCCCGCATTCACCCAGGCCGATGAGCAGAGCGGCCTGGGCGTGTCCACGCGCTGGATCGAGGAGGAGGTCCTGCCCGACCTGGCCCAGGAGGCGCCCGCCGCCGATGACCAGGGTGAGCAGGCCCCAGCCGAGCAGTCCCCGCGCACCCGCTCCAGCTATGTCATCGAGCTCAACGGCCGACGCATGCAGCTGACCCTGCCCGACGGCATCCTGGCGCCCTCCAACCCCGGGCGCGGCTTCACCTCGCGCTCGCGCCGCATGCAGCCCCTGCGGGGCCGGGCGAGCTCCGGGCGGACCCGCACCGGGGCCGATAGCGGCATGACCGAGCCCGGCGTGATCGCCGCGCCCATGCAGGCCATCGTCACCCGGATCTGCGTCGAGCCCGGCCAGCAGGTCTGCGAGGGCGACCTGCTGGTGGTCCTGGAATCGATGAAGATGGAGAACTACGTCCACGCCCCCCATGACGGCCAGGTCGGCGAGATCCCCGTCTCGGCAGGTCGCACCGTCTCGGCAGGGGACGTCCTGGTCCGCCTGTCCACCCCCGAGCCCACCCCCCAGGAGGCCTGAGCCGTGACCACCAGCGCCATTCCCACGCCCTCCCAGGGCATCGCCTCCGCTGCCGCCGGCGACTCCATGGCGGACTCCGCCGCCACCACCGCCTTCCGCCAGCGCATGTCCCGGGTGGACCGCGAGGCCGAGGAGCGCGCCGCCGAGCGCCAGCACGCCAAGGGCAAGCGAACCGCCCGCGAGCGCATCGACGACCTGCTCGATGAGTCCACCTTCCTGGAGATCGGCCGCTACACCGGCTCGGGCGCAGGCGACCGGGCCCGCCCCTCGGGAGTGGTCACCGGATTCGGGCAGATCGACGGACGCCAGGTCGCCGTGTACTCCCAGGACTTCTCCGTCTCCGGCGGGGCCCTGGGCAGCGTGGAGGGGGACAAGATCGTCCGCCTGCTCGACGACGCCCTGCGCCTGCGCATCCCGGTCATCGGCCTCATCGACTCCGGCGGCGCCAAGATCCAGGAGGGCGTGGGGGCGCTGCGCCAGTACGGGCGCATCTTCAACCGCACCTGCGCGGCCTCGGGCCTGGTTCCCCAGATCAGCGTCATCCTCGGCCCCTGCGCAGGCGGCGCCGTCTACAACCCGGCCCTGACGGACTTCGTCATCGCCACCCGCGAGGCCTCCCACATGTTCGTCACGGGGCCCGACGTCGTGCGCTCGGTGACCGGGGAGAACATCAGCGCCGAGGACCTGGGCGGCGCGCGCATCCACGGCTCGGTCTCCGGGGTCGTGCACTACGTGGCCGAGGATGAGGGCGATGCCCTGGGCCAGGTGCGCACCCTGCTGGCCTACCTGCCCTCCTCGGTGGAGGCCGAGGCCCCGCACTACGCCTATGACGACTCCGATGCCGAGGCCGACGCCCAGACCGCGCGCACCGTGGGCTCCCTGGTCCCCTCCTCGACGCGTCAGGCCTATGACGTCGTCGACGTGGTCTCCGCGGTGGTCGACCACGGCGAGCTGGTTCAGGTCCAGGAGGAGTTCGCCACCAATGTGGTGGTGGGCTTCGCCTGCTTCGAGGGCCAGCCCGTGGGGATCGTGGCCAATCAGCCCCTGGTGGATGCCGGGACCCTGGATGTGGACGCCTCGGAGAAGCTGGCGCGCTTCGTGCGCTTCTGCGACGCCTTCGGCCTGCCGGTGGTGACCTTCGTCGACGTGCCGGGCTACCGGCCCGGCGCCGAGCAGGAGCACGCCGGCATCATCCGCCGCGGGGCCAAGGTCATCAACGCCTACGCCACCGCCACCGTCCCCCTGGTCACGGTGGTGCTGCGCAAGGCCTACGGCGGCGCCTACATCGTCATGGGCTCCAAGGCCATCGGCGCCGATCTCAACTTCTGCTGGCCCGGGGCGGAGATCGCCGTCCTGGGCGCCGCCGGCGCGGTGGGCATCATCCACCGCCGCGACCTGGCCACGGTGCGCTCCGAGCAGGGCGATGAGGCGGCGGCCGCCGAGCAGGAGCGGCTGATCGCCGAGTACACCGAGTCAGTGATCAACCCGGACAAGGCGGTGGCCATCGGCGAGATCGACGCCGTCATCGCCCCGGAGGACACCCGCACCGTCATCGTCGACTCCCTGGCTGCCCTGCGCGGCAAGAACGACGCCAGACCCACATCCCCCAAGAAGCACGACAACGTGCCCCTGTGAGGTAGCCACCGATGAGCCAGACAGCGCCTGAATCCCAGGCATCCCAGACCGACAACCACAACCCCGCAGCGCCTGCCATGGCCCCCACCACGAAGGACTCCACCACCGTGCACGTCACCGACACCCCCGCCCCTGACACGATCGCCCAGCGACTGGCAGGCGGCGAGGCCTACATCATGACTTTCGGCGGTCAGGCCACCCCGTGGCGCTCGACCCTCGACGAGCTGGTCTCCCTGGACCGCGGCCTGGCCGCTGAGCTGGCCCGGATCGACCAGGCCGTTGCCGACCGCCTGGCGCCCGTGGCCACTGAGCTGCTGACGGTGACCCCGCGCGGATCGCGCCTGCTTGACGAGGAGGCCACCCCGGTCTCCCCGGCCCACCGCACTGCCGCCGACGGCGCCGACGTCTCAGTGCCCGGCATCCTCATGGCCCAGCACGCCGCCCTGGCCAGCCTGGGCGGGGCCGGGGTCGATGTGTCCGCCAAGGCGCCGGTTCGCGCCATCGGTCACTCCCAGGGCGTCCTGGGCGTGGCCCTCCTGGAGGCCCTGGGCGCGGGGGAGGGGGACGTGGTTCAGGTCCACGCCATCGCCCGCCTCATCGGCGCCGCCGCCACCCGCACCACCCGCCGCCTGGACCTGGCCACTGTGGGCCAGTTGACTCCCATGCTCTCCGTGCGCGGCGTGACCCGCTCGGTCCTGGACTCCGTGCTCGCCCGGGTCCCCGGCGCCGAGCGCATCTCGGTGGGCGTGGCCAACGGCCGCCAGGCCCATATCCTCTCCGGGCGCCCCGCCGACCTGGAGAAGGTGATCACCGCGCTGGAGGCGGCCGCGGCCCGCAGCGCCAAGGCCCGCAAGGAGCGCCGTCGCGGCGGCGCCGTGCTCGCGCCCGTCACCGAGTTCCTCGCCACCTCGGTCCCCTTCCACACCCCGCTGCTGGCCCCCGCCGTCGAGGACGTGGCTGCCTGGGCCAAGGCCTGCGGGCTCGATGAGACCCTGGCCCGCGAGCTGGCCCAGGCCGTGCTCATCGACCCGGTGGACTGGCCGGCCCTGGTCAACAGCGCCCTGTCGGGCGAGGAGCCCGTCAGGACCGTGCTGGACCTGGGGCCCGGAACGGTCCTGGTGCGCCTGACCGAGGCCGTCGTCGCCGGGACCGGAACCACCGTGGTGCCCGCCGGCACCGCCAGGGACATCGACAATCTCGACCGGGCCGGCGCCGCCCCGGCGGCGGCCGTGGACCGCTCGCGCTTCGCCCCGCGCCTGACCCGTCTCCCCGACGGGCGCCTGACCCTGGACACCGCCTTCACCCGCCTGACCGGGCGCAGCGCCGTCCTGCTGGCCGGTATGACCCCCACCACCGTGGACCCGGCCATCGTGGCGGCGGCCGCCAACGCCGGCTACTGGGCGGAGCTCGCCGGTGGCGGCCAGACCACCCCCGCCGTGCTCACCGAGAACCTGCGCGGCCTGGAGGAGGCCCTGGAGCCGGGGCGCACCGCGGCCTTCAACGCGATGTTCATGGACCGCTACCTGTGGAACCTGCACCTGGGCACCCAGCGCCTGCTGTCCAAGGCCCGCGCCGGCGGTGCCCCGGTGGACGGCATCGTCATCTCCGCGGGAATCCCCGAGCTGGAGGAGGCCACCGCCCTGCTCGAGCGCCTCCACGCCGAGGGCTTCCCCTACATCGCCTTCAAGCCCGGGACCGTCGACCAGATCCGCCAGGTCCTGGCCATCGCCCGCGCCGTTCCGGCCTCACCGGTCATCATCCAGATCGAGGACGGGCACGCCGGAGGCCACCACTCGTGGGAGGACCTGGACACCATGCTCCTGGCCACCTACGACGCCATCCGCGCCGTCGACAACGTCGTCCTGTGCGTCGGCGGGGGCATCGGCACCCCGGCCAAGGCCACCGACTACCTCACCGGCCGCTGGGCCCTGGCCTACGGCACCGCCGCCGCCCCCGTGGACGGCGTCATGGTGGGCACCGCCGCCATGACCTGCCTGGAGGCCAAGACCAACGACGACGTCAAGCAGCTCCTGGTCGACACCCCCGGCATCCCCGAGGACTCCGGGGTCGAGGGCGGCTGGGTCCCCTCCGGGGAGTCCATCGGCGGCATGACCTCGGGCCTGTCCCACCTGCGCGCCGACCTCTACGAGATCGACAACTCCTCGGCCCGCGCCTCGCGACTCATCCAGGAGCTCGCCGGCGATGAGGCGGCCATGACCGAGCGCCGCGAGGAGATGATCGCCGCGCTGGCCAAGACCGCCAAGCCCTACTTCGGCGACGTGGAGGAGATGACCTACCTGGAGTGGGCCACCCGCTACGCCGAGCTGTGCGTGGCCCCCCACGACGGGCGCGCCGCCACCGAGGCCGACTGGGCCGACGAGGGCTGGTACTACCGCTTCCTCGACCTGCTCCACCGCATCGAGGCCCGTCTGGACAGCGCCGACCACGGCGAGATCCCCACCCTGTTCGCCGACTACGACGCCGTCATCGACGCCGACGCCGCCCTGGCGGCGCTGGCCGAGCGCCACCCCACGGCGGCCATCACGCGCGTCGAGCCCGTGGACGCCGCCTGGTTCGTCGACCTGTGCCGCAAGCACCCCAAGCCCGTGCCCTTCGTCCCCGTCGTCGACGCCGACATCCTGCGCTGGTGGGGCACCGACTCCCTGTGGCAGTCCCAGGACCCGCGCTACAGCGCCGACCAGGTGCGCATCATCCCCGGCCCCGTTGCCGTGGCCGGCATCACTACCATCAACGAGCCCGTGGGCGAGCTGCTGGGACGCTTCGAGACCGCCGCCGTCGAGGCCCTCCAGGAGGGCGGCACCCCCGAGCACCGGGCCGCCGGCCGCCTGGGCGCCGCCCCGGCCGTGGCCGATGGCTCCCTGGTCTCCCCGGTGGCCGACGCCACCGAGCTGGTGCGCGTGGCCCCCCACGTGCTGTGGAACGGCCACCTGACCGTCAACCCCGCCACCGTCCTGGGGGAGGAGGCCTACAGCGTCGTCGCCCGCCCCGACGTGGCCGAGGACGCCTACGACCTGGACATCGTCCTGGACACCCACTGGGACTCGACCCCCGGCGGCCAGGACATCCACGCGGTGCGCCGACTCGTCGTCCCCCTGCGCCTGGCCCGCGCCTGGGACGGCGCCGCCCCCCTGGTGGATCCCGAGCGGATCAGCGACACCATGAACGACCTGCTGCGGGCCACCGCCGGTGTGGGCGCGGTGTCCATCACCGGTGACCATGTCTCCCACCTGCCCGAGGTGCGCCAGGCCGAGCCCGGCGCCACCGACGCCCTGGGCCGCCCCGCCACTCAGCCCTTCGGAACCATCCACGGCTCCTTCACGCTGGCCTCCACCCTGGGCCACGACCACGCCTCGGTGACCGCCGACGCCCTGGAGTCGGACCTGTCAGCCGCGCCCCTGGTGCCCGACGCCCTGCTGGGTCCCTGCTGGCCCGTGGTCTACGCGGCCCTGGGATCTGTGGTCGAGGAGGGCATGCCCCTCATCGAGGGCCTGCTCGGCGCGGTCCACCTGGACCACACCGTCGACCTGCGCCTGACCCTGCACCAGCTGCAGGCCGCCGCCCAGGCCAACCCCACCATCACCGTCACCGGCTGGGTGGCCGCCCTGGAGGAGTCCAGCGCGGGCCGCGTCGTCGACGTGCGCCTGGAGCTGACCGACGCCTCGGACGGCACCCTGGTGGCCCTCATGCGCGAGCGCTTCGCCATCCGCGGGCGCGCCTCGGGCAGCGCCGTGCCCTCGGCCCCCGAGCTGGCCGGCGGGACCGGGCGCCCCACCGCCCCGGCCGCCCGCCGCATCCTGCGGCGCACCACCGTCACCGCCCCGGCGGATATGACGGCCTTCGCCCGGGTCACCGGCGACTTCAACCCCATCCACACCTCCTACCACGCCGCCCGCGTGGCCGGGATGGAGGCCCCGCTGGTGCACGGCATGTGGCTGTCGGCCACCGCCCAGCAGGTGGCCGCCTCCACCGCCGCCGACGGCTCGCGCCATGTGCTGGCCGGCTGGACCTACGTCATGACCGGCCCGGTCGAGCTCGGCGACGAGGTCGAGGTCACCGTCGAGCGCACCGGACTGGTGGTCGGCGGAGGCTACGTCCTGGAGGCCGTGTGCCGCATCGGCGGAGAGGTCGTCTCGCGCGGCACCGCCGTGACCATCCCCGAGCCCACCGCCTACGTCTACCCCGGCCAGGGCATTCAGGCCCCCGGCATGGGCCTGGACGAGATGGCCACCTCCAAGGCCGCCCGCGAGGTCTGGGAGCGGGCCGACGCCCACACCCGCGCCGAGCTCGGCTTCTCCGTCATCAACCTCGTGCGCGACAACCCCACCGAGATGACCGCCCGGGGCGTGACCTACCGCCACCCCGAGGGCCTGCTCAACCTCACCCAGTTCACGCAGGTCGCCCTGGCCACCGTGGCCCTGGCCACCACCGCCCGCCTGGCCGAGGCCGGGGCGCTGGTGGAGGGCGCCGCCTTCGCCGGCCACTCGCTGGGGGAGTACACCGCCCTGAGCGCCTACGGGCGCGTCATGCCGGTGGAGACCACCATCTCCATCGTCTTCCAGCGCGGCTCGACCATGCACTCCCTGGTTCCCCGCGATGAGGAGGGCGCCTCGAACTACCGCATGGGGGCGCTGCGCCCCAACCAGGCCGGCATCGGGGCCGAGGAGGTCGAGGACTACGTGGCCTCGATCGCCAGGGAGTCGGGGGAGTTCCTCCAGATCGTCAACCACAACCTGGCCGGCGTGCAGTACGCCGTGGCCGGCACCATCAAGGGCCTGGACGCCTTGGCCGCCGACGCGCGCGCCAAGGCCAAGGCCCGTGGGGCCAAGAACCCCTTCATGTTCGTGCCCGGCATCGACGTGCCCTTCCACTCCGAGGTCCTGCGCCCCGGCGTGCCCGAGTTCCGCGGGCGCCTGCTCGAGCTCATCCCGGCCGACCTGGACTACCAGCGCCTCATCGCCAGCTACGTGCCCAACCTGGTGGCCCGTCCCTTCGCCCTGAGCCAGGACTTCGCCCGCGCCATCCTGGAGGTCGTCCCCTCCGAGCCCATCGAGGAGATCCTGGCCGACTGGGACTCCTGGGCCAGCAGGCCCAGTGAGCTGGCCCGCCAGCTGCTCGTCGAGCTCCTGGCCTGGCAGTTCGCCTCCCCGGTGCGCTGGATCGAGACCCAGGACATCCTCCTGTCCTCCCCCCAGGAGGGCGGCATGGGCATCGAGCACGTCGTGGAGGTGGGGCTGGCCAACTCCCCGACCCTGGCCAACCTGGCCAAGAACACCCTGGCCCTGCCGCGCCACCTGGGGCGCCACGTCACCGTGCACAACGCCCGCCGCGACGAGGCCCGCGTCCTGGCCACGGACACCGACCCCGCCGTCGAGCTGAGCGAGCCGGACTTCGAGGCGCCTGCCGCTGAGTCCTCCGCCGCGCCCGCGGAGCCGGCAGTGCCAGCCGCCACGGCGGCTGAGAGCGCCCCCGCCCCGGCAGCGGAGGCGGCTCCCGCCGCTGCGCCCGCCGCCCCGTCGGCCGGGCCCGCCGAGGACATCGCCTTCGGGGCCACCGACGCCCTGACGGTGCTCCTGGCCCACGCCTCGCGCATCCGCCCCGAGCAGATCGGGGCCACCGACACCACCGAGACCCTGACCAACGGCGTGTCCTCGCGGCGCAACCAGCTCCTCATGGACCTGGGCACCGAGTTGGAGCTGGCCTCCATCGACGGCGCGGCCGACGCGGACATGACCGCGCTGTCGGCCACCGTGGCCAAGGGCGCGCCGGGCTACAAGGCCTTCGGGCCGGTCCTGACCGAGGCGATCCGGGCGGGCCTGGGCCGCATCCTGGGCCCCTCGGGCGTGCGCGCCTCGCGCATCGCCGAGCGCGTCACCGGCACCTGGGCCCTGGGCCCGGGCTGGGTCTCCCACGTCACCGCCGCCCTGTTCCTGGGCACTCGTGAGGGCGCCTCCATGCGCGGCGAGGACCTGGCCTCCCTGGGCTCCTCGGCGCCGCTGACCTCGGCCGGGGCCGTCGATGCCCTCATCGACTCCGCCGTCCAGGCCGTGGCCGCCGAGCGCGGCGTGGCCGTGTCCAAGCCCAGCGCCGGCGGGGCGGGCGGAGCGGTGGTCGACTCCGCCGCCCTGGATGCCTTCGCCGCCAGTGTCACCGGCGAGGAGGGCGTGCTGGCCACGACCGCCCGCACCCTCCTGGAGGCCCTGGGACTGGCTGACAAGGCCAGCGTCCCAGCGGACGCCGGCGATGAGGATGCCCGCACCCGCGCCGCCCTTGCGGCCCTGGACGCCGAGCTGGGCAACGGCTGGGTCGCCTCGGTGACCCCGGCCTTCACCCCCGAGCGCGCCGTCCTCATCGACGACCGCTGGGCGACCGCCCGCGAGGACATCGCCCGCTTCGGCTCCGGGGAGACCGAGCTGGAGCGGGGCCAGGAGCTGCTCGTCCCCGAGCGCTTCACGGGTCTGGGTCAGGCCGTGGCCGATCAGGCCGCCTGGTGGCAGCGCCAGCTGGCCGACGCCGAGCTGGCCGACGCCTCCCAGCGGGCCGCAGTCCTGTCCGCCATCGCGCAGGCCGCCACCACCCGGCCGGCCGCGGGCAGCGCCACTGTGCGCTGGTCCGACGACGTCGCCGTGGTCACCGGGGTCGCCCCCGGCTCGATCGCCGCGGCCGTGGTCGGCGAGCTCCTGGCCGGCGGCGCCACCGTGGTGGCCACCAGCTCGCGCCTGAGCCACGAGCGCCTGGCCTTCGCCACCGAGCTCTACCGCGAGCATGCGGTGGCCGGGGCGCGCCTGTGGATGGTGCCCGCCAACCTCTCCTCCTACCGGGATGTCGACGCCCTGGCCGAGTGGATCGGCAATGATCAGATCGTCACCGCCGGGGGCAAGACCACCGTGGTCAAGGAGGCGCTGGTTCCCACCCTCCTGTTCCCCTTCGCCGCACCGCGCGTCTCGGGCACCCTGGCCGACGCCGGGCCCGCCGCCGAGTCCCAGACCCGCCTGCTGCTGTGGAGCGTTGAGCGCTCCATCGCCGCACTGAGCGCCATCGGCACCGACACGCATGTCGACCACCGCCTGCACGTGGTGCTGCCCGGCTCGCCCAACCGCGGCACCTTCGGCGGGGACGGCGCCTACGGCGAGGTCAAGTCGGCCCTGGACGCCGTGGTCAACCGCTGGTCCTCCGAGCGCGCCTGGGCCGGGCGCGTCACCCTGGCCCACCCGCGCATCGGCTGGGTTCGGGGGACCGGCCTCATGGGCGGCAATGACCCGCTCGTGGCCGCGGTCGAGGCCGCCGGCGTGCGCACCTGGGCCACTGAGGAGATCGCCTCCGAGCTCATCGCCCTGTGCACCCCCGAGGTCCGCTCCCAGGCCATGCAGGCCCCGGTGAACGCCGACCTGACCGGTGGACTGGGCGACGACGTCGACCTGGTGGCACTGCGCGAGTCCGCGGCCGCACAGGCAGCCCCCGCCGTCGAGGATGCCCCGGCCCCCGCCACGGTCAAGGCCCTGCCCACGCCGGTTGTTCCCACCCAGCCCACCGCCCCCAACTGGGGCGAGGTGGACGCCGATCTGGATGACCTGGTCGTCCTGGTCTCCACCGGAGAGGTCTCCACCTGGGGCTCGGCGCGCACGCGCCGCGAGGCCGAGCTGGGCATGAGCGGCGGGGAGAGCGTCGAGCTCACCGCAGCCGGAGTGCTCGAGCTCGCCTGGGGCATGGGCCTGCTCACCTGGCAGAACAGCCCCAAGGCCGGCTGGTACGACGCCGAGGGCGAGTTCGTCGATGAGTCCGAGATCCTGGAGCGCTACCGCGACGAGGTCGTGGCCCGCTGCGGCATCCGCGAGTTCGTCGACGACGGGGTCATCGCCCCCATCGCCGACGAGGAGGTCGCCGTCTACCTGGACCGCGACATCACGCTCACCGTGCCCGACGAGGCCACCGCCCGGACCATCGAGGCCTCCGACCCCGAGCGCACACTGGTGGCGCCCGACCCGACCACGGGGGAGTGGACCGTGACCCGCCTGGCCGGCTCCCTGGCCCGCGTGCCCCGTCGCGCGGCCCTGAGCCGCACGGTGGGCGGGCAGTTCCCGCGCGACTTCGACCCGGAGCGCTGGGGCATCCCGGCCTCCATGGCCCAGGGCATGGACCCCATCGCCGCCTGGAACCTGGTCACCGCCGTGGACGCCTTCCTGTCAGCCGGCTTCACCCCCGCCGAGCTCCTGGCGGCCGTCCATCCCTCCGACGTGGCCTCCACGCAGGGAACCGGATTCGGCGGCATGGAGTCGATGCGCAAGATGTTCGTGGGACGCCTTCTCGATGAGGAGCGCCCCAGCGACATCCTCCAGGAGGCCCTGCCTAATGTGGTGGCCGCGCATGTCATGCAGTCCTACGTGGGCGGCTACGGCTCCATGGTCCAGCCGGTCTCGGCCTGCGCCACGGCCGCGGTGTCCATCGAGGAGGGCTGGGACAAGATCGCCCTGGGCAAGGCCGATGTGGTGGTGGCCGGCGCCATCGACGACATCTCGATCGAGTCGGTGGTGGGCTTCGGCAACATGAACGCCACCGCCGAGGCCGCCGCCATGCGCGCCAAGGGCATCTCCGACCGCCACTTCTCCCGGGCCAATGACCGCCGCCGCGGTGGCTTCGTCGAGGCCGAGGGAGGCGGCACGGTGATCCTGGCCCGCGGCAGTGTCGCGGCCCGCCTGGGGCTGCCGGTGGCAGGCGTGGTGGGCTTTGTGTCCTCCTACGCCGACGGCGCCCACACCTCCATCCCCGCACCGGGGCTGGGGGCACTGGGAGCCGGGCGCGGCGGGACGGACTCGCGCCTGGCCCGGGCCCTGCGCGCCCTGGGCGTCCAGGCCGATGACATCGCCGTGGTCTCCAAGCACGACACCTCCACCAATGCCAACGACCCCAACGAGTCCGAGCTGCACACGCGCCTGGCCCGGGCCCTGGGCCGCTCCGAGGGCAACCCGCTGGTGGCCGTGTCCCAGAAGACCATCACCGGTCACGCCAAGGGCGGTGCCGCGGTCTTCCAGGTCTCCGGCCTGGCCGAGATCCTGGCCACCGGCGTGGCGCCCGGCAACGCCTCCCTGGACGTGGTCGACGCCCCGCTGGCCAAGGACGCCTTCTGGGTCTGGCCGCGCACGCCCATCCGCCTGGCCGGCCGGGGCGGCGTCTCGGGCCAGGTGCCCGGTGCCGGCCCGGTGCGCGCGGGCCTGCTGACCTCGCTGGGCTTCGGGCATGTCTCCGGGCTCATCGCGATCGTCCACCCCGGTGCCTTCGAGGCGGCCCTGCGCAAGGCTGGCGGCCAGGAGGCGGTGGATGCCTGGCTGGCCTCGGCCAACGCCCGTCTGGCGGCCGGCACGCGCCGCCGTCGGGCCGGGATGATCGGCCGGGCCCCGCTGTTCGAGCAGGTCCAGGGGCGCCGGCTGGGCGAGGAGACCAAGCAGCGCGACCCGCACGAGGTCGAGGCCGCCATGCTCCTCGACCCCGATGCCCGACTGGGCGCCGACGGCGTCTACCACGCCGGGGAGTGAACGTCGCCTGATGCGCTGAGTGGCGGTCCTTGAGGGGGCCGCCACTCAGCGCATCAGCGCCGAGTGGGCTGGCTGGGGGCTACTGGCACCGGAGCGCCGCACCTACTCCGAGAGGAGTGATCTATGTCATATTGATATATTTGTCAGAACATATTGAGGAATCAGCGTTAGGGTCGGTGTCACCTTCAAGTCCTGACAAAGGAGTCGACGTGACACACGACCCTACAGCCACGGCGCATAACTCTGGCCTCCCGCCGTTGACGCCCGGCCGCTACCGCAGGCGACTCGGCTTCGTCACCCTCATCGCCACGCTCGGCGGTCTGCTCTTCGGCTACGACACCAGCGTGATCAACGGGGCGGGCGGATTCATGGCCCAGCCCGACCAGCTCAATCTCGACGACTTCGGGTTGGGCGTGGCGGTCAGCTCGCTGCTCTTCGCCAGCGCCGTTGGAGCGCTGGTCGGCGGAGGCGTCTCCGATGCGATCGGGCGTAAGAAGACCATCACGGTGATGGCCTCGATGTTCATCCTCGGCGTGGTCATGGTGGTGGCCTCCCTCAACCTGGCGATGATCGTTACCGGACGCATCATCCTGGGCCTGGCGGTCGGATCGGCCTCCGTGGTCGTGCCGGTCTACCTGGCCGAGCTCGCCCCCTACGAGATCCGCGGCTCCCTGGCCGGCCGCAACGAGATGATGATCGTGACCGGCCAGCTCCTGGCGATCATCATGAACGCCATCATCGGCAACCTCTGGGGGGAGCAGTACCCCTGGGTGTGGCGCGTCATGTTCACCCTCGCGGCGCTGCCCGCCATCGCGCTCCTGCTCGGCGTCTCCCGCCTGCCCGAGTCCCCCCGCTGGCTGGCGGACAAGGAGCGCCAGGACGAGGCTCTGGCAGTCCTGGACAACCTCCGCCCGGAGGGACGGGCCAAGCCCGAGCTCGATGAGATCAACGCCGCCCGCCATGAGGAGGCGGCGCGGGAAGACTTGTCCATCCGCGAGGTCATTGCCGACAACAACCTGGTGAAGATCGTGCTCATCGGCTGCGGCATCGGCTTCTTCCAGCAGACCACCGGCATCAACTCGATTCTCTACTACGGGGAGAGAGTGCTGGAGGAGGCCGGGTTCGGCCGGGGCGGCGCTCTCATCGCCAACATTGCCCCCGCTGCCATCTCGGTCATCACGGCCATCATCGCCCTGCAGATGATGGACCGCTTCTCCCGGCGCAAGACCTTCCTGTGGGGCTACGGCCTGGTGGCCTTCTCGCATGTGCTCATCGGCACCACCGCCGAGCTGATGCCCGAGGGCGGGGCCAAGCCCTACGTCTTGCTCTTCCTCATCGTGTTCTTCGTCGGCTCGATGCAGCTGTGCCTCAATGTGGCCACGTGGGTGACGCTCTCGGAGATCTTTCCCCTGAAGATGCGCGCCTTCGGCATGGGGGTGTCGGTATTCATCCTGTGGATGACCAACTCGGCGCTCGGCCTGTTCTTCCCCACGCTCATCGCCACCATCGGCATGTCCGGGTCCTTCTTCACCTTCGCCGTGCTCAACGCGATCGCCTTCCTGTTCGTCCTGACCTTCGTCCCCGAGACCAAGGGGCGCACCCTGGAGCAGTTGGAGGAGGATGTCATGAGCGGCAAGATCTTCCACCGGGGCGCGAGGGCGTAACCCACTCGGATGGCTCCGAGGCCCCAGTAGCATCGGGGCATGGTCGGCGCACACCCCTCATCACCGCCGCCCGCCGCGGCACCGCCACTGCCGCCGCTGCCCGCACTCCCTGCGGGTAGCGGCGTGCTCGGCGTCGGGATCGATCTGGTCCACATCCCCGACCTCGCCCATCAACTCACCATCCCAGGCACCGTCTTCGGCGAGCGGGCGTTCACCGCCCGCGAGCTGCGCGACGCCGCGCGACGCGCCGAGGTCTCCGGTTCCACACGGGCCGAGCACCTCGCAGGCCGCTGGGCAGCCAAGGAGGCCTTCATCAAGGCCTGGTCCGCTGCCGCCAACACCCGTAGCGGACGGGCCGTGGCCCCGCATCTGCCACCCGAGACGGTCGACTGGCGCGATATCGAACTGGTCGGCGACCGCTGGGGACGTCCATCGCTGCATCTGACCGGAACCGTTGCCGCTGCCATCTCGACCAGCCTGGGCAAGGGCGCCGTCACGGCGGCGCACTGGCCCGTCTCCATCAGCCACGACGGCGACTGGGCCGTTGCCATCGTTTTGTGCACCACCCACTGACACTCCGACCCGCGCATCAAGTGAT
Source organism: Actinomyces slackii (assembly GCF_900637295.1). Classification (NCBI taxonomy): domain Bacteria; kingdom Bacillati; phylum Actinomycetota; class Actinomycetes; order Actinomycetales; family Actinomycetaceae; genus Actinomyces; species Actinomyces slackii. The sequence goes on along the minus strand of NZ_LR134363.1, from coordinate 2,331,083 downwards.
CGGTCGCCGAATCGGGGCGCGCGGCAGCGGCCATAGGCCCTCCGGGGCTCCATCAGCACCGGCAGGGTCACCGGTGGGGTACCTCGGCGTCCCACACACAGAGCCGATGACGGCTGCTCACGGCGCAGCCCATTAGGCTGAGCGCAACGGCCTTCGCGAGCCACTGCGCCTGCAGGCTCGGCGTCCCGGCCCCACAAGAGTCAGGAGTTCCGATGACGGACACAACCTTTGAAGCCATTGCCATGATCGTCTACTTCGTGGCGATGATCATGATCGGACTGTGGGCCTATGTGCGCACCAACGATCTCGACGACTACATGCTGGCCGGACGGGATCTCAACCCCTTCGTCGCCGCCCTATCCGCAGGGGCATCGGATATGTCCGGCTGGCTGCTCATGGGCCTGCCCGGGGCGCTGTACAGCGCGGGCCTGGTGGAGGCCTGGATCGCGATCGGCCTGACGGTGGGGGCCCTGGTCAACTGGATCATCGTGGCCCCCCGGCTGCGCACCTACACCGAGGTGGCCGGCAACTCCATCACCATTCCCAGCTTCCTGGGCAATAGGCTCCATGACTCGAGCAACTACCTGCGCTGGGCCTCCGGGGTGATCATCCTGGTCTTCTTCACCTTCTACGTGTCCTCGGGGATGGTGGCCGGTGGGACCTTCTTCGAGTCCTCCTTCGGCATGGACTACCGGCTGGGCATGACGCTGGTCGCGGGCATCACCGTGCTCTACACCCTGGTGGGGGGATTCCTGGCGGTGTCCTGGACGGACCTGGTCCAGGGACTGATGATGGTCGGGGCGCTCATCGCCGTTCCGGTGGTCGGGGTCATTCATGTGGGCGGCCCGGGGGCCGTGGTCGAGGCGGTGAGCCGGGTCGATTCCGACTACTGGGCCCTGGTTGGGCCCTCGGTCTCGGTGATCGGTGTTATCTCGGCTGTGGCCTGGGGGCTGGGGTACTTCGGTCAGCCGCATATCATCGTGCGCTTCATGGCGATCCGTACGCCGAGGGAGGCCCTTCAGGGCGGGATCATCGGCATCAGCTGGATGATCTTCGCGGTTGTGGGCGCGATCGGGACCGCCGTGGTGGGCGTGGCCGTCTACGCCCGTGACCCGGAGAGGCTGGCCAATCCTGAGGCGGTCTTCATCAGTCTGGGCCAGCTCCTCTTCCACCCCCTCATCGCCGGCTTCATGCTGGCGGCGATCCTCGCGGCCATCATGTCCACCGTCTCCTCCCAGCTGCTGGTGACCAGCTCAGCACTGATCGAGGACCTCTACCGCACGATCCGCAAGAGCGAGCTCTCGAGCTCTCACCTGGTTATCGCCTCGCGCACTGCGGTCTTCCTGGTGGCCCTGGTGGCGGCGATCATGGCCTGGACCCCCAGTGACACGATTTTGGCCCTGGTGGCCTTCGCCTGGGCGGGCTTCGGCGCGTCCTTCGGCCCCACCATCCTGCTGTGCCTCTACTGGAGGCGGCTGACGGCGGCCGGGGCTCTGGCCGGGATGATCACCGGCGCGGTCCTGGTGGGGCTGTGGGGAAACCTGGAGGGCGGTCCCGGGGGGATCTTCGACCTCTACGAGATCCTGCCCGGCTTCTTGGGGAACCTGGCCGTGGCCTGGGGCGTCTCCCGGCTCGGCGCCCCCGAGCAGGCCGTCTCCGAGGAGTTCGACCGGGCCGTGGCCGCCACCAAGGCCTGAGCGCCGGTGAGCGATCCGCGGCCCCCGTTACCTTATTAGTGGTCGTGGGGATAACCGCTTAACCCTCCGGGCTACGGCTGACGGTGAGTCGCCTGCTTCCACAGTCCAGGACTGAGCAGGCCGGTCTGCTCGATCGGAATGAGCCCGTCGTCCAGTCCGCGCATCCGTTTGTACAGTGCTCTAAGGGCTGCCTTCGAAAGCACACCTGCACGCACAGCGCGCTCAAGCACGGTTGTCGTTCGCAGTAGTTCGATGCTGCCTACTTCCGGTCTGGAGTAAAGAAGTTGAGACCAGGTCCAGCGTCGAAGATGATGGGAGACACTGACCTACTCCGGGGAGTCCCCGAGAAGAGCATCGAGCTCGTCAAGGTCAACCTCGTGAAGTGGGGCGTCACCAGCCTCCTGCCACGTGGGCTCGACTGCCACTGGAGTTATTCCGGCACTCTTGAGCTCGCTGAGTACCGTGCTGAGCGGGTTTCGCTGGAGGGTGGCAAGAATTTGAGGCTTGACAACGCCGAGGCGGTATCCCTCGATTGCGCGTTCCAGGAGACGCCTGGGAGGTCGTGCCTTCTGGGACTGCTGCGACAGAGAGTCGTAGTAGGTGCGCCACCCGAAGCGCGTCGCGAGTTCGGGTGTGCGCACGCCCATCCACTCTCTCTTGCGCTCCTGGGAGATATGCCTGGCGATGCTGAGCTGGATCGCCACCATGGCCGGAGAGGCGAGGTAGGAGCGGACGAGATCCGAGAGATCATCGAGTTCCCAACTGACCCCGTTGCGCGGTCGAGCCTGTTCGACAGCGGGGAGCGGGACGAGGAGGTGACGTGCGAAAGCGTCGGCCAGGCGCTCCGGAGCAGGTCGCATCCCGTTTTGCGGATCGGGGAGGTCGATGGCGAGGTCGTGATGGAGAAGATGGCTGAGCTCGTGAGCCAGGGTGCTGCGCTGGCGCATGGGATGCTGCGTGGTGGCGACGGCCATGAAGGTGACGCCGCGCTGAGAGTCGGTCATGGTTAGCCCGTGCTCCTCATCAGGGGCGTCGACGATGGCGACATCGCATTCGGTGGTCTTCTCAATGAGCTCGATGAGATCGCCGATCGGGGCTGTGCCCAGTGCGTGTTCGCAGCGAAAGCGCTCCGCGGCCAGGCGCCCCTGCTCCTGAGTGCTCATCAGTGCCCCCGGGGCACGGCCTGGCCATCGAGATAAGCATCAAGCTCATGGAAGTGCAGGAGCGTGCCGCGCATGCTGTCCATCGCGGCGTCGCCCTCACGCCGAGCCGCGACTTGGCAGCGTTCGGCCAGCGGACTGACTCCGCTCAGCATGGTGAGAGGGACGCTCAGCGCTTGGGAGAGCGCGAGCAGTTCCGGCACGGTCGCGGTCCGACTGCCGGTGACGATGCGCGAGAGCGTGGCCTGTGAGAGTCCTGCGGCAGCCGCGGCCTGGCGCTGGCTCATGCCCGCTACGCTGAGCGCTTGAGCCAGTGCCTGCGGGACTGTCTGCGTCGTGTCGGCGACCATGACATTTCTCCTTGTGAATCAGACTTTGGCTTCTTGATTCAAGGTTACCTGATCCTAGCCCCACCGACATCCCCTTGCGTCTGCGGAGTCAGACGTGTGAGCGATACCTCGGCTCTGATCACGGAGCCGCGGGGACTGCTCGTACGGGCGCTGAGGCCTTGGTGTCGAAGCGGGTGCTGGCCAGGCGCCGCTCAGCCCAGGTGATGGTGTCGAGAACGGCCTGGGCCGCATAAGCACGTCTATTGGGAGCAATGGACAGGGTGGTGAGCACGCCGGCCTCTTCCAGTGATTGGAGTCCACGCGAGGCAGCGGGGTGGCTGACCTCGAGCATGCCGGCTGTCGTCGTTGGAGTGAGAATCGGAGCGCCGGGCAGGATCGCCAGCAGTCGACGCGCGGTGGAGTCCCCGCGCAGAGTGCGCCTGCGCGAGGACTCCCACCGTGCGATGAGACGCTCCCACTCGCCTCGAACCTCAGCGACTTCGGCGGCGATGAGCTCCGCCTGATCGCATGCCAGGCACGCGGCCTCGATGAAGAACATCAACCAGTCCCAACGCGGGTCGCGACCAGTCGCTGCTGGAGGGGTGCCGAGACAGGGGTCCGCGTTAGGAAGGCGGAAGGCGGTGAGAGCCTTGACATACTGCTCGCTGAGGGTGGCCAGCACCAGACTGATCGGCAGGACCGCACCCGCCGTCAGGCCCCGTCGCGCCAGAACGGTATGGATGAGGGCCCGCCCCACACGACCGTTGCCATTGGTGAACGGATGGATCGTCTCGAACTGCGCATGCACGAGTGCCGCCTGGATCAGAGGGCTTGTCGCGGCTCCGTTGAGACAGACCAGCAGGTCATCAATCAACCAGGGCACGTCCTGTGGAGGCGGCGGCACGTACTCAGCATCCAAGGGGTGGTGGCTCGAGCCACCGAGCCAGTTCTGAACCGTGCGCAGGCCGTGGTGCTCGGGGTGGTCAGGCAGGAGACTGCGGTGGAGGGCAAGAAGGTCGGCTGCGGTCACCTCGGAGGCCTCGACCAGTGCCTGCGTCGCGGAGCGCACGAGGGTCATGTTGTTGGCGACCAGGCGAGCCTGCTCCGAGATGCCTCGAACCGTTTCACGCTGTCCCAGCTCAGCAAGCGCAACGTTCTTGGCCGAAGGAGCTATACCCTCGATCTGAGAGGAGGCGATCGCCTCGGAGCGCAGGAGGAATCGGTCGATGGCCTCCAGGTCGTTCGAGGCGCGCAAGGAGCGGATGCGGCGCTCAGCATGGGCGACGAAGAGAGACAGCTCGTCGTCGACGACGACAGGCCCGTTGATCGACTCAGGGATGAGGGCCTGGTAGTCGCCCGAGCGGCGGTCCCGTGGACGCAGACCGCTGACGGCGCTCGACTGCCAGTTCAGTGTCACCCATGTGCCTGCCATCCCACACCCTCCCGTATCCGTTCACTCATCCTGTCATGCGTGAACTTTAACGCATAAAGTATGCGTCGTGGCCTTGGTGGTGAACCGAACGGCCGTCAATCGCGCGGCGGCCCTGCGCCAGCGGCGCGCCGGACCAGGCGGTCGGCGCGCACAGCGGGACCCAGCTCGCTGAGCAGCATGGCTGTGATGACCAGACCACCGCCGATCACCATGCGCCAGGTCAGCGACTCCCCGCCCAGGAGAATCGCGAAGAACGCGCTCCACACCGGCTCCATGCTCATGAGCACGGCGGCCCGCGCGGCGCTCATCCGCGCCTGGGCCCAGGTCTGCCCGAGGATCGCCAGGAGGCCGGAGGCGATCGCCATCCACAGGAGCGGCCCCCACACCTGCCACGTCGCGGGGACGTGGACGCCTCCCGGCAGGGCCCCCACCCAGCACAGGGCGGCGATCGCCACCATCTGCACCGCCGCCAGGGCCAGGGCGTCCGCGCCCCTGGACCGCAGGCCGAGCACCATGATGTGCAGCGCATAGCCCACCGCGGAGAGCAGGCACAGCAGGACCCCGGGGCTCACATCGAAGCCGCGCAGGCTGAGCACCCCGATGCCGATGATGGCCAGGACCGCCGCCATCGCTGTCGTCGGCCCCACCCTGGTGCGCAGGAGAAGCAGCCCCAGCAGCGGTGTCAGCACCACGTAGACGGCCGTGACGAAGCCCGCCGTGGAGGCCTCGGTGAAGCGGATGCCCTCGGTCTGGGCGAGCTGGGCCAGGCCGTAGATGACCCCCGCCCCGAGCCCGGAGAGCACCTGGCGGCGGGTGAGCCTGGCCAGCCTGCGCCCGGCCAGGGCGAGCCCTCCGATCGCGGCGATCGTGAAGCGCATGGCGAGGAAGTCCCCGGTGGCCACATGGTCCAGGGCATCCTTGAGCATGAAGAAGGTCGACCCCCACATGGCGGTGACCGCGAGCATCGCCGCCGCGGGCAGCAGGGAGGTCAGGCGCGCCATCGCAGCAGATTAGGCTCCTCGCCGCGCAGCCTCGACCGCAGCGCATCGCCTGTGAGCACCTCCACATCACCAGTGTGCTTCCAGACCTCCGGACTCAGTGCCCCGCAGCGGTAGCCTTGCCCGCAAGCAACGTGCTCCGGGGTCGGTGAAAGTCCGAACCGGCGGTGAGAGTCCGCGACCCGGCCGCAGGCGCCCCCAGGCGCAGCGGACGGTTGAGCCGGTGGAATTCCGGCACCGACGGTGAGAGTCCGGAAGGGAGGATGCACGTGGCGCCCGGTCGCAGACGCATGTCTGCCCGCATCCTGGTGCGCTGCGCGACGCGCGGCGCCAAGGAGGCGCATCGGTCGCCCAGCACGCGGAGTGCCGATCAGTCGGCCCGCCGCGGACCCCGGTGCATGCCGGGGGCGCGCGTCCCCGGATCAGACCGGGAGGAGACGCCGTGAGCAGTACCAGCGCCCTTGGCGTGCGCAGCGACGTCAGCAGCCGGGCCGCGCCCATCAGACAGGCCGAGGACGCCTGCGCCGGTAAGCCCGCCGACGGCGCCGGTGATCATGCGCCGGGCCTGTCACGACCTCGCCGTGGAGGCCTCAGGCCCAGCCGTGATGCCCCCCAGTCCCGCCGGCCCTGGCCGGCCCTGGCCCTGGGCGCCCTCATCCTGGCCGCCTGGCACGCCGCCTCGGCCTCAGGCGCCATCCCCGCCGTCTTCCTGCCCGGGCCTGCGGCGGTCGCCGGGCGGCTCTGGCTGTCACTCACCCAGGCCCGGCTCCTGGACTACGCCTGGGTGACGCTTCAGGAGGCCATCCTGGGCTGCCTGCTCGCCGCCGCCATCGCCCTGCCCCTGGCCTGGGGGCTGCACCACTGGGGCCTGTTCTCCCGCGCCGTCCTGCCCTATGTGGCCGCCAGCCAGGCCGTTCCCGCCATCGCCGTCGCCCCGCTGCTCGTCCTGTGGGTCGGCTACGGCACCTGGCCGGTGGTCATCCTGTGCGCCTTCATGGTCTTCTTCCCCATCACCGTCACCGTCCTGCTGGGACTGCGCGGGCTGGACACCGACATCGTCGACGCCGCCCGGCTCGACGGCGCCCACGGCTGGAGCATGCTCGTCCACATGGAGCTGCCCATGGTGCTTCCCGCCATCCTGGCCGGCCTGCGCACCGGATTCACCCTCTCCATCACCGGGGCAGTGGTCGGAGAGATGACCATGGGGGGAACGGGCCTGGGCATGGCCCTGGCCTCCCAGCGCGACGCCGTGGACACCACCGGCCTGTTCGCCACCATCGCCCTGCTGTGCGCCATGGCCACCACCATCCACTGGGGGCTCCACACCCTGGAGAGGCGCAGCCGCACGGTTGAGGCCATGCGCGGGCGCCGCGCCACCTGAGGCCCGCCGCAGCGCCCCCACCCCACGCCTCATCGAGCACCGACCACGAAAGACCCACCATGACCACTGCCGTCTCAGCATCACGACCCTCCCTGAGCGGGACCTCCCGCCGCAGCCTGCTGGCCGGAGCCCTGCTGACCCTGGGTGCGGGCGCACTGAGCGCCTGCTCCTCGGGCACCGCCTCCCGAGCGGCCTCGGCCTCCGGGACCGGGCAGGGCCTGACCATCGGGCTGACCTACACGCCCAATATCCAGTTCGCCCCCTTCTACCTGGCAAAGGACAAGGGGCACTACGCCTCCGGGGTGGCGCTGCGCCACCATGGCGCCCAGGAAGGGCTCTTCGATGCGCTGGCCACCGGCGCCGAGCACATGGTGATCGCCGGAGCGGACGAGGCGGCCGTGGCGGCCTCCAATGGCTCAGAGCTGGTCATCATCGCCGGCTTCTACCAGCAGTACCCGGTGCGCATCATCGTGCCCGAGTCCTCGCCGATCACAGCCCCCGCGGATCTCAAGGGCCGCAGCGTGGGCCTGCCGGGGCGGATGGGGGAGAACTGGTACGGACTGCAACTGGCCATGGCCGGCGCCGGCCTGAGCGAGGCGGACCTGACGATCCAGGAGGTCGGCTTCACCCAGCAGTCCGCCCTGGTCACCGGCGCCGTCGATGCCGTGATCGGCTTCTCCAACAATGACGCCGTCCAGATCGCCCAGTCCGGCACCCCCGTGCGCACCATCGCCGTGGCCGACGACGTCCCCCTCATCGGGGCCAGCCTGGTCACCACCCGCTCAGTGCTGGGCGCCCGCCGCCAGGAGCTCACCGAGGCGGTGGCCGCCTCCATCAAGGGCATGACCGCCTTCGCCGATGACCCCGACTCCGCCGTGGAGTCCACCAAGGCGCATGTGCCCGATCTGGTCGATGCCACCCAGGCTGCCAACGCCCGGGAGGTCGCGGTGGCCACCGGCACGCTCATCCGCCCCGAGGCCGACTCCGTCGTCGGAGCGCTGGCGGTCGATCAGGTGACCAGGATGCTCGACTTCCTGGCCGAACGCGGGCTCATGGGAGGCGCAGCCGTGAGCGCCGATGCCCTGGCCGACCCCCTGAGCGCCTGACATGATCACTGGGGCCGGATACCGGTGGCGGTATCCGGCCCCAGTGATCACAGTCGGCAGGCCAGGAGGGAGGAGACGAGGATCGCGCGGGCGCCGATCTCGTAGAGCTCGTCCATGATGCGGTTCATATCCGCCCGGGGGACCATGGCCCGCACCGCCACCCAGTCGGGGTTCTGCAGGGGAGAGACGGTGGGGGACTCGATGCCGGGAGTCAGCTCGGCGGCCACGTGGAGCTTGTTCATGGGGATGTCGTAGTCCACCAGCACATAGGAGCGCGCCCGCAGCACCCCCTCCAGGCGGCGCACCAAGGTGGCCAGGCCTGGGGCGTCGCGGTACTGCTCGGTGGTGATGAGCACGGCCTCGCTGACCAGGATCGGCTCGCCGAAGGTCTCCAGGCCCGCCGCGCGCAGCGTGGTGCCGGTCTCGACCACATCGGCGATGAGGTCGGCCACGCCCAGGTGGACCGAGGACTCCACGGCCCCGTCCAGGTGCACGGTCTGCGCCTCGATGCCCCGCTCCGCCAGGAAGCCGCGCACCAGGACGTCATAGGAGGTGGCCACTCGCTTGCCGGCCACATCCTCCAGGGCGGTCATGGTGCCGGCGGGGGCGGCGAAGCGGAAGGTGGAGCGGGCGAATCCCAGGGCCAGATGCTCAATGGCCTTGACTCCGGAGTCCAGCAGCAGGTCGCGCCCCGTGATCCCGGCATGAACCGTCCCCTGGCCCACATAGACGGCGATGTCCCGCGGTCGCAGGAAGAACAGCTCGATCTCGTTGGCGTCGTCGACCAGGACCAGCTCGCGCCCGCTGCGACGGGTGCGGTAACCGGCCTCCTTGAGCATGGTGACGGCGGGTTCGGACAGCGAGCCCTTATTGGGCACGGCGATGCGCAGCACGGCGGATCCTCACTGTTGATGCGGGCACGCGGCAGGGCGCCGCGGCACTGGGGGAGCGGAGCGGGACTCAGTCCCAGGGCCTCACAGATGCCTGTAGACGTCCTGGAGGGAGTAGCCCTTGGCGACCATCATGACCTGGAGGTGGTAGAGCAGCTGGCTGAGCTCCAGGCAGGCGGCCTCATCGGACTCGTGCTCACAGGCCATCCATGCCTCGGCGGCCTCCTCGACGAGCTTCTTGCCGATGAAGTGGACACCGCGGTCCAGCTCGGCGACCGTGCCCGAGCCCTCAGGGCGGGTGGCGGCCTTGTGCTCGAGCTCGGCGAACAGGTCCTCGAAGGTCTTCATGGGCGCAAGACTAGCGAAGACCTGCCCGGACCTGCTCACAGCCGCCTCACCGTGCCATCAGGTGACCGGGGCCTCAAGCGCCCTCCCGCACCGCCACGTGCCGCGCCCGGGCGATGGCCGCCGCCATCGCCCCGCAGCCGATGACCGCGCTGAGCCCGGTGATCGCCAGCCAGGTGCCGGGGAAGGCCTCGGCGACCCGCATCCATGCCCAGGGGCCCGCCACCCACAGGGAGGTCCGCGCCAGGACATCATTGCCGCCGATGACCAGTCCATCGAGCAGGAGGATGGCATTGAGCACGATGGAGGCCACCGGTCGGGCGCACATGGCCACCGCCAGGCTCACGGCCACCATCATGAAGGCCACCGCCGGCATGACCATCAGGCCGTACAGGCTGCCGCTGATGGCCGCGGCCTCGGCCTCAGTGGGCGTCAAGGGCTGGCCGGCCTGGGCCACCAGCCAGGACCCGACCCCCACGGTCACCATGAGCATGCCACCGTGCACCATGAGCGAGCCCAGCAGCACCGCGGGCTCACGGCGCACGATAAGGCTGCGCCAGGAGGCCTGAACCGAGCCCCACAGGCAGATCCCCACCACGGTCGCGGAGATCGGCAGGCCCACCAGCTCCAGCAGTCCCAGGGCGGCCTCAGGGGAGTAGGCGCTGCGCACCACCACCAGGATGAGGAATTCGACTCCGGCCAGTGCCAGCCACAGCCTCCAGGGAAGAGCCGGACCCAGGCCGCGCAGCGCCGAGCGCGAGACCCGGGCCGGGCCCGCGCCGCCCGCATCCGTCTGGCCCGCCTCCCAGTGCCGGGCAGAGGCGGGCCCGTTGGCCCGCCGGGCCTGGGCTGCCGAGCCCCGTCCCGGCAGGGCGTCGGGCCAGCCGACCGACGAGCGCAGCGGACGGTCTCCCAGGGCGATGCAGGCCATCGCTCCCAGCGCCGCCAGTCCCACCGAGGCGAGCGCGCCGGGCAGCACCGGGTAGTCCCAGACGGGGGATCCGGTCTCCAGGATGACGCTGTTGCCGTGCACGCCCAGCAGGGGCAGCACGGGGCGGGCCGACCACGCCCAGGGCAGCATCCACCAGTCAGGGCGCTCGGCGCTGCCAAGCCCTGCCACGGACCACACCAGCCCCAGGACAGGGGCGGCTCCCACGGCCACCACCCCCATAAGCCGGTAGGCCACCATGCCCCAGGCGCTGGCGCCCGTGACCTGGATCCACATGAGCAGGATGAAGGCCAGGTATCTGGGCCAGGGCCCCCATCCGCCTCCGGTGATCAGGGCGTGGATGACCACCGGTGCCACCAGGGCAAGCTGGCAGGCCAGGGCCGAGACGCTGAGGATCCCCATGCGGGCGGCCAGGACGCGCCGGGGGCTCACGGCCCGCCAGGCGGTCCCGCCCTGGCGCCAGCGGTCCTCGCGCCATTGGGCCATGACCCCGACCAGCAGGCCCAGGGGGATGGCGAAGCCCGCTGGGTAGAAGTGCATCCAGGCCAGGGCGTTGCCATTCCAGGCGACGTCCTCCACGACCCCCCGGCTGATGGTCGCGTGGGCGAGGATGAGGGTGTGCACAGTGAAGGCCAGAGTCGCGCCGATGACGCCCCAGGTGAAGGTGCGCCGTGAGCGCAGCAGCTCGGCGCCCAGTAGACCGCCCAGGCCCACGCGCGCGCCAGGAGTGCCCATGATTCTCGTCGCAGTGGTCGCGGTGGTCATGATGCCACCGCCTCGGTGGCGTGGGTCGGATCGGTGGCGCCCACGGCGCGAAGGAAGGCGGCCTCCAGGGCCTGGGGGTCATCGGTGCCGGCGAAGTCCTCCAGGGGCCCCTCGTAGACCAGCGATCCCGACGCCAGCACGCCCAGATCGTCGCACATGTGGGCGATCTCCCCGAGCTGGTGGCTGGAGACCACCAGGGTGCGCCCCTGGGAGGCCAGGGCGCGCACGAGGTCGCGCAGCTCGATGATGCCCTGGGGGTCCAGGCCGTTCTGGGGCTCATCGAGGATGAGGACCTGGGGGTCGGTCAGCAGCGCCATGGCCAGGGACAGGCGCACCTTCATCCCGGTGGAGAAGGCCCCGGCCCGCTTGGAGCCTGCCTGGCCCAGGCCCACGCGCTCCAGGAGGGGGCCGATCACCGCGGGGTCGGTGCCGGTCAGCCGGCAGTGGACCAGCAGGTTGCGCCGGGCGGAGAGCTGGGGGAAGAGCGCGGGACCGTTGATGGCCGCCCCCACCTGGGCCAGGCTCTGGCGGGTGAGGGCCGATCCCTGGATCTCCACGGCCCCGGTGTCGGGGCGCAGCAGGCCCAGGGCCACGTTGAAGGCCGTGGACTTGCCCGCGCCGTTGAGGCCCAGCAGGCCGTAGACGCGCCCGGGGCGGGCGGTCAGGCTCAAGGATCGCAGCACCTCCTGGTGGCCGAAGGACTTGGTGACATTGATCAGCCGTAGCCCGGCAGGCGCGCTCGGCGCGGTAGCAGTACTCATGGCAGTGATGCTCCCCGTCCCACCCGTCCGGCAGATCCCCACCAGGGATCGCGGTGCGCGCCGTCACCGTGCCCGCTCCTCCTCCCGCAGGAGGAGGACACCTGGCGGGGCACTGCTACGTAACCTTCCTGTGATCTTTTGCTAACGTGTGCGGCGTGATTCCTCAGCTCCGTCGGGTCGGCCAGCGCGCGGCCATCTACGCCCTCGTCCGTCAGGAGATGCTCGCCGAGATCCTGGAGCAGCGGCTGGGGGAGTACGACTGGAGCGTCAACCTTCCAGAGCGCCGCTTCGTCTTCAGCTCCGAGCGCGGGAAGATCACGGCCACCGGCCAGGTCCTGGCCTCCATCGCCGTGGATCCGGCCACCCTGCTGTGGGGATTCGCCGCTCCCTTCGCCCCGTTCACCGGCCAGGACCCCGCCGCCGCCCGCATTCCCATATTCGGGGCGCGCCACAGCCTGGACATCCTTCAGCGCGAGGAGGTCCCCTACGCCGTGCGCCCGCAGGACGACCAGGTCGATGTCATCACCTCGCTGTCGCACGACGTCGGCATGGCCGCCACGGAGATCTTCGGGCCCACGGCCCTCTACTACTCGGGGGCCACCGGAGGGGCGGGCTCCCGACAGGTCTTCCTCCTGGACGATCTCTCCGTCCCGGTTCCCGAGCTCACCCTGGGCAGGCTCTTCCCCTCACTGACTCGCTATGTCATGGCCGTGGACGACATCGACTGGTCCCTGCACGGCCTGGTCCACCTCATGCCCGGCTGGTCGCTGAGCCGCGAGGACGCGGGAGTGACCACCGGCTACCGGATCACCGACAGCCGAGGCGAGTCCTACATGCTGTCGGTGACCCGCAACGAGCAGGGCGGTATCGCCAACGTCTTCATGTCCTGAGGCGCGCCTCCAACGAGGGTCTACCGGTGCCCCTGGTTCACGCGGGGCAGGGGCACCAGGCCGACGGCGAAGGCGTGGATGACCAGCTCGACGCGGTTGGTGCACCCCGTCTTGCCCAAGATCGCCTTGACATGCGTCTTGATCGTGGACTCGGCCAGGTAGAGGCGCTGGGCGATTCCGGCGTTGGATTGGCCCTGGCACACCAGGGCCAGTACCGCCTCCTCCCGCGGGGTCAGGGGCTCGTAGAGCCCGCCAGGGATCGGGCTGGGCTCCAAGGACGGCGCTGGGCCCGGTGCCGCGCGCCCGCCCGCGGTGGGCGGTCCGGCGTCGGGATGGCCCTCCAGGTGGGCCAGCACCGTGCCGGTGATCGTCGGGTCCAGCCACGCCCCGCCCTGGGCGACCACCCGGATCGCCTCAAGGAGGACCTCGGGGGAGGCGTCCTTGAGCAGGAATCCGTTGGTGCCGGCTCGCAGGGATGCCAGCACCAGCTCCTCGTCATCGAAGGTGGTCAGCACCAGGATGGGCAGGCCTGCACTGGCCTGGTGGGCGCGCAGCGACGCGATGGCGCCGATGCCGTCCATGACCGGCATGCGCAGGTCCATGAGCACGACCAGGGGCGCCGCGCCCCGGGCCTGCCGGAGCTCGGCGCTGAGGCGCTCCAGGGCCTGGCGCCCATTGCTGGCCGTGATCGCGACCTCCATGTCCGCCTGGGCTCCGATAAGAGCGCTGAAGGCGGAGACGAGCAGGTGCTGGTCGTCAACGATCGCCACGCGGATCGTCGTCATCTCATCACTCCTGAGGTGCTGGGCCGGGGGAGGCGTTGACGGGGAAGGAGGCCTTCAGACGGAAGCCGGGGGCGCCGTCGGGAAGCGTGAGTGCGGAGGCCTCAAGGCGGCCCCCGGCCAGGCGCAGGCGCTCCTCCAGGCCGATGAGGCCGTAGCCCGCTCCTGCGCCCTGCGCGTGGCCGTCCCGCCGCTCGGGGCTTCGGGCGTTGATCACCTCATTGATCACCTCATTGATCACCTCCAGGTGGCAGTGGCCCTGGCGCAGGCTCAAGCGCATCTCGATGGGCCCGGCGCCGTGCTTGACGGCGTTGGTCAGGGCCTCACCCACCAGGCGCACCAGGGTCAGGCGCTGCATCATCGACCAGTGCTCGCTCCAGGTCTCCAGCACCGCCTGCTCGGGCAGCTCGGCCTCCACCCGGCGCCCGGCGCTGCGGGCGGTGGCGATCAGGTCGGGGATGGTCCGCAGGTCGGCCAGGGCGGTGGTCTGGTGGGCCTGGGAGCGCAGGGCCCTCACGAGCTCGCGCACCGAGTCCAGGGAGGCGCTGGCCGACTCCCGCACGGACTCCAGGGCGCTGCGCATCTGCTCGGGCTCGCCCAGGGCCAGCCCGGTGGAGGCCTGGACGGTGACCGCCGTGAGACTGTGGCCCACCAGGTCGTGGAGCTCGCGGGCCATGCTCAGGCGCTCGGTGGCCACCGCCGCGGTGGCCGCAGAGGATGCGGCGGCCATCGCGCTGCGGACCTCCTGGGCGTGGTCCTCGGCGGCGCGGCGCCGGGAGGAGGCGTGCAGGTGGGTCACGATGACCGTCCCCACGAAGACCAGGCAGATCAGCATGAGGGGGATGAGCAGGATCCCGGTGCTGGCGGCCTGGAAGCGGATGGCCATGATGGCGGCCGGGTTGATCACCGCACCGGCCAGGGCCAGCAGGAGGGCAGCGGTGCCCCAGCGCCGGTCGGGCTCCCAGCGGGTGACGGCGTGCAGGGTGGTGACCGCGGTGATGATGATCGGATCGACCCCCAGGTTGACCGGGGAGAGCACCACCAGCAGGGCGTAGGCGGCAAGGAGGGCGAAGGTGGCGATGAATGCGGCGCGCAGGCGGGTCAGGCGCACCAGCTGAACGAGGGCCAGGCCCAGGCACAGGGCGAGGTTGAGCACGTAGACCGTGTAGGCCCCGTAGTCCAGGATGAAGTCGAGGTTGCGGTAGGCCACCGCCAGGAAGAGGGCGCTCCAGGCCACATCGACGGCGGGCAGTCCGCGCCGGGCAGCGCCCGGTGGGATCCTGCGGCAGCGCCGGCTCCAGTCGTAGGGGGAGGGTACTGCGGCCAGGGGCGTGCCCGCTTGTGTGGAGGCGCCCGAAGGCGCGCTCATGAGCCTGCGGGCCCGACGGCGCCGGCCTCCAGCAGGCCGCGCGCCCGGCGCCCGGCGGCGGCGGCGGCCAGGAAGGCGGCAGGGTCGGCCTCAAGCCCGCGCCCCATGGTGGACAGGCGCACCCCGGTGGCCTCCCGCACCCCCTCCAGGGCCAGGTCCAGGCCGTCAAGGCGCACGGGCACCAGGCGATGGCCCGCCCGCTGGGCAAGCCCGACCAGGGCCTGGGCCTCGAGGCGCACCTGCTCACCCAGCTCTCCGGGCAGCTCGGGCACCGCGATATCGGCAGCGGCCAGGGCGACGCGACCATAGGCGGTGATGGAGTGGTGGGAGACGCCCCTGTGGCGGGGGCGGGGATCGGCCTGGGAGACGCGCAGGCAGGCCACCGCCCTGCCCCCCAGCGCCGCCACCGCGTTGACCGCCTCCCCGCAGGCCACCCCGGAGAAGCCCCAGGGCGTTCCCGTCCCCAGGTTGCCGGGCCCCTGGATGACGACGACGACCTCGGCTGCCAGCACATGGCGCGCCGCGAGCAGCGCGTTGTGAAGGGAGACCGCCTCGACGTCGCCGCCCCAGGCCTGGCCGGCGCTGACCGTCCCGGACAGCCATCCGGCCTTGGTCAGGGCGGCGCAGGTGCGCGAGTAGGGCAGGGGCAGGGCCCCGCCGTCGGTCATGATGTAGACGGCCCGGGGCGCCTGCGGAAGGTCCTGCGATGCCCCGGGGGATGCCTCGGGAGTGACGGCGCGCAGGCCGGCTAGGATCGCCGGCAGGCTGGAGTGAAGATCGGCCACCACCACGGGCATCCCCTCCAGGCCGAGCTCGCCGATGGGCGCCGAGAGCAGGCCGTGATGCTCACTGCCCTGCTCATCGACCCCGGTGACCATGACCTGGTCGGGCATGTAGCGCGCCTTGACCAGGTGGCCCGCGCGGACCGGGTCGGGCGGCAGGACGTCGAGCCGGGCGGTCACCATGGCGTGCCCGCCGGTTCCCAGGCCGCGGTCCAGTGCCGAGACCTCCAGGCGCAGGCGCTCACCGGGCCCGGGCAGGCCGGTGAGCGCCTCATAGGCCACCGCCGTGATGCGCTGCCCGGCCCTGAGGGACTGGGCGCCCTCAGGGGCCGCGATGATCTCCACCTCCACCTGGGCGCATGCGCCGGTGCCCGCGCCCCAGCTCTGGCCCTCACCCGTCACTACGCCATCGCGCCACATCATGGTGCCAGCCTACCCAGGCCTGCCCGGGGCTGCTCAGGCCGCTGTCCGGCCCGCGCGCCATGCCCCGGCGGACCAGGCCTGCGCCTACGCTGGGCGCCGTGAGCGAGCCGACCCGCAGTGCCGAGGAGCGCCTGGTCAACCTGGTGCTCTCCCTGCGCAACACCGAGACCGGGATGAGCGCCGCCGAGATCATCGAGGGCGTGGCCGGCTATGCCGCCAAGCCGGCCTCGGCGCGGCGAATGCTCGAGCGGGACAAGGAGATGCTGCGTGACCTGGGCATCGAGCTGAGCACCTCCGGCCCGGCCGAGGAGCCGCGCTATCGCATCGAGGAGGGCGACTACGCCCTGGCCCCGCTTCACCTGGACGCGGCCCAGGCCGCCGCTCTGGACCTGGCGGCCTCCGCCTGGCGCCACGGCACCCTCCCGGCCACGGCTCGCCGGGCGCTGACGAAGCTGCGGGCGGTCACCCAGCGCACTGGGAGCGGCCCCGACAGCCAGGGCCCCGCACCGGAAGAGCATGCCGTGCCGTCCCTGAGCGCGGACCTGGCCGGTGAGCAGATCCCCGAGGCCCTGGTGACCGCCGTCGACGAGCGCCGCCTGGTGGCCTTCGACTACGCCTCGGCGCATTCGGGCACGAGGAGGGCCCGCACAGTCGAGCCCCATCATCTGCGCATGAGCGAGGGAGCCTGGTACCTGGAGGCAGTTGAGGCGGGCCGCAGGCGTACCTTCCGCCTGGCCCGCATCATCGGGCGGGTCACGCCCCTGGGGCGGGCCGGCGCCTTCAGGCGCAGCGAGCGCGTCGCTCCTGAGCCGCGCAGCGCGCTGCTGGCCATCATGCCGGGACGGGCCCTGGCCCTGCGCCTGGCGGGGCGGAGCGCGCAGCCCTCAGCCGCAGGTCACGTGAGCCAGGTGAGCCAGGCCGCTGTGGAGGGCCGCGACGTGGTGGCCGTTGACTACACCGATCCCTTCTCCTTCGCCGGGGCCCTGGCCGGCCTGGGGCCCGCCGTCATCGTCCTTGAGCCCGCCGAGCTGCGCGAGGCGGTTGTCGAGCATCTGCGCGGGGCCGCCCGGGCATGCGGGGGTGAGCGGTGATGGCGCGCCCCTCGTCAACCGAGCGCCTGGCCCGCCTCCTGGCCCTGCCCGCCTGGGTGGCGCATAACGAGGGCGCCACCATCGCCGAGGCCGCCGGGCACTTCGGGGTCACGCCCCACCAGATCGAGGCCGACGTCAACACCCTGTGGGTCTCGGGCCTGCCCGGTGGCCTGCCCGGCGACCTCGTGGACTTCAACGCCGCCGACTTCGAGGCCGGCTACCTCAGCCTGGCCGAGCCCCTGGGGCTGGACCGTCCCGTGCGCCTGTCGCGCCAGGAGGCCCTGTCCCTGGTCCTGTCCCTGCGCGTGCTCGCCCCCCTCCTGGCTGACGATGCCGCAGCCGCGGCAGCTCTGGTCTCAGCTGAGCGTGCCATCGCCGAGCTCCTGGTCGCCCACGGGCCCCGGGTCGAGGGCGAGCGGGCCGGTGAGCCGCCCGATGAGGCCAGCGGCGCCGATCAGGCCCGCTCGACCCGCTCGGGCGAGGTCCTGGCGGCGGTTCGCACCGCCCTGGCGGCTGGGCGCCGACTGGAGCTGGACTACGTCTCGGCCACCGATGCCCGCTCCCAGCGCCAGGTCGACCCCATCGAGCTGGTCTCCGACGGCGCCCACCTGGCCCTGCTCGGATGGTGCTTGAGCGCCGGCGCCAGGCGGACCTTCCGCCTGGACCGGATCCTGTCCGCCACCGTCCTGGAGCACCCGGCGGCCCCCCACCGTGCCTCGCGCAGCCAGCAGGACGACCAGCTGCCCCAGGCCATCCTCACGCTCAGGCCCACCGGGCGGTGGCTGACCGAGCAGATCGAGTGCCTCAGTGTGGAGCAGACCCCTCAGGGCACCATCCGCGCCGTCGTCGAGGGCCGCGACGAGGACTGGCTGACCGGCCTGGTTCTCAGCGCGGGGGCCCATCTGGTCAGCGTCGAGCCCGCGTCCCTGGCGGAGCGGGCCGGCCAGCAGGCCCGCCTGGCCCTGGCCGCCTACGGGGAGGCGTCGCCGCACGATGACTGAGATGACTGATCTACCGGGCCCACAGGTGCGCGGCAGGCGGCGCTGGTGCGGACCACCGTCGCGGGGGCGCTAGACTCGTGCGCGTACGCATATGCATCCAGCGGAAGTGAGGGAACGACTATGAGGCTGTCACCGTGGCAGATCGTTGTTCTTGTCGTCCTTGTCATCCTGGTCTTCGGGGCCGGACGACTGCCCGATATCGCCAAGAGCGTTGGCCAGTCCATGAAGGTCTTCAAGAAGGAGGTCAAGGAGTTGCGCGAGGATGACGACGCCCCCGCGCAAATCCAGCAGCCCCAGGAGGGGACCTACTACACCCAGCCCACGCAGTCCGGGCAGACCGCGCCTCAGAATCCCGAGGGCACGCCCCAGCAGTGAGCACGATCCGCCCGCCCCACGGGGCGGGTGGCCCTCAGGCTCCCGGACAGACAGATCACCACAGGCACGACAGGAGGTGTGCGGTGCCCAAGCTTCCCAAGTTCCCCACGAGCAAGCGCAAGGACAATCCCGAGGCTCGGATGTCCATCGGGGACCATCTGCGCGAGCTGCGCAACCGCATCATCATCTCCGCCGTCGGCGTCCTGGTCTGCGCGGTCATCGGCTACATGATCTACGACTGGGCCTTCGCCCTCGTGACCTACCCGGTGACCAATGCCAATGCCCATGGGGCCAACCTGTCGATCAACTTCGCCACGATCCTGGGCTCATTCGACATGAGGATCCGGGTCTCCCTGTGGTTGGGTCTCATCATCTCCGCGCCCCTGTGGATGTACCAGTTCTGGGCCTACGTGGGCCCGGGCATGACCCGCAAGGAGAGGCGCTACGCCTGGGCATACGGCGTGGTGGGCCTCCTGCTCTTCGCCTGCGGTGTGGCCCTGGGCGTCTTCCTGCTGCCCCATGCCGTGCAGATCCTCACCAGTTTCATCCCCTCGGGCGCCACCTCAGGCTTCATCGACGCCAGCACCTATCTGTCCTTCGTCATGCGGATCATCCTGGTCTTCGGACTGGCCTTCCTGGTGCCGGAGATCATGGTGGCCCTCAACCAGCTGGGCCTGGTCAAGGGCCGGACCCTGCTCAAGGGGTGGCGCTGGGCCGTGGTCATCATCTTCGCCTTCATGGCCCTGGCCAACCCGCTGCCCGACCCCTGGTCGATGATCTTCATGGCCCTGCCCGTCACCGGCCTGTACTTCCTGGCCTGCTACATCGCGATCGCTCATGACAAGCGCGTGGAGAAGAAGCGCGCGGCACTGGATGCCGAGCTGGACGCCGCCCTGGCCGAGCCGACCGACACGTCGCTGCCGCCGGGCAGCCAGGGCTGAGCCCTCCAGCATCCCCGCCGATGCGCATCGCCCTGCTCTCCAATCCCTCCTCCGGACGCGGCCGCCACGCCGCCGCTGATGAGAAGGCCCGGCGCACCCTGGCCCGGCTGGGCCACGAGGTGGTCCACCTGCGGGCAGGGTCCTATGAGGAGGCCCGCCGCGCCGGCACCGCCCTGCTCGACGATGGCATCGACGCCCTCGTGGTGGTCGGCGGCGATGGCATGGTGCACCTGGGGGCCGACGTCGTCGCCACCACGCCCGTCCCCCTGGGGATCGTGGCCACGGGCACGGGCAACGACGTCGCCCGGCACTTCGGCCTGCCCCGGCGCGACCCGCAGGCCGCCGCCCGCCTCATCGATGACGCCCTGTGCGGCCGCGGGCGAGTGGCGGACATCGATGCCATCCGCGCCACTCGCCCCGACGGCTCGCCCGTTGACGACCAGCACGAGTGGTCACTGGCGGTGGTCAGCGCCGGCCTGGACGCCGCGGTCAACGCGCGCGCCAACCTCCTGTCCTGGCCGGCGGGGGAGGGGCGCTACCTGCGCGCGATCCTGCCGGAGCTGGCCGCCCTGGCCCCCTACGGCTATCGCCTGACCACCGACTCGGGCACCTGGGAGGGCCCGGCCCTCCTCCTGGCCGCCGCCAACACCCGTTACGTGGGCGGGGGCCTGGACCTGGCCCCCGGGGCCGACCCCGAGGACGGCCTGCTGGAGGTGCTGCGGCTGGACCCGGTGGGCAGGGCGCGCCTGGTGGGCCTGCCGCGCAAGCTCCTGGCGGGAACCCACCTGGACTCGCCCCACGTCCACCTCCAGCGCAGTCGTCGGGTGCTCATCGAGGCCCTCGACGAGCGCACCGGCCGCGACGGAGGGCTTCGGCCACCGCCCCACCCCTATGCCGACGGCGAGCCCCTGGCGCCCCTGCCCCTGCACCTGGAGGCGGTCGGCTCAGCGGTGCGCCTCCTTGTGGCCCGGGCCTCGGGCAGCGCCGCGGGCCGGGCGGGTGACCGCGGCGGGGTGCCCGGGCCCGACGGCGCGCGATCGTAGGGTTGGCCCCATGAGCACACCCGCGCAGCGCTACGCGGCCGCCAGACGCCGCCAGGCGGCATCCCGCACGGAGCTGGCCCGCTTCGCCTCCGGCTACGACTTCCCCCTTGATCACTTCCAGGAGGAGGGCTGCGCCGCCCTGGAGCGGGGCCAGGGCGTGCTCGTGGCGGCGCCCACCGGGGCGGGCAAGACCGTCGTGGGGGAGTTCGCCGTCCACCTGGGCCTGGCCCGCGGGCTCAAGACCTTCTACACCACGCCCATCAAGGCCCTGTCCAACCAGAAGTACCTGGACCTGGTGGCCCGCCACGGCCCCGAGACGGTGGGGCTGCTCACCGGTGACGCCTCGGTCAACCCCCACGCCCAGGTGGTGGTGATGACCACCGAGGTGCTCCGCAACATGCTCTACAGCGGCTCGCGGGACCTCGATGGCCTGGGCTACGTGGTCATGGATGAGGTCCACTACCTGGCCGACCGCTTCCGCGGCCCGGTGTGGGAGGAGGTCATCATCCACCTGGACCCCGCCGTGCAGGTGGTCTCCCTGTCCGCCACCGTGTCCAATGCCGAGGAGTTCGGGGCCTGGCTGGGCCAGGTGCGCGGCACCACCGCCGTGGTGGTCAGTGAGCACCGGCCCGTGCCCCTGACCCAGCACATGATGGTGGGCCGGCGCCTTCTGCCCCTGCACGCCCAGTCCCACCCGCAGGAGGCTCAGGAGACCGAGACGCCGCCGGTCAACCCCGAGCTGGTCGAGGCCGTCAAGCGGGCCCGGCGCGCCGCGGCGGGGGAGGGCGACCGCCCTCAGCCCTGGCGCCGAGGGGCCGCCACGCGCGGTCGGGCCCCGCGCCGGGGCCCCTCGGGGGCGCGCGTCGCCCGGCTGCGCCCGCCCTCGCGCACCGCCGTCATCGACGCCCTTCAGTCGGCGAGCCTGCTGCCGGCCATCGTCTTCGTCTTCTCGCGGGCAGGCTGCGAGCAGGCCGTCGCCCAGGTGATCGCCTCGGGCGCGGACCTGACCACCAGCGCTGAGGCGGCCCGCATCCGCCGGGTCATCGATCGGCGCACCGCCGACATCCCCGCGGGCGACCTGGGGGTCCTGGGATTCCACTCCTGGGCCCACGCCCTCCAGCGCGGAGTGGCGGCGCATCATGCGGGCCTGCTGCCGGTGTTCAAGGAGACCGTCGAGGAGCTCTTCAGCGCCGGCCTGGTCAAGGTCGTCTACGCCACCGAGACCCTGGCGCTGGGCATCAACATGCCGGCGCGCACCGTCGTGCTGGAGTCGCTGCGCAAGTGGAACGGATCGGCGCATGTCTCCCTCAGCCCGGGGGAGTACACCCAGCTGACCGGCCGGGCGGGGCGCCGGGGCATCGACGTCGAGGGGCACGCCGTGGTCCTGGCGGCCGACGAGATCGATCCCGCGGCCGTCTCCTCCCTGGCCTCCCGACGCACCTACCCGCTGGTCTCGGCCTTCCGCCCCACCTACAACATGGCCGTCAACCTCCTGGGGCGCACCTCCCGGGCGCGGGCCAGGGAGGTGCTGGAGTCCTCCTTCGCCCAGTTCCAGGCGGACCGTGGCGTGGTCGAGCTGGCCGCCCAGGCGCGCGCCAAGCGCCGCGGCCTGTCCGCGCTGGAGGAGGCCATGGCCTGCGACCTGGGGGACTTCCGCGAGTACGCGCGCCTGCGCCAGGACATCGCCGATGCCGAGGCCGACCTGTCCCGGGCCACGTCGGCGGCCCGGCGCAGCCAGGCCGGGCGGGACATGAGCGCCCTGGCGCGCGGCGACGTCGTCGTCCACCGCCGGGGCCGGCGCCTCAAGCACGCCGTGGTCCTCGACGTCGAGGCCGACCGCACCGGCGCCCCGGCCATCACGGTCCTGGGCGAGGACTCACGGATCGCCACGCTGACCCCGGACACCACGCCCGAGGGAGTCACCCGGGTGGGAACGCTGCGAGTGGCGGCCAGCGCGGATATGCACCGGCCCCGGGACCGCGATCGCCTCGTGGGACGACTGATCGAGGCCCTGCGCTCGAGCGACCTGGACAAGGGGCCGCGGCGCCGCACCCGCGGGGGCCAGGACGCCCGGCGCGCCGGGGCGGTCTCCCGCCTGGAGGACCTGCGTCACCGCATGCGCGCCCATCCCTGCCACGGCTGCCCCGACCGTGAGGAGCATGCCCGCGTGGGCCGCAAGTGGTCCAAGGCGCAGGCGGCCCTGGACCGCCTGCACGCGCGCATCGAGGCGCGCACCGGCACCGTGGCGCGCCTCTTCGACGCCGTGTGCCAGGTCCTGGTGGATCTGGGCTACCTGGAGCCGGTCGACGCCGACCAGCCCCTGGGCGAGCTGCGGGTGACCGGGGACGGCAGGATGCTGGCGCGCATCTACGCCGAGCGGGACCTGCTCATCGCCGAGTGCCTGCGCACCGGGATCTGGCGGGACCTGGACTCCGCCCAGCTCGCCGGGGCCCTGAGCGCCTGCGTCTACGAGCCGCGGGCCGCGGCCCAGCCCTCCGGCCTGCCGGTGGCACCGGGATCGGCGCTGGGGGCGAGCCTGCGCGCCCAGATCGGGGTGGCGCGCCGCATCAACGAGCGCGAGGCCCTGGCGCGCCTGGAGCCCTCATCGGGCGCCGAGCCCGCCCTGGCCGGAGCGATCCAGGCATGGTGCCAGGGCGCCGCCCTGAGTGAGGTCCTGGAGGAGGGGGATCTCAGCGCCGGGGACTTCGTGCGCTGGTGCCGCCAGCTCCTCGACGTCGTCGGGCAGATCGCCTCCCTGCCGGCCCGGGGCGCCGACCAGCCCGACGGGCTGGCCTCACTGACGCTGCGCGCCGCCGAGGCCGCCCAGGACATCGACAGGGGAGTGGTGGCATGGTCCGCGCTCTAGGATTGCCGACCGCTGCGCTGCGGGTCGTCCTGGCCGCGATCTGCGGCCTGCTCACCTATACGGCCTTCCCGCCCATGGGACTGTGGTGGGCGGCCTTCGTGGGGGTGGGGGGCCTCATGGCCCTGGTGCGCGGCAGGTCGCTAGGCGGTGGGCTCGTCCTGGGGCTGGTCTACGGCGCCGGCCTGTTCACGCCGCTGCTGCACTTCACCGCCGTGGCCATGGGCAACCCCATCGGCTGGGCGGCCCTGGTCACCCTGCAGTCCCTCTACCTGGCGGCCCTGGGCAGCGCCTGGGCACTGGTCAGCCGCCTGCCCGCTCTGGAGGACCGTGAGCAGCAGGAGACTGCGCCGTCGTCCAGCGCCAGGGGGAGCGGGACGGGCGCCGTCAAGGGACGCCGGATCCACCCGGGCCTGGCTCGCATCGGGGCCTTCGCCATCCTGTGGTCAGGGGTCGAGGAGCTGCGGTCCTCCTGGCCACTGGGGGGATTCCCCTTCGGCCGCCTGGCCTTCGCCATGGCCGATGCCCCCATGCTCCCCCTGGCCGCCTACGGCGGGAGCATCGGGCTCAGCCTCATCACGGCCCTCATCGCCGCCTGCCTGGCCGAGGCCGCCTGGTGCCTGCGCCGAGCGCGCGCCTTCCCCGCCATCGTCTCAGCCACCGCCGCCGGCGCGCTCCTCCTGGCACCCATCATCCTTCCCGTCGACACGCGCACCCAGGAGGGCACCATCCGCGTCGGCGCCATCCAGGGCAACGTGGCCAAGGACTTCGAGAACGCCTACGGCCGGGCCCTGGAGGTCACCGGCAACCACACTGAGGCCACCCGCCGGCTCCTGGCCGAGCCGGGCACGGGCCGGCTCGACATGGTCATCTGGCCCGAGAACGCCGCCGACCTCGACCCCCGCACCCACCGCGCCACCGCGCGCCTGGTCGAGCAGGCCGCCCAGGAGGCGGGCGCCCCCGTCCTGGTGGGGGCCGTGGCCGTCGAGGGCCAGGTGCGATACAACGACATGCTCATCTGGAGCCCGGACCAGGGGGCGGGAGACTACTACCGCAAGCACCGCCCCGTGCCCTTCGCCGAGTACATCCCCGCCCGCGACCTCGTGCGCCGCCTGACCACCCAGGTGGACCGCATCGGCATCGACATGGCGCCCGGCCACGGCCCCTACGCGCTGAGCGTACCGGCCGCCGCCCAGGACCGGAATGTCACCCTGGCCATGGGCATCTGCTTCGAGGTCGCCTACGACGACGCCCTGCGCGCCGGGGTGCGCCAGGGCGGCCAGGCCATCGTCATCCCCACCAACAACGCCTCCTTCCTGGACTCCGGGGAGGCCGCCCAACAGCTCGCCCAGGGGCGCGTCCAGGCCGTCGTCCACGGTCGCAGCGTCATCCAGGTCTCCACAGTCGGCTACACCGCCATCATCAACCCCAAGGGCGCTGTCCTCCAGGTCACCGAGCCCTACACCCAGGACGGGATCGCGGCCGACGTCGGCCTGCGATCCAGCGTCACGGTGGCCGACCGCCTGGGGCCGTGGCCTGGGCTGATGGCTGAATCGCTGGCCGGGGCACTGGTGCTGGCGGGTATCGTGGGCGCGGTGCGCCGCTGGCGCGCTGCCCGGACCACCAGGCGGACCCGGAGCTGACCACCAGCCTCATCGACCGGAGAACATACGTGCAGGCCCTCGTCGTCATTCCCACCTACAACGAGATCGAGTCACTGCCCAGCGCGCTGGACCAGGTGCGTCAGCACGCCCCAGCAGCGCATATCCTCGTCGTCGACGACGGATCGCCCGACGGGACCGGGGACTACGCGGACTCCCGGGCCGCAGCCGATGACCACATCCACGTCCTGCACCGCACGGAGAAGAACGGCCTGGGCCCGGCCTACCTGGCCGGCTTCTCCTGGGCCCTGGCCGGGGGGTACGAGCTCATCGTCGAGATGGACGCCGATGGCTCCCACCGGGCCGAGGACCTGGCCCTGCTCATCCAGCGCGCCGAGATGGCCGACGAGCCGGACCTGGTCATCGGATCGCGCTGGGTCTCCGGCGGCGCCACCCAGGGCTGGGACGCCAAGCGCGTGGCCCTGTCTCGCGCCGGCAATCTCTACATCAACGCCATGCTGGGCATGCGCGTCAAGGACGCCACTGCCGGCTTCCGCGTCTACCGGGCCTCCATGCTGCGGCGCATGGACCTGGGCAGGATCGAGGCCCTGGGCTACGGCTTCCAGGTCAACATGACCAAGCTCGTCGACGAGGCCGGCGGGCGGATCGTGGAGATGCCCATCGTCTTCAAGGAGCGCGAGGCCGGGGTCTCCAAGCTCTCCGGCGGGATCATCACCGAGGAGCTGGCGCTGGTGACCCGGTGGGGCGTGACCAAGCGGGGCGGCCAGCTCGTCGACCTGGCCAGGCAGACGGCCACGCGCCTGCAGTCCCGGTCCCGCTCGGGGCGCTGAGACCACTGCCTGACACGAGGCGAGGCGGCAGGGGACCGGATCCCACTGCCGCCTCGCCTCTCGCCTTCTCAGCCGGCCTCACCCAGCCGACTCGGATGCCGGGTCAGACCCGCTCGCGGTAGACCTCCCCGCTGCGCAGCTGCTCCAGGCGCTCATCGAGCAGCTCCTTGAGCTCATCGACGCCGCGCCGCTCCAGGAGCATGTCCCAATGGGTGCGGACGGTCTTCTTGGGCTCCTCGGAGTCCTGGTCGTCCTCGCCGCGGCGCGCTGCGGCCTGACCGCACTCGGGGCACTCCCAGGTGGCGGGGACCTCGGCCTCGGTGGACATGGGGACGCTGGTGACGTGTGCGAGCGGGCACTCGTAGGTGATGATCATCCGCTCGGCGAACTCGACGCCCTCCTCGGACTCCATCGACTTCGCGCCGATGGTCATGCCCCGCAGTGCGCGGTCTGCCATGCTGCTGCCTTCCTCGTGGCTCGTGCTGCGGCGCCGATGGCGCCAGAGGGATCAACAGGCGAGCGCCGGCGATTGTTCCCGGCGGCCTGCTCATCGCCCTCATACCAGCCCCGCATGATACCGGCTCCCCGGTCGCGCTGAGGAGTGAGACGCCGCTGCCCATAGGCCGCCTACCTGTGAGGATCACGGCATACTGGCCCTATGACAAAGCGCATTGGCATTCTGACGGCAGGCGGGGACGCCCCGGGGCTCAACGCAGCGATCCGCGGATTCGGCAAGGCGGCGATCCAGGAGCACGGCTGGGAGCTCATCGGCTTCCGCGACGGCATGCGGGGCCTTGCCGAGAACCGCTTCACCGAGCTGGACGCCGGGGCCCTGTCCGGGATCCTCACCACCGGCGGCACCATGCTGGGCACCAGCCGGGACAAGGTCCACCGCATGATGGTCGACGGCGAGGCCCGCGACATGATCCCCACCATCGTGGAGAACTACGACAAGGACCAGCTCGACGCCCTGGTGTGCCTGGGCGGGGGCGGGACGGCCAAGAACGCCAAGCGCCTCATGGATGCCGGGCTCAACGTCATCCACCTGCCCAAGACCATCGACAACGACATCGTTCACACCGACACCTCCTTCGGCTTCGCCACCGCCCTGGAGATCGCCACCGAGGCCGTGGACCGCCTCCACTCCACCGCCCACTCCCACCACCGCATCATCCTGACCGAGATCATGGGGCACCGCGCCGGGTGGCTGGCCCTGGGCGCGGGCATGGCCGGTGGGGCCGATGTCATCCTCCTGCCCGAGATCCCCTACTCGGTGGAGGCCATTGCCGAGAAGATCGAGCGGCGCCGCTCCCGCGGCTCCAGCTTCTCCGTGGTGGCCGTGGCCGAGGGCGCCCTGAGCGTGGCCGACCACGCCGAGCTCGAGCACGCCCGCGCCCTGGTCAAGGACGCCTCCACCCCGGAGCGCAAGGCCATGGCCAAGCGGGGCGTCAAGGCCCTGGAGGCCTCGCACCGGGCCAACACCTTCACCCTGGCCGAGCAGCTGGAGGCCGCCACCGGCCTGGAGGCGCGCGTGTCGATCCTGGGCTATGTCCAGCGCGGGGGCTCGCCCTGCGGCGCCGACCGCATGCTGGGCACCCGCCTGGGCGTGGCCGGGGCGAGCGCCATCGCCGAGGGCCGGCACGGCGTCATGGTGGCCGATCGGGGCCACGGCACCGATCTGGTGCCCCTGGCCGATGTGGCCGGCCGGACCAAGTTCGTCCCCGCCGACCACGAGTGGATCCAGGCCGCCCGAGCCGTGGGGACCGCGCTGGGGGATTGACCGGCGAGGGCGTGCGTGCAGCGGATGGGAGCCATGGAGATGAGTGACTCACGCGCGCGCTGGTGGAGGCGGGCCTTTGTTGCCGGGTTCGCCGTCGCCTTCGTGATGGTGAACTGGTCGGGGCCTGGCCGCAGCGCCGCGATGATGATCGCCGCGACGGCTCTCATCACCGTTATCGCCATCGAGTTGGGCTCCCGCCTTGGCGCCGTTGTCGCATCGATGGCGCTCCTCGGTGCCGTGGTTCTGGCCGCGCAGGTCGGCACAGTGCTGCAGTGCGTGCCACTCGGCGCGTTTGTGGCTGTGGCCTGGTGGCGGATCGAGGGACGACGGCGCGCGGAGCCCAGGGCATGACTCGGGCGCCGCGCTCGACTCAGCGCCCGGCCAGAGGGCGGCTCATGAGGGTCAGGTCCAGGACCCGCCCGAGCTTCTCCCCGGCCTGCGGGATGGTGCCCACGACGGTGAAGCCGTGGCGCTCGTGCAGGCGGATGGACACGGCGTTTCCTGCCTCGATGGCGGCGATCATGGTGCGATCCCCGGCGCGCTGCGAGGCCTGGATCAGCGACCCCAGGAGCCTGCCGCCGAGCCCGTGGCCCTGGGCAGCGGGGGAGAGGTAGATCGAGTCCTCCACGGTGCGGGCATACCCCTCGTAGTCGCGCCAGGGCGTGGCCACGGCGAATCCGACGATCCTGCCATCGGCGGGATCGCCGTCGCCCTCCTCGACGGCCACTAGCGCCGTGCCGCGGCTGACGGCGGGCTCCAGCCAGGCGCGCGCCTGGCTGGGGGAGTGCTCGCGGGATGTCCACAGGGCCAGCGACTCGCGGGCAGCGGCATTGCGGATGGCCCGAATGCCCTGGGCATCCGCCATCGTGGCGGAACGGATGGAGATCATGGCGCCAGTCTGCCGTGCGCTTCGCCGGCGATGCATCCTCCCGTCGTCGGACGTGATACCGTCGATATCATGCCTGACAACGTCGAGCTGCGGATACTCTCTCGAAACTGAGATCCGCCAAATCCTGGGCGAGGTGGTGAGAATGCTCGAGGAGAATATCGGAATAGCTTTTTATCGCTTTGGTCAGGAAAATGGGGGATTCGACCTAGAACTTCCTTCGCGAGAAGTCGAGGATCATCCCGCAGCCCTTTTCTGATCGAACCTCGTCCGATCGATTCGACAATGCTCTAAGAAATCATCGACGAATCGTCGTCAACGATCAAGGTACTCCGCCAGGTGCTGGCCGGTCAGGGTGGAGCGGGCAGAGACGAGCTCGGCGGGAGTGCCCTCGAAGACCACTCGTCCGCCGTCGTGACCGGCGCCGGGGCCCAGATCGATGATCCAGTCCGCATGGGCCATGACCGCCTGATGGTGCTCGATGACCACCACGGTGCGACCGGCCTCCACCAGGCGGTCCAGCAGGGCGAGCATCGCCTCGACATCCGCCAGGTGCAGGCCAACCGTCGGCTCGTCCAGGACGATGACGTCACCGTCCTCGCCCAGGTGCACGGCGAGTTTGAGTCGCTGGCGCTCCCCGCCCGACAGCGTGGTCAGCGCCTGGCCGAGGCGGAGATAGCCGAGCCCGCAGTCGGACAGCCGATCCAGAATGCGCAGCGCCGCCGGCAGGCGCGCCTCGCCGGCTGAGAAGAGCTCCTGGGCGGCCTCCACGCTCAGATCCAGGACATCGGCGATGGAGTGCCCGCCCAGGGTGTGGGCCAGGACCTCCTCATTGAAGCGGCGCCCGCCGCAGGCCTCGCAGCGCGACTCCACGGTCTCCATGAAGCCCAGCTGGGTCTCGATGACACCGGTGCCCCCGCACACGGGGCAGGCCCCCTCGGAGTTGGCGGAGAAGTGCGCCGGCTTGGCTCCGGCATCCTTGTTGGCCTTGGCGAAGGCCTTGCGAATGGGCTCGAGGAGCCCGGTGTAGGTGGCCGGGTTGGAGCGGCGCGAGCCCTTGATGGGGGACTGGTCGATGGTGACCACGCCCTTGACGGGGGACAGGTGCCCGTGGATGAGGCTGGACTTGCCCGAGCCCGCCACGCCCGTGACCACCGTGAGAACGCCGCGCGGGATATCCACGTCCACGTCGGCCAGGTTGTTCGTGGCCGCGCCGCGGATCTCGATGACACCGGTGGGGGAGCGCAACTCGTCCTTGAGCCGGGCGCGGTCGGCCAGATGGCGGCCGGTGGGGGTCTCGGCGTGGCGCAGCTGCTCCACGGTCCCCTCGAAGCACAGGCGCCCGCCCGCCGCCCCTGCACCCGGGCCCAGGTCCACGACATGGTCCGCGATGGCGATGGTCTCCGGCTTGTGCTCGACGACGAGCACTGTGTTGCCCTTGTCCCTCAGGCTGACCAGGAGCTCGTTCATCTGGTGGATGTCATGGGGGTGCAGCCCGATGCTGGGCTCATCGAACACATAGGTGACATCCGTCAGGGCCGAGCCCAGGTGGCGCACGAGCTTGGTGCGCTGGGCCTCACCGCCTGAGAGCGTGGAGGCCGGCCGGTCAAGCGACAGGTACCCCAGGCCGATCCTCACAAAGGCCTCCAGGGTCTCGCGCAGGGAGGCCAGCAGAGGAGCGGCCCCGGCCAGGCCCTCGACGCGGGGGAGCGGCCCGTCATCGTCGTGGCCGCCGCGCTCCTGCCCGGTGGCGGCGCACTCCAGGCGGGTCACCCAGGCGGCGAGGTCGGAGATCTGCATGGCGCAGGCATCGGCGATGGAGCGCCCG
This sequence comes from Actinomyces slackii, assembly GCF_900637295.1. NCBI lineage: Bacteria > Bacillati > Actinomycetota > Actinomycetes > Actinomycetales > Actinomycetaceae > Actinomyces > Actinomyces slackii. The sequence continues at coordinate 2,300,764 of NZ_LR134363.1, read as the reverse complement.
TCGATGAGGCAGGAGCGAGCGGGCTCGGCCAGGCGCGTGCCATCGCACTGCGGGCACGTTCCGAAGACCACGGCCCGCTCGACGAAGGCGCGGATATGCGGCTGGAGAGCCTCGGTCTCCTTGGAGAGCATGGACTTGCGGATCTTGGGGACCAGGCCCTCGTAGGTGATGTTGACGGCCCCCACCTTGATCTTGGTGGGCTCCTTGTAGAGGAAGTCGTCGAGCTGCCTGGGGGAGAAGGAGGAGATCGGCTTGTCGGCGGGGAAGAAGCCGGACTCGGCGAAGCCTCTCACCATCCAGCCGTCAGCGGTGTAGCCCGGGACCGTGATGGCGCCGTCCTTGAGGGACAGGCTCTCGTCGTAGAGCTCGGCAAGGTTGATATCCGAGACCCTGCCCAGCCCCTCGCAGTTGGGGCACATCCCGCCCACCACGCTGAACTTCTTGCGCTCGACGACCTTGCGCCCGCCGCGCTGAGTGGTCAGCGCCCCGCCGCCGGTCACCGAGGGCACGTTGAAGGCGAAGGCCTGCGGGCCGCCGATATGCGGTGTGCCCAGGCGCGAGAACAGGACGCGGAGCATGGCGCCGATATCGCTGACCGTGCCCAGGGTGGAGCGGGGATTGGAGCCCATGCGCTCCTGATCGACGACGATGGCCGGGGTCAGGCCCTCCAGGCGATCGACGTCGGGGCGCGCGTTGGAGGGCATGAAGCCCTGGATGAAGGCCGAGTAGGTCTCGTTGATGAGCCTGCGCGACTCCGCGGCGATCGTGGCGAACACCAGTGAGGACTTGCCCGAGCCGGACACGCCGGTGAACACGGTGAGCCGGCGCTTGGGGATCGTCAGGCTGATCCCGTCCAGGTTGTTCTCGCGCGCGCCGACGACGCGAATGAGGTCGTGGCTATCAGTGCGGCTGCTCGATGCGGGAGACGTGATCACGCAGGGATTGTGCCATGCGGCCGGTCCGGCCCAGAGCAGGCTCGGAGAAGACAAGGAAGACAAGCGTGTCCAAAACCCCAAGCCCCTTCTCGCAGAGCCGATAATGCACATTATGTCATTCTCTGGGAAGAGAAGAGTCCTCACGTCCCGCCCCGGCGCACGCCCCGACGGCTATGGTCTGCGCATGTCCACCATCCCGCATGCCAGCGACTTCCCCACCGCCGTCTTCCTGGGCGACTCCGTGACCACCGGCTGGCGCGGCGTGACCCACCCGCGCCAGCGCTGGACCTCGCTGGTGTGCGAGCACCAGCGCTGGCGCGAGGTCAATCTGGCCGCTGACGGCCTGGGTCACTTCGCCCGCCGCGGTGGCCATGCCCCCGGCGGGGCCCGCACCCCCTCCTGCCGGGACACGACCTGGCTCGAGGCCATCCTGCGGTGCGAGCCCGACCTGGTCACCGTGAGCCTGGGTCTCAACGACGCGGCCTTCCTGTCCTCCCAGCGCGAGCTGGTCGACCAGGCCATTGAGCACGATCTGAGCTTCCTGGCCGCTCGCCTGCGCGGGACCGCCATCGTCGTCGCCCCCTACTTCCCCGCCATGGACACCGGCCCCCGCTTCCAGGCGGTGCGCCGCATGATCCACGAGCACGCCACCGCCCTGGGCCTGACCTCCACCGACACCCTCAGCCAGGCCATCGACGGCGACGACGAGCTCCTGACCATCGATAGCATCCATCCCGATGACGCCGGGCACGCCGCCATGGCCCGCGCCATGATCGGCCTCTATGAGGAGTTCCTGACAGTCTGCTGACGATCGACGCGCATTTGTGCAGGTCACTTGGGCAATGAGGGGCAGTGGGCATATGCTTTGCGGGTAAAGATCAGACATCTGGAGGAGCCACGTGCCATCACGTCACGAACCCACCCTGGCTGACGTCGCCCAGGCTGCCGGGGTCTCCCTGACCACGGTCTCCCGTGTCCTGAACGACCGCGGCTACCTGTCCCAGGGGACCCGTGAGCGCGTCTCGGCTGCCATCGCTGAGCTCAACTACCGTCCCAATCAGGCGGCCAGGGCGCTGCACGGCAAGTCGACCCAGTCCATCGGGCTGATCGTGCCCACCGTGGGCCTGCCCTTCTTCGGCGAGCTGGCCGAGCATGTCGAGGACGCCCTGGCCGAGCACGACTATCGGATCTTCATCTGCAACTCCATGGGCAAGGCCGACCGTGAGCGCGCCTACCTCGACCTGCTGGTCTCCCACCGGGTCGACGGCATCATCTCGGGGGCTCACAACGAGAACATCACCGAGTACTCCACCGTGCGCATGCCGCTGGTCACCATCGACCGCTCCCTGTCCCCCACGATCCCCAACATCCGCTGCGACAATGAGGCCGGCGGCCGCCTGGCCACCGAGAGGCTCCTGAGCCGCGGCGCCAGGCGCCCTGCCCTGCTGACCTCGCGCTCCGGGAAGCACAACCTTCGCGAGACCGCGTACCGGGCGGTGCTGGCCGAGGCGGGCATCGAGCCGGTCGTTGTGACGGTCGACTTCCACACGCCTGATGACCTGCGGCCCCGTCTCATCCACGAGCGGCTCGACGCCGTCGCCCAGACCATCGACTCCGTCTTCGCCACCGATGACCTCTCCGCGGCCGCCGTCCTGGAGTGGGCGGCGATGCGCGGTCTGCGCGTTCCCGAGGACTTCAAGGTGATCGGCTTCGATGGCACTGCGGCGCTGCGGCGGGCCCTGCCGGGCCTAACCACGATCCGCCAGCCGATCGCCGAACTGGCCTATGCGGCCGTCGATATCCTCCTTCGCCAGATCGAGCAGGCGCACTCCCAGGAGGAGCAGGAGGAGGCTGAGGCGGCCCAGGAGTCCCTCCCCTCCCCCACTCCCCTGGGCGTTGAGCTCCTGGAGGGCCAGACCGCCTGAGTCCTGACATGCTGGTGGGCCGGCTCCCTTGAGGGAGCCGGCCCACCAGTTCTAGGGCTCAGCGCGAGTCGATGAGATCAGGCCTCGGCTGGCTCCGCGGCCTTCTGGAGAACTCCGTAGAGCTCATCGCCGCGGTGGATCGTGCCGGAGCCCTTCTCCTCGATGCCCTCGAAGGTCGCGCCGTTGGACACGACGATCGGGGTGACGGTCTGATATCCGGCGGCGCCCACAGCGGCCCAGTCGACCTCCACCAGCGGCATGCCCCTGAGGACCTTGTCGCCGGCCTTGACCTTGGGGGTGAAGTGCTTGCCGTCCAGCTCGACCGTGTCCATGCCCACGTGGATGAGCAGCTCGATGCCGCTGGCCGAGCGCAGGCCGTAGGCGTGCCCGGTGGGGAAGGCCACCATGACCTCGCCGTCGACCGGGGAGACCACGGGTCCCTCGGCGGGGACCACGGCCATGCCCGGGCCCAGCATCCCCGAGGAGAAGGTCTGGTCCTCGACGTCGCCCAGCGGGATGGCCCGGCCCTGGATCGGAGAGGTGATCGTGAAGTCCTCGGCGGCCTCGGCGGGCAGCTCCACATGCTCGGCGTGCTCGGCCATGGCCTCGGCCTCCAGAGCGGCCTCATCGACATCGCCCGCCTCAGTGGCCAGGGAGGCCCGGCCCTTGGCGGATCGGGCGTAGGCGAAGGTGGCGGCGAAGGCGATGGCGAAGGTGACGACCTCCAGGATGAGGTAGGTGGGGATGTCAGAGGGAACGATGGAGACGAACCCGACGAAGCCCGCCGCTCCCAGGGCCTGGTTGTGGATATCGAACAGGGCCACCAGCGCGCCGCCGATGGCGGCAGCACCCATGCCGATGAAGAAGGGCCAGCGCAGGCGCAGGTTGACACCGAAGATCGCGGGCTCGGTGATGCCGAAGACCGCCGAGACACCACCGGCGCCGGCCAGACCCTTCATCTTGGCATCGCGGGTGTTGAAGAAGACCGCCAGGGCCACGGCGCCCTGGGCCACATTGGCCATGGAGGCGATCGGGAAGATGAAGGAGCCGGGACCGCCGCTGCTCATCTTGGCGATGAGGGGCAGCTCGACAGCCGGGAAGGACTGGTGCAGGCCGGTGACCACGATGGGCGAGTAGACCAGGCCGAAGAGGAATCCGCCCACCGGGCCGGCAGTGTTGTACAGCCACTCCAGGCCGTTGGTGATACCGTCGGAGAGCTGGCGGGTCAGCGGGCCCACGACGACGAAGGTGAGGAAGCCGGTGACCAGCAGGGTGATGAGCGGGGTGAGCAGGAAGTCGGCGGTTCCCGACAGGCGCTTGTGGAGCCACTTCTCGATGAACGAGAGGATCCAGGCCACGCACAGCACCGGGATGACCATGGCCTGGTAGCCGATCTTGTCGACCGTCAGGCCGAAGAGGTGCCAGACCTCGATCTCGCCGGCCTCGGTGGCCTGCTGGATGTTGTAGGCGTTGGTCAGCTCGGTGGAGACCATCGCCGCGCCCATGGCCGCGCCCAGGTAGACGTTGCCGCCGAAGCGCTTGGCGGCCGAGAAGCCGATGAGCACCGGCAGGAAGGCGAAGGCCGCCGAGGAGACCAGGTTGATGAGGCTGGCGTAGTCGGACAGCCAGGCCCAGCGCTCGACCAGGGCCTTGTCGCCGAAGAGGCCCTCGGCGGTCAGGACGTTGTTGATCGCCATCATCAGACCGCCGGCGATCAGGGCCGGCAGGACCGGGACGAAGATGTCCGCGATCACCTTGATGAAGCGAGACACGGGGTTGCCGCCCTTGGCGGCCTGCTCCTTGGCCTCGTCCTTGGAGACCTCCTTGACGCCCCCGGTCTTGATCATCTCGTCGAAGACGTGGTCCACGTCCCCGGGGCCCACGATGATCTGGAACATGCCGCCTGCGATGAAGGTGCCCTTGAGATCAGGGTCCTTGTCGAGGGCCTTCTGGTCGACCTTGTCCATGTCGCTGAGGACAAGGCGAAGTCGGGTTGCGCAGTGCGCAGCCGCATTGATGTTCTCGGCGCCGCCGACGTATGTCAGCACGTCCTTCGCCACTCGGGCGTGATCCATTGCCACCCGGGCATCCTTTCTCGTGATGGCGCCGCATTCCTTGGGAGGCTTGGGGAAGCCCACGGTGCGGGATCGTCAGTGACTCCCATGCGGCCACACCTGTGTCAATCGATAGTCACACTACAGTCAGGGTTACCTGACCGCAACCGCAGGACGGGTTGTGGTCACGTGCTGGGATGGCCGGGCCGCCTTGAGAGCAGGTCGAGCGCCGAGCCTCAGTCCCGGATGCAGCAGGCGCCGTCAGCCAGGCGCAGGCCCCCCTCCACCAGCAGATCGGCCCCTCCGTGCTGGGGGTCCACGAAGCTGCGCAGGGTGAAGGCCAGGTCGCCCTCCCCCACGAAGACCTCGGTGACCGAGCGATCGTGAAGGATCTCCAGCACCGGTGGAGTGCCGGCGGGCAGTGTCACCGTGCGCTGGGCGCCGTGCTGGGTGTAGCGCGAGGCGCGGCGATCCACGTGGAGCGCTCCGCGCTCCAGCGCGATCTCCACATAGGAGTCCTCAGAGCCGATGCGCACCCCCCAGCGGCCCGACGACGGGGCCTCGGCCGCCAGGCGCAGATGCCAGCTGCGATGCGAGCCGAGCTCCTCGATGCGGTGGAGCCCCGCGCCCAGGGGCTCCCCCACCAGCGCGGGACGCCGGGCGTCATCGGGCAGGACGACCGCCGGGCGCTGGATGAGCCTGCCCGAGCGCAGCGACAGGGCCCGCGGAACGGTCAGGGCGTGCACCCATCCGCCTGTCCCGCCGTCGGGCTCGATGGAGGGCTGGTCATCCTGCGAGGCGTTGCCCGCCCAGCCGGACAGGAGCGCAGGGCCGGGCTCGCTGGGACGCCGGGCGAAGATCTGAGGGGCGTAGAACTCGAAGCCGCGATCCACCTCGTGATAGACCCCGGTGGTCTCCCGCAGCTCAGTGCCCACCAGACGGCCGACTGTGTAGACGCAGGGGAAGATGTTCTCAAAGCCCTCCCGGTCGGGATCGATTCCCTGGGGGCACCAGATGAGCACATCCCAGGGCTCACCGGAGTCCTCATCGTGGAGGCGCACGATCCCCGGGCACTCCCACATGTAGCCGAAGTCGTCGAATGCACCCGCGGCATCGGGGAAGGACAGCTCCCCCTCCAGGTCCCAGGACAGCAGGTCGGCCGAGCGGAACAGCAGCGCGGCACCGGTCTCATCGGCGCGCTGGACGCCCAGGAGCATGCGGTACTCCCCCGGCCGGTCCGGGTCTCGGAAGACCTGCGGGTCGCGGTAGTGGGCGGTGTAGCCCTCAGCGTGATCCGGGATGAGGGGGTTGCCCGGCCACTTGCTGAACTCGCGCAGATCGGGGCTGGTGACCAGGCACTGGCTGGCCGTGCGCTCATCGGTGACCGGGTCCTTGAGATTGCCGGTGTAGAAGAGCTGGAAGGGGGCGCCCGCCGGGGCACTGCTGAGCTCCTCGCCCTCCAGGACCAGGGCATTGCCGGAGTACGCGCCCGAGAGGTCGTAGGAGGAGTCGGGGATGATCGTCGGCTCGTGGTGCTCCCAGGTCACCAGATCGCGTGACGAGGAGTGCCCCCAGTAGACGAGCTTGCGCCGCGGGTGGAAGGGGCTGAACTGGTAGAAGGCGTGGTAGGTCTGCCCATCGACCAGCAGGCCATTGGGATCGTTGAGCCGCCCCACGGGGGCGACGACGTGGAAGCGGGGGTAGTCGGGGTCGTCGCTCGCCCTCGATGAGGCGATCGCGTCCAGGGCCAGGGTCTTGAGGTCCTCAGTCACGCATGGAGAGTAGCAAGCCGGCGCCCGTGCCGGTGGCCCTGCGAGCGGACTGATGCGCTCGCGTCTCAGTGGAAGTAGGGGATGATGAGCCACAGCCCGTACAGGACGATGAGTCCGGCCAGGAAGAGGAGGACCCCGGCTGAGAGCTCTGCGGCATGGAGGCCCTTGACCTCATGGTTGCTCCGCTTGATATGCACCTCATCGAGCATGCGCGCCGCCCACGAGCAGATGACCATGATGAATGCGGTGCCCAGGACGGTCACTGCCGTCACCAGTGCCAGCGAGGCCCAGTCGATGCTCATGCCACGCTCTCCCTGCTCTGCTGAGTGCTGATCGCCTCGGAGGCCTCCGAGGCGAGGTCGTCGGCCAGGACGGTGCGCGAGTGATCCTCCTGGCCCGTGAGCTCGCTGCGGATCTGCTCCACGCTGCGGGGCGCGCGCGTCAACTCCGGGTGCTGGCGCTTGACCACCACGACCTCCTCGGAGTCGTTGACGTTGGAGAAGTCGACCCGGTTGTGGCTGGCCTGGCGAATGATCGCCAGTGAGCCGCAGATCAGCAGGCCGATGACCAGCACGGTGCCCGCCACGCCGCCGCGCACCGCGATGTAGGAGGTCAGGCCCCCCACGACGCCGGCACAGGGCAGGGTGATGAGCCAGGCGATGCCCATCTTGCCCGCGGTCCCCCATGAGACCTTGGTTCCGCGCCCGATGCCCGAGCCCAGGATGGAACCGGTGCAGATATGGGTGGTGGACAGGGCGAATCCCAGGTGGGAGGAGGCCAGGATGGCCACTGTCGATGCGGTCTCGGCGGCGAAGCCCTGGGGGGAGTCGATGTGGACCAGCCCCTTGCCCATGGTGCGCATGATGCGCCAGCCGCCCGAGTAGGTTCCCAACCCGATGGCCAGTCCGGCCGCGCCGATGACCCACCACTGCGGGTTGGTGCCCGGTGCCTGGTATCCGCCGGCCACGAGGGCCAGGGTGATGACTCCCATGGTCTTCTGGCCGTCAGAGGTCCCGTGGGCCAGGGCCACCATGGAGGCCGACAGCCTCTGCCCGTTGCGGAAGACCGCCTGGGAGTAGCGGTCCGAGGGGCGGGCCAGCCGGTAGGCCAGGACCGTGGCCAGCGCGGCGGCCAGGCCCGCGACGACGGGGGCGACGAGAGCGGGAAGGATGATCTTGGAGACCACGGTGCCCCAGTGGACGCCATTGACGCCCGCGGCCACCATGACCGCTCCGATGAGGCCGCCGAAGAGCGCATGCGACGACGATGAGGGCAGCCCGAACAGCCATGTGGCCAGGTTCCACAGGATCGCGCCGGCCAGCCCGGCGAAGATCATCGCCGGAGCCTCCTGTATGAGCATGTCATCGAACATCCCGTGGGAGATGGTCTTGGCGACCTCGGTGGACAGGCAGGCGCCGATCACGTTGAGAACCGCGGCCACCAGAACAGCGCGCCGAGGACTGAAGGCGCCCGTGGCGACCGAGGTGGCCATGGCGTTGGCGGAGTCGTGGAAGCCGTTGGTGAAGTCGAAGATGAGAGCCGTCACCACGACGACGATCACGATGAAGAGAATGGTGCTCATGCCGTTCCCGTTGGGAGTCTCAATGGCCGGTCACTGAGGGCAGCGTCGGCCCGGGCCGCACGGGGCGCAGCCCACCGATATTGTTACCAGTCCGGGGCCCTGTTGGCGAATGGGCTGCACCCTCTCCTCGTGCAGGCGACGGACTCCCCATGCGCCAGTCTTGGGCTGACGCCTGGCGCAGGGCGCGATGCCCTGCGTCCGCCCAGAGTATCCCTGGGCTCGTTATCACATGAGGGCCAGAGGTCTCAGAGGCGCGCCCGGGCCTTGAAACCTGTCATGACACGGTTGCAGTTCAGCAGGTGAACCCGCCCCCGGCTCCCAGGATGCCGCGATATGGTCGGCTCATGGCAGTGGACAGTGGCACCTTCCTCAGTGGCAAGAGCAGTATCGATACCGATGTCGACCTCGGCATCGACCTGGGGACCACCCGCACCGTCGTGGCCCGGGCCGATCGCGGCAACTACCCGATCCTGGGCTTCGCCGACGAGGAGGGCGATGACCACGACTTCATCCCGTCCTTGACCGCTCTGGAGGACGGCGAGATGGTGCACGGCTTCGCCGCTCGCGCGGCGGCTCGTCGGGGCGCTCCCCTGCTGCGCAGCCTCAAGCGGCTCCTGGCCTCCCCCACGGTGACGGCGGACACCCCGGTGGAGCTGGGCGGGCAGCGCTTCACCGTCCTGGACATCCTCACCGGATTCCTGGGCCACCTGCGCTCGCGCCTGGAGGCCGCCGACATCGATGTCACGCGCTCGCGCGTGGTGGTGGCCGTGCCCGCTCACGCCTACGGCGCCCAGCGCCTGCTGACCCTGGAGGCCTTCCGCGCAGCCGGGTTCCACGTGGCGGCGATGCTCAATGAGCCCAGTGCCGCCGGATTCGAGTACACCCATCGCAAGGCCTCGACCGTCTCCTCCAAGCGCACCCGCGTGCTGGTCTACGACCTGGGAGGGGGTACTTTCGACACCTCGCTGGTGGACGTGGTGGGCACCTCCCATGAGGTGCTGGCCTCCCACGGCCTGGGGGATCTGGGGGGCGACGACGTCGACCTGGTGGCGGCCCAGATGGTGCTGGAGCGCGCCGGCATCGCCGAGGAGGACCTGGCCGCCGCTGAGCTCGACGAGTTGCTGGAGCAGTGCCGCGATGCCAAGGAGGGCCTGAACCCCCAGAGCCGGCGCGTGGTGGTCGTCCTCAGGGGTCAGGACGTCATCATCCCGGTCTCCGAGCTCTACGAGGCCTGCATGCCGCTGATGGAGCGCTCCCTGTCAACGATGGCGCCCCTGGTCGGTCACCTGGAGGACGGCACCCCGGATCTGACCGAGATCGCCGGGGTCTACCTGGTGGGAGGGGCCTCGGGCCTGCCGCTGGTCCCCCGGCTGCTGCGCGAGCGCTTCGGCCGGCGCGTTCACCGCTCCCCCTACCCCGGCGCCTCGACGGCGATCGGACTGGCCATCGCCGCCGATCGCACCAGTGACTACGATCTGACCGACCGCCTGTCGCGGGGCTTCGGCGTCTTCAGGGAGGCCGACGGCGGGCATCGCCTGGTCTTCGACGCGATCCTCAGCCCCGACTCCATCCAGGCCTCCCCCGGCGGCAGGGAGGGCACGATCATCACCCGCGAGTACCAGGCCGCGCACAACGTCGGCTGGTTCCGCTACGTGGAGTGCGCGGATGTTGATGAGGCCGGTGAGCCCAGCGGCGAGCTGGCCCCCTACCAGGACATCGTCTTCCCCCTGGAGGCCGGGCTGCGCGAGGTCGAGGACCTGCGCGACGTGCCGGTGGAGCGCCGCGACCACGGCGCGCGCATCCAGGAGCACTACCGCATCGATGAGGCGGGGCTGGTGCGTGTCACCATCACCGATCTCAGCGATGGCTACTGCCGCCAGTACGTCCTGGGGCGTCGCACCCACTGACCGGAGCCGAGCGCCACGACTCACTGTGGTCACCCAGAATCGGGTGGGGCCCTGACCTGTGAGACAGGTCGGGGCCCCACCCGCTCCTGAGCCGTGCAGCGATCAGGCCGGCTGGGGCCGCGCGGCGTCGGAGGCGCGAGTCAGCATCTCGGTCTCCTCCTCGGCCAGCTCCAGGCTCATGGCCTGGAGGAGGGGGCCGAGCTGGTCCAGGTTGCGAGCCGATGCCAGCGGGGCGACCACCCCGGGGCGGTCGCGCAGCCAGGCCAGGGCGACCGCCGCGGGCTCCACGCCGTGCGCGGCGGCGATCTCCACCAGCGCATCGACGACGGCGTAGCACTCCTCGCGGTCATAGTCGGCCACCATGCCGGCTCTGTCGCCCTGGGCCTGCTGCCCGCGGCGGTACTTGCCGGTCAGGAAGCCCGCTGCCAGTGAGAAGTAGGGCATCAGACCCAGGCCGTGCGCGGCGGCGACCTCTCCCCTATTGCCCGGCCCCTCGACATCGCCCCGGTGCAGGAGGTTGTAGTGGGGCTGAAGGACCACTGGAGGGGCGAATCCATTGACCTGGGCGATGGAGACCCACTCGTTGATGCGCTCGGGGCTGTAGTTGGACAGGGCGACATGCCGCACCAGCCCCTGGCGACGGGCGTCCTCGAAGGCCGTGATCGTCTCCTCCAGCGGGGTGTTGGCGTCGTCGAAGTGGGCGTAGTAGATGTCGACGTAGTCGGTGCGCAGGCGCGTCAGGGACTCCTTGAGAGCCGTGTCGATATTCGATGCGGCCAGCCCCGAGCGGTCCGGCTTGGTCGAGACCTTGGTGGCCAGGACGACGTCGTCGCGCCGCTTCCGCTTGTGGAGCCAGGAGCCGATCACGGTCTCCGACTCCCCTCCGCTGTTGCCGGCGGCCCAGAAGGAGTAGCCGTCAGCGGTATCGATGACGTTGCCGCCCTGCGCCAGGAAGGCATCCAGCAGATCGTGGGAGGTGGACTCATCGGCGGTCCAGCCGAAGACGTTGCCTCCGAATCCGATGGGACTGACCTCGAGGTCGGCGATCCGTCGTGTCATGGTTCCTCCTGGCTGTTGCTGACGAGGCCGCGTGCGTGCACCAGCATAGAGGCGGGGCCGATGCGGCACCACGGGTGCGCTCGGCCCCGGACATGATCGCGGGCACTGCCCCTGAGGGCTCAGCCCGCCTGCTGGCGCTTGGCCTCCCGCCTCTTGGCGAGCTCGTCCTCGACCACGGGCTGGGAGGCGTGATCCACGGGCAGCTCCGCCAAGGAGCCCTCAACCTCGTGCCACACCCGGCCCACGGCAATGCCGAAGACCCCCTGGCCGCCCGCGACCAGGTCGATGACCTCGTCCGGTGAGGTGCACTCGTAGACCGAGGCGCCATCGCTCATCAGGGTGATGGAGGCCAGGTCATCGACGCCCCGGGAGTGGAGCGCGGTGACTGCGGCGCGGATCTGCTGCAGGGAGACGCCGGTGTCCAGGAGGCGCTTGACGATCTTGAGCACGAGGATGTCGCGGAAGGAGTAGAGCCGCTGCGAGCCCGAGCCCTTGGCACCACGGATCGACGGCTCCACCAGGCCGGTGCGAGCCCAGTAGTCGAGCTGGCGATAGGTGATGCCGGCGGCGCGGCAGGCCACCGGGCCCCGATAGCCCGAATGAGCATCGAGTTGCGGGAGCGGATCGCCGAACAGCATGCCCTGGACGCGCTGGGGCGCCGCCTGGGCGCTGGCCTCTTTCACGCTCACGTTGCCTGCTCCTGTCGGGGTTGTCGGGATGCGCGGGTCCGCGCTGCGCTGCCGCTGGAAGCGGCCACGGCCCCACGATAGAACCCCGCACCGCGTTGCTCAATGAAGGGCGCGCCATCACCAGGGGCTCAGGAGGGTTTCAATCTCGACCGCAGGTTGAGGGTGATGCGAGCCAAGCCGGTTTTGCCGCGGAATGACGGCGATCCACTGCTCCGCCAGCGTCGCGCATCTATGTTGCATGTCACATCCTTAGTCACATCAGTCACATTCGTCCCGCGTGTCGCAGTCGAGGTCTCTGTGCGTGTCTGGAGTCGGATCGGTGAAGTCCCAGGCCCTCAGGCGCAGCGCCTCGGCACTGGCCAGCAGTGGAACGCTCTGCGTGCAGCCGAGCACCATCCCGTCCCCGGCGCCGCAGGGCACGGTCACAGGCTCGCTCCCGTTGGCGGCATCGAGGACGAGACGGGCGGTGATGCGGGCGTCGGCATCGGCGTCGAGCTCCAGACGGATGAGGCGGCCCCCCAGGGTGTGGACCAGATCCTCGACGACGCCGGCCCAGGAGGGGGCGCGACCCACCTGGCATCCTTGCAGCGCCAGCCCCTGGCGGGCCGTGACCGGCACCGCCAGCACAGCGGGGCCGCCGTCCTCAACCAGGACGGCCACCAGGCCCCGCTCAGGCTCTGTGGACCGGATATCCACCAGTCGCATGGCGCGCATCTGCCCACCATAGAGGTCGCGGCAGCGCCTGTCTTGCCGACGGGCGTCAGACAACACCGGATTCGTCAGTCCAGCGCGCTGACGGCGCGGTGCAGCAGGGCCGTGTGCAGCTCGCCCACGAGCTCGGCCAGTGCGCGCGCCGACTCCTCGGCGCTGCCATGCGAGCGCACGCGCAGGTGGGAGACCGCCTGATCAATGGCGTCGGCCTCCCTCTCGGCCGAGGTCCGCACCGCGCGAAGATTGCGCAGCGGCAGGCCGCGACGGGTGACCTCCAGCGCCAGGCGCACGGTGCGCAGGCACTGGGAGGAGTAGCGACCATGCGCGTCGGGGCTGATGAGGCCGACGGCGACCATCTCCTCGATCTGCGACTCCGTGGCTCCGCTGTGCGCCGTCAGGGAGGTCAGATCCATCGCCCCGGTCTCGACCAGGCGGCCATCGCGGGCTACCACCCGCGCCACCGGCTGCGGGGCCGGAGCCTGCTCATCGGCGTCGAGCTCGGCAAGGCGCTGCCTGATGACGCTCAGGGGCAGGTAGTCGTCCCGCTGCGCCGACAGCGCGTAGCGCAGTCGCTCCAAGTCCGCCTGGGAGTAGCGGCGATAGCCGTTGCCCACCCGATGCGGGGAGATGAGCCCCTCCCCCTCCAGGTAGCGGACCTTGGAGATGGACAGTGCCGGGAACTCACCCTTGAGCGCATCGACGACCTGCCCGATCTTCATCTTGGGCTCGCGCGAGATTCCGCGCGGCCATGGGGCCGGCTGGGCAGCGGCGACCCCGGTCGCTGGGGCGCCGCTGCGATTGGCCCGGGCAGCGGCCGCGCTCACTGGGCCGCTGCCGCCCGCTGGGGGCCGGGGTGATAGGTCATCCGGTACTTGCCGATCTGGACCTCATCGCCGGGGCTGAGCGCCACCTGCTCCACCCGGGTGCGGTTGACGTAGGTGCCGTTGAGGGAGCCCGAGTCCCGCACCCCGTAGCCGCCATCGGGCAGCGCGGAGAAGACGGCGTGCTTGCGCGAGACGGTGACGTCGTCCAGGAAGATATCGGCCCTCGGGTGGCGTCCCACTGTGGTCTCGGCGGCATCCAGTAAGAAGCGCGCACCGGTGGTGGGCCCATGGTGGACGAGCAGAAGCGCGGTACCCGCGGGAAGCGCGGCGATGGCCGCGGCGTCCTGCTGGCTCAGGCCCATGATGGGCATCGAGCCGGAGGTGTTGTGGTCAATGACCCCGAACGTCTGCGTGGAGGAGGGATCCTGTTCGATCGGCATGCTCGACATTCCTGCCCCTCAGGTCTTTGCGGCGCCTGGTGCGCTGCCTCAAGGACCACCATACCGCCCAACGCAAGCGCGTCTAACCGAGAATCACCGTGTCACCGTGGATGCGGGCCCGCTTCCGCGCGCCTCCATGCCTCAACGGAATCAACCGCAGGGAACTCCCAGGGTTTTCCCCGTACTCATTGTCCCTTTTCTCAGTTCCACTTCTCCTCGGCGCGCTCCGGGGTGGACCACAGCGTGTGGTAGACGCCAGTCGGATCATCCACTCGGTGATAGGTGTGGGAGCCGAAGAAGTCGCGCTGCCCCTGAATGAGGGCGGCCGGCAGGCGCTCGGCGCGCAGCTGGTCCACATAGGCCAAAGAGGCGGCGAAGGCCGGGGCCGGAACACCGGTCAGGGCGGAGGTGGCCACCACCTGGCGCCATGCCGGCAGGGCGCCGGCCAGCGCGGCGGAGAACACCGGCGCGGTCAGCAGGCTGGCCAGCTCCGGCTCCTGGGCGTAGGCCCGCGTGATGTCCTCCAGGAAGCGGGCGCGGATGATACAGCCGGCGCGCCAGATCGTGGCCATGGCGCCCAGGTCGATGTTCCAGCCGTACTGGGCCGAGGCCGTGGCGATCTCATCGAAGCCCTGGGCGTAGGCGGCGATCTTGGAGCCGTAGAGGGCCTGCCTGACGGCCTCGATGAAGGCCTCGCGCTCGACTCCGGCCAGCGGCGCGTCCTGGGAGGCGCCCAACTCGATGCTCGCGCCGCGCACGGCGGCCCGGGCGTCGGCGGAGGACGAGGCGGCGCGCGCGAAGGTGGCCTCGGCGATGGCCGGCACGGCCACGCCCAGCTCGAGGGCGGTCTGGGTGGTCCACACGCCGGTGCCCTTCTGCCCGGCAGCGTCCACGATGACATCGACGAAGGGCTGGCCGGTGGCCGGGTCGGTGCGGGAGAGCACCTCGGTGGTGACGTCGATGAGGTAGGAGTCCAGCTCGGAGTCCTTCCAGGAGCGGAAGACCTCGGCGATCTCGGCGACGCTCAGCCCGCCCACGTGCCGCAGCAGGTCGTAGGCCTCGGCGATGAGCTGCATATCGGCGTACTCGATGCCGTTGTGCACCATCTTGACGAAGTGGCCCGCGCCATCGGGCCCCACATGAGTGCAGCAGGGCGCGCCGTCGTCGGCCCGGGCGGAGATGCTCTCCAGCATGGGCCCCAGGCGCTGGTAGGACTCCTCGGTCCCCCCGGGCATGATGGAGGGGCCCAGCAGTGCGCCCTCCTCTCCCCCGGACACGCCCATGCCCACGAAGTGGATGCCGCGATCGCGCAGCGCCTCCTCGCGACGGCGGGTGTCGGTGTAGAGCGTGTTGCCGGCGTCCACGATGATGTCGCCGGGCTCCATCAGCTCGGCGAGCTGGCCGATGGCCTCCTCGGTGCCGGCGCCGGCCTGGACCATGATGATGGCGACCCGGGGGCTGCGCAGGGAGGCCACGAAGTCCGCCAGGTCGGCGGCGGGCACGAACTCGCCCTCGGCGGCGTGGTTGTCCATGAGTCGCTCGGTGCGCGCCGTCGTGCGGTTGTACACGGCGACGGCGTGACCGTGGCGGGCGAGGTTGCGGGCGAGATTGGCCCCCATCACCCCCAGTCCGTAAACACCAAGGTCGGCCGAGGACGGTGCGGGGGTGAAGCCGGTCATGAGGGGCCCTTCCAAGTGCGGACTGTGTGCGCCGGGCGAAGGCGCTCCGATAGTGCAGACACTACCCCGCCCACGGCATGGGACGAAGGTCGTTGGATTTGGCCTGTCTCTCATGCTGTCTTGCCGGCGAGCGGGCGGTGGAGCCCTAGGATGGGGACCAAGCGCCCCGGCGCGGGGCGCTTCCCGTCTCAGGAAGGCTCGCGTGCCCACCACAGACTCAGCGCCTGCCGGCCAGCAGGCCAACGCTCACCCGCAGGGAGTCAATCCGCTTCTCGATCCCCGGGATCTGAGACTGCCCCGTATCGCCGACCCCTGCGTGCTGGTCATGTTCGGCATCACCGGCGACCTGGCCCGTCATAAACTGCTCCCGGCCATCTACGACCTGGCCAGCCGAGGCCTGCTCTCCCCCAGCTTCTCCCTGGTGGGCGTGGGCCGGCGGGACTGGAGCGATGAGGAGCTGCGCGATTACGTCGAGCAGGCCGCCCGCTCGGGAGCCCGCACCCCGTGGCGCCCGGCCATCTGGGACCAGTTGGCCGCGGGCATGCGCTTCGTGGAGTTCTCCTCCTTCGAGGACGACGACGCCTACGCGGCACTGAGCCGGGTCGTCGCCGAGTTGGACGCCACTCGCGGCACCGCCGGCAACCGAGCCTTCTACCTGTCCATCCCGCCGGGGTGGTTCCCGGCGGTCACCGAGCGCATCGCCCGCTCCGGACTGGTCGACGAGGCGGCCGGGTCCTGGCGCCGGGTGGTCATTGAGAAGCCCTTCGGGCACGACCGCGCCTCGGCTCGCGAGCTCGATGATCTCGTGGGGCGCATCGTGCGACCCGACGACGTCTTCCGGGTGGACCACTACCTGGGCAAGGAGACGGTTCAGAACATCCTGGCACTGCGCTTCGCCAACACCATGCTCGAGCCGCTGTGGAACCAGCGCTATGTCGACCACGTCCAGATCACCATGGCCGAGGACATTGGCATCGGCACACGGGCCGGCTACTACGACACCATCGGCTCGGCGCGCGACGTCATCCAGAATCACCTCCTCCAGCTCCTGGCCCTCACGGCCATGGAGGAGCCCACCTCCATGGATGCCGCGGCGGTGCGCGCCGAGAAGGAGAAGGTCCTGGCCTCGGTGGTCCTGGAGCGCGACGGCGTGCTCGACCTGGACCTGACCACGGCCCGCGGCCGCTACGACTCCGGCTTCCAGGGCGGACTGCCGGTTCGCGGCTACCTGGAGGAGGAGGGCGTGGGCGCCGACTCGCGCACCGAGACCTATGCGGCGATTCGACTGGAGATCGCCAACCGCCGCTGGGCCGGGGTGCCCTTCTACCTGCGCGCCGGCAAGCGCCTGTCCCGGCGGGTCACCGAGGTTGCGGTGGTCTTCAAGCGCCCGCCCTTCCTCCCCTTCGAGGCGGCTGCCACCGCAGGGGTTGGCGCCAACACCGTCGTGCTGCGCATCCAGCCCGATGAGGGAATCACCATGCGCCTGGCCTCCAAGGTCCCGGGAACCCAGATGGAGCTGCGCGATGTCTCCATGGACTTCGGCTACGGGGCCTCGTTCAACGAGGAGTCCCCAGAGGCCTATGAGCGCCTCATCCTGGACGCGCTGCTGGGCGATGCGCCGCTCTTCCCCCACCAGCGCGAGGTGGACCTGTCCTGGCGGATCCTGGACCCTGTCATCGAGCACTGGGCGGCCTCCGGCGCCCCGCAGGGCTACCGGCCCGGCTCGTGGGGGCCGGCCTCCGCCCGTGAACTGCTCGCCCGTGACGGCCGCATCTGGAGGCGCTCATGATCACGACCCTGACCGCGACCACGACCGCCCGGATCGTCTCCGAGCTGCTGGAGCACTCCGGGGCCGCCGGCGCCTCGCGCGTGCTGACCCTGGTCATCCCCACCGATCCCGGGGGCCTGGAGGAGGCGCTGTGCGCGGCCCACGGCGCCAGCCTCGACCACCCCTGCCGGGTGATCGCCGTGGTCTCCCCGCCCGAGGATCAGGCCGCCGTGGGGCCGCGCAGCCGTGACGGCCATGTCTCGGCCGATACCCCCGGCCACCTGGACGCCGAGATCCGTGTGGGCCACGACGCCGGTGCCGGGGAGACCCTCGTGCTGCGGCCCTGGGGAGAGGCCGCCAAGCACACGGACACCCTGGTGGTGCCCTTCCTCCTGCCCGATGTCCCCGTGGTGGTGTGGTGGCCCGACGCCGCTCCACCGGTGCCCTCCGAGGATCCCCTGGGGCGCCTGGGCACCACCCGCATCACCAACACCCCGGCGCGGCCCGAGCCGGCCCACGACCTGTCCGCCCTGGCCCCGATCAGCGTGCCCGGGGACATCGACCTGGCCTGGACCCGCATCACGCTGTGGAGGGCCATGGTGGTCGCCACGTTGGACAGCGCCTTGCGCTCCGGGGAGATCGAGGGGATCGTCGTGGCCGGTGAGCGCCTCAACTCCTCGGTGTCCCTCATGGTCACCTGGCTCAGGCTCCGCCTCAACGTGCCGGTCGAGCGCGAGGACCAGGACGGCTTCCAGGGGATCGCCTCCATCACGGCCCGCACCGCCCAGGGCGATATCACCATCGCCCGCCATGACCATGAGCGCGTGACCATCACCCGCCCCGGCTCCCCGCCCAGGGTGGTGACCATGGCCCGCCGCGAGCCGATCACCACCCTCAATGAGGAGCTGCGCCGCCTGACCCCCGATCTCGTCTATCACGAGGTCCTGGCCGCCTTCGATCAGGAGACACGATGACCACCTCACCCGCAGACGCTCCCTCCACGCCCCCCGCCCGTGCGGGTCTGCCCTCGCCCGAGGAGGCCCGCGCCCGCATCGAGCGGGCGGCCGCCGCCCTGGAGGCTCCCTCACTGGAGGTCCTGGCGAGCCTGGACAAGGCCGCCCGCGCGGCGGCGGCGCAGACCGCGCGACTCCTGGATGAGGCGGTGGCCGAGCGCGGACTGGCCCACCTGGCCCTGACGGGTGGCTCGGGGGGCGAGGCCCTGGCCGAGCACCTGGGCCGCGAGCTGGGCGCGCTGGAGGAGCCGGTGCGGCAGGCCATTCACCTGTGGTTCGGTGACGAGCGCTTCGTGGAGGCCGGGGACGCCCAGCGCAACGACCTGCTGGTGGCGCCGCTGGTATCAGCCGGCATTCCCGAGGGGCAGGTCCATCGCCTGGCCGACCCCGAGGCGGTCGCCGACCTGGATGAGGCCACCGCCCTGATGTCCCAGGACCTGCGGGCCAACGGCCTGGGGGCCGGGGCCTTCGACGTGATCCACCTGGGTCTGGGGCCTGACGCCCATGTCTGCTCCCTGTTCCCCGACCACCCTGCGGCCCTGGCCCTGGGCGCCCCGGCGGTGGCGGTGCGCGAGTCGCCCAAGCCCCCGCCCCAGCGCGTGTCACTGACCTTCGAGGTCATTCACCGAGCCCGCTGCGTCATGGTGATCGCCGGCGGTGCGGGCAAGGCCGAGGCGGTGGCCTCCGCGCTGGGATCGCCCGACGCCCTGGTGCCCGCCTCCTGCGCCCGGGGCGCGAGCACCGTGTGGTACCTGGACAAGGCCGCCGCCAAGAACGTGCCCAACTGAGCACCCCATGGCGGCTGGTCGGGGGCTGGGCGAGGCGACGCGCGCCCCGGTGGACGCCGCACCGACCGAACTGCTCGCGCCGCTCGGGCCGGGACCGGCCGGGCTAGCCTTGGGCCATGAGAAGCATCGCTCTGGGCGGCTCCGACCTGTCGGTTCCCAGCCTCATCCTCGGCCTCATGCGCATCCAGGATCTCAGCGACGCGGAGATCCGCGCCCTGGTGTCCGCCGCCCAGGAGGAGGGCATCACCATGGTCGACCACGCCGACATCTACGGCGTGGACCATGCCTGTGAGGAGCGCTTCGGCTCGGCCATGGGCCTGTCCGCCTCCCAGCGCGAGGAGCTGATCATCCAGACCAAGTGCGGGATCCGATTCGGCTGGTTCGACTTCTCCGCCGAGCACATCATGAGGACGGTTGAGGCCTCACTGCGCGCCCTGCGCACCGAGTACATCGATGTCCTCCTCCTGCACCGGCCCGACGCGCTCATGGAGCCCGAGGAGGTCGCCGGCGCCTTCGACCGCCTGGAGGCGCAGGGCAAGGTGCGCCGCTTCGGCGTGTCCAACCACACCCGCGGCCAGCTCGAGCTGCTGCGCTCCGCCGTCAGGCAACCCCTGCTGGCCAACCAGCTCCAGCTCTCCCCGACTCACGCCCCGATGATCGCCGAGGGCCTCGCCCTCAACATGGCCCACGATCAGTCGATCATGCGCACCGACGGCATCCTGGACTACTGCCGGCTGACCCATACGACGATCCAGGCCTGGTCCCCCTTCCAGTCCGGTGACGGCTCCGGCCCCTACCTGGGCAACCGTGAGGCCTACGGCGAGCTCAACGACGTCGTCGACCGCCTGGCCGCCGAGCACGGCGTGGCTCCCGAGGGCATCGCCACCGCGTGGATCCTGCGCCACCCGGCCAGGATGCAGGTGGTGCTGGGCACGAGGCGCCCTGAGCGGGTGCGCGCCTGCGCGGCCGGGGCGGACATCGAGCTCTCCCGCGAGCACTGGTACGAGATCTTCCGCGCCGCCGGGTATATCGTTCCCTGAGTCCCGCCCGCCACAACAGATCCAGCCTCCGGTGATCACCCTGCCCCAGCGCCTGTCCCCTCTTGCCGCCCTCCTGCTGGCCGCCTGCCTCCCACTGGCCGCAGCACCGGCGCGGGCCTCCGCTGAGGATCCTGCCCAGGGGCCGACGGCGCAGGTCGCCTGGGATGATCGGGGCGACCAGGTCCTGGGGCCCGCCGAGGCGCTTGAGGCCCTGGAGGCCCTGCCCCAGGACTCCCCGGCGCCCGAGTCATGGGGGCAGGGCGGATCGCGCAAGGGCTGGTTCGGCGAGCCCTGGCTGGATGTGGACGGCGATGCCTGCGACACGCGCAACGAGATCCTCGCCCGGGATCTGGTCGATGCGGACTACTCCCGCGCCCCTGGCCTTCAGGGCCCTGAGGAGGCGGCCGGTCAGGGCGCCTCGGTGTGCCCGGATGCCACGGTGTGGACGGGTACGCTCCACGACCCCTACACCGGGCAGACCATCGCCTTCCAGCGCGGGCAGGAGACCTCTGCGGCGGTACAGATCGACCACGTGGTCCCTCTGAACTACCTCTACGCCCACGGAGCCTGGGCCTGGCCGGAGCGCACCCGACTCCTGGTGGCCAATGATCCCCTCAACCTGCTGGCGGTCGACGGCCAGGCCAACCAGTCCAAGGGCGCCTGCGGCCCGGCGACCTGCCCCATCGGATCAACGGAGACGGGCAGCTGGCAGACGGCAAGCGGCCCAGGCTGGTGGCCACCGAGCAAGGAATTCCGCTGCCACTACGCCCAGCGCTTCACCTCGGTGGCCTCGGCCTACGATCTGGGGCTGCCTGACGAGGACCGGCAGGCCCTGCGCAGCACTCTCAGCGACTGCGCCGCAGGTGGGGACGGGGCGCCGTCGGCCATCCAGGAGGCGGCGGGCACGGCTGAGGACCTTGGCCGCACCATCCTGTCCTCGCCGTGGCTGGCCGCGCTGGCCGCGCTCGGCGCCCTGGTCCTGGGCTGGGGGCTGATTGTCCGAGGGCGCAGGTCGGTGCGGCGGCGTCGGCGCTGGCCCTAGGATGGGCGCCATGTCCCGTGCATCATCTCGCGCCTCGGCATCCCAGAGCGGGGCTGCCGCAGGCGGGGAGCCGGTCTCGGCCAGGATCGACGTATGGCTGTGGAGCGTGCGCCAGATCAAGTCGCGCTCCGCGGCGACGGCCGCCTGCAAGGCAGGCCATGTGCGCATCAACGGCGAGACCGCCAAGCCCGCGCAGCATGTGACGATCGGCGATGAGGTCCGCTACCGGGTCGATGGCTTCGACCGGTTCCTCAGGGTTGAGCGGATCCTGACCAAGCGGGTGGGGGCGCCGATCGCCCGGACGGCCTACGAGGACTTCTCGCCTCCTCGCCCCTCCCCCCTCCTGGCTCCCGCTGCGGTGATCCGCGACCGTGGCGCCGGGCGGCCCACCAAGAAGGAGCGCCGCCAGCTCGACGCCCTCATGGGAGGCGGCCGGCACCGCGAGCGGTGACCGGGCGCCTGGCCCGGGCGCGGCCCGCCGGATCAGTCCATGCGCGACAGGAGCTCGGCCAGCGTGCGCAGCACGCCGTCCTCGGTGTTGGCCGGTGCGGTGTAGGCGGCCACGGCGTGGATCCCCGGGTGGGCGTTGCGCATGGCGAAGCTCAGCTCGGAGTGCTCGAAGAGGTCGAGGTCGTTGAGGTAGTCGCCGAAGACCGCGGTCTGGGCGGGGGTGATGCCCAGGCGCCTCTGCAGGGCGGCCAGGGCGCGACCCTTGGAGGCGGCCATGGGCATCAGGTCGGTCCAGTGCTTGCCTGAGACCACGGTCTGGGCGTCGGGTACGGCGGCGGCCAGGGCCTGGGAGCTGCCGTTCTCCACGTCGTCGAAGTCGAAGGTGGCCACCTTGAGCACATCGTCCAGGGGCCGCTCCATGAGGTCGTCGACGACCTCCAGCGCCTCGTAGTAGCGATCCGCCTGCTCCAGGAAGGCCGGGTCCTGGCGCTCGATGTAGGCGCAGCGCGAGCAGGCCAGCACGGCGCCGACGTCGTGGCCATCGAGCCTGAGGTCCCGCACGGTGGTCACGGCCGCCGCGGCCTGGGCGCTGGAGAGGGTGTCGATGTGGATCTCCTCCTGGCCCTGAACCACGAGAGTGCCGTTCTCGGCGATGATGGGGGCATCGTCGACCTCGGGGCCCAGGACGGCGCGCAGGTTGGCGAGCTGGCGCCCCGAGGCCGGGGCGAAGACGATACCCGCGGCGCGCAGTGCGGAGATCATGGGGGCGAATCCGGCGGGGACGCGGCCCTCGCCGTCGAGCAGGGTTCCGTCCATATCGCTGACGACCAGGCGCAGATCCACCTGTGCGGGCAGGGGCTCGGTCAGCTCTGGTTCCAGGGGTGCATGCCTCACGGGGACCATCATGGCAGAGTCGCGGCCTCCGGACTCGCTCCTGGGCGCCTCATCATTCCTCGTGCCGTCCCATCACCGGGCGCAGCCCTGGAGCGGCCGCAACGGCGGGGTGCCCGCCACCGGAACGCCGGCGGCGGGCACCCCGACCTCATGCAGTGCTTGTCTCGGCTGTCTCAGCTGTCTCAGCTGTGGCGACGACGGCGCAGCAGCAGGACCAGTCCGACGCCGACCAGGCCCGGGACCAGGAGGGCCACTGCGATGCTCGGGCCGGTCCTTGCCAGGCTCCGGCCGGGCGAGGAGGCACCGGCGGCGGCCGGTGCGGTGGTCGAGGTCGCCGCGGCCTGGGAGCCGGTGAGCTGGTCGTCGGTCCGCGGGGACGCATCCTGGGTGCTCGGGGCCTGCGATGTGGCGGGCGCCGTGGGGCTGGGCGAGGGGGTGTCCGACTCGGGCGCCCCGGTGGTCCCCGAGGCCGTGGGCTCAGGCTCGGGAGCGTCCTGGGTGGACGGGGCCGACGGCGCCTCCGAGGGGGCGTCCTGCTGCGGGGCGGGCTCGGTCGTGGTCTGCGGTGAGGGCGCGGGGCTGTCCTGGGAGCCGCCGTTGCTCGAGGAGTTCGAGGAGCCCGAGCCGCCCGACTGGGTCAGCCCTGCGGCGCTGGCGTTCTGGTAGGCGGCGAAGTTCTGCGTGGCGTACCAGGCGCCGGTCGAGTCCTGGGCGATGCCGATGCCGATGGAGTTGGCGTCGGGGCTGACCATGTTCTCGTAGTGCCCCGGCGAGTTGAGCCACTGCTTGAACAGCTCCTCGCCGATGTCCTCGTTGGAGGCGCTGC
This sequence comes from Actinomyces slackii, assembly GCF_900637295.1. NCBI lineage: Bacteria > Bacillati > Actinomycetota > Actinomycetes > Actinomycetales > Actinomycetaceae > Actinomyces > Actinomyces slackii. The sequence continues at coordinate 2,277,366 of NZ_LR134363.1, read as the reverse complement.
TGCGCATCGCCACGTTCTCCGACGCCGAGGTCCAGCCCTTCGGGTAGGACTCGGCGTACGTGGGGTTGTGCTCCATGGTCCTGGAGGCCGCCATCTGCTCCGACCAGTTCTGCGCCACGGTGTCGAGCTGGGTGTAGCGGGTCACGGGGGTCAGGCCCTTGCTGGTGCGCAGCTCGTTGACGCGCGTGAGGATGGTCTGGGCGTGGCGCGCTCCTTCGGCGCTGACCGCGCCGGGCAGGATCGAGCTCTGCACGCCGCTGTCCACGGGGGCCGCATGGGCCGGGACCGTCAGGCTCAGCGGCATGACAGCGAGGGCTGCCGCAGCGATGACTCGCTTGGTGATCATGAAGACTCTCTCTGCTTGGGGCACGGCAGCGCATGGTTGATCCCGAGGACGTGGCGGAGTCTGCGCTCTGGCGCAGTGGGGCATGCGCTGCCCTGGTCGTCCACCGGGTGATCACTCAACCACATCACAAGTTGAATACGCACGTGACCGCAACGTGACGTTTCTGACGTTGCTCTGTGACCATGGTGAGCGGCAGCGCTGTGGCAATATGCGCTGCCGGCCAGCGATCTGCGCAGGTCACGGCCCATTCGCCTCCCAGGGGCCGGTCAGCGGCCAGTACTGCGCTCAGGCGCTTCCCACCGTGCTCGGAGTCCACCGCGCCCGGACTACAGGGCGCTGCGCTCGTAGACCTGCTCGATCCTGCTGCGCCCCGGCTGGTCGAGGTCGTTGATGAGGCGCTCGGCCGGGGTCAGGCCGGACTCGACGATCTCCTCCAGGGGCTCCAAAAGGATGGACTCGTCCTGCCCCTGGGCGTTGCGCAGATCACGGGCGGCCAGGCCGGAGCGCGCCAGCTCGACGATGTCGCGGGCCAGATCGCCCAGGCTCCCGCGACCCATGGATGTGCGCAGGCCCAGTCGTGGGGCCTGCTCGCGCAGATCCTGGCGTTCCTGGGCGCTGAGATGCTTGACCAGGTCCCATGCGCCGGCCAGCGACGGCCGGTGGTAGAGCAGCCCGGTGATCAGTGCGGGCAGGGCCGTGATGAGGCCGGGGCTCACCGAGTCGGCGCCCCGCATCTCCAGGACCCGCTTGAGCCTGACCTCGGGGAAGAGGGTGGAGAGGTGGTTCTCCCAGTCCCCCAGCGTGGGCCGCTCGGCAATGCTCGGATGGCGCCCGTTGAGCAGATCGCGGAAGGTCCCGGAGGTGGCGTCGTGGTAGGCGTCGCCGCGCTTGAGGAAGTACATGGGCACGTCCAGGGCGTAGTCCGTGTAGCGCTCGTAGCCCATGCCCGACTCGAAGACGAAGGGCAGCATGCCGGTGCGCTGGGGGTCGGTGTCCAGCCAGATGCGGGAGCGCATGGACAGCCAGCCGTTGGGGGCGCCGTCGGTCATGGGCGAGTTGGCGAACAGTGCGGTGACCAGCGGCTGGATGGCCAACGAGAGCCTGTACTTGGCCACCATGTCCGCCTCGCCGCTGAAGTCGAGATTGGTCTGGACTGATGCGGTGCGCAGCATCATGTCCAGGCCCATGGTGCCCACGCGCGGCATATGGGCGGTCATGATGTCGTAGCGGCTCTTGGGCATCAGCGGGATCTCCTCGCGTCTCCAGACCGGGCTCATGCCCAGGCCGAGGAAGCCGATGCCCAGGGGGTGGGCGACGGCGGCGGCCAGGCGCAGGTGGTCGTCGAGCTCGTCGGCGGTGTCGTGAAGGGAGGTGTAGGGAGCGCCGGAGAGCTCGAACTGGCCGCCGGGCTCCAGGGAGATGGCGCCCCCTGATCCGTGCAGTCCGATGATGCGGCCGGCGTCCATGATCGGCTCCCAGCCCAGGTGCGCCGCCATGCCCTCCAGGAGCTGGCGGATGCCGGGCCGCGGCCCCTCGTAGGGGACCGGGCTGAGGTCGTCGCGGTAGTAGGGGATCTTCTCGTGCTCGGTGCCGATCCGGTGGTTCGAGGCGGGCTTCTCCCCCTGGGCGATCCATCCGGCGAGCTCCTCGACGGACTCGATGGGCACGGAGTTGTCGATGTCGCGGGCCATACCAGGCTCCTTCACAGCGCGGGCGCGAACGCCTGTGGTGATCTCGGCGAGCGGGGCCGGGCGCTTCGCCGGCCCCGCTCACGGGCATTGCTGGCCTGACAGGTCGCCAGCCGCAGGTGATCATCCTGTCATACGGGCGGGCCGAGGCGCCGTCGGCCTGCGCGTGTTGGGCTCAGGTGGGCCCGGCATGGCCCCGACCTGCGGCAGGACTGGGCGACTCCCCGGCTGCGCGCCCCAGAGCGCCGGGGCCTGGGGGCTTGGGGAGCCGTTCCCTTCACATTCTGAGTCAAGGTGCAGCGGCGCCGTGGATATCACCGCAAGAATGGGGGCATGGCTCCGATCTACTCCCCCACGCCGTCGGGCGGGCCCGAGTCGAAGGATGAGGCCCCCGTCGAGCCGTTGCCTGCGGCACCGGCCGCCCTTGGAAGGATCAGCAAGCCCAAGCGCACCCCTCCCCCGGTCAAGCGCCGGCGCCGCCGCATGAGCCGCGGCGCCCTGATCACGAGCATCACCGTGCCCGTGATCATCATGCTCGTCGTGGGGAGCTCGGTGATCTACACCCGGTGGGCGGATGCGCGGGACCACACGCAGGCGCCGCAGTTGGCCGCTCGTGCTGATCTGAGCAGCTTGGGAGACACGATCGTGGCCAAGCCCTTCAACGCGAAGGGACAGACCATGCTGCAGCACGGGAGCATGAGGATCTTCAGGGCCGACTATGGCCAGGGGCAGGCACTGATCGGCCTGGACCTGACCTCGTCCACCGGGTACCCGGCCTGGATCTCGCCGCTGCCCGAGGAGCTGGAGACTGAAGATCTGTCCTGCGCCATCACCGATGGGGTGCTGGACTGCGGCGAGGGAGTCAGGGTCTCGGTGTCGGGCGGCACCAACGACGCCAAGGCAAGAATCATCTCCGGGGCCACTCAGGAGGCCTCCGCCCCGCCCACCGAGGCCGCCGGGGGCCAGAGCGCTGAGGGCACGGGCTCAACCATCCGCCTGGGGCAGAGCGCCGCCACCAAGGACGCCCCCATCCTGTCCGATACCGGCACCCTGACCACCGCCGACGGCAAGTCGATCGAGGGGCTGTCCTTCGACCCGCTGGCGCCGGTGTGGGCGGTGCAGTCCGAGGCGCCCCGCCGCCTGGGGCCGGTTCGCCTGCCGGGGGGCAGCAGCATCTGGCTGGTCAGTGACGGCACGACGCTGGCGGCCATCAAGGGACGCAAGGTCATGTGGACGCGCACGCTGCCCGAGGGGTCGGCCCAGCTCAACAGCCTGGGCGGCGAGAGCACGCCCCTGTGGTCGGCCTCCGGCAGCTCCCTGCTCATCGCCCAGCCTGACGGAATCGTGTCCATCAACGCCGCTGAGGGAACCACCCAGTGGCAGGTCGCCACCCCGGTGACCTCCTGGGTCTCCGTGCCCGGGTCGGTGGTCGTGTTCAACGGGACCTCCATCTCCCTGCTGTCCTCCGAGACCGGGGCCAAGCAGTCCCCACCCGCCAAGGATGTTCCCCAGCCCCTGACCCAGGAGCAGTTGGGGAACAGGACTCTGTCCCTGCCGGCGGAGTGCCCCGTGGGGGCGCAGGACGGGGAGTCGGGCACCTGGAGCGCCGAGATGTCAGGCGGGGTGGCCGGGGATGCGCAGGCGGGCCCCTCGGCGTCCATCACCGCCGCGGCTCCCGGTGTCTCCGCCGGGCAGCCGATCACCATCGCCTCCCTGTCCTGCTCGAGTGAGCAGGGCTCGGGCGATGTGGTGGCCGCCTACGCCGCGGACGGCAGTCTCCTGGGGTCGATTCCCATGGAGTCCCTCACGGGGCTCGGCTCGCTGTCGCGAGTGAGCATCGATGAGCTGCGCGTGGTGGGGCAGACGGTGCTCTTCCGCGTGCCGGGCATCCTCATCGCCGGGGACTCCTCCTGTGAAGGATGCTCGGGCAACGGGGCCGCCACCGTGACGGCCCAGTGGAACGGCAAGGGATTCACCATCGCCGACACCCTCTACCACACACCGGCGGGAGAGTCCCGGATCCCCGATACGGCTGAGGTTCAGGCCTTCTACGATGCCGTGGCCAACCAGGACTACGCCACCGCCGGCGAGCATGCCGATGAGAAGCTGCTCAAGTCCCTGAGCACGCCGCGCGGGGAGGGCACCCAGATCGCCAGCGCCTCGGACACGATCCGCAGCGCCCAGTTCCCCCCTGGGGGCGTGGTCACCGGCTGCTTCATGGCCGGTCCCGCTGCCGATGGGGTGACGCCGGTGCCCGGCGGTGTGGTCAAGTATGCGGAGTTCGAGGGTGGGGACGTGGTGTGCCCGGTGACCTCGGAGGATCCGGGGCATCCGTGGATGAGCCCTGCGCCTGATGAGAACGGCACCGTGGTCTATCAGGTCTGGCTGGTGCTCAAGGGGCTGCCCGACGGCACTTTCGAGGTCACCGCCTTCGGCCCGCCGCTGCCCGATCCCAAGCCCACGACGCCAACGCCCTCGCCGACGCCCAAGGAAGGCGAGGGCAGTGAGGGCGGCGAGCAGGGAGACCAGGCAGACTCGGCGCAGAGCCCTGAGCCGACTCCCCAGGAGGGATAGGGGGCATCCCCAGCCGGGCAGGCTCCTGCCTGAGGCACCGGGAGAACCGCTGTTCAATCCGCCCCGCGGAGGGGGATCGGCGACATAATTCCACTATGACTCCCGTCACCCCAGATTCGCATCCCGCTCCCACGTCACCCGATGATCACGACACAGGGCCCGTCGCATCGCCGGCCCCCGCGACCCCTGCTCCGGAGGCTCCGGCGGGCGCGGCTGCGCCGAGTCCCGCCTCCCTCGCCGGGGCCTCCCCCGGTAGGAGTCGACGTCGGCGCGAGCCGTTGGCGGGTGTGGCGGTCATGGCCGCCGTGGCCATGGTCCTCAGCGGAGGCTGGGCCCTCACGAGATGGGCGGCTCGCTGGAGTACCTTGACCCGCCGAGGATCGCCGCCAGTGCTGACACCTCCGGCCTGGGCCAGGAGATCCAGCCACTGCCCCTGAGCAGTGCGGGCGAGGTGGTGCTCACGGTGGACGATCTCATGTTCCTGCGGATCGGCTACCGCTCGGGCCAGGCGCTGGTGGCGGTGGGGCCCAGGCGGACTCCAGCACACCTCGGTGGATCGTGCCGATCCCCGGGGATCTGGACGGCAGTGACCTGAGGTGCCGAGTCAGCTCCGGCATCCTGGACTGCGGGGACCAGCTGAGGATCGACCTGGCCACCGGCGGGCTGACAACACCGCCTGCGCCCAATGCCGTCCAGATCCCTCAGGCGGAGGCAACGCAGCCGACCGCCGACGGCGCACCTGGGGATCCGGATCAGGAGGCATCGGCCACCGGCGATCCCGGAGCCCAGGCCTCCACTCCCCACGAGGGCCAGGCTCCCCTGCCCGACGGCGCCGCGCCCAACAGCAGCGCCACGGCGGTGGCGACCGAGGACGGTGGCCAGGCCCAGGAGAGCGGGCCACCGGCTGCCAAGCGCTCCACACCCATGAGCGCCGCGGGCGAGCAGGCCCCTGCGGTTGACGCCCAGGGCAAGGTGAGTGTTGAGGGGCCGCCGTCGAGGGCGTGGAGCTGGAGCCCGGGGCGCCGGCCTGGTCGATCGCGGCTGAGCCTCCTCGACGCGTGGCCGGGATGCGGGTGCCGGGCATGCGGTCAACAGCCTGGGTGATCAGCGATGGCGGGACACTGGCGGGCGTCCGGGGCGGGAAACTCTTGTGGAGCAGGCCCCTTCCTGAGGGCGCCGCCGCCCTCAACAGGCTCGGCGGCGCCGAGCAGCCCCTGTGGCTGGCGGTGGGCGGCACGCTCATCATGGCCCAGCCCGACGGGATCGTGGCCATCGACGTCGTCGACGGCTCCACGGTGTGGCAGGCGAGCACCCCGGTGGACTCGTGGGCGGCCGCGGGTGAGCAGATCGTCGTCGTCCATGGCGGGCAGGTCACGGTGCTCACCCGCCAGGGCGACGACCTTCCCGAGGCCTCGGCGCCGCCGACGGCCGCCGCCACTGCGTCGGCGGCGCCGGGAATGGAGGATCTGAGCGATGCCACGCTGAGTGTGCCCGAGCAGTGCGCTCCCGTCGGGGAGCCGGATGGCAGCGGGCTGGTGAAGGCGACCTTCGTCGATGGTGTCGCCACCGGGCAGGAGATGGCCGGCGTCGCCCCGACCGTCACGATCTCATCGGCCTCCCCCACCGTGCTGGACGGAAAGCCCGCCTCGGTGGTCACCCTGTCCTGCTACGGCGGGGGCAATACCGCGTACAGCATGATCACCGTCTACGGGCAGGACAATGCCTATCTCGGCGGCCTCGAGCCCGAGAGGATCGCATCCCTGGGAGGCATGCCCGATCAGGTCATCACCGACCCGCAGCCGGTCGGTCCGGCGATCATCTTCTCCCTGGCCGGTGTTCAGATCGCAGGCGATCAGAACTGCCACGCCTGCCGGGGCAGCGCGTCGGCCACGGTGACGGCCATGTGGAGCGGATCGGGCTACGACATCGCCGATGTGCTCTACCAGACCCCTGATGGCGAGGTGAGAATGCCGCGCCTGAAGGAGGTCCAGGCCTTCTACGACGCCGTCGCCTCCGGTGATGACGCCACCGCCGGCGAGCATGCGGATCAGGCTGTGCTGGCATCGCTTGAGCAGTCGACGATGGAGCCGGGGAAGACCAAGCGCGAGCTCGGCTTCCCGCCTGGCGGCAGGATCAAGGGCTGCTACATGCCAGGGCCGCAGGCGGGGACGATGCCGTCGTACCCGGTGGGCCCCGGCCAGGTGCACAGCCCGGGACTCCAGCCAGGCGACGTGGTGTGCCCGGTGGTCTCCGATGATCCGGCCCAGTCCCTGCTGAACCCGGCGATGGATGCCAGCACGGGTCGGGAGACCTACCTGGTGTGGTTGAAGCTGCGCCCCGATGGCAGCGGCTCCTTCCGCGTCACCGACCTCATGATCGACATGGGCTGAGGCCGGGCTGGGCCCCGCGTTCGCGGGCATCTCGCGAGCATGGGGCCCAGGAGGTGGTGAGCGGAGTCACCATCGTGTCATTTCGACGAGGGGGCGCCCATGGGCTAGGGTTCTACTCGTTCCGAGCGGTCAGCTGGTCGCAAGGACACGGGCTGTGGCGCAGTTTGGTAGCGCACTTGACTGGGGGTCAAGGGGTCGTGGGTTCAAATCCCGCCAGCCCGACCAATTGCATCGTACTCAAACCCACGTCATGAGAGGCTTCTGGCGTGGGTTTTTGGTTGGAAATTGGCTGGTTCGGGGCGATTTCGGTCGGGTTCGGGGCGTCTGGGCGGCTTCGTGGCGCGGTGGTGGGCTGAGAGTTTTCGACTTCAGTGCCACTCTCGACATGGTGGCCACCAGGCCTCATCGGCGCTTCGAGATCCTCCTGCCCCATCGCATCCTCTGCGCTCTGCGTTGGGGTGAGTGGTGTTTTTCGGACAGGGGAGGATTTTCGTCTTCCTTTGATTCGATAGGATGGGACCATGTCAAGGGCGAGGTGACTGTGAGGGGTTCAAGGAACAGGTGGTGCGCGAGGTGATCGACAAGGAGCGGTCGATCGCGTCGGTGGCGGCCTCCTATGGTCTGGTGGCTCAGACGGTGGGTAACTGGGTCGCGAGGCACAGGATGGAGCACGCCACGGATCAGGAGAAGGAAGCGGCAGCGGAGGCGGCTGAGATCACTCGGCTTCGGCGTGAGGTCCGCGAGTTGCGTCAGGAGAACGAGTTCCTGGGAAAAAGCGGCAGCCTTCTTCGCGAAGAACGACCGGTGAGCCAGCGCTACGAGCTCGGGGCCGCGAGGAAGGCAACTACCCGATCTCCTCGATGTGCCGCTGGTCGAGGGTCTCCCGATCGGGTTACTACTTCTGGCGGGACCGGCCGCAATCGGCGACCTCGATGAGAAGGGAAGAGCTGACATCGATGATCAAGGCCGAGTTCGAGGCCTCGGATGGCACTTACGGCTACCGGCGTATTACTGCCCGTCTGGGGCGTCGGGGCGTGGTGACGCACCATGGCACCGTGCGCTGCCTCATGCGTCAGGCCGGTCTGGTGGCCGCGCAACCTCGCCGAAAGGTCCGCACCACCACCCCGGCGGCTGACCTGGAGGGGCGCCCGGATCTGGTGGAGCGGGACTTCACCGCCACAACGCCAGGAACCAAGTGGGTCGGGGACATCACCTATATTCGCACCTGGGTGGGATTCGTCTACCTGGCCACTGTTCTGGACTGCGCTTTGACCTGACTCCTGACACTTTGGTGTCCCGTTTCAGGTTTGGGGCGTCAGGGCTGTGAGGATCTGGTGGGCTTGGGGGGTGATGGGGTCTGTGGCGGTGTAGGGGTGTCCGGCGATGAGGATCTCGATGGTCTGGATCGGTTTGAGTGTCTGGATGATCTTCTTGATCGAGGTCCCGGTGGTCTCCTGGAGGTGACGGGCGATGGCCAGGGAGGCGGTGACCATGGTCAGGTGGGCCACTGGTGGAGTCGATCTGGTGGTGGAAGACCGGGCGGGCTGCCAGGTCGTGCTTGGACATGCGCCAGGTCTGCTCGATATGCCACAGCGCCTGGTAGGAGGCCACCACCTCGCTGGCCTCCATCCGGCTGGCGGTCATGTTCGTGACATAGCCCTTGAGACCAGCGGCGCTCAGGGCCCGCTGGTAGGCGTCCTCGTCCAGGGCCAGGTCCGCCTTGGAGCCCTTGACGAACCTGGGCCTGCGCGCTGAGGCCTGGCCCGCCACGACAGCCAGCGCCTTGTTGCGCTGAGCGTTAAGAGCCTGGTTGTCGCGGGCGAACCGCTTGGCGCTGTAGTGCCACACCACCCGCCATTGGTTCGGGTTTTCCTTGGGGTCCCACGGGGGCGGGGCGTGCCTACGGGAACCACCCAGGCTGTGCTGCTCGTCCTTGTCCTTCCTGGTCCTGGCCGGAGCGCGCCGGTGCCTGGGGGTGGTGGTCTCGGTGATCCAGCCGGCGGTGGGAGAAATCCTTGTCCCCGAAGGCTTCGAAGGGTGGACTGCTGGGTGTTTTTCGGACTGTGTGTTGTGTTGGTCAGGCTGCCTTCTTGTGGTCCAGGAGCTCGCGTTCCACCTCGTTAGGGGTGCGATATCCCAGAGAGGAATGCAGTCGGGTGTGATTGTAGACCAGCTCGATCCATGAGGCAATATCATTCATGGCCTTGCTCCGTGTGGGGTACACCATCCGGTGAACCCTCTCGTTCTTGAGTGTGGCATTGAAGGACTCCGCCCATGCATTGTCCCAGCACACCCCGGTCCTGCCCACCGACAGGCGAATACCGTAGGCGCCCAGGTGCTCAGCGAATTTCTCGGAGGTGTACTGCGACCCGCGGTCGGAGTGGAAGATCGTTGTTCCTCTCGTCGGCGGGCAGTTGCGCACCGCCATATCAATCGCCTGGCAGACAAGCTCAGTGCGCATGTGATCAGCCATGGCATAGCCAACAACCTTCTTCGTGGCGCAGTCCAGAACAGTGGCCAGGTAGACGAATCCCACCCAGGTGCGAATATAGGTGATGTCCCCGACCCACTTGGTTCCTGGCGTTGTGGCGGTGAAGTCCCGCTCCACCAGATCCGGGCGCCCCTCCAGGTCAGCCGCCGGGGTGGTGGTGCGGACCTTTCGGCGAGGTTGCGCGGCCACCAGACCGGCCTGACGCATGAGGCAGCGCACGGTGCCATGGTGCGTCACCACGCCCCGACGCCCCAGACGGGCAGTAATACGCCGGTAGCCGTAAGTGCCATCCGAGGCCTCGAACTCGGCCTTGATCATCGATGTCAGCTCTTCCCTTCTCATCGAGGTCGCCGATTGCGGCCGGTCCCGCCAGAAGTAGTAACCCGATCGGGAGACCCTCGACCAGCGGCACATCGAGGAGATCGGGTAGTTGCCTTCCTCGCGGCCCCGAGCTCGTAGCGCTGGCTCACCGGTCGTTCTTCGCGAAGAAGGCTGCCGCTTTTTCCCAGGAACTCGTTCTCCTGACGCAACTCGCGGACCTCACGCCGAAGCCGAGTGATCTCAGCCGCCTCCGCTGCCGCTTCCTTCTCCTGATCCGTGGCGTGCTCCATCCTGTGCCTCGCGACCCAGTTACCCACCGTCTGAGCCACCAGACCATAGGAGGCCGCCACCGACGCGATCGACCGCTCCTTGTCGATCACCTCGCGCACCACCTGTTCCTTGAACCCCTCACAGTCACCTCGCCCTTGACATGGTCCCATCCTATCGAATCAAAGGAAGACGAAAATCTCCCCCTGTCCGAAAAACACCACTCACCCCAGGGAGCCTGTCAAGTTTGGACTGCTGGGTGTTTTTCGGACTGTGGGTGTTATTCATGGGGGTTTGTTCGTGTCGTTAGTTGGTGCATCGGCCGTCTCGGGAGAGAATTGGGTTACCACACTCGATTCTCTTGGGGAGGCGGCCGATGCATTACGAGTCTACCACGGGGCTGTGCGATGAGGATATCGATGAGCTTGTCGGGCGCATCGAAGAGGTGCTCGAATCTCGGGGCCAGAGTCTATTGGGCTACCGCCTGGGGCTCAGGCAGCAGGTGGAGTTGACCTTGATTCTGGCGCGCCATAACATCTCCCAGGCCCTGGCCGCCGACATGTGCGGCGTCTCCCAGCCCACCGTCTCCAGGATCTGGAGGCGCATGGTCCCCTTGCTGACCCATGTGCTGGCCATGAGTGGGATCTCTCTGTCCCAGGCAGTGGCTCAGGGCAGCCTGCTGCTCGTTGATGGCACGCCGATCCCCACTGGTAACAGGCCCGCAGCCGGCAGGCAGGTCGAGAAGGCCAACTACTCGGGCAAGCACCATGCCCAGTGCCTGAATGTCCAGGTCGCCGCCACCACCGACGCCACCCTGGTGGCGGTCTCGGACCCGGTGCCCGGCTCACGTCACGACAGCGCCGCCTTGAGCCTGTGCGGCTGGGACACGATCCTCACCGGCGCCGATTGGATCGCCGATACCGCATACACCGCTCATGGCGCACTGACCCCCATCAAGAAGACGCCGGGAAGAGATCGTCTGGAATGGGAGAAAGACTTCAACAGAGCCGTGTCATCCACGCGCGCCGCCATCGAGCACACCATCGCGACGCTGAAGAAATGGAAGATCCTATCCACCGGCTACCGCCACCGCCTGGCAGAGCTCCCCAGCATCATCACCCTGATCACCAAACTCGAACTCTACAGAACAGGCTGGTAACCCCCACATGAATAACACCCTGTGTGTTGTGTTGGTCAGGCTGCCTTCTTGTGGTCCAGGAGCTCGCGCTCCACCTCGTTAGGAGTGCGATATCCCAGAGAAGAATGCAGCCGGGTGTGATTGTAGACCAGCTCGATCCATGAGGCAATATCATTCATGGCCTTGCCCCGTGTGGGATACACCATCCGGTGCACCCTCTCATTCTTGAGCGTGGCATTGAAGGACTCCGCCCACGCATTGTCCCAGCACACCCCGGTCCTGCCCACCGACAAGCGAATACCATAGGCGCCCAGGTGCTCAGCGAATTTCTGACAGGTGTACTGCGACCCCCGGTCGGAGTGAAAGATCGTCGTTCCTGTCACCGGCGGGCAGTTGCGCACCGCCATATCAATAGCCTGGCAGACAAGCTCAGTGCGCATGTGATCAGCCATCGCATAGCCCACGACCTTCTTCGTGGCGCAGTCCAGGACGGTGGCCAGGTAGACGAATCCCACCCAGGTGCGGATATAGGTGATGTCCCCGACCCACTTGGTTCCTGGCGCCGTGGCGGTGAAGTCGCGCTCCACCAGGTCTGGCCACTCCTTCAGGTCGGCCGCCGGGGTGGTGGTGCGAGTCCTTCGGCGAGGCTGAGCGGCCACCAGGCCGCGCTCGCGCATGATGGAGCGCACGGTGTCATGGTGCGCCACCACGCCTCTGCGCCCCAGACGGGCGGTAATCCTGCGGTACCCGTAGGTGCCGTCCGAGGCCTCGAACTCGGCCTTGATCAGGGCCGTCAGCTCTTCCCTTCTCATTGAGGTCGCCGATTGTGGCCGGTCCCGCCAGGAGTAGTAGCCCGAACGGGAGACCTTCGACCACCGGCACATCGAGACGATCGGGTAGTTGCCTTCCTCGCGATTGATGAGCGCATACTTGTGACTCACCGCTGTTCCTTCGCGAAGAAGGCCGCCGCTTTTTTCAGGAACTCGTTCTCCTGCTGCAGCTCGCGGACCTGTTTCCTCAGGCGGGCTACCTCCTCGGCTTCGGCAACCGCTTCTCTTTCCTCAGCGCTGCCGTGCTCCTTCCTGTGCTTCGCGACCCAGTTGCCCACCGTCTGGGGCACCAACTCGTAGGAAGCGGCCACCGACGCGATCGACCGTTCCTTCTCGATCACCTCGCGCACCACTTGTTCCTTGAACTCATCAGAGTACTTTGCCCTTGACATGGCTCCATCCTATCGAATCAAAGGAGGATGAAAATCCTCCCCTGTCCGAGAAACACCACTCACCCCAGTTTTCTGTGTAAGCGGGTTTGATCAGAGGTAGGGGTTGATGCGGTCGGGGTAGGCGGTGGTGAGTTGGGCCAGGGCCTGTGTCCAGCTGGTGGTGGTCTGGCCCTCGATGAGGTGGCCCTTGGCGCGCCTGTCGGGGGCGCGCTTGCCGGCCTCCTTGGCTCGCTGGTGGGCCCGTTTGTCCTCGATGTCGCAGATGGTCAGCCACAGCAGCTTGACGGCCGCCTCATCACTGGGGAACTGGCCGCGGGACTTGGTGACCTTGCGCAGCTGGTAGTTCAGCGACTCAATGGAGTTGGTCGTGTAGATGACCCGTCTCAGGGCTGGGGGGAAGGCCAAGAACGGCGTGAATCGCTCCCAGGCCCTCTCCCAGGTCGCTGCGGTCTCGGGATACTTACCTCCCAGGGGACTGGATGCGAAGTCCTCCAGGGCCTTCCAGGCGGCCTCCTGACTGGGGGCGGTGTAGATCGGTCTGAGGGCGGCGGCGACCTTCTTGCGGTCCCCGTAGGACACGAACCGCATGGAGGAGCGGATCAGGTGGACCACGCAGGTGGGGACCACTGAGTCGGGCCAGGTCGCCTCGATGGCCTCGGGCAGGCCCGTCAGCCCATCGCATTCCCCCGCGCGCTTCGCTTTCAAGCGGGAGGTGCCCCCTCTACGATCAGGCGCATCGGCCACGCCTCTATTGGCCAGGTCGGCGCACACATGCCGCCCGTCAGCGAGGCCCCTTCGTCGGCCTGGACCCAGATCCCCAGGACGTGCTTGATCCCTTCCATGTCGACCCCGATGGCGATATGGGCGGCCCGGCTCATCACCCGGTGGCCCTGGCGGACCTTGACGCGGATCGCGTCGAGGTAGATCACCGGGCAGGTAGGCCTCCAGGGGCGGCGCTGCCAGTCCAGGACCGCCTCGCACACCGCGTCGGTGATCTTCGAGGGATCGTCGCACTGGACAGGTCCACATCCAGGGTCTTGCGCAGGTGGTGGGAGATATCCCGCACTTATCAATCCCACCGGCGAACCAGGCCTGGTGATTCACACGCATCCAGCCCGCCCCGTGCGCCTCTGGCCCTTACGCACCAGGCGCGGTGTGAAGGTCCCGGCCCGATCCCGGGGGACCACCGGTCTCAAAAGAGCCCACCTGTCAATCCACGGTCTTGGCAGTGGTGCCGTTACGGGCGTTGCCGCGAGCCGCAGTCGTGGGCTCGCCCTTGGCATAGCCCAGGTGGTCATCAAGCTCGGCGCGCAGCCCGGCCTCCAACGAGTTAAGCGGCTCTTCGTGTTTAGGGGTGTGGTAGGTGGGGGTTATTGGTGTGATTGTGTGTGGTGGGGGTGCGTCGTTGCTGGGGTAGGGGTCGAGGTCCTCTGATGATGGGAGCTGCTTAGACAACCCATCTGCGAGGACCTCGACATGGCTGACACTACCTTCACCGCTGCTGATCTGACCACTTTCCTGGGGCTGGAGGCCCTGGGCCTGCGGGCGGTGGGCCAGCGCCTGCAGGACGATGGGGCGGTGGTGGAGTGCCGCCTGGCGGTCAGCCTGGAGGATCCCTTCTGCCGGGTCTGCGGGGCTCAGGGGGTGGCTGTGGGCACCGTCTCGCGTCGTCTGGCCCATCTGCCGGTGGGGTGGCGCCCCACACAGCTGGTGGTGCGCCTGCGGCGCTTTTCCTGCGCGCCGTGCCGCCGGGTGTGGAGGCAGGATGCCGCCCGGGTCGCCGCCAAGCGCTCCAGGCTGACGTGGTCGGCGGTGGACTGGGGGATGCGAGCCCTGGGGGCGGAGTTCATGTCCGTGTCGCGCATCGCCAAGGCTCTGGGGGTGGCCTGGCACACCGCCAACAGCTCGATCCTGTCCAGGGCCCAGCAGGTGCTGCTCGAGGACCCCGGCCGCCTGGAGGGCGTGGAGGTCATCGGGGTTGATGAGCACGCCTGGCGCCACACCGCCAGGGGCGATAGGTATGTCACCGTCGTTATCGACCTGACCCCCGTGCGCACGGGCACCGGTCCCGCTCGGCTGCTGGACATGGTCCCTGGCAGGTCCAAGCGGGCCCTCAAGGACTGGCTCGAAGGACAGGACGAGGCCTTCCGCCACAGAATCGAGGTGGTGGCCATGGACGCCTTCACCGGGTTCAAGAGCGCCGCCGCTCAGGCCCTGCCCGACGCCACCGAGGTCATGGATCCCTTCCACGTGGTGGCCCTGGCCGGCGATAAGCTCGATCGCACGCGTCAGCGCCTCCAGCGCCAGACCACCGGGCGCCGAGGCCGCAAGAACGACCCCCTGTACAAGGCCCGCAGACTGCTGCGCACCGGGGCGGGACTGCTGACCGACAAGGCCTGGGATCGCCTCGAGGGCGTGTTCGCCGATGAGCGTCACGCCGCGGTGGAAGCCACCTGGAGCGCCTATCAGCGGATCATCGCCGCCTACCGCGCCAAGACCCCCGCCGCCGGCAAGGCCCTGATGACCAAGATCATCGACACCCTTGGCACCGGTGTCCCCCAGGCCCTGGGCGAACTGGCCGAGCTCGGTCGGACCCTGCGCAAGCGCCGCCACGACATCCTGGCCTACTTCGACCACCCCCACGCCTCCAACGGCCCCACCGAGGCTATCAACGGCAGGCTCGAGCACCTGCGCGGCATCGCCCTGGGCTTTCGCAACCTGACCCACTACACCACCCGCAGCCTCATCCACGCCGGAGGATTCAGGAAAAAACTCCTACACCCCTAAACACGAAGAGCCAGTTAAGCAGAGCAGGCAGCAGGCCATCACAGCCCCTCAAGCGCCACAGAGCCGTCCTCGATCCGCTCGAACAGCTCATCCAGGGCCCCGGAGTCCCGAAGCGCCCGAGCCACCTCCGCGCCCGAAGCAGGAGCAGTCGTCTCATCAGTCACCCTCAATCAGTGTGTCAGTCCTTCCAACAGAGGGGCTTACACAGAACAGTCAACACGCCCCGGCGTTCTGGTTTGCTTCAGCGTTCGTGTCCGGTTTTGGGTCTGGGATCAAGCAACATCGGTACGGTCTTGATGAGGCCTTCAGGAGGGGGCGCGATGAGCAACAACGGGAGCTCGGTACCGAGGAAGCGGCGACCGAAGAAGGTGCTGTCGCCATCGGCGAAGTACGAGATCTGGCTACGGCTGGTCCGCGGTGAGGTCACGATCTCACAGGCCGCGAGCCAGGCCGAGGTGGACCGGTCTACGATCATTCGCCTGCGACAGGTCGCCAAGGACGGGGCGTTGACGGCCTTGGCGGCCTCGAAGCCCGGGGCTCGGGGCAAGCCGGCCCGGGACGTGGAACTGGAGCAGGCTCACGCCGAGATCGAACGTCTGAGCGAAGCGGTTAAGGAACTAGCGGTCAAGCTGACGGTGCTGGAGAAAAAAGGGGGCTCGGAATGAGTGTCGGGGCCCCGGTCCCCGCCCGGGTCGACGCGCGCGTCAAGCAGGGACTGCTGGAGGCGGTGGACTACGCCACCGGCCAGGGATGGGCTGTATCCAAGACCTGCGAGGTCCTGGGATTGGATGTGCGCCGGGCCCGCCGATGGAGGCGCCGGTGGCGGGTCAACACCGAGACCGGGCTGGTCGATGCCCGTCCCGGCGCATCGGTCAACGCGCTGACGCCCTGTGAGGTCGAGGCGATCTTGGAGGCCTTCGAAGCCTTCGGGGACAAGGATTTCTCCCACCGCCGGCTGACTCACCGAGGCTCCTATAACGGGCTGTTCTGGGTTGGCCCCTCCACGGTGCGCCGGGTGCTCAACGACCACGGCCTGAGGTTTCGTCACCCGCCGAGACCGTCGGGATCCAGGCGTCGTCCGTTCCCCGATTGGGCGACCTACACCCCCAACTCGATCTGGATCTACGACTCCACCCATTTCACCGCCTGCGGCATGACCGTGCTGATTATCGAGGACCTGGTGTCACGCAAGTGGATCACCCACGTCGTCTCATCTGAGGAGACCCACACCCAGGTCCGGCTGGCTTTTGAACAGGCCTTGGATGCCGAGGGACTGCTGGAGGCCGCCCTGGAGCGGGCCGACGCGCTGGATGAGGCCACAGACCCTGACGGGGACGAGGAACTGACCCCGATCCTGCTGGCGGTGTCGGACAACGGCTCGCAGATGATCTCGGCGAACACCCGCAAGTTCATGGCCATGGTCGCTATCGCCCAGCATTTCGGCCGCCCGGCCACCCCGAGTGACCAAGCGTGGATCGAGTCTCTCAACGGCACGCTCAAGCACGAGTGGCCTCACCTGCTGGCCATCACCGATCCCGCCATCCTTCGAGCCGAGCTCGACACTGTGCGCACCGAGTACAACACCGCCCGTCTGCACTCCGGCATCGGCTACGTCACACCCCACGACGAGCACACCGGTCGCGGCCAGGCCATCCGCCAGGCCCGCCAGGACGGCCTGAGACGAGCCGCCCAAGACCGGCTTGCCTACCACCGCAACCAACGAGACAATCAACCCAACCACGACCACCCCGATGTGGTCTGATCCAACCGCCCAAAGCGGACATTAACGCTGAAACACCTCAGTTCTCATTTCCGGCATGCCCGGTCACGACGGAATGCAACCTGGTGCGCCGCCAGTCCGAGAGCCATTCCTTCACGGTCCTTTCGGCTCGGTCGACCATTTCAGCGATAACACCCACGTCAACGCCACGGGACGCGTAGAGAATCGCCTCGGCTTTCAATCTGACCAGGATCAGCGTGTCATTGCGCTTCTTCCACCCCACAAGGACATCGCGCTCATCCGACGTGACATCAACTCGCATGCGCCCATTCTATGCCCCGCCCACACCAATATCCACCCAAGAACACACCGGAATACGGTTTTGTTTAATTCCAGCAATATTCGCTTGTCGGTGGGTAGGACCGGGGTGTGCTGGGACAACGCATGGGTCCGAGCCATGCGATGTCCTTCAATGCCACGCCCGGGAATGAGAGGGTGCGCCGGATGGTGTACCCCACACGGGGCAAGGCCTTGAATGATATTGCCTCATGGATCGAGCTGGTCTACAACCACGCCCGGCTGCACTCCTCTCTTGGATACCGCACCCCCAACGAGGTGGAACAAGACCTCCTGGACCACAGGAAGCCAGCCTGACCAACACAACACACAGTCCGAAAAACACCCAAGCAGTCCACATCGTCAGCCACGACCGTCACCTGCTGTCCCGGCTCGGACTCACCGGGTCTTCGATCTCTCCCCCGACGGCACGCTGCGCCCCAGCGAGATCAGGGATTCACCGTCGCCGGAATCACCGCCGATGTATCGGTAGCTCCCAAGTATTTCGCGCACGCCGCTCACGCCGCGACGCTGACAAAGGGGTCCGGCGCGGCCGGGCCGCCTTCACGAGACTGAGTACAAGCGGTCACGAAGGTCGTCCAGCAACTCCTGCTCGCTCTGGTCGTGGTGGAGGAAAAAGTGGTCGCCCTCGAACACGCGCAATGCGAAGGAGCCGCTGGTCAACCCCTCCCAAGCGCGCATCTCCTCCTCGACCACGAACGTGTCGCTGCGACCGTGGTAGCCAGCGATAGGAATCGTCAGACCCTCCTCGTCGGGGTCGAACTGATACGTGTGCACAAGCCGGAAGTCCGAGTACCCGACGGGTTTTAGTGCATAGCGCATCTCGTCATTGACCTCGATTCCGAAGGTCTCACTGATGTAGTCCTCGTACTCTTGGGACCGATCCTTCGGCATCTGGATCAACTCCTCCACCTCGGGGAGCGTGTCGAAACCGAATTCATGGAAGGATTCGACCACGCGGTCATAGACGGGGTTGGACCCGATCGACGGCGACGAAAATGCCCCCACGAACAAGTGCCGCAGCAACCCGTCGGATCGCTCGGCAAGACGATGGGCCAACCGGAAGGCCACCAAGGCCCCCACACTGTGCCCATAGATCGCGAAGGGCCGGTCCATGTAGCTAGCGAGCACCTGCTCGAGCGCACCCACCGCTTCATCCATCTCGGAGATGGGTCGCTCGTTGATTCTGCCCTCCTTCCCGGGGAACTGCACGGGGCACACGTCGATGTCGTCGGGCAACAGGCTTTTCCACGAGGCGTACAGCGATGCGCCCTTGATGCCGTAGGGAATACAGAAGAGCCGGGCGCGCGGTGCCGCGCTTAGACGCTCATGGGCCAGCCAATCGCCGGGCTGCGTCGAATATTCGCCGGAGTGCCACGAGACCTGCTCGTCCGCTTCATGTCTGGAACGACTGTCATCGGCGCCGTTGATGATCCTCAGGATAGACGCACCCAGACCGTCGATGCTGGGCCCTTGGATTAGCAGTTCCAGCGCGAGTTGGACACCAAATTCGTTCTTGACGGATCGGCGCAGCTCAAGCGCGGCAAGCGATTCCAATCCCAATTCCGCCAAGGAGACGTCGAGGGGGACATCGCCGTCCCCGTTGCCGAGGATGTCCTGGACGGCCGCGACGAGGTGGCCACGAATCCGCGACTCCAGTTCTTCGTCCGCCTCGGAGCTGAGCCCACCCGCCCTCGCGTCCACGACGGTGCCGTCGTCACCAGGCACCCCCGCGACCTCGCCGGTCAGTTCCTTGGGGATAACACGCAGCCGCATTCCTTGACACCGGGTCACGTAGTTGCCGCTGCCGTCGTACACGTCAAAGTTGACGGAGATGGTTCCGGCCTCCTGGTCATCGACGGCCCACAGATGGCACCAGACCTCTTCTCCCCAACGTCGGTCGGGAACCTCGAAGTGGGCGATGTCCACAGTGATGTAAAGGTCGTCGTCGGCCAGTTGGTCCCTGCCTGCGATCATGGCCAGTTGTGCACAGGCATCGAAGAACCCCGGCGACAGGTGCGCGGCCGCCTCACCCTCGGACGCCCGCGTGCGGATCCTGGCCAGCGCTTGCCGCGCGCCGATCCGCACCTCCTTGACCAGCCTCACCGAGGCCCCCACTTCGAATCCACGAGCAGCGTAGTCCTGGTAGAAGTCGCTGCCCTCCAGAGTCTGCGGGCACTGGTCCATGATCTCTTGGCGACCCTCGCTGGTGACCTTCGGACGCATGGGGACATGACGCGCCTGGACGGTACCGCGGGCGTGGAGCTCCCACACGTCACCGTTCGCCTCTCGACTGTGGAACTCGAATGGCTGTTTGCCTTGGTCGTCAGGGCTCCCCATCACCATCTGCACGAGGCGGTCGTCCGTCCCGGAGATGTGGAGCGCCTTCACGAACGTGAAATCCTCCACGATCATGTCACCGACCATGCCCAGTTCACGCAGTGCGTGCTCGACCATGCGGGTGTAGTAGCCGATGTGGAACAGGCCACCGGTGTCCGCGATCTCGGGAAGCAGCCAAGTGTTGATGCGAGCCTCGACCTGTCGGGTTGGCAGCGGCGACGCGACGAGGGAACCCGGGACCGTCTCCTGGGTCTGGCCGTCGGCGACCGCCACCGGATCCTCGAGGAAGAGCCGGTACTGGAAGGGGTAGGTCGGCAGATTGAGCATTCGCGCGGGCACGGTCTGGAAGAACCGCTGCCAGTCCATGTCCCACCCCTCCTGGGCCAGGCGCGAGACACCACTGGACAGCAGTTCCCAGGCACCCTCCGCTTCGCTCACCGATGCGACAACCACCGTGTCTGTCCCAGCTCCGCCCAGTTCGCGGCCGGACACGTAGACCACGGCCCTGTAACCGCGTCCGAGAAGTGCGGTCATCTGAGCTGCGACGTCCAGAGGTGGGCATGGTTGGTTCCACGAGTCTGCGCCGGTCTGGGCACGACCATCGGCGCATATGAAACGCACTTGCGCGGGGCGCAACTCAACGTCCACCACAGGCCCCTGGCCATGCCTCTGGGCAAGAATCGCCAGGGCCTCGTCCTCGGTGAGCAGGCCAGCCACCACGGCTGCGGGGAGGTCGCCGTCCCCTTCGGCGAGGATGGCTGCGGGTCGAATGCCCCAAGATATCCACAATCGAGCGACGCCCAACTGAGCGGCAAAGTCCTGCGCCGCCCGCGTCAGCAGCTCGTCGCACGAGCCATCGACGCCCGCCTGCTGATGGGCGTCCAACCACTGGGCAACCTGGTTCCAGGTGTCGACAAACACCGATTCAGTGGCGAGCTCGTCGAAGATGACCGAGGGCGCCTCAAGGTGACCACCGAAGACCATGGCGATGTTGCCGCCTGCGCCTCGGCTGAAACGCCCCCTGTCGATGGCATCGGTTAGCTGCCGCACGGCGTCGTCGATCGACTTGACGCAGAATCCCCGCCGGACCCTGTGCTGGACGCGCCCCTCGCACATGGTTCGACACAGGCTCGCCAGCGAGGTCTCGGGCTGGGCTTCCACGTATAAGAGGAGTCGGCGCATGCTCTCGGCCAGCGGTTCATCTGCACGAGCCGACATCACCAGAGGATAGGCGGTCCTGTGATCGGGCTCGTCCGCCGCAGCAGCATCATTCTCGTCGGCCTGGGTGATGATTATGTGGGCATTCGTGCCGTTGAACCCAAAGGAACTGATCCCGGCCGCTCGGACAGCCGTATCCGGCCAGGGCTCCAAGACCGTGGGAAACCTGACCGAGGAGACATCGGCCGTAATCCGGGAGTTCAGTTTCGTGAGGTGCACGTTCGGTGGCACTTGCGCGTGCCGCAACGACAGAACCGCCTTGATCAGTCCGGCGACGCCCGCCGCTGCTTCCAGATGCCCGACGACGGACTTGGCCGACCCCACCAATAACGGGGCCTTCCTGCGCTCGCTCACGTAGGACTCCAGGGCCGCACGTACCTCGATCGGGTCACCTAGAGGAGTCCCCGTGCCATGCGCCTCGAGGTAATCGACCTGCTCGGGCTCCAATTGTGCCGATTCGAGCGCCTCAGAGATGAGGCGATGCTGGGCCGTTCCGTTGGGGACGGTGACGCCGCTGCTGTGCCCATCGTGGTTGATCGCGGTGCCGCGAATGACCGCGAGGATCGGTGATCCGTCCGCCTGGGCGTCGCTGAGTCGTCGCAGGACCACCATGCCGCACCCCTCCGACCTCACGTAGCCGTCAGCCGCCTCGTCGAAGACCTTGCATCGGCCATCCGGGGATAGCGCGCGCATCTTCGAGAGCATCACGAATGGCGCTGGGGAAAGCAGCGCATTGACCCCGCCCACGAGGGCCGCATCGATCTGCCCGCTGCGCAACGCTCCAACCGCCAAGTGGACCGCCGCCAACGACGACGAGCATGCGGTGTCGACGGCCAGCGCCGGACCGCTCAGGCCCAGGGTGTGTGAAATCCGGCCCACGGCGACGCTCATGACTGAGCCCGTGGCCGCATAGGGACCGATGTCCGTGTTGCGGGGCAAAGTGGCGTACTCGGAGGCCGTCGCACCGACGTACACGCCGATGCGATGCCCGGGTAGTCGATCGGAAGGCAGCGCCGCAGACTCCAAGGCCTCCCAGCTGGTCGTTAGCAGGAGTCGATGTTGGGGGTCCATCTCGCGTGTCTCCGCGTCCGAGATCGAGAAGAACGCGGGGTCGAACCGGTAGAGATCATCGGCAAGGAAACCGCCATCGGCGACGTAGGTCTTTCCAGGAGCATCCGGATCTGTGTCCAGATACGCCTCGGCGCTCCAGCGATTGGCGGGCACTCGTGAGATGGCATCCCTGCCCGAGGCGACCAGATCCCAGTACTCGTCGGGATTGGAGACCCCACCCGGAAAGTGGCATGCCATCGCTGAGATCACTATCGGCTCGGTGCCCCGAGACCTCGCCGCTTCGAGTTCATTCTTCAGTTCCTTAATCGTCAACAGTGCCCGTCGGATCAATGTCTCGTCTTGCACGCTGGTCTCCTTTCGTCGGTGCTCGGCAGGGGTGGGGGTCGGGGATTGCAGGGATCACCAACCTGAGTCCAACTCATCGAGCAATTCGGCGAGTTCGGACTGTGCTTGGCTCGGTGTCGTCTCTTGGGCCCGCTCGATGGGCAACAGGGCCGACAGCTGTTCCATGTCGGCGACCACGACGCCGACCTCGGCCGCGTCCCCGGAGAGTGCGGCGTCGAAGGTCCTCAGGCCCGATCCGGTGGGGAGCTGAGCGATGCCCAACCGCCTTCGCATCGTTTCGCGGGTTTGCTCGTCCAACGCCATGCCGCCATCGCGCCATGTTGGCCAAATGAGGGCACGGCTGAGCCCATGGCGTCGACCGTCGATCCGGAGTTCCTCGCGAGCAGCAGCGAATGAACCCAGGAACCGGTTGGCGAAGGCGTAGTCAGTCTGTCCGGGATTTCCACCCACGGACGCCATCGACGAGAAGACCACGAAGAAGTCGAGCCGATCCTCCGACGTGGCCGCGTCGAGGTTGAGTGCACCGGCCAATTTGGGATCGATCACCGTGTGCATCTGCTGTGCGGTCCGCGTCAGGAGCATCCCGTCGTCCAAGACGCCGGCCGCATGGATGACACCGGTGATGGGCCCCCGGTTCCGAATCGACTGCATGAGCGAGGACACTGCCGCTCGGTCGGTCACGTCGATGGACTCGTAGCTGGCCTCGGCTCCCAGCCGCCGCAGCTCCTCGATCTGGGTGACGTGGCGCCCGTCCTGAGCTGACCTGCCGGTCAGGACCAACCGCTTGACGCCAAGTTTGACCAAGTGCCGGGCAACGATCCGCCCCAGGCCACCTGCTCCTCCGGTGATAACGCAGGTGCCGCCCCCATCGAGGCGGATCTCTGGCGACGATGATTCGGCCACGTTCATCTGCCTGAGCGAGCGTGTCCACCGCTGCCCCCAACGGTACCGGACCTCGTGCTCGGCTGAGTCACCACCGAGTTCACGCAGGCAGGCCTCGGCGATGAACGAGACACGATCCTCCACATGAGCGACCTCCAGACCCAGCGTGCGAACCACCACGTTGGGACTCTCGTGCCTGACTGCACGACCAAAGCCACCGAACCCCTCATGGACGGGATCAGGCGTGCCGTTGAACACGTGGGCGTAGACGATGTCCACAGGGCGAGTGGGTCGAGACCTGACAACGGCCTGCACCAGGTGGAATGCGGGGAACGAACATTCCCCTTCCGCGCCATCGGCGTGGACCGTCCTGGTGGGGCGGAGGTCAAGAATGACGTCGGGCATCGTCCCCAGATCGTCGAAGAGCCGTCGAAGATCATCCGGCTCGTCACGCCCGATCCTGAAGGTGGACTGGTCACATCGCGCATATGAGTCCCCGGCAAGGACGAGGACCACCGGCTGACCCGGCCACATCCCACGCGCAAGGATGTACTCTCGCACTGCGTCATCCGCGTCAAGGATGACCAGCGGTCCCGTGGGCAGATCGTGGTTGGGGGCCGCGACCTCCGACGTCACCCAGTTCGCGGTGTAGATAACGCGCTCCAGAGCCGAGTCGTCCACGAGCTCATCCTGCCCCTCCTCCAACGGAGCCGTGGCGCTCGACCACGTCCGGGAGAGCTCCGCTGCCAACTCCTCGATCGTTGGATGGTCGAACATGGCATTCGCATGCAGGACGATGCCAAGGTCCAGCTCGACCTGGCTCACTAGCCTCGTGGCGAGCACGGAGTCCATTCCCATCTCGAAGAAGCCGCTGCGACCATCCACGTGGGAAGGATCCGGGATCTCGAGAAGTTCGGCGACCTTCTCGCCGAGGTACACGGTCAGGATCTGACCGCGCTCGCCCTCGGTGGCGTCCGACAGCTCGCCCTTGAGCCCAGTGCCGATGTCGGACGATACACCGGGGGCGCTCACAGCCTCGGTATGAGGCGCCGGCGGCGCGGGGGCGGACGGCTCGGAGCCGCTCGGCCGTGACGCATCGAAGGGATCGACGATCCAGTACGACGCGCGCTCGAAAGGGTAGGTTGGCAACGGCACCCGCCCGGGCGTTCCGTGGGGGTAGAGCTGACGCCAGTCAGGTTCCTCTCCACGGAGCCACCGCCCGGCCAGGTCGCTCGCGAGGCCCCGCGCCGACTTCCCTCGGTCCGTGTCAGGATCGCGCGGTCCCCCGTCCCCGGCACCTGAGCGGGGGGACCCAACCTCGGTGACCCGAAGATCATTGGACTCCCGGCCCTCCCGGACGAAACTCTCTAGAGTCTCGGCGGCTGCCTTGGGGTCGCTCGCTAGGAGGGCGAGCCTGTGCTTCAGTGATCGCCGACCGTCCTGGAGGGTCCAGGCGATCGACGAGAGGTCCCCCTCGCTCGGCTCCACGCCTCTGAGATGCTCGGCCAACCTCGATGCTGCATTCCTCAGCGCAGACGGGGTCCTGGCTGACAGGACGAGAACCACGGGGCCGTCGCCCCGCGGCCGTCGGTCCTCCACTGGCTTGGGCGCCCCTTCTACGATCACGTGGACGTTGACGCCGCCGGCCCCGAAGGAACTCACCCCGGCCCGTCTGCGGCCACCTCTCGCCGCAATTGGCCATGGTCCCAGTGAGCGCTGCACCGTGAAACCCACACTGTCGAAGTCGATATTCGGGTTCAGATTGTCCGAGTGGATCAGCGTCGGAACCAGCTGCGCGTGGGTCAACTGCAGGACAACCTTGTGCATCTGGGCGATTCCCGCAGCCGCCTCGGCATGACCGATGTTCGACTTGACGGAACCGATCGCACAGCGGGACGGCCTGTCGTTGGCGTCCCCCAAGGCTCCGACCAGACCCCTGATCTCCAGCGGATCACCAAGGCTGGTCCCCGTGCCGTGCGCCTCCACGTAACTGATGGTGTCGCTGATCACCGACGCATCAGCCAACGCCGCCGAGATCACCTCGGTCTGAGCGACGGGGTTGGGCACGCTGTACCCGAACGTGTGACCGTCATGGTTAATGGCGCTCCCCAGGATCGTCGCGTATACGTGGTCACCGTCCTCGAGCGCCTGCGAGAGGGGCTTGATCAGTACCGCCCCGACGCCCTCTGCCGGCACGTAGCCATCGCCGCCCTCGCCGAACGAGTGGCAGCGCCCATCGCCCGCGATGAAGCCAGACTCCGCAAGCGTGACGTACTTCGACGGATGCAGGGTGAGGTTCACTCCTCCCGCGATCGCGGCGTCGCATTCTTTCCGCCGGATCGCCGCGCACGCCAGGTGGATGGCGCTGAGCGAGGACGAGCATGCCGTGTCCACGGTGAGGCTTGGCCCCGCAAAGTTCATGAGATACGAAACGCGGTTCGCCAGCGAGAACGTCTGCGAGTTGACGGGGAGCCAGTCGCCGTGCTCCAACTGAGAGGCGGCGTACATCTGGTAGTTATTATACGTCGCCCCGACGAAGACGCCGACGCGCCCCCTGGAATCACCCGCGGCCCCGCGCGTGATCGCCTCCGGAGTGTGACCCGAATCCTCGATGCACTGCCATGCTGTCTCGATGAACAGGCGCTCCTGGGGATCCAGGAAACGCGCTTCGAGGGGAGAGATGTTGAAGAACTCGGGCTCGAAGGCGTCATAGCCATCGATGAAACCGCCCCAACTGGGATACGACTCCTTCCCCAGTCTCTGGCGCGCCACCTCCTCGTACTTCTCCCAGCCGGGACGGTCTGCAGGGATAGGGCTGACACAATCCCTGCCGTTGACCAAGTTCGTCCAGAACTCCGACAGGTCGTCAGCCATCGGATATCGTCCGCTCATCCCCACGATGGCGAGCAGTCGTCGATCCTCGCCCAGCGGTGGGCGCTGGAACATCGTCGCGGCCTCGGACGCCGGGTCACCACTGCCCTTGACGGTGTCTTCACGTACGTCCTCCTCGACCTCGGCGTGGACTGGGACTAGATGGCGGTCGACGTAGTCCGCGAGCGCACCGGCAGTCTTGAACTCGAACAGCACGGTGGCGGGGAGGGCACCGAACTCAGCGGCGAACGCCTCGTTGGCCTCCTTCACGAGGACCGAAGTGAATCCCAGTTCCTCGAAGGTCGCCTCGGGGTGGATCTCGGAGGAATCCCACCCGAGCACGCGCGCAAGCAATCGCTGGACGCGCGCCAACGTGGTCCGGCGAGAGGCCTCCTCTCGGCGATCGGTGACGATGTCCGACGGTGCTGGCTTCGGCGTGGGCGGCTCAGATTGAGACGCAGTGTGGCTTGCCCCAGGCCGCGCATACTTGCCACGAGGTTCGAGGTCGATCCGGTGGATGGTTGCGTCTAGCCAACACCTGCGGGGCTCGAACGGGTAGGTGGGCAGCGACACCCGCAAGGGGCGTGCCCCGTCCCACAGACGGTCCCAGTCGAGGTTGATACCCCCGACCCAGAGCCGCGCCAGCTTGTCCGGGGTGTGCGATTCCCGCAGTTCACGCTGATAGGCATCGCCCTCGGCTCCGGTCAACAACAGCCCGGTGAGGTCCTGCACCGCTGAGACGTCCCCCGTCCAGACGCCCGGGAGGGACCTCTCGCCGTCCAGGTGTCTCCCCAAGAGGTCGTGGAGTTCCTCAACGCTGCCGGCCACGATGGCCAGACGGTGCGCGAATGGTTCGCGACCGGTCTGCAGGGTGTAGGCGAGGCCATCGAAGTCGACGGGCGCCCGCGTCAGTTCAGCCAACGCCGAGTCAACGCCCAGCTCGCTGCCGATGACGTCCACGAACTCGCTCACCGTCCTGCAACGCCCCGCGGTCATCAGGTCACCAGGAATCTGATACTTGTCCGACACTCGGGTGCACAGGGTCGCCATGTCCACCGGATCCAGACCGATCTCGCCAAGATCCTCGTGGGTGTCGATGTCGGACGGATCGACCTGCGCGATGTCGGCCACCAGTCGCGAGACCTCCTTGAGGTGTGTCTGCGTTTCGACGGGCACACTGCGGCGGTTGCGTTCCAAATGCGCGAGCAGCGCGCGACCTTGACGTTCCAGTGCGTCCATGGTCTTGGCGCTGAGTGTCACGACCTGGGGACGGCCGGACGAGACCGCCGGAACGGGCTGCCGGTGCTCCTCGAGAACGATGTGGGCGTTGATGCCGCCGTACCCGAAGGAACTGATGCCCGCTCGTCGAGGCGATCCATCGGCGTGGGTGGGCCAAGGTCGGAGCTCGCTCGAGATCGAGAACGGGGTCGGATCCAGGTTCAGAAGTGGCGACACGGCACGAAGGTTGGACTGCGGTGCGATGACCCCATCCCTCAACGACAGGAGCACCTTCATGAGGGACGCCATGCCGGCGGCCGTCTCAAGGTGGCCCACATTGGCCTTCACCGAACCGAGGGCACAACCTGTCCCTGGCGCCGCGTGATGCCGATTGAAGGCCTCAACCAGGCCTTTGATCTCGACAGGATCGCCAAGCCGGGTGCCAGTGCCGTGAGTCTCGATGTAGTCGGCGCTGGTGACGGAGACGTCGGCTTGATCCCAGGCGGCCTCGATGATATCGGCCTGGGACTGCGCCGATGGAGCGGTCAGTGAGACGCCCCGTCCCCCATGGCCGATCGCCGAGCCCCGGATCAGAGCGTAGACGTGGTCGTGATCCGCTTCGGCGTCGGACAAACGCTTGAGGACGACGGCCCCGACCCCCTCCCCTCGGATGTACCCGTCAGCGTCGGCGCTGAAGGGCTTGCAGACGCCGTCGGACGCGAGCATGCCGGCCTGCGAGAACGCGATAAACCCGGTGGGAGAGCACAAGGCATTGACGCCGCCGGCAATGGCAGCGTCCGACTCATGAGCACGCAACGCTTGGACGGCACGGTGCATGGCCACCAGGGACGCCGAGCAGGCGGTGTCGATGGGCTCGGAGGTGCCACGCAGGTCATAGAGGAACGAGATGCGATTGGCGAGCAGCGAGTGCGCAGACCCGGTGGCGGTGTGTGCCCCCACACCCGCCCCAGAGGCCCGCAACAGCTCGGAGTAGTCAGAGCCGCCCACACCCACAAACAGACACATGTTGGTCCGGGCGAATTCACTCATTCGGTGTCCGGAGTCCTCGACCGCAGCCCACACGGCCTGCATGAAGATACGCTGCTGGGGATCCATCAGCTCGGCCTCACCCGGCGAGACCCCAAAGAACTGGCAGTCGAAGTTCTCGATCCCCGGCGCGAAGCCACCGAACCTCACACCATTGGCTTCGTCGTCGCCGGAGCCCTGCCATTCGCGCCAGTCCCAACGCCACGCTGGCACCTCTCCGGTCATGACCTCACCAGCGCGTACGCGTCGCCAGAACTCCTCGGTGTTCCCGCCCGGGAAGAGACCAGCCATACCCACGATCGCGATGGGTTCGGGGGCATCGTCACTCTCGTTGGTCCGAATCGTGGCCGCCACCTGCGGGGTAGCGATGGCCAATGGGTGTGCATCATCGCGATCCGACGTCCGCTGTGAACCCTTCTCAGCAGGGTCCGGGTCCGTGGGCTCGGCAGGCACGCTGGGAGCGTCCGGCTTGGTCCCAGGCGTCTCGGGGACGGAGACAGCCCAGCCGCGCTGCATCGCGACCTCACTGCCGAACTCGTCCGCGACGAAGTCCACGAGCGATCTCAGCGTGGTGTGGTCGTAAAAGACCGACGGCAGCAGCTCAAGGCCCCACAGGTTATTGAGCCAGGAGGCCAACTCGGTGAACGTGATCGAATCGAAGCCGAACTCGACCAGTTCTGCCCTCAGGTCGACGTCTTGGTCCGCCAGACCCAGGGTGGTGGCCACACCGCGCGCGAGGTCGCTTCCCAGCAGGTACCTGACGCGGTCCGTCTCCGCGTCGTGCGCCGGCTGCGCCACCTGATCGACGTTGCCCGGTCGGTCGGCAGGGTGGCCCTTCCGAACCGTGCCGCCGAGTCCGTCCTGGGTTCGGACGTCCCCGTCCGGCAATCTGGCGGTCTGGTCGGCGAAGAACCGTCCGGCGATCTTGGAGTGATCTCCCTTGACGATCGAGATCACCGGGTGAGGCGCGTCGTGGATGAGGTTGGCGAGGATGGTGAGGCCCTCCCCGGTTCCCAGCGGGTTCAGACCACCAGTCTGGCGCATGAATCGCTCAGTGGCAGGGTCGACCCGCATTCCGCCGTCCTTCCACAGCGGCCACTCGATCGATAATGAGGTTCCGGGGCGGTCCGCGTGCCGCGACCGCCAGACCATGAGCTCGTCGACGGCCCGGTTGGCATATGCGTAGTCCGACTGACCAAGGTTGCCCCTGAGCCCCGCCACTGACGAGAACACCACGAAGAAGTCCAGAGGATCGTCGGACGTCAGTTCGTCGAGGCAGACCGCCCCAACCGCTTTGGCGGCGACCACGTCCTCGACATCCCCAGGCGACTTCTCCCAGGTCAGCGAGTCGTTCAGGACGCCCGCCGCGTGCAACACTCCTCGGATTGGCCCCAGGGTCCGGGCGTGCGCGAGGGCCTCGGCCAAGGCACCGTGATCCGTGACGTCGACCTTGATCGAGGTCACCGGCCCAGCGAACCGGGCCAGCCATTCGGGGGAGGCACCAGAGCGCGAGAGAACCACGGCGTGCCCACCGGCGGCGACAATCCAGTCGACAAGGTGCCGACCGATGCCACCTGTTCCACCGGAGACCAAATACACCTTCCCAGCCTGGATCGGAGTCTCGTGGAGCGTCCAATCAAGCGGAATCTCGCGAATCCTCGGTGATCGGCACCCCTCGGGGCCCATACGAACTTCCTGGATGCCGGACGTGGTCACCGCGGCGGCCAGTTCCCCAGCCAATGCCGCGACCGGATCGGTCGCCATGACCACTCGAGCGGAGAAGCCCGACCATTCCAGCGCGACACTGTGCGCCCAGGCGCCGACGGGCTTGTCCCACATGCTCATGATGGACTGCTCCTGCGCACCCAGGAACACGAGTCTGAGCGTGCCGGCGGCCCTGTAAACGGCGCCAACCAACGCGGTCAGATCCATCACGCAACGGCGGTTGGATCCACCCATCCACAGCACCAAGTCTGGCTCCCGCGATGCTCGAGCTGAAGCGGCGTAGGCGTCAGCAGCCGCGTCCGGGAGCACGACCTGCGCCACCTCGCCCCCGGCGCTGGTCACCCGCCGCACCACCTCGTCCTGGCGCCCCTCGCCGACGACGAGGACCGTCTGCCCCGCCAAGTGCCCTGCGACAGGGCTGGCGCAGTCCACCCAGTCCTCGACCAACCCCACGACTCCAAGGCCCACCCACCTCAGCTCGAAGTCCCGAACGACCAAGAGGACGCGACCTTGGTCGTCCGCGATGTCGAGGTCGAACCGAATCTGATCGGAGCGGGCGGCGGACGTGGACCGCTGGGCGCGCACCCACATCCGGTCGTCCAACGCTGCGTACCGCTCGATCCGGCCGATCCGGAACGGTAGGTAGAGCGGACGCACGGTCTCCTTGACCGGCGCTTCCGAACCGACCACCACACCGCTGATCGTCTGCAGTGCGGCGTCCAGCAAGGATGGGTGGAGCGGCCAGTCATGCACGCTGTCACGAAGGTCATCGGAGAGTTCGAGACGGGCCAAGGCCTGACCATCACCACGGTAGAGACGGGTGATCGAGCGGAACGATGGGCCATAGGCCAGTCCGGTCCGGCTGAACTCGTCGTAGCATTCCTCACCAAGTCGGAGGTCGGGGCAGTGCTGTATGATCGACGAGACGTCGAGAAATTCCTGCGTCCCGCGCCCTGAGCCATACTCGAGACGCCCACTCGAACACACCTTCTCGTTGTCTCCTTCGAGGCATCCGATGGTGAACGAGGCACGGGTGTCCGACTCCTTGCGGACGACCACGTGTACCTCAGCACCCTCGGATGCCATGATCGGCGCCGCCCAGGTCACGTCCGATATGGTGTCGGCCCGCAGCTCGGGGAAGCCGGCCTCGCTGGCGCGCAGCGCAAGGTCCAGGTGTACCGCGCCCGGAACGACGTTGTCTCCCTTGACCACATGGTCACGCACGACGAAGTCTTGGCGCGTCAGATGGATGCGGTAGTGGACCTCGTCGTCCTCACGAACGACGCTGGCGCGGGACGTGGCTGTGGCCGACCGCGTCGAGTCCCCCAGGACATCTGTGAACCAGTAACGATCACGAGCGAACGGGTAGGGGGGCAGGCTGGTGACCCCGCCGGAGGGGCCCAGGGCGTTCCATTCGACGGGCTCCCCCTCCTCAAACCGACGCGCCGCATTGTGCCTCGGGTCGGACCCGGCCGCGTGGGCAGGAAACTGACCGCCGCGTGCAAAGGTCTCGAGTTGCGTCACCGCATCGTTGGCGTCCACGACCACGAACGCCGCCCTCGACGTCATGGTCGCCCGACCCGTTTGGAGGGTGTGGGCGGTGTCGGAAACCGTCGACCGCCGCTTGGCCAGGTGACCGGCCAAGAGACCAGCCATCTCGCGCAGCTGCGGCTCGGTCCTGGCGGAGAGCGGCAGGATGTGGACTCCCGCCCGATCGACCTCTCCGGGATGGCTGTACTCCTCCACAACGATGTGCGTGTTGCTGCCCGACATGCCGAAAGAACTGACTCCCGCGCGTCGAGGCGTGCCGGTCCGACGCGGCCACTCCTCCAGATGATCGTTGATCCGGAGACCAGAGCCCTCGATCTCGAGATAGGGGTTCCGCGTCGAATGGTTCGGCATGGCAGGAATCTCACCGTGTTGCATAGAGAGGATCACCTTGATCAGCCCGGCGAGGCCCGCGCACGCCTCGAGGTGACCGACATGCGACTTGACCGAGCCGATCACACAGTCGAATGATGAGTCTTCGCCTGCGACCTCGCGGCGTGCCGTCACGAGCGACTTGGTCTCGATGGGGTCCCCTAGGAGGGTTCCCGTCCCGTGCGCCTCGACATACCCGAGAGTGCTCGGGTCGACACCGGCATCGGCCCACGCTTCGCGGAGCACGGCCACCTGGGTTTCCGGGGACGGTGCAGTCGGACTGTTCGCCCTTCCGTTGTGATTCGTGGCCGTCCCCTTGATCACCGCATGGATCCTGTCACCGTCCGCGAGCGCCAGATCGAGGGGCTTGAGCAGGACTGAGGCGACCCCCTCGCCGGGGACGTAGCCGTCGGCGGCGGCGTCGAAGGAACGGCAACGGCCCGTCGGTGACAGTGCCCCGACCCTGCTGGTGTACACGTAGTGCAGGGGGCTAATGAGCAGGTTCGTCCCCGCCACCACCGCCTGTCGACACTCTCCGGCGCGGAGGGAGGCCACCGCGAGATGCAAGGCGGTCAGGGAAGAGGCACACGCGTTGTCGACCGGGACGCTTGGCCCCCGGAAGTCGAAGATGTACGACAGACGCCCCGACAGCGCCGACGGCACACACGACACCGCTTGGTAGTCCGTGAACTCCACGCCCGATCTGAGGATCTCGTCCCAGTACTCGTGGAAGGCGACCCCAAGGTAGAAACCGGTGGTGGTCCCCCGCAACAGGTCGGCGCATCCGGCGTCCTGAAGGGTGCCATGGACGACTTCCAGGAGGACACGCAACTGCGGGTCCAGCCACAACGCCTCGCGAGGCGCGACTCCGAAGAACCCCGCGTCGAACTTGTCCACCTCGATGAAGCCGCCCCATCGCGACCGGGACCGGTTCGGGGCCCCCGGCTCGGGGCTGTACCAATCGCGCCAGTTCCACCGTTCGGCCGGGACCTCAGTGATCAGGTCGTCGCTGGCACGCAGGTGCTCCCAGAAGGTCCACAAGTCGGGCGAACCGGGGAAGCGTCCATCCATCCCGACGATCGCAATGTCCCTGTTGCTCTCGGGCACGACGGCCGGGACGGGCCCCGACGGAGCCGGAGCCGGCTCGTCGCGGGTCGCGTCCATTGAGGCTCCGAGACGAGCGGATAGGGCCTCTCCGTGCTGGGCCACCAGGGCGGCGCTGAGTTCTGCGATGGTGGGATACTCGAAGAACAAGGTGGGGTACAACTCGAGACCCAGGTCGTCCTCGAGAACACCCGTCATGGCAATCATCTGGGCGGAGTCCGCCCCCAACTCCATGAAACTGACTTGGTCGTCCAGAACCTCGCCCGTGCCGAGCGTCCGTTGCACGAGTCCGGTCACGTAGCGATGCACGGTCGCGTCCGACGCATCCGACGCCCTGGAGGGCGGCTCGGGGGCCGCCCCAGTCGCCTCGGTGGGCTGCGCCGACGCCAGCGCACCGCCGATGCGGCGCAGCGTCATGCCGTCAACCTCGAGGACGCACCGTCCCTCGTCGTCATGGAAGCGAAGATCCATGGTGATCAACTGGTCCGTCACCCGCACGGAGCTGGCGCGGCACCAGCAGGCGTTCGGAAGGGTGCTTCCCGTTCCCCGCATGGCCCGCACCGCCATGGTCACCCAGGTCGACCCATCCGATGGCGTCAGGACGGCGGGATCAACGAGCGTGCCACCGACTACGAAACCACCGTCGAGGAGTGCAGGGTGGACCGCGAGCTCCCCCTCCGCCGTGATGGCTTCGGGGCGCAGTTGCAGCCGCCCCAAGGCCTCGTCCCCTCGGATCCAGACCCGGCTGACGCAGTCGAGAACCGGGGCGCGAGACAGCAGCGGGACTGCCCGGATCTCGTCTGGGGACAGCGTTCGGTCGGACGTCCCCGTGAACGTATCGATCACCATCGGCTCCGTTACGCAACCACCGTCATCCATGTCCCCCAACTCAGCCGTCATGGTCACGCGCTGCGCTCCCCCGCTGATCGAGAAGCGACCGACCAGCTTGCTCACATTCGCGTCGTCGCGCTGGACGACCACGTCCACGCTCGTCCCTGGGGGAACCACGACGGGCTCGACAAGCACGAGATTGCGCACACCGAATTCCTCGGACGCAAACTGGGCCGCCATGGAGTAAAGCGTGGTGCCCAGCAGCACCTGCTGCCCCTGGACGACGTGTGCGGCCAAGTACGGTTCATCATGAACCCATCGCCGCTGAACAGACTCCCCCCGGGGACGGCTCCCACTCCTCACCAGCTCCCCCACCTGGTCCCTGGTCAGCTGCCCGCGGGCGAACATCTCCAAGGCCACCGTGATCGAGTGCTCGTGGCGGGGCTCGGCAGGGTCGGACTGACGGTTGTCCGGAGTATCGCTCATGCTCGCGGATTCCTCTCCCATGGTTCTGCGGACGCGGGATTCGCTTCCAACAACACTGCGGCCGCCTCCGGGGACAGCTGGCCGGCTTCGATCTTGTCGAGCACCGCCTCGAGGTCACCCACCGCCAGGTCCGATGGGTTGGCCACGCCGATGGGGTCACCCACCTTGAGGTGCCTCCGGTTGAAGCGAGGGGGCGCCAACGGCTGACGGGTCGGAAGATCCGGGTCGGCCGCCTCAAGCACGACGTGGGCGTTGGTGCCCCCGAACCCGAAGGCCGACACTCCCGCTCGACGCGGATGGGCGGCATCCCCTGGCCACAGCACCAGTTCGCTGACCGGATAGAAGGGCGACTCCGAGAAGCGGAATCGGGGGTGCGGATTCGGACAGTTGAGGGTAGGGGGGATATGCCCATGTCGAAGAGCAAGGATCACCTTGATGAGGCCGGCAATCCCAGCTGCCCTTAGCAAGTGGCCGATGTTCGACTTCACCGACCCCACACCGCACTGTTGACGCTCCGCGCCGTCCGCGATGAAGACACGTGAGGCGGCCTGGATCTCAATCGGATCGCCGAGCGAGGTCCCGGCCCCATGGGCCTCCAGGTACGAGATGTCGCTGGCCCGGACGCCAGCCGCGGCAAGCGCACTCGCCACGACGTCCTGCTGGCCGTGGGGGTCGGGGACCGTCAGCCCGATGGTGTGACCGTCGTTGTTCACGGCACTGCCCAGGATGACTGCGTGGATGGTGTCCCCATCCCTGATGGCCGCCCGGTAGGGTTTGAGAAGCACCAGACCAGCCCCCTCACCGGGCACCATCCCGTCAGCGTCCGCGTCGAAGACGCGGCAGACACCGTCCGCAGCCAGGGCGCCCGCCTTGCTGAAGCCGATGTGCACCTGCCCGTCGGTCAGAAGCTCGACGCCGCCCACGATCGCGGTGTTGCAGTCCCCCGCCCGCAGGCCGGCACACGCCTGGTGGAGTGCCACCAGCGCCGACGAGCAGGCAGTGTCGATCATCTGCGACGGACCCCTGAGGTCTAGGAAGTCCGAAACTCGAGCAGCGGCCATGTTCGGGATCGTGTTGACCACAGCGCGCCGCATCATCGCACTGGACAGTTGCGAGAGCTGGCCCTTGAGGTAGTTGCTCTCGCCGCCCCCCAGGTAGACGCCGGTCTTCGAGCCAGCAAACTCCTCGGGCCGGTACCCGGCTTCATGCAGCAATTCCACCGATAACTCCAGCACGAGCCGGTGGTGGGGATCCATGACCATGGCGTCCTCCTCACCGATTCCGAACCAGTCCGGGTCGAAGGCGAAGATGTCATCGTCGAGGAAGCCACCGTGCTTGGAGTACGTGCGACCCGCCGCGGACCGGTCGGCACTGTAGAGCTGGTTCACGTCGAAACGATCTCGGGGCATCTGGCGCACCAGACAGTCCCCCGACTGCAAGTGACGCCAGTACTCCTCGACCGTCCGGGATCCCGGCAATCGCGCGGCCATGCCGATGACTGCTACCCGGTCAACGTCGTGGGGAATCTCTGGGGCCTGCGCGACGTCCCTCCCCTGGTCCACCGACGGCTGTGGGGCTACCGAGGGTCGATCGGGCACCACAGGGCGACCAACCCCCCGGTCCTCCAGGTGGCGGGCCATCATGGCCAGAGTCGTGAGCTGTGAGAACTCGCCCGGGGCGACCGTGGTCGAGAAGGCCTCCTCCACGCGGTTCATCAGCGTCATCAGCCCGATGGAATCGAGGCCGTAGTCGTGGATGTCCTCGGTCGGATCGATCTCGCTGGGCGGGTACTTGAGGATGTCCGCACAGATGTCGACCAAGCGGCCCTCTACGTCGCGATGGGAGGGCGCCGCCGCGTCGTCCGTCTCGACCGCGCAGCCAGACAGGCCCATGACTTCGGTGACGCGCTCGCGATGACCATTCAGGACGCCCACCCAGGGTCGTCCAGCGGCGAGAAGCGATCCGAAGAGACGCTGTCCGACCTCGGTGGCCATTGGGACCGTTCCGACCGTGCGCTCGAGTCGTGCGATGGCCTCGTCATCCAGACCCATGCCCCCGTCCGACCACAAGGGCCAGCCGATCGACAGGCTCCTCCCAGACCGTTGCCCTGACGCGCGCAACCGCTCCCGATCGGAGATGTAGGCGTCCATGAAGCGGTTCGCATACGCGTACTCGCACTGGCCGGGGTTGCCGACCGCTCCTGCCAGCGACGAGAAGCAACCGAACCAGTCCAGGTCCATGTCGGCGGTCTCCTCGTCCAGGACCACCGTGCCAGTGACCTTCGGGGCACACACCTCGTCCCATGCTCCGGAGTCCTTGATGGCGAGCAAGCCATCACGAAGCACGCCCGCCGCATGGAGGATCCCCCTCAGTGGTGGACGCTCGGAGCCTCGAAGCATCTGAACGAGTTCGCGAACCGATGCTCGATCGGAGACGTCGAGCGCTCGGTACTCTGCCGCGCACTCCAGCGAGTCCAACCAGGCGGCTGCCTGCGGGTCCAATGCTCTGCGACCGGTGAGCACGACGCATCCCGCCCCCCGCGCGGCCAAGAACTCCGCGAATCGACGGCCCAGGACGCCCAGGCCGCCGGTGATCAGGTAGGAGGCGTCGTGGCGCGCGCGAAAATCGGTGGACTCGTCCAGGATGAATCCGGCCCAGCCCAGCACCTCGCGATCCGACTCCTGAAGCCGAACCTCGGCATCGTCGGCCCCACCCCGGATCTCGTTCAAGAGCGCGTCCGGGGCCACACCGTCGCCGACCTGGACCGCCGAGGCTCGCAGCCGCGGTTGCTCCGCGCGCACGGTGCGAGCCATGGCCGCCAGGGCCCGGACGTTGGCGGATGCACCGTCGTGCACCATGACGAGGCGTTGGATCCGCCTGTCCGCAACGGCGTTCCTTAGCGCATGATAGGCGCCGGTGGCATCCACGTTCTGGTACGCAACACCAGATTCGAGAACGAGTCGTTCGAGAGGCGGCGACGCGTCTACCAGGAGGGTGCGCGTCTCAGATGGACCCACCTGGGCCACGCCGGACGCCGGCTTCTTCCGCCAGTCAGGCCCGAACACAACGTGACCAACCTCCCCCTGCGACGCTGGGTTCCCGGGCGCGTGGTCCGGCACCACCGGCGCGGCAATCGCAAACTGGCGGAGCATGAGGCCATCGATCCGCACGACGGGATTCCCGCCGTCATCGGTGACGACGATGTCGACCTTGCGCACCCGCGCATCCGGGCAGCGCACGACCTGCACCCAGCCGCTGCCGGGAAGTTTCCCGCTCCACGTGAGTCGAGACAGGGCGAAGGGCACCCAAACGTCCCCAACATCGTCCGGGTCCGACAGGCCCAACACGGTCTGGAAGGCCGCATCGATGATGCTTGGGTCGAGGGTGTCGTTGCCCGTCCCGCCACCAGAGGGAATCTTCCACCTCGAGAGTGCCATCTGGCTGCCACAGTGGATCTCGCGCAGCCCCCGGAAGGTGGGGCCGTAGTGCAGACCGGCGTCGTCCAAGGAGCGGTAGCAGTCCTCAGCTGGGAGGGTCCGATGCATCCTGTGCAGGAGGGCATCCGGATCGACGCGTTCGCCCATGTCTTCCGGCTGACGGGACACGTGGATCCGCCCCTGGCAGTACTCGGTGGCCTGATCGGCGCCATGCCCCGTGACCGCGAAACGGATTGTATGGTCCGATGCCGTCAGGGACAGGTCAACGCTGGTCGTCCGATCGGTGGCCTGGATGGGACGTGCCCACAGGACGTCGGAGATGGCGCGCACAGGCTCCCCCGACGCCAACGTCCCACCTGCCCGTGCCATCTCCAGTACCGCCGCACCGGGCAGTGTCGGGTCCCCCAACACCACGTGGTCCGCCAGGTGGGGCTCGTCAGACCTGAGCACGGTGGTGAATCGGGTGTCCGTCAGGGAAGACGTGTTCGTCCCCAGCAGTGGTGCGAGGCGCCGATCTTCGTGAGCATCATGCACGGCGCTCACCGCAGCGTCGCTCTGGTGGACCACTCCGGTCCGGCTTCGAGGGAATCTGCAGTCGACATGTTCGAAGGGGTAGGTCGGAAGCTCGACGGTCCTGGCTCCCTGCCCCAAGGGCACGCGCTCCCAATCGATGGTGGCCCCCATCACCCACAGACGAGCCAGTTCGGCCCAGTCCTCCTGATCGATCGCCAGCTCGACGTCCGCCTCATCGGGACGATCGCCGCGCCGCTGCGTTGGGCGAGTCGACCAAGCGTTCTCACGGTTCGCCGCGGCGTCAAGTTCGGTCAGCAACTCGGCCAGCGTCGACACCACGAAGCCGATGCGCTCGTCCATCGGCTCCCTGCCCACCCGCAACGTGTGGGCCACGTCGATCAGCCGGAGGTCGCTTCGGTGGCGGCCACCCAGATCTGCCACGTCCACGAGCTCCAACAGGCTCGAGTCAAGCGATATGTCGGGCAGCGAGCCGCAGCGTGGGGCGCCCACGTCCGTGAGCAGGGTCGTGAGTCCGACTATGTCCAACCCTTGCTCACCGAGAGTCGCCTCGGGGTCGATCGCGTCCTCGCTGACGCCGAGCACGCGAGCGGCAGCCGTCACGAGTCGACCGAGCCGGTTGTCGTCCTCCCGGGCCGACAATGTCCCTCGCCTGGCGCGAAGGTGATCGGCCAGGGCGGCACAGTACCGGCTCAGCCGCTCGGGAGTTCGAGCGGACAGCACCACAATCTGGGGGCCAGCGCAATCTCGAGGGGCATCACTGGTGAATTCCTCGACCACCACGTGCACGTTGGTGCCACCGGCCCCGAACGAACTGATGCCCGCCCGCCGCGGCCCCTCGACGAGTTCGCCCGCGACCATGCTGGTCGGGGCCTGCCACTCAGATGCAGCCGTCTGCAACTCGATGCGAGTATCGTCGAAGTCCAGTCGAGGGTTCACCGGCGTGCAGTTGAGCGTCGGCACGAGCGTTTGGTGCCGGAGCTCGAGGATGGCCTTGGTCAAGCCAGCGATACCCGCCGCGCCTTCCAGGTGTCCGATGTTCGACTTGACCGAACCCAGGGAGACCGCACCCAGGTTCCCCGCGGGGGCGCCCACCACGTTCTTCAGCGCGGCCAGTTCGATCGGATCGCCCAGGACGGTTCCGGTGCCGTGGGCTTCGACGCACCCGATGCTGCCGGGGTCCACACCTCCGGTTTCGAGGGCCGCGCGAATGACATTCGACTGGGCGGCGGGATTGGGAACGGTGTAGCCATTGGTCCGGCCACCATGGTTGGTCGCGGTCCCCTTGATGACGGCGACCACGTTGTCACCATCCTCGAGTGCGTCCGCCAGCGGCTTGAGCAGGACGGCGCCGACTCCCTCGCCGGGGACGAAGCCATCGGCGTCCTGACCGAAGCTCGAACAGCACCCGGTGGGAGACAGCATCCGCGCCTGGGCCAGCGTGATGTACTTCGCGGGATGCATGTAGAGGTTGACGCCGCCTGCGAGCGCCATACGGCAGGATCCGTTGCGCAAGGCCTCGCAGGCGAGGTGGACGGCGCTGAGGGACGCGGCGCAGGCGGTGTCAACCGTCATGCTGGGGCCACGGAGGTCCATGATGAAGGACACCCGATTGGCCAGTGACCACGACGCCGACTGCGGGTTGACTCCGCTCTCGGCGGCCCACTGTTCTGGAGCCCACATCTGGTTGGTGTATGTCGTCACTCCGGCAAAGACGCCCACCTCATCACGGGATGTTCTCAGTCGCGATGGCGGGTAGCCGGCCGCCTCGAAGGTGTGCCAGGACGTCTCGAGGAAGAGGCGTTCCTGCGGGTCGAGGGTTTCCGCATCGCGCGGGGAGATGCCGAAGAACTTCGGATCGAACCGTTCGACCCCGTCCAAGAAGCCGCCCCACCGCCCGTACGAGCGGCCCCCCCTGGTATTCTCGGGATTCTCGTCGAGGAGCGCATGGGCGTCCCACCGGTCCAGGGGGACT
This sequence comes from Actinomyces slackii, assembly GCF_900637295.1. Taxonomy (NCBI): domain Bacteria; kingdom Bacillati; phylum Actinomycetota; class Actinomycetes; order Actinomycetales; family Actinomycetaceae; genus Actinomyces; species Actinomyces slackii. Next base: position 2,237,064 of record NZ_LR134363.1, on the reverse strand, counting down.
TCCCGAATTGCGCTCCTTCCCGCCACCAGCAGGTCCCAGAACTCGTCCAGATCGTCCGCCCCCGGATAGCGCCCGTCCATGCCGATGACGGCAATGTCGTCCGACCGAGCCCGGGCAGGATCCGGGAGCAGCGGCCGACCTGCCAGGACCTCTGGCCGAGGGACGTCATCGTCCGCGGACGACGAGACACACTTCTTGGCCGGAGCGGTGCCCTCTTGTCCTGGAGCTGGTCGCTCCCTGGCCAGCGCACCCAAGGCGTCCCCATGGAACCTGACCAGGTAGTCGACCATCTGCGCCAACGTGGGATGCTCGTAGGCCAAGGTGCTCGGCACCTGCCCCAGAGCCTGCATCAAACCCCTGTTCAGGCCGCGAACGACCATCGAGTCCATGCCCAGTTCGGCCAAGGGTATGCCCGGTGCGATGTTCTCCGGCGCAAGCCGCATTTCCTGGGAGAGGATGGCCCGGAGCAGTCGCTCGGCGGTGTCGCTCGCGCTCTCGGCGGGCCCCACCCCAGCGGCAATTGCTCCCGAGTTCGCAGGCGGATCCGATCGAGGGTCCGGGGCAGGCGACTCGATCGGGAGAGGCGGCGTGCTGGTGCCCCCGACCCCGACGCTCGGGGTATCCCGTTGCGCCCACGCGCGGTCTGGCGAGTCGAAGAGGTCCACGAGCGTCGCGTACAAGGTGGGTGTTCCGTACGCACACAGGAGCTCGGGTTCGTCGCTGATGAGGGCTCCCGTGAGCGCGCCAAGACCCGCGGCGACCGGCAGCCGCTCGCCACCTAAGCGCGCCAGATCCTGCATACGAGCGGCGTCGACTCCCATATCCCCGCCCGCCCACAACGGCCAATGGACGACCCGCACCGTTCGATCGCCCTCGGCGCGTCGTTGCTGGGCGTAGTGGGCGAGGAAGGCATTCGCATAGGCGTAGTTGCTTTGTCCCGCATTCCCGACGACGCCCACTGAGGACGAGAACAGCAGTAGGAATTCCCTTCCGGCCCCGCGAGTGGCGAGGTCGATGTTGCGGGTGCCTTCCGCTTTCGGGCCCAGCACTGCCTCGATGTTCGCCCTATCGAGGTTGCGGACGAATCCATCACGCAGCGTTCCGGCGCAGTGGATCACCCCGTCGATGCGTCCATGGCGTGCGATGACCTCCTCCATGAGCGCCGTGACGGCGGACGCTTCGCGGACGTCGCAACTCGCATACTCTACCGTTGCGCCCAGCGCGCGAATCGAGTCGAGCAGTCCGTCCTCAGGAAGCGACGACCGTGCCATCAGCACCAGGTGGGCCTGAGGCGTCTCGGCAACGTGCCGCGCCACATGGGCGCCAAGGCCCCGCCCCCCACCGGTGATGACGTAGACGCCGCCTCGACGGAACGTTGCCGCGTTGGGACCAGAACCAGAGCTGGCCACGGACGAGTCCTGGACCAAGCACCTCGTCGACCGACGCTGGCCGTCCCATCGGACCTCGAAGCCATCCCGCTCACCGAACTCCTCCAACAGATCAGCGATCTGCCAATCATCCGACACCTCCACGGTTCTCGCGTGGAACTTCGGTTCCTCCTGCGCGAACGACCGCAGGAATGCGGCGATCGCCGCGTTGGCCGGATCGGCGCCCCCGCCGCAACGCGCGTGGGTGCGGACGAAGCGCAGTTCGGAGAGATCCCGTCGACCACTCAAGGAGACGAAGAACGCGGACAGCTGCACGAGCGTGTCCACTGGGTCCGGCTCTTCGGCAGGGTGCGTCCCATCCAGCGCAGACAGGTCGAGCACGTCGATGGTGCCGCTGCTGGGGATCGACTCGGTGCCGTGTGGCCCGTTCCCGGGGATCCGCACCACGGTGCGCCACTGGTCGGCCTCCACCGGCCACTCCTCACCACCGATGACCACGAGGACGTCGCCTTTGACCGCGATGCGGCCGCCAGCGGCCGGCCTCCACACTGGTCGCAGCCACGAGACCGCGGGCTGCTCCTCGCAAGGCGGAACGGCCAAAGGTCCCGGTAGCCAGTGACGCTCAGCGGCGAAGGGATAGGTGGGCAGCGACACTCGCTGGAAGTCGTGGTCGAGCTGCGCATCAGCCCAGTCGACGTCCAGACCGTGTGTCCAGCACGAGGCGAGGTCATCCCACGCGCCGCTGGCCACGAGGTGGTCGACCAGAGCCGTGCTTGATCCGCTCGCCGAGAGCCGCTTGGCCAACGAGTCCTCACGTCCCACGGTGCCACGATGGACGCCTGGGACCAGGTCATCGGCCAGGAAGGAGTCCAGGGCAGTCCCCACCTGCTCGAGATCGGACGCGACGATCGCCAACCGTTCGGGCATCGGCTCGCGCCCCTCCTGCAGCGTGCGGGCGAGGTCGGTGAGCGAGAGCTCGGGGTGGGCCGCGATGTGCTCACGAACGCTTTGCGCGTAGCGGCGGAGCCGGTCGGCATCCTTGGCACTGAGCGTCACGACCTCGGCGTGGGACGACGTGCGAGTGGCGACCCGCGTCGGGGGTTCCTCGACGACGATGTGGGCATTGACACCGCCATATCCGAACGAGCTGATGCCGGCCCGCCGGGGGGTCCCATCCTCGTGCAAGGGCCAAGGCTGCGGACGCGTCGGGATCGTAAAGACAGTCGAGTCGAGCCTCAACAGCGGCGACACCGTCTCGAGAGTGGGGTGTGGGGCGATCGTGTCGTCGCGCAGGGAGAGAAGCACCTTAGCCAAGGAGGCGATGCCAGCTGCCGTTTCCAGATGACCAACGTTCGCCTTCACCGATCCGATTGCGCAGTGTTTGGAGAAATCGTGGTCGTGCTGTCGGAAGGCGTGGTCGAGGCCTTCGATCTCGACAGGATCGCCGAGGCGTGTGCCCGTCCCGTGGCTCTCGATGTAGTCCGCAGTGGTGATCGGAACTCCAGCATTGCGCCAGGCGGCGTCGATCACCTCGGACTGGGACCGCGCGGAGGGCGCCGTCAGCGAGACGCCGCGGCCACCGTGCCCGACCGCGGTGCCCACCACGAGACCGTAGATGTGGTCGTGGTCAGCGCGCGCCTGGGACAGCCGCTTCAGGACGACGGCCCCCACCCCTTCGCCACGGACGTAGCCATCGGCGTGCTCGTCGAACGCCTTGCACAGCCCGTCCGGTGACAACATCCCCGCCTCGGAGAACGCCACGAATCCCGTTGGGGAGCACAAGACGTTGACCCCGCCCGCGATTGCCACATCCGAGTCACGGTTGCGCAGCGCCTGCACCGCCCGGTGGATCGCCACCAGCGAGGCGGAGCAAGCCGTGTCGATCGGCTCGGAGACCCCACGAAGATCGAACAGATAGGACACCCGGTTCGCGAGGACGGAATGCGCAGAGCCCGTGGCCGCATGGGCCATCATGCCCACCCCGTCCGCCCGAAGGAGCTCGGCGTAGTCCGATCCTCCGACGCCCACGAACAGACTGGTATTCGTGCCCGCGAGCTCGCTGATTCGGTGACCAGAATCCTCCACGGCGGACCACACCACTTCGAGGAACAGCCGCTGCTGGGGATCCATCAGGTCCGCCTCGGCGGGCGATATGCCGAAGAACTGACAGTCGAAGTTCTCGATTCCTTCGATGAAGCCACCGAAGCGGACGTCGGTCCGATGTCCCGAACCCGTTGCGCCGTGCCAAGCACGCCAGTCCCAGCGCCAAGCCGGGACCTCACTGGTCAGGACTCTCCTAGAGCGCAGCGATTCCCAGAACGACTCTATGTCACCGCCCGGGAATCGTCCCGCCAAACCCACCACGGCGATGGGCTCGTCGGCGGCAGCTGCCTCCGACGCAGATGGGCAAGCCACGTCCAGCGCTGCCGGGACGGGCTGGGCGAATGTCTCTCCATTCGTGTGGACCAGGTCGTTCGTCTGGACCAGGTCGTTCGTCTGGACCGCGTGGACAGGTTCGACACCCCGCCAGCCTCGGTGGTCGGCGATCTCGTCACCGAAGCATCCACCGACGAAGTCCACGAAGGATCCGACTGTGGCGTGGTCGTAGAATACGGACGGCAACAGTTCCAGGGCCCAGCGTTCGTTCAGCCAGGACGCCAGTTCGGTGAAGGTGATCGAGTCGAAACCGAATTCCACGAACTCGGAAGAACGGTCGATCTGGTCGAGCGGAACGCGCATGGTCGTCACGATCGCCCGAGCCACGTCATGCTCCACCGACTCGGCAATGGTGGCAGACCCAGCGCTCCGTACCGCCGTCGGTCGCTTGGGGGCGTTTTCGCCCGGCGGTTCCATGAAACGATCGGAGATCTTGCGACGATCGCCCTTGAGAATAGCGGTGGTGGGGTTCGGCGCGGCGTCGAGGAGGCTGCCGAGGACGGCCAACCCCTCGCCGGTCTCAAGCGACGAGAGCCCACCCGTACGACGCATGTATTGCTCTGCGGCGGGCCCTGGACGCATCCCGCCATCTGCCCACAGCGGCCAAGCGATCGAGAGCGAGGCACCAGGATGGCCTGAATGGTCGGCACGCCATTGGATCAGCGCATCCAACACCCGATTCGCATAGGCATAGTCGGACTGGCCCAGGTTGCCGCGCAATCCAGCCACCGCCGAGAAGGCAACGAAGAAGTCGAGGGGGTCGTCGGCCGTCGCCTCGTCGAGCCACAGCCCGGCACACGCCTTCGTCGTCACCACCTCGGTGATGTCGGCGGCGGACTTCTCCCAGACCAATGAATCGTGCAGGACGCCCGCCGCGTGGATCACACCACGCACCGGCCCCAGCTCCCGCGCCTTCGCCAAGGCCCGCGCGACGCCGTCACGATCACCGAGGTCGGCGACCACCGACGTCACCGCCCCGCCAAATGTGGACAACCAGTCCGTCGGCGCGCCCGACCTGGACACAACGACGGCGAGACCCCCTGCTCGAGTCACCCACTCGGTGACGTGCCGACCGACTCCCCCGGTTCCACCCGTGATTACATAGACGCCCCCCGGGACGAGGGGCGGAGTGCGCCTGTTCAGGGTCAGGGGGATCTCGGTCAGCCGAGGCGAGCACCGGCCATTACCGCTCCAACGGCTCTCTTCCACACCCAAGGTGTCCTTCACGAGGGCCAGCTCCGTCGCCATCACTTGCTGCGGATCACCACCGCATGTCACACGGGCATGGAATCCCGACCACTCAAGGGCGACGCTCCGCGCCCATGCCCCGATGGCGCAACCCCAGATGCCTTGGACGGTTGACGCCTCTCCTCCGACGAACACCAATCGGAGCTCGTCCATGGCCTCGTGGGCGGTGCCCACCAAGCTGGTAAGGTCGACCACCGTCTGGGGTCCGTGTGTGCCGAGCCAGACCACGGCATCGGGCGTTCGGGACAGCCTCACCAGCTGGGTCAATTTCTCCGCCGCCTTGCTGGCGCTCGTGAGCGTCACCTCGCCCACTCGGTCCGACAAGAGCGCATCCGACTGTGGCGCATCGTCGTCGCAAACCAGCAGCACGTGCCAGCCGGTCACGTCCGTGCCCGCGACGGGAGCATCGTCGACCCAGTCCTCCACAAGAGCCATGATCTCCCCGTCCGCCCGGAGGGAGCGGATGAGGCTCGCGCCGTCTGCGGGCGACAGCGAGCCACTCTCGATACGGGCGAGAATGTTGTCGACTGGCAGCGGGGTCGTCATGCCATTTCCTCCACTCGTTTGCGGGCGTCCGTCACAGTGATCTTTCTCCTAGACAGTTTGGAGAGCAGATCCTCCAATGGATCCGGCTCCTCGTGCTGCCCGTCGAGGCGGTTCGTGGCCGTGGATTGCTGCCTCATGGTCAAGTCGTGGAAGGCGACCCTCGTGGCCCCCTGATCATCCACGATGCGCACGTCGAACCGGTGCCCGCCCTGGCTTGCAGGGGTTGATGACGGTCGAACCAGGGCCCAGCCAGTGGCCGGGGTGGCAGCCAGTATGTCAATGCGTCCGACATCGAACGGCACGCTGGGACGCGAGCTGTGGGCCAGTTCGCCCTCGTCGAGAACCCCAATGCCGCCCTGTAGCGCCCCGTCCATCACGGCGGGGTTGAGCACGCAGTCGACAAGGGCTTCATCCGACGGCGCATGGAGCCGGACCAGCACGCCGCCATCCACGTGGTACAGGGTCTCGATCGCTTGCAGCGCAGGACCATAGTGCAACCCGTGCCGGCCAAACGACTCGTAGATGTTCTGGCCGTCGGTGGGCGGACGCGTTGCAGACGACAGCAGCCGTTCCAGATCGACGCGAGCGGGTTCCGATACCACCGCGTCGTCCACAAACACGCGTCCCTGGCTGTGAACCACGCGTCCGTCCTGGCTGGCGAGTGTGAAGTCGAGGGATCCCCCACGGCGCATTGAGATCGTGGTCTCGACAGTGATGCCCCCACGGGGGACGACGATGGGCCGCGACCAGACGATCCCCCTAATCACATGAACTGGCGCACCGGTCGCGATCTCGCTGGCAGCCCGGACCATCTCGATCTGAGCAACGCCCGGAACGGTGGGGTTGCCAGCGACGATGTGGTCACGCACCACGCCCTCCTCGCGCGTCAGATGCGTCATGAAGGCGCAGTGATCGAACGTAGACATGTTCACGTGCAGCAGCGGATGGAGACGCTGCGGGCGCCCGGAGGGGCCCTCCGTTCCCACCGCGATGGACACGTTCGTGGGGGCCCAGTAGCTGTCCCCCCCAAAGGGATACGTCGGCAATGACAGTCGCTGGGGTGACTCGTCCCGGAACAGGACCTCCCAATCGACCACACCGCCAGCCAGGAAGTCGCGCATCGCGGCCTCCACGTCCGTCGAGGCCGCCGAACTGTCCACCTCGCGGTAATCGTCCTCGGCCCGCGCGAGGACCAGGCTCCTCAGCTCCGCGACGCTCGAAACGACCCATCCAGCCCGGTACGAGAAGTGCGACCGTCCGACCGCCAAGGTGAACGCGAGGTCGCGCAGGTCGGCGTCCGGATTCTGGTCGATCCACTGGGCCAGCTCGACCAACTTGTGCCGGAGATCGCCCTGCGATCGCGCGGAGACGGGAACTGGGTGGGCGGCACGTCGAGACTGACGTTGTTCCTGCGTGCCAGGCGCTTCGCGCACCACCAGGTGCGCGTTGGTCCCGGAGAATCCGAAGGAACTGATCGCGGCCATTCGCTGGCGCCCATTCGGCGTCTCCCACGCGTGCAGGCGCTGGTTCACCCTGAAGGGCGAGTTCTCGAAGTCGATGAGGCTGTTCTCACGTGTGACATTCACCGTCGGGACCAGCATGCGATGATCCAGACACATCAGTGTCTTGATGAGCGCCGCAACTCCCGCGGCGGCCAGCGTGTGGCCGATGTTCGATTTGATCGAACCGATCTCGCAGTAGCCGTTGGCCTTGGTGTGCACACGGAAGGCATCCGTCAGCGCGTCCACCTCGATCGGGTCGCCCAGACGCGTGCCCGTACCGTGCGCTTCCACGTAGGTGATGTCGGACGCGTCGATCCCATACCGCTCGTAGACAGAGAGTTCGAGCTGGGTCTGCGAGGGCCCGCTGGGCGCCATGATCCCGTTGGTCTGACCGTCCTGATTCGTTCCCGACCCCACGATGACCCCGTAGATGTGGTCACCGTCGGCGACGGCATCCTCCAGCCGCCTGAGCACGACCACGCCCACGCCTTCGCCGGGGATGAATCCGTCCGCATCATCGGAGAACGTCCGGCACAACCCCGACGGCGAAATCATCCCGGCGCTGCTGGCGAGATGGTGGAAGAACGGCGTCGTCATGATCATGACCCCGCCGGCCAGGGCCGAATCGATGCTGCCGTCCCTGAGAGCCCGGCATGCCGTGTCAACAGCTACCAGGGATGACGAGCAGGCGGTGTTGACGGTGACGCTCGGACCGCGTAGGTCCAAGCAGTACGACAGCCGCGCAGCGAGGATCGCCTCACTGTTCCCGACGAAGGCGTGCGAATCGGGGTGCTCCACGCTATCGTCGACCAGACGGTAGTAGTCACTGCCGTTGAAGCCGACGTAGACGCCACACGAGCTTCCACGCAACGAGTCCGGCGAGTGTCCCCAGTCCTCGATCGCGCGCCACGACTCCTGGAGGAGCAGCCGATGCTGGGGATCCATCACCTCGGCTTCACGCGGTGAGATGTTGAAGAACAGCGGGTCGAACCGATCGACCTTGTCCAGGAAGCCGCCCCTCCTGCTGTACGAGATCCCCGGATGGTGACGGTCATAGGGGTTGTCGGAACCCCAGTGGATGCTCTCGCCCACGGAACAACGCCCCGCGCAAAGGTTGGCCCACAACTCGTCTAGGGCGCGGGCACCGGCGAATTGGCCGGACATGCCGACCACCGCGATGTCCAGCGCCTTCGGACCCGCGGGGGATACGGGCCCATCGGCCGTGACTTCACGTTGAGCGGGCGCGGCTGTTCCCTCAGACCGCGGAACCCGCGACGCCAGCGCCGCACCGTGTTCTCGGCAGATGTGGGCCACGAGCTCGCGGGGACTTGGGTAGTTGAACAGGTCGGTCGACCTGATTCGGATCTTCATGGTCTCGTTGATGACGTTCGTGATCTCGATCGCCATCACCGAGTCCACCCCCCGATCGGCATGTGGCGCGTCGAGATCGAAGTCGGCCTCGCCCACATGGAGGATGTCGGCAATGATTCCCACGACGGTCTGCGTGACCCATGACGTGAGCGCCTCATCCCCATCGTCCGGCGGGGGCACCGCCGGAGCTGGGGCGGTCGTCTCCGCCCCCTGCCCGGACAACAACGATTGCGGCTGCGCCGCGACCAGCTCGGGTTCGCCGGACGCGACCGCTACGATGACGCTTTGCTGGTCCGCTAGCGTCTTGGGCGCATCGGGCCCAAGACCGAGGACTTCGCACGAAGCGAAGCCGGAGGACGCAAGCACCTCGAGCCAGCCATTGCGGTCGATCATCGGGGACGCGGGCAATCGGCGGTGCTGATCCCTGCTGCTCCACCAACCGGGGAAGAGGCCAAAGGTCAGCGTCGCGTAGTCGTGGATGCGCGTTCCCTCGTTGAGGATGATCCACCCCCCGGGGCGGAGGAATTCCCGCACCCGGCCAACCGATACGGCAACGTCGGATGTCGCATGGAGCACGTTCGTCGCAACCACGAGGTCGAAGTCGCTCCCGTCCCGGCCCTGCTCAGCGAGGTCGCGTTCGATGTCGAGGATGCCGAACTGCATTCGGGGGTACCTGGCGCCCAGCCGCGCCTTGGCCTGGGCCACCAGCTGGGCAGAGATGTCGGTGAACTCGTAGGAGACGTGCGCGAGGTCCTCCCCCAGTCCTCCCAGGATGACCTCGGTGGTCGCACCCGTGCCCGCCCCGACCTCGAGAATCCGGATCGAGTCCCAACCGCGGGCCAATCGGTCGCGTACCGCGGCCCTGATGGTGTGGGACACCAGGCGGTTGAAGTGATGAGTGATCGCGTCCCCGCGATAGACCTCCTCGAGCAGATCCCCTCGCCCGCCTGGGAACATGACCTCCGTGGGGGTGACCTCGCCCTTGAGGAGTTCCGGGTAGCGGTCCATACACGCCTCCAGAAGGCGGACGTGCGCCCGAACCCCCGGATACTCGTCCGCGAGGCGACGCCCGTCTTCTCGAAGCGCCGTCAGGCGAAGGTCCTCGTCAGGTCTCGGATCCTGGGCGTCCCGGTCCAAGATGGCGGCCATCGCCGCAACCAGCCGATCATGCTCGGCTGCCCTGTCTGGCCATTCGCGCAGGCGCGCAGACAACGACCCACCAACATCTCCCGCTGGGACGCACAAGGAGGTGGCCACAACGCGCAGCCAACGGCGCGCAAGGTCCGCCAGGCCAGTCCACGCCGCCTCGGCGTCGCGAAGGGTCTCCCCGTCGAGCCTGGGTGCATCTGCCAGGGCCGTGCGAAGATCGGGGCCGGGGTCGTCGGCTGGACCTTCCGACTTGCCGTCGGTCAGGCGCACATACTGGCCCAGTTTCTCCGTGTCGACCTGGGCCGCCATGACCTGGTCGACACTGTCGCTGGCCAACAGTCGAGTCACGACCTCCAGCCCAGAACTCGGCTCGATTGGCTGTGCTCCCTGTTCGCCCAGCCGCCGCGCATAGGACGGCGCGGACACTGCGCCCACCGCACCCCAGTACCCCCAGTTCACGACCTTGACCGGCCACGGCGCCCCGACGCGCAGCCACTGAGCGTACCCGTCCTCGAACTGCGACGCGGCAGCATAGTTGCCCTGTCCCGCGGCGCCGATGAAGGTCTGGGCAGAGGACATCAAGAGCAGGAAGTCCAACGACTCCCCCCGAAGGGCGTCGGCCAGGGCAACCAGTCCGGCGACCTTTGGAGCAAAGACGTCACGGAGATCGCCGTCGGTCATCGACCTCAGCGTCTGGTCGCGCAGGACCATGGCCGAGTGGATCACGCCGTCCAGACGGCCGAACCCGTTCTTGGTGGTCTCGATCGCTCGACGCACCTGCTCACGGTCGGTGACATCGCAACGGATGTAGAGCCCTTCGCCGCCCTCCGCCTGGATGGTGTCCAGCAGCTCACGATGGCTTGCTCCCACGGCGGCGCGGCCGAGCAGCGCGACCTTGGCGCCACAGGCCTTCGCCAGATGGCGCGCCAGAAGCGAGCCGACGCCCCCGGCTCCCCCCACGATGAGGTAGACGCCCTGCGAGCGGAACGGACTGCGGTAAGCGTCCTCGACAGTGACGGGGCGCAAAGCCCTGACGAGCAGCCTGGTCCCTTCGATGCGGACCTCCTCGCCGAACGGAATGGGTTGTCCCAGCAGAAGGTCGACGTTGCGCGGCGAAGGCTGTGCGCCGTCGATGTCGGCGATCACCACTTCCCATGCAGGGTGTTCACGCGCAGCCGATCGGGCGAGTCCCACACAGGCGGCCGCGTAGGGAGCGGCAGGTCCGCCGATGGAGCGGTGGACATCACGGGTGACCACCCAGAGGCGGACGGGTGTCTCGGACAAGCCCGCCGCGTCCATGCCCCTGATCAGCCTGAGCAAGCCCAAAGCCGAATCCGATTCCTCACTGCCGGGGAGTACCTCGTCCGCCTCATGGACGCCCAGGAACCAGACGTCCTCGGAGGGGCCGGGGGTGTCCCCCGCCAGGTAGTCGTGGAAGGTCGCGGACGTATACCGGACGGCGATCTCTTGGGCCAACGCGGCTCCCTGACCGCTGCTCACAATCCAGGCTCTGTCGGAACGTCGTTGCCCACCTTGCGAGGAACGCGCCGCTTCGACCCAGCACGGCTCGCGCAGGATCGACAACAGCGGGTCAACGGACACTGGCAACGCCGAACTGGGAGCGGAAGGGGTGCTCTCGAACCAGTACCGGGTGCGCGCGAAGGGATAACTGGGCAGCGGCACGCGGCGAGGCTCACTCGTGCGATCCAACGAGCCCCAGTCGATGCCGAGGCCCCGCACCCACAGGTCGGCCAGCTCCTCCACACGCTGCGTCCGCCACAGCGACGCGACCTGCCCGCGGCTGACGTCGATTTTGACAGAGTCCAGTTCTCCGGAAGCCGACGAGTTCGTGACGGCCATCGCCGGCGTGGTGCCTGCGGCAAACGTCGACAGCTTCTCCGCCGCCTCCCCGAGGGTCGACGCTACGAAGGCCAGCCGCTCGCCCATCTGGTGCCGCCCCACTTGCAGGGTGAAGGCCACGTCCTCGAGGGTGACCCCGGCCGGCCCCCCTCCGTATCTCGCGCTCCTGAGAGCTTCGGACATGCGCGCCGCATAGTCCCGCAGACGATCCTCGGTCCGCGCCGACAACACCACGAGCTGGCGAGAACCGCCTCCGATCGGAACCTCCTGCGGAGGCGCCTCCTCGACGATGACGTGCGCATTGGCACCTCCGAAGCCGAACGATGACACACCCGCTCGGAGAGGCAACGCGACGCCGCCGTGGTCGACCGCCGCCCGCCATGGGCCGGTCTCGATCCCCAGACGGAATCGGGACCCATCCAAGGGCAGGTACGGGTTCTGCAAGGTGAAGTGGAGTAGCCCCGGAAGGGTGCGATGCTTCATGGCCAGCACGACCTTGATCAAGCTGGCGACGCCAGCCGCGGGCTCGAGGTGGCCGATCTGATTCTTGACCGAACCCAAGGTGCAACCCGGATCCGCGACGTGGTCGTCCCCATAGCTCTCAAGAGCGGCAGTGAAACCGCGCACCAGCCCCTCCACCTCGATCGGGTCGCCCAGCTCGGTCCCTGTCCCGTGCGCCTCCACGTAGGTGACGCTCGCCGGGTCAACACGGGCGTCCGCCAAGGCACGCTGGACCACCTCGCCCTGCGCGATGGCGTTCGGCGCCGTGGGCGAACTAGCCCTGCCCCCGTGGTTGACGGCGCTGCCGCGCAACACCGCGTACACGTGATCACTGTCCCGGAGCGCGGATTGCAGGGGCTTCAGCAGCAGGACTCCGACACCCTCGCCCCTGACATAGCCGTCGGCGCTCGAGTCAAAGGTCCTGCAGCGTCCTGTTGGGGACAACACACCCGCCTGGTTCGACAGCACGTGGTAATACGGACTCAACACCAAGCTGACGCCACCGGCCAGAGCCGCCTCGCAGTCCCCCGTCCGCAGCGCCCTGATGGCCCGATGGATTGCGACCAAGGAGGACGAGCACCCGGTATCGACGCTTTCGCTCGGGCCCCTGAGATCGAGGAAGTAGGAAACCCGGTTGGGGATCATCGTGTGCGCATTGCCCGTGCCGACCTGGACTCGTTGGATCCCCGCCTTGTCCATGAGGGACTGGTATTCCGAGAATTGGACGCCCGCGAAAACGCCGATCGGGCGTCCTCGCACCGCGTCGGGCAGCCATCCCGCGTCCTCCAGGGCCGCCCACGACGTTTCAAGGAAGAGACGCTGCTGCGGGTCCATCAACTCGGCCTCGCGGGGCGAGATGCCGAAGAAGTCCGCGTCGAACATGTCGTGTCCCTCAAGGAAGGCGCCCCACTTCGACTGCGTCCTGCCCGGCGTCATCCTCTCGGGGCTGTAAATGTCCTCCCAACACCATCGGTTGGTTGGTACCTCCGTCACCAGGTCGTCGCCGGCAACCAGCCGCTGCCAGAATGAGTGCGGATCGTCTGCTCCCGGGAATCGGCCTGCCATGCCGATCACCGCCACGGGGTAGTTCGCTTCCCCACCCAGGTCGACAGCGGCCGACGCGGACGAGGACGACGGTTCGCCGATGGTCTCGAGGACACGCTCGGCCGCGGGCGGATGGGGGGAGGTTTCCCGTCCTTGACGAGCGACGCCGATGCCATCGGGGTCATCGCGAACGATGAATTCCGCCACCGAGTCCAGCGTCGGGTAGGTGTAGAAGACCGTGGGCGTCACCACTACGCCGAGCTGCTTCTGGACGGCTCGGGTCAGTTCCTTGAGAGTGATGGAATCGAAGCCATATGACCCAATGTTCTCGTGGGGATCGATGTCTGCCGGCTGGACAGTCAACACCTCGGCAGCCATGGCCGCCAGTCTCTCGCTCACCCACGGGACGAGGACGTCGGCGTCGTTGACGATTTCGGTGTTTTCGGCGTGGTCCGTCTCCAGCTCGCCAGCGTCCTGCGCTGCCTCGGACATCTCGGCGTTTCCCTCCTGCGGCGTCGTGATACGGACGAGGGCCTCGTGGGTTCCCGACAGGACCACGGCATGAGACAGGTCGGACGCCATGACGGCGTCGAAGGCGGCGAGCGCATCGTCGGTTTCCAGGTAGTCGAGCCCCGAGGCGCCCAAGTAGAGCGACTCGTTCGTCACGTGCATGCCCCCGTCGCGCCACAGCGGCCACGCGATGCTGACGCTGCGGCCTCGCCGCTGTCCAGCAGAACGGCGCAACTCGCGCTCGGTCACGTAGGCGTCCAGGTATCGATTTGCGGCGGCGTAGTCGTCCAGGCCCATTCCGCCCAGCGCCGATGACGCCGATGAGAAGACCACGAACGCGGCGAGGTCGTCGGTGCTCGTCGCCTCGTCGAGAGCGCGGACCCCAAGTACCTTGGGCGCCAGGACGGAGTCGATGTCCGCGTCGGCCTTGTCGAACCATGGCCGACCGTCGGCGACGCCAGCGGCATGGATGACGCCACCGATCCGTCCCAGCCGCGCACGGACGTCGCCCATCAGGGACGCGACTGCCTGGGCGTCGGTGACGTCGAGCTGGCAATACTCGCAGTGTGCGGCCCCGGCCGATCGGAACTCGGCTACGACCCGCTCGGATTCCTGCGATGGGGCAGAACGCCCAGTCAGGACAAGCCCTGCATGGAACCTCTCGGCAAGGTGGCGGGCCAGTAGCCGCCCCAGCGCACCCAGCCCACCGGTCACGATCCACGGACCGTCGGCGTCGAACGGCGGACAGTCTGGGCCGACACCGCCGATCCTGGCCAGCGCGAGTGTCAGTTGTCTCTTCCAACGGTTGCCGGACTCGAGTCGTACCTCGCCTCCCTCACCACTCAGCTCGGTTAAGGCCACCTCCACGAGGGACGCTGGATCGCAGCTGTCAGACACCTCAGCCACGGTGAATGGGCACCGAATTGCTGCTGGAGTCAGCGTCACCGCACCCAAGGCCACCGCTGCGGGATGGGGCGGCTGAGCAGCCTCGTGCCCGTGGACGATGACGACGCGGCGAGGAGCCCGCCGTCTGAGTTCGGCAAGCAGTCGGAAACCGAAGCGCAGCGACCATGCGGGCCCCCATAGGATGATGACGTCCGCACCATCGACGAGGGAGGGCTCCAAGGTGACGTCCGACCCGGCCAGAGCGATCTCCGCGACGCGAACGTCCTGGCCACAGCGCAGACCCGTCCGGGCTTGCCCCAACGCCTCCTGGTCTCCGAGCAGGACAACGGCTCCCCCCACCGCACGTTGCGCAGGGCCGACTGCACGCCATCCGGGCACATACAGCTCCGACGTGCGGCGGTCCTTCGTTGACTCCTCGCGGTCTGCAGTGGCGTCGTCCGCGTCGGGTCCGGTCGGAGAGATGGGAAACCAGTGTCGATCCGGACGGAAGGGGCGGGGCGGCAGCAAGATCATCCGCCCGGGGGCACTTCTCGGCATGGGCGCTCCCTCGAGCCAAGCGCGAGCAGCCCGCACGTCCGCGGTCTCGTCGTCGGTTTCCCAGCCGACGGTGCCGGGCGCGGTCTCTCGCAACAAGCCGATGGCGACGTCAAGGCGATCCGCCACGACGGCCATCCGGACTAGGTGGGTCTCCCGTCCGTGCCGCAGGGTGTAGGCCACGTCGCTCAGCGCCGGGCGCTCGAGTTCGATGTGGTGCGCGACCGAGTCGGCCCAGCGGCGCAGTTGATCCTCGCTGGGAGCGGTCAAGAGCAGGACGGAGGCCCCTTCCTGCTCGAGGGCAGGATCGGGACGCATCGGGGCCTCCTCGACAACCACGTGCGTGTTCGTGCCCGAGAGACCGAACGAACTGATCCCCGCGCGCCGGGGACCACCGTAAGGCGTCGTCCAGGGCTGCGGGTCCACATCGAGTTCGAACGGCGCGTCGTCGAGCGCCAAGTAGGGATTCGGTGCTTCGAACCCGGACATGCCGACGTACGTTCCGTGGTGCATGCACAGCACCACCTTGATGAGGCTGGCCAGCCCCGCCGCCCCCTCCAGGTGGCCGATGGCGGGCTTCACGGAGCCGACCCGGCAGACGGACGACGTGACCTCGGCGCGCAAGAAGGCCTGCTTGATGGCCGAGAGCTCCACGGGATCACCCAGGAGGGTGCCCGTACCGTGCGCCTCCAGATAGGTGATGGCGTCCGCGTCCACCCCCGCGTCCTTCCACGCCGCCTCCAGCACGGCCACCTGCGCGTCGCCGCTCGGGGCGGTGGGATTGTTCGATCGCCCGTTGTGGTTGGTGGCGCTGCCCTTTAGCACGCCTTGGATGGGGTCGTGGTCGCGGATCGCTGCGTCGAGGGGCTTGAGGAGGACCGCCGCAACGCCCTCACCTGGCACGTATCCGTCCGCGCGGGCGTCGAACGTGTGGCACTGCCCACTCGGAGACAACGCCATGGCCTTGGCAGCCGCGACGTGGTGCAGTGGACTGAGAACCAAGTTGACTCCGGCGACAAGCGCCGTCTCACTCTCTCCCAACCGCAGCGACGCCATGGCGAGGTGCAGGGCCGTCAGGGAGGAGGCACAAGCAGCGTCAACCGTGACGCTCGGACCATGGAGGTCAAAGGTGTAGGACAAACGACCAGCCAGGGCGGAGAACAGCCCCGAAGCGGCCTGGTAGTCCTGGATGGGAACGCGAGCACGGACAACCTCGTCCCAGTAGTCCGTGAAGCAGCTCCCGACGAAGGTCCCAGTCGTCGTGCCCTTGAGACGTCCCCCCATGCCAGCCGCCTCGACCGCCTGGTGACAGACCTCGAGCAACAGACGCAACTGCGGATCCATCCATCGTGCCTCGCGGGGCGACACACCGAAATGTTGAGCGTCGAACTGCGCAACGTCGATGAAACTGCCCCAGCGAGAATAGGTCCGGCCTGCCGAGGTTGGGTCCTCGTCGAACCAATCCCGCCAGTCCCACCTGTCGGAGGGAACCTCGCTGATGAGATTCCTGCTCGCCGACAGGTTCTCCCAGAACGAGTCGAGATCCGGCGATCCGGCGAATCTGCCAGCCATCCCGATGATCGCGATGTCCGCGCTGTGCGCTGCCGGTTCGGGCGCGGGGCGCGGCCCTGCCTCGGCCGGGCGTGAAGTGGCCTGGGGCGCGGGCGCGTCCGAGTCTGCAAATTGTTCGAACGCACTCGCATGGTTCTCCGCGAACCATTCGACGAGTTCGGTCAAGGTCTGGTGCTCGAAGAACAGGGTCGGGTACAGCGCCACACCCAGGTCGTCCTCGATGCTGCGCGCCAACTCGATCAACTCCATGGACTCCATGCCATTGGACATGAACGTCTCGTCATCCAGGACATCGACGTGGCCGTTGCGCTGCCACAGTTTGTCGGCCAAGAAGTCGCGGACGCGGTTCCGCAGCGGCATAGTGGCGGCATCTCGAACGCCGGGTGACGACGTGTCGACGCTGGGGAAGTCCGCCCCATAGCGCACAAAGCGGTAGGTGAAGCCGACGATCGACAGCAGCACCCGGCCCTCGTCGTCGCACAGGGCGATGTCACACGTGTGGATGTCGCCGCGTGAGCGTGCGTTGCGAACCACGCACGTGGAACTGCGACCCACCAAAGCATGTGCCTCAACCCGATCGATCGAGAACGGGATCCAGACCCCCGTGGCCCCGTCGAGATCCCCATGCTCCCCATCACCATCGACCAGCTCCAGACTGGCCACGTAGCCAGCATCGAGCAACGAGGGGTCAACGGCGAGGCAACTGGCGTCCAGTTCGAGCTCGTCGCTCATCTCCAACTCGGCGACCACCCGTCCCTGTCCGCTCCAGAGCCGACGGATGCACTGGAGGGAAGGGCCTCGTTGACCCTCCACCCGCGTGGCAAGGCGGTGTGCGTCCACCTCCTGGAGGCCGTCGCGGGCCGCCTCAAGGTCCACCGACTCCGCCGCACCGGCGTCGCACTGCCGGGCTGACGCGACGGTCGTCCCCACTGGATCGTTCGGGCCGACGGTTTCCACCGTCACGACGCCAGTGGCGAGTTGCGTTTCGACATGGGCGATGACCTCGGCGTCTTCGCCGTCTAGCAGGACTGGACGATCGAAACTGACCGAACGCAGCCCCACGGCACCGCCTTGAGCTCGCATGAGCGTCGTGATCGCCATGGCGCACCACGTCAGACCGAGGACCACCCGGGTGCCGGGCCTGGAGTCGAAAGGATTGAGGCCCCTGTGGTCCCTCACCCGGGGCGCCGCATAACCGATGGTCGCGCTCGGTGAATCGGATCCGAACTCCAGGATCCGCTTGGCCTCGCGATTCGACATACGCCCGTCGCGGACCTCCCGCAGGGTCTGTCGAAGAACCTCGGAACGGAAATCACTCGGGCGTGTGTTCATCGGAGTCCCTCCACCTTATCGAACGCCTCGTCCACTGTGAGCTGACCGTCCCTGACGGCATCAAGCAACCGCTCGAACTCGTCCTTGCCCGCACCGACGCTCTCGTCATGGGCCCGCAGCCGGAACTGCTTGCGGGAGAATGACGGGGCGGGGTGCGGGCGCCTGCGGAGCACGAACCCCGGTGGCACATTGAACTCCTCGAGCACGAGGTGCGCGTTGGTCCCGCCGAACCCAAAGGACGAGACGCCCGCCCGCCGGGCTCCTCCGCCCGGCACGTGCCACGGTTCCAACTCCGTCACCGGACGGAACGGGGATTCGGAGAAGCGGAAACGCGGATGCGGATTTTCACAGTGCAGGGTGGGAGGGATCTGACGATACTGCAGCGACAAGACCACCTTCACCACCGACGGCATCGCCGCTGCCCTGAGCAGGTGACCGACATTCGACTTGACCGAACCTACCCCGCAGTGGCCGATTCCACTGCCGTGTTCACCGAGCACCTTGGACGCGGCGCGGATCTCGATCGGGTCACCGAGGAGGGTTCCGCTGCCATGGGCCTCGAGGTAGCTGATACTGGCGGGACTCACGCCCGCCGCCGCGTATGCCCTGCGCAGCACCTCTTCCTGACCTTCGGCGCTCGGAACGGTCAGCCCCATCGTCCGACCATCGTTGTTGACGGCACTGCCCAGGATGACCGCACGAACGTTGTCACCATCGCGAATCGCGGTGTCGTACGGCTTGATGAGCAACAGGCCCGCTCCCTCGCCCAGAACCATGCCCTTGGCACGCTCGTCGAAGACGTAGCAGATGCCGTCGTCGGCGAGCACCTCGGCCTTGCTTAGTGCGATGTGCAGGTACCCGTCGACGAGCAACTCGATGCCGCCGACGATCGCCTGCTCACAGTCGCCTGCCAGCACCGCGCGGCAGGCATTGTGCACAGCCACCAGCGACGACGAGCAGGCCGTGTCGATCACCTGGGCGGGTCCATGCACGTCGAACGCGTCACACAAACGAGCCGCCATCATGTTCGGGATGGTGTTCACCACCATCTTCCTCTCGAACTCGGGGAGGAGACGGTCGGCAGTACGATTCACGTAGTTGCTTTCACCACCGCCGATGAACACCCCAGTGCGGGATCCCGCCAGCTCGGCGGCGTCGTAACCTGCATCGGCCCACAGTTCGTCGGCCAACTCCATGAGC
Source organism: Actinomyces slackii (assembly GCF_900637295.1). Taxonomy (NCBI): domain Bacteria; kingdom Bacillati; phylum Actinomycetota; class Actinomycetes; order Actinomycetales; family Actinomycetaceae; genus Actinomyces; species Actinomyces slackii. The sequence continues at coordinate 2,217,965 of NZ_LR134363.1, read as the reverse complement.
ATTCGATGCGTGGGGTCCATCGCAAGGGCGTCGGCCTCGGTGATTCGATATCGCGCCGCATCGAAGCCATAGATATCGTCCAGGAACCCACCCCAGCGTGAGTACGACCGCTGGGCGGCGGTCTTGTCGGCGCTGAAGAACCCATCCAGCGGCCAGCGATCGGACGGGATCTCGGTGACGACGTCTCGGCCATCGACCAGGTTCCGCCAATAGTCGTCCAAGGTGGCGGCGCCGGGGAAACGTCCCGCCATGCCGATCACCGCCAGGCGACCATCATGGCCCCCCACGCCTGCGGGGCGCGGCTCTGATGAACGGGACGGTGCCGACGACAATAGTCCCGCCTCTGGAGAACTGGACGGGTCCGACAGCGAGCGTTCCGTCTCGGGGACAGACCCTTCATGGGCCATGCCGCTGAGCGCCCCAGCCATGTCGCGGATCGTGGCTTGCTCGGCGAGCACGCCCGGTTCGACGATGACGCCCAGTTCCCTCTCGATCGCCTTCATCAGGGAGATCATCATGATCGAGTCCACGCCATAGTTGGTGATGTCCTCGTCGACGTCCATCTCCGAGACGTCCACCCTCAAGAAGTTCGCGACGACGCGCATCAGGGTGTCCTCATCGGCAGCCAGCGAGGCATCCGGTAGGTCTCGCGGCTGGTCTTCCACCAGGAGTTTTTCCCGAAGGGTCGACACGTCTCCGAAGGCCACCCCCACTCGGGTCTGGTTGGACAGGGTCGCCGCGTCGAAGACCTCCAGACCGACGGCGGTGGGCATCGGAGCCATCCCGAGGGTCTGGCGGAGCCGATCCACCACGTGACCAGGCACCGTCATCCCACCCTCCTGCCACAGCGGCCACGCGATGGACACGGTGTGACCGGAGCGTCGGTGGAGCTCAACCAGTTCCTCCCGTTGGCGTGCGAAGGCGTCGAGACGGCAGTTCGCGTAGGAGTAGTCAGCCTGCCCTGCGTTGCCCAACACCCCGGAGCACGAGGAACACAGGACGAACAGGTCTAGGTCGTCGCGTGCGGTGAGTTCATCTAGGACCTCGGCCCCGCGTACCTTCGGCTCGACAACATCAACCCAATCCGCATCGCTCTTTCGAGCCAGTGCCCCATCGCGAACCACGCCAGCCGCATGGACGAGGACATGGAGACCACCAAAACGGTCACGGGCACGCCCCAGGGCGGCGGCGGTCGCCACTCGATCCGTCACATTCGCGTCCTCGAGCATCACCGGCACCCCGAGCTGGCGGGCCCAACGCTCGCTTTCCGCGTCGGCCGGATGGCGGCCGATCAAGACCACACCAGCGACGCCGCGCCCCACCAAATGCTCGGCCAACAACCGACCGATCCTGCCTCGACCCCCCGTGACCACCGCGATCGCACCTTCGCGGAAGGGCCGACCGGACGGTGCAGGCAGCTCGATCTCGCGGAGGGACTGACGGAATCGGCCGTCCGCCCCATGCAGGACGACGACATCGTCGTCTCCTCGCGAGACCTCGTGACGGACCCGCTCCACGTCCGGGAGACCGTCCGTCTGGACCACCGAGACTGCCAGCTGCGGGTTCTCGAGTCGGGAGGTGCGGGCAAGTCCGGACAATCCCTCACTCACCGGGTCGCGCCGATCGGTGACGATCACAAGCCGTCCAGGATTTCTCTGGGCAACCAGGTCGCGGCAGGCGTGGAACACATCCTCGACTGTGGCCGTTCTCATACTCATATCCGCTTCCAGCATGTGTCTCAAACGAGAGGCCTCCCCGACGCACAACACCTGTACCGGGCGGTCCTTTTGCGCAGCTTCCCCCAGATCCCGGGGCACCCAACAGGGGGCGAAGGTGAGGACCCCATCGGTGGTCGAGGGATCGCCGATCGCCACCTCGGGGTCCCCGTAGCTACCGTCGGTCACGGGTGCCATCTGGCGCAGCGCCAGGTCATGGACGTCAACACACACGGCTCCGTCACCGTCCGTGATCCGAAGGTCGAAGCGGGGAACGTGACCGGCGCCCTGGCCTCTCCTGGTCGCATGGGCCCAGCCATTGGACGGAAGCGGCGCGTGGATCTGGACCTCCCCCATGCTGAAGGGCACGGACGGATTGCCGCTCGACTGGTCGACCAACGCCAGCAGTGTGTGCAGGGCCCCGTCGAAGGTGACCGGGTCCAGTATCCAGCCTCGCTGCTCGGACGCCGGCTGCGGTGCTCGGGTCCACCGGGCGAGAGCCTCGTCCGCCGCAGACCACACCTCATCAAGACACTGGAATGAGGAACCGTACTCCAGCCCGGATCCCCGGAGCCGTTCGTAGCATTGGGCCCCGGAGGCGAATGGCGTCAAACGGTCTCGGATGGCGGCAATCGGCAATGGCTGCTGGGGCTGCGCTGACTCGGACACGAGGCATCTGGCCCGCGCGTGGATCCCTTCGTCCGAAGTGAACTCGATCGACACCGTTCCGCCCGGTCCCGCGGACGCGGCGGACCGCAGCTCCACGGGCGAGGGACCAACTACCAAGGGCTTGGCCCAGATGAGGTCTTTCACCACGCTGATCGTTCCCCCCACGTGGAGACCCGCCGCGTAGCGGGCCAGTTCGAGGAAGGCAACCCCGGGGAGGGTACGGAAGCCATGAACCACGTGGTCTCGCAGGAAGAGTTCACCTCCTCGCAGGGTGGTTGTGAGGGTCCAAACTCCTTCCCTTTCGTTGACGCTGCCCGCGAAGGGATGCGTTGGTGGTGCGTCCGGAACTGTCCCAGCAACGGGTTCCGGCCCGCTGAACCAGTGGCGGGAGGGTTCGAACGAGTACGTCGGCAGCGACACCTTCCGCCCGGACATGTACGTGGACCAGTCGACGTCCTCGCCACGCAGCCAGTCCCTCGCGGCGGCCTCTTCGTCGCTGTCCCCGCTCCCGCCAACCAGGGTCTCTGCTTCCCGCCCGTCGGCAAACTGCTCGAGCTGCTCCACAAGCTCGTCGATGGAACCCACCACGACCGCGTAGCGGCGTGGGTGCGCTGCACGTCCCACCGCCAAGGTGTAGGCGACGTCGCCGAGGTCCACCGTGGCAGGCAAGCCCGCAGCGAGCTCGGCCACCGTGGTGTCAAGGCCCACGACAAGGCCGTGCGGCCTTGCCCCACACTGGGACCGCAGCCGCGACACCACCGACGCGATGGACGTCGCGTCAAGCCCGACGTCGCCCAAGGCGGTGTCCCCGTCCAACTCGGAGAAAGGCACTCCCAGACACTCGGCCAACACGACCCTGACCCTCTCCAGGCGTCGGTCGAAATCTCGCGACAGGAAGTCCGCCAGGTGCCTCGCGGATCGGCGAAGCTGCGCATCCGTGCGAGCGGAGAGCGTGACCACTCGAGGATCCCCGACTTCCCCCGCAGGTTCGCCTGCCGGTGGCTCCTGCCGGTGTTCCTCGACGACCACATGCGCATTCGCCCCGCCGAAGCCAAACGAGCTGACGCCGCCGCGACGCGGTTCGCCGTCGATGATGGGCGCCGGCCAGACCGTGGAGCGATCAACCACGGTGAAGGGGCTACCCTCCAGTTCCAAATAGGGATTTCGCGGCAGGGCATTGAGCGTGCCCGGAATGATGTGGTGGCGCAGCGCAAGGATCAACTTCACCAGACCCGCGATCCCAGCGGCCGGCTCCAGGTGACCGATCTGTGTTTTGACGGAGCCCAATCCGCAGGCACCGATCGCGGGGGCCCTTCCCGAACGGCGGGCCGACTCGTCAAACGCTGTCGACAGACCCTCGACCTCCACGGGGTCACCGAGCTCCGTTCCCGTACCGTGAGCCTCGATGTAACCGATATCTGCGGCGTCAACGCCCGCATCATCCCAGGCCGCCAGCAGGAGGTCAGCCTGCGCCCGGGGGTTCGGAGCACTAAATGAGTGGGCATGACCACCATGCCCGATTGCGGAGCCTCGTAGCACCCCCCAGACATGGTCGTTGTCCCGTATCGCCTGTGCCAACGGCTTCAGGGTCAGGACGCCGACGCCCTCTCCCCGCACATAGCCGTCCGCGTTGGCGCCGAAGGTGTGGCAGCGCCCACTGGGCGACGCCACGCCCATCTGGGTGGTCAGCACGTGGTATTGGGGCGTCAGCATCAGGCTGACCCCACCGACCAGCGCGATCTCCGTCTCACCCGATCGGAGCGACCGCATGGCACGGTGGACCGCCGTCAGCGCGCCGGAACAGGCGGTGTCCACGACCTCGCTCGGCCCACGCGCGTCCAACAGGTACGAAATGCGGTTCGCGAGCATGGAGTGTTCCACTCCGGTGCCAATCTGGGCTCGGCTGAGACCAGCCGAAGCGAGCAACTGTGCATACTCGTGGAACTGTGCCCCCACGAAGACCCCCAGCCGACGGCCCGTGATGGACTCGGGCATCCATCCCGCGTCCTCGATGGCCGCCCAAGCCGTTTGGAGCAGCAAGCGCTGTTGCGGATCCATCATCTCCGCCTCCAGCGGCGAGATCTTGAAGAAGCGTGAATCGAACTCATCGACTCCATCGATGAACCCGCCCCACTTGCTCACCGACCGCCCTTCCCGATCCCCGTCAGGCGAGTACCAGTCCCGCCAGTCCCACCGATCACGTGGAATCTCGACGATGGAGTCGACTCCCCCGACCAAGTTCCGCCAGTACTCCTCTGTGTTCTCGGCGCCCGGGAAGCGGGCTGCCATGCCGACCACCGCGATGGGCATGCTCGCGTCATCGCGGACGTCCATCACCGGGTTGACGGCAGCCACGTCGTTCGCCAAGCCGTCGGTGAGATCTCCCGGCCGGAGGTCACTGTGACCGTTTGACACAGGGGCGGGGGCATCACCGAGCAAGGAGTCGGTCGCGTCAGCGGGGTCTGCATCCCTTTCGGGAGCCCGGCTGGCGGGGGGTACCTCGATCTGGTCGCCGTGCTGGTCCACGAGGAGACGTAGCACCTCACCCATCGTTCCACACGCGAAGAACACGGTTGGCGAGACCGGAATCCCCAGCTCCTCTGTCAGCCGTCGCGCATGGGTCTTGAGCGAGACGGAATCAAAGCCGTAGTCCGCGAGGTCCGCCTCGAGGTCAATACGCTCCACCTCGATCCCGAGCGCCCGAGCAGTCGCATTGAGAACCTGCTCGCGTAGCGACTCGGACCCGGCAGTCTCCGGGCGGGCCGGCTCAGCAGCGCCACCCGTCGTGTCAACAGTGGGCAGGTGGTCGGCATCGGCTCGCGGTGCAGGCGCCGCGCCGTCGTGAACGGCCGGCATCACCACGGCCGTTGAGATGCCGCGGGCGAGGACGGTGTCGAAGATGGCAAGGCCCTCTGCCGTACCGAGTGGCACGACGCCAGACGCCTGCTGGTGGAGTCGCTGTCCCCCCGCTCGCATAGCGCCGTCCTCCCAGAAAGGCCAGTCGATCGATACGGTCGCGCCCCGTCGGGCGCCTTGGGCGCGCAGGTGATTGCGGTACTCGCAGAACGCGTCGAGGAATCGATTAGCGACACCGTAGCCGCCAAGCCCGAAGTCACCCAAGACCGCCGACGCCGACGAGAACAAGATTACCGAATCGAGGTCCTCGTCACGAGTGACCTCGTCGAGCACCTGGACGCCTTCGACCTTGGCCTTGAGGGCACTTTCGAGTGCCCGTTCATCCATGGCACTGAGGGGGCGGGAATCGAGGACTCCGGCCGCGTGGACGACGGCATGCACACCCCCGCGTTGCTGTCTGACGGACCGCACCACCTCGCGCATGGCCATCACGTCGCTGACATCGGCCTGCAGGTAGACAGCACTGGCGGCACCGGACGACTTCAGCGATTCCAAGTGTTCGCTCGTTTCCAGCGTGGGAGCCGAACGCCCCACCAGCACCAGGTGAGCCGCGAGGGTGGATGCCAGGTGCCGGCTCACGATCCGGCCGAGGGCCCCCATTCCCCCGGTGACGAGGCACACCGCTCCCCGACGGATGACGATGGGCTCGTCGGCGGCAGCCGGTGCCGCCAATTCGGGCACGAAACGGGCGCCATCACGACGCAGGACCTCGGGGTCGGAGGCCGCCCACTCGCTGACGGCATGGTCGACGCACTCACCGACAGAGGCGGCGCCATCGACCCGGAGAAGGGTGAAGGTCATTTCAGGCGCCACGAGAGCGGCGGAGTGCCCCACCGCCGCTGCAGCGTCATCGAAGGGCTGGGGAACGCTTCCTCGGCGAGTCACACACACCACGCGCCGCACTCGCGCCGAGGTCCGTCCGGCCGCGCCGACGAGGTGGAGCGAGGCCCCGAAGGCGGGGTCCACGGATGCGTCGGAACCGGCGTGCAGGGGCCACAGGTTCAGGACATCGATGGGGACGTCTCCGGCCTGCGCGGCCAATAGCTTGTCGAAGTCGCCCGCGCTGCGGGGGCTGATTCGCCAGCTCTCTCCCACGGGCACGAGCTCATCCTCGGAAGCCTGACCCACCAGGATGATGGGCGTCGAGGGCCAGTGTCGCCGGACCGCAGCTATGTCGCTTTCATCGCCCATCAGCAACAAGCGTCGAGGGGACTCGACGGATGATGGAGCAGGTTCTGGCCGCCACGCCGGCACCTTCACCTCGAAGTGCCTAGTCGAGTAGACGACGCTCCCTGCGGGCTCGCTTGGCCGTCGCTGGAAGTTGATGTGGTCGAAGCGGTAGGGCGGCAGGCTCACGGGGGGCGCGAGAGGCTCGCCGTGGAGTTCGGCCCACGGCACGTCCAGTCCGTCCACCCAGGCCCGCGCCAGCGGCTCGAGGCGTCGACGCCGGGCGAGATCCGCCAGGAAGTCGTGCCCGGCCCGGTCGCTGAACAACGAGGCAATCGACGACAGCTGCGCCATGGTCTGACCCGCGAAGACTGCCTCGGACTCGCCGCGTTGCAGATGCTCCCGAAGCCGGGTGACGAGCTCCGAAGTGCTGGACGCCAGCACGGCGACCCTGTGCCCATGCGCGGTGCGGTTGAGCTGGGTCGTACGGGCGATCGCCTCCAACTGCGGGGCGGCATCGCAATCTCCTCGTTCCACCCATTCGAGAAGCGCCTCCTCATTGCGGCGCAACGCCGTCTCGGTGTGGCCTGACACGACGACGACGTGTTCGAGGCTGCCATCGCGATCGGCGTGCTCTGGAGTCGGGGCCTCTTCGAGTAGGACATGCGCATTTGTGCCGCTCAGCCCGAATGCGCTGACCGTGGCTCGTCGTGGACCCTGTTCGGGCACCTTCCACGGCGTTGCTTGCTCGGGAAAGTAGAATGGGGACTCGTCCCAGACCATCAGATCGCTGGGCGTGTTGACATGCCACGTCGGCGGAATGGTTGCATGACGAAGCGCTTGGACGACCTTGATCACGCCGGCCACGCCTGCTGCCGCCGCGGCATGGCCCATGCTGGCCTTCACCGACCCAAGCGCACAGTAGGTGCGCGCGGCCGTGAATCGCCGATGCGCTGCGGTGAGGGATTCGGCCTCGACGGCGTCGCCGAGCCGCGTTCCCGTCCCATGCGCCTCCGCATATCCGATGCTCGTGACGTCAATCCCCGCCTGACGGTAGACCTCCTCCGCCAGGTCAGTCTGGGCTCGGGCGCTGGGCGCGGTGAATCCGTTGGACGCCCCGTCGTGGTTGAGCGCGGAACCGCGGATCACCGCGAGAATGCGGTCGCCACTCCGACGAGCCGCGCCAACCGTCTTGAGGACCAGGGCGCCGGCTCCCTCGCCGGGGACGAATCCGTCGGCGCGACTGTCGAAGGGACGACAGGCACCTGCCGACGAGAGCAGTGACATATTGCTCATAGCCACGTGGAAGCGCGCCGAAGGCATCACGAAGACGCCGCCCGCCAGTGCCATGTCGGTCTCGCCCGAGCGCAGGCTCTGCACCGCCAAGTGGAGCGCGACGAGCGAGGACGAACAGGCCGTGTCGATCGAGATGCTCGGACCATGCAGATCCAGAAGGTAGGAGATCCTGGCCGCCAGCACCGAAGAGTAGGAGCCCACCGTTGCGCCAGGGTCCGCGGAGGCGCCCTCCAGCTCGTTGAGCAGAGGCGTCTCATTTGCCACACACCCGACGTAGACGCCGCACTTCGTGCCCCCCAAGGACACCGGAGGATAGCCGGCATCCTCGAGGGCCTTCCACGCATGTTCGAGGAAGACGCGCTGCTGTGGATCTGTGATCTGCGCATCGCGACCCGACATGCGGAAGAAGAGCGGGTCGAAAAGGTCCGCATCGGGGATGAGCCCAGCCACCTTGCAGTAGGTGCGGTCGAGCCGGTCCGGATCCGGGTCATAGACGGCGTGGACATCCCACCGCTCGCGGGGAACCGGCCTCACCGAACAACGACCCTTCACGATGTTGTTCCAATAGGCTTCTGGATCTCGAGCGTCCGGGAACGTGCCCGACATTCCGATGATGGCGATGGGGTCATCGTCGGCCGCCGGGGGTTCCAGGCTCGCGTGGACCTGCCTCGCTGGTGTGACCAGTCCCACAGTTGGAGTTGGTGCCTCACGAACTTCCCAACTCCCAGGGTCCCACTCCACGCCGGAATTGCGAAGATGCTCGATGAGCTGATTGGGCGTCGAATGCTCGAAGAGAACCGAGGCACTCAACTGGGTCCCCAGCGCCGAGTTCAGGGTCGCAACAAGTTCCGGCGCGATGAGGGAGTCGACACCGAGCTCCGCGAAGGCGGTGTCCGCATCGACGCCGGCGACGTCCGCCTCAACTGCTTCCACCACGGAGCGCAGAACCGTCGCACGCAGCGCATCGGAACCGGACTGCCCATGGTCCCGACGACTCTGCGCTGCCTCTGGCGAGTCGACGCGATGGCCCGCGTCGTCTCGCCCTGGTGTCCGCCGCAGCTCTTGTCGGATCGACGCCAGCTTGGCGGCGACCATGACGTTCTGGGACACGCCGTACCTGCCCACCGTCGGCCCCAGAACGGTCGTGGGGCCGAACCCCCCGTCCGACAGGACGGAACTCCAGTGGGTGGCGTCCAGCAAGGGGGATTCGGGGATTCGCACCTCCGGGTCGCGGAACAGCCACCAGCCGTCGAGAAGCCCCGCCGCCATCGCATACACGTCGGGACAGCCGGTCAGCTCGTTGAGGACGAGGACTCCCCCTGGCCGCAACAACGAGTGCAGATTGCGCGTCGATTCACGAATGTCAGGCGTGGCATGGATGACGTTGGTGGCGATGACGATGTCGGCGTCGTCGTAGGCGAATCCCTGCTCACCGGGATCGACCGAGATGTCCAGCCGGGCGAAGTGGACGCTCGGAAAATCCTTTTGAAACTTTTTGGCTCCCCATGTACTGAAGGCCAACGAGAGATCCGTGTAGGCGTAGTCGATGCGGTCCTTCCACCGGTTCAACGCCTCCAGCACCGGCCGCGTGGTGCCCCCGGTGCCCGCCCCCACCTCGATCATCTTGATGGTGCGGCCAGCGGGGACCTTGTCGAGGATGTGCTGAACGCACTGCCAAGCGACCAAGTCATTGCACAGATCCGCCATCTGGTTGCCCGTGTAGAGACGGCTCATCGGCGTGTCACTGACCTTGGGGAACAGCACCTCGACCGAGGTTCGGGTGCCAGCAAGAATGTCCGGATAATGCTCGAAGCACAACGCCAACAGCGGCGTGTAGATGGCCGCTTCAACGAACTCTCTCTCGATGTCCTGCCGTCGCTCGTCCAGGGCTGCCATCGGCTGAGCGCTGGCGGTGATCTGCAGGTGATCGCCAGCGGTGCGCATGAACCCCTCGCGAACGAACATGCTGACGAGATGCTCGAAATGCTGTCGATGACGATCAATCACCTGGACGCTGTCTGCTAGGGCGTCCACGGTGTGCGTACTTCCCCGCGCCCAATCACCGGCCGCGTCCGCCAGGACCGCGAACAACGTTTGCATGGCCCACGCGGTCAACGCGCTGTGGGCACGCTCATGCTCGTCGAGTTCCCGGGCCGACAGCTCCGGCGCGACCGATGATCGCTCGGGCCCCGCATCGTGGGGCGCTGACGAGGCCGATTCCATATCCGTAGGACCGCCGATCCAGTAACGATGGTCGTCGAACCGATAACCGGGCAATGACAGTCGTTGCCAGTGGTCGCTGACGTGCAGTCGTTCGAAGTCGACTGTCGCACCACCGCAATAGCCACGGAAGACGTCGGTCAACTCGTCCGCCGAGATGTCGGGGTTGCCTGGGTCACTGCCCCCCTGTCGTTCGCCATCCAGCCGGCGGTCACCGCTCGACCAGAATGGCGCCATCCCGCCCTCCTGGGACAGCGCCTGCTCGATCTGGAGGCGGAGCGTGCGACAGTCGTCCACAACAAAAGCGCGCCGACGAGCATGGTGCTGGCGACCGACCTGCAAAGTATAGGCGACGTCGCCCAGCGCGGCGTCATGGGTCGCGAGCCATTCCGCCAAGGCAGCGAGGTTCCCCCTCAACGCCTCGTCAGTCCTCCCCGAGACAGGGATCAGCTGCGGACGCTCACGACCGATCGAGCGACGAGCTGGTTTGAACTGCTCGAGGATCACATGCACATTCGTGCCATTGAAGGCGTAGGCGTTCACTCCCGCTCGCGTCGGCAACTCGCCGTCGGACGCCAACCGCGTCGGGGTCGCTCCGAGGACGAACGGCGAATCATGCGATGACAGGTGCCGATGATCAGCCTCGCCCCCGACCCATCCGGGGGCCTCGCCGCGACGGAAGGAGGCGAGCACCTTGGCCACTGCGGCCATGCCCGAGGCAGCCACCGCATGCCCCAGGACGCTCTTGGTGGACCCGAGAACGCAACTGTGAGGCGTAGCTCCCAGCTCGGTCAACGCCGCCGTGAGGGCAGAGAGCTCCGCGCTGTCGCCCACAGGCGACCCGGTGCCTTGCGCTTCCATGAGGCGTACGCTACGCACATCGGTCTCGCTGTCGCGGTATAGTTCGACGATCATGTCACGCATGGATCGGGTGACTGGCGCCATGATGGACGGTGCGCGTCCGTTATGGCTCATTGCGCTGGCTCGGACGATCGCGTAGACGTGATCGCCGTCGGCCAGCGCTGACGGCAAGGGCTTCAGGACGAGCACTCCCACACCATCCCCGAGCACCATTCCGTCGGCGTCTTCGCGGAAGGGACGACACCGTCCGCTGGTGGACAGCAAACCCGCCTCTGCAGCAAGCGCCTGGAACCGCGGCGAGGTCACGAACACTCCGGCAACGATGGCGAGCTCGCACTCTCCACGCCGAATGCTTTCCGAGGCCATGTGGAGCACCGCCAAGGACGAGGTGCATGAGTCGTCCACCGTCACGCAGGGGCCCCTCGTGTCGAACCAGTGGGCGAGCCGACCGGACAAGACGGACATCTCGTTGCCGAGCAACGCCTGGGAAGAAGGCCCGTCCACCCCAACGACCTGATCCTCGTAGCCGCCTACCTTCGCTCCGACGAAGACCCCCACACGGTCACCTGCCAAGGAGGCCGGATCATGCCCGTAGTCCTCGATTGCGTGATAGGCCTCTTCGAGCAGCAGACGCTGCTGGGGATCCATCCTGCGCGCCTCACGAGCGCTGATGCCGAAGAACGGCGCATCGAACCGGTCTGGGGTGGAGATGAACCCGGACGGAGCCTGGTCGCAACGCCAGGTGATCGAGCCCTCATTCCTGGCGTCAGCCCCCCACAAGGCCGCCTCGAGCGCGTCGACGTTGTCGAGATCCGCGAATCTCATGGACTGACCGACGATCGCCACGGGCACCGTGGCTTCCTCAGCTGGCGTCGAATCGGATGTGAAGTCGACGAGTCGGTCGTCAGGCGCGGGCATGGAGAGCAACGACTCGATGTGCCCCGCGAGTTGCCCGGGAGTGACGAAGTCAGAGATTGCCTCGGCGCTGAGGCTGATCCCCAACTCGTCGTTGAGCGCATCGACCAAGTCGGCGGAGTACACCGAATTTAGCCCCAAGTCCGTCCATGTTCGGGCCGGGTCCCAAGGGCCGACATCCTGCCTCAAATGCACCTTGGCCAGTCGTTCGACGACGTCAAACAGGGAATCACGGACGGGGGACATCGTCATGCGGTCAGCCGAAAGCAGCTCCTCGGCGGCCATGGACAGCCCAGCCAAGGTCGGATGGTCGTAGATCGCCTCGGCACCGAGGGTGAGGCCGTACTCGGCGTTGATCTCGTCTACGAGATCAACACCAAGGACCGACGTCAACCCCTGTTCTGCCATGGGTAGCGACGGGTCGATCTCGGCCTCGTCGCCGTTGGTGATGTCAGCAAAGAGGGAAAGCAATCGAGCAAGGACGGGGGTGGGAGTCACTTGTCAATCTCCTGTCAGATTGTCGGTCGTCTGGCGGCGCTCACATGAAGTTGTCGGATCTGGGCATGTCGGGGACTTCGCACAACGTCACGCCAGCGTCGTGAAAGGTGGCCCATGGTCGAACTGCTCAGGTAGCCGTCCTGAACGAGTCGCGACGGGATGCTGATGCCCTCGGAGCGCGAGAAGATCTCGTCACCCAGCACCGCACTGTGCGCCGCCACGATGTCGTAGTCAACGTCGACGAACCCGGTCTCGCGCAGGAGCAGCGGAAGGTCTCGGCCGATCAGTGGGTTACCGCCCTCGTCCTCGCGCGCCCTGCAATAGGCCGAGTACACCTCGCGCAACTCCGGCACTGGCGGGCTCGCCATGAGATGCATCTCGAAGTCGTTGTCCACTACGACTGCACGTCCGCCAGGCTTGGTGATCCGAAGGATCTCGTGCAGCGCCCTCTCGGGATCGGGCAGGTGCTCGAGGACGAGTCGCACGAGCACGAAGTCGAATGCCCTCTCTTCGTAGCCAGTGTCCAGAATGCTCGCCTCTCGAACGGTCACGTCCAACGACTCCTCGGCGAACATTTCCCGAGCGCGCACCACCAGGTCGGGATCGAGTTCAAGCCCGTGCAGTTCGAGACCGGGAAACTCGTGGGCCATGTGGCGCAGAACGAAGCCGGGACCACACCCCAACTCGACGACCCGACGGGCGGCGCCGAGCCCGTAGGACTCGTAGAGCCTTCTCTCCTTCTCCCAGAAGAGGTCGACCTGGGCCGAGAGCCGCGCCGTCTCGGCGTCGATGCCGGCGCCGATTGAGCAGGCATCATATGAACTGGCACGGGTGCGGGACGCGAAGATAGGAGCTCCTTGCTGCGGCATCAGCGCTCCTCCAACGATTCGAGGAAGTCGATCAGTCGGTCCGCGACCGCGACCCAGTTCGAATCGAGCATGGCCGCATGACCTACGCCGGACACGATGGTGGCGTCCACGCCATAGACATCGGCAGTCGCGTGATTCACCTGCGGGGCGAAGAACAGGTCCTCTTCCCCCCCGATGACCGCCACCGGCACGCCCACCGACTTGGGGTCCCGCAGAACCGTCCGTGACAGTTGCTTTCCGGCACGCTGTGATTCTCCCTGCATCCGGCTGCCGTACGAGACGAGCGTGTCCTTGTCGAGATCACCGGCGAAGAACATCCCGTAGGGGAAGGCCGTCCGATCAGCAGCATCCTCGGGACCGAGCTTGCCGCTGTGCAGCTTCCACAGCTTGACCATGGCCCCCATGCCGAGCTTTGTCCACGCCAGCGCCTCCTTCCCCCCGACGCCGGACGGGGGCACCGAGGACAACAGCACGACGCCGGACACAAGGTCCTCGTCAGCGCCAAGGACCTTCTGAACGATGCCACCACCCATCGAGTGCCCGACAACGACCGGTCTCGTCGGCATGGCCTTCAACGTCTCAACGACGTCCTCGACGTACTGCTCGAGCCTCAGCGATCTGAGCGGCTGCGTCGTGCGGCTTGCGCCGTGTCCCCGCAGACTGACCGCCCACGAGCCGTAGCCCCGGTCCGCCAGATACGGCTGGAACTTCTCCCAGCACCATGCCGCGAAGTACCCGCCGTGGACGAAAAGGACGGTGGTGCCACGCCCCTCCCTCGTCGGTTTCACCCGAATCGTCTCCAAGTCCAGCATCACGTTTCTCCTATAGGTCTGCATCATCGGTTTCGAGTAAGTCATCCAGTCCGTCTGCGTCATCCAGGCGCGTAACCGATCAGATGCCATGCGTCAGCGTGGTCAGTCAACTCGCAAAATCTGCGAAGTCCCGTGACCTCGAATCCAACAACCGGCCCATTTCGGTAATCAGCTTGATCCCGATGTCATCAACATGACGGTTCCGCCAGCTCTCGAACTCGGTGCCCTTGACCCACTGGTTGAACGCCCCCAACGCCGGTCCGCAGTGGACTTGGAAGTCGACCACTCGAGTCTTGTCTCCGGCTAGGGCGAGCTGCGTCGAATGGGCGAGGTACCACTTGAAGACCGCCAGCATCTTCTGCCGATCGGTGGGCGCTCCCCCGCAGTTGATGCTGACGCGCGACTTCACCTCATCCCAGATGCCGTCGAAGGAGCGACGGAAGTACCGCTGCTCGAGCTGGTGGCGCGTGTCCACATCGATCGTCTCCCAGGAGTCGAACTGGCGGTACAGGGAGTAGAGCTTGTTCGCGCGAGCCGGGAAGAACACTCCTCGTCGCAACACCTGCACACGGCTTCCCAGCTCGAACATGTCCCCCGCCGGAGCGTAGTCGGTATCCTGGACGTTGATGTCCTGGAGAAGGTCCTTCATCACCTCGCTGGCCCCAGACTCGACGGTGCACTGGTTGATCGAACCGGTGACGATGTATTCGGCGCCGAGCAGGTAGGCGGCAGCCGCAGACTCAGGAGTTCCGATACCACCGGCACCCCCGACTCGCACCCGAGGCAACTGGGGAGACTCCTCCTGCATGCGGTCCCGCAGACGGGCAATGGTGGGGATCAGGGTGAGGGCGACCGCAGCGTCCGTGTGTCCACCCGAATCAGCCTCGGCCGTGACATCGTCTGCCATGCGCACGTCACGCGCGAGGCTCGCCTCCTCGGCCGTGATGACCGCCGCATCCTTGAGCTGCGAGACGATCGATTCCGGCGGCGGGCTCATGAACGCGGCGGCGACCTCGGGGCGGGAGAGTTTGGCCATGACCCGGTGCGGTGTGATGATCCGCCCGTCCGCACCCCTGTGCGCGCCGTTGAGTCGGAACCGGACCAGGGCCGGACTCACATCAACGAAGGCGGATGCCTCGATCACGTTCACGCCTCGCGAGAGCAGCAGATCGACCAACTCGTCCTCGCGTCGAGGATCACCGTGGCTGTGCAGAAGGTTGAACCCAAACGGCGTCCCCGCCGGAAGCCGCCGCTGGAGGTAGTCGATTGAAACGCCGACCTCGGACAGCGGCATTCCCCCAGTGCCGACAAACCCAAGCATGCCGGCCAGCGCGATACGCTCAACGAGTTCCTTGGACGCAATCCCGCGATACATCGAGCCGGTGACATAGGGATGCTTGAGCCCGTATGCCGAGCAGAGCGTCTCATTTCCGGGCGCTGGCACGGGGGCGGACTCGACGCGCGGCTCTGGTTGTCCCGAACTGACCGATCGACGTACCCCCTCGGCGCGGGTCGTCTTCTCGTTCTGAGCCTTCGCGTCGCTGCGCACGATCGCGTGTGTCAGGCCGGTCAGCACGTTGCCGGGACCAACTTGCTCAAGGGTCGCTCCGGCGCGCATCAAGTAGCGCACCGTATCAACCCACTGCACGGGAGAGGTGATCTGCTCGGCAAGAAGGCGTGCCGTGTCCGCGTCATAGGGGCGAGCGGTGACGTTTGAGATGACTGGGCAACAAGGCCTCCCAAAGGAAATACCCTTCAGCTGTTGCTCGAACTGCTCCCGCGCATCGCGCATGTAGCGGGAGTGGAACGCACCGCTGACGTTGAGCGGCACGAAGCGTGCGCCCGCCGCCGTGAAGAGCTGCTCGCAACCCAGCACCTCTTCACGCATTCCGGAGATGACGACTTGCTCGGGCGAGTTGAGGTTGGCGATGTCGACGCCCTGCTGGCTGCCCTTGGCGAGGACTGCGGCCACAGCGTCTTCGCCAAGTCCCAGAACCACGGCCATTCCTCCGCCACGGGCCCGAGCCATCAACTGACCTCGGATCTTCACGAGGGACAGCCCCGTGGCGAAGTCCACAATCCCTGCCGCATGGAGCGCGTTGTACTCACCCAAGCTGTGTCCCGCGACGAAGTCGGGAAGGGGCGCACCGTTCGCTATCTTACTGAGATAGCTCAACGCATTGACGACGTAGAGGGCTGGCTGCGTGAACTCCGTGTTGTCTAGGCGATCCTTCGGACCGGCGAGGCACAACTCCTTCACCGACCAGCCGAGGATCCGATCGGCCTGGGCGAGCTCTTCCGAGTGCTGGTCAAAGAGCTCATGGCCCATACCGATGGACTGTGAACCCTGGCCTGGGAAGACGTAGGCGAGCAATTCATTGCCATCGGGTTTCCCGGACGGTTGTGGTGACATGAGACGGAGCTCCTCTGTAGTGGTGTCGACGGATTGGGGGGCGGTGGAGGCGCGTCGGTCCCTCCCCGTGGGGTATTGGTCGGACAACGTGGACAACTTCTCGACCATGTGGCTGCTGTTCATGAATGGCGTCACCAGGGCGTGACTGGACTCGGTGGGAATGGAGTGCTGGCGCAGGATCGCGGACATCGAGGTTCCCGGTCCGATCTCGACACAGCGATACCGCCCCGACTGGGCCATTGCCCGCAAGGCGGTCGCTGCCCTGATCGGTTCTCGGAAGACGCGCCACCAGTGGCCGGGCTCGAGCGAGTCTACTCGTCCACCAGCGGCACACGAATAGAAGGGCACTCGCAGTGACGATCCCGCACTCGCTTCCGTGCGGGTTGGAGGCTTCAGGGAGTCAAGCCGTCTTGAGTGGAACGGATACCTCACCGGCAGCGCGACGTAGTTGACGGCGGCGGCATCCAGTTCGGCCTGCAATGACTTGAGGTTGTCCAGCCCTCCCGTCACGACGAAGTGCTCCGGCCCGTTCACCGACACGAGGTCGCACTCGTGTCGGGGGGCGATGCCATCGTGCCATACCTCCGGACGGGCAAACACGGCCATCATCCCGCCCGGGGAACACTGCTCGACAATTCGATCGGATTGTTCACAGATCATTCTGACTGCCGTCTCGGCCCCGAACCCGCCGGCGAACGTGGCCGCTGCCACCTCTCCCAGGCTGGCCCCCACCAAGCAGGTCGGCTGCACCCCGCGTCGGATCAGGAGTTGCGATACGGAGTACTGGAGCGAGAAGATCGCCGGATGGCTCACGCGAAGATCCGTCACGGCGTTGGCCCACTCATCACCATACAGCGCGTCCAAGAACCCGTCGCCGCGGTAATCCCGCACCACGGTGTCGATCTGCTGCATGTCCCTTCTGAACTCGGGAAACCGAAGCCAAAGGTCGTGCCCCATGCCGGGGAACTGGGAACCCTGCCCGGGAAAGATGAATGCCCAGTCACGCATGGGCCACCCCCGCGACGAGTGCCTTCGTTGAGTCGAGTCCTTGGAGCTCCGTGTCGCGCGGATGGCCCAGAGCCACCGCGTAGTTTCTGATTCGAACCGCCCTGGCCCCGTACTGGATGAGATTCCGGAACCGGATGCGGTACCCATCATGATCTGCGACCACGGACGACACCTCGAGCAGCGAGGACGGCACGGTCAGTCCCGTGAGCATCGCCTTACCCACCGCCTCCTTGGCGCACCACAGATGGGTACTCATCTCGAGCATCGACACCCGGTGTGCGAGGCACAAACTGACCTCGCTGTCGACCACTTGGGATCGCAGGGTGGCCTCCCGCCTCCGATTGATCAACTCAATGTCGATTCCCATGGGATGCCCGACGTCGAAAGCGATCGCCACGGCGCATCCGCCGCTGTGAGCGATGCTGACCCCGACCCTCGCCGACTCAGGGCAGCGGACGATCGGCTGTCCGAACACACCAGGCTCGATGAGGATTGAAGAAGGACGAAGCCACGTCGCGAGCTGCGCGCAGATCGCCAATTTAGCTGCATGGTGCCCAGCCACGAAATCCGACCGCCTCTTGTCGGACCTCGCGCGCCCCAACTGCTCCCACTCGTAGGGGTGCAATGACTCCACAAAAGACGACCAGTCGCCGACGAGAACGCAACTAATGGTCGCTTCCGACTGACGGCCCGAGCGCGACAAACGCAACCGCCTCGTGCTCTCGAACATAGTCGTGCCTCACCTCCGGTCCGTGTACAGGTCCCAAAAAAGCCGCGCAGATAGCACGCGGCGGTTGACCGCAGCGCTGTCGGTGCGCTATACCGCCCCGCTGGCGGATGATGCCCGTGGGGTCTTTCGCAAGTTAGGCCGAGATGTCCTTGCGCCGATACACGAATACTGCAACGGCAAAACATCCGACGATCACGAACAATGACACCAGTAGATGGGCAAGATCCATCGTGGCACTCCCCTTGGTCGCTTCGTCGACTCGGACGTAGGAGAAGAACGAGAACCACGATAACCACTGGGCCGAATCGCTGGAGTTCGCAAGCATCTGAAGAAAATAAGCGCCGAGAGAGATTCCGATGGTGAGCGGGTAAATGACCCGGGAACGCACTACGAAGACCGACAGAAGGAATCCGATCGCAGCAAATATCAAGTGCACGAGAAACGACCCGAGAGCCAGTTGGAGGAGCGCCTGCAGGGAATACCCGTCCTGCTGGAAAGCGACACACATCGCCCAGGACGCAAGAAACAGAACGATGTTGAGGGCGACAGCATAGAAAATGACCACTGCGACCTTCGTCACCACGATCGCGGTACGACTCAGTGGCTGCACCAACAGGTACTCGATTGTGTTGTCGTCTTCTTCCTTGGATAAGATCGTTGCGCCCAGCATGATCAAGTAAACCGCGCCCAAGAGTACTAGGACCGAGAAGACACGAGCCCCATAGTACCCGGTGATGCTGGTCATGTCGACGCCGGCAAGGCCGAACATTGCCACTTCCGCCGGCGAAAACTCCTGCAGAGCCTCCTTGGCAAAACCGTACTTTTCGTAGAACTCAGGGTATCCCGCCATGCGGAAAATACTCATGAGTGGCAAGATCAACGCCCAGACGATGAACGAGGTGCGGTGACGACGAACGTCCGTGCGGAAAAGGACCCCATGCACGTCAGACCCCCCTCCCTTGAGTCTTGTCATCGCCCGAATAGAAGTTCAAGAAGACTTCCTCGAGAGGCGGGTCTTCGATTGTCAGTTCCTCGACCTCATGCCCGGCGAGCCAGCCGAGCAGTCGATTGACATCACCCTGGATCATAAACTTGTACCCAAGTTCTGTCTTCTCCATGGAATTGGCCCCCGCGAACTCCGGTTTCACGTCAGGGTCGCGGAACCGGACTCGAACCGACTTGTACTGGGCAGCGCCGGGCTCGGACAATTCCTCGACCGCGACGAGCCTGCCCTCCCTGATGATCGCGACCCTGTTGCAGAGTCGCTGCACCTCGCTGAGAACGTGGGACGAGAAGAAGACGGTCTTGCCAGCGCCTTGTTCGTTGCGAAGAATCTCGTAGAAGGTGTTTTGGACCAAAGGGTCCAAGCCACTGGTGGGTTCGTCGAAGATGAGCAAGTCGGGATCGTGAAGAATGGTCTGGATGATCCCGACCTTCTTCTTGTTTCCTGTCGACAGCGAACGGAACTTCTTCGACAGGTTGAGATCCAGCCGTGAACTGAGTTCCTTTATCTTCTCAGACCCATCGACATCGTGGAACCTCGCAGACAAATCAAGCAACTCACCCGCCGTCATGTCATCGTAGAGGCTGACGTCTGCAGGGAGATAGCCGATTCTCTTGTGGATTTCGCGAGACTCCTCGACCACGTCGTAACCCAAAACCTTAGCGCTCCCACTCGTGGGCTTCAGGAAGCCGAGAAGTGTTCGGATAGTCGTGCTCTTTCCCGCGCCATTTGGGCCGATGAAGCCGAAGACCTCACCCCTCTCGACGGCGAGATTGACATCCTCGACACCACGGGATTTTCCGTAACTCTTGGTTAGTGAACGCGTCTCAATGACCAGCGACATGAGTCACCCCCTTTACACCGAATGGGGGACGTGGCCGTGCGACGGGTTGTGGCGGTCTGACACATAGTCATGCGTATACCTTGACCCATCCGACGGGGCACCACGCCGCAAGTGTACAAGACGAGCGGACGATGGCAAGACCGACGGATGTGCTCTCAACTTGTAAGGGTGGGTGGGGGCATCAATTCAAGGATTGTTGCCCACGTTATAGAAACGCATCTCGATGATAACAGCGCCTCCACTGGGGTGTCAATGGCTGGCCCCACCAAGCTTCACGGACTACACGTATGCTGCCCGAGTCGCGCCGAACGCCGGTGGCGTACTGGCACCTGAGTTGTCTCAACTTAGTGCCCCGAGGTTAGTTCGTTGATGATTTTTTGTGCTGTTGTTGCGATTTGGGGTTGGGCAATAATGTGATGCCCGTTAACGCTGATGATGACTTCTTGTGGTGGTTTGAGTTCTTGGATGATTGTTTTAATGCTTATCCCGGTCGTCTGTTGGCGGTGATGGGCTATGGCCAGGGCGGCGACAACGATGGTCAGGTGGGCCTCAATGGCGTCGCGGGTGTGGTTGGGGTGAGTGGTGTTTTTCGGACAGGGGAGGATTTTCGTCTTCCTTTGATTCGATAGGATGGGACCATGTCAAGGGCGAGGTGACTGTGAGGGGTTCAAGGAACAGGTGGTGCGCGAGGTGATCGACAAGGAGCGGTCGATCGCGTCGGTGGCGGCCTCCTATGGTCTGGTGGCTCAGACGGTGGGTAACTGGGTCGCGAGGCACAGGATGGAGCACGCCACGGATCAGGAGAAGGAAGCGGCAGCGGAGGCGGCTGAGATCACTCGGCTTCGGCGTGAGGTCCGCGAGTTGCGTCAGGAGAACGAGTTCCTGGGAAAAAGCGGCAGCCTTCTTCGCGAAGAACGACCGGTGAGCCAGCGCTACGAGCTCGGGGCCGCGAGGAAGGCAACTACCCGATCTCCTCGATGTGCCGCTGGTCGAGGGTCTCCCGATCGGGTTACTACTTCTGGCGGGACCGGCCGCAATCGGCGACCTCGATGAGAAGGGAAGAGCTGACATCGATGATCAAGGCCGAGTTCGAGGCCTCGGATGGCACTTACGGCTACCGGCGTATTACTGCCCGTCTGGGGCGTCGGGGCGTGGTGACGCACCATGGCACCGTGCGCTGCCTCATGCGTCAGGCCGGTCTGGTGGCCGCGCAACCTCGCCGAAAGGTCCGCACCACCACCCCGGCGGCTGACCTGGAGGGGCGCCCGGATCTGGTGGAGCGGGACTTCACCGCCACAACGCCAGGAACCAAGTGGGTCGGGGACATCACCTATATTCGCACCTGGGTGGGATTCGTCTACCTGGCCACTGTTCTGGACTGCGCCACGAAGAAGGTTGTTGGCTATGCCATGGCTGATCACATGCGCACTGAGCTTGTCTGCCAGGCGATTGATATGGCGGTGCGCAACTGCCCGCCGACGAGAGGAACAACGATCTTCCACTCCGACCGCGGGTCGCAGTACACCTCCGAGAAATTCGCTGAGCACCTGGGCGCCTACGGTATTCGCCTGTCGGTGGGCAGGACCGGGGTGTGCTGGGACAATGCATGGGCGGAGTCCTTCAATGCCACACTCAAGAACGAGAGGGTTCACCGGATGGTGTACCCCACACGGAGCAAGGCCATGAATGATATTGCCTCATGGATCGAGCTGGTCTACAATCACACCCGACTGCATTCCTCTCTGGGATATCGCACCCCTAACGAGGTGGAACGCGAGCTCCTGGACCACAAGAAGGCAGCCTGACCAACACAACACACAGTCCGAAAAACACCCAGCAGTCCAAGCCGACTCGATAGAGCCGTCGTTCGCCGACTTGGCGGTCTTGTTGATCTGACCGGACCTCGCTGTACCGGCAGCCTGTCCGGCTCGGTGCAGCGCCAGCATCAGCAGCACCCGAGCCAGCGCCTCAGCATCGATCTTCTGGCGCCATGACGCCACCGCTCGGTAACGCGGCCGACAAGCGCCTCGATTCCTGTACCTCATGACACTCGCCTCCGCTTAGGGTGTTATTCATGGGGATTGGTTCGTGTCGTTAGTTGGTGCATCGGCCGTCTCGGGGAGAGAGTTGGGTTACCACACTCGATTCTCTTGGGGAGGCGGCCGATGCATTACGAGTCTACCACGGGGCTGTGCGATGAGGATATCGATGAGCTTGTCGGGCGCATCGGTGAGGTGCTCGAATCTCGGGGCCAGAGTCTATTGGGCTACCGCCTGGGACTCAGGCAGCAGGTGGAGCTGACCTTGATTCTGGCGCGCCATAACATCTCCCAGGCCCTGGCCGCCGACATGTGCGGCATCTCCCAGCCCACCGTCTCCAGGATCTGGAGACGCATTGTCCCCCTGGCCACCCACGTGCTGGCCATGAGTGGGATCTGCCTGTCCCAGGCAGTGGCCCAGGGCAGCCTGCTGCTCGTTGATGGCACGCCGATCCCCACTGGCAACAGGCCCGCAGCCGACAAGCAAGTCGAAAAGGCCAACTACTCGGGCAAGCACCACGCCCAGTGCCTGAATGTCCAGGTCGCCGCCACCACCGACGCCACCCTCGTGGCGGTCTCGGACCCGGTGCCCGGCTCACGCCACGACAGCGCCGCCTTGAGCCTGTGCGGCTGGGACACGATCCTCACCGGCGCCGATTGGATCGCCGATACCGCCTACACCGCTCATGGCGCACTGACCCCCATCAAGAAGACACCGGGCAGGGAACGTCTGGAATGGGAGAAAGAGTTCAACACAGCCGTGTCATCCACGCGCGCCGCCATCGAGCACACCATCGCCACGCTGAAGAAATGGAAAATCCTATCCACCGGCTACCGCCACCGCCTGGCAGAGCTCCCCAGCATCATCACCCTGATCACCAAACTCGAACTCTACAGAACAGGCTGGTAACACCCACATGAATAACACCCTTACTCCGCTTCACCAGCGCCGCAGGCACCAGCGCGCCCCGGCCACGGCGCCGGCGACAACGCCTGCCACCGCGACCGCCCACCGGTAGCGCCAGGCCAGCTCCACCGTCCAGACCAGCAGCACGACGCCGCCGAACAGGTACAGGCGACTCCTCCAGAACCTCACCGCGAGCGAGTGCATCCCGCCACCGTCCGACATGCTTAACCCCTCTCATGATCCGACCTCCTTGGCGAGTTTGGTTTGCTTCAGCGTTCGTGTCCGGTTTTGGGTCTGGGATCAAGCAACATCGGTACGGTCTTGATGAGGCCTTCAGGAGGGGGCGCGATGAGCAACAACGGGAGCTCGGTACCGAGGAAGCGGCGACCGAAGAAGGTGCTGTCGCCATCGGCGAAGTACGAGATCTGGCTACGGCTGGTCCGCGGTGAGGTCACGATCTCACAGGCCGCGAGCCAGGCCGAGGTGGACCGGTCTACGATCATTCGCCTGCGACAGGTCGCCAAGGACGGGGTGAGGTGTTTCAGCGTTAATGTCCGCTTTGGGCGGTTGGATCAGACCACATCGGGGTGGTCGTGGTTGGGTTGATTGTCTCGTTGGTTGCGGTGGTAGGCAAGCCGGTCTTGGGCGGCTCGTCTCAGGCCGTCCTGGCGGGCCTGGCGGATGGCCTGGCCGCGACCGGTGTGCTCGTCGTGGGGTGTGACGTAGCCGATGCCGGAGTGCAGACGGGCGGTGTTGTACTCGGTGCGCACAGTGTCGAGCTCGGCTCGAAGGATGGCGGGATCGGTGATGGCCAGCAGGTGAGGCCACTCGTGCTTGAGCGTGCCGTTGAGAGACTCGATCCACGCTTGGTCACTCGGGGTGGCCGGGCGGCCGAAATGCTGGGCGATAGCGACCATGGCCATGAACTTGCGGGTGTTCGCCGAGATCATCTGCGAGCCGTTGTCCGACACCGCCAGCAGGATCGGGGTCAGTTCCTCGTCCCCGTCAGGGTCTGTGGCCTCATCCAGCGCGTCGGCCCGCTCCAGGGCGGCCTCCAGCAGTCCCTCGGCATCCAAGGCCTGTTCAAAAGCCAGCCGGACCTGGGTGTGGGTCTCCTCAGATGAGACGACGTGGGTGATCCACTTGCGTGACACCAGGTCCTCGATAATCAGCACGGTCATGCCGCAGGCGGTGAAATGGGTGGAGTCGTAGATCCAGATCGAGTTGGGGGTGTAGGTCGCCCAATCGGGGAACGGACGACGCCTGGATCCCGACGGTCTCGGCGGGTGACGAAACCTCAGGCCGTGGTCGTTGAGCACCCGGCGCACCGTGGAGGGGCCAACCCAGAACAGCCCGTTATAGGAGCCTCGGTGAGTCAGCCGGCGGTGGGAGAAATCCTTGTCCCCGAAGGCTTCGAAGGCCTCCAAGATCGCCTCGACCTCACAGGGCGTCAGCGCGTTGACCGATGCGCCGGGACGGGCATCGACCAGCCCGGTCTCGGTGTTGACCCGCCACCGGCGCCTCCATCGGCGGGCCCGGCGCACATCCAATCCCAGGACCTCGCAGGTCTTGGATACAGCCCATCCCTGGCCGGTGGCGTAGTCCACCGCCTCCAGCAGTCCCTGCTTGACGCGCGCGTCGACCCGGGCGGGGACCGGGGCCCCGACACTCATTCCGAGCCCCCTTTTTTCTCCAGCACCGTCAGCTTGACCGCTAGTTCCTTAACCGCTTCGCTCAGACGTTCGATCTCGGCGTGAGCCTGCTCCAGTTCCACGTCCCGGGCCGGCTTGCCCCGAGCCCCGGGCTTCGAGGCCGCCAAGGCCGTCAACGCCCCGTCCTTGGCGACCTGTCGCAGGCGAATGATCGTAGACCGGTCCACCTCGGCCTGGCTCGCGGCCTGTGAGATCGTGACCTCACCGCGGACCAGCCGTAGCCAGATCTCGTACTTCGCCGATGGCGACAGCACCTTCTTCGGTCGCCGCTTCCTCGGTACCGAGCTCCCGTTGTTGCTCATCGCGCCCCCTCCTGAAGGCCTCATCAAGACCGTACCGATGTTGCTTGATCCCAGACCCAAAACCGGACACGAACGCTGAAGCAAACCACCCACACCCAGGTCCGGCTGGCTTTTGAACAGGCCTTGGATGCCGAGGGACTGCTGGAGGCCGCCCTGGAGCGGGCCGACGCGCTGGATGAGGCCACAGACCCTGACGGGGACGAGGAACTGACCCCGATCCTGCTGGCGGTGTCGGACAACGGCTCGCAGATGATCTCGGCGAACACCCGCAAGTTCATGGCCATGGTCGCTATCGCCCAGCATTTCGGCCGCCCGGCCACCCCGAGTGACCAAGCGTGGATCGAGTCTCTCAACGGCACGCTCAAGCACGAGTGGCCTCACCTGCTGGCCATCACCGATCCCGCCATCCTTCGAGCCGAGCTCGACACTGTGCGCACCGAGTACAACACCGCCCGTCTGCACTCCGGCATCGGCTACGTCACACCCCACGACGAGCACACCGGTCGCGGCCAGGCCATCCG
Source organism: Actinomyces slackii (assembly GCF_900637295.1). Classification (NCBI taxonomy): domain Bacteria; kingdom Bacillati; phylum Actinomycetota; class Actinomycetes; order Actinomycetales; family Actinomycetaceae; genus Actinomyces; species Actinomyces slackii. The sequence goes on along the minus strand of NZ_LR134363.1, from coordinate 2,192,549 downwards.
CCAGGCCCGCCAGGACGGCCTGAGACGAGCCGCCCAAGACCGGCTTGCCTACCACCGCAACCAACGAGACAATCAACCCAACCACGACCACCCCGATGTGGTCTGATCCAACCGCCCAAAGCGGACATTAACGCTGAAACACCTCACCCCGTCCTTGGCGACCTGTCGCAGGCGAATGATCGTAGACCGGTCCACCTCGGCCTGGCTCGCGGCCTGTGAGATCGTGACCTCACCGCGGACCAGCCGTAGCCAGATCTCGTACTTCGCCGATGGCGACAGCACCTTCTTCGGTCGCCGCTTCCTCGGTACCGAGCTCCCGTTGTTGCTCATCGCGCCCCCTCCTGAAGGCCTCATCAAGACCGTACCGATGTTGCTTGATCCCAGACCCAAAACCGGACACGAACGCTGAAGCAAACCACGAGCGGGATGGCATCCTCGTAATGGGCCTGGAGGAGCTTGTCCCACTGATGAACCAGCCTCTGCCGGGTAGCGGTCAACTGAGCCAACTGCTGCTGGGTGTCCTGAACCATGAGCTCGAGCCGGTGGCGCAGGGCCTGCTCCAGCTCCCCACGACAGCCAGGATGCAGCCGAATCCGCCGATACAGCGCCTCCACTTCTTCCTCGACCATCTCGGTCAGGGTGGCACGGAACGTGCACTCGGGCTGCTTCATTCACACCGGAAAATCCAGGAAAACTCCCATCCCCCTCAGCGCGAAGAACACAAAATTGTCGCTGCCATCAACTACAGAAATCGAATCACCGCACAGTCGTTGCGATCGGATCAAGTTGGAATAGGCCAGTCGCCGGATCGTATTGACCAACTTTAGCGACGAAGTGCAGATTGGCGCCAACGGGAACGGACTCAGGAGCAGTCTCTGAAGGAAAACGAAAATCGTAATAGTTGATGTCGGAGAACTGGAATGATGGACCCGAGGCGCTGTCTGGATCGTAGTCTCCCGCAGAGAGCAGGTAGTCAAAGCGAGTCTTGGTAGAGCCATGTTGAGCTACCGCGACCACGCATCCATCAAACTCGATGACCTGGTTCTTGTATGTTGCCGCAAAACTGGCCACCGACGGATCGAACGGGTCCTTTAGCATTAGAAGAACAGCGAGGTCTTCGTTGTTCTCCGCGGTCAAAGTCGCGGTCGTTGTTGTCGGAGCGGGACCGGTGGTCTGAGGCGCCTTCGGGACAGGGGAAACACTTGGTGATACTGTCATGGGAGTAGGCGACACGGTCGCTGGCAGAGGCGACGCAGTCGCAGATCCCTCAGGCATGGGCGAAGGACTTGCGTCCTCGGGGAAGGTGTGATAGCGAATGATCACCGGAACAGAAGGGTCGAAACGCTCTCCGGTAGTGAATTCGGTATCCCCTCCGATTGAGATCTCCTCTACCTCTCCATCCTCTACCAACCAGCCGAGAACTAGATCGGGAATAGGCTCCATCTTCACATTGGTGAAGCCGGCCTCCTGAAACAGGGCAGCAACCTCTAAATAGTCATGATCGTCAAACTTAGATGATGACAGCGGCGGCTGCACCTGCGGCACTGCTTCACTTTTGCCGCACGCACTCACAGGAAAAACGATGAGCGCAGTTGCCAGCATTCCAACGACGATGTTGTCGCGCAATTGCGAACGAGAGAACATGACTTCTCCTCTAAGGATGGTTATCTATGGGGAGTTAAGTTTTTGGTGTGTTATTAGGGACGCGTCGGTCGTCTGACGAGAGAATTGGGTTACCACACTCGATTCTCTCGCGGAGGCGGCCGATGCGTTACCAGTCTACTACGGGGCTGTCTGGAGATGACTTCGATGAACCTATCGGCGGGATCCAGGGCATGCTCGGTGCTCGCCTCCCGGGAGTCCACCGGCTCGGGGATCTAGCGTCGCATGGTACCCCTGCTGAGCCATGTGCTGTCCATGAGCGGTACCAGCCTTACCCAGGCCGTAGCCCAAGGCAGCCTGCTGCTCACCGACGGCACCCCGATCTCCGCCAGCAACAGGCCCGGCAACGGGAACGCCATGACCAAGTCCAACTACTCAGGCGAGCACCACGCCCCGTGCCTGAGCGTCCAGGCGCTGTGACGCCTGGCCACCATCTACTCCGGGAGCACAGCCTAATGGAAAAGGCTCATTGTGGATCTACCCTGTGGTCGAGGGCGCCACCAGGCTCCCGGTCCTCCTCCATGGAAGCAGTGTCATGAAGATCGCCCAGCGCGCCCTGTCCGCCCAGCCCTTCCACGCCATGAGCATCGGCGCTCGCGCCCGGGAGATCGAGGCCCAGGGCCATCATGTGGCCAAGTTGAGCCTGGGCGAGCCCTCCTTCGGGGCTCCCCCGGCCGTGCGGGAGGCCGAGCGGGCCGTCATGGACGGACGCGACCTGCCCTACACGCCCGCGGCGGGACTTCCCGACCTGCGCCAGGACATCGCGAGCTACTACCGCGACCACCTGGGCGTGGAGGTCACCCCGGATCGCGTGCTGGTGACCTCGGGGGCATCTGCCGGCCTGCTGCTGGTCACCGCCCTGACCACCGAGCCGGGGGACGACGTCGTCCTCGCCGACCCGTGCTACCCCTGCAACCGTGCGCTCATCGAGACCTTCGGCGGGCGCGCTGTGCTCGCCCCGACCACGGCGGCATCGCGCTATCAGCTCGATGTGCGGATCATGGAGCGGGCATGGACCCCGGCGACGCGCTCGGTCATGCTGGCCACGCCCTCCAATCCAACGGGGACCACGATCCCCTTCGATGAGCTGACTCGCCTGTGCCAGACCGCCCGCGACCGCCAGGCGTGGCGGATCGTCGACGAGATCTACTTGGCGCTGGCCGACCCGGATGTCGAGGGCCGGCCAGCGCGCACGGCGCTGGAGGCCGATCCCGAGGCCATCGTCGTGTCCTCCTTCTCCAAGCAGTTCGGCATGACGGGATGGCGCCTGGGCTGGGTGGTCCTGCCCGACGCCCTGGTCGAGGCCGCGCAGAACCTGGCGGTCAACTTCTTCCTGTGCGCCTCCACGCCCACGCAATTGGCGGCGCAGGCCGCCTTTACCGCGGAGTCTTTGGAGGTGTGCGAGCAGCGGCGCATCGAGCTGTTGGCCCGCCGGAACATCGCCCTGACCGGACTTAAGCGCCTGGGCCTTGAGGTTCCGGTGCTGCCCGACGGCGCCTTCTACATCTACTTCGATGTCTCCTCCACCGGCATGTCCTCCTGGGAGTTCTGCATGCGCGCACTCGATGAGGCGCATGTGGCTCTCACGCCGGGACGCGACTTCGGGACGGCCACCGGCGAGACCCACGTGCGCCTGTCCTACGCGGCCTCCCGCGAGGAGATCACCGAGGGCCTGGAGCGCCTGGGCGCGTTCTTGAACCGCAGCGGCTCCTAGCCCGGCAGGCCGCTGAGACTCACGACTCGCCCGACGCATGGGCCGGGAGTTCAGGCTCACCGCTGATCGGCGCAACGAGCGATCCTGTCGACCGCCTCAATGATGATCTCGGACGCGCAGGCCAGGTTCATCCGCGCATACCCATGCCCAGGGGGACCGAAGGCGGGGCCGCTGCCCAGCGCCACATGCGCATGCTCAAGAATGTGGGCGGCCGGGTCCTCTCCCCAGCCCAGGGCGCTCATGTCGAGCCAGGCCAAGTAGGTGGCGTTCGAGGACCGCCGTCGCACCTGCGGCAGTTTGTCGGCCAGGTGCTCATCGAGCAGGGCGATGTTGTCCTCGATGGTGCGGACCGTCGACTCCAGCCAGGGGCGTGAGCCGGCGAAGCCTTCACGAGTAGCGATAAGTCCGAGCAGACCAGTCCTGAAGCTCACCTCTTCGGGCAGGGAGGCGATGAGGCCGTTCATGCGCTCGGATGCGGCGACGAACATGGCGCATTTGAGCCCTGCGAGATTGAAGGCCTTGCTCGCCGACTGCGCCGAGATGCCATGCTCGCGCGCCTCATCACTGACGGCGAGGTAAGGGGTGAAGGCGCGCCCCCGGTGAGTCAGCGGGGCGTGGATCTCATCGGAGACGACCACCGCACCATGGTGGGCGACGATCCTGGACAGGTCATCGAGTTGCTGGCGCGAGTGCACGAGCCCCACCGGGTTGTGGGGGCTGCACAGCAGCACGGCGCGGGCGCCATCGGCCAGTGCACGGTCGATTCCCGCCAAATCCAGGGCGTAGGACTCGCCGTCGTCGAGCAGGGGGACATCGACGACGGTCCCTCCCGCCTCGGGGACCAGATCGAAGAACGGCGGGTAGACCGGTGAGTTGATGATGACCCCCTCACCGGGGGCGATGAGTCGACGCAGCGATTCGACGATGACGACGCTCACATCAGTGGTGTAGCCAATGGCAGCGGGATCGACCTCCCAATCCCAGGCCTCGCGCGCGTAGGAGGCGAAAGCCCGGGCGGCGCCGGTGTCATGAGGGTTGACGTACCCGGTGTCGCCGATCTCGATCGCCTGGTGCAGGGCCGACGCGATCCCCGGGGCCAGGCCGAAGTCCATCTCGGCGACGAACATCGGTAGGACATGATCGGGGTAGGTCGTCCACTTCTCGCTGGAGCGGCGCCGCAGCGCCACCAGGTTCTCAGCACTCGTCATCCATCCTCCTGGGCTCATCCTGTGGGCGGGTACGCGCCGCATCGACTGAGCAGGGCGCTCGCACCAGGCCCGGTGTCGGCACGGACCGGACCTTCCCCGGTCAGTGGCTGAAGGAGACGTCGCGCTCATGGGCGCAGAGCACATCGACACCTTCTGCCACCTGACGGTACAACCAGGCCCGGCTCTCCCGCCAGGCACGGCGGTCGGTTCTCATCAGCCGCTCGAAGACGGCCAGCCCGAGCGGGGTGCGGCCGCCGCGAAGGACGCGAGTGTCGTAGACAGCGTCGCCCACGTGAAGAAGGGGCCCAAGACCGGGCCTTGTGATCATCACCCCGCAGTGGCCCTCGATGTGACCATCCAGCGCCACAAGATGAATGCGATCGTTGACCTGCGCACTGGGTCTGCCAAGGCCCCTCCCCCGCAGCTGCGCCGGCCTCCACAGCGGCCCGTGCCGCCACTGCTGAGGGCGCAGCCGACCAGCCAGTCGGGCGTCGAGGGCCGGGGCGATCAGGCTCAGATGCGCGCTGGAGAGATGCACCTCGGCCCAGGGGAAGTCCGCCAGCCCACCGGCATGGTCGAGGTCGTGGTGGGTCAGGACGATGCTCGTCACCCGGCGCGGATCAATGCCGAGCGCCGCCACCTGCGCCACCGCCGGCTCGGCAGGATCCAGCGCGGGGCCGCAGCGACGGACGAACTCCTGGCCCAGGCGCCCGACTGGATCGGCCAGGTCCAACGTGCCCAGTCCGGTGTCGATCAGCGTGTACTCCCCGGCCGCATGCTCCACCAGGAGGCAGTTGCAGGCCAGGCGAGCGCGCTCGAGCAGGCCGCCTCGCCCATTGACGAGCCGCGCGGATGCAGGGCGGAGTGTGCCACAGTTGAGGTGATGGATTCCCATGAACTCAACTCTGACCCTTCGGGTCGACCCGAAGGCAAGCTCATCGGCGCGGCAGCGGCGGAACTGGGTGTCTCCGTGCACGTCTTGCGGCATTGGGAGGACGTCGGGGTCCTCGTCCCCGCCCGAGACGCCCTGGGACGCCGCCGCTACGGCGATGCCGACCTGCGCGGCGACGAGCGCGATCGCGAGGCACTGCTCCGCGAGCACGGCCGGTCCCTGGAGTCGGCGCAGCGCGAGCTGGCTCAAGCGCTCGCCACGGTCACCGCGGCCCTCTCCGACCCGGGCGACCGGGCCTGCCCCTACAGTCTCCGCTGACGCAGGCCCGTCAGGGCGCGGCAGGGGTCTCCGGGTCCAGGACCTGGACGTCGAGGTCCGCACCGCTGGCGAGTGCGTACCCGCAGCTCCCGCAGCACACCTCGACGATGGGGCCGTCCACGATGAGCGTGACGGCCGCGCCGGGAGCCACAGGCACAGTGACAGGCGCCTGGTCGCCCTGCTGGACCCGGATGCCCCCGGAGTCGCGGTGAAGCAGCGTCGTCGCGCCGGTTCCGTCGCTGATGCGCAGGTCGCCGTCGGCCGGACGCCACTGCGTGAGCAGCGGTGCGATCCCGTCCCCGTCCGGCTCCCACGCCTTGACCTGGGTTTCGACCCCGGGATGGACGCGCATGACCAGCTCGCCATCGACCATCGACAGGAGGTAGGGGACGCTGTGCGCCCCGGCCCAGCCGGCCTGCTCGTCGAGCGCGCCTCGCAGCCAGAAGATGAGGCACGGCCTGCCCAGGCGGTCACGGAAGAAGGAGGGGGCGTAGTAGCTCTCGCCGTAGGTCAGCCGGCGCCACGTGTCAGGGCGGAAGCGCCCGTTCTCCCAGCGCCCAGTGGCGTAGGCCACGTAGTGGAGCACATCGTTGTCCCATATCGAGGTCACCAGTACGTCCTGCCCATCCACCGTGAACAGTTGCGGGCACTCCCACAGGCTCCCTGTCCACACCGGCTCCGTGAGCGCACTCGACCGGGAGGCGGCGATGCCGTCATAGGTCCACGCATGGCCATCCGGTGAGGAGAACGAGGTCGCGGCCGCCGTCCCGTTGCTCAGGGCGACGCCGATCAGCATGCGCCAGCAGCCGGCATCCCGGAAGACGAAGGGGTCGCGGAACGCGATCGCGTCGAGCTCCGGTGGCAGACCGACGACGATCTCCTCCTTGACCCAGCGCCTCCACTGGGGATCCGCGGGACGTGCGACGCGAACGCGGCCGATGCCGAAGTCCGGCACCTGAACCGAGGTGTAGTAGGCGCGCGCACCCTGGTCGTCATCACGGGCTATCGAGCCGGACCACACGCCGTCGTCGCCGTCGCCGGGCTCCAGGGCGATCGGGTGCTCGCTCCAGTGGACGAGGTCGTCGCTGACCGCGTGACCCCACCTGCACTGCGGCGCCCAGGTCGTGCTGCCCGGCACGTGCTGGAAGAACAGGTGGTAGCGGTCGTCGACGACGCTCAGTCCGTGGGGGTCGTTGATCCAGCCGGACGCGGCGGTGAAGTGGATGCGTGGGCGTGAGGTCATGGCCATCCTCCTCGATGTGGCGGGGCGCCTCCGGTGGCGCTGGTTCCAGTATGGGGTTGACACGACGTTTTGGCAAAACGTATTGTCAACCGCATGGGGCCGCCTCGCTGACCCCGGTTCTCATCTGCACCGCCGCACGAAGATCGGAGGCGAAGTAACGATGCTTCGCAACAGTCCTTCACATCCCCCCTCGGGGGGCGCCTGGTCGGGCGCACGCCCGACCAGGCGCAGCCTCCTGACGGGAGGCCTCGGCCTCGCAACGGCAGCCACGCTGGCCGCATGCGGGGTTGGCGGGGGCGGGTCGTCCGCCTCCAGCAACGCCCTGACGCTCCTGGTTGAAGCAGGGGGGCACGGCGAGCTCCAGCCCATCGCGGACAAGTTCCAGGCGGAGACGGGCACCACCGTCTCCTTCGTCGAGCTGCCCTACGACGGCCTCTACAACCGCCTGAGCAGTGAGCTCAACGGCAACGCCGTGTCCTTCGACATCGCCGCTCTGGACGCCATCTGGTTGTCCGCGTTCCGCGGCGCCCTCCTCCCGCTGGATGACCTGTTCACCAAGGAGGTCAAGAGCGACCTGTTCCCCTCCCTGGTCAAGGAGGCGGCTCCCGACGGGACGTTCATCGGCATGCCCGCGTGGACCAACGCCGAGATCGTCTACTACCGCACCGACCTGCTGGAGGACCCGGCGCACAAGTCCTCCTTCGTCAAGGCCTACGGCTACGACCTCGCCCCGCCAACGACCTGGGAGCAGTACCGCGACGTCGCCAAGTACTTCAGTGAGGCCATGGACGGCAAGGTGTACGGCACGGACGTCAAGGGGGCCGTCGAGACCGAGTGGCTCGCCACGCTCGCCCAGACCGGTGAGAAGAACCTGGTCGTCGACCCGGACGGCACCGTGTCCCTGGGCAACAAGAACAGTCTCGCGGCCCTGAACTTCTACACCAGCCTCCTGCCGTACGCCCCCTCCGGCGCCGCCCAGCTGGACTGGGCCGGGGCCCAGAACCTCTTCAACCAGGGCCAGCTCGCCCTCATGCGCTTCTGGGCCCACGGCTACCGGCAGATCCCCGAGGACTCCCCCGTCGCCGGGAACGTCGGCGTGGCGCCGATGATCGGTGGCGCGGCGGGCCCGGCAGCCATCCCCGGGGCGTGGTACCTCTCGATCGCCAAGGGCAGCCGGAAGCAGGACCTGGCGCGCAAGTTCGTCCAGTACGCCTACGACCACAACGAGCTGAGCATCGAGACCAGCCTGGGCCTGGCCGCGCGCGTCTCAGCCCTGGAGGCGCAGGCCGACAAGGCCGGCTTCGAGTACGTCGCGCCCCTGCTGGAGACGCTCAACGCGCCGGCCACCCTGCCGCGCCCGGCAGTGCCGCAGTGGCAGGAGATCGTCGACACGGCGCTGACCCCCATGATCCAAAAGGCGATGGAGTCTGGCGCGGACAACGCCACGCTCCTAAGCGATGCTCGCAAGGAGGTTGAGAACATTGTCGCCTGACATCTCCGCACCCGCCCGCCCCACGCGCTCGCGCGGGCGAGGCCTCCAGCTCACCGACCGCCAGTTCGCCACGCTCCTCATGGTGCCGGCCACCGTCTTCCTCATCGCCTTCGTCGGACTGCCGCTCCTGTCCTTCATTCGGGACTCCTTCTTCGACATCGACCCGGTCACCGGTGAGCGCACCTTCGTCGCCCTGGAGAACTACAGCAAGGCGATCGGCGGCTCAGCGTTCCGCGACGCCGCGTGGCGGACCGCCGTCTACACCGCCATCGTCGTCTTCTTCGAGTTCTGCCTGGGTCTGGCTGTCGCGCTGCTGTTCTCACTGATCGGGAACTCCTCGCGCGTCTTCCGGACCATCTTCCTCTACCCGCTCATGATCGCCCCGGTCGTGGCCGGTTTGCTGTGGCGATTCCTGCTCATCGACAACTTCGGAATCGTCAACGAGCTCCTCTCCCGAGTCGGGATCCTGGACTCCGCCAGCGACATCGCCTGGCTGAGCGACCCGGATATCGCCCTGTTCTCAGTGGCGATCCCCGACATCTGGCTGACGACGTCCTTCATGACCCTGGTCCTGTTCGCCGGACTGCAGAACATCCCCGGCGACGTCATCGAGGCGGCGCGGATCGACGGCGCACGGGCCCCGACGATCCTGTTCCGGATCATCATCCCGCTCCTGCGCCCGGTCATCGCCGTCGCGCTCATCATCCGTGGCATCGACGCCGCCCGCGCCTTCGATGTCATCCTCATCCAGACCAACGGTGGCCCCCAGAACAGCTCGGAGGTCATGTCCATGCTCATCTACCGCACCATGGTGAGATTCGGTGATCCCGGACTCGCAAGCGCGATGAGCACCCTGTACCTCATTGTCATGATGGTGGTCGCCTCGATCGCGGTGCTCGCCATCTGGAAGCCCGGAAGCGAGGACAACTGATGGAAGGCCTCCAGGTAAGACGCAAGCCGACCAGGATCGTCCTGTGGGTCCTGCTGGTCGTGACGGTCCTGATCTATGCGTTCCCGTTCCTCTACATGCTGCTGACCTCATTCAAGGCGCCGCTGGAGACGATCGCGGTTCCGCCCAGGATCTTCCCGAGTCACTGGACGATCGAGAACTACACGACCGCGGTCTCGCGTGAGGGCGTGCTGGCCTCCTTCGTCAACGGGATGATGACCGCCGCGCTGAGCACGGCAGTGTCCCTGCTCCTCGCCGTTCCGGCGGCCTACGCCGTCACCAGGTTCCGAACCCAGTACGGCCGGATCTTCATCGTTCTCGCACTGGTCATGAGGATGGTGCCGCCGATCGCCATCGGAGTGCCGATGGTCCAGATCTTCCAGTCGGTCGGCCTGTACGACACGACCTTCGCCCTGGCGCTGGCGCACGTGACCATCTCCCTGCCGCTGTCCGTGTGGCTCATGTCCAGCTTCTTCGAGGCCGTGCCAGTCGAGCTGGAGGAGGCGGCCAAGATCGACGGCGCGAGCCGACTCGGCGCCTTGTGGCGGGTCGTCCTGCCAGTGGCCTCAGGGGGCATCGCGGTGACAGCGATCTTCGCGTTCCTCGCCTCGTGGAACGAGTTCCTCTTCTCGCTGCTCCTGACCGCCTTCCGCTCTCAGACCACGCCGATTGTCATCGCGAACTTCCAGACGCAGTTCGGCCTGGACTGGGGCGCCATGACGGCGCTCGCCGTCCTGTACTCGCTTCCGGTGATCGTCCTGACGATGCTCATGCAGCGTCACATCGTCGCCGGCATGACGCTCGGCGCCGTCAAGGGCTGACCGAGGCGTGAGCCATCAGAGCCTACGAGAGGAGTGAGAAGGCCATGACCGCACCCAACAGGTACGACGTGACCGAGTGGCCCGGGGGTGACCCCCATGACGACATCGGCGCGGTGATCAACAGCATCGTCGCGGACATCAAGCACCGTCAGCGCTCGAAGGACGAGGATGACGGCGGACGGCCAGGAGCCGTCATCATCATCCCGCCCGGCGACTACCGTTTGCGCACGCAGGCAGTCATCGATGTCAGCTACCTGCGGATCGAGGGCGCCGGGCACGGCTTCACCTCCTCGAGCATCCGCTACAACGTCCCGCAGTCGCAGTGGAGCGAGCTGCACGAGCTGTGGCCGGGAGGCAGCCGGATCCTGGTGGACCTGCCTCCGGCCGATCACGGGGACGAGGCGAGCGCGGCAGCCTTCCTCGTCGCGCGCCAGGGCGATCCTCGAATCAGCTCGGTCGAGTTCTCCGGTTTCTGCATTGACGGGCTCCATTTCGAGCCCGACGGCGTGAGCGAGAACCCGGAGAACTCCTACCGGAACGGGCGGACCGGCATCTACGTCGAGGACCCGAACGACTCGTTCAGGATCTCCCAGATGGGAATGGTCTACCTTGAGCACGCCGTGACGATCCGGAAGGCCGACGCGCTATCGATCCACGACAACTTCATCGCGGAGTGCGGCAGTTGCATCGAGCTTCTCGACTGGGGGCAGGCCTCCAAAGTCACCGACAACCTCATCGGCGCCGGGCCGTACGGCCACTCCATCTACGCCGAGAACCACGGCGGTCTGCTCATCGCCACGAACAACGTCTTTCCCCGGGGTGAAAGCAGTATTCGCCTCTCGGGCGTGACACGGTCCCTGGTGAGCGCCAACCGACTCCACTCCTTCTACCCGGGGGTTGTCATCCTCACCGATGACAGCGCCGAGAACCTCGTCGAGGGCAACCATCTCCTGCGGGACCAGGAGCCCTGGGCTCCCTTCCTGGAGGTGTCCAACGGGCGAGGCGACTCCTACGGGATCATCCACGTGGAGGGAAGCCACAACACGATCGCCAGCAACCACGTGTCGATCTGCGTGGACTCGACCACCCTCGCGACAGCCGACGAGGGGATCGTCGGTGTGCGTCTGGCCTCAGGCAGGGGCAACTATGTCTCGACCACGCACGTCGTGGCGCGAGACGTCGCCCGCAACAGCGGGGAGTCGGCCTTCGAGGCGCAGGTCAGCGCACTGCTGTCGAGCGCTGACCTGGGGGCGCTGGACGTTGTAACGGTTCAGGTGGACGCCGCATCGACCGCGAACACGGTCATGGACTCGGGCACCGAGGAGGAGGTGGCGATTGATCGCACCGCCAACGCGTTCCGCCCCACCCCGCGCCTGGGTGCGCTCTAGGAGGGGCAGGTCGACTGGCCGATGCGGCGGTGCGGTGGGTAGGGCATCGGCCAGCCGGCCATTCCGGACGCGCCGCCATCGCAGACGGCTACCGCGCAGCGGGACAAGAGGGTACAAATAGTGCTGTCGCGGTCCCGGATACGTGGAGAAGGCAGGTCACATGGCAGGGCGCAAGAGTGTGGGGATCCGTGACGTCGCGCGTGAGGCCGGGGTCTCGGTGACCACCGTGTCTCACATCCTCAATCAGGTCCCCTACGCGCGCGCCAGTGACGCGACACGGCAACGGGTGCATGCGGTTGCGGCTCAGCTCGGCTACGAGCCCAACCGCATGGCCCGTGGCCTGCGCACCCAGAGGTCGGAGATGATCGGCCTGCTCAGCGAGGACATCGCGACCACCCCCCACGCCGGCCAGATCATCCTGGGCGCTCAGGCGGCAGCGCGTGAGGCCGGGCTGACGATCGTGCTGGTCAACACCACGCAGGAGCCCACCGCGGCCGACCGGGATACCGACATCCTGCTGCGCCAGTCCGTGGACGGGGTCCTCTACGCGACGATGTACCACCGCACCGTCAAGGTTCCTCAGGCCCTGGCGGGCGTGCCGACGGTCCTCATCGACGCGCAGGACAAAGAGTCACGTGTGCCCTGGACCGTTCCCGACGAGACGTCCGGTGCCCGGGCAGCGGTCGAGGAGCTCACCGAGCACGGGCATCGCCGTATCGGATTCATCACCAACACGGACGATGTGCCCGCCACCCACGGCCGGCTCGAGGGGTACCGCGCCGGATTGAGGAGCGTGGGTCTGACTGACGACGACATGCTCGTCGTCGCCCGCCCGTCAGAGACGCCCGGCGGGTACCAGGCGGCCATCGAGCTGCTGAGCCGCAACCAGGAGGTCACGGCGCTGTTCTGCTACAACGACCGCATGGCGATGGGCGCCTATCGCGCAGCGGCGGAGTTGGGGCTGCGCATACCCGAGGACCTGTCGATCGTCGGCTTCGACAACCAGGAGATCATCGCCGACGGCCTGTTCCCCGCGCTGACGACCGTTGCGCTGCCGCACTACGACATGGGTCAATGGGCGACCCGGAAACTCATCACGATGCTCCCCGGCGGGGACGACGGGCAGACGAGCATTCCGGACTCGGCTGTGCTGCCCTGCCCTCTCGTGCGGCGATCCTCCGTCACCGCGCCTCGCTCCCGGGCGTAGGGCGCACGGGATCGAGACGCGGAAATCTCGGGGCGGACGGCAAGCACCGTGAGATCTCGGTCAGTCACTCCCGCAGGGAAGTTCCCGAGAGGCCTCGGACCCGTCCTTCGCCAGCCGGTGCGGGCACACCGCCCTGACGTCACTGGCGTCACTGCCTCCACTGGCGGTAGCGGGCGATGAGGCCCTGGGTGGAGGCGTCCTGTGCCTCCAGGGCCGCGGCGTCGCCCTGGACGGCCGGGGCGATCTCCAGGGCGAGCTTCTTGCCCAGCTCCACGCCCCACTGGTCGAAGGAGTCGATCCCCCACACGATGCCCTGGGTGAAGGTGATGTGCTCATACAGGGCGATGAGCTGGCCCACGACGCTCGGGGTGAGCGCGGGGGCGAGGATCGAGGTCGTCGGCTTGTTGCCGGTGAACACACGGGCGGGCACGATCTCCTCGGGCGTGCCCTCGGCGCGCACCTCCTCGGCGGTCTTGCCGAAGGCCAGGGCGGCCGTCTGGGCCAGGTAGTTGGACAGGAACAGCTCGTGGACATCCACTCCCCCATCCTTGGTGGGGTGGGCGGGCGTGGCCACGGCGATGAAGTCGGCCGGGATGAGCTGGGTGCCCTGGTGGATGAGCTGGTAGAAGGCGTGCTGGCCGTTGGTGCCGGGCTCGCCCCAGAACACCTCTCCGGTCTGCGTGGTCACGGGGCTGCCGTCCCAGCGCACCGACTTGCCGTTGGACTCCATGGTCAGCTGCTGGAGGTAGGCGGCGAAGCGGTGGAGGTACTGGGCGTAGGGCAGGATGGCGTGGGAGCCGGCCTGGAAGAAGTTGACGTACCAGACGTTGAGCAGGCCCATGAGCATGGGGACGTTCTCGGCCGGCTCCTTGGTGGCGAAGTGCTCATCCACGGTGTGGAAGCCGGCCAGGAACTCGGCGAAGCGCTCGGGGCCGATCGCCACGGCCAGGACCGTGCCCACGGCGGAGTCCACCGAGTAGCGCCCGCCTACCCAGTTCCAGAAGCCGAAGGCGTTGGCCGGGTCGATGCCGAACTCGGCGACCTTGTCCAGCGCGGTGGACACGGCCACGAAGTGCTTGGCGATCGCCCCCTCAGTCTCCACGCCCTTGGCGGCCAGGGCCTCCAGGAACCAGTCGCGGGCCATGCGGGCGTTGGTGAGGGTCTCCAGGGTGGTGAAGGTCTTGGAGGCCACGATGAACAGGGTGGTCTCCGGGTCCAGGCCCTTGACCTTCTCCGCGCAGTCGGCCGGGTCGATATTGGAGATGAAGCGGCACTCCAGGCCCTCCTGGACGTAGGGCTTGAGCGCCTCGTAGACCATGACGGGCCCCAGGTCGCTGCCCCCGATGCCGATGTTGACGACCGTCTCGATGCGCTTGCCGGTCACCCCGGTCCACTCCCCCGAGCGCACGCGGCGGGCGAAGTCGTAGACCCTCTCCAGCACCTCATGAACATCGGCGACGACGTCCTGGCCGTCCACGCTCAGGGAGTCCGTGGCGGGGCGGCGCAGCGCCGTGTGCAGGACCGCCCGGTCCTCGGTGACGTTGATGCGCTCGCCGGCATACATGGCGTCGCGGCGCCCGGGGACATCGACCTCGATGGCCAGGGCCGCCAGGGCGTCGCGGACCTCGTCGGTGAGATAGTTCTTCGACAGGTCGACGAACAGGTCGCCGAGCTCGAGGCAGTAGCGCTGGGCGCGCTCAGGGTCCTCGGCGAACCAGGAGCGCAGATCCGGGGAGAGGGTGGAGCGGAGCTCGGTGAGGGTGGTCCAGGCGTCGGTGGTGGTGGCATCAACAGGCTTGAGCATGCGCCCCAGTCTACGGGCTGCCCCGGCTCCATGGGCCGTCCCCGCCGCGCTCAGCGGCCCTGCGCCCGCCCCGCTGACTTACCGGATCGCCTCACCCTCAGGGAGCGAGCGGCGCTACCCCTGGCGCTCGACGGCGCGAGCGGCCTCGTAGGCGGCACCGACGATGCCCGCGGTGTTGAGCAGGGCGGCCGGGACGATCGGCGCTCGCAGGTCGAGCAGGGGCAGGAACTTCTCATGCTTCTTGGACACGCCGCCGCCCACGACCAGCAGATCCGGGGAGAAGAGCATCTCGACGTGGCTGTAGTAGCGCTGGAGGCGCTTGGCCCACCGCTTCCAGCCCAGGTCCTGCAGCTCCTTCTGCGCGGAGGAGGCACGGGTCTCGGCGTCATGGCCATCGATCTCCAGGTGGCCGAGCTCCGTATTAGGGACCAGGGTCCCATCCACGACGACCGCCGAGCCGATGCCCGTGCCAAGAGTGGTGACGATGACCGTCCCCTTGACGTCCTTGGCGGCGCCATAGGCCACCTCCGCCAGGCCTGCGGCGTCCGCGTCGTTGAGCGCGTGCGAGGGGCGGCCAAGGTGCTTGGTCATCAGCTCATCGACATTGATGCCGGTCCATGTCTGGTCCAGGTTGGCCATGAAGGGCACGACGCCGTGGACGATCGGAGCGGGCAGAGTGACGCCCACGGGCACGTCCTGGCCAACCTCAAGGGCATCGACGATCTGCCGGCAGACCTGGGCGACCGAATCGGGAAGTGCGGGCTGGGGCGTCTCGATGCGCACCCTGTCGCCGATGAACTCGCCGGTGTCCAGATCCACCAGCGCACCTTTGATCCCCGATCCTCCGATGTCAATGCCGCATGCCGTGCGCATCGCGATGCCTTCCGTCAGTGCCAGTGCAGTGTGGGTCACACGGTACCCCCACACCTGGGCCTGCCGCACCCGAATCGCGCCGATTGGCCGTCGAGCCCTCGCTCATCACCGACCCCGCTTGCGCTTCTCGCGCACGCGCACCCCGATCTGGATGGGCGTGCCCACGAAGCCGAACTCCTCGCGCAGGCGCCGCTCGATGAAGCGCCGGTAGCCGGCGTCCAGGAAGCCGGTGGTGAAGATGACGATCCGCGGAGGGGCCACCTGCGCCTGGGTGGCGAACAGGATGCGCGGCTGCTTGCCGCCGCGCACCGGGTGGGGCGTGGCCGACTGCAGCTCTCCAAGGAACCCGTTGAGCCGCCCCGTGGGCACGCGCGTTCTCCACCCCTCCAGGGCGGCGTCCAAGGCGCGCACCAGGCGGTTGGTGTGCCACCCGGTGCGGGCGGCCAGGTTGATATGCGGCGCCCAGGAGACATGGGCCAGGTCGTGCTCGACCTCCCAGTCGAGCATGCCGCGGCGCTCCTCATCGACCAGGTCCCACTTGTTGTTGACCAGCACCAGGGCCCGGCCGGCGTCCACGGCCTGCTGGATGACGCGCACGTCCTGCTCGGTGATCGTCTCAGAGGCGTCCAGCAATACCACGGCCACCTCGGCCTTCTCGATGGCCCCCTGGGTGCGCAGCACGGCGTAGTAGTCCGCCCCCCGCGACTGCTTGACGCGCCGCCTGATGCCGGCGGTGTCCACGAACACCCACTTGCGGCCCTCGAGCTCGATGATCTCGTCAACCGGGTCGCGCGTGGTCCCCGCGGTCTCGTTGACCACCACCCGCTCGGCGCCGGCGATGGCGTTGAGCAGGGAGGACTTGCCCACGTTGGGGCGCCCCACCAGGGCGATGCGGTGCAGGTCGCCCTCGGGCGCCGCCCCGGCCACGGCGGAGACCTCAGGCAGCGCCTCCATGACGGCGTCGAGCACCTCGCCACTTCCCCGGCCGTGCAGGGCCGAGACCGGGAAGGGCTCCCCCAGCCCCAGGTTCCACAGGGCCGCCGCGTCCCCCTCCTGGGCCGGGGAGTCCACCTTGTTGGCGGCCAGGACCACGGGCTTGCCGCTGCGGCGCAGCATGGAGACCACACGCGCGTCGGTCTCGGTGATGCCCACCTGGGCGTCGACCACGAGCAGGACGGCGTCGGCCATCTCCACGGCGACCTCCGCCTGGGCCGCCACCGAGGCCTCCAGGCCCTTGACGTCGACCTCCCAGCCCCCGGTGTCCACGATGGTGAAGCGCCGCCCCGCCCACTCAGCCGGGTAGGAGACGCGGTCACGGGTCACTCCCGGAGTGTCCTGGACGACGGCGACCCTGCGTCCCAGCACCCTGTTGACCAGAGTGGACTTGCCCACGTTGGGGCGGCCGACGACGGCCAGCACCGGCAGGCCGGGCTCGACTCGCTCGGCGGCCGGGGCATCGCCGTCGGCCTCCAGGAGGGCGCGGTCCTCCTCGTCGAGCTCGTAGTCCTCCAGGCCCAGGCGCATGGCCTGGGCGCGCAGGTCCTCCTCAGCGTCCTGGGCGGCCGCCTCATCGACGGCCTGCTCCACCAGGTCCAGGACGCGGGCGATGGACTCATCCAGGCTCAGCTCGGAGGTGTCCACGAGGGTCACGCCCTCGAGCGCGGTGAGGAACTGGGAGACGGTGGAGTCGTCGCGGTCGCGGCGCAGCACCTGGTCGCGCAGGTCGGCCGCCTCGACCGCCTTGCCGGCGCGCTCGAGCTCATCGGCGCGGCGGGCCAGGCGCGCCTCCTGGGAGGCGGTCACCAGGAGGCGGGCGTCGGCATCCGGGGCGATGACGGTGGTGATGTCGCGCCCCTCGGCGACGATTCCCGCGCCGCCGGAGAAGGAGGAGTCATGGCCCTGGCGCTCGGCGCTGATGATCTCGCGCTGGCGCCGGGCGAGCTCGGCGCGCACCGCCAGATTGGTGGCCACGGCGGAGACCACGGCGGCGATATGCGGCTCGCGGATGGCCTCGGTGATGTCCTGGCCGGCGCAGGTGAAGACGGGCCGGGCGGGGTCCAGGCCAACGCTCAGGGGCATGGCCTCCACTGCTGCGGCCACCGCCTGGGCATCGGCCAGGTCGATGCCCTCATGCTCGCACCACCAGGCGGCGGCCCGGTACATGGCGCCGGTGTCGAGGTAGGCCAGGCCCAGCTCGGCGGCGACAGCCTTGGAGACCGTGGACTTGCCCGATCCGCTCGGCCCGTCGATGGCGACGACGATTCCCATGGTGCCCTCCAGGCGTCAGTGATTGGCGTCAACGGGGCCAAGCGTCCCACAATCGGGCGCATCGACGCGGATTGGGCCGGATGAGTCCGCACACAGGACCCGGGCGCTGAGGCCCATGAGGCCGCCCGGCGCGCTCTGCCCGCCGCCCTCGCTCAGGAGCCGACGACGCGCCAGCCCTTGGCGTCCAGCGCCTCCTCCAGGCCCTGGGCGGCGGCGGGGAGCACGGAGACCATGGCGATGCCGGCGCTCTGGCCCGCCGAGTGCTCCAGGGCGAAGTCCTCGACGGAGACCCCAGCCTGGCCGATATCGCCGAAGAGCCGTCCCAGCTGGCCCGCGGAGTCGGGCACGAGCACCTGGACCTCGGCGTAGCGGCGCGGCGCCCCGCCGTGCTTGCCCGGGATGCGGGCCTGTCCGGCATGGCCGCGGATCATGACATCCGTGATCGCTCCCACCGCGCCGGGGGCGATGGTCTCCGCCCTGCCCGAGGCGGCGTACTCGGGGCTGTCGGGGTCCAGGGCGGCCGGCTCGATCCCGGCCAGGAGGGCGTCGAGGTCCTCGCGCAGCTCCCGAAGGAGCTCGGCCACCGGCCCCGCGTTGCCCACGACGATCGCCGACCACAGGCGCGCATCGGAGGCCGCGATCCGCGTGACATCGCGCAGGCCCTGGCCGGCCAGGGACAGGGCGGGCTCGCCCAGGCCCTCGAGGCGGGCCGCCACCAGGGAGGAGACGAGCTGGGGCATATGCGAGACGGCCGCCACGGCCTGATCGTGCTCGGCGGCGCCCATGCGCACGGGGGTGGCGCCAGCGTCCACGGCCAGGTTCCTGATGGCCAGCTCCGCGTCGGGGTCGGCCCCCTCCCCCACGATCACCCAGGGGCGCCCGGCGAACAGGTCGGAGTCGGCGGCCACCGCGCCCGAGCGCTCCCGTCCGGCCATGGGATGGCTGCCCACATAGCGGCTCACGCCGCTGCCAGCGTGCGCCCGCACCTCGGCGGCCACCCGGTTCTTGACCGAGGCGACATCGGTGACCACGGCCGAGGGGTGCTCCTCCAGGGCGCGCAGGACAACGGCGGCCGCCACATCCGGTGGCGTGGCCACCACGACGATGCGCGGTTGGGGGTCACCGTCCTGGCGGGGCCTGCCCGCGCCCATGTCCCGGGCCAGGGCCAGGGAGGTGGGCGAGGTGTCGCTGAGCTGGACCTCCACGCCGGCGGCGGTCAGCGCCAGTGCCAGGGAGGTGCCCAGCAGCCCGGTGCCCACCACGAGGACCGGCCCCTGCGTCGAGGCGCGCCCACGGGAATCGCCCATGCCGTGCAGGTCATCGATCCCGCTCACAGCCCGACCTCCTTCTGCAGCGCCATGATCTCCTCACGGCTGAGCCGCCGCATCTGCCCCGGCGCCAGGCCCGCCACCCCCAGGGGGCCGAGCCGGGTGCGCGCCAGGCGCCTGACCGGGTGACCCACCTCGGCCAGCATGCGCCGCACGATCCGGTTGCGCCCCGAGTGCAGGGTGATCTCCACGATGGAGCCGCCAGGCCCGGAGTCCTTGACGGTGACCCGGTCGGCCTGGGCCGGGCCGTCCTCCAGCTCGATGCCGCGGCGCAGCTTGCGCGGCACCCACGGCTCGACCTGCCCCTCGACAATGGCCACATAGGTCTTGGCGATCTCATAGCTGGGATGCATGAGCCGATGGGCGAGTTCGCCGTCATTGGACAGCAGCAGCAGCCCCTCGGTCTCGGTGTCCAGCCGCCCGACGTGGATGAGGCGGATGGCCTGGGAAAGCTCCGGATGCTCCTCCAGGAAGCGCTGACCGTACTGGGCGACCGTCTCACGGCCCTGAGGGTCCTCCATGGTGGTGACCACGCCGGCGGGCTTGTGCAGGAGCACGGTGACATGATCCGGGTTGGTCAGGATCCGCGTGCCGTCCACGCGGATCTCCTGGGCGGCGGGGTCCACGCGCAGGCCCGGCTCCCAGACGGTGACGCCGTCGACGGTCACGCGCCCCTGGGAGATCATCTGCTCACTGGCGCGCCGGGAGGCGACCCCGGCGTGGGCGAGCACCTTCTGGAGGCGCTGGCCCCCGGCCACATGCGGGTCCCGCTCCCCGCCCCGCCCGGCGCGCTCACGGTCCTGCCAGGCCCGCTCCTCCTCGTCCTCGCCCATGGCCTCGGCGTCGAAGGCCGCGAGCTCGGCGGCATCAGCGCCCTCGTCGAGCTCCTCGAGATCGTCGTCGTCGTAGAACTCCTCACCGCCGAAGTCCCCCGGGGGGATCGGCTGAGCCCCGCGTGCTCGTGCTCTCATCGCATGCTCCTGTCGGTCAGCTCCTCATGGAGGTCGCCCAGGGCCTCGGGGCCGGGCAGGTAGGGGGCCAGGGGAGGCAGGTCCTCCAGCGAGTCGATTCCCAGATACTCCAGGAACTCCGCGGTGGTGCGGTAGAGGATGGCGCCCGAGGGCTCGGTGCCGGTCTCCTCGATCAGGCCCCGGGCGTGCAGGGTGCGCACCACGCCGTCCACATTGACCCCCCGGATCGCGGCGACTCGTCCGCGCGTCACCGGCTGGCGGTAGGCGATGACGGCCAGGGTCTCCAGGGCGGCCTGGGACAGGCGGGCCGTGGCTCCTCCGATGACGAAGGCCTCCACCAGGTCGGCGTGCTCGGGCGCCGAGGCCAGCCGCCAGCCGCCGGCTGCGCGCCGCAGCACGAATCCTCGCGGCCGAGAGCCCGAGTCCTCGCCCCGGTACTCAGCGGCCAGCTCCTCCAGGAGCTGGTCGGCGGCGCTGTCCTGCAGCCCCAGGGCCTCCGCCATCGCCGCGGTGGTCACCGGCTCATCGGCGACGATGAGGATCGCCTCGGCCGCGCTGCGCAGCTGGGGGGCGGCCACGGCGCTGACCATGGCCTGCTGGGGGGCCTGCTGGGGGGCCTGCTGAGCAGTGCCCCGCGGGGAATGGGAGGCCTGGTCAGTGTGCGCTGGCGCCTGGCTCATGCGAACTCCTCCTCGACATCGGCCTCCATGATGCCCATGATGCCGTCCTGGTCGCCGCACCACCGCACCGTGATCTCACCCATGGCCTCCTCCTGGTCCAGCTCCGCGCCTCCCTGGCGGTGCAGGAGCAGAATCGCCAGGAACCGGGCGACGACGACGGCCGTGCGCTCGGCATCCTCGATGATCTGCGCGAAGGTCAGGGTGCCGTGGCTCCGGAGTCTGGTGACGATGAGCCCCAGTTGCTCGCCCACGGGCACGGCCTCATGAAGATGGACGGTCCGGACGCCGGGGTGGTCGGGTCGGGTGAGGGCGGCCACCGCCAGGCGGGCGAGGTCCTCGGGGCTGATGGTGGCCACCAGCCGGGGCAGGAGGGCGGCCAGGTGGGGCTCCAGGCCGACGACGCGGGGGTGGCTTCGCGAGGCGCCCTCGGCCAGATCCCGGAAGCCGGCGGCCGCCTCCTTGTAGGCGCGGTACTGGAGCAAGCGGGCGAAGAGCAGGTCGCGGGCCTCCAGCAGCTCTAGGTCCGGGGCCTCCTCGCCCTCCTCCTGGGGCAGGAGGCGGTGGGCCTTGAGCGCCAGGAGCGTGGAGGCGACCACGAGGAACTCGCTGGCCCGCCCCAGGTCCCAGTCGGCGCGCATATGCGCGATGAACTCGTCGGTGACCTCGGCCAGCGCCAGCTCGGTGACATCCAGGCGCCTGCGCGCGATGAGGCTGAGCAGCAGGTCGAAGGGCCCCTCGAACTGGGGCAGCGCCACGTTGAAGCCGGCCACGCGCACCGGCCCCTGCTCCTGGGCCGATGCGGCGGCAGATGCGGCGGGCGGCTCCTGCGGGAGGGGGACCTCCAGTGGGGGTTCGCCGGGCTCAGGCGACATCGCCGCGCGCGATGATCTCCCGTGCCAGGCGGCGGTAGGCCTCGGCCCCCGGGTGGGTGGGGGCGTAGCTGGTGATGGGCTCGCTGGCCACTGAGGCGTCCGGGAACTTCACGGTGCGCCGGATCCGGGTGTCGAAGAGCTTGTCCCCGAAGGCCTGCTCCAGGCGCTCGAGCACCTCGCGCGAGTGCAGGGTGCGGGTGTCGACCATGGTGGCCAGGATCCCATCGATCTCGAGGCTGCCGTTGAGGCGGTCGGTGACCCGCTCGACGGTCTCCACCAGGAGGGCCACGCCGCGCAGGGCGAAGAACTCGGTCTCCAGGGGGATGATGACGCCGTGGGAGGCGGTCAGGGCGTTGATGGTCAGCAGCCCCAGGGAGGGCTGGCAGTCCACGAGGATGACGTCGTAGACGTCCATGACCGGGCGCAGCACGCGCTTGAGGGCCTGCTCCCGGGCGACCTCGTTGACCAGCTGGACCTCGGCGGCGGACAGGTCGATGTTGGCCGGCACGATGTCCAGGCCGTGAACCGTGGTGCCGTGGATGATCGTGCCCACATCGGGCTTGTTGGCGACCAGCTGGTCGTAGATCGTCGAGTCCAGCTCGTGGGCGTTGATGCCCAGGCCCGCGGAGGCCGCGCCCTGGGGGTCGAAGTCCACGATGAGGACCCTGCGGCCGTACTCGGCCAGGGCAGCCCCCAGATTGATGGTGGTGGTGGTCTTGCCCACCCCGCCCTTCTGGTTGCACATCGATATCACCCGCGCGGGCCCGTGGGACTCCAGTGGTGCGGGGACAGGGAAGACCTTCTCCTCCGGATTGGAGGCGGACGAGTCGATCAGGCCGGGCTGCTTGGAGTCGTTCACAATGGCCAGCGTAGCCGAAACGTGTGCTCAATCCCTGATACTGAGCGCAGAACACCCTGGTGAGAGTCCCGGAGACCTCGCCCCGGCGAGCCGGATCCGCTCGGCCCGGCGCCCCTGTTGGTACCCAGTCGGCGCCGAGGTCCCGCCGGATCGACGCCCGCTGAATGTCGCTGGACGTCGCCGGGCATCGCTGGGCGTCGTGGTCTGCGGGATCGGCGGGATCGGCTCGTGGCGGCGGTCAGGCCAGGGCGCGCGGGTGGCTGGTGGCATAGACCTCGCGCAGGTGGTCGACGGTGACGCGGGTGTAGATCTGGGTGGTGGTCACCGAGGCGTGGCCCAGCATCTCCTGGACCACCCGGACGTCGGCGCCGCCGGCCAGTAGATGCGTGGCGAAGGAGTGGCGAAGCGTGTGCGGGGAGACGTGCCGATCGATCCCGTCCTGCCCCAGATCGGCCCGCTGGGCGGCGGCCTGGAGCACGGCCCAGGCGCTCTGGCGGCTGAGCGGCCGTCCCAGGGTGTTGACGAAGACCTCGGGCACTCCCCTGCCGCGACTGACCAGCACCGGCCGGCCCCGCACGAGGTAGGCCTCCAGCGCCTCCCAGGCGAATCCGCCCATGGGGACGATCCGCTCCTTGCTCCCCTTGCCGAACAGGCGCAGGACGCCGGAGTCGGGATCCAGGTCATCGACCACCAGCCCGACGGCCTCGGAGATGCGGGCACCGGTGGCGTAGAGGAGCTCCAGCAGGGCGCGGTCGCGCAGGGACACCGGTGAGTCGTCAACGCCTGCGGCCTCCAGGAGCCGGCGTACCTCATCGATGCTCAGCGCCTTGGGCAGGCGCCTGCCCGGCTGGGGCGGGCGCACGGCCGCCGACGGGTCCTCGTCGGTCATGCCCTCCTCGGCCAGGAACCGGTGCCAGCCGCGCGCGGCGGTCACCGCGCGGGAGGCCGAGGACGCGGCCAGGGGTCGCCCGGCGTCGGAGCCGGTGCGCAGGGCCTCGAGGAATCCGGCCACCTGGCTCGGCTCGACCTGCCGGGGGTCATCGATGCCCAGTGACGCCAGATAGGCGGTGTAGCGCGTCAGGTCGCGCTCATAGGCGGCCAGGGTGTTGGGGCTCAGGCCCCGCTCAACCCGCAGATGCGCGAGATACCCGCGCAGCGCGCGCGCAAGGGCGTCACCGCGCGGGTCGGTGTCTCGGGGCGGCGCAGACGTGATGCCCGCTTCAGCTCAGCTTGGCCAGCAGGCCCAGGCCGATGATGGTCGCGGTCCAGGTCAGGGCCACGCCCACGGTGATGCGGTTGAGGTTGCGCTCGGCGACGCCGGAGGAGCCGGCTGAGGAGGAGATCCCCCCGCCGAACATGTCCGACAGTCCGCCACCCTTCCCCTTGTGCAGGAGGATGGACATGATGAGGAAGAAGCTCGAGAGCACGAGCAGCACCTGCAGGACGATGCGCAGGATGTCCACGCCATTCCCTTCGTCGTTGTCGTGGGCCAGGGCCCACCGGTTCGCGGCCGAGTCTACCCGCATACAGGGGTGGCCCGGTCACCTCATTCTGTGAGGTGACCGGGCCAGCGTGACAATACGGTCTCCGCCTGCGGCCGGAGTCAGGGACTCAGGCGTAGAAGCGGGCCATGGCCGCGAAGGACTCGGCCTTCAGCGAGGCGCCGCCGATGAGGGCGCCGTCGACGTCGGCCTGGGCCATGAGCTCCTTGATGTTGTCGGGCTTGGCCGAGCCGCCGTAGAGGATGCGGGTGGCCTCGGCGGTCTCCTCGCCGAAGTCGGCGCGCAGCGCCTCGCGGATGGCAGAGCACACCTCCTGGGCGTCGGCGGCGGTGGCGGTCTCGCCGGTGCCGATGGCCCAGATGGGCTCGTAGGCGATGACGATCTTGGCGACGTCCTCGGCGGCCCAGCCGGCCAGGGCGGCGCGGATCTGGCCCAGCACGAACTCCACGTGGGTCCCGGCCTTGCGGACCTCGAGGGCCTCGCCGCAGCACAGGATCGGGGTCATGCCGGCGTCCAGGGCCTTGCGGGCCTTGGCGCCCACGAGCTCGTCGGACTCGCCGTGGTACTCGCGTCGCTCGGAGTGGCCCATCACCACGTGGGTCACGCCCAGCTTGTCCAGCATGGCGGTGGAGATCTCGCCGGTGTAGGCGCCGTTGTCGTGGATGGAGACGTCCTGGGCGCCGTACTTGATGCTCAGGGAGTCGGCCTCGACCACGGTCTGGACGGTGCGCAGGTCGGTGAAGGGCGGGATGACGACGACCTCGCACTTGGAGTAGTCGTGGTCGTGGTCCTTCAGCTCCATGGCCAGGCCCTGGATGAGGTGGTTGGCCTCGAGGTGGTCGAGGTTCATCTTCCAGTTGCCCGCCATCAGCGGGGTGCGGTTGCTCATGCTTTCAGCCTTCCAGGACGGAGATTCCGGGCAGCTCCTTGCCCTCGAGCAGCTCGAGGGAGGCGCCACCACCGGTGGAGATGTGGGAGAAGGTGGACTCATCGAAGCCCAGGACGCGCACGGCCGCGGCGGAGTCGCCACCGCCGATGACGGTGAAGGCGCTGGACTCGCTCAGGGCCTTGGCCACGGCGCGGGTGCCGCCGGAGAAGGCCTCGAACTCGAAGACGCCCATGGGGCCGTTCCACACCACGGTCTTGGCCGTGGCGATGGCCTCGGCGAAGATCTCGCGGGTCTGGGGGCCGATGTCCAGGCCCATCTGGTCGGCGGGGATCGCATCGGAGGGCACCACGGTGGCCGGGGCGTCGGCCTTGAACTCCGGGGCGATGACCGTGTCCACCGGCAGGAGCAGCTCAACGCCGTTGTCCTTGGCGGTGGCGATGTAGCCCTTGACGGTCTCGATCTGGTCCTTCTCCAGCAGGGAGGTGCCGACCTCGTGGCCCTGTGCGGCCAGGAAGGTGTAGGCCATGCCGCCGCCGATGATGAGGCGGTCGGCCTTGGACAGCAGGTTGGCGATGACGCCGAGCTTGTCGGAGACCTTGGAGCCGCCCAGCACCACCGTGTAGGGGCGCTCGGGGTTGTTGACGGCGCGGCCCAGGGACTCGATCTCCTTGACCACGAGCAGGCCGGCGGCCGAGGGAAGGAGCTTGGCGACGTCGTAGACGGAGGCCTGCTTGCGGTGGACCACGCCGAAGCCGTCGGAGACGAAGGCATCGGCCAGGGCGGCCAGCTCGGCGGCGAAGGCCTCGCGCTCGGCGTCGTCCTTGGAGGTCTCGGCGGCGTTGAAGCGCACGTTCTCCAGCAGGACGATCTCGCCCTCGGCGGCGGCCTCGACGGCGGCCTTGGCCGAGGGACCCACGGTGTCCTCGGCCAGGGTGACCGTGACGCCGGTGACCTCGCCCAGGCGCTTGGCCACCGGGGCCAGGGAGAAGTCGGGGTTGACCTGGCCCTTGGGGCGGCCCAGGTGAGCGGTGATGATGACGCGAGCTCCGGCGTCCAGCAGGGTGCGCAGGGTGGGCAGGGCGGCCTGGATGCGGCCGTCGTCGGTGATGTTCTTCTCGGCGTCGAGCGGAACGTTGAAGTCGGAGCGGACCAGGACGCGCTTGCCCTTCAGGTCGCCCAGGGACTCGATGGCTCTCATGCGAAACCTCTCAGTCGTTGATGGAAGGTGAATGGTCATGGCCGACGGCGCAGCCGGGCCTGCGGGCCGGAGCGCTGCGGTCCGGCCCTACGGGACTGCGCCCGCGCACGCAGGGCGCGTGCACGGGCGCAGTCGGGATGTCATGCGTGGACGAGGCGGGCGCTCAGGCCAGCTTGGAGCCGACCAGGGCGGTCAGCTCGACCAGGCGGTTGGAGTAGCCCCACTCGTTGTCGTACCAGGACAGGACCTTGACGAGGTTGCCGATGACCTTGGTCTCGTTGGCGTCGAAGATCGAGGAGTGCGAGTCGCCGACGATGTCGGTGGAGACGATCGGGTCCTCGGTGTAGTACAGGATGCCCTTGAGCTCGCCCTCGGCGGCGGCCTTGACGGCGGCCTTGACGGACTCCACAGAGACCTCCTTCTCGGCCTGGAAGGTCAGGTCGGTCAGGGAGCCGGTCGGGGTGGGCACGCGCACGGCCAGACCGTCGAACTTGCCCTTGAGCTCGGGCAGGACGAGGGCCACGGCCTGGGCGGCACCGGTCTTGGTGGGGATCATGTTGAGCGCGGCGGCACGGGCACGGCGCAGGTCGCCGTGCGGGGCGTCGAGGACGCGCTGGTCACCCGTGTAGGAGTGGATGGTGGTCATGATGCCCTGGACGATGCCGAAGTTCTCGTGCAGGACCTTGGCCAGCGGCGCGAGGCAGTTGGTGGTGCACGAGGCGTTCGACACGATGCTCATCGTGGCGTTGTCGTAGTCGCCCTCGTTGACGCCCATCACGAAGGTGCCGTCCACGTTCTTGGCGGGGGCGGAGATGACGACCTTCTTGGCGCCGGCGTCGATGTGCGCCTTGGCCTTCTCACCGTCGGTGAAGAAACCGGTGGACTCGACGACGACGTCCACGCCCAGGTCGCCCCAGGGCAGCTCGGCGGGGTCGCGCTGGGCGAGCACCTTGATGTGCTTGCCGTCGACGGTGATGCCCTCGTCGTCGTAGGAGACTTCGCCGGTGAAGCGGCCGAGGATGGAGTCGTACTTCAGAAGGTGGGCCAGGGTCTTGTTGTCAGTCAGGTCGTTGACTGCCACGACCTCGATGTCGGCGCCCTGCTCGAGAGCGGCACGGAAGAAGTTGCGGCCGATGCGGCCGAAGCCGTTGATACCAACGCGGGTGGTCACTTTGCGTCCTCCTAGTGCGCCGTTGAGGCACACGGTTTCTGGGCTCATTCGCACATGTGCTGTGCTCCGGCTCCGCGAGTCCCCTGGGATTGAGAACCCTCGGCCTGCCGGCAGTACTGAGTCTAGCCACACCGTGCGGGCCTCACTGATCTTCCTCCACGCCACGGGCGAACAAGATCGACGCAGTCCAATGGGCGAAGCGAATGTGACCGACCTTTGACCGATAGACGGGACCTCGGTCCCGGATCGATCAGGGCTCGAGCATGTCCTGGGTCAGGGCCGACTCGGTGTCGGGCACGCCCAGCTCACCGGCGCGCTTGTCAGCCATGGCCAGCAGGCGCCGGATCCGCCCGGCCACCGCGTCCTTGGTCAGCTGGGGGTCGGAGAGCTGCCCGAGCTCCTCGAGAGAGGCCTGCTTGTGCGCGATGCGCAGCTGGCCGGCCTCCAGCAGGTGGGGGGGCACGTCCTCCCCCAGGATCTCGAAGGCGCGCTCGACCCGTGCCCCCGAGGCCACCGCCGCGCGCGCCGAGCGGCGCAGATTGGCGTCATCGAAGTTGGCCAGGCGATTGGCGGTGCCACGGGACTCCCGGCGCGATCGCCGCTCAGTCCAGGTCGTGGTGGCCTCCGGGGCCCCCATGCGGTCCAAGAGGATGCCGATGGCCTCACCATCGCGCACCACCACGCGGTCCGCGCCGCGGACCTCTCGGGCCTTGGCCACCACCTCGAAGCGACGCGCCGCCCCCACCAGGGCCAGGGCGGCCTCAGAGCCGGGGCAGGTGACCTCCAGGGAGGCGGATCGACCCGGCTCGGTCAGGGAGCCCCGGGCCAGGAAGGCGCCGCGCCAGGCCGCCGCCGCCGCATTGCGCCCGCCCTGGACCACGGCCACGGGCATCCCGCGCACGGGCCGGCCGTGCTCGTCGACCAGCCCGCTCAACCGGGCCAGGTCCTTGCCCCGGTTGGTCACGCGCAGCACGTAGCGCGAGCCGCGGTGCAGGGAGCCCCCCTGAACGACCATGACCTCGGGCTCCATGCCGTAGAGCTCCTTGAGGTGGCGGTGCAGGCGGCGCACGGCCCCGCCGTGATCGAGCTCAACCTCGACCACGATGCGCCCGGAGACGATATGGAGCCCCCCGCCGAAGCGGAGCATGGCGGAGACCTCGGCGCGCTTCTGCGCACTGTTCTCAGGGGTGACGTGCGCGAGCTCGTCCTTGACCGTCACCGTCAGCGACATATACCGAGTCCTCGTTTCTCATAAGCGGTTCCTGCGCGCGGGCATGACTTCATGAGGAAGACTAGCGGACGGTCTGCCCGCTCATCCCGCTTCCGGCGCATATTCCTTCGCAACAGCTTCATCACTGCCGCGCTCCAGGCTCCCCTCGGCGGGCCTGGACCGTGGCCCGTGCCCGGCCGGCCTAGAGCCGCTCCTCGCCTGCACTCGGTAGATGCTCGACATCCCCCAGCGCCCCCTCGAAGGCGTCCCGGAAGGCGGCCGCCAGGCGCAGGGGGTCGTGGTGGCACTGGGCCTCGCCGGTGCGCACCTGGCGCAGCATGAGGGTGGCGCCCAGGGAGCGGGCCGCGGACTCCAGGTCATCGATGTCCTCGACGGTGGAGGGATCGGCCAGGATGACATCGGCCCGGATCTCCGGGGCGCAGTCGGCCAGGACCCGCAGGTGGTCGGCCGCGGTCATCCCGTCGGTCTCGCCGCGCTGGACGGAGAGGTTGAGCACGATGGCCTTGCGGGCGCCTGTCGCCGCCAGGGCCTGGCGCATGGAGGGCAGGATGAGGTGGGGCAGCACCGAGGTGTACCAGGAGCCGGGCCCCAGCACCACCCAGTCGGCCTGCTCGATGGCCGCCAGGGCGGCGGGGTGGGCCTGGGCCTCCTGGGGGACGATGGACACGTTCTCCATGCGGCCCCGCGCGCTGGCCACGGCGACCTGCCCCGAGACGCGCTCGCGCTGATCACCGTTGACGATATCGGCCTCGATGACCAGGGGCGAGGGCGACATGGGCACCACGCGCCCATGGATCGACAGCAGCCTGCCCACCCACTCCAGCCCGGCGACGTCGTCGCCCAGGAGCTGCCACAGCGCCAGGATGAGGAGGTTGCCCAGGGCGTGGTTGTCCAGCTCGCCCTGCCCCTCGAAGCGATGCTGGAGCACATCGCGCCAGGTCAGGCCCCATTCGGAGTCGTCGCACAGGGAGGCCAGCGCCATGCGCAGGTCGCCTGGGGGAAGGCAGTCGAACTCCCGGCGCAGCCGGCCCGAGGAGCCGCCGTCGTCGGCGACCGTCACCACGGCGGTCAGGCGGTGGGTGATGTGCTTGAGGGCTCGCAGCGTGGCGGACAGGCCATGCCCCCCGCCCAGGGCCACGACGGCAGGGCCCTCCTCGCCTCTGCGCGGCCAGCCGGCGACGTCGATCGTGGTGCCCATGACGCTCACTCCCGTCCCAGGTCCCGGTGCTGGACGACGACCTCGAAGCCGCGATGGCGCAGCCTGGCGCCTATACGCTCCGCCGAGGCCACGGAGCGGTGCTTGCCGCCGGTGCAGCCCACGGCCAGGGTGACATAGGGCTTGAGCTCGTTGACATAGCTGGGCAGCGCCGGCGTGAGCAGGTCGGCGTAGCCATCGACGAAGGCGGCCGCCCCCTCCTGGGCGAAGACGTACTCGGCCACGGGCGCATCGCGCCCGGTGAGATGGCGCAGCTCGGAGACCCAGTACGGATTGGGGATGAAGCGCACATCCAGGACATGGTCGGCGTCCAGGGGCAGGCCGTACTTGAAGCCGAAGGACATGACATTGATGCGCAGGGCGAGGTCCGACTCCCGGGCCACGAGCTCGCGCACGCGCCGGGCCAGATCGTGCACCGAGTACCGGGAGGTGTCGATGACGGTGTCGGCCACGCCCTTGAGTCCCCCCAGGAGGGTGCGCTCGTGCTGGATGCCATCGAGGATGGAGCCGGTGCCCTGAAGGGGGTGGGGGCGCCGGGAGGACTCGAAGCGCCGGACCAGGACGGCGTCGGAGGCGTCCAGGAAGATGAGGCGCACGTCAGTGCCTGCCTCGCGGACCTTGCGCAGGTAGTCCATGAAGTGCGCGAAGAACTCGCGGCTGCGCACGTCGACCACGGCCGCCAGGCGGTGGACGCCGGCCCCCACGGTTGTCATCATCCCGGCCAGGGCCGGCAGGAGCTGGGGAGGGAGGTTGTCGACCACGTACCAGTCGAGATCCTCCAGGGCGTTGGCCGCCCGGGAGCGGCCCGCGCCGGACATGCCCGTGACAATGATCATCTCCGGCCGCTCGGCGGGCGGCACCGGCGGGGTTGCGTCGTCCAGGGCGGGGATCTCGATGGGAACCGTGTCCCTGAGCGGGTCCCGGGCCTGGCTGGTCTGGGGGCGGTCCTGGGCATCCATGCCCCAAGCATGGCATGGCGATCTGCTTATCCACGCCGAGGTAGACGTTTTCCGCCGAGATCGACGGCGAATGCGTCGACCTCGGCGGAAAATGTCTACCTCGGTGGAGGATCAGTCGGCGAGACTGGCGCCGTTGCTCGCGATGACCTCCTTGTACCAGTCGAAGGACTTCTTGCGGTAGCGCTCCAGGGTTCCGCTGCCGTCGTCATTGCGGTCGACGTAGATGAAGCCGTAGCGCTTGGAGAGCTGGGCGGTGGAGGCCGAGACGCAGTCGATGCAGCCCCAGGTCGTGTAGCCCAGCACCGTGACGCCGTCGGCGATGGCCTCGCCGACCTGGATGAGGTGGTCACGCAGGTAGTCGATGCGGTAGTCGTCGACGACGGTGGGCTCGCCGTCGGGTCCGGTGACCAGCTCGTCGCGCGCCCCCAGACCGTTCTCGACGATGAACAGCGGCTTGTTCCAGCGGTCCCAGAACTGGTTGAGCACGACCCGCAGTCCCACCGGGTCGATCTGCCAGCCCCACTGGGAGGCCTCCAAGGTGGGGTTGGGCACCCCGCCCATGATGTTGCCCTCGCCGGCCTCGACCTCCTGGGTGGCGGTCTCGCAGACCGACATGTAGTAGCTGAAGGACACGAAGTCCACGGTGTGCTCGCGCAGTAGGGCCAGATCCTCCTCGGTGGCACCCAGGTCGGACAGCTCCAGGCCCTCCTCGCGCAGGGTGCGCAGGAAGTACCCCGGGTAGACCCCGCGGACGTGGACGTCGGAGAAGGCCAGGTTGGCGTGGTCCGCCTTCATGGCGGCCAGGACGTCCCGAGGGTCGGGAGTCAGCGGGTAGATCGGCGTGGCGATGACCATGCAGCCGATGAGCGCCTCGGGAACGACCTCGCGGGCGATTCTCGTGGCCGCGGCGCTGGCCACGAGCTCGTTGTGGATGGCCGTGTACAGGTCCTTGCGGCTCAGCTCGTTCTTGGGGGTGTTGATGCCGCCGGACATCAGCGGCGCGTGGAGCACCGAGTTGATCTCGTTGAAGGTCAGCCAGTACGTGACGCGCGAGCCGTAGCGCTCGAACAGCGTGCGGGCGTAGCGCTCGTAGAAGCCGATGAGGCGCCGGTCGGTCCACCCGTCGTAGGTCTCGGCCAGGTGCAGCGGGGTCTCGTAGTGGCTGATCGTCACCAGTGGCTCGATGCCGTGCTTCTCGCACTCATCGAGAACCCGATCGTAGAAGGCCAGGCCCTCCTCGTTGGGCTCGGCCTCATCGCCCAGCGGGAAGATGCGCGACCAGGCGATGGAGAAGCGGAAGACCTTGAACCCCATCTCCGCCAGCAGGGCGATGTCCTCGGCGTAGCGGTGGTAGAAGTCGATGGCCTCGTGCTTGAGGTTGTCGGGCGTCGGCGCGTCGGTGCGCGGGGCCATGATGCCGCGCGGCATGACGTCCTGGATGGACAGGCCCTTGCCGCCCTCGTCGTAGGCGCCCTCGACCTGGTTGGCGGCGACTGCTCCGCCCCACAGGAAGGTCTCGGGGAAGGTCGGTGCGGTGGTGGTCATCAGTGGTGTCTCCTTCGTGAGCGGTGGGGGGGGTGGTTGTCAGTGGTCGATCTCGACGACGGTGGTGCTCGTGGTGACCTCGCCCTCGACGATCGGGACGACTGCGGCCAGGGAGGCGGTGTTGGTGACCACCAGGATGGTGGTGGGGTCGTAGCCGGCGGCGCGAACGGCCTCCAGGTCCACCTCCACCAGGGGCTGGCCGCGATCGACGCGCTGCCCGGCGGTCACGGCGGGGCTGAAGCCCTCGCCCTTGAGGTTGACCGTGTCCAGGCCGATGTGAATGAGGATCTCCACGCCGTCGTCGGTCTTGATGCCGTAAGCGTGCCCGGAGTCCATGGCGGTCACGACGGTTCCCGCCGCCGGGGCCACAACGGCGCCGCCGGTGGGCAGGATGCCGACTCCCCCGCCCAGGGCCCCGGAGGAGAAGACGGGGTCTCCGACCTTCTCCAGAGGGGTGGCCCTGCCCGGGACCGGTGAGGTCAGGGCGAGGGTGGGCTCGGCGGACTCAGTCGACTCGGCGGGGCCCGTCGTGCCAGCGGCATCGGCCTCCTCCTTGAATCCCAGGAGCAGGGTGAGGGTGAAGCTGATGATCACAGCCACCATCATCCCCAGGAGGACGAGGAGAAGGTTGCCCTGCCCGAGCAGGGCGGGGATCCCGATGAGGGAGGGGAAGACGAAGGAGGTCGTCGCGCCACTGGCCGCTGCGACGATGACGCCGCCGACGGCACCGCCGATGCAGCCGTAGATGAAGGGGCGCTTGAGCGGCAGGTTGACGCCGTAGATGGCCGGCTCGGTGATGCCGGCCAGGAATCCGGACAGGGAGGCGGGCCCGGCGAGCTGGCGCATCTTGGCGTTGCGGGTGCGGATCATGACAGCGAGCGTGGCCGCGGCCTGGGCCAGGACGGCGGGGAAGATCGGCCCGGCCATGAGGGAGTAGCCGGGGTCCTTGTACTGGGCGAGCATGACGGGCACCAGGCCCCAGTGGACGCCGAACATGACGAAGACCTGCCAGAAGGCACCCATGATCGCGCCGGCCAACCAGGGGGCGACCTCGAAGAGGACGTTCATGCCCGAGGCGATGCCGTTGGACAGCGCCGTGGTCACCGGACCGACGGTGATGAGGGTCAGGGGAACCATGATGAGCAGGACCAGGAGCGGGACCATGAAGTTGCGGATGGCCGAGGGCAGCACCGCGGTCAGCCAGCGCTGAAGGTGGGACTGAACCCATACGGCCACGATGATCGGCACCAGGGAGGAGGCGTAGGAGGTCATGACCACGGGGATACCGAAGAAGCTGACGGCACCTCCCGCGTCATTGAGGGCGACGATGTCGGGGTAGACAAGCGCTCCGGCCAGGGCGACAGCGGTGATCTCGTTGGCCTTGAAGTGGCGGGCCGAGGTGATGGCCAGAAGGATCGGCAGGAAGTACAGAGCGGAGTCCCCAGCGGCGTTGAGGATCGTGTAGGTCGTAGACTCCTGCGACCAGCCCAGTGTCGTGGCCAGGGTCAGGAAGGCCTTGATGAGGCCCGCTCCGGCCAGGGTCCACACCACCGGGTTGATCAGAGCGGAGACGATCTTGATGAAGCGGTCGAAAAGACTGCCCTTCTCACCGCCCTGCTCCTGGGCGCCATCGCCGTGACCCAGCGAGGTGATCTTCCCCAGCTCCTCATAGAGCATGGGGACGTCATTGCCGATGACCACCTGGTACTGGCCGCCGGCCTGGACCACGGTGACCACGCCATCCATGGCGCTGATCTGGTCGGTGGCGGCCTTGGACTCATCGACCAGGACCAGGCGCAGCCTGGTGGCGCAGTGGCTCAGGGCGCGGACATTGGCCTCACCTCCGACCTTCTCCAACAGCTGCGGCGCCATCGCCGCGAAGTCGATCTTTGCCATGGGGATCCTCCTTGATTCTCTGGGCCCGCTCGGAGAACAAAAAAGACCCGAGACGAAGTCGGGCGACATGGGTCGCCGCGATGTCTCAGGTCTTGCCCCTGGCGGGTCACAATCCTGTTCGCTGAATTCCCTGAGGGAATGCAACTACTGGAGAAGACTACGGAGTGATCACGGGAACCACAAGACGGTCAATTGTGCTGCGCATCACTCCCAGATTCGTTGGCGTTGAGCAGACGGGCCACATGCATGGTCAGGTAGGCGGTCTCATCAGCCAGAACCCTCATCCCCAGACGCATCTCCAACAGCTCGGCGATGCGCAGCGCCAGCCGGTGCGCACGGGGCTGGGTCTGGCGCAGCGACTCGGCGACGATCGATGCGGTCCCATCCTGGATCTGGACGCCCGTGCGGGCGCGGACCAGGAAGTAGCGCAGGTGGACGGCGAAGCGCGCCGCGTTGATCGAGTGCTCATCGAAGCCCTCCCCCAGCGCGGCCTTGAGCAGCCCCATCACCTGGCCGATGAGACGGGACTGGGCGGAGGCCTCCTGGGTGGAGGGCGCACCGACCGCGGCGGTGAACAGGTGCAGCGCCAGGGCGATCGCCTCGCCGGCGGGGAGCTGGACCTCCTGGGCGGCATTGAGCTCGGCGACCATCCGCTCGGCCAGCCTCAGCTCATCAGGGTGGAGGTGGGCGACCTCGGCCCGCAGCGGGTAGTCCATGGTGATACCCGCACTCACTCGCTCCATGGCCTGATTGACGTGATCGACCACCGCGACCACTGTCGATGAGGGCACTCCCGTCCCCAGCTCCCGTGCGGCGGATCGGAAGACCCGCTCGATGAGGGCGATGCGCTCCAGGGGGATGCCGGCGATGACCTCGGCCACGGACTCGGCATTGTGCGCCGGCACGTAGCGCCGATCGATGAGCGTCGTATCGACGCGCTGGCCCGCCTTGCGGCCGAAGGCCAGCCCCTTCCCGGTCAGGATGGCCTCGCGCCCGATCTCGTCGCGCGCCAAGACGACGTTGTTGTTGAACACGCGCAGGATCTCCACAGGGAGAGTCTGCCACCTCGATCCGCATCCTTCCGCGTGTTGGTGAACTCCCCAGCTCAGGCGGAGCCCTCCGCGTTGAGATGATCCAGGACGGCCTGAGCCAGGGCCGGGCCGATGCCCTTGACCTGGGCCAGGCGATCGGGGGTGGCCTGGCGGATCCGCTTGACCGATCCGAACTCGCGCAGGAGGGCCGCCTGGCGGGCCGGCCCCAGCCCGGGGACGCCGTCGAGCACCGAGCGGGTCATGCCCGCCGTGCGCTTCTTGCGGTGGTGGGTGATGGCGAAGCGGTGGGACTCATCGCGCAGGTGCTGCAGGAGGTAGAGGGCCGGTGAGGTGCGCGGCAGGACGATCGGGAACTCGTCCCCGGGCACCCACACCTCCTCCAGGCGCTTGGCCAGTCCGATGAGGGGCACGTCCACGCCCAGCTCATCGAGGACGGCTTGTGCGGCCCCCACCTGGGGCAGGCCGCCGTCGACGACGACGAGGCTGGGGGCGTAGCTGAAGCGCCGGGCCCGCCCGGTGGTCGGGTCGATGGGCCCTGAGGCGACGGCGATGCCCTCGGCATCCTCGATCTCCTCGGCGGCCTGGTCGGCGGACACCGCACTGGTGTCACGACCCTGCTCGGCGATGAGGCGCTTGAATCGCCGGGTGAGGACCTCGTGCATGGCCGCGGTGTCGTCGGCGGCGCCCTCGCCCTGGGGGCCGCGGATGATGAAGCGCCGGTAGTCCGACTTGCGGGGGGCGCCGTCCTCGAAGACCACCATGGACCCAACCTGATGACTGCCCTGGGTATGCGAGATGTCGTAGCACTCCACGCGCAGGGGCGCCTCGGGCAGGTCGAGGGCCTCGGCGAGCTCCTCCAGGGCCTGGGCGCGCTGGGTCAGGTCCCCGGCCCGCCGGGTCTTGTGCAGGCGCAGGGCCTCCTCGGCGTTCCTGCGCACGGTGGACATGAGGGAGGCCTTGTCCCCCCGCAGCGGGACGCGCAGGCTCACAGCCCCGCCGCGCAGCTGGCGCAACCAGGCGGTGATGGTCGCCGCATTGGCGGGAAGGACGGGCACGAGGATCTCCCGGGGCACCGCCGTGGTGGCCGTATGGGCCACATCGTCCACGCTGGTGGCCGCCGCATCCCCCTCCCGGGCGGCGGGAGCATCGGGGGCGCCTGCGCGCGGCAGCGCCCGGGCATGGTGCGACTGGCCCACGCCCAGGGATGTGGTGGGGCCGGAGGCGGGCGCGCTGGGGCCGCGGCCCGCGCCGGCCTCATCGGCCGGATCCACCAGGGCTGAGTAGACCTGCTCCAGGAGGCGCTCGATGAGCTCGGCGTCATCGGCGTCGTCGGCCAGGTCCAGGACCCAGCCCCTCTGGCCCCGAACGCGCCCACCGCGCACGTGGAAGACCTGGACGGCGGCCTCGAGCTCGTCGCGCACCAGGGCGAAGACATCGGCATCGGTGGCATCGGGCAGGACCACGGCATTGCCCTCGATGACCTTGCGCAGGGCGGCGGCGTCATCGCGCAGGCGGGCGGCCCTTTCGAAGTCGAGCGCGGCGGAGGCCGCCTTCATCTGGGACTCGACCTCTCGCAGGTAGGGGCCGGTGCGCCCGGCCATGAAGGAGCACAGGTCCTCGGCGATGGCGCGGTGATCCTCGGGGCTGATGCGCCCCACGCAGGGCGCGGAGCACTTGTCGATGTACCCCAGCAGGCAGGGCCGACCCGAGGAGCGGGCGCGGTTGAGCACCCCGGTGGAGCAGGAGCGCACGGGGAAGACGCGCAGGAGCTGGTCGAGGGTCTCGCGGATGGACCATGCCGCCACGAAGGGCCCGAAGTACCGGGCGCCGGCACGGCGGGCCCCGCGCATCACCTGGGCGCGGGGGATCTCCTCCTGCATGGTGACGGCCAGGTAGGGGTAGGACTTGTCGTCCTTGAACATGACGTTGAAGCGCGGGTCGAACTCCTTGATCCAGGAGTACTCCAGCGCCAGGGCCTCGACCTCGGTGGACACCACGGTCCACTCCACGGCGCAGGCGGTGGTCACCATCCTCTGGGTGCGCGGGTGCAGGGCGGCCAGGTCCTGGAAGTAGCTGGACAGGCGCGCCCTCAGGCTCTTGGCCTTGCCGACGTAGATGACGCGCCCCTGGGCGTCCAGGAAGCGGTAGACGCCTGGCGACGTGGGGATCTCACCCGGTGCGGGGCGGTACGTCGAGGGGTCGGCCATGCCGGAAGACTACGTGCCGCCAGGGCTTCCGGCCCCGAGCCCGCGTCGTTACGATCGCGACATGATTCTGCTGATCGATGTCGATGGGACGCTGGTGACCTACCGCAATGAGGTGCCGCGCTCCGCCGCGCGGGCCATTGCCGCCGCGCGCCGTGCCGGGCACCGCGTCTACGCGTGCACGGGGCGCTCGCGCGCCGAGATGCCCGAGGAGATCTGGGCCCTGGGCCTGGACGGGATGATCGGCGGCAATGGGGCCTATGTGGAGGACGACGGCGAGGTGCTGCTCCATTGCCACCTCAGTGACCAGGAGTGCGGGCGTATCGTCGGCTGGCTGCGGGAGCGGGGCCTGGGGTTCTACCTGGAGGCCAACTCCGGCCTGTACGCCTCCCACTCCTTCCGCGACGCGGCCCGCCCGGCGCTGCGGGCCTATGTCGCCTCCAAGGGGCATGCGGATGTCGAGGGGCTGGAGGTTGAGGATGTCCTGCACGGACTGGTCTATACCGAGGACCTTGTGCGCGGGGACGTCAACAAGATCAGCTTCCTGCTCTCGGGTCCGCAGGATGCTCAGGCGGCGCGCGAGGAGTTCGCGGGACTGATCGTGGGCACGTGGGGCGGGCGCGGCCATGCCGCGCTGTTCGGGGATGTGGCGGCCCCGGCCGCCACGAAGGTCGAGGCGATCGACATCCTGCTGGCCCACCGCGGGGCGAGCGTGGAGGAGGCGGTGGCCTTCGGCGATGCGACGGTGGACATCGGGATGCTGGAGCACTGCGGCGTGGGAGTGGCCATGGGAAATGGGTCCGCCGAGGTCAAGGAGGCAGCGGATCTGGTGACCGATGATGTCGAGGAGGATGGCCTGGCCACGGCATTCGCCCGCCTGGGACTGCTTGATTGAGAGGCGCGCCAACAGGTCAGTGAGGACCGGGAGTGGGCGATACTGGAATCGAACCAGTGACCTCCTCGGTGTGAACGAGGCGCTCTAACCCCTGAGCCAATCGCCCGGTGCGGCGACAACCATAGCCACCTGGGACGCGCCGGAGCAAACGTCAGTCCGGTGAGGTGAATCACCGGAGCGTGATTTGGGGGTTCCCATCGTGACAGTGCTATGGTTCTCAGGCACCAAGTGGTCCGGCAGGACTGCGAGGGTTCGCGGATGTGGCTCAGTTGGTAGAGCATCACCTTGCCAAGGTGAGGGTCGCGGGTTCGAGTCCCGTCATCCGCTCCGAGGAGCCGGGAGCGCCCAGCCCCCAGCATCTCATGGTGGGTTGGCCGAGAGGTTAGGCACCGGCCTGCAAAGCCGTTTACACCGGTTCGAATCCGGTACCCACCTCGGGCGATTGGCGCAGCGGTAGCGCGCTTCCCTGACACGGAAGAGGTCACTGGTTCGAACCCAGTATCGCCCACCATGAGCCTCGGGCACGCGTTGATGCGTCTCCGATGTCATTCTGATCCTCTCAACAAAGAATCGGAGCGTGCTCAAGAAGATCGGATCCGAGTCGCGCAACCGCGTCGTCCGGATTTCCAGCGAGCGCCACGGGCATGATCGCCCTCATCGACGATCACATCAACGAGCACCGCGATCAGCTCAGATCAACTCAGATCAACTCAGCGATCAGTTCAGGGGCCGGGCCGCCTCCCGCACTCCTGCCAGGTCATTGCGCGCCCACAACCGCCTGACCGCACGACGATGCCCAGAGCGCCTCACTCACGGACCTCGTCCCGCCGTCGTGGAGGAGCACGACCGCATCGCAGGCCCTCATGACGGCGCGCCGGTGGGTGATGATGATGGTGGTCCGGCTCGGTCTGCCGTGGATCAGGGCCTCGAGGAACTCGGCCTCGGTCCGGGTGTCCAGGCCCGCGGTGGGCTCATCGAGGACGAGCACGCTCGGGTCGCGCAGCAGGCCTCGGGCCAGGCCGAGGCGCTGGCGCTCCCCGCCGGACCATGCCGCTCCCCGCTCAGCCAGCACCGTGTCCAGGCCCTGCGGCAGGGCCCGCACGTGGTCCGCCAGGCGAGCGGCCTCCAGCGCCCGCCAGATCCCCTCCTCGGGAGCGTCGGGGGCCAGCAGGTTGTCTCGCACCGACGCCTTGAAGACGTGGGGGTGCTGCCCCACCAGGACCAGGCGCTCGCGGGTCCTCTCGGGGGCCTCGGCGCCCGTGTCAACGCCGTCGATGAGGATCTGCCCCTTCTCCTGCGCGATGAGTCGAGCCAGGCTCAGCGCCAGGGTGGTCTTGCCGATCCCGCTGGGTCCGACGACGGCCACCATCTGCCCGGCCTCGACATCCAGATGGACGCCGTCGAGGACGGGTCGGTCGACGTCGGGATAGCGCACCCGCAGGTCCCGAACCTGTACGCTCCCGAGCCCGTGGGCCCCCAGGTGGTCCTGCGGGGCCTGCGATTTCTGCGCAGCGCCGGCCGGGTCCCTCTGCGGGCCGGAGGCGTCGTCGTCGGGCCCGGGCCGCCCATATGAGGCGGCCGACGCCGGGGGCGCCACCGGCCTGATGCCCGGGGCGCGGATGAGGGCGTCCACCCGCTGCGCTGCGGCCGCGGTCTCCCCCAGGCGGCTCATGGCGCCGGTGATGGCCGTGGCCGGCAGGAGACTGACGCCCGCCAGGGTGACGACCACGGGGACCAGGTCCGGCTGGAACTGCCCCCGGCTCGACAGGTCGGCGGCCAGGATGAGCGCCAGGATGACCAGGGCCACCGAGGCCGCCTCGATGAGGGCCTGTTCGAGCCCGGTGCGCAGAGCCAGGGCTCTGCGGGCCGATTGGACCCGGCGCGTCTGCGCGGAGGCCTGACGGGAGACCTCGGGCAGCCGGCCCAGGAGCAGGGTCTCACGTGCGCTGGCCCGAGCCGACAGGGCATGCGCGGACAACTCCGCCAGGGCGGCTCGCAGCATGGTGCCCTGCCGTGCGGCCCGGGGCAGCAGGAGCACCGGAACGAGCACCACGAGGGCCTGGGCCGCGGGGATGACGAGGGCCCACGGCCCGAGCCAGGCCAGGGACAGCCCGCTGACGGTCAAGGCCGCCAGGACTCCGGCCAGCACCTGCGCGGCGGTGTGCGCGTAGAACCACTCCAGGCTCTCAGCGTCGGCCATCGCTGCCGAGACGGTCTCGCCGGAGCGGCGGCGGGCCAGGCCCAGCGGCGCCAGGCGGGCGATGGCCCGGTGGATCCTCAGGCGAATGGTGTCGATGACCCGATAGGCCAGCACGTGGGCGAACCACTGCTCGAACCAGGCGACCAAGCCGACGGCGAGCACTCCTGCGAGCAGCGCGACAAGCAGGTGGCCGGCGCTGCGGGCACCGGATGCCGCCAGTGCGGAGGCCGCTGCCACCGACAGGAGGGCGGTGGTGATGGACAGCAGGAGGGAGAGCCACACGGTGGCCAGGACGATCGCGAACAGACGGCGCTG
This sequence comes from Actinomyces slackii, assembly GCF_900637295.1. Classification (NCBI taxonomy): domain Bacteria; kingdom Bacillati; phylum Actinomycetota; class Actinomycetes; order Actinomycetales; family Actinomycetaceae; genus Actinomyces; species Actinomyces slackii. The sequence goes on along the minus strand of NZ_LR134363.1, from coordinate 2,151,727 downwards.
GTTGCGCAGGTGACGGCTCATGGCCAGGACGGAGCGAGTCATGTCGACCAGCCCCGGGGCTGCGGGGACAGGTGTCTGGGCGACAGTGGACTGTCTCATCGATGCGCTCCTTGCCTCTCGCGCTGCGGCGTGGCCAGGGCCTCGCAGGGCTCGACGGCTTGCGAGCCATTGAGCTCGGCGGACACGAGGGCGGCGAAGGCGCCGCCCCGGGCGACAAGCTCCTCCGGCGCGCCCTGCTCGACCACGCGCCCGTGATCCAGAACGATGACGCGGTCGGCGCTGCGGGCCACGGCGAGACGGTGGGTGATGGCGATGACGGTGCGTGCGGCGTCGCGGCGCACGGCCTCGACAAGTCGGGTCTCAGCGGCCGGGTCGAGCGCCGAGGTGGACTCATCCAGGATGAGGATCGCGCGCTGCTGCGCCAGGGCCCGGGCCACGGCGACGCGCTGACGCTGCCCTCCCGACAGGAGGGCGCCCGCCTCCCCCACGGCTGTTCCCAGGGTCAGGGTGGCGTCGTCAGTGCCGATCCCTGCGGTGCGCGCCGCCCGGGCGATGACCTCCTGGCTGTGCCGGCTGCGCTGGGTGGCGCCCGAGGTCGGGACCGCCGGTGAGACCCCGGTCCCCCTCAACGGCCCGCCATCACCGGGGCCACCGGGAGCGCCGGGATCCTCTGGCAGGCCCAGGGCGATGTCCTGCTCAACGGTGACGCCGAGGAGCACCGGGTCCTGGGGGACGAGACTGACGAGGTCCAGGAGCCGGTCGGGGCCGCAGGCAGTGCCGGAGACCTCGATCGTTCCGCTCTCGGGGGCGAGCAGTCCCACGAGAGCCGCGGCCAACGTGGATTTCCCTGAGCCCGTGGCACCAACGATCGCCGTCAGGCCCGGGCAGAAGTCGAGATCGATGTCGACCAGCGCCGGGGCCTGGGCACGCGGGTAGCGGGCGCTCAGGCCGCGTACCGTGACCACGGGGGCTGCGGGCGGGTCTCCATCGGCAGGTCCCGGCGCATGGCGGGTGCTCCTGGGCTGCTGCGCGTGCGGGCGCCGGGAGGCGCCGTCGGGCTCGTGGCCTCGATGGTGCGCGCCCGTGGCATCGGAGTCGAGCAGTTCCATGATGCGGGGGCCCGAGAAGGTCCCCAGGTATCCGGCATGCCACAGGGCCGCCAGATCGCGCAGGGGTCTCACCAGCTCAACGGACAGCAGCACCAGTACGAAGACCTCGAAGGCGCTCAGGTCCTTGCTGCGGGCGACGACTGTGGCCAGGACAAGGGCGGGCACGGCGGACAGGGCGAATCCGGAGAGCCCCGATTCGAGCAGGGAGATCCGCAGCTGCCCCAGAGTGCGCGCGAGCAGGCGCTGGGACGCCTGGGCCAGCTGCTCCTCCCGCCACAGGTCCGCCCCGAAGGCGACCAGGGTCGTCATGCCCTGCATGGAGTCGACGAACTCGGCGTGCAACTCCTGGTAGGCGTCCCAGTGGTCGGCACCGCGAGAGGCCAGGATCCGATCCCACAGCCGCGGCAGGCTCGGAAGCAGTAGAGCCGCGGCCACGGCGATGACTCCGGTCACCGGATCGATGGCTGTCATGATGCTGCCGACCACACCGAGGACGAGGATCGTCACGGCCATCTGAGGGATGTAGCCCGAGAGGTAGGCGTCGAGGTTCTCGATGCCGTCGACGACGGCGGCGTGATCGTGCCCCGTGCGACCAGCGGCAGGATCGAGCGCGCTGCGGCGGATGAAGGCGGTCAGCGCCCGGGACCGCAGCGAGGCCTTGACCCGGGTCATGGCATGGTGGGCCAGGAGTTGACGGACCATCACCAGCAGTGGCCTGATGAGGAGCACGGCCACCAGGGCGAGGACGCTGGGGGCCAGTGCAGGGTCGGACAGCGGCGCCTGGGAGATGAGCATCGCGAAGATCCGCGAGCTCAAGAGCGCCTGGCCGGTCCACGCCGCGGCCACCGCGACCCCTACCGCGGTCAATGCCACGAGAAGGGCTCCATGGCCGGCCCACAGTCGCATGAGGCGCATGTGCTGCATGTCCATCCTTTGGTCGGATCGCTTCCCTGCCTCGGGGTGTCGGGGAACGCTTCGGTCAGCCCTAAGAGGCGTGCCGCAGCGATCTCGAACCGCACCTTAACGAGAATGATTACCATACGCACATGCCTGTCGCCCCTCCCCTGAACCCGCGCTACCGGCCTGGCGGCCTCCTCCGGCCCCCTCGGCGCCGCCAGCGCGCCTGCCGCCCGCTGCTGGTGATGGCCGTCCTGGCGGCCGCGCTTCCCCTCATCGCCCTCGTGTCGGTGGGGATCGGCCAGGTCCATGCCTCACCCATGGAGGTCGTGACGGCCCTCCTCAGCCGCGAGACCACAGCCGCGCCGTCCTCGACCCTGGAGACCGTCGTGTGGCAACTGCGCCTGCCCCGGGTCCTCACCGGACTGTGCGTGGGCGCCGTTCTGGCCTGCTCCGGAGCCGCACTCCAGGCCGTGGTGCGCAACGTCCTGGCCGACCCCTACCTGCTGGGCATCTCCTCCGGGGCATCTCTCGGCGCCGCCCTGGTCATCGCCGGGGGTCTTGCCAGCACGCTCGGCGCCGCCATCGGCACGGCCGCCACCCCGATGAGCACCCTGGCAGTGACCGCAGGCGCCTTCGTCGGAGCGATCAGCGCCCTGGGACTGGTCCTCGTCCTCGTGGGCGCCAGGCACCACCGGACGTCCGGCTCGCGCCTCATCCTCGCCGGGCTCGCCGTCGGCTACTTCCTGTCCGCGGCCACGAATCTGGTCGTTGTCCTGTCGGACAGTCGCGACGCCGTGCGCGCAGTGACCTTCTGGATGCTGGGATCCCTGGGGCGCGCCTCATGGTCCGAGGTCCCGCCCCTGGCAGGGGCCGCCCTCCTGGCCGTCGGCTTCCTCACCCTGCGCGCTCGGCGCCTCGATGCCGTCGGCTTGGGCGACGACGTCGCCCGATCCATGGGGATCGACCCGGAGCGACTGCGTCGATCCACAGCGGTCGTGGCGGCACTGGCCGTGGCCATCGCCGTCGCCGTGGCCGGAACCATCGGCTTCATCGGCCTCGTGGTCCCCCATCTTGCCCGGCTCCTGGTGGGCGCCACGCATCGCCTGCTCCTGCCCACCAGTGCGCTGCTGGGCGCCCTGGTCCTCACCGGCGCCGATGCCCTGGCCCGCACCGTTCTCGCGCCCCGGGAGATCCCCCTGGGAATCCTCACCGCCCTGGTGGGCACACCGCTGCTCATGGTCATGCTGCGGCACAGGAGCCCCAGGTGACCCGCACATGCCGACTCTTCTCCCCGCCTGACCGCGCTGACCGCGCTGACCGCCACGGCGGTCATATGAGCGGATCCACGACCAGTGCCACCACGCGACTCAGAGCGGCATCACCGCCTTCACCACATCAGTTCACGACACCACGCTAGGAGAATCAATGCCCTCCCCTCTCATGCTGCGCTCTATCCGCCCGACTGCGGCGCTCACCGCGATCCTTGTGGGCCTCGGCCTGATGGGCTGCTCGGCGGTCAAGGACTCCGACGCCTCCTCGCAGGGCGCCTACCCCGTCACCGTCGAGGACTGCGGGAGCACGGTCACCATCGACGCCGAGCCCAAGCGCATCCTGACGGTGGGCACGGCCGCCGTCGAGATGCTCGACGCCGCAGGAGCGGCCGACCGCATCACGGCCCGCACCGGCGAGTTCGGCGCTCCCCTGCCGGAGACGCTGAAGAACCCTCCGTCCGACGATCTCATCACCAACCCGTCGGATCCCACGACTGAGGAGATCCTGGCCGCCGAGCCGGACCTCGTCCTGGGATACGGCCTGTTCAACGCCGATATCGACCAGTTGCGCCAGGCCGGCATCACCGTGCTGACCGTCCAGGGCGAGTGCGGGCATGACAGCACCTCGCAGTCGGGCTCCGGCGTGACGCTGACAACCGTCACCGACGATCTGCGCCGACTCGGAACCGTCCTGTCCACGTCCTTCACTGCTGATGCCGCCGCCGCGAGCCTTGATGAGCGCATCGCGCAGGCCAGGCAGGACAAGGCCGGCAGCACGGCCGCCTGGGTCTACTACTTCTCCTCACAGGACCCGCTGTCCGCCTACGGCGGGCAGGGCCTGGCGAACTCCTCGCTGCAGGACGCCGGACTGACCAATGCCTACGCCGCGAGCATGGACGCCTATCTCACGATCTCGGTGGAGAGCCTGTTGTCGCAGCAGCCCGATTGGATCATCCTCAGCTATGGCCTGTACGGGGAGAGCGAGGAGGAAGCCAGGCAGAAGTTCCTCGCATCTCCCGGCGTCGACTCACTGACCGCTGTCAGCCAGAACCACCTCGTGCTGCTGCCCGCAAGCGCCTCGGCACCAAGCCCTTCGGGCATCGCCGGCATGGAGCAGCTCGTTGAGGCGACCCGGAAGTGAAGCCCGACGCGGATGGCACGTCCCTCGCACCGCCGTCCTCGCATGGGCGCGGGGATTGCCCCAAGACCGCGGCCCTGGCGCGAGCCGGCTCGAGAGCCAGCGCCCTGGAGGCCGACGACGTCCACCTCACCCATCGTCATGCCGATGCGCTGGCTGGCGTGAGCCTGCGTGTTGAGTCGGGCGAGACGGTTGCCGTGGTGGGACCCAACGGGTCGGGCAAGACGAGCCTGCTGCGCATCCTGGCGGGCATCACGCACCCGACCCGGGGGCAAGCCCTGCTCGAGGGCCGGGACCTGCGCAGCATCAGGGACAGGGAGCGCGCCCTGCTGGTGGCCTGCATGGCTCAGGAGGAGCACACCGATCTTCCCTTCACAGCTCGAGAGGTTCTGCTGCTGGCCCATACAGCGACGATGAGCGACTGGCGCCCCTACCGGGCGCACGACCATCGAGCGGTCGAGGATCTGGCCGACTCCTGGGATCTGGGCGGCCTGCTGGACCGCAGTCTTCAGCAGATGTCCGGGGGTGAGCGCAGGCGGGTGTTCCTGGCCCGAACCTTCGCCCAAGGCACGCGCACGGTCATCCTCGATGAGCCCACGAACCATCTCGACCTGCGGTATCAGCATGATCTACTGGAGCGCCTGTCCGCCTCGTCGCGCACCACTGTCGTCGCGCTCCACGACCTCGATCTGGCCGCAGCCTATTGCGATCGGATCGTGCTCATGGACGCTGGCCGGGTCGTCGCCGATGGCCCGCCGGGTCAGGTGCTGACCGCTGCGGCGATCGAGGCGGTCTACGGTGTCACAGCTCGCCGAGCCGATCTTGACGGGCGCGTGCGCATCCTCATCGGTCGCTGACCGAGCGGGCGTGGGGGCTGCCCTTCTGCCTCACCGGAGTGATCGTCCTCTACCCTCACCTGGAGGCGGACGCGCTCTTCCTGGAGTTTCCGGACACCTCGCCTCTGCGCTTAACGGGGCCTGCGGCTGTCATCGCCGCACCCATGGTGACATGGCACGCCCATGGCCTTGATGGCCTTCGCAGCCATCCCGGTCTCGAGCCGCTGCGGATTCGCGATCATACGGAATCCTGATCGACCCTCGCCGCCCCGCGGGAACGATGACGATGCATCCTGAGAACAGGGGCGAGGTCTTCACACAATCCCTGAATGCGTCGTGATGGGATGATTCGCGCTTCCATGCGCCCCCTATCAAGCCTCTGGACGATTCTCAGCGAGAATATCTCAGTGGTTTTGCTCTTCTTCGGCGTCGTCGGTGAGGTAGGTGATGGTGCGCACCACGTCGTAGGCGGTGGTGGTCTCGGTGGTGGTCAGGGTCCCGGGGATGGGGCGCCAGGCGCTGGTCCCGGCGGGCTGGTAGCGGGCCCTCCAGGTCGTGGTCAGCGTGGTGTGGATCTGGGTATGCGTGGTGGTGTAGTCATGCCACACGGTGTGATCGGGCCAGGCCGCCCCCGGATCAGTGGTCGACAAGTACACCCCGTCGCCGAAGTCCCACAGGTAGGAGATCGGCGTGGTCTCAATGGTCACCGCCCGACCCAGGATCTGGGCGGTATAGGTGCGGGTCGCGGAACTGGTGTAGACGATGAAGGGCTTGGTCGACAGCACCTGGGGCCCCGGGGGCTGACGAGTGATGCCCGACCCGCTCAGGGACAGGGCCGCCAGATCATGAACACTGACCACCACGCGCCCACCCCCACCCGGGGCAGCCGGGGCCGGGGCCGGGGCAGGGGCCGGGCCGGTGGCACGGGCCAGCAGCTCACCAAGCCTGCACACATCAGCACCCGCGCCCCTGTCATCACAGGAGGACTGCTGAGTCTCCACCACCACAGCCCCACCCCCATCCGAAGGCCCAGAACCCGACTCAGCCGACGGAGCCGAAGCAGCAGGCTCCTCATACACCACCGACTCCTCACCAGTGACAATAACGGAGTCTCCAGCGCCTTCGCCACCGAACACGGTCTCTCCATCTGCTTTCGCGGTGCTGAGAACGTGATTTAGTGCCATCAAGATGCAAAGCGCCACGAAGGCCGTCACAGTTGGCTGCGCAATACTCGCAGGCGCACCTTTCTTAGCTCTCACAGATGCTGCCCCTCCCGTACGATCCAGCGATTTCCATTCCACCGGAGCGCTAGTTTGATCTTGTCCTCAGGGCTGGCATCATAGGCGGTCTTCCCACCTTTACCGTCATGCTTACTGGCCTCACCCTGACTGATCGTCACATCCACGGCCGCATAATCGTAGCCCTCATTCTGAACATAGATCGTCGAGTCGGTAACGGAAAACTCCCAAGGGTCCATCCAGCCGCCCGAATCATGAAGAGCCGTCACATTGTCAATGACAGATTGGCAGAATTCGCAGCCTTCTTCACTCATGGCTTTCCACTCGGTGAGATCACCAGTCGAATACACGTACGGGTAAAGCGAGATGAAGTACTCGGCGGCGGCGCCTCGGCCCTCGGGAGTGTTGTAAGTCGCCAACTCGGGCATCACCGGCGCCGCAGTGGCCAAAGCCTCCTGCTTAAGCCCCCACTCCTCCACACTCAGCCCCTCAGCAGCAGCACTGGCACTGACCACCGCCGAAGCACTGGCCGCAGCACTCGCACTGGCACTGGCCGCCGCAGACCGCTGCGCATCCCACGTCGCCTGCTGACTGGCCATCATCTCCGCATGCGAGGCCCCACCCGAGCACCCCGCCACCACCAGCACCAAGGCAGCCACGGCCACAGCGCCAACCAGCCCCAGCAGGCCAGCCCGACCAGCACCACGCTCGCCAGAGCGCCCAGCACGCGCACCAACAACCGACCCAGCAACCCGCACACCCATGAGCGGCCACCCTCCATGCGATCCGAACCAGCACGGGCCTCACCCTCGAGACCAACACCAACACTACCCAAACCACCCCCACCAACGTCAAGACCCAAACGTCCTCGACCCAGACCTCCTGGAGCCAAGCCCCAGACAACCAGACCTGCTCGCACCAGGGCGGCTCTGATCAACTGTCTTGTCAACAGCAGGTCGCGAGGCCGAACCCGCCGCTCACGGGACCGGGTCCCCCAGGCACAGGGAGAAGTCGAACCTATTCGTGTCCTTGGCCATAGTCACACGGAGAGACTCAATCGGGTTGCGGTCGCCGTCGGGAGGGATGATCCGCTCCAGGCGCCAGCTGTAGACCGAGTCGATCGGCTCCTCCACCCCGGTGCACACCTCGGCACCCGGGAGGTCTGAGTCCGAGAGCAGGGTGGGGACCGTGCCTTCGGCGACAGCCAGGACCGGAAAGGCTCCCGATTCGCACGGCGAGCGCTCCGCCGTGATCTCCTGGGCGCCGGGCGAGGCGGAGGCGGCGGCCGAGCCCCGAGGCTGTCCTTCGGTCAGGGTGACGCAATCACCGGCTGCGATGGTATTGATCTCCTTGGCGAGATCAGAGGAGGCCAACGCCATGCACGCCACGAAGCCATTCTCGTAATAGATCGACTCCGCGCCGGCAACCTTGACACATTCGGGGCTATCTTCAGCTAGGTCGACGATCCGATACTTCGCCCGCTCGTTGCCGCAGTCGATCACCTTGCCGGAGCCTTGCGACGGATCGGTCACGCATTCGCCGACCTGGGCAGAGGTGATGTCCTTCCGGCCAAGATCCTCCAACGCGGGCTTCAGCATGACAGCCGCGCACAGGAGAACCACGATGATCGCCACGGCGATGATGATCAGGTTGAGGCGCTTACTGCTCCTCCCGCCCTGCCGCGGGCCGGACTGCGGACCATAGGGAGGCATCGCCGTGCCCGGCGGCTGTGCCGCAGGAGTCCAGTGGTAGTACCCCGCACCAGGGAGCGCCTGGTTATGGGGCCCGTACGGCCCGGGAGCCGGGTGGTGGTGCATGACATGTCCTCCTGACTCGCGCTCCCGCGCTGAGGTGCATCGACGGAGCCGGGAACTCACCCGCCGACGCATGCAATCCGTTATACACCAGTGATGGCTGCCCGGGGCAGGGTTAGCAATGGGGAGCTCAATCCGGGCAGGGCAATGCCACCACGTCTCCTCTACCGGCCACTGAAGCGCCGCAGATGCGCCGAGTCGCCCGGGATGCCTCAGCGCCATAGGACATCGTGGACAACTCCCACTGGCGCAGCAGAACGGCGTCGGACTGGCGGCCCGCCACTCACATGATCGGACTCCCCAGGCACAGGGAGAAATCGAAGATGTTCGCATCCTCAGCCGAGGTCACGCGGAGGGACTCGATCGAGCCGCGATCGCCGTCGGGCGGGATGATCCGCTCCAGATTCCAGCTGTAGACCCAGGTAACGGACTCCTCTACCCCGGTGCACACCTCGCGGCCCGGGGCACGTGAGTCCGCGATCAACCCGGAGGGCTTGCCCTGGGCGACGGCCAGGACCGGGTAGGCCCCCGATTCGCACAGCGAGCGCTCCGCCGTGCGCTCCTGGGCGCCGGGCGAGGCGGAGGCGGCCGAGCCCCGAGGCGTCCCTTCGGTCAGAGTGACGCAGTCACCGGCCGCGATGGTGTTGATCTCCTTGGCACGATCAGAGGACACCAGCGCCATGCACGCCACGAAGCCATTCTCATAGTAGATCGACTCCGCGCCGGCGACGGTCACGCAGTCGGCGCTGCTCCTGGCCAGTGCGAGAATGCGGTACTGCGCCCGCTTGTTGCCGCAGCCGACAACCTTGCCCGTGCCGCGCGATGGGTCGGACACGCACTCGCCGACCTGGGCAAAGGTGATGTCCTTCCAGTGCAGGTCACCCAGCCTGGGCTTCAGCACGACAGCCACGTACACGAGCGCCACGACGACCACCACGGTGATGAGGATCCAGAGGCGCCGACCGCGCCTCCCACCCCGCCGGCCCCGCCGAGGGCCGGGCTGTGGGCCATAGGGATGCATCACGACTGCCGGGGGCCGCGCCGTCGGGGCCCAGTGGTAGTACCCCGCACCAGGGAGTGCCTGGTCGCGGGGTATGTGCTGCCCGGGAACCGGGTGGTGGTGCATGGTACGTCCTTCTATCTCGCGCTCCTGCACGGATGCGTCCAGGCGCGGCCGACCGGCCGTCCAATGAGTCCTGCGAGGCGGGCCCGAGCGCACAGGGCGGATGCCCACCGACGGAGCCGGGAACTCACCCGCCGACGCCTGCGATCCGTTATACACCAGCAACAGCGGCCCGTGGCGGGGTTCGCAGACCGCCGACGCCGCCGGGCCTCCAGACCCTCACATCGCGGCGAGGCTCGGGCGGCCCCCACGATCCCCGATCCCGGGCACCCTCCCCGGTTGCACGAAGGCCGACTCCACCGAACTTTCAGATATTTATCAGGAGGCTGTCGGTTACGCGTCTTGCTGTGAGTTGGCGCTGAAAATCAGCCTGATCTGGTCTCATCAATCGATCCTCCCAGCCCGCCTCGCCCGGCATCCTTGGGTATGCTCGTGACGGCCGCGGATGGGGAAGGGCACAGCGGTGGCTCTGCCCCAACCCGGCCAGGCACATGACCGCGGGCACCTGGTGCCCATTGTTCCGGGGAGGGGAACCTCTCCCCATCCCTCAGCAGTCCTCATCCCAGCGTCGACCCCTCACCATGGTGCTCATCCGCACTGCCGCACCCGCAGCCAGGAGTCCTCGCCACACCCATGATTCGGATAGGAGCACAGGCATGGAGGCCTTCGAAGAACTCATCGCCATCCTCGACGAGCTCAGAGCCGAGACCCAGGAGGAGATCAGGATCCTCGAGGTCATCGCCAACCCTCCGCCGCTTCCCATCCCCGAGCCCCTTGGCGCATCAGGGAGTCGTGAGGCCGAGGCCGTCGGAATCCGACTGGCCCCGGCCTGCGGCCCGGCTTCCCGGAGCATTCTGCCCGTGCGCCGCTGCGTGCCCCTCAGATCCTGGCGCCGTCGTCAATCCGGCCAGGCGCGCCTTGGGCACTCACGCAGGCCTCGCCAGTCGCGACCACGCTGGCACCGAACGTCCAATCGCCGGTGACGCTCAGCGAGCGCGCCCCGCGCAACGAGGGCGCCCCGACGGGGAAGCGCTTCTCGAAATCCCTGATGGTCTTGTAGTGCGCCGGGTCGAGGCTGACGGTGCAGGCCTCCTCCACGGTCTGGACCAGCAGTCCATCCTCATCGACCTCGTAGACATCCGAGCGCAGCAGCAGCAGATCATTGGTGGTCTTGACCGGTAGGAAGCGGCTGCGGGGGACCTCCACCGCCGTCGCCCCCTCGAAGGCCTCCACGGCCGCCCCCATCGCGGTCTCCAGTTGGATGACGGCGGGAGAGGCGGGATCGGAGGGATCCACGGTCTTGCTGTTCTTGATCAGCGGCAGCCCCAGAATGCCCCGGCGCTCCGCCAGCGTGTCACGCAGGACCTCCAGATCGAACCAGAGGTTGTTGGTGTGGAAGAAGGGGTGGCGGAACTGGTCGGTGAAGTAGTGCATCTGGTCCGCGGGGGTCTGAGCCGTATCCCGCAGGATGATGCGCCCATCACTCTTGCGCACGGCGAGGTGCCCGCCCTTGACATCGGCCGGGGTGCGCCGGCACATCTCCGGGGCGTAGGGGGCGCCTGAGGCCGCGAACCACCCCGCGATGCGCGCCGAGGGAGCCGCGCCCAGGTTGTCCGAGTTCGAGGTCATCGCATAGCGATAGCCCTTGTCCAGCAGGGCGTCGAGAACGCCGGAGGCGACCAGTGCCGTGTAGATGTCGCCATGCCCCGGCGGGCACCACTCCAGATCGGGATCGGCCTCCCAGGTCACCGGGGTCAGGTCATCGGCGCGCAGCTTGGGCTCGCGATTCTGCAGGAAATCCAGCGGCAGGCCCTCGACGCGAATATCCGGGTGGGCCTCGAGAGCGGCCAGGGAGTCCTGCCTGGTGCGGAAGGAGTTCATGAGGATGAGGGGGAGGGTGGCCCCGTAGCGCTGACGGGCGGCCCTCACCTGATCGACGATGAGATCCAGGAAGGTCTTGCCCTCGCGCACGGGCAGGAGCGACTTGGCCTGATCCAGGCCCATCGAGGTGCCCAGGCCGCCGTTGAGCTTGATGATGGCGGTGCGCCTGAGGGCCTCGCGCGCATCACTCTCACTGATCTCGACATCGTCGATGGAGTCGATGCTGGTCAGCGGCTCAATGGTCTCCTCGGGGATGAGGCCGGTGGCCCCCTCCTCCAGCTCACGGTAGTAGTGGGAGAAGACGTCGATCGCCTGCTCGGCAACGCCCGCGTCGCGCATCTTCCTGACAGCCTGGGTGAGTCCGGTCTCGCTCATGGCAGCAGACTACCTCAGAATGAGCGATCACGTCTGCTAATGTGCGAAATTGTTCGATAGGAGCGTGATCACGTCCGCTTCTCGTCATCCACTGGTGGGCACTCCCCGTGGTCACCGGTGCGGCGAGCGCCTACGCTGTTCGTGCTGCCGAAGGCGCAAGGAGGAGCACATGTCATCGCCGTTCCCATCAGGGCCCACCACGGACCAGATCATGCAGCGCCTGGACCTCCTTGAGCGCAAGATCGACTGGCTCGCCAGGCACGCCGCCCTGATGCCTCCCCACAGCGGCCCCTCGGCCATCGTTGAGACAACCGCTGAGACAACCACTGAGACAACCAATGAGGCATCGGCATCCCAAGGGGAGCTCAGCACGCCCCACCAACCCGCCCCGTCCTACGGCATCGTCCCCGACGACGCCGACGACCCCGACAACCCCGACGACGCTGACAGCCCCTTTGCTCCAGATCCCCATGCCGCCTCCTCGGCGACGAGCGCGGCTGGACAACAGTACGGGCGAGTCTCGCCCTCCGAAGCAGCCGAGTCGGCCACCGACCCCGCCAAGCCCGCCGAGCCCATCAAGGCGGATCAGCCCTCAGCGCCCACCCAGCCCGCCGCGGCCTTCGCCCCGCCCTCGATCCCACCGGCGGGCCGGGCGCTGCCCGTACCTCCTGCCGGCCTCGCCCATCCACCCCTTCAACATCCCCACCCAGGCTTCGCACCGGGCTGGCCCGCTGCCTACCACTACCAGCCGATGCGCCCCGACCAGCGCTTGGCACCACCCGGCGGCCCCGTGCCGCCCCAGTGGCCTGTCGGCAGGCCTCCCATGCCAGGCGCCCCTCCGACGGGCCCCGGCGTCGGCGCTGGCGCTACCGCCGCTGCTCCCAAGCCCGCCTGGCCATGGCTCGAGCGCATCATTCAGGAGGGCAAGCTCGGCATGTTCCTCCTGTCAGGCGCCGCGGCCCTCCTGGTCATCGCCGCCGCGGTGAGCCTGATCGCCCTGGTCTGGGACTCCATCCCCGATCTGCTCAAGATCGGGGGCCTGGCCCTGCTCGCGGGAAGCCTGACGGCCGTGGGGTTGGCCCTGTCCATCACCCGGCCGGGGCAGCGCGTCGCCGCCGGCACCCTGACCGGCACCGGCGGTGGGCTGGGATTCGTCGCCGTCATCGGCGCCGCCCTGCTCCTGCCCGGGGTCTCCGCGCCACTGGCCATGCTTCTCATGGCCATCTGGGGCGTCCTCCTCCTCATCGTCTCGCGCCTGACCCGTGTGCTGTTCACCGCCGTCGTCTCCACCATCGGAGCACTGGTGACCATCATGTTCGCCGGGGCCGAGGCCTCTCGGCAGCCGCAGCAGGCAGTCGTCATCTGGCTGCTCGTCCTGGCCTACGCCCTTGTCCTCGCTCTGAGCGGCGCGATCCTGGCACGCGGTGCCCCCGAGACGCGCCAGGCCGCCTGGTACCCGCTGACCTCCATCGTCGCCACCCTCGCCGCGCTGGCCCTCGCCCCCGCGCGGCACATGCTGGATGCCTCCGTGGGCATGAGCATCGCGATCCTCCTGACGCTCAGCGCACTGCTCATCGCACAGGTCCTCCACTCCGGCCTGTGCCTGTGGCGGATCGGCAGGCGCGCACTGACCGGATGGGACTGGCTGGCCACGGGCCTGTTCCTCCTCGCCATCGACACCATGCTCATCACGGCCCTGCGCGCAGACCACCAGGAGGAGGCCTGGGCCGGACTCCTCGTGGCCATCGCCATCCTGGTCATGCTCGTGGCCGTCTCCGTGGCCCTGACCACGCTCCCCGCCCCCGAGCAGTGGCGCCGCGCCCTGGCCATCGCTCAGCAGGTCGTGGCGCCCGCGCTGGGAGGAGCCGTCGTGCTGGCCGTGGGCGAGCCGCTCCTCTACCCCCTCCTCCTGCTCGCCGTGGCCCTGTGCCTGATGCCGGCGCTCCGGCTCCAGTGCGCCGAGGCCCACCTCGTCATCCCCATCCTGGGCTTCGGAGCCGTCTTCCTCCTTTTCGAGGGGCGCTCGGCCGCTTGGCTGACGATCCTGTCCATCCTGCTGGCCGTCCTGCTCAGCGCCTCCCTGGAGGGTGCGGCGCGGCACCCCTCCCCGGCCGCCGTCGGCAAGAGCCTGGCAAGCGCCCTGCGCGCAGCGGTGATCATCACCGCCGTCAACATGGTCGCCCTCATCCCCCTGGCCGTGCTGCTCATGATCGATGCCTCCAATCACGCCTTCGGCCTGGCCCAGATCCTGCCCGGGGTCCTGCTCGTGAGCCTGGCGCTGCTGGGTCTGTTCTCCCCCGGGGCGACACTGCTGCAGGTCCTGGGGGCGCGACTGGTGGGCAGGCGCTACGGCATCGATGCGGCCGGGCGCCCCCTGACCGGCACCGGTCCCACTGGCGGCGCGGTGCTCAGCGCCCTGCTGCTCAAGGCCACGGGCATGCTCCTGCTGCTGATCGCCCCGCTGCAGCCTCTCCTGGTCTGGAAGGCTGCCGTGGTCCTGGTGGTCGCGGCTCTGGGAGGCTGCGGCTCCTGGATGCTGGCGCCCTGGGCGCGCCGCCCCGGCACCTCACTGATCATCGCGATGAGCAGCTCAATCCTCGTGCTGGGCTCGGTGATGACGCTGACCCAGACGGGCCCCGGCTCCGTGGTGACCTCCGTGGTTCTCCTGCTCATCGGGGCGGCGTGCATCGTCGTCGGCTTCCGCCAGCGCCTGACGCCCCTGCGGCACTACGGGCTGGTCCTGGTGCTCGTGGCCGTGCTCAAGCTCGCCGTGGTGGACATGGGATCCCAGAGCTCGATGGGCAGGGTGCTGTCCCTGGCCATGGCCGGCGCGATCTGCTTCGTCCTGTCCCTCATCTACAGCCGCTACTCCAAGGAGATCGGTGGTCCGGCGCCCGTGCCCGCGGGCGGGTGGGGAGTCAACCCCGCCGGGCCGCAGGGCCCAGGCGGCCCGGTACCACCGGGCGCACAGCCTCCCACCGCATACACCTGGCCGCAGCCTCCCCCGGGCAGGCCTCCGGCCATGGGCTAGCCTCCCAGCGGTGAGCGGCCCGAGGCCTCCTCTACCGGCGCAGGCCCTCGAAGACCTGGGCGAGGAAGCGGCCGGTGTGGGACTCCGGTGTGGCCGCCACCTTCTCCGGGGTGCCTGCCACCACCACGCCTCCCCCGCCCTTGCCGCCCTCGGGGCCCATGTCGATCACCCAATCGGCGTTGGCGATGACATCGAGGTTGTGCTCGATGACAACCACCGAATTGCCCTTGTCCACCAGGCCCTGGAGGACGGCCAGCAGCTTGCGGATGTCCTCGAAGTGCAGGCCCGTCGTCGGCTCGTCCAGGACGTAGATGGTCCGGCCGGTGGCCCGGCGCTGCAGCTCGGTGGCGAGCTTGACGCGCTGGGCCTCACCCCCGGACAGGGTTGTGGCCGACTGCCCCAGGCGCACGTAGCCCAGCCCCACCTCCACCAGGGTGCTCAGGTGCCGCGAGATCGCCGAGGAGGCGGAGAAGAACTCGGCGGCCTGATGAATCGTCATGTCCAGGACATCGGCGACCGTCTTGTCCTTGTAGCGGATCTCCAGAGTCTCACGGTTGTAGCGGGCGCCATCGCAGACCTCGCAGGGCACATAGACGTCGGGCAGGAAGTTCATCTCGATCTTCAGCGTTCCGTCGCCCTTGCAGGACTCGCAGCGCCCTCCCTTGACATTGAAGGAGAAGCGCCCGGGGCCGTAGCCGCGGACCTTGGACTCGGGGACAGCGGCGAAGATCTTGCGGATGTGATCCCACACCCCCGTGTAGGTGGCGGGGTTGGAGCGGGGCGTGCGGCCGATCGGGGACTGGTCGACGTGCACCACCTTGTCCAGGTTCTCCACGCCGCGCACGGTCTTGTGGCGCCCGGGCACGCCCCGGGCCCGGTTGAGGCGGTTGGCCAGCACCTGGTAGAGGATCGAGTTGACCAGGGAGGACTTGCCCGAGCCGGAGACGCCGGTGACAGCGGTGAACACGCCCAGGGGGAAGGTCACTGTCACATCCTTGAGGTTGTTCTCCCGCGCCCCCACCACGGTGACCTCCCGGCCCTTGGTCCTCTTGCGACGCACCGCGGGGACCTCGATGCTGCGGCGCCCCGCCAGGTAGTCGCCGGTCATGGAGTCCTCGGCCTCCAGCAGACCGGCGAAGGTGCCGCTGTGCACCACCCGTCCCCCGAGCTCCCCTGCGCCGGGGCCGATGTCCACGATCCAGTCCGCCGAGCGGATGGTGTCCTCATCGTGCTCGACGACGATGAGGGTGTTGCCCAGGTCCCGCAGTCGAGCCAGGGTCTCGATGAGGCGGGCGTTGTCCCGCTGGTGCAGGCCGATGCTGGGCTCGTCCAGGACGTAGAGGACGCCCACCAGGCCCGAGCCGATCTGGGTGGCCAGGCGGATGCGCTGGGCCTCCCCGCCCGAGAGGGTCGCGGCCCCGCGGGCCAGGCTCAGGTAGTCCAGGCCCACATCCACCAGGAAGCCCAGGCGGGCATTGATCTCGGTGAGCACGCTGCCGGCGATCTGCTTGGCCTGTCCTGACAGGTCCAGGCCCGCCAGGAGGTCCCGGGCCTCGCTGATGGGCAGCTCGCAGAGCTCGGCGATGGAGCGCTCCCCCACGCGCACGGCCAGCACCTCGGGCTTGAGGCGGGTGCCCTGGCAGGCGGGGCAGGGCACCTCGCGCATGTAGCCCTGGTAGCGCTCGCGCGACCAGTCCGACTCGGTCTCGTCGTGCTTGCGCATGACGTAGTCCAAAACGCCCTCGAAGCCCGAGGAGTAGATGCGCTCCCGGCCCCAGCGGTTGCGGTAGCGGACCTTGACCTCGTAGTCCTTGCCCCGCAGGATCGCCTCCCTGGCCCGCTGGGGCAGCGCCCGCCAGGGGGTGTCGACGTCGAAGGACAGCTCTTCTCCCAGGGCAGCGAGCTGGCGGGTGAAGTACTTCTGATGCCCGGTCCACGGAGCGATGGCGCCCTGGGCCAGGGTGAGCTCCTCATCGGGGACCACCAGATCGGGGTCGACCTCCAGGCGCGTGCCGATCCCGGTGCACTCGGGGCAGGCGCCGTAGGGGGCGTTGAAGGAGAAGGTGCGCGGCTCCATCTCATCGAGCTGGAGGGGGTGCTCATTGGGGCAGGCGCGCTTCTCGGAGTAGCGCTGCTCGCGGGCCGGATCCTGGGCATCGAGGTCGACCTGCTCGATGATGAGCAGGCCCTCGGCCAGTGCCAGGGCGGTCTCAACGGAGTCGGTCAGGCGCTGGCGCATGCCCTCGCGCACAACGAGGCGGTCGACGATGACCTCGATGTCATGCTTGAGCTTCTTGTTCAGGACGATGTCCTCATCCAGGCGGCGGGTCTGGCCGTCGACGCGCACACGGTTGAAGCCGCGCCCTCGCAGCTCCTCGAAGAGCTCGAGGTACTCGCCCTTGCGCCCGCGCACCACCGGTGCCAGGACCTGGAAGCGCGTGCCCTCGGGCAGGGAGCGGACCTGGTCGACGATCTGCTGGGGGGTCTGGGAGGAGATGACGGCATCGCAGGTGGGGCAGTGCTGGATGCCGGCTCGGGCGTAGAGGAGGCGCAGGTAGTCGTAGACCTCGGTGACCGTGCCCACGGTGGAGCGGGGGTTGCGGGAGGTGGACTTCTGATCGATGGACACCGCCGGGCTCAGGCCCTCGATGAGCTCGACGTCGGGCTTGTCCATCTGGCCCAGGAACTGGCGGGCGTAGGAGGACAGGGACTCGACGTAGCGGCGCTGCCCCTCGGCGAAGATCGTGTCGAAGGCCAGTGAGGACTTTCCCGATCCGGACAAGCCGGTGAAGACGATCATCCGGTTGCGGGGCAGGTCCAGATCCACGCCCTTGAGATTGTGCTCGCGGGCTCCACGGACGATGAGAGAGTCATTCACGGGAAAGGAGTCTATGCGCCATAGCGCTTCGCACACGTGTTCGACACGTCTCACAGGCCCGCCCGCCCGGCGCCCGAAATCCCCTCCGCAGGGCGTGCCCGCCTCTAGCCTGGTGCCATGAGCACGATCTACGCCGTTGAGTACGCCTACGTCACCGACCGTGATGAGGAGATGGCCGAGCTGCGACCCGCGCATCGGGCCTTCAACCAGTCCCTGGCAAACGAGGGCCGGCTGCTGGCCGCCGGCCCCTATGTGGGCACGCATGACGCGCTCATCGTGGTGCGCGCCGAGGACGAGGCCGATGCCCTGGCGCTGCTGGAGGATGACCCCTTCCAGCAGGCGGGCTTCATCGCCACGCGCACCCCTCGTCAGTGGAATCCCGTCATCGGCGTCCTGGCCTGAGCCACCGCCCCGGGCATCGTCCAACCGGATGCTGCCTATCGACCATATTTTGCTGACAGTCCTTGCTCGGCCTATTCGCGCGATGGAAGCCTGGTGGCATGGAACCCGCCATGTCGCCCGCTTTGCCCAAGGCCCCCGCGCACTCGCAGTTCTCCAGGCCCTCCTCCAGTCTCATCGGCCGGCTGCTCCTCACCGCCATGAACCAGGGCCACCAGCCCTTGCACGCGTGGGGACTCAAGCGCCTGGTGCTTCGTCCCTCCGATCGTGTCCTTGATGTGGGCTGTGGCGGGGGCGCGGCGATCAAGCGGATCCTGCGTGAGACCAGAAGGGAGGTGGCTGGGGTCGATCACTCCCCCGCAGCCGTGGACACCGCGTTGAGGGCCAACCGCGCCGCCGCAGCCAGTGGCCGCCTGAGAGTTGTTGAGGCCTCTGTGGAGGATCTTCCCTTCCGCGACGGGTTCTTCGACGCGGTCACCGCCTTCGAGACCACCTACTTCTGGCCGGACATCGCCGCCGGGATGGCGGAGATCCGCAGGGTCCTGCCTCCCGGCGGACGCCTGCTCATCGCCAATGAGTACGCAACCCGCAGCGATGCCGGCCATTGGGCCGACAGGCTGGAGATGACGATCCCCGACGGCGACCACCTGGCAGGCATGGCTCGTCAGGTGGGCTTCAGCCAGGTCGACTGGGACCACCATCCCCGTCGCTCATGGCTGCGCCTGGTGGCCATCGCCTGAGCCCATCTCTTACTCCCCCACGCCGAGCAGCCGCCTGCGCAGGAGGTAGACGGCCTCGATTCCCGCCACGGCGGCGCCTGCCATCACCGCAACCGCCAGCCACACCCCGGGGGCGGGCCAGGCCAGGAGGAAGAAGCCCCGCACGGCGGGCACCAGCACCCCGACCAGGGCCCCGGAGCCCATGAGCAGGACGAGCCCGAGCCTCCAGCCGAACAGCGGGCGCGCGGTCAGCGTCAGCAGCCACAGGCCCGAGGCCACCAGGACCAGGGTCGCTCCGGTGGAGACCTGGCCCGCGGGCGCGCCGCTCAGGGAGAGCCAGGCGCGGGTGATCAGGACGGCGCATCCCGCCACCACTCCCGCGGGCGCTGCCAGGGTCAGGACTCGGCCCAGGAATCCGGCCCGGTAGCGCCGCGCACTGGGCGCCAGCGCCAGGATGAAGGCGGGAAGGCCGATGGTCAGCGTGGAGACGATGGTCAGCTGGCGCGGCAGGAAGGGGTAGGAGATGGCGGTGGCCGCCACCACGACGGCGATCAGCGAGGCGTAGACGGTCTTGGCCAGGAACAGCGAGGCGATGCGCTCGGTGTTGGCCATGACGCGCCGGCCCTCGGCCACCACGCGGGGCAGGGCGGAGAACTCCCCGTTGATCAGCACCATGCGGGCCACGGCCTTGGTGGCCGGCGCGCCGTTGCCCATGGCGATGCCCAGGTCGGCGTCCTTGAGGGCCAGGGCGTCGTTGACGCCGTCGCCGGTCATGGCCACCACATGCCCCCTGGAGCGCAGCGCCCGCACCAGGGAGCGCTTCTGCTCGGGCGTGACCCGGCCCAGGACCTGGGCCCCCTCAACGGCCTGGGCCAGGCGCTCCAGGTCCTCGGGCGAGTCCTCGCCGTGCTGAGCGCCGGGGGGCAGCTCACGGGCGTCGATGGCGACCAGCTCTGTGCCGTCGGGGGCGGTCACGCCGGCCTTGCGGGCCACAGCGGCCACGGTCTGCGGGTTGTCGCCGGAGATGACCTTGGCCTCCACGCCCTGGCCGCGGAAGTAGTCCAGGGTCTGGGCGGCGTCGGGGCGGATCTCCTCGGCCAGGGTGATCAGCGCCGCCGGGGCCAGTCCTGCGGGCAGGTCGGGGTCCTCCTGCCCCTGGCCCCAGGGCTGGGAGGATCTGGCCAGGGCGAGCACGCGCACGCCCTGGGCGGCATGCTCCCTGACCCGCTCCAGGGCGCCGGCACCGTCCTGGGCCGCGGCCAGCACGATCTCGGGGGCGCCCAGGATCCAGGTGGTTCCCTGGCTGCGGATCGCCGACCATTTGCGGCGCGAGGAGAAGGGCACCGCCTCGGTGGGGCCGGTTCTCTGCGCGGCCGGCAGCGCCTGCCCCAGGTACTCCGGGCGCGCCAGGCCCTGGGCGATCGCCGTGGAGGAGGCGTTGGGATCCTCGCCGCCACTGAGCAGCGCCAGGGCCTCGAGGGCGGCCCGGTCGGCGGGCCCGCCCTGGGCTGCGGTGATGTCCTCCAGGGTGATGGCGCCGGTGGTGATGGTGCCGGTCTTGTCCAGGCACAGGGTGTCGACCCTGGCCAGGACCTCCACGGCCGGGAGCTCCTGGACCAGCACGTTGCGGCGGGCCAGGGCCAGTGAGGCGGCGGCGAAGTTGACGCTGGTGAGCAGCACCAGGCCCTGGGGAACCATGCCGACCACACCGGCGACGCCGGCGACCAGCGCCATGCGCCATGTCCCCGAGGACAGGGCGGTCTCGAAGCCCCCGTGGGCGCGCATCTGGGACCACACGAGCAGCAGGGCCACCGGCACGATCACCCAGGAGATCCAGTGCAGAACCCGGTTGGTGCCCGCCTGGAGCTCGGAGACGGCCAGGGAGTAGCGGCGGGCCTCGCGAGCCAGGCGGTGGGCGTAGGAGTCGGCTCCCACGGCGGTGGTGCGGAACAATCCGGTCCCGGCGATGACGGTGGTGCCGGACATGACCCGCTCCCCCGCGCCGGGGCGCACGGGCCGCGACTCGCCGGTGAGGATGGACTCGTCGATCTCCAGGCCCTGGGACTCCAGGACCTGGCCGTCGGCGGGGACCTGCTGCCCGGCGCGCAGGCGCACGACGTCGTCGAGCACCACCTGCCCCAGGCTCACCTCCTGCTCGGCGCCGTCGCGCACCACCTCGGCCCGGGGGGCCTCCAGGACGGCGAGGCGGTCCAGGGCGCGCTTGGCGCGGATCTCCGCCAGGGTGCCGGTGGCGGTGTTGAGCAGCAGCACGAAGCCGAACAGCGCGTCCGCCGGATGCCCGACCACCAGCACGACCACCAGTGCGGCGCCCAGGATCGCGTTGAAGATCGTCAGGACATTGGCGCGCAGGATCTGCGCGGCGCTGCGGGAGGTCCGCTCCCGGTACTCATTGGTCTGACCGGCCTGGACGCGCTGGGCGACCTCGGCCGCGCTCAGGCCCTGGACTCCGCCCGTGCGGGAGGACTGATCACTGCTGACTGTCACAGTGCTGACAGTAGCGGTGCGGCTGGGCCGGGCCATCCGCCTGCTGAACGACCGCTCAGGCGGCGGTCTCCGCCCTGCGGCGGTCCGCGCGGGACTTCACGATGGAGGCGATCACCGTGATGAGGATGGTGACCACGATGAATCCCAGGGAGACGCCGATGGAGGGCTCGGGAACGAGGTGCACCTCCTTGCCCCCGTTGATGAAGAACACCTCGTTGGTGTGCAGCGCGTGGTTGACGAGCTTGAGACCGATGAAGCCCAGGATCGCGGCCAGCCCGTAGTGCAGGTAGACCAGGCGGTCGAGCAGGCCGTCGATGAGGAAGTAGAGCTGGCGCAGCCCCAGCAGGGAGAAGGCGTTGGCGGCGAAGACCAGGTAGGGCTCGGAGGTCAGGGAGTAGATGGCGGGGATGGAGTCCACGGCGAACATGACGTCGGCGGTGCCGATGGCGATGATGCACAGCATCATGGGGGTGATCATGGTGCGCCCGGCGTGGCGGTGCACGAGCTTGCCGCCCACGAAGCCGTCGGTGATGGGCACGACGCGGGAGATGAAGCGGACGAAGCCGCTGGGCTCGTACTCCTCGCTGTGATCGCCGGGCTCCTCCACGCCCTCGCGGGCCTGGGCGATGGCAGTCCACAGGAGCCAGGCGCCGAAGATGTAGAAGATCCAGGAGAAGTTATCGATGAGGGCGGCGCCGGCCAGGATGAAGACCAGCCGCAGGACCAGGGCGATGATGATGCCCGCCAGCAGCACCTCCTGCTGGTACTTCCGCGGCACCCGGAAGGAGGAGATCATGATGACGAAGACGAAGAGGTTGTCCACGCTCAGCGCCTTCTCGGTGATGTATCCGGCGAAGTACTCCTGGCTGTAGACGCTGCCCCACACGGCCCGGACGATGCCTCCGAAGACGACAGCCATGGCGATGTAGGCCGCTGACCACCAGGCGGCCTCCTTCATGGTGGGCTCGTGCGGGGTGCGCACATGACCGACGATGTCGATCGTGATCATGATCAGGATGATCGCTCCGAGGGCGATCCATCCCAGGGCGTGGACATCCACGTGATTCTCCTCCGGTACGGGTCTGGTACCGGAAGGTCTCCTCCCGCCGCGCCGGCGCCCTGATCGCGCCGGCACTGGCCCTCGACGCCGGGAGACGGGCCGGCGCGCCGCTTGGCGCGCGACCCTCCGCCGCGATGACGACGCCGCTGTTGGTGGGAGTACTCCCCTGCGCCGGTAACGCTGATGAGTCTAACGTCCCGGTTCGCCGCGGGTCGGAGTCGCGGGTCACCTCGGCACTGTGTGATCGGCAACGGCCCGCCGCGTCGACGGCCGGTCCCCGCCGGGGCGCGCCGCCGCCCGCCGGCGGGGGGTCCCGCAAGGAGTGCTCAAAGGAGTGCTCAGGGGTTGAACTGGTAGAGCCGCCATTCGCGGCCCTCGTTGTTGCTCCACGCCGCCACGAGCGTGGCATTGCCTCCCCCGTCCCACAGGTGGGGGTGACGACGGCGCACGGAGTCCGCCGGGGCGAAGGTCTCGTCGGCCACCAGCGCGTAGCTCACCCCGTGGGCGGGAGGATCATCGACCACCTCATCGAAATCGCGGTCCGGGGTGATGATGAACTGCTTGGGCCTGTCGCTGTAGAGGATGATCGGGAAGGTGTAGGCGGCGTCGGTGATGATGCTGCCCTCGGGCAGGCCCATCCCGTCGATCTGGGCGGCTGCCTGGCGCAGCATCGGATAGCGCCCCTCGCGCACGGCCAGGGCGGCCTGGTGCTCCTCGCGCGCCAGCTCCGGATTGGCCAGGGCCCGCCAGGCCACCGGCAGGGACAGCACGAGGGCCGCCACCACCGCCACCGACGCCGCTCGGCGGCCCGCACCGGCAGGCGGGACCAGGCCGCCGGTGCGCTCGGCGCGGCTCAGCGAGCCGGCGAGGTAGCCCGATGCCAGGACCACCAGTGGGATCGCCGCGATCTGGAATCGCATCCACCCGAAGGAGCTGCCGGCCACGAAGGTCAGCCACTGGAAGCCGAGGATGGCGCCGAAGGTCGCCAGCGGTGCGGCGATCCTCGGGTCGTTGCGCATGACGGCCACCCACGCGGCCAGGCCCACCACGGGCAGCAGGAGGGGCGCGGTGTTGGCGAGCTGCTCCACGACATGCGCCATGCGCTCGACCGCCGTGCTGCCCGTGGCCGCCGCGATGCCGGTGCGATAGGAGCCCACCTGCGCGGTGTTGCCGTACTCGGAGGTGAAGGTCTCCAGCCAGGATCCCACGATGAGCCGGCTCATGAGCGCCCAGACGATGAAGGCCGTGGCCAGTGGGGCGACGGCCAGGAGCGTGTCGGTCATCGCCGCGGCCCGCGGGGCCCGCCGGTCACGGGAGCGGGCCAGGGAGACCGCCAGGACCAGCGCCCCGACTGTGGGACCCATGGCCAGGGCCTCATAGCGCACGAAGTAGGCCGTGCCGCAGCCCACCCCCACCAGCACCAGGTGCCAGGGATCGTCCTCCAGGAGCCAGAGCATGAGGTGGATGGTGACGAACAGGCAGGTCACCAGCAGCATGGCCTCGCTGGCACCGGTGGCGGCAGCCAGAACGATCAGCGGGTGGAGGGCCATCGCGGCGGTCAGGACGCCCTGAGCCAACCGGCCTGATCCGAGCATGGCCAGCAGGCGGTAGGTCTGGGAGACCGTGGCCGCTCCGCACAGCACCGAGACGATGACTCCTGCCAGCACGCCGGAGGCCATGAACTTGAACACCGGCGCCACGACCAGCAGCGGCAGGACCGCCAGGGAGGGCAGCGGGTTCCAGACGAATCCGATGGCCGCCAGGCGCGGGTCGCGACTGAACAGGACGTAGTAGGCGTTGGCCACCCGGCTCATGGAGTCGGGGAAGATGTAGTCGTTGACGATGAGCCACACGCCCAGGAGCCCGTAGACCAGCAGGCAGGACCAGAACACGATCCTGCGCCCCACGTCCTTGCTCCCGGCGCGGGCGACCCGCGGCGCCGAGGCGGGCGTGGTGGGGGCAGCGCGGTGGCGCAGCGGCAAGGCGGCAGTGCTCACCGCCGCGCTCATGACGCTCCCCCGACCGGGGCGCCCGCCTGCCCAGCGCTCTGGTGCAGGCCGTGGGCGGTCTTCTCCCAGTAGGAGGGCTTGGTGATGAGCTGGAGGGCGGCCTTGACCGCGGCCAGCCACATGAGGATCCAGTACACGGGGCTGAGCACCGCGGCCAGGAGCAGATCGGGCCGGTCCATCTGCCTGACCGTGAACAGGTTCATGTACATGACGGCGAGATTGCCCAGGATCAGGCAGATCATGCCCGGGTAGTAGATCGCGGCGGGGAAGAGCTCGGCCACCACCCGGGTGTTGGCGGAGAACCACATGGCGGTCAGCGCCCACAGCACCCCGTTGATGGCCGAGAGCACCGGGGTTCCCGCCACGAAGATGATCAGGCCCGCCAGGGCTCGGGCTCCCAGCTGGCGGCTCACGAGGCGGGGCTGGCGCATATGGACCAAGAAGGTCTGCAGGTAGCCCTTGTACCAGCGGCTGCGCTGGCGCACCCAGTTGATCGGGTCGGGGTTGGCCTCCTCCAGGGTCACCGAGGCCAGCACCCCGACCTTGTATCCCGCGCGGTGCAGGCGCAGGCCCAGATCGGCGTCCTCGGTGACATTCCACGGATCCCAGGCTCCCACCTGGCGCAGGACGTCGGAGCGGAAGTGGTTGGAGGTGCCGCCCAGCGGCACCGGAGCGCCCAGGGCCACCAGTCCGGGCAGGATGGTGCCGAACCAGGCCCCGTAGTCCAGGGTGAACCATCGGGTCAGCAGGTTCTGGCGCGAGTTGTAGAAGCCGAGCTGCGCCTGGATGCAGGCGTACTGGGGACCCAGGCGGTGCAGGGCGATGACGGCGCGGCGCAGCTGGAGGGGGTCGGGCTCGTCCTCGGCGTCGTAGATGGTGCACATCTGGCCGGTGGCCGTCAGGAAGCCGAAGTTGCAGGCCTTGGGCTTGGTGCGCGGCTGGTGCGGGGGCACGTGGACGATCGTCAGGTGGGGCCGGGGCTCGAGCACGGAGGCCGCCTGGACGGTCTGATCGTCGTCGGCCTCCAGCAGGAGGCGGATGTCGAGGCGATCGCGCGGGTAGTCCAGGCGCTCCAGGCGGGCGACGAGCTCTGCCACCAGCGGCTCCTTGAAGACCGGGACCAGCACCGTGTAGGAGGGCAGCGCCGCCTCGGGAACGGCCAGGGCCTCCTCATCGGTGACGCGGGTCAGGTGCCCGCCGCGCGCGCCCATGCGGAACAGCAGGAGCCGGTACCCCAGTGCGGTGATGTAGGCGATGGTGGTGCCGGTCATGATGATGATGGCCGTGAGCCACGGGACCAGGATCAGCCCGATGACGGCGGACACCACCACGGCCAGGAGGGCGAGGCGCTGCCAGCGCCACAGGACGTACCTGGCGGAGTAGGCGGGGGCCTGCGATGACAGCCCGTAGCAGGACATGCTCACCAGGGCGTCCCGGTCGCCGTGGAAGGCGTGGGCCGGGGGCAGGGCCAGGGACGGGGGCGAGGCGGTGTCGGGGCGGCTCATAGGAGGATGTCCCGGTAGGCCAGCAGCCCGACGGCGACGGCGGAGACCAGGGGGAAGAAGAACCGCAGGGGCATGATGGCCCGGTACTGGTCGGCCTGCGCCGGTCCCCGCATGAGCACAAGAGCGATGGCGCCGAGCAGGCACAGTCCCAGGCCGCAGATGCCCATGGGCAGCGAGGCGAGGAAGGGGCTCATGCTGGCGATGGCAGGAACGACGGCGGGGCTCCACCACCAGGTGATGCGCGTCCCGGCCACGGCCAGGCTGGCGCCCATCATGAGGCACAGCCCGGCGAGCATGCGGACGCCGTGAGCCGCGGTGGCGTCCCACTGCACCACCAGCCAGGCGGCGGTCAGGAAGGCGCCGGTTGCCAGGATCCGATCAAGGTCGCGGTCATCGATATGGGGCTGGGGGTGCTGGGTGAGTATGAGCGTGCCCAGGGCGATCGCAGCGCCCAACCACCACAGCGGGGCGCCCTCGCCCAGCGGGTACCAGGGCAGGATGACCACAGCGCCCGCCACCATCGCGCCGGCCAGCATCACATGGGCGATGACCTGGGCAAGGCCCGGCAGGCGCAGGGCGGTCGTAGAAGGGGAAGCGTGCTGGATAACAGGGGAAACGGCGGTAGACACGCTCGGCACGCTATCATGTTATGAATACCCAAATCACTTATACACAATCTCCAGTTTTCTGTGGGGAATCTTTCAGATTAGGTCAAGCGAGCAGGTCACAGCGGGTTACCGTCACCCGCGGCCTCGAGGGCGCCTGGGGAGTCCGACCCGGTCTCACGATGCCTCGCGCATCGCGCGCAGCTCCTTCTTGAGGTCCTGGATCTCATCGCGCAGACGGGCTGCGAGCTCGAAGTGCAGCTCCTCGGCAGCGGCATGCATCTGCCCGGTCAGCTCGCTGATGAGATCTGCCAGCTCGCCCTGGGCCGCGCCGGCCAGGCGCTCGCGGGCCGTGGCCTCGGCGGCCTTCTTGCGCCGCGTGCGGGCGCCGGCCTCCTCGTGCCCGCGATAGCCGCCGGCCAGCAGCTCGGCGGTGTCGATGTCCTCGCGCGCGAGCATGTCGGTGACATCGGCGATCCTCTTGCGCAGGGGCTGGGGATCGATCCCCCTCTCGGCGTTGTAGGCCAGCTGCTTGGTGCGCCGCCGCTCGGTCTCCTCGATGGCCTCGGCCATGGCCGCGGTGACGGAATCGGCGTACATGTGAACCTCGCCGGAGACGTTGCGGGCCGCTCGGCCAATGGTCTGGATGAGGGAGCGGGTCGAGCGCAGGAAGCCCTCCTTGTCCGCATCCAGGATGGAGACCAGGGAGACCTCGGGCAGGTCCAGGCCCTCCCGCAGCAGGTTGATGCCCACCAGCACATCGAAGCGCCCCAGCCTCAGCTCGCGCAGGAGCTCGACGCGCCTGAGCGTGTCGACGTCGGAGTGCAGGTACTCCACGCGCACGCCCCGCTCGGCCAGGTAGGTGGTCAGGTCCTCGGCCATGCGCTTGGTCAGGGTGGTCACCAGGATGCGCTCGTCCTTGTCCACCCGGGTGCGCACCTCCTCGAGCAGGTCGTCGATCTGGCCCTGGGTGGGCTTGACCACCACCTTGGGGTCCACCAGTCCGGTGGGCCGGATGATCTGCTCGACGACGCCGTCAGACAGCTCCAGCTCATAGTCCCCGGGGGTGGCGGACAGGTAGACGGTCTGACCGATGCGCTCATTGAACTCGGCGAAGGTCAGGGGCCGGTTGTCCAGCGCGGAGGGCAGGCGGAAGCCGTGCTCGACCAGCGTGCGCTTGCGCGAGGCATCGCCCTCGAACATGGCGCCGACCTGGGGGACGGTGACGTGGGACTCGTCGATGACCAGGAGGAAGTCCTCGGGGAAGTAGTCCAGGAGCGTGTTGGGGGGCGTGCCCGGATCGCGCCCATCGATGTGCAGGGAGTAGTTCTCCACCCCTGAGCACGCCCCGATCTGCTGGAGCATCTCCAGATCATAGGTGGTGCGCATGCGCAGGCGCTGGGCCTCCAGGAGTCGCCCATCGCGCTCCAGGACGGCCAGGCGCTCGGCGAGCTCGGCCTCGATGCCGGCGATGGCCTTGGCCATGCGCTCGGGCCCGGCCACGTAGTGGGATGCGGGGAAGACGAAGACCTGCTCGGCGGTGGCGATGACATCGCCCGTGACCGGGTGGAGGGTGGCCAGGGCCTCGATCTCGTCGCCGAAGAACTCGATGCGGATGGCCAGCTCCTCGTACATGGGGATGATCTCGACGGTGTCCCCACGAACCCGGAAGGTGCCGCGGGTGAAGTCGAGGTCGTTGCGGGTGTACTGCATGGACACGAAGCGGCGCAGCAGGTCGTCGCGGTCGATGCTCTGCCCCACCTCGAGGGCGGTCATGCGGTCCACGTACTCCTGGGGGGTGCCCAGGCCGTAGATGCAGGACACCGAGGAGACCACGACGACGTCACGGCGGGTCAGCAGCGAGTTGGTGGCGCTGTGCCGCAGGCGCTCGACCTCGTCATTGATGGAGGAGTCCTTCTCGATGAAGGTGTCCGTCTGGGGCACGTAGGCCTCGGGCTGGTAGTAGTCGTAGTAGGAGACGAAGTACTCCACCGCGTTGTTCGGCAGGAGCTCGCGGAACTCGGCGGCCATCTGCGCGGCCAGGGTCTTATTGGGCTCCAGGATGAGAGTGGGGCGCTGGACCCGCTCGACCAGCCAGGCGGTGGTGGCCGACTTGCCGGTGCCGGTGGCGCCCAGCAGGACGATGTCCTTCTCCCCGGCCTCAAGGCGCTCGGCGAGCTCGGCGATGGCCGTGGGCTGGTCGCCGCTGGGGCTGTAGGGGCTGATGACCTCGAAGGGCTTGGCGGCGCGCTGAAGCTCGGTGACAGGACGCATGCCCCCCAGGCTACGCGCCGCACCGCGATCGGGGCGTCATCCCTGCGACCAAGGCGCAACCCCAACGATGCGTCACTGTATCCAGAAGTGGCCGAATATATACATTTTCCCTATTACCTTTGCTCCCGTTGGTGCGCTCACGCACCCCGATCAATCTCCCAAGGAAGCACAGTCAGGAGCCGTCATGGCCTTCATCCTCGCCCTGTCCGCCACCGTTGTCACCGCCTACGGCCCCGCCAGGGCCACCGCGCGCAAGGAGGGCTGAGAACCTCAGCCCTCCGGGGCGAGCTGCTGGTCCCACAGGTGGTCGACCGCCAGGGCGAGATCCTCCAGTGAGCCCGAGTTGGCGATCACCGCATCGGCCACCGCCCTGCGCTCGGCATCGGTGGCCTGGGAGGCGATCCTGGCCATGGCCTGCTCAGCCTCCATCCCCCGCGCGGCCAGGCGCTCCAGACGCGCCTCCATGTCAGCCTCGACGACGACGACGACATCGAACATGTCCTCCATCTGCCCCTCGACGAGCAGGGGGACGTCGTAGACCGCGACGCGCCCGGGCTCAACCTCCTCCAGGCGCGCCCAGGCCTCAGCGGCGATGAGGGGCAGGAGGATCTCCTCCAGGCGCGCGCGGCGCAGCTCATCGGCGAAGACCAGCCTCCCCAGGGCCGAGCGGTCCAGGGAGCCGTCTGGGCGCAGGACCTGCGGACCGAACTCGGCCACCACCGCATCCAGGCCCTGGGTGCCGGGCTCGACGACCTCGCGGGCCACGTCGTCAGCCGCCACCACGACAGCCCCGTGGCGGGCCAGGTGCTCGGCGACCGTGGACTTGCCCGCGCCGATCCCCCCGGTCAGTCCCACGCGCAGAGCGCGCCCTCGAGGGTGGCTGATCCGTGATGCATCACTCATGAGCACATCATGCCCGCAGCCCACCCACCCGTGTCCAGAGTTCGACCACGACTTCCACGACTTCCACGGCTTCGCCTCGTCAGGGGCCTGCGCGCAACGGGCGGGGCTCAGGCCTCGGTGATCTTCAGCCCGACCACACAGCTGATGAGTCCCGTCAGCAGCAGGACCCTCACCACGGAGATCGCCTCGGCGCCGGTGATCATCGCCCAGATGACCGTCGTCGCCGCCCCGATGGCCGTCCACACGGCGTATCCCGTGCCCACCGGGATCGTGCGCAGCGCGTAGGCCAGCCCGGCCATGGAGATGAGCAGGGCCCCGGCGAACACGAGGCTGGGGATGAGGCGGGTCAGGCCCTCGGAGCGTGACAGCGCGGTGGCCCACACGGCCTCGAAGAGGCCGGAGCCGATGAGAATGATCCAGGCCATGGCCCGGGCTCCTTACCGGGGCCGTCCCCGCATGAGGTCCTGTGGGCGGCGGGTCGTCCCGCCGCCGTGTCAGCCTACCCCAGCGCCGCTCCCCCGGCGCCGCCCGCCCCGGCCCCGCCCGTAGGGCGCCACGCGCGTCTCGATCTCCGCCAGGCGCTCGACGACGCCCTGGGGAGGATGCGCGCAGCGCGCGAGCTGAGCGGATGCGCGGTTGAGGATCTCGCGCACCACGGAGGCCCGCGAGTGGTCCTCCTCGACGCCCTCGACCAGGTTGGCGGCCAGGGCCTCCATGACCCTGGCGCTCAGGCCCGGATCCCCGATGGCATCGGCCAGGACGGTGCAGCGCTCCCCTGGTCGGCCCGAGGGCCAGTTGGCCAGCTCAGCGCGGCATCGCTCCCAGCTCACCCGCGAGCCGGCCAGGTTGCCCCGCGCATGGGCTGCGTGCGCCGCCAGCGCCAGGGCCGCGCAGGCCATCTCGGTCCAGCCCTGGCTCAGGCTCAGCTCGGCGGTGTCCAGGTTCTCCTTCTCAGCGCGCTCATTGGCCCCGAGCGCGGCCAGGAGCCGGCCGAATGCCAGGCGCAGGTCGACCACGAGCTCCAGGGCGGAGTCGTCCGTGACCTCGGCCAGGGAGGCGCTGACCGTCTCCGCCAGGGGGATCGCCCGATCGTGCACCGACTCCATCCCGTAGCCGCGCCCCAGGGTCAGCAGCTCGCGCACCTCCCGCAGCAGCGCCGGCCGGTTGCGGAGCCTGGCAGGATCGGTCGGAGCCGCACTGGTCACCGTGCCGTAGGAGCGGGCGGACAGGCTCGAGGACTCCGCCGCCATCCGGGTCTCGACCCGCAGCGACACCGTGTTGTTGCCGTTGCGCTTGTCCAGGCGCACGGCGATGGCCCTGACGAAGGCCGTGGTCAGGTCGTAGGCGCGCGCCACGGTGTCCCATCCGGTGATCTTGAGATCCCCCCACGGGGTCGCCCAGTCCAGGGACAGCCCCACAGCATTGCGCCCGTAGTCGGCGCGCACCGCCTCTCGCAGGACCAGGGCCAGGCCGACACCGGCGTTCATCAGGGTCCAGCCGCTGGCCTTGGCCGCCCCGGTCAGATCGGTGTGCCGCAGCATGGCGAGCGCTCGCTGCCACTGGGAGGACAGCCCCAGGAACTCCAGCTGGTCCCCCAGGGCCCGGAGCCGGGCGGAATGAGGCAGGTCCAGCTGCGCCAGGGAGGCCAGGGCGTCCTCGGCCTCGACGCGCCGGCCCTGGGCCAGGTACGGGATGAGTGTGGCGCCCAGGCTGCGGGCGGTGCCCACGGGGTCCGCCTCAGGGCGGGAGGCGACCGCGGTGGTGGTGCGGATGACGCCGGAGTAGTCATCGTGCAGGCGCGCCGCGGCCAGGATCGCCCCGGTGTCGGCCCCATCGAAGGAGAAGAGACGGGCCACCCGCAGCTGCTCGATGGCGTCGTCACGCTGGCCCAGAGTGCCCAGCGCCTCCACGCGGGCGTAGCGCGGCGGCATGACGGAGTGGCCGTGGGCGGCGCGCAGCTCCTCGCAGCGCTGTGCGGCCGCCTCGATCTGCTCCTTGGAGGTGTCGGGATCCTGGCCCAGCTCGGCGATCCAGACGCGGTCGACCTCTGCCAGGGCATCGACGATGGCCTTGGGCACCTGCCCCGCCGGGATGGACGACTCGCCCAGATCCTCCAGGGCCTGACGCAGATCCGTCACGCTCCCCCTGCTGGGACACTGAGGATCCACAGCCCGCAGGGCGCGATCCAACTCATCCCAGCTCGTCATTCGATGCCCTCCTTGATCGGCATTGTCTCATTGCTCTCCAGCTGCCGCTGATGCCGCACCATAGCCGCCGCAAGGGTCACACACTCCGGCGGATCCTGCGATGGGCATTGCGGCCCCTGTCGCGATCGCGAGGCCCGACCGCGGCACCCATGGGGCGGGGCCCCACCCGCTCATGCGAATGGGGCCCCGATCCTAGAAGCGCTGAGCGGGCTCAGTTGCCGGTGAGCTTCTCGCGCAGAGCGGCCAGAGCCTCGTCAGAGGCCAGCGTGCCCGAGGCCTCAGAGGGGGCCGAGGAGTAGGAGGAGGTGTTCGCCGGGGCGGCGGCACTGGTGTCCTGCTCCTCCTCGAAGGCCTTGGCGACCTGGGACTTGTGAGCCTCCCAGCGGGCGTGGGCAGCCGCGTACTCGGCCTCCCAGGCCTCGCGCTGGGCGTCGTAGCCCTCCAGCCACTCGTTGGTCTCCGGGTCGAAGCCCTCGGGGTACTTGTAGTTGCCCTCCTCGTCGTACTCGGCGGCCATGCCGTACAGCGAGGGGTCGAAGTCCTCCGAGGAGGGGTCGACGCCCTCATTGGCCTGCTTGAGGGACAGGGAGATGCGACGGCGCTCCAGGTCGATGTCGATGACCTTGACGAAGACCTCGTCGTTGACCTTGGCGACCTGCTCGGGAACCTCGACGTGGCGCTGGGCGAGCTCGGAGATGTGGACCAGGCCCTCGATGCCGTCCTCGACGCGCACGAAGGCGCCGAAGGGCACCAGCTTGGTGACCTTGCCGGGCACGACCTGGCCGATGGCGTGGGTGCGCGCGAAGGCCTGCCACGGGTCCTCCTGGGTGGCCTTGAGCGACAGCGAGACGCGCTCGCGATCGAAGTCGACGTCGAGGACCTCGACGGTGACCTCGGTGCCGACCTCGACAACCTCGGAGGGGTGGTCGATGTGCTTCCAGGACAGCTCGGAGACGTGGACCAGGCCGTCCACGCCGCCCAGGTCCACGAAGGCGCCGAAGTTGACGATGGAGGAGACCACGCCGGAGCGCACCTGGCCCTTCTGCAGGGTCTGCAGGAAGTTGGTGCGAACCTCGGACTGGGTCTGCTCCAGCCAGGCACGGCGCGAGAGCACCACGTTGTTGCGGTTCTTGTCCAGCTCGATGATCTTGGCCTCGAGCTCACGGCCCACATAGGGCTGAAGGTCGCGCACGCGGCGCATCTCCACCAGGGAGGCGGGCAGGAAGCCGCGCAGGCCGATGTCCAGGATGAGACCGCCCTTGACGACCTCGATGACGGAGCCGGTGACGACGCCGTCCTCCTCCTTGATGCGCTCGATGGTGCCCCAGGCGCGCTCGTACTGGGCGCGCTTCTTGCTCAGGAGCAGACGGCCCTCCTTGTCCTCCTTCTGAAGGACAAGGGCCTCGATCTGGTCGCCGATGGAGACGATCTCGTCGGGGTCGACGTCATGCTTGATCGACAGCTCACGGGAGAGGATGACGCCCTCAGTCTTGTAGCCGATGTCAAGGAGGACCTCGTCGCGGTCGACCTTGACAACAGTGCCCTCGACGATGTCGCCGTCGTCGAAGTACTTGATGGTCTCGTCGACGGCGGCGAGGATCTCCTCGGTCGTGCCGATGTCGTTGACGGCGACCGGGGCGGGGGTGGGCGTAGTGGTGGTCATTGAGTGGGTGCTCCGAATACGGATAGATGGTTCGGGTTGACAGATACCATGCCTCTCCCGCAACGGGGACCGGCCCGGACCGAGCCCCCGGTGCAGTTGGACATCCTGTGAGACAAGGCCATCAGATCACTTCATACGAAAGTGTCTATAAAGACTTCTTCATGCAAGACGCCCAGAGACGCACGGCTGAACCCTATCAGCATGTGACGAATCCGTGACTAGTCCTTTCGCTGACCGAGTGCCGACTGTGAGGGTGGGATCGATCACATGCGCCGGTGAGGCCCGCTCCGCCGCCTCAGTGGGCGGCCTCCCGCCAGGTCCGCCCGCGCCCGGCGGCGACATCCAGGGGCACGGAGAGCTGGGCCGCCGCCGCCATCTGCTCGATGAGGAGCGCCTCGACCTCGTCGGCCTCCCCGGGAGCGATCTCCAGCATGAGCTCGTCGTGGATCTGAAGCAGGATGCGGCTGGACAGGCCCCGCTCCCCCAGGGCGGCATCGACGTCGATCATGGCCCTCTTGACGATGTCGGCGGCACTGCCCTGGATGGGGGCGTTGAGGGCGGCGCGCTCGGCCATCTCGCGGCGCTGGCGGTTGTCGCTGGTCAGATCCGGGAGGTAGCGGCGCCGCCCGAACATGGTCTGGGTGTATCCATCCCGGCGGGCCTGCTCGACCACCGAGACCAGGTAGTCGTTGACGCGCCCGAAGCGGGCGAAGTAGGCCTCGCGCAGCGCGGAGGCCTCGGCATTGTCGATGCCCAGCTGGCGGGCCAGGCCGTAGGTGGACAGCCCGTAGGCCAGCCCGTAGCTCATGGCCTTGACGTGGCTGCGCTGCTCGGCGCTGACCTCCTCGACGCTGATGCCGTGGACCAGGGCGGCGACATAGCGGTGCAGGTCCTCGCCACTGCGGAAGGCCTCGATGAGGGCCTGGTCCCCCGACAGGTGGGCCATGATGCGCATCTCGATCTGGGAGTAGTCCGCCGTCATCAGGCATTCGAAGCCCTCTCCCACGGTGAAGGCCTGGCGGATGCGCATGCCCTCCTCGGTGCGGGCAGGGATGTTCTGCAGATTGGGGTCGATGGAGGACAGGCGCCCGGTGGCGGCGATGGTCTGCTGGAAGGTGGTGTGGATGCGCCCGTCGGAGGCGATGGCCTTGCGCAGTCCCTCCACCGTCTGGCGCAGCTTGATGGCATCGCGGTGCTCCAGCAGGTGGGCCAGGAAGGGGTGGCCGGTCTTGGCGTACAGTCCCGCCAGCGCCTCGGCATCCGTGGTGTACCCGGTCTTGGTCTTGCGGGTCCGGGGCATGCCCAGCTCCTCGAACAGGACGGTCTGGAGCTGCTTGGGGCTGGAGAGGTTGAGCTCGTGCCCGGCCTCGGCGAAGGCGCCCTCGGCCGCCCTGGTCACACGGGAGTCCAGCTCCGCGGCGCGCTCGGCCAGGACGGAGTCATCCACGGCGATGCCGGCATGCTCCATGAGGGTCAGGGTCGCGGCCACCGGCATCTCCAGGGCGGTGAAGAGCTCGCTGGCCTGGCGATCGGCCATCTGGGCCTCCAGCGCCGTCAGGAGCGGGCCCATCGTGGCGGCGCGGCGAGCGGAGTCCAGGGCGGCCCGGGGCGGGGCGTCGGCCTGGAGGGACTGCAGGTCGAAGGCGGGCTGCTCCTCGTCCTCCCCGTCCTGGCTCAGCGAGGCCAAGTCGATGCCCAGCCACCGCTGGGCCAGGGTCTCGACGTCGTAGGTGCGCTGCTCGGGGCGGCACAGGTAGGCGGCCAGGGAGACATCGGCGATGACGCCGTCCAGGTTCAGGCCCTGGGCGGTCAGGGCATGCCAGGTCCCCTTGGCGTCGGCCAGGATCTTGGGGCGCTGGGGATCGGCCAGAAGGGCCTCCAGGGCGGCCTCGTCCTCAACGCTGAGCTGGGTCAGGTCGATGGCCAGGGCGCGGTTGCCGTCGCTGAGCGAGACGATCTCGGCGCTGCCCGCCACGGGGCGAAGGCTCCCCACGACGTCCAGGCCCAGGGCGCGGTCGTTGTCGGCCAGATGCTCGGCGAGCCACGCGCTGAGCGCACCGGGGGCCAGATCGTGGCCCAGGACGGCGACCTGCAGCTCGGCCAGGCGCTCCAGGGGCCCGTCGTCCTCGGGTCGACCGTGGTCGGAGGGGTCGGCGAACTCCAGGGTGCGCAGCGCCCGGGCGTGCAGGGTGCGGAACTCCAGGGTCTCGAAGATGCGGGCCAGCGCGCTGCGGTCGGCGCCCGACAGGCGCAGGGACTCGGGGGTCAGGCCGAGGTCCAGATCGGTGAGCAGGTGGTTGAGGCGGCGGTTGCGCAGGACATCGGGCAGGTGGTCGCGCAGGGACTGCCCGGCCTTGCCCTTGATCTCCTCGGCATGAGCGATCACGCCGTCCAGGCCGTCGTAGAGGGTGATCCACTTCGCGGCGGTCTTGGGCCCCACCCCGGGCACCCCGGGCAGGTTGTCGCTGGACTCGCCGACCAGTGCGGCCAGGTGCGGGTAGCGCTCAGGGGGCACGCCGTAGCGCTCCTCGACCTCCTGGGGCGTCATGCGGCGCAGCGTGGACACGCCCTTGACCGGGTAGAGGACGGTGCACCTGTCGGTGACGGTCTGGAAGGAGTCGCGATCGCCCGAGCAGATGAGGACCTCCAGGCCCTGCTCCTGGGCCTGGCGGGCGAGGGTGGCCAGGATGTCGTCGGCCTCGTATCCCGGTGCGGTGATCGCCGGGATGGCCATGGCGCCCAGGACGTCCTGGATGAGCTCGACCTGTCCGATGAAGGGCTGGGGGGTCTCGTCTCGGGTCCCCTTGTACTCGGCGTACTCCTCGGTGCGGAAGGTCCCCCCTGGCAGGTCGAAGGCCACGGCCACATGCGTGGGGGCCTCGGACTCCACAAGGGAGAGGAACATGGAGATGAAGCCGTGGACGGCGTTGGTCGCCTGGCCGGTGGAGGTGGTGAAGTTGTCCACGGGCAGGGCGTAGAAGGCCCGGAAGGCCATGGAGTGGCCGTCGATGAGGAGGAGTCGGCCGGCGTCCTGCTGACCGGTGGAGGGGTGCGGACTGGTCGCGGTGGTGCTCACCGTGTCAGCCTAGGCCCATGACTGAGCAGCAGCCCGACGACGTTCCCAACAGCGCCGCATCCGGTCAGGACATCCCCACGATTGTCGGCCCCATGGGGCCTGTGGGCCAGACCACGGGAGCCTTCTTCTCAGGTGCGAGCGCCGCACCGGTCGCCTTCCCCGACCCGGTTCACCGCCCCTACCCTGAGCCGCGCCCTGCCGGCTCGGCGATCTCGGCCTTCTCGGCGGTGCGCACTGATGCCGGTCTGGCGGACAGCGAGCTCGGCACGCTCATGGAGACCCTGGGCATGGAGGTCACTCAGCGCGACGCCCAGTGCACCCATGTGCGGATGCCCGTCGAGGGCGCCCTCCAGGTGGCGGGCATGCTCCACGGGGGCGCCACGGCGGCACTCATCGAGACCGCGGCCTCCGTGGCGGCGCGCGAGGCTGCGCCCTCGGGCTCTGTTCCGGTGGGCGCCGAGCTGACGGTCTCCCACCTGCGCCCGGTCTATGAGGGCTGGGTGACAGCGGTGGCGACCCCTATCCATGTGGGCCGGCGCACCGCCGTGTACGACGTGGCGGTCAATGACGATGAGAACCGCCAGATCGCCCGTGGGACCCTGCGCAGCCTGTTCACGTAGGGCGCGGCCTCAGGGGGCTCGGGTCGGGTCCCGGTCTCTCATCCCGATGATCAGATGATCATTCGCCTGATCATTCGCCGCTGCGCCCTGCCCGCGCCTCAGTGGACCCTCAGTGGGCCCTCAGCGGGCTCAGTCCTCCTTGGCGGCGGAGCCGACCTGCTCGATGACGGCGTCAGCGACCTCGCGCATGGTCAGGCGCCGGTTCATGGAGGTCTTCTGCAGCCAGCGGAAGGCCTCCGGCTCGCTCAGGCCCATGCGCTCCATGAGCAGGCCCTTGGCGCGGTCCACGCGCTTGCGGGTCTCGAAGCGCTCGTTGAGGTCATTGATCTCATTCTCCAGGGAGACGATCTCCTCGTGACGGGACAGGGCGATCTCGAGGGCGGGAATGAGATCGGCGGGAGTGAAGGGCTTGACCACATAGGCCATGGCGCCCGCGGCGCTGGCGCGCTCGACGAGCTCGGTCTGGGAGAAGGCCGTGAGCATGACCAGGGCGCAGGAGTGCTTGTCCAGAATGCGCTCCGCAGCGGTGATGCCGTCGGTCACGGGCATCTTGACATCCATCACGCACAGGTCGGGCTCGTGCTCCTCGACCAGGCGGATGGCCTCCTCGCCGTCGGCGGCCTCGGCCACGACCTCGTAGCCGGCCTCCGTGAGGGTCTCCACGATGTCAAGGCGGATGAGGGTCTCGTCCTCAGCGACGAGGACCCGGCGGGATCGGGTGGTACTGGACTCGTTGCTCACGGCATTGATCCTAGTATGATTCGGCTGTCGCCGCCTTCTGAGCGGCAAGGACGGGCCTCCGTAGCCCAATTGGCAGAGGCATCCGACTCAAAATCGGAGTGTTGTGGGTTCGAGTCCCACCGGAGGTACTCCCACCGGAGTTCCCGCGCTCAGCCCTGATCCGGCGCCCATGGGAGGCCGGCTCGCGGCATGCGGGAATGCTGGCCAGTGCGATGCGACTGCGGGGCGCGAGCATTGCTCGCGCCCCGCAGTCGCATTCCGCCCAGGCGGACGTGGCTCAGACCTTGTAGTCCACGGTCTCGCCCACGGTGTGAACGCGAATGGAGTTGGTGGAGCCGGGGGTGCCGGGGGGCATGCCGGCCACGATGATCACCGTGTCCCCGGCATGAGCCAGATGCTTGTCCTGGAGGATCTCATCGACCTGGGCCACCATGTCATCGGTGTGGCGCACCGCGGGGACCTTGTAGGTGTTGACGCCCCAGGACACGGAGAGCTGGTTGCGAGTGGAGTCCAGCGGGGTGAAGGCCAGCAGCGGGATCGGCGAGCGCAGGCGGGACAGGCGCCGGGCCGTGTCCCCGGACTGGGTGAAGGTGACCATGTAGGTCACGTCCAGCTGCTCGCCCATCTCGGCGGCGGCACGGGTCAGGGCCCCGCCACGGGTCTGGGGGTAGGAGCCGAGCGCGGCGATCCGCTCCCCGCCGTTCTCCTCGACATTCTCGATGATGCTGGCCATGGTGCGCACCGCCTCAATGGGGTAGGCGCCCACGGAGGTCTCCCCCGAGAGCATGACGGCGTCGGCGCCGTCCAGAATGGCGTTGGCGCAGTCGGAGGCCTCAGCGCGGGTGGGGCGGGGGTTCTGGATCATCGACTCCAGCACCTGGGTGGCCACGATGACCGGCTTGGCCTGGCGGCGGGCCAGCTCGATGGCGCGCTTCTGCACCAGCGGCACCGATTCCAGGGGCATCTCCACGCCCAGGTCACCACGGGCGACCATGATGCCATCGAAGGCGGAGACGATGTCGTAGAGGTTCTCCACCGCCTGGGGCTTCTCCACCTTGGCGATGACGGGGATGCGCACCCCGACCTCGTCCATGATCTCGTGGACATCGCGGATGTCATCGGCGTTGCGCACGAAGGACAGGGCGATGACATCGGCGCCGACCTCCAGCGCCCAGCGCAGGTCCTCGCGGTCCTTCTCCGAGAGCGCGGGCACCGAGACCGCCACGCCGGGCAGGTTGATGCCCTTGTTGTTGGACACATACCCCGGCACCTCGACCTTGGTCACCACATCGGTGTCCGTGACTGACACCACGCGCACCGCGACGTTGCCGTCGTCGATGAGGAGACGGTCCCCGGGGCGGCAGTCGCCGGGCAGGCCCTTGAAGGTGGTTGAGGAGCGCTTGACGGTGCCCAGCACCTCATCGGTGGTGATGGTGAACTCGTCGCCCTTGTTGAGCATGACCTTCTGGTCGTTGACGAACTTGCCCAGGCGGATCTTGGGCCCCTGGAGGTCCACCAGCACGGCCACCGAGCGGCCCGAGGCCTGCGCGGCCGCGCGCACGCGGCCGATGACCTCCTCGTGGTCCTCGACCCGTCCGTGAGAGCGGTTGATCCGCGCGACGTTCATGCCGGCGTCCACGAGCGCTTGCACCTGCTCGGGAGAATCAGTGGCCGGTCCCAGGGTGCAAACGATCTTGGCTCTACGCATGCGCCAATCCTAAACGACGGCCGGCCACTGCGAGCGGGGGACGGGCGAGTCACCGTGGTTGTCCCCCTCACGCGCCCCGCCCGCAGCGGCGGCGTGACGTGGTCCTCCCGTCGGCGCCGATCGCGGCTCTCAGGGCTGGAACTGAACCTGGTCGGGGGTGATGGGGCTGGGCAGCTCGGTCGAGCCGCGCAGGTAGCGGTCCACGCTGGCGGCCACGGACCGCCCCTCGGCGATCGCCCACACGATGAGGCTCTGCCCGCGTCCCGCGTCACCGGCGATGAACACCCCGGGAACCGAGGAGGCCCAGTCCTGGTCGCGCTCGATCCGCCCGCGCGGATCGATGCTCACGCCGAACTGCTCGACCAGGCCGGCCCCGGCCACGCCGGTGAAGCCCATGGCCAGCAGGACCATCTGGGCGTCGATGACGCGCTCGGTGCCCGCGACCGGCGTCGGGCGCCCGGCCTCCAGGCGGACCTCGGTGAGGCGCAGCCCTCCGACCCGGCCGTGCCCGTCGTCGAGCATCTCGACCGTGGAAGTGGCCCACAGGCGCTCACCGCCCTCCTCGTGGGCGCTGGCGACCTTGAACAGGCGCGGATAGGTGGGCCAGGGCTGGTCGGCCGGGCGCTGCTGCGGCGGGGCGGGCATGATCTCGATGGAGGTCACCGAGCGCGCGCCCTGGCGAATGGCCGTCCCCAGGCAGTCGGCGCCGGTGTCCCCGCCCCCGATGATGACGACGTCCTTGCCGTGGGCGCTGATGGGAGCGGGGCCGTGTCCGTGGACCTCCCGGGTGGCGGCGGTCAGGTAGTCCAGCGCCTGGTGGGTGCCCTCCAGGTCGCGTCCCGGCACGTTGAGGTCGCGGCGCAGGGGCGTGCCCACCGCGATGACCACGGCCTCATAGGATTCGCGCAGCTCCTCGCCGGTGATGTCGCGGCCCACGTCGACCCCGGTGTGGAAGCGGGTCCCCTCGGCCTCCATCTGCGTCAGGCGCCGGTCCAGAACGGATTTCTCCAGCTTGAACTCGGGGATGCCGTAGCGCAGCAGTCCGCCGGGCAGGTCGTCGCGCTCGAAGACGGCCACGGTGTGGCCCGCCCGGGTCAGCTGCTGCGCCGCGGCCAGCCCGGCCGGTCCTGAGCCGATGACGGCGACGGTGCGCCCGGTCAGGAAGGCCGGGATCTGAGGGGTGATGAGATCGCGGTCGAACCCGGCGTCGGCCAGGGAGTGCTCGATGCTCTTGATCGTCACCGCGGGCTGGTTGATGCCGAGTGTGCAGGCGTACTCGCACGGGGCGGGGCACAGCCGTCCGGTCAGCTCGGGGAAGTTGTTGGTGGCGTGGAGCCGCTCGAGCGCGCCGTCGAGGTCGTCCCTCCAGGTCAGATCGTTCCACTCGGGGATGAGGTTGCCCAGTGGGCAGCCGGAGTGGCAGAAGGGGATGCCGCAGTTCATGCACCGTGAGGCCTGCCGGCGCAGCATCGCCTCGTCCTGGGTGGAGCGGTCCTCCACCTCCTTGAAGTCCAGGATGCGCACGTCCACGGGTCGGTTCGCCGGGATCTGGCGCTCGGTCACGGTCAGGAAGCCTCGGGGGTCAGCCACGGGACACCTCCAGGATGCTCTGCCATACGGCGGGGTCGGACGGGGTCATGCCCTGGGACTGGGCCTGGGCGAGGATGCGCCTGACGGCCGCGTAGTGGCGCGGCAGGACGCGGGTGAAGCGGGAGGCCAGCTCGCCATCGGCCAGCAGCCGGGAGGCGACCGCGGATCCGGTGAGCTCGGCATGCGTGCGCATGATGGTCTGAAGCACGTCGAGATCGGCGGGCTCGGGCGGTCCCAGCTCAATGGCCCCCGAGGCGAGGGCCTCGGTGTTGACCAGGGCCGGGTCCAGGTCCAGGAGGTAGGCGGTTCCCCCCGACATCCCCGCGGCGACGTTGCGCCCCGTGGCGCCCAGGATGACCACGGTCCCCCCGGTCATGTACTCCAGGGCGTGGTCCCCGGCCCCCTCGGCCACCAGGGTGGCGCCGGAGTTGCGCACCCCGAAGCGCTCGCCGACCCGCCCGCGGATGAACAGCTCGCCGGCCGTGGCGCCGTAGCCGATGACGTTGCCGGCGATGACGTTGTCCTCGGCGACGAATCCGGCCTCGGGTCCGGGTGCCACGCTGATGCGCCCGCCGCACAGGGACTTGCCCACGTAGTCGTTGGCGTCGCCGGTCAGGTGGATGCTCACCCCCTGGGGCATGAAGGCCCCCAGGGACTGCCCGGCCGATCCGGTCAGCTTGATCTCGATGGTGTGCGGGTCGAGCCCGTGGTCGCCGTGGAGAGCGGCGATCTCGTGGCCGAGCATGGTGCCCACGGAGCGGTCGGTGTTGCTCACCGGGTGGGTGAGGGTCACATGCGCGCCCTGGCGCAGCGCCGGGGCGGCCTGCTTGATCAGGGTGCGGTCCAGGACGGCGTCGAGCCCGTGGTCCTGGGCGCGCACCTGGTGGAGCGCCGATCCGGGCTGGGGCTGGGCCATGGTCAGGGTGTCGGTCAGGTCGAGCCCCGAGGCCTTCCAGTGCTCGATCGCCCTGGCGGTGTCGAGCAGATCGGTGCGGCCCACGGCCTCCTCGATGCTGCGCAGGCCGAGGCTGGCCAGCAGCTCGCGCACCTCCTCGGCGATGTAGGTGAAGAAGGTGATGAGGAACTCGGGGCGCGCGTCGAAGCGCTCTCGCAGCACCGGGTTCTGCGTGGCCACCCCCACGGGGCAGGTGTCCAGGTGGCACTTGCGCATCATGATGCAGCCCGAGACGACCAGGGCGGTCGTGGCGAAGCCGAACTCCTCGGCCCCCAGCAGGGCTGCGATGACGACGTCGCGGCCGGTCTTGAGCTGACCGTCGCACTGCACGACGATCCGGTCGCGCAGGTCGTTGAGCACGAGGGTCTGCTGCGCCTCGGCCAGGCCGATCTCCCACGGGGCCCCGGCGTGCTTGATGCTGGTCAGGGGCGCCGCCCCGGTTCCGC
Organism: Actinomyces slackii; assembly: GCF_900637295.1. Classification (NCBI taxonomy): domain Bacteria; kingdom Bacillati; phylum Actinomycetota; class Actinomycetes; order Actinomycetales; family Actinomycetaceae; genus Actinomyces; species Actinomyces slackii. Next base: position 2,109,148 of record NZ_LR134363.1, on the reverse strand, counting down.
CGTCGAATCCTGAGATGAGGACGACGTCGGCCTTGGCCTTGGCCACGCCGGCCGCCACGGTCCCCACACCGATCTCGGAGACCAGCTTGACGTGGATGCGGGCCCGCTCGTTGGCGTTCTTCAGATCGCTGATGAGCTGGGCGAGGTCCTCGATGGAGTAGATGTCGTGGTGCGGCGGCGGGGAGACGAGCCCGACGCCGGGGGTTGAGCGCCTGGCCTGCGCCACCCACGGGTAGACCTTGTGCGCCGGGAGCTGTCCGCCCTCACCGGGCTTGGCCCCCTGGGCCATCTTGATCTGGATGTCCTCGGCGAAGCTGAGGTACTCGGCGGTGACCCCGAATCGCCCCGAGGCGACCTGCTTGATCTTGGAGCACCGCTGCGGGTCCCGGAGGCGCTCGGGCATCTCCCCTCCCTCGCCGGTGTTCGACTTGCCGCCGAGCCGGTTCATGGCGATGGCCAGGGTCTCGTGGGCCTCCTTGCTGATGGATCCGTAGCTCATGGCGCCGGTGGCGAAGCGGGTGACGATGGAGTCCACCGGCTCGACCTCCTCCAGCGCGACGGGCTCGACGTCCTCGGTGCGCAGGCGCATGAGTCCGCGCAGGGTCATCAGGCGCGTCGAGGCGTCGTTGATCTCATCGGTGTACCGGCGGAAGACCTCGCGCTGCTCGGTGCGCGTGGCGTGCTGGAGCCTGGCGATGGTGGCGGGGTTGAACAGGTGCTCCTCGCCCTCCCTGCGCCACTGGTAGTCGCCGCCGGTGTCCAGGGTCCGGTGGGCGGGGGCGATGCCCGAGGGCGGGTAGGCGAGGCGGTGGCGCCGCAGGACCTCCTCGGCGATGACGTCCAGCCCCACTCCTCCCAGCGGTGAGGAGGTGCCGGTGAAGAACTCGTCGACGAGGCCCTGGCTGAGCCCGACCGCCTGGAAGACCTGGGCGCCCCGGTAGGAGGCGACCGTGGAGATCCCCATCTTGGACATGACCTTGAGGACTCCCTGGCCCAGGGCCCGGACCACGTTGTCGACCGCTCGCTGCGGATCGACGTCGATCTGCCCGGTGCGGGCCATCTCCTCGGCCGATTCCATGGCCAGGTAGGGGTTGACCGCGCCGGCGCCGTAGCCGATGAGCAGGGCCACGTGGTGGACCTCGCGCACGTCACCGGCCTCGACGACGATCCCCACCTTGGTGCGGGTGCGGCGGCGCAGCAGGTGGTGGTGGATGGCGCTGGTCAGCAGCAGTGAGGGGATGGGAGCCATCTCCGCGGTGGACTCGCGATCGGACAGGACGATGAAGGAGGTGCCCTCCTCGATCGCCTGGTCGACCTGCTCGCACAGCTCGGACAGGCGCTCGCGCAGGGAGGCCTGCCCGCCGCTGACTCGGAACAGCCCGGAGATCTTGGTGGCCCGCAGGCCCTTGCCCGCCCGTGCGCGCCCGATGTGGGTGATCTGGGCGAGCTGGTCGGAGCTGAGCACCGGGAAGGGGATGGCGAGCTTGTGCGCGTGCTCGGGGAGGTCCGCGAGCAGGTTGGGCTCCGGGCCGATTGCCGCGGCCAGGGAGGTGACCAGCTCCTCGCGGTAGGAGTCCAGGGGCGGGTTGGTGACCTGGGCGAAGAGCTGGCTGAAGTAGTCGAACAGGAGCCGCGGACGGGCGGACAGGACCGCGATGGGGGTGTCGGTCCCCATGGAGCCGATGGCCTCGGCGCCGGTGCGGGCCATGGGGGCCAGCAGCATGCTCAGGTCCTCGTGGGTGTACCCGAAGGTCTGCTGGCGGCGCAGGACGGAGGAGGCGGAGTGCCCGACGTGCTCCCGCGCGGGGAGGTCCTCCAGTCGCACCAGGTGCTCGTCGAGCCACTGCTGGTAGGGGGCGCCGTGGGCCAGGGCGGTCTTGACATCGACGTCGGGGACGATCCGGCCGCTGTCCAGGTCCACGAGGAACATGGTGCCCGGCTCAAGGCGGCCGCGGGCGCGGATATTGGACTCCTCGATGGGCAGGACGCCGGTCTCCGAGGCCAGCACGATGGTGCCGTCCTTGGTCTCGGTCCACCGTCCCGGTCGCAGTCCGTTGCGGTCCATGACCGCGCCGACCTGGGACCCGTCGGTGAAGACCATGGCGGCCGGGCCGTCCCAGGGCTCCATGATGGTCGAGCAGTACTCGTAGAAGGAGCGCAGCGCCGGGTCCATGGTGGCGTGCTTGTCCCAGGCCTCGGGGATGAGCATGGCCATGGCGTGGGGCATGGAGCGGCCTGCCAGGGTGAGCAGCTCGAAGACCTCATCGAAGGAGGCGGAGTCCGAGGATCCCGGGGTGCACACCGGCGTGAGCGGGGCCAGGTCCCCCAGGGCGGGGCACTCCATGGCCCCCTCGCGGGCGGCGATCCAGTTGCGGTTGCCGCGCACCGTGTTGATCTCGCCGTTGTGGGCGATCATCCTGAAGGGCTGGGCCAGGGGCCAGGAGGGGAAGGTGTTGGTCGAGAAGCGAGAGTGCACCAGCGCCACACGGGTGGCCAGGCGCTCGTCGGACAGGTCGGGGAAGAAGCCCGCGAGCTGCCCGGTGGTGAGCATGCCCTTGTAGACCAGGGTGCGCGTGGACAGGGAGGCCATGTAGACCCCGGCCTCGTGCTGTGCGCGCCTGCGCAGGCGGTAGGCCATGCGCTCCAGCGCCAGGCCGTGGGCCCGCCCGCCGCGGTCGGTGACGACCAGGTGCCGGAAGGTGGGCATGCAGCCGCGGGCGGTGGGGCCGATCATGGAGTCGTCGATCGGCAGGTCGCGCCAGGCCACGACCCGCAGGCCCTCGTCCCGGGCCAGGCGCTCCACGGCCGCCACCGCGGTGGAGCGCGCCTGAGGGCCGTCATGGGCCCCGGGCAGGAAGACCAGTCCGACGGCGTAGGAGCCCTCCGGGGGCAGCGCGGCGATCTGCGCCCGCAGGAAGGCGTCGGGCACGCCCATGAGGATGCCCGCCCCGTCACCGGAGTTCTCCTCCGCGCCGACCGCGCCCCGGTGGTCAAGGCGCTCCAGGACGTGCAGCGCGTCAGTGATGACCGAGTGCGCGGGCTTGCCGTCGAGGCGAGCGACGAATCCCATTCCGCAGGCGTCGTGCTCGTTGGAGGGATCGTAGAGGCCCTGCCGTGGGGGGATCGCGCCATGGGAGGGCTGGGCTGCCGGAGAGTGCATGCGGACCGTCCTCGAAGTGGGAAGTCGCGGTGGTCTCGCATCGGAGCCGGTCGCCCAGGTGCGGGACTACCGTGTCTCGTTCTGGGCGAGGCTCTCAGCACTGGGTTTCGGCGCTATTTCAGCATCCTCTCCTTGCGATTCTCGCGAAGGCGCGGCACTGTGATCGGAGTCGCGGTGCACGGCGTCACTGAGGGCGCGACGGGAGGAGATGATGAAACCGATCAGGCCCGCGGTGAAGACGATGACGGAGGTCCACACGTTCAGGCGCAGCCCCGCCACGATCTGGGCCTCGTCGACGCGCAGGTACTCGATCCAGACCCGGCCGGCTGTGTAGACCATGAGGTAGGCCCACAGCAGGCGCCCCCCGGTGACTCCCCCGTTGGCCAGGAGGCGTCGCCCCAGCCACACCAGGAAGGCGGCTCCGGCGAGGTTCCACAGCGCCTCGTAGAGGAAGGTGGGATGGAACAGGGTGCCGGGAGCGTAGCCGGCGGGGATGTGCTGGGCGTCGATCTCCAGGCCCCAGGGCAGAGTGGTCGGCCCGCCGAAGAGCTCCTGGTTGAACCAGTTGCCCAGGCGCCCGATGGCCTGGGCCACCAGGAGCGCGGGGGCGACGGCGTCGGCCAGGGGCGCGAATCTCAGGCCCCGGCGACGGATGTACCAGGCGGCCGCCCCCACGCCTGCGGCGATCCCGCCCCAGATGCCCAGGCCACCGTTCCAGATCTGAGGGATGAGGGCGGGATCCCCCTGGGGTCCGAAGTAGGCGTCGGGCGAGGACAGGACGTGGTAGATCCGCGCCCCCACGATGCCTGCGGGCACGGCGATGATCGCCACGTCCTGGATGATCTCCTTGTTCCCGCCCCTGCGCTCATAGCGGCGACCCGCCCACCACACGGCGACGAACACCCCGGTGAGGATGCACAGCGCGTAAGCGCGGATCGGGACGGGGCCCAGGTACCACACGCCCGTCGAGGGGCTGGGCAGGGATGCGGGCGGCAGCGCGGTCGGCAGCGCGGTCGGCAGTGTGGTCGGCAGTGTGACGAGCACTCAGCGGGCCTCTCGATTGGCGACGTGGAGAAGGGAGGGATGCGCGCCGGCGGCGACGAGCTCGGCGACGAACTGCTGGGGGTCTGTGGAGCGGAGGATCGCCTCGCCGGCCAGGACGACGTCGGCGCCGCTGCGAGCCAGGTCCATGACGTCGTGGGGCCCGAGCACTCCCCCGGCGACAATCCGCGTGATGCCTGCGGGCAGGACCTCGGCGACCTGGTCGAAGCGACTTCGATCCACTTGGCGGGTCTGCGGGTCGCGAGTGTCGACGGCGATCATGCGCCCGCCGGTCTCGATGGCGGTCAGGGCCTCGCGCCGGGTGCGCACCTGAACGACGGCGCTCATGCCCAGGGAGTGCACGCGCTCGATGAGCCCCTCGAGGATGAGGGGCTCCAGGCGCGCGTCGAGCATGAGCAGATCGGCGCCGTGGGCGCGGGCCTCATGGACCTGGTACGGGGTGACGACGAGATCATGGGCGAGGACCGGCACGTCGATAGCCTCGCGGACGGCATCCAGGTCCTCCAAGGAGCCGTCGCAGCGATGAGGGTCGGTGACCACGGAGACGCATGCCGCCCCGCCGGCGGCATAGAAGCGGGCGAGCATTCCCGGGGCGCCCGCGCCGCTGAGATCGGCGAAGGTCGCGGCGGAGCGCTTGACCTCGGCGATGACGCTGACGGCGCGATCGGGCGCGCACAGCGCGGTGCGCGCGTCCCTGGCCCCCGGTGCTCGGCGGGCCATCTCCTTGAGGCGCCGCATGGGAACGCGCCGGGCCCGCGACTCGGCAGCAGCCCGCGCGTCGGCGGCGATCCGCGCGAACCGCTCGGGCTCCTGGGCTGCGGCCATCCTGCGCCTCCTCCTAACAGGCCTGCCACAACAGATGCGCCGTGGCGTCATCAGGCACAATCGTGGTCCTCAACGCCCCGGCAGGCAAATCTGTCATTCGTGCGCCCCTGCCCCGGGCGAGGCCTGTGGGCGGCTGCCGACGACCGCGCCCAGGTCCCCTCCCTGGAGGAAGCAGGTGCGCTGACCGGTGTGGCAGGCGGCGCCCACCTGGTCGACCTCGATGAGCAGGGCGTCCCCGTCGCAGTCCAGGCTGACGGACTTGACGTACTGGGCATGCCCGGAGGTGTCGCCCTTGCGCCAGTACTCGCCTCGGGATCGGGACCAGAAGACGACGCGCCCCTGGCGCAGGGTTCGGGCCAGGGCGGTGTCGTCCATCCAGCCGACCATGAGCACCTCCCGGGTGTCGTACTGCTGGACGACGGCGCAGACCAGGCCCGCCCCGTCCCGCTTGAGGCGCGAGGCGATCTCCGCCGGCAGCGCGTGCGGGTGCGGCTCAGGTGGCGCGGATGGGGAGGTCATGGCTCGAATTGTCCCACAGCCGCAGCGCGGCACCGCCCGGCTCCGTGGGACTCGCACCGCCGCTTACAACGAGAGCATCGTGCTTGAGTAGTCCGCCGTCTCCGAGATGTTGTAGACCACGGCGCCCACGAAGGCGATGTAGGCGACGAATACGATGACGGCCAGCGCGAGCGTCACCGCTGAGATGATGAGGCCGGCCATGGCGATGCCCTTGTTGTCGGCCTTGCCGTCGCGCACGGCCATCATCGCGATGATCCCGAAGATCAGGCCGACCGGCTGAACGCCGCACAGGGCGAGGATCAGGGAGACGATCCCGGCCCAGTTCATCTCATCGGGACGCCGATATCCCGGAGGGTAGGCCCCGGGAGGCGGATAGGCGTAGCCCCCGGGGTAGGACTGGGCCGGGTAGGGCGCGGGACCGCCGGAGGGCTGACCGCCGGGCGCGCCGCTCCACGGCGAGGGGTCGGCCTGCTGGGCCGGGGCGGGGCCCTCCCCGTAAGCGGCCGAGGCGGCGTAGGGGCGATCGGAGTCGTCGACGCGGTCGGAGGATGTCATGCACAGGAGTGTCCCACCGATCGGCTCCCGGGCACATGGGTCCGGGAGCACTGGATGAGGTGACCGATGGACCCCAACGAACGCAGCCGGGCGCAGGCGCGCCGTCGTGCCCGAGGGCGGCTCACCCGGGCGGCCCCAGCAGGGGGCCCAGATGGATCCACATCCCCGGCAGGTTCCTCACGATGAGGAACAGCACTGCGGCAAGGGCGTAACCGGTCATCTCTGCGCCCGACATCAGGGCGCCGTCGCGGCCGGCTCGCCTGCGGACGACCCAGCGCAGCACGAGGAGCACCGCGACAAGCTCGGTGGCCACGGCGAAGGGGTTGTAGGCCATGGCCGCCTCAAGATCTCCGCGGATCAGGGCGGCCGTGGCCCGGGTTCCCCCGCACAGCGGGCACCACAGGCCCGTTGTGCGATGCAGGATGCACAGGTCGGGAACAGCGGAGAACCGCTGAGGCAGGAGAACACCGCCCAGGATGAGCACCGCACCGGGAATCGCGGCAAGCCCCGCGATCCTGTACGGCAACGCACGAGATCGCGTGTGCCGCGACTCCCGGTTGGCAGATGCGGATAGTGACTCGACCATGAGACTCGACCCTGGGGGTGTCATGCCTGTCATCCCTTGTACCTCGACGTACCGCGACCACTCGCGTGGGCCGCCCATCGTGCGCGACCGGCCCACGCCCCGCACCCGGTGGCGAGCGTTCAGCCGGGCGGTCCCAGCAGCGGGCCCATATGCAGCCACATTCCGGGCAGGTTCCTGATCACGAAGAACAGTCCGGCGGCAACGAGATACCCGGTGATCTCGGATGTGGAAAGGAATGCGGCGCTTCGATGACGCAGGCGCCGCAGCATCCAGCGCAGCATGACCACGACGGCCACAACCTCAGTTGCCAGGGCGAAGGGGTTGTAGGCCGATGCCGTGCTGAGATCACCGCGGATGAGCGCGGTGGTGGCACGAGTGCCTCCGCAGAATGGGCACCACAGCCCCGTGGTCTGATGCATCACGCATAAGTCCAACTCCCCGGTGATCGGCGTGCCCGCGAGTGTGCTGCCGATGATCACCGCTCCGGGAAGGAGGGTCGCCGCCAGAAGCGCGCGGCCGCGCCACGTCTGGGGGCCCCAGGTATCGAGATCCAGGGCCCGCCGCCGCATCGCCGGCTCAACTGCCAAGGTTCGTGAACGCTCCAGTGGAGATCTGGTAGATGGTGCCGATCACGCTGAGCACCGTGAAGATGATTCCGATGATGAAGGCGGCCTGCGCCACGCCGCCGTTCGTCGCACGGCCCTGCTCGGCGGCCTGCTTGCCCATGTACCCCATGACGGCACCGGCGATCGCCGTGGGAAGGCAGCAGAATCCGAAGATCGCCAGGCCCAGCGCCCAGGCGTTGAAGGCGTTCTTCTCCGTGGGGTTGGGGGCGCCGAAACCGCCGTAGGGGGCGCCGAAACCGCCGGGGCCGGGCTGGCCCGGGTAGGGCTGGGGGCCTCCACCGGGGTAGGGCTGCTGCTGGTTGTTGGGGTCGTAGGGGTTGGGCTGGCCGGGGAACTCACTCATGCCGCACTCCTCAATGGGTGATGGGGGAAGCGCTCCGGGCAAGGCTTGCAGCCGCATCAGCAGGAGCGCCTCGACACATGCTGATGCCGTGAACCGTACCGAGATCGCGATTCGGGCGCAAACCTGCGGCGAGCCTCTACCGCACCGGGTGCCCGGCCTGGCGCAGGGCCTCCTTGGCCTGGCCCACGGTCATGGTCCCGTAGTGGAAGACGGAGGCGGCCAGCACGGCGTCGGCCCCATGATCGGCGGCGATGGCGAAGTCCTCCGGACGGCCCGCGCCCCCCGAGGCGATGAGGGGCACGCTCACGGCCGCGCGCACGTCGTCGATCATCTCGGTGTCGAAGCCCTTGGTGACACCGTCGGCATCCATGGAGTTCAGGAGGATCTCCCCCACGCCGAGCTCAGCGGCGCGCACCGACCAGGCCACGGCATCGATGCCGGTTGAGCGGCGCCCGCCGTGGGTGGTGACCTCGTAGCCGGAGTCCGTGCTCACGCCCTGGGGGCAGCGCCGCGCATCGACCGACAGCACCAGCACCTGGTTGCCGAAGCGCTCGGCGACCTCGCTGATCAGCTCGGGGCGGGTGATGGCGGCGGTGTTGATGCCGACCTTGTCCGCACCGGCGCGCAGGAGGGCGTCGACATCCTCAGCGCTGCGCACCCCACCGCCCACGGTCAGGGGCACGAACACCTGCTCGGCCGTGCGGGCCACCACCTCGATCATGGTCGAGCGCCCCTCGGCCGAGGCCGAGACATCCAGGAAGGTGATCTCGTCCGCCCCCTGGCCGTCGTAGCGCGATGCCAACTCCACCGGGTCACCGGCATCGCGCAGGCCCTGGAAGTTGACCCCCTTGACCACTCGCCCGTCCTTGACGTCCAGGCAGGGGATGACGCGGATGGCAACGCTCATGCTCATTCCTTCTCGATGAGTCTGACGGGGCTTGAGAGCCTGCCGGCTCAGGACTCCTTGCGGGCGGGGGTTGCGGCGCCGGTGGCGCCGGCTGGTGTTGGGGTCGCGGGAGCAGGCGCGCCGGCGGAGGCATCGGCTGCAGGGCTCGGCTCGGCAGGCGCTTCGGAGGACACCTGGCCGCGCTCGATGATGCCCAGGATATCGATGACCACGGCCTCGGCGTCCTCGCCCCGCGCCTGTTCGGCGGGCAGGGCCAGGACGACGCGCGATCCGACCGGCACATCGACAAGCAACTGGGAGATGCCCGCCAGCGTGTTGGTCATGTCGATGGGACGGGGCAGCACCGCAGTGCCATAACTGGACGTGCCCATCGCCTTGCCATCGGACCAGCGGACAATGGAGTGGCGGGCGATGATGACATCCTTCTGGCCGATCTGGCGGCCCTCGCCCTGGATAAGTGTGGCGATGGTGGCGCGCTCGGGAACCGGCAGGTCCTTGACGCTCAGGGAGGCCGTGCCGTCCTTGGCGAAGCTGACCTGGGGCATGCCCTCGGTCGCGGGGCGCTCCTCCCCCACCGCGGTGGTGGGCAGGATGTCGATGACGGTGATCTCGGTGGTCGCGGTGGAGCTCTCCTCGTGCGCGGAGCGCAGCACGATGCGCGAGCCCTCCTTCTGATCCTTGACAGCGGCGTCGATCTCCTGGCCCAGCTCCGGGTTGAGGGTGGCCACCTTCAGGGAGACGCCGGAATCCGTGCCAGTGGTGTTGCGGCCATCGATCCCCGAGAAGGTGGAGACCGACAGCAGGACGGGGTCGCCCTCGGCCACCGTGCGCCCGCTGCCCTCGGTGAGCAGATCGGTGCGCACCTCGCTGGTAGCCGTGAGCCTGCCCTTGAGGGAGACCACGGGAACGCCGCCCGGATCGCCTGCCACCTCCATGATGGAGCTCAGCTCACCGTCCCCGGGCAGCACCGTGGACTCGGCCTGGGCGCTGGCCTGCGCCCCCTCGCCGCGCAGTCCCAGGTTGTTGACCGCCAGTGGGACCAGCACGATCACCAGGACGACGACGCCTGCCAGTGCCACGGCCAGCAGCCCCTTGGGCCGGCGTCCCAGGGCGGCGCCCACGGCGCGCTGCGTGCCGGTGACGGCCACGGGCTCGCCCGCCGTGGCGGAGTCCTGGCGAGCATCCTGCTCAACCTGGGCGGCCCGCTCCTCGGCGCTGCGCCGGGTGCGCTGGCGCTGCCCCGAGCCCTTGCCGCCGGGCCGGTCTGATACCCGGCCCTCGGGCGCACTGAGCGACGGTGCCGAGGCGGAGGGAAGACTCGCTCGCAGCGCGGCACCGAAGCTCGACGGCTCGACGGCGCCGGGCGCCTCATCGGAGGCATCTGGTATCTCGGTCATCTCGCGGGCTGGCGACGCCGGCTCAGCGGGGACCGTGCCCGCCAGTCCCTGCGGCACGCCCCTGGGCGAGGCCTGGTGCGCGGTGGGCTCCTGGCCCACCGCGGGCACGCTGACGGTGGGCTGCTCCGCCGCCTCGCCCGGGGCCAGCGCTCCGGGTACCGGCATGGAGGGCCTGGCGGCAGGCCACGCCGGCGCTGGTCCCGCCGGGGTTGGGGGCATGCGACGCATGCCGCCGGCAGGCGTGGGGATGCTGGTCTGGGCTGGTCCGGGTCGAGCGGAGCCGGCCGCAGCGGCCGGATCGAGTGTCGGGCTCGCCGTCGGATCCACCGCCGGACCCGCGGCGGGCCGCCAGGCAGGCCGGGCTGGACCCGCGGGACGCTCCACCGATGGGTCCTGCGCCGAGCGGGCCTGGGGCGTGGAGTCGGGGATGCCGGGCATGCGTGAGACCCGACGACCGGCCCCAGCGCGCGTGCCCGCCGGGCTGGCCGAGGTCTGCGGCATGGCGCCGCCGGGCTTCGGCCGCCCAGTGGCGGTCTGGGCGGGTGCGGGGCCCGTCCCCCTCGTGGCCGGGCCCGCGCCCTGGGTCGGGCCAACGGCGCGCAATCCCCCACTGGGTGTGGGCATGGCCCACTCCGCCGCACCGGGCCCGCCCTGGCGGGTCTGCCGAGCACCGGCCGATGCTGCCCCACCGGCCTGGGAGGCCGAGGCAGCTCCGGGCCCCGCGGCTCCGGCCTCCGGCGCGGCCTGGACGGGGACCTGGCCGGTCTGCCTGAGGAACTCCTCGTGAGCGCGCTCGCGCTCGCGCCGCTGACGGCGTGTCAGCGGCGCGCCGTCCCCAGAGGGGGTGCTCGGTGTGCTCATCGGGTGAGTCTCCTCGTCATGGGCGGGTCAGACCCCGGTGGGGAGCCCGCGGGGGCCGGACTCCATCGCCTCCAGCAGAGCGTCGACGCGCTCGTCCCTGGTGGTGAAGGGATCCTTGAGACTGATGGTAGAGGAGGTACCGTCGTCAAGCCTAAGACTGACCCAGTCCACGCTCAGGTCGCGGCGCAGATCCTCGGCCCTGCCCACCGCCGTGCCCCGCAGATGGGCGCGAGTGGTGGCCGGGGGCTGCGAGACGGCCTGGCGGCAGGCCTCCTCATCGACCCAGCGGCGCAGCAGGCCGGCCTGCTCCAGGCGGGGCCGCAGGCCGTCATTCGCGCCGATGTCGTGATAGGCCAGTGCCAGGCGGGCCATGCGCGGATCGTCGAGAGTCACGCCGCTGCGGGCGGCGTACCGGGCCAGGAGCTGGTGCTTGACAGCCCAGTCCAGCTCCGTGGCCACCAGCGCCGGGTTGGCCGCGCGCACGGCCTCCAGGCCCCGATCCCACAGGTCGAGCACGGAGTGCTGAGAGTCACTGAGGTCCAGCTCTCGTCGGGCATGCTCGCTGACGCGCTCGAGGTGCTCGGCCTGCAGATCCACGGGGGTGATGGTCCCCCCATCGGCGCGCTCCAGGGTGACGGTGCCGCTCAGGTCCAGGCAGGTGTCGCGGATGGCGCGCATGGGCTCGGCCAGGGCCAGGTCATCCAGGCTCCCGCCGGACTCGAGGTAGTCCAGCAGCAGGTCCATGGCCCCGGCTCTCAGCAGCGTCGAGCCCTGGGCCATGGTGGAGTCCCCGGCGATGACATGCAGCCTGCGGTAGTGCTCGGCATCGGCATGAGGCTCGTCGCGGGTGTTGATCAGGGGCCTGGCGCGCGTGGTGGCCGCTGAGACCGGGTCCTGCATCTGGCCGGCCCGCTGAGAGAAGCAGTAGCGCACTCGTCCCCGCGGATCGGCGGTGATATGCCCCGCGCCGGTCAGGATCTGGCGGGTGACCAGATGGGGCACCAGGGCCTGGGCGTCCTGGAAGAATCCGGCAGAGCGCCTGATCAGGTAGTTCTCGTGGCTGCCGAAGCCGTTGCCCTGGGCGTCCAGGTTGTTCTTGAGCAGGTGGATGCGCCCGGGCACGCCGGCCTCGGCCAGGCGAGCATTGGCCCGCTCCGCCAGGTCGGTCATCATGAGGTCTCCGGCCCGATCCTGGGCGATGAGATCCTCCAGGCGGTCGCATTCGGCGGTGGCGTACTCGGGATGCGCTCCCACATCCAGGTAGAGCCGCCCCCCGCCACGGGTGAAGATGTTGGAGGAGCGATGGCGCTGGAGCAGGGGCTCGAAGAGCTCGCGGGCGGCCTGCTCGGCGTCCAGTGGCGGTGCGTCCCCGGTTGAGGAGGCGCAGGTGATGCCGTACTCGGTCTCAATGCCCACGATGCGACGCGCCGTGGGGCGTGAGCCGCTCGCGCTCATTGGCCGCCCTTCTGGACGAAGCCCTGGACGAAGGCCGCCGCATTGGTCTCGATCACGGCATCGATCTCGTCGAGGATCGCGTCAACACCGGCGACCTGAGCCTGGCCCGCGCCCCCGAGGGCACCGGGGCCGGTGTCCTGCGGGCCGGCATCCTGGGGGTGGGCGAAGCCCTGTCCCGCTGTCTGCGCCATGTGCCTGTCCTTTCTGGCCTGCCTGGTTGTTGTGCCGGCGCCGAGCCGGGGACAGGTCCCCATTGCGCAACGCGGGTTGGCCTCAGTCTCCCCCAGGACGGGTCGCGCGGCCAATCTCCTGGTTCATGGCGGCTGTCTCATCGGCGGTGACAGCAACACTGTCAGGCAGGGCCAGGCGCATCAGATCGGGGCGACCTGGCAGATCCAGGACCACCGAGGTCCACGAGGCGCCCACGACAGCGGCATGCTGGGCGATGGCGGCCCCTCGAATGGCGGCGCGCGTGCCCGACGGCGGTGAGTCGGCAGCAGCCTCCACCTCCTGTGGCGTGACGAGGCGGCGGATGCGGCCGGCCGCATCGAGGGCGTGGATCACCGAGCGGCCCGGGCGCAGATCGGCCCACTGGATGTCCAGTGCTGCCAGACGAGGATCGGCCCAGGACGAGCCCGTGCGGGCGCGAAGGCCCTGGCACAGCTCCAGCTTGGCCACCCACTCGACGAGGGCGGGCGCCGCCCCGGTGCCGTCGGCCGCCCACTGCTCCAGGGCATCCAGGGTCTCCAGCCACAGGTCGAGGGCCTCCATGACCTCCCCGGACGCGGTGACACCACCGTTGAGCGGCTCGTGGTCCTGGGCCTGCTCCTCGGCAATGGCCTGGCGCACGGCATAGAGGAAGGCCCGCTGGATGTCCAGGGCGCTGCGAGGACCTGACACGGTGGCCAGCTCGTGGCGCAGGGAGGTGTCATGTGACAGCGCCCACTGCTCGGCGACGGCGTCCCCGCTGAGCTCCAGGCGCGCCAGAGGGCCCAGGCCCTCGCCGCGGGAGTGGAGGCGCTCCAGGCACCACAGGACCAGGCTGGTGGAGGCGACCTTGAGGTAGATGGGGACGTCGAAGCGGTTGGCGTCCCCGTTGATGACATGGAGGCGCCGCCATCGCCGGGCATCGGCATGGGGCTCGTCGCGGGTATTGATGATGGGGCGGTTGAAGGTGGTCTGAAGGCCGATGGGGGACTCGACGTAGTCGGCGCGCTGGCTGATCTGGAAGCCGGGGGTCTGGCTGCGCTGGCCGATGCCCACGCGCCCGGCCCCGGCGATGATCGGCCGGGTGACCAGGAAGGGCGTGAGGACCCGGGCGATGTCCTCGAGCGGCAGGTCGCGCTGGAGCAGGTAGTTCTCGTGGGAGCCGTAGGCCGCGCCCTTGCCGTCCACATTGTTCTTGTACAGGACGATCTCCCCGCCGGGGCCGCCCGCCCTCGCGTGGGCCTCCATGGCGCGCCGGGCGATGACCTCACCGGCGCGGTCCCAGATGAGGGCGTCGCGGGGGGTGAGGACCTCGGGCGAGGAGTACTCGGGGTGGGCGTGATCCACGTAGAGACGGGCCCCGTTGGTCAGGACGGCGCCCGCGGCCCGTGGGAGGGCGGCCTCGGCGACGCTGGGGCGGGGCCGCATCCCCCATGGTGGCCGCGCCTGGTCGGGCCCCGACCCGACCGACCCCGCCGATCCGCCGGGGGCGATCCGGGCGCCCGGATCGACTCCTGTGGAGTCGGTCAGGCCGGGGTCGGCGTCGGGCGAGGGGGCCGGGAGCCAGGGGTTGTCGGTGAGCTGACTGGGGTGGGCCGCGGCCCTGGCCAGGCGCCCACCGCGAAGGTCGGCCAGGGGGTCCTCCCCCTCATAGTCCCAGTGCGCCGGCGGGGCAGGGTCCCCAAGGGCGTCGGTCAGGCCCTGGCGGGAGATGTCGGCGTAGGCGCCCACGATCTGCGTGGACATCTCCACGGCGTTGGCCCCCGGCTCACCGGGGCGCAGGACGCCGAACTCGGTCTCCAGGCCCACCGGCCGGCGGATCGGGCCCGCCCTCATGGCGCGTCCTGCCGATCGGCTCCACCGGCGGCCAGGCGGCGCACGCTGCGCACGGCCGCGCCTCGGCCGCCCAGCAGCCGGGTCCAGCCCTCCGGCGTCGTCGCCCCGGTGATCTCCTCGCTGCGGCGGGCCTGAAGCGCCACCGCCTCCAGGACGCGCGCCGTGCTCAGGCCCCCCGGCTCCCCGGCCAGCTCGGCCTTGATGGAGGCGGTCTTGGCCCGGGCGACGACAGCGGCCAGCATGGCCCCGCTGACCAGATCCCCCAGGTGGAGGGTGTGTCGAGTGGCGTCGGCGTAGACCACCTCCAGAACAGCGGTGGCGGGGCTGCGCTCATAGAGCGCCGCCACGGCGGCACGGCGCATGGCCGCGGCAGTGGCCTCGCGGTCCCCGCCATGGGCGGCCAGCTCCTCGGGCGCCAGGGGGAGCTCCGCGGTCAGGTGCTTGGACAGGATCTCCTGGGCTCCAACGGCGTCGGGGCGCTCGATGCGGATCGTCACATCCAGGCGACCGGGGCGCAGGACGGCCGGGTCGATCATGTCCTCCCGGTTGGAGGCCCCGATGATGACGACATTGCGCAGGTCCTCCACCCCGTCGATCTCCGCCAGGACCTGGGGGACGATCATGGTCTCCACATCGCTGGAGACTCCCGATCCGCGGGTGCGGAACAGGGCCTCCATCTCATCGAAGAACACGACGACGGGGCGGTCCTCGGCAGCGACCTTGCGGGCCTGGTCGAAGATGGCTCGGATCTGGCGCTCGGTCTCGCCGACGAACTTGCTGAGCAGCTCGGGGCCCTTGATGTTGAGGAAGGCGGCCTGGCGCCCGCTGGTGCCCGAGGCCAGGGAGGTGGCCACCGCCTTGGCGATGAGAGTCTTGCCGCAGCCCGGAGGGCCGTAGAGGAGCAGGCCCTTGGGGGCGCGCAGGCCGTAGGAGCGGTAGAGGCCGGGATGGGTGAAGGGCAGCTCCAGGGCGTCGCGGATCTCCTCGATCTGGGGCCCCAGCCCGCCGATGTCGTCCCAGGAGACGTCCGGGGTCTCGGAGACCACGAGCTGCTCGACGCTCGTGCGCTCGATCAGGGCGGTGGCCACATCGGCCCGCAGGTCGGCGGCCAGGGTGTCGCCCGGCTGGAGGTCGGCGGGGTCCAGGTGCCCGGCCAGGGTCAGGATGCGGGCCGAGCCCGAGCCGGTGGTGGCCAGGACGCGGGTGGCGTCCAGGGTCTCCTCCAGGGTGACGGCCTCCCCGGTCTCAGGAGGCGGGAGGGTGCCGACGATGAGCATCTGGTCGTTGACTGCCACGAGTCGCCCCACCGTCAGGTCCTCGTCGGGCACGCCGGGGTGGACGCCCAGGCGCATGGGGCGGCCGGCCAGACTCACCCCCGCCTCGCGAGGGCGCTCGGCTCGGGAGGGCTCGGCGGTGTCCCCGGAGGCCCCGGCACCCGCGGGGGCGCTGATGAGCAGGCCGAGGGTGGCCGGGGGGAGGGTCGCGGCGTCGAGCTGGGAGCCGAGCTCGGCGATGCGCTCGCGCGCCGCGGTCAGGGCCGCCACAAGGCGCTCGTTCTTGGCGCCCAGGCTCACCGCCTCGGCGCGGGCCTCGCGCAGCTGGTGGGCGGCGAAGTCGCGGTCGGGCAGGCCCAGGAGCTGCGGCTCGCGCTCCCCCTGGCCACCCTGGAGGCTGGTCTGGCCGGTGTCAGTCATGATGGGACTCGCTCTGCCGTGGCGCCGCGCCCGCGGGGAGCACGGGGGTGGCGTCCTCGGGCTGCTTGGCGCGACAGTCGCGCAGGACGCGGCGGACCTTCTTATCGGTGCTCGTGCGCTCCTTGACGTCCTCGGGCAGCCAGTACCCGCCCTCGTCATAGGCCCCCCGGGCGGGCGGGCGCTTGCGGGTCAGGGGCGCCGAGCCTGCGGCCAGGCGCCGGGCCGAGAGCAGGAAGCCGGTGTGGGCCACCATGCGGTGGTCGGGGCGCACCGCCAGACCGTCGACGTTCCACGTCCGCACCATGGACTCCCAGGACTCCGGCTCGGTGAACAGGCCGCAGTGGCGCAGGGCCTCCACAGTGCGCGAGAGCTGGGTGACGGTGGCGACATAGGCCAGGAAGACCCCGCCGGGCGCCAGGGCGCGCGCGGCGGCCTCGATGTTCTCCCAGGGGGCCAGCATGTCCAGGACCACGCGGTCGATGCTGGCGGGCTCCACATGGGCGGCGACGACCTCGGCGAAGTCCCCGGCGCGCAGCTCCCAGGCGGGGTGGTGCCCGCCGAACCACGAGTCCACATTGGAGGCCGCGATCCGGGCGAAGTCCTCCCGGCGCTCAATGGACAGCAGGTGGCCGGACTCACCGATGGCGGAGAGCAGGTTCATGGTCAGGGCTCCCGAGCCCACGCCCGCCTCCAGGACTCTGGCCCCCGGGAAGATGTCCCCCAGGGCGATGATCTGACCGGAGTCCTTGGCGTAGACCACCTGGGCGCCGCGGGGCATGGACAGGACGTAATCGGCCAGCAGGGGGCGCAGGAGCAGCAGCTCGTGACCGGACTCGGTGGTGATGACGCTGCCCTCCTGGAGTCCCACGACGTCTCGGTGGTGGAAGGAGCCGCGCACGGACTGGAAGTAGCCGCGCTCATCGAGGACGAAGGTGTTCTTGCGGCCCTTGGAGTCGGTGACCTGGATGCGCTCACCATAGCGGAAGGGCCCGCGCCGGCCTGCCTGGCCCAGAATCTCCTGGCTCAGCGTGCGCGGCGCGGGCTGGTCGCCGGGTTCGCTGGACTCACCGGACTTGTCGTGGATCTCGTCAGGGCTGGCGCTTGGTGTCATGGTCATCGGGAGAAGTGTATGCGCGCCCGTAGTTGTCCACCGTGAACAGCTTTGCCGGCGCTCGCTCGCAAGTATCGTCAAGTAACTGTGCTCTGACCTGCGTACTCACAATCGGGGCGCATGCTGCCGATCGTTAAAAGTGTTCACCGTGGACACCGCGAGCACTGCGGAGCACCATGGACGCCTCGACCACCCGGGTCCGCCTCAGGCGGCGGGCAGGCGGCGGCTGTGCCCGGCCCTCCCGGCCAGGGTGTAGGCGCACCACGCCCCGGTGATGCCCATGAGCATGACCACCACCATGGGGATGGCGCTGTCCCCGCCCCCGGAGCTGGCCAGTGGCGCGGAGATGCCCATGGCGATGGCCTGGGCGACGCCGAGCATGGCGCTGGCCGCCCCGGCCACATGCCGCACCTCTCCCAGGGCGAGGGCACTGGCGTTGCCGAAGACGAATCCCTGCGCCGCCATGGTCACCACGAATCCCAGGCACAGCGGGATGAGCGCCACGCCCAGGGCGAGCACGCTCACGGTGACCACGGTGATGCCCAGCGCGGACATGCTCAGTCCCACCGCGATGAGCCGTCGGGGCCGGTAGCGGCCCACGAGCCTGGAGTTGAGGATGGCCATGAGCATGTTGGAGCCGGCGGTGCAGGCGAAGAACACGGAGTACTGCATGGGGGTCAGGCCCTTCATCTCCTGCAGGACGAAGGAGGAGGCCGAGACGTAGGCGAACATGGCGAAGCCGGAGCATGAGGAGGTCAGCAGGTAGCCCATGAAGCGCCTGTGCGCGACCAGCTCGGCGAAGCCCGTGGCGAATCGGCGCAGGCCCCCGCTGGCGCGCTCGTCAGGGGGCAGGGTCTCGGGGATGAGGAGGGCGGCCATGGCCATCATGAACACCCCGAACCCGGCCAGGCTCCAGAAGATGGCCCGCCAATCGGCCACCGACAGGACTGCCCCGCCGGCGACGGGCGCGATCATGGGAGCCAGGCCGACCACTGCCATGAGCACGGACATGATCCGGGCCAGCCGATCACCGTGGGCCACGTCCACCAGGACGGCACGCCCCACCACGGAGGCCACTCCCCCGCCCAGGCCTTGGAGGAGCCGGCCGGCGATGAGGAGGGAGATGCCCGGGGCCAAGGCGCAGATGATGGAGCCGATGGTGCACACGAGCCCGCCGGTGATCATGGGCAGGCGCCGTCCCCACTGGTCGGAGGCGGTGCCGCCGAGCACCTGGCCCACCCCCATGCCGATGAAGAAGGCGGTCAGCGTGAATCCCACGGCGGCGGCGCTGGCGCCCAGCTCGTTGGCGACCTGGGGGAAGGCCGGGGAGTACATGTCCGTGGCGAAGGGCGGCACGGCGCTCTGGACAGCCAGGGCGAGGATGAGGCTCACGGTGATCGCGGCCTCGGGCGCGGGGCGCGAGGGGGTCATGGAGGTCTTTCAGTGCGGACGGGCGGACCGGTTGATTCGGGTGAACACGGTACTACCGACCGGTCGGCGCAGCCCGCAGGGCGCTGCACGGCGCGATGGCAGAAGCGTCGGGGCCCGCCCGCGGCTCAGCGCGCGCCGGTGGGCACGGCGCCGGTGGCGCGGCCGTCCTCCACGAGGATGAGCCAGCGGGAGACGGATCGTGCCCTGCTCATGGCCTCGGCGGCCGCGGGGCCGGTCAGCTCGGTGGTGATGGCGGCGGCGGGCAGGACGGTGCAGACCTGCCCGGCGGTGGCGCCTGCGTGACCGGGCGCCTCTGCCAGGCCTGCCTCGCGCAGTCCGGTCCGGTCGATGCTGCCCAGGAGCTGGTCGGCGTCGGTCACCAGGACCAGGCCGTCGCCGGCCAGGAGGTCGCGCACCTGGCTGATGGGGGTCTCGGCGGGCAGGATGGCCAGAGGGCGGGCGAGCTGGCGCAGGTCGAGGCGCTGGGCGGCGCGCGAGCCGCCTCCCAGGCCCAGGATCCTCCAGCTGGTCGAGCCGATGGACCAGGAGATCATGGCCACGATGATGAGGTTGAAGGTGTTGGGCTGCCTGCCATCGAGGATGAGGGGCCCGATCACCCACCACCACAGGATCCCGGCGACGACGGCCAGGCCTCCCCAGGCGGCGGTCGTGAGCCCGAGGCGATGGTTGCCGGTGAGCTGGGCGATGGCGGCGGACAGGGCGTGCCCGCCGTCCAGGGGCAGTCCGGGCAGGGCGTTGAAGATGGCCAGGGCGAGGTTGACCCAGCTCAGGGCCCAGATGGCGAAGGCGGCGGGCAGCGGGATGGAGGATGATTCGATGAGGGCGCGACCGGCGGCCCACAGGGCCAGGTTGGTGGCGGGCCCCGACAGGGAGACGGCGGCGTCCTTCCAGGGGGTCCAGGTGGCCGGGGCGCGGCCGAAGGTGGTCAGGCCGCCCCACAGGTAGAGCTCGTAGCGGTTGGGCCGACGGCCCAGAAGTGTGCCGGTCAGGCCGTGGGCGAGCTCGTGAAGGAGGATGGAGACTCCCACCCCGGCAACGGTGGCGACGACGACGCCCAGGACCGTGGTCAGGCCAAGGCCGCTCAGGGCGCTGGAGACCAGCGGGTACCAGCTGGCCGCGATGAGCAGGCCGAGCAGCAGGGAGGTGGGGGCGACGACGACGGGCGCACCGCCGATTCTGCCCAGCACCCATTCGCCGGCGCGGGGGGCTGCAGGTGACATGGCCCCGAGACTACCGGGGGAAGGGGCGGGCTCAGACGGAGGGTCCTGAACCGGAGTCTTATCGTGAGTCTCGTCGCGCCTCGAGGCCTGCCTGCTCGTCGGGCACCACAGGCAGAGCCCTCAGCGCGCATCACCGCCCATCTGTGGACGGGGCGAGCCACGCCGCCCTTGCGCCTCGGCCCGGCGGTAGCGTCGTGCCCATGAGCCAGTCGCCCATCTCCTCCAACGTGGACGCCCCTCTCCCCTCGCTCGAGGCACTCCCCCACGACTCCCCCGATTCGTCACAGGCGCAGCAGACCGCTCAGGGGGCTGGCTCCGGCTCTCGTCCGGGCTCCGGGCGCAGGGCGGCGCTCTCGCCGTCGCGGGCCAAGGACTTCATGCAGTGCCCCCTCATGTTCCGCCTGCGCACCGTGGACCGCCTCCCAGAGCCGGGCTCCCTGGCCACCCACAAGGGCACTGTGGTCCACAGCGTCCTGGAGCGCCTCTACGATCTGCCCGCCCCTGAGCGCACCCAGGACGCCGCCCTGGGCCTCCTGCCCGGCCAGTGGCAGGCCCACCGGGAGAAGAACCCCGGGGTCATGGAGCTCTTCGAGGCCCCAGAGCAGGTGGAGACCTGGTTGGGTGAGGCGCGCGCCCTCATCGGCTCCTACTTCGCCCTGGAGAATCCCGAGCGCCTGGAGCCGGCCGAGCGCGAGCTCTTTGTTCAGACCGAGACCGCCGACGGGCTCTTGCTGCGCGGATTCGTCGACCGCCTCGATATCGCCCCCAACGGCGCCATGCGCGTGGTGGACTACAAGACCGGCCGCAGCCCCCACCCGCGCTACATGCAGGACGCCCTGTTCCAGATGCGCTTCTACGGCCTGGTGCTCTGGCGCCTGCGCGGCCGCCCCCCGGCCCGACTCCAGCTCCTCTACCTCAAGGACGGGCGCACCCTGACCCACGACCCCCACACTCTGGAGCTGGAGTCCGTGGAGACCAAGGTCTCCCGCATCTGGGACGAGGTGGAGGACTGCGCCCGATACGGGGACTTCCGCCCCCAGCGCTCCCGCCTGTGCGACTGGTGCGCCTTCCAGGCCCAGTGCCCGCTCTTCGGCGGGGACACGCCGCCCCCGCCGGAGGACGGCCTGGCCCAGCTCCTGACGGCCCGCCGCCCGGCGGGGTGAGAGTTGCCGGACAGCCCCAAGAATGATCGCCATCAATGAATTTTCGTTATACGATAATGGCATGGTGTCCGAAGAGCAGATCGCGCAATGGGTGGCTGAGGCAGAGGCCGGCTATGACGTCGAGGAGTTGAAGAAGCGTGGGAGAGGGCGCCCAGGACGTGGGGCCCAGCCCATGCAGGTGATCGCCGTGCGGTTGACAGCCGAGGAGATCGCCGCCCTGGACGCAGCGGCCGACCGCCAGCACATCTCGCGCTCTGAGGCAATCCGCCAAGCGCTGAGTGCCTTCGCTGCATGAAAGTCCACCACAGCGCTCTCAAGCACGGAATCGATGCGGAGGACGCGACCCATGCCGCCTACTGGTCACAGTGGATCGAGCCGTTGGAAGACGAGGAGTGGCCGCACAGGGAGTTGCGCCTCGGGTTCGACACACAGGCACGACTCCTGGAAACAGTCGTCCTCATCTTTGAAGGCGGGGATGAACTGATCATTCATGCGATGCCCGCGCGCAGGCAGTTCTGGGACCTGCTTCCCTGAGCACTCCGACGACTGCCTGGCCCAGCTCCTGACGGCCCGCCGTCGGCCAGGGTGAGGGTCTCGGCACAAGAGACGGTCTTGCCCTAACTTGCCCCGAGGGGCGGATGCGCATAGGGTCCCGGTGCCGCGCAGGCCCTGCGCGTCGCAGCACTGTCACCGACTCGGAAGCGACCCTCATGAGCGCCCACCAGGCACGCACCATCCGCACCGCTCAGCGCGGCGGCATGTGTTGTATGCGCTGCCTGGTCCGGATGCCCTGAGGCGGGTGACAGGCACACCGCCCTCTCCGGTCGCCCGCACCACGGCGGTGCCCGGCTGACCACCTCCGACCAGGCCTCCACACATCATCCGGAGGAACCGTCATATCCCTGCGCACCCTCTGAGCCCGCCGTGGACGCCCCGCGTCCGGCTCAGGGGACGGCGCGCGCTCCTCCGGTCCACCGGCCGCCCGCACGACCGCGGCCCGACCCAAGGACACACAACCATGATCATCACCGGACTCGCCGTGGGCGCCGCCCTCGGCTTCATCCTCCAGCGCGGCCGCTTCTGCATCACCGGTGCCTTCAGAGACCTGTGGGTCTCGCGCTCCGGGCGCTGGTTCACCGCCTTCCTCGTGGCCGTGGCCGTCCAGGCCATCGGCGTGGCCGCCCTGACCGGCGCGGGCGCCATCTCCCCCGAGATCCCCCAGTTCTCCGTCGTGGCCACCGTCGTGGGCTCCTTCATCTTCGGAGTGGGCATCGTCCTGGCCGGGGGCTGCGCGACCGGCACCTACTACCGCGCCGGCGAGGGCCTGGTGGGCTCCTGGTTCGCCCTGGTGGCCTACGTCCTGAGCGCCGCCGCGGCGCGAGGCGGCATCCTGGCCCCCGTCACCGACTGGGTCAAGGGAGCGTGGACCACCGGCCTGACCACCATCCCCGCCAGCATCGGCATCCCCGAGTGGGCGGGAGTGATCATCCTGGCGGGAGCGACCGCCCTGCTCGTCCACCGCCACGTGGTGGCCTCCCGCGCCCGCAGCGCCCCCGTCCAGCTGCCGGCCCAGCGCCGTGGCCTGGCCCACCTGCTCCTGGAGAGGCAGTGGAACCCGCTTGTCACCGGCGCGCTGGTCGGCGCGATCGCCATCATCGCCTGGCCCGCCTCCTGGGCCACGGGGCGCGAGGACGGCCTGGGCATCACCGCCCCCTCGGCCAACCTGGTGGGCGGCATCGTCACCGGGGACGCCTCCCGCTTCGACTGGGGCGTCCTGCTGATCCTGGGCATCGTGCTGGGCTCCTACATCGCCGCCAAGGCCTCCGGGGAGTTCCGGGTGCGGGTGCCCAGCGCTCAGGTCATCCAGCGCTCCATCGGCGGCGGCCTCCTCATGGGCGTCGGCGCCGCCTGGGCCGGGGGCTGCTCGATCGGCAACGCCCTGGTCCAGACCTCCCTGCTGTCCTGGCAGGGCTGGGTGGCCCTGGTCTTCCAGATCCTGGGAGTCGGGGCGGCTGCCTGGGTGCTGCTCATCCGCCCCCGCCAGCGCCGTGCCGCCGAGCGCGCCGCCGCGCGCCAGGCCGCCAGCGCTGAGACCGCCCCGGATTCCGCCGAGCCCGTCACCGCCGGCGCCTAAGACCCATCACCAACCCCAAGGAGGCATCATGCGCACTGTTCTGGAGACCACCGGCCTGGTCTGCCCCTTCCCCGTCATGGAGGCCGAGGAGGCCATGGCCGATCTCGATCCCGGTGACGAGCTCGTCATCGGCTTCGACTGCACCCAGGGCACCCAGTCCCTGCCCGCCTGGGCCGCCGACAACGGGTACACCGTCACCGAGTTCGAGCGCACCGGCGAGGCGGCCTGGTCCATCACCGTCCGCAAGTAGCGGCCTTCCGCCCGGGAGCCATGGGCCGGGCCCCGGCGGCAGCAGGCCGCCCGGGCCCGGCGCCCGTGTTCAGGTTCCGGTCAGGGACGCATTACGGTTAGCACTATGGAGCACAGGAGACTCGGCCGCACCGGAATGCGCGTGTCCTCAGTGGGCCTGGGCACCATGACCTGGGGCCGGGACACCGATGAGGTCGAGGCCAGGGAGCAGCTCGATGTCTTCCTCGACGCCGGTGGCACACTCCTGGACACGGCCGCGTCCTACTGCGAGGGCGCCAGCGAGGAGGTCATCGGAACCCTCCTGCGCGAGCACGTCCACCGCCAGGACATCGTCCTGGTCTCCAAGGCTGGCGTGCGCACCTGGCGCACCGGCGAGCGCCCCAGCGTGGCCGACGCCTCACGCGGAACCCTCCTGGACACCTTGGACACCACGCTGGCGCGCCTGGGGACCGACCACCTGGATCTCTGGCTGGTCCAGGTCCCCGACCCCACCACCCCCCTGGAGGAGACCACCCACGCCCTGCGCATGGCAGTGGCCTCGGGCCGCACCCGCTACGTGGGCCTGTCCAACCACCCCGCCTGGGTGAGCGTCCATGTCTCCGATCTGCTGGGCTCCGGCTCCCAGGGACCGGGCCTGGCCGCCGTCGAGGTGGAGCACTCCCTGCTCTCGCGCGGTGTGGAGCGCGAGCTGCTTCCCGCCGCCGGCGCGCTGGGCTTCGGGGTCATCGGCTACGCGCCCCTGGGGCGAGGCGTCCTGACCGGCAAGTACCGCTCCTCCACTCCCCCCGACTCGCGGGCCGCCTCCCCGCACCTGCGCTCCTACGTGTCCCCCTACCTGGGCCAGGCGCATCATGGGGTCGCCGAGGCCGTGGCCACAGCCGCCGCGGGCCTGGACCGCAAGCCGGTCGAGGTGGCCCTGTCCTGGGCGCGCGATGCCCCGGGCGTCACCTCGACCATTGTGGGGGCGCGCACCGCCGCCCAGCTCCAGGGCGCCCTGGCCGCCGAGGACCTGCGCCTGCCCGTCCAGATCCGTCATGCGCTGGACGAGGTCACCGCCCCGGCCCTGGGCTACCCCGAGCGCTTCTGAGAGCCCGTCGGCGTCTCGCTCGGAAAACGGGGCTCAGAAAACGGGCTCAGCGAACGTAGTCCTCGTCCTCATCGTCGACGTCCTCGATGTCGTCCTCATCGAAATCGTCGTCGTCATCCTCGTCCTCGTCGTACTCGTCCTCATCGTCATAGTCATCGTCATCGACGTCCTCGTCCCCCTCGCCATCGAAGGCCTCGAAGGGCAGCTCGATGCCGTAGGCGGTGAACAGCGAGTCGTCATAGGTGAAGAAGGCGTCCTGGAGGACATTCTCAGCGGCGACAACGGCCGGCGAGTCCTCGTCACCGGTGGCGGCGGCGTCCAGATGCGCCTCGAATGCGGCGATGAGTCGGTTGAGCGCGGACCGCGGGTCGTTCGTCATGTGGGATACATTACCTGCTACCCGCCCAACAGTGCACTGCCCGGGCGCAGGCGGTGGCCAGGGCGGGAGAAGCACTCCTCGCCCCGGCCCCTGGCCGAGCCCGGGCATAGTGGGTCGGGTGGATCACTCGGCCACGCCCAGGGCCTCGCGCACGAAGCCGAGGAAGAGGTCCTCCCCCTTGATGCGGCTGGTCTCCTTAGGGCCGACCACCACGCGCACGCCGTCGCGCAGGATCTGGGACGCCCCGCCCTCGGGCCCCAGGGGCAGGAGCAGCAGCTCGGCGCCGGGGGTGTAGGTGGCCGACGGCTCCCGGCCGGCGATGAGGTCGGCGATGTTGGCGGCCACGACCTTGGCGTGGGCGCGAGCGACGTCGGCCCGCTTGGACTCGCGCACATCGGTGATGTCCCCGATGGCCCACACGCCGGGGTGGTCGATGACGCGCAGCTGCTCATCAACCCGGATCGTCCCGTTGTAGTGGCGGATCTCGTCGTAGTCGGCCCCCAGGAAGCCGGTGGCCGCGGCCGATCCATAGGCGCGCATCCACATATCGGCCTCGATGCGGCGCCCGCCCTTGGTCTCGACCCGGAAGGGGGCGAGCACGCCCACATCCACCGGGGGCAGGTAGCTGAGCTTGTCGCCGGTGATGATCTCCACGCCGCGCTCGATCAGCTGGGATGACACGGACTCGCGCAGCTCCTGCTTGACGTCGCTCTCGGGGAGGATCTGCTCGGCCTGCTCCAGCAGGGTGACCTCGATGCTGGGGAAGGCGGAGGTGATCTCCCCGGCCATCTCGATGCCCACGGCGCCCGCGCCCACGATCAGCACGCGCCCGGCCTGCTCCAGATTGGTGCGCATGCGCTCGATGCGGGCCTTGGCGATCACCGAGGAGGACTCCATGTGCTTGGCCGGGAAGGGGTAGTTGGTGCCGGTGGCCAGGATCAGGTAGTCGGCCTCGATGGCCCCGGCGCCCGAGACCTCCACGGTGGTGCCGCGCACCGTCAGCGCGGTGCCGTGGACGACGCGGCCCCTGGTCAGCAGGCGGTCGTAGGGGATGAAGATCTTCTCGGCCCATTCGCGATCCACGGCGGCGCGCAGGGCGGCGGCGTGGTTGACGAAGGTGTCCTTCTGCTCGACGAGGGTGACCTCGGCGACGTCGTCGAGCGCCTTGGCGGCCGTGATGCCGCCGTAGCCGCCGCCGACGATGGTGACGCGTGCCATGGTGTGTTCCTTCCGGTCGGGGTGGGTGCTGCTGCGGGCTCAGGTCAGCCCGCGGCGCTCCAGGAGTGGCTGGATGCTGGGGTCGCGCCCGGTCAAGGCGCGGTAGGAGGTGTGGGCGGGCCGGGAGTCGCCGCGCGAGAGGAGCTCCCGGCGCAGTGCCTGCCCGGCGGCGCGGTTGAGGCCCAGGTCGCCGCCTCGCGCACCGGCGCCGTCGGTGCGCAGCCACCGGGTGGCGTCGGCATCCATGACCTCGCTCCAGATGTAGGCGTAGTAGGCGGCCGCGTATCCTCCCGAGAAGGCGTGGGCGAAGTAGGTGGAGCGGTAGCGCGGCGGGACGAGGGCGGCATCGATGCCCGCGTCCTGGAGGGCCCGGCGCTCGAAGTCCTCCACGTCCCCAGGCTCGGGCACCTCATCGGGGCTCAGGGTGTGCCAGGCCTGGTCGAGCAGGGCGGCCCCCAGGTACTCGGTGGTGGCGTAGCCCTGGCCGAAGGCCCCCTGGCCGCGCAGCTGCTCGGCCAGGGCCGCCGGAAGCGCCTCACCGGTCTTGACGTGGCGGGCGTAGGTGGCCAGCACCCGGGGGTGGAGGGCCCAGGACTCGTTGAGCTGGCTGGGGAACTCCACGACGTCGCAGGGAACGGCGGTCCCCGAGGTGCTGGGGTATCGGGTGTCGGACAGCAGTGCGTGCAGGGCGTGGCCGAACTCGTGGAAGCAGGTGATGACCTCATCCCAGGTCAGCAGGGCGGGTCCGGAGCGCGGTCGCTCGATATTGGCGCAGTTGATGACCACCGGCCGGCGCCCCAGCAGATGGGACTGGTCGACCAGGCTGTCCATCCACGCCCCACCGCTCTTTCCGGGCCGCGCGTAGTAGTCGCCCACGAAGATCCCCAGCACGGGTGCGGGCCCGCTTTGCGGCGCGGCGTCGTGCACCTCCCAGACCCGCACGGTGGGGTCGTACATGCGCTCGGCCAGGTCGGGGCGCTCATGGAAGGTCAGGCCGTAGAGGCTGGTGGCGGCATGGAAGACGCCCCGCTCGATGACGCTCCACAGCTCCAGGTAGGGGGCCAGGACCGCGTCGTCGACGCCGAAGCGCTCCTTGCGCTCAGCCGCCTCGTAGAGGGGCCAGTCGGCCGGGCCGAAGCTCTCCCCCGGCTCGGTCTGCGGGTCGGCGGCCATGCGGGCGGACAGGGCCTCGGCCTCGGCGCGGGCATTGGCCATGGCCGGGGCGCTCAGGCTGGTCAGCAGCTGGGATACGGCCTGGGTGGTGCCCGCGGCGCTGGCCGCGGCGACGATGGCGGCGTGGTGGGGGTAGCCCAGAAGGTCGGCCCGCTCGGCCCGCAGCCGCGCCAGCTCGACGACGATGCCCCGGGTGTCGTGCTCTCCCTCCAGCCCTCGCGACATGGCGCGCTCGAGCAGATCGAGCCGAGCGCGATGGGGGCGGGTGGTGGCCAGGGCGGGTGTGGCCGTGACGTTGGCGACTCCCGCGGCGTTCATGGCCTGGGTGGCCAGGGTGGAGAAGCGGGCCTCCAGGGCGGTGATCCGGGCATTGATCTCCCGAAGCCGCTGAGCCTGCGCTCCGTGGAGGGCCACGCCGTCGCACTCGAAGTCCTCGACCGCCAGACGGATGAGCCGGGCGGTCTCGGCGTCGATGACCCGCCCCTGGGCGTCCCGGGCCCGGCCCGCGCCCGCACCGGCCACCAGGGTGTCCAGGGCGACGAAGCGCCGGTAGAGGCGCTCATCCAGGTCGTAGGCGTCCTGGTGAGCGGCCAGCTCGGGGGCCAGCTCCTCCTCCAGGGCGTCCAGATCGGGGCAGTGCGTGGCCGAGGTCAGGGTGTGCAGCACGGTCAGGGCGCGGTCCAGCAGGTCACCGGAGCGCTCCAGGGCCTCGACGGTGTTGGCGATGGTCGGCTCGGCCGGGTCGGTGGCAACCGCCTCCCACTCCTGCCGTTGCGCGGCCATGCCCGCGCGGATGGCGGGCTCGATGTCCTCGTGCGCCACGGCCAGGAAGTCGGGCAGGCCCAGATCGAGCGTCCACGGGGCGGCGAAGGGGCTGGCCTCGGGCAGGAGACCGCGGGTGCCGCCGGTGAACTGCTTCATGGGACCATCGTGCCATGGCCGGACCGAATCGCCGTCCCGCATTGCTGGTCCGCCTCATCAAGCCGGTTCTCCGCCTGGGCGGATCACGGAACCTCAGCCCGCATGAGCCGCACCGGGGTCGCGAGCCGTGCAGTGCTGGCGCGGCAGGATCAGCCGGCGTCCCAGAAGCGGTCCTCCAGAGGGCCGTCCTGGGTGAAGAGCCGCACCTGCGTGATGAGTCCATCCTCCACGGTGAGCAGGTCGACTCCCTACAGGGCCCGGTCACCGGCGGCCAGGGCGATGATCAGACGGCGGGTCTCCTCGTCGTCAGGGTCGTGGTAGCCGGTCTGCAGCGCCTGGTTGGCCCACCAGCCGTCGATGGCCAGGATCGCCACGCGCTGGATGGGGTCGAGCTCCCCAGGATCGCCGATCCAGTCCCTGCACAGCTGGCTCCAGGCCTCGGCCAGCGCGGCCGCCTCCGGGCCGCCGGACAGGAGGAAGGACAGCTCTCCCGGCAGCACCTGACTGCCAACGGTGCTGGCGGCCAGGGCCCGTATCCGCTCAGAGCGGTTGGAGTCCTCCACCGGCTTGCCCAGCTCTGCCTGCGCCTGGGCTCGCCAGCGCGACAGCAGGGTTGCGGCGATCCCCTCCAGCAGCGCCTGCTTGGTGGCGAAGTGGTAGACCAGCCCTCCACGGGTCAGCCCCACGTGCTCGGCCAGCGCCTCGAAGGTCAGCGCCTCGAAGCCGCTGCTGAGAGCCAGCTCCAGCGCGCCCTCAACGATGCGGTCGCGATTGGAGGCCCTCATGCCACCACATCCGAGCGCGCCTCGGCGCCGGCCTCTTGGGAACGGCCCTCATCGCCGTGCGGGTCATGGGAGGCGCCCTCGGCGGGCACGCGGCGGGCGGCCATGATCCCGGCTGCCAGCAGGATGATGGCCGCGATGACGGCGGTGGTCTGCATGGCCTGGGTGAAGGCGGCCTGCGCCTGGGAGAGGAGCTCGAGCTGGGCCGGACTGGAGCGGTCAGCCGCGCCGGCGAGAGTGGCCAGCGACTGGTGGGCAGCGTCGACAACCGCCTCGGGCACCTGGTCTGAGGCCTCGGGCAGGCGCAGTCGGTAGCCCACATCCTGAACCGTTCCCAGGATCGCGATGCCCAGGGCGACGCCCAGCTCCAGGCCGGTCTCGGAGATCGCCGAGGCCGCGCCCGCGCGATCGGCGGGCACCGACCCCAGCACGGCGCCGGTTGAGACGGTGAAGGCCAGCCCGATGCCCGTGCCCACGAGGAACAGCCCCACGCAGATCAGTGCGAAGCCGCCGTAGGACTCGGCCACGGCCACCACGATCAGCCCCGCGGCCCCCAGCATCAGCCCGCCGCCAAGCGCCCGGCCGTGGCCCAGGCGGCGCACCACGCTGGCCACGACCACCACCACGGCGATGGAGGACAGCGAGACGGGCAGCTCGGCCAGTCCCGCCTGGAGGGTGGAGAATCCGCGCACCAGCTGGAGGTACTGGGAGAAGAAGTAGAGCAGCCCGGCCAGGGCGAAGATCGCCATGACCGTGGCCAGCACCGCCCAGGTGAAGGTGGGGCGCTTGAACAGCTCGACGTCGATCAGCGGCGTGGCCAGGCGGCGCTGCCGGCGCAGGAAGGCGCGCCCGGCCAGCAGACCCGCCGCCAGGGCGACCACCGCCCCGATCGTCAGCCCGTCATGGGCGAAGGACTTGACCGCATAGACGATGGGAACGATCGCCACCACGGACAGGACCGCGGAGAGCATATCGACCGGGGCGCCGTCGCTGTTGCGGGACTCGGGCAGCAACCACGGCCCGGTGGCGACGACCAGGACCATGACCGGGACGTTGATGAGGAAGACGCTGCCCCACCAGAAGTGCTCCAGGAGGAGGCCGCCCACCAGCGGCCCCAGGGCCGTGCCTCCGGAGGTTCCCGCCGTCCAGATGGCGATGGCCGTGGTCCGATGGCGCGCGTCGGGGAAGATATTGCGGATCAGGGACAGCGTGGAGGGCATGATCGTGGCCCCCGAGATGCCCAGCAGGGCCCGGGCGACGATGAGGGCGCCGGCACTGGGGGCGAAGGCGGCCAGCACGCTGGACAGGCCGAAGCCCACGGTGCCGATCAGCAGGAGCCGACGGCGCCCGATGCGGTCGGCGACATTGCCCATGGTGACCAGCAGGCCCGCCAGGGTGAAGGAGTAGATGTCGCCGATCCACAGCAGCTGACTGGCACTGGGGGCCAGGTCCGCGCTCAGTGAGGGGATCGCCAGGGCCAGGACCGTTGAGTCGATGGCCAGCAGGGTCACGGCCAGGGTCAGGACCGCCAGGGCCGCCCACTGGCGGGGCCCGGGCGCTGTGGCCTCGCGCCCGGCGCTGATGGTGGAGTCTGCAATCACCACCCGAACTTTACTGCACGTGCAGTAAAGTTCGGGTCGGGACGGCGGAGGCCTTCAGCACAGCGCCGTCGGCTCGATCACCCCGCCGACCGCGCGCAGCGGGCTCGGCGGGCTCACAGCCCCTGCTGGCCTCGCAGCACCCCGGCCACATCCGGGGGGAAGTAGTCCGGCCCCTTGAGGACCTTGCCGTCGTGCCGGTAGACGGGCCGTCCATCGGCCCCGAGCTTGGACATGTTGGAGCGCTGAACCTCGGACAGGACCGCGGCCAGGTCGATGCCGGTCTCCAGGGCCATGCCGTAGATGACGTAGATGAGGTCGGCCAGGGCGTCAGCGGCCTCCACGGTGTCGCGGGTCTCGTCGTCGCCGGCCACGGCCCGGGCGCAGGCGGACTCGATCTCGGCTCGGGCCCCCGCCCCGTAGACGGCTCCGGCCAGCTCGGCGAACTCCTCGGCGATCAGGCCCATGCGCATGTTCAGGCTGGCCCGCTCCAGGCTGGGCCCATCGGTCTGGATGGGCAGCCCGTAGACGCGGTGGAAGCGGCGCACCAGGGCCTCGGGATCATCGCCCTCGCGCTGCCCGACACCATCATGGGCCACCAGCGGCATCTCACTGGAGCGGGCGTGCTGCGAGCCCTGGCGAACCGGGCCGTCCCAGGGGGCCACCGGCTGGCGGGGGTCGTCCTTCATGAGGGTGGCGATCCAGCCATCGCGCAGCGCGCCCTTGTCGGCGATCAGGGCGCGGACCGTGCCCTCACGCCGGAATCCCAGGCTCCAGGCGATCCTCCACGACGGCCAGTTGGGGACGCCGTCATGGATCATGCAGCGCCAGCGCAGCGCTGTCAGCCCCAGGCCCTGGTCATCGAAGGCCGTATCGACAACCGCGCGCACGGCCCGGGTCATGAGGCCGCGTCCGCGCGCAGCGGGATCGAGCCAGTACCCGATCTCCCCGAGCCGGCCCTCGACGGCGATGCCGACCATCCCCACCAGGACGGGCTCGCCATCACCGGACAGTTCGCGCACCGCCCAGGTGGCCTCCTTGCCCTGGGCCAGGTCGGCCCGCTCGCGGGCCACGAGGTCGCGCAGGAAGGCGTGAGCCGAGTCCAGCGTGTAGTCGCTGGGCATCTCTGTCCACCGCGGGATGTCCGAATCCCGGCAGATCTCGGTCATGCGCTCGGCGTCCTGCTGGACCGGGACGGACAGCAGCAGATCGGGCAGGGCGATCGTCAGGGACTCCATAGACTCCATAGACTCCATGGTCGACGATGGTAGTCAGGTTGCCCCTTATGAACATCAGTGCGCTCCCGCGGGCCCTCCCCCGGGCCTGAGGGGCGCGCTCATGGCGGACGCCGACCCGACGCGCTCAGGCTCGACGGCGCAGCACGGGCCAGCAGGTGGCCAGGATCACCCCGCCCAGCAGCCCGTAGGCCAGGGCGACCCACTGGCCGTGGGCATCGGAGAGCCATCCGACGATCGGCGGTGCGATGAGCCCGGCCAGGCGGGCCAGCCAGGACACGATGGTCAGGCCCAGTCCGGGGGGCAGGCCCTCCA
Organism: Actinomyces slackii; assembly: GCF_900637295.1. NCBI lineage: Bacteria > Bacillati > Actinomycetota > Actinomycetes > Actinomycetales > Actinomycetaceae > Actinomyces > Actinomyces slackii. The sequence continues at coordinate 2,077,078 of NZ_LR134363.1, read as the reverse complement.
CGTCGTCGGCGGCGGAGTAGGTCACCGGCACGGCCACGGCGCAGCCCAGTCCTGAGATGGCCATGCCCACCAGGGTCCCCGGCACGGAAGAGGCCAGCAGGGCGATCCCCATGCCGGCGGTCACCAGCACTCCTCCCCCGGCGATCACGGCCCTGGCTCCCACGGCGTCGATGACGCGGTCCCCCACCAGGCGGCCCAGGATCATGACGCCCTGAAGGGCGACGACGCCCAGGCCCACCTGGCTGGCCCGGGCCCCCTGGTCGGCCAGGAGCAGGGAGGACCAGTTATGGGCGATGTCCTCGGGGAACATGGCAGCGGCGCACAGCAGGCCGACGACGCCCAGGAGCCCGGCGGTGACGAGCCGCGGCCGGGCCGGCCCGCGCCAGGTGGGGGCGCTGGGGCTTCCCAATGGCTCGACTGACTCGGGGCGATCCAGGGAGTCATCCCCGGGCAGGAACCACCCCAGGGCGAGAGGGCCCACGCAGACCGCCAGCAGAACCATGGCCGTGATGAGCATGTGAGTCACCAGGCCGACCCCCGCGCCTGCCATGGCCTGGCCGGCGACGGCGCCCAGAACCGCGCCCAGGGACCAGGCGGCATGGAAGCTGGTGACGATCGAGGACCCCCAGCGGCGCTGGATGCGCAGGCCGTGGGCGTTCTGGGCGACGTCCACCACCGCGTCGGTACCGCCCATGATGAGCATGCAGGCGGCCAGCACCGCCCAGGACTGAGCGCCGGCGGCGCCGATGAGGGATGCTGCGACGAGGAGCATCCCCAGGGAGGCCACGCGCGCCGAGGTGTAGCGGGTGATGAACCGGGAGGCGGCGAGCCCGGCCAGCAGCGCCCCAACACTGGCCGCGGCCACGGCCTGACCGAAGGCGGCCTTGGTCAGGTCCAGGTGGGCGACGATCTCGGGATAGCGGGGCATGAGGTTGGCCACGCCCAGCCCGTTGCCGAGGAAGACCAGGCAGACGGCGATCCGGGCCCGGATGAGGCTGTGCCGATCAGCCGGGGCGCCGCGGGCGGATGCCGGGTCATGTGTCACAGGGGTTCCTCCACGTGCTCGGCGGGCAGACGGCGATCGAGCACGATCCTGTCGCGTCCTCATCACTGAGGCAGGGCATGCAGGAGCGGCCAGACCTGCGCAGCCTAGCGGAAATCAACCGCGCGGTCGCTTCAGATGGGCGAGGGCCGGGTCCGAGTGATGCCGCCATGGGCATCATGGGCATCATGGGCATCATGGGCATGGAAAGGCCACGCCACAGTGCGGCCGAGCCCCGGGGTCCCCCTCTGCTGCTCACCACGGCTGATCGACGGCATCCCTCACCGAGCAGCCGCACCACATGGGTCATACGACCCATCTGCCGGAATCGGCGTGACTCGCGGGCGCTCGGGTGCTTAGTCTGTGGGCATGCGCCGTTGGCAGTCGGCCTTCGCCGGGCCGGTGCAGCCTGGCTGCCCAGCAGCGCCTCGCCCACCCCCACATGATCTTGGAGACTTCATGTCATACGGTACGTCGCCTGACCCGTACAGCGCCCAACCCGGCCAGCCCGGCTACGGCCAGCCTGGCGGCTATCCCGGCCAGCCCGGCCAGCCCCAGCCGGGATACTCCCAGCCCGGCCAGCCCCAGCCGGGCTACAGCCAGCCCGGCCAGCCCCAGCCGGGCTACGGCCAGCCCCAGCCTGGCGGCTATCCCGGCCAGCCCGGCTTCGGCGCGGGCGCCTACGGCCAGCCCATGGCGCTGCCGGAGCACCTCGCCCCGCTGCCCGGCGCCAGCCTGGCCGATGCCATCAAGCGCTTCTTCAAGCGCTACGCGCAGTTCAAGGGCTACGCCTCACCCTCCGAGTTCTGGTGGGCCTACGGCGCCAATGCGGCCGTCGGCGTGATTCTCTATATCGTGTTCGCCATCATGGCTGCCGCCGGAGCCGCCTCTGCCTCGGATCCTGATGCGGCCGCCGCTGGCATCGGGTTGTCGGCGGCGATCTTCATGGTGCTGCTCGTCGTCTACGCCCTGGCGACCGTGGTCCCCATGATGGCATTGACCGTTCGCCGCCTTCATGACACCGGCAAGCCGGGCCTGTTCGCTCTGTTCTATCTCGCAGGTCTCGGCATTGTCCCCCTGGTCCTGTGCGCCTTCCCCTCGCGCCCGGATCTTTACCAGCCCGAGTGGCACAGCTGATCCTCACGCGTGAGGGGGTGGCCGATCAAGCGGTCCTCCCCCATTCCCCTGCGGGAACCTGGCGATTCCGCCAGCAGTCCCGCAGGGGACTGTGCCTTCAGCGCCTCGGCAGGCTGAGCGTCGCCGCTGCCCGCATGGCGAGTCGTCGACGTTGACATGCGGCGGCAGGGCGATTGGCTGATGGGTGAGAGGGGCTGACCGCGCAGCTGCCGACTCGGCACGAGCTGTGGAGTGGTACCCATATGACATCGCGGTGCAGGCACGTATGATCCGCCGATGTGCGCCCCTGCGGGATCTCCGCCAGCGACGCGCCCGATGGGCGGTCGCAGCGCCTCAGGGACCCCAGCCTCACACCATGCCCCTTGATCGGAGACCACATGTCCTACCAGCCCAGCCCCGCCTCCGATGACCCCCAGCCCCAGGACGGCGCCCCACTGGGCGATCACCCGCAGGACTATGCTCCGTCGGGCGGATACCCCCAGGGCTATCCGGGCGGGTACGCCTATCCCCAGACAGGCGGATACCCCCAGGGCTACGCCCAGCCGGGCGGGTACGCCTATCCCCAAACAGGCGGATACCCCCAGGGCTACGCCCAGCCAGGCGGGTATTACTACCCTCAGCCAGGCGGGTATCCGCCAGGTGCGCACGGCTACGGAGCCGGGTACCCCTGGGCCGGCGTGCCCATTCCAGAGCACAGCGCCCCGATGCCCGGTGTTGGTCCAGGTCTTGCGATCAAACGATTCTTCCAGCGCTACGCCCAGTTCAGAGGTTACGCCTCACCCTCAGAGTACTGGTGGATTCAGATCATCTCTTTGGTGGTCAATATTGCCATAGTATACGTTTTCGCAGCATTAGGAGCCTTCTCCACTCCGAGCTCTCACTCCACTACGGACACCGCTCCGATCGAGGTTCTCGCCATGTTAACGCTGTTCGCCTACGCGATCGTCCTCATTATTCCTTTATGGGCCGTGACTGTGCGGCGCCTCCATGACACCGGCCAGTCAGGATGGATGGCACTGCTAGCACTCATTCCTTATATCGGTGGTTTCATCATTTTGATCCTATGCGCCTTCCCGTCGCGGCCTCACCTCTACCAGCCCCGATGGAGTTGATCCTGTGGATTCGAGTCCGGATGCGCCACTGCGCGCCTCAGGGGCGGTGACCACTCACCAGGGCGCTGCTCACTGTTCCTCGGCTCATCACCATGAATATCAAGGGGCCCCTGGGCTGCTCAGCAGTCCAGGGGCCCCTGGTGGGTGTCCGAGGGGGGACTTGAACCCCCACGCCCGTTTAATAAGGCACTAGCACCTCAAGCTAGCGCGTCTACCTATTCCGCCACTCGGACGTGCGGCTGCCCGTGGAGCAGGCTCCGCGGGGCAACGCAGAGAAACTTAGCATGCCGCCGCCGCGGGCCACCAATCCGTCTCCCGGTGCTTCGGATCACACCTGTTGGTCGGTGCACTGGTCCCCCTGCCCCGGCCACCCCGGCAGGTGCTACAGAGCCTCGACCCCGATGCGGGCCTGCATGGACCACGTCGCCCCCGGCTCGATAACAGGGGCGTGGTCGCGCACGGCCCCGCTCTCCACGCAGAGCATGGAGGCGAACTCCGCATCAGCCATATCGGGCAGCGCGGAGGCGGCGGACCAGGGGTTCCACACGATGGTCGAGGGGGCGGAGCGCTTGGACACGGTGATGACCCGGCCGTTGCCCGGGTCGGTCAGGGACACCGCCGCGGTGGAGTCGTAGATGCGGTCCACCGGGCCGTTGATGCGCAGCCTACCGCCGCTCGACCTGCCATCGCAGGGCCCTGGGCCGCTCGTGAGGTTGTCCCAGTACCGACTCCCCTCCAGGCCGGTGAGCTCGGCGGAGGTCACGTCGTGCAGTGCCAGGTAGGTGTGGAGGGCCGCCTCCACGGTGCGGGGGTGGGCGCCATCGTTGCGCACCGAGAGCGTCAGGCCCAGGCTTGAGCCCGCCTCCACCTCGTACAGGAGGCTCAGCCCGTCGCGATTCGCGGCCAGAAGCGCGCGCACTCCGCCCTCAGCGGTGGCCTCCACGGAGCGCAGCGACCAGGCCACCAGGCGCGCCCAACCGTGCTTGGGCAGGGCGTCCCCGTGGATGCCGGTGCTGAAGTCCGGCAGGCACAGGGGCACGCCCCCGCGGATGGCCGTGGCGCCGTCGAACACCGCGTCGCGGGAGGTGAAGAGGACCTCCTTGCCGCCGCGCGGAATCCAGGAGGTCACGGTGGCGCCGTGCAGGTAGATCTGCGCCGAGGCCGCCGGCGCATCGATGAGGAGACGGGGCTGCCCGCCCCTGCCGGGGCCCAGCGCGGCGCTGCGCGGCAGGCGCGGAACGGGAAGAGGATGCGGTCCACTGCTCATGGCCCCACGCTAGTAGGCTGACGCTGCCTCTCGCACGGCTTGGAGCGGGCGGCATCGCAGTATCGCAGCCAGGAGAAGGGGAGGAGAGCCGGCAGCGTGGAGGAGCACACCACCGATCCGCACGCATCAGCGCAGTCCCTGCCCAGTCGGCAGGCCGCGCCCGAGGAGCCCGAGAAGGCCGACGAGCAGGAGCCCGTCCCCCAGCGCGATCCCTCGGCATCGCCCGCACCGCCTGCCGTCACGGGCGGTGGTCCGGTGAGGCGGCTCATGAGCGCCTGGAGGCGCGCCGTGGACCGGGTCGACCAGCGACGTCGGGCGGAGCGCGCCTGGCAACTGCACTACGAGGAGTCCGTCGGCTCGCGGACAGGCGAGGCCCCGGGCGAGCGGGCTGCCGGCCCTGCGCCCAGCGGCGCGGCGCACACGGCGGACTCCCCCGCTCCGCAAGCGGCCGCGCATTCGGGCCTGCCCCCGGTGATCGCCACCCGCTCGACCGCCCTGGCCTCCCTGCCCTCCTGGCTGGTGCGCGGAGGACTGGGGGCCTGGCTGGGGCTGGGCATCATCATCATGATCGCCCTGGTGGTCTACGCGACCTCCATCATCGTGCCGGTGTTCATCGGCGTGTTCATGGCTCTGGTCTTCACCTCCATCCTTCAGCCCCTGGTGAGCCTGTTCGCCCGCGTCATGCCGCGCTACCCAGCCACATTCCTGGCCCTGCTGACCACGCTGGCCGCCATCGTGGGGCTCATGACCTACGTGGTGACCTCGGTGACCAGCCAGTGGGCCTCCCTGACCTCCCAGTTCTCCGATGGCCTGGACACGATCGTGGACTTCGTCGAGCACGGGCCCCTGCCGGTGCACCTGACCCAGCAGGAGCTGGCCGAGCAGTTCCAGGCCTGGGTGCGCCAGGGCCAGGACTACCTCCAGTCCAATGCGCCCACCCTGGCCACCGAGGTCCTGTCCAATGCCAGTGCGGTGGTGGACTTCTTCGCGGTCATGGCGCTGGCGATCTTCTCCACCATCTTCTTCCTGGCCTCCGGGGGCAGGATGTGGCGCTGGTTCCTCGATGAGCTGCCCGCCCACCTGCGCGAATCGGTGCACCGGGCCGCCGGGGCCGGCTGGTACACCTTCGCCGGATACGCGCGCGGCACCGTGATCGTCGCCCTGGCCGACGGCGTCATGGCCGGCATCTTCCTTCAGCTCGTGGGCATCCCGCTGGCCGCTCCCCTGGCGGTCCTGGTCTTCATCGGCGCCTTCATCCCGATCATCGGGGCGCCGGCGGCCATGATCATCGCCATGGTGGTGGCCCTGGCCTCCCACGGGCCGCTGACCATGGTGGTGGTCGGCCTGGGGGTGGCGGCCATCGGCCAGATCGAGGGCCACATCCTCCAGCCGCTCATCATGGGCCGGCAGGTCTCCCTGCACCCGGTGGTGGTCATCATCGGCGTGGCCGTGGGCACCTACGCGGCGGGGCTGCTGGGGGCGATCATCGCCGTGCCGCTGATCGGCGTCCTGTGGTCGGTCTACTCCGAGCTGCACGTCAAGGACGCCCCCGTGGTCGGCGAGCTGCCCGCCTACACCGCCCGGGGCTGATAGCGCCCCCGGCCGCCGCGGCCGGCCTCAGGGGCTGAGAGGGCCCCGGTCAGCACCAGTCCCGACTGCCGGTGGGGGTGATGCCGCCCAGGGCCTCGAGGTGCTCGGCGCGCAGGGCGGTCACGCCATCGCCCCTCTCCACGGTGCCGCGCACGATCAGCGCGGTGGCCCGCCTGCCGATGGAGCGGTAGCGGCGCCACATGCCCGCTGAGCAGACCACGTTGAGCAGCCCGGTCTCGTCCTCCAGGTTGAGGAAGATCATGCCCGTGGCCGTGTGAGGGCGCTGACGGTGGGTGACCACGCCGGCGGCCCTGACCCGCCTGCCCGGCTCCTGGCGGCCGACCTCGGCCAGGGCCAGGATGCCGCGCTCCCCCAGTCCCTCCCGCAGGCCGGCCATGGGATGGTCCTGGGTGGTCACCCCGGTCAGGCGCAGGTCGGCCACCTGCCGCTCGCGCTCCCCCATGGCGGGCAGGCGCGGGGCCCGGGCCCCCACTGCGGTGCCCGGCAGGGTGGGCTGGAACCACCCGCGCCCGGCCTGGCCCTGGGCCTCGGGCTGTGGGGGATCCTGGGCCTCCTGACCGGTCCCGTCGTGGCCGAGCGGCGCTCGGGGCGCGATGGTCACGGGGCGCGGGCCGCGGCGTCGGCCCCGGGTCACGGCGGGGGCAGCCGCTCCGGGCCCTTGATGGCGGGCCCCGTGCTCCTCGGCCAGGACCCCGGCGGCCCACAGGGCCTCGCGCCGCTCAACCCCCAGGCTCTCCAGGGCCCCGGAGGCGGCCAGGGCCTCCAGCGCGGCACGGCTCAGGCGCACGCGCCGGGCCAGGTCGGCCAGGTCCCGGTAGGGGCCGTTGGCCTGCCGCTCGGCCGCGATGGCCTCGGCTCGCTGCGCGCCGATCCCCTTGATGGCGGCCAGCCCCAGGCGCACGGCCAGGTCGTCATGGGCGTCAAGGGGGCTCAGGGCCTCGGGTGAGGGGGTCAGGGGGAGCCACTGGCGGGCGCCAGAGGAGCCGGCCTCCACGGCCTGGGGGCGCGACTCGACGATGGCCTGGGCCCCTGAGGCGTTGACGTCGGCGGGCAGGACGCGCACCCCGTGGCGGCGGGCGTCGGCCACCAGGCTCTGGGGCGACCAGAAGCCCATGGGCTGAGCGGCCAGGACCCCGGCATAGAAGTCCTCGGGCTTGCGGGCCTTGAGCCAGGCCGAGGCGTAGACGAGGTAGGCGAAGGAGAAGGCGTGGGACTCGGGGAAGCCGAAGTCCGCGAAGGCCCGCAGCTTGGCGAAGACGGCCTCGGCAACCTCCGGCTCAGCGCCCTGGAGGCCGACCATGCCCTCCACGAAGCGGGTGTGGAGGGCCTCCATGCGCTCGGCGGAGCGCTTGGCCCCCATGGCCTGGCGCAGGGCGTCGGCCTCGGCGGGGCTGAAGCCGGCGGCATCGACGGCGATCTGCATGAGCTGCTCCTGGAAGAGCGGCACGCCCAGGGTCTTGGACAGGGCGGGCCTGAGGCTGTCGTGCAGGTAGTCCACCGGCTCTCTCTTCAGGCGGCGGCGGATGTAGGGGCTGACCGCATCGCCCTGGATGGGGCCGGGGCGGATGAGGGCCACCTCGACGACGATGTCGTAGAAGCACGTGGGCCGCAGCCGGGGCAGGGTGGCCATCTGGGCGCGGGACTCGACCTGGAAGACGCCCACGGTATCCGCGGCTGTCAGGAGGCGGTAGACGGCCGGATCGTCCTCGGGCAGGGTGTGCAGGTCCCAGGGCCTGCCGATCTGGGCGGCGCGCAGGACTCCGGCGGGCGCTGAGCCCCCAGTGTCCCCGGTCCGCCCAGCGTCTCCGGCCCGATCCTCCTCCGGGCGACCCGCGGCCCGGCCCTCCCCTGCGGCGCGGTCGCTCCGGGAGGGCGAGGGCTCGGGGACGGTCTCTCCGCGCTGGGCCAGGGTGGTGAAGGCCAGGCGCAGGGCGGTGAGCATCCCCAGCCCCAGCAGGTCGAACTTGACCAGCCCGGCGGCGGCGCAGTCGTCCTTGTCCCACTGCAGGACGGAGCGGCCCTCCATGGCGGCCCAGCGCACGGGGCAGACCTCGGAGACGGGGCGGTCGGCCAGGACCATCCCCCCGGGGTGGATGCCCAGGTGGCGGGGCAGGCGCAGGAGGCGCTCGGCCAGGCCGAGGACCTGGTCGGGGACCTCCTGGCGGGACGCCCGGGCCGAGCCGTTGGGGGGCAGGGCGCCGGGCTCGGCGTCCTGCTCGATGCGGAGGGTGGACCAGCGCCCCATCTGGGCGGCCCAGGCGTCCTGCAGCCCGGCGGGGTGGCCCAGGGCCCGGGCGGCGTCGCGCACGGCGGAGCGGGGCCGGTAGGAGATGACGTTGGCGACCTGGGCGGCGCAGTCGCGCCCGTAGCGGGAGTAGACGTGCTGGATGACCTCCTCGCGGCGGCAGGCCTCGATATCCAGGTCGATATCCGGGTATCCGGCCCGCCCCGGGGACAGGAAGCGCTCGAAGAGCATCTGGTGGCGCACCGCATCCACCGCCGTGATGCCCAGGGCGTAGCAGACCGCCGAGTTGGCCGCCGAGCCCCGGCCCTGGCACAGGATGCCGGAGCGCTCGCAGAACTCCACGATGGAGCGCACGATGAGGAAGTAGCCGGCGAAGCCCAGCGCCTCGATGATCTCGAGCTCATGGTCCAGGACCTGCCAGGCGCTCGGGTCCTGGGCACGGCTGCCGTAGCGGGCGGTGGCTCCGCGACCGGTGAGCTCGCGCAGCCAGCTGGCGGGGGTGTGTCCCGGCGGGACGTCGGCGGCGGGAAGGTCTGGGGCGATGAGGGCCAGGTCGAAGGCCAGCTCGGAGCCGATCTCGGCGGCGGCCTCCACCGCCCCGGGAGCGCGGCGGTGGAGCCGGGCCATGTCGGCGGGGCCGCGCAGCCAGCGGCCGATGGCGGGCAGATGGCCGCGAGCGCCCTCCAGGTCGGTAACCAGGCGGGTGGCGGTCAGGACGTCGGCCAGGCGGGCGTCCGCTGGGCGGGCGCAGCGCACGGCGCCGGTGGCCACCAGGGGCAGGCGGTGGGCGGCGGCCAGGCCGGTCAGGGCGTGGGTCAGGGCGGCGTCGGTGGGTCCTCCGTCCAGGGCCAGCTCGACGGCCAGGCCGGTGGTGGCGCTCTCGCCGACGGCTGGGCGGGTGGGGCGGTTGGGGGCGAAGAGCTCGGCGAGGCGTCCCAGGCAGGCGTCGGCGGCGTCCAGGTCCCAGGCGCTGGGGCGGTGGGGGCTGCCCAGGGCTCGGCGCAGGGGGCCGTTGACGGTGCCGGTGAGGATCAGGCAAGTTCCGGCCAGGGCGGGGGCCAGGTCCTCGGGGCTGTGGGCGGGGTCGCGGCGGTGCCCGGCGGTGAGGTTGTGGTCGGAGATGGCGGCGACCAGGCGGTGGTATCCGCGGGGGTCGCGGGCCAGGATGGGCAGGCGGGCGCCGTCGGCCAGGGTGAGCTCGCTGCCGTGGATGGTGGGCAGGCCGTGGGCGCGCCCGGCCTGGGCGTGCTTGACGATTCCGGGCATGCCGTCGTGGTCGGTCAGGGCCAGGGCGTCCAGCCCGAGCTCGGCGGCGGCGGCCACGAGGTCCTCTGGCTCGTTGGCCCCGTCGAGGAAGGAGTAGGCGGAGTGGGCGTGCAGCTCGGCGTAGCGCGGCGCCCCGGATTCGAACATGTGTACAGTCTAGGCGGATGGCCGGCCGGGGGCATGATCCTGCCTCCTGCTCACGATCCGTCTGCGCGGTTTGTGGCCCCACCGGTTCTTGGTCCCACAGGCGGTGAGCCGCTCGGGAGGGCGGTGGCGCGGGGCGCAGCGGGGTTGGGGCCCGTGCTACTCGTGGGGCAGGGCGCCGCCGGCGGCGAGGTAGCACTTGCCGCACAGGGACTCGTAGGTGATCTCGCCGGCGTCGATGGCCACCTGGTCGCCGTCGAAGACGTAGTGGCCGGCCTGCCCGCCGGTCTTGCGCGCGTTGAAGATGGCCTTGCGCCCGCAGCGGCAGATGGTCTTGAGCTCTTCCAGGGAGTGGGCGATCTCCAGCAGGCGCCGTGATCCGGGGAAGCTCAGGGTGCGGAAGTCCGAGCGGATCCCGTAGGCCAGGACGGGGACGTCGTCGAGCAGGACGATCTCCATGAGCTGGTCGACCTGGCGGGCGGTGAGGAACTGGGCCTCGTCGACCAGCACGCAGTCCAGGGCGCATCGCAGCTCCTTCGGCTCCTCGCCGGCGCGCCCGCCACCGCTGGGCGCACCGGCGTCGCGCCCCAGGATGCGGCGGTGCACGAGGGCGCGCAGGTCCTCGTCGGAGTCCACCAGCAGGTCCACTGCGCGCGAGAAGCCGAGTCGGGAGACGACGGTGCCCTCCCCCTTGGTGTCCACCACGGCCTTGATGATGAGGACTCTCTGGCCCCGCTCCTCGTAGTTGTGGGCGGTCTGGAGCAGGCCGGTGGTCTTGCCGGAGTTCATGGCGCCGTAGCGGAAGTAGAGCTTGGCCATCGCGTTCCCTTGCTGTGCCCCGTGGTGTGCTCCGGCCGCCCGGGGCTGGGAGGGGCGGGCGGAGGCGCAGATCGCCTGGATGCTACCGCCGCCGGCCTGCGATCACTGCCAGGCCCGGCTGCGCCCTCCCCTGCTCTTGTGTCCCTCGGGGGCGGCTCAGCAGGGGCTCACAGCGGGGGCATAGCCCTGGCGGCTAGGGTCTGGGCATGATCAGCCTGGACCATCTGCCTGACACGTGGCGCACTCCTCGCGCCGTGACCCTGGCCGTCTGCGCCGCGCTCCTGCTGGGCCTGTTTAGCTGGCTGGCGGTCACCGCCCCGGCGGGTGCGGGTCTGGCCGTCTTCGACTCGCGGGTGAGTGCCTGGGCGGTGTCGCTGCGCACGCCCCCGGTTTCCGCGGTGATGACGGCGGTCTCCGCCCTGTGCTCGACCCCGGGCCTGAGCGCGCTGACCGTGGTGGGCGTCCTGGCCCTGGCCTGGTCGGGGAGGCGCGGCCAGGCGCTGGTGCTGGCGGCAACGATGATCGGCTCCTCCCTCATGACGGTGGAGCTCAAGCGCTTCTTCGGCCGTGAGCGCCCCTCGACGGCGACGCTCCTGGGCGAGCCCGAGCACACCCTGTCCTTCCCCTCAGGGCACTCCCTCAACACGGCGGCCTTCGCCTGCGTGCTGGCGGGCATCGTCCTGTTCAGCGCGGCGCGGCTCATGGGCAGGGCACTGGCGGTGGTCGGCGCGGTGGGACTGGCGGGCCTGGTGGGGGTCTCGCGGGTCTATCTGGGCCATCACTGGATGACGGATGTGCTGGCGGGCTGGGCCTTCGGGGCGGCGTGGGTGTGCCTGGTGGCCCTGGCGGTTCTGTGGCTCCGGGGCAGGCGGGTCCCGCTCGGCGAGCATCGCGGCGCGGGTGAGCACGGCGGCGAGCATGGCGGCGAGGCAGGGCCTGCAGAGGCGGAGGCGGCCGTGGGTGCGGTGCCGCGCCTCGATGGGGCCGGGGCAGGGCCTCAGGAGTAGTCAGGTGCACTCAGGAGTATTCAGGAGTACTCAGGAGTAGATCGCCTCGAGCCACCACTGGCCGGCGCGCATGAGCAGCAGGGGCGGCCCGGCGTCGGTGGTGACCTGGAGGTAGGCGCGCTGCCAGGCCCCCTGTGGCGTCCACCATCCCTCGTCCAGGGGCCAGGGCCCGGCCCAGGAGGTGACTTGCTGGGGGCCCGACGCCCATGGTTGCGCCCTCCCCCTGACCTCGGGATGGTGATCCCATGGCATCTCGCCCTCGATGCTGACCAGTGCGGGGGCGGCGTCGATCTGCCCGTGGATGTCGACGCCGATCTGCCGTCCCTGGGCGTCGGTCAGTGTCACCGGGATGGGGCGGGCCAGGACGATGGAGGGCGAGGGCCGGGGCAGGGCGCCCGCCCAGGGGGCGGTCTGGGGGCTGCGTGCCTGAGTCGTCTGAGCGGTCCGGGCGCCCCGAGTCGCCTGGGCGCTCCGGGCCGTGGGGTCAGCGCGCTCCCCCCAGGGGATCAGGCGCGCCCGTGAGCGCGGGTCCCGTCCATCGGTGAGCAGCGGGGCCTGGATGCCGCCGGCCCCCAGGAGGGACTCGACGCGCTCAGCGGCTCGGGCGGCCCGGGCTCCGGCCTGCTCCCCGGGCGCCTTCCACAGGCCCGCCTGACCGGCTCCCGCGGGGCTGATCTCCAGGGCGCTCAGGCGCAGGCGCGTCAGGGGGGAGGCCGGTGGCCTTCCGCTGCGCCCGGCCAGCCAGCCCTCGAGCTGCCAGCGCACGCGGTCGGTGAGCTCGGAGACGGTGGGCGCGGTCTCCAGAGCCCAGGAGCGGGCGAGCTCAGCGCCGTCCTGGCAGTGGGCCTCCACCAGGAGCCGCCCTGCGCTGGCCCCGGCGGACAGGAGGCCTGCAGCCAGATCCTCGGCAAGGCTGCGCGCGGCGAAGGCGGCGGTGTCCGTGCGCTCCACGGGAGGGTCGAGCAGGGTCTCGACGGTCAGATCCCCGACGGGTCGGGGGGTGGTCTGCGCCTCATGGTCGATGCCTGAGGCCAGGCGGTGGAGCCGGGCGCCCGTCACGCCGAAGCGCGCTGCGACATCCCTGCCGGGCAGGGCGGCCAGGTCCCCGAGTGTGCGCAGCCCGAGCCTGCTGAAGGTCTCCACAAGGGCGCGAGCCTCATGACGCTGACGGCGCAGGGGCAGCGCGGCCAGGAGGGCCTCCAAGGGCCAGGGCTCTAAGAAGGCGGGGGTGGCTCCTGACGGGACGATGATGCCCCGCCTGGCGGCCAGGATGGCTCCGGCCAGGCCCTCACCGATGCCCACCTGGCACTCGGCATCAGCCCGCTCGGCAACGGCCTCGACCAGGGCGGCCGCCAGGGTCTCCTCTCCCCCGGCCCATCGGGCGGGGCCTCTGGCCCCGCTGATGGCCAGGCCGGGGCGCAGCACGAGGGGATCGGCCAGCAGGCGGTCCAGGGCGTCCATGACGGTCTCGAAGGCGCGGGCCTGGCGCTCAGGCTGGGGAGGCAGGACGGTCAGATCGGGGCACAGGGATCGGGCGACGCGCAGGCGCATACCGGTGGTGATGCCGGCGGCGCGGGCGGGGGCGGAGGCGGCCTCGACGCCGTGAGCCCCGACGATGGCGACAGGCTCCAGGGCCGGGTCGGGCGGCAGGAGCTCCCGGGGGCCGCCTCCGGCAGCGCCCGCCGGCCGGCCAGCAGTCCGGCCAGCAGTCCGGCCAGCAGTCCGGCCAGCAGTCCGGTCAAGGCCGCGGCGCTGGGCGCGGGCCTCCAGGGTCAGGGCGACAACGGGCCAGTCGGGAGCCCAGATGGCCACGCGTCTGGGTGCGCATCTGCTCATGCTCATCCGGCCTCCGTCAAGGCGCGAGGATGAGGCTGAGACTCCATCCCCGCGCCCCCGGTCTCCTGGCCCCGCCCCGGGGCCGACGCGGGATCCAGGGCCGGCGCTTGAAGGCTCAGGCCCTCCTCGCCCAGGGAGAGGGTGCTGATGCCCTGGCCTCGCTCGGGATCGGCCAGGGCCCAGGTCAGGCGGGTCAGGAAGCCGGAGGGCATCTCCTGGGCGGGCCCGGCCCCCCGGGGAGCCCCAGCCCTCCCCGTGCTGGCAGAGCCCTGTTCCCGCGAGCTCCCCGCCCCGCCCCCATGGCGGACCTGGCGCGAGTGCAGGGCCACGACGACCCCGCCTCGCCTCTGACCGGGTCCCGTGGCCTGCGGATCGCCCGCCTGAGCGGTGCGGGCCCCCTCAGGCGCCGGAGCCAGGGGCATCGGCTCGGCGCCCCCGTCACCCACGGCCTCCCCCGTCATTCCCGCCCCGGCCGGCCCGGGAGCACCGGCTCCCGTGGCACGGACTCCGCCGTCGGCCTCCAGGAGGGTGGCACGCAGGGTGCGGGCCCCCTCCCAGGGGGCGGGGGTGAGGATGAGGGCGCCGCGCTCGCGGGCCCGGGCGGTCAGGAGGCGCCGGTCCCGGGGACGCAGGGCACTGGCCGTCCGGGCTGTGACGAGGAGGAGATCCACGCCGTCGAGCAGGGCCCCGGTGGCCGCCAGGAGCAATCGGGGCTCAAGGGCTCCGGCCGGGACGACCAGGACTCGGGAGACGTCCAGGCCGAGCTCCACGGCGGCGCACCATCCCAGGTCCTCGCCGCCCACGACACCGCACCAGCCGTGGGAGCCCTGGCGCGCGGCGGCCGCTGCCAGCAGGAGGGAGGTGGAGCCCGCCAGGCTGACAGCGCCGCAGGACTCCGTGCGCAGCCCCTCCCAGGGGCCGGTCGGCGCATGCTCGCCGCCTCCCCGCGGCACGCCCGGGGGTCCCGGGATCAGGCGCGGCGGAGCCGGCGCGAGGACTGCTGGCGCCGCGCCGGCCAGGGCGCGCTCCACCTGGCGGGCGCCGTCGGCTCGCAGACCGGTGCGCTCCTCGGCCCGAGCCAGGGCGAGTCTGGCCGCAGCGAGCCGCTCCCGGGAGCTCGAGGGCGCCCCGAGGCTCCCGGCCCTCCTCACCGGCTCAGCCGGCTCAATCGGCTCAATCGGCACGGCCCGCACCGCTGCCTCGCTCATGCGCCCTCCCCTCAACGTTCTCATGACCCTCATCACAAGGGTCACCACAACCAGACAAATGATCGAACATGTGTTCGACCCCTGGATTCCAGGATAGCGCCTGCCCGCGACAGGATCAGCCCCGCTCTGGCCGTCGCGCTGCCGCGCCCTTCCCGGCGCATTCCCCGAGGCCCGGCGGCGACGCAGCGGGCCCAAGGCGTCTAGAGTGGAGCAGCGCCCCTGCGCACCCGACCAACGTCCCAGGTCACGATGTCATATCGCGACAAGCCGCACCACGAGTCATGAGGAGGCATCCATGGCAGCCGATCACAGCCCCGATCTGTCACGCACCCGACCGCCCGCTCCCTACGACTTCCTCCCCGCTGTCCCGGCTTTCACCCTGACCTCTCCGGACATCGAGGAGGGCGGACGGATCGCGGACGCCTTCACCGGCGTTCACGACAACATCTCCCCGGCCCTGAGCTGGTCGGGCTTCCCCGAGCAGACGCGCTCCTTCGTGGTCTCCTGCTTCGACCCCGACGCCCCGACGCCCTCAGGGTGGTGGCACTGGACGATCGTGGATCTGGACGCCTCGGTGACCTCCCTGGCCCAGGGGGCGGGCGCCAGCGACCTCCAGCTCGACGGCGCGGCCTTCCACCTGGCCGGCGACAGCGGGGATCACGCCTGGTTCGGCCCCTACCCGCCGGCGGGCGACGGCGATCACCGCTACATCTTCGCGGTGCACGCCCTGGATGTGGACACCCTGGGGATCGATGATGAGACCAGCCCCGGCGCGGCCGCCTTCCACCTCTCCTCCCACTGCATCGCCCGGGCGCTGCTGACCGCCACCTACAGCGTGCCGGGAGACCCCGGCACCCCGACCTTCCTCAAGGAGAGCAAGTGAGCCCACAGGCCGATGCCGTCCCGATGACCCGCTCCGGGAGGCGCCGCCGCGACGGCGGGGCGGACTTCACGCCCGCCTTCGGCTTCTCCGCCATCACCTCCGGGCGCCATCAGCGCCGCCCGGTGGCCCTGGTGACCGGGGCGACCTCGGGGATCGGCCTGGCGGTGGCCCGGGACCTGGCCCGGGACCACAACATGATCCTCATGGCCCGCACGCTCAAGGATCTTGAGGAGCTGGCGGCCGCCCTGGAGGAGGAGTCGGGGGCAGCCGTCCTGGTCTGCCCGGTGGACCTCACCGACGATGCGACAGTGGCGCGGATGACGAGCCGCATCCAGCTCGACCGCCTCGACGTGCTCGTGCACTGCGCGGGGGTGGAGGCCCCCGGGCGGATCGATGCGCTCGCGCCCGCGCGGTGGCGCGAGGTACTGGATCTGGACCTGGTCTCCGTGGCCCACCTGACCAGCCTGCTACTGCCGGCGCTGCGCCGGTCCAAGGGCCTGACGGTCTTCATCAACTCCGGAGCTGGCCTGCGCACCAGCGCCGGCCACGCCCTGTACTGCGCGGCCAAGGCCGGGCTCAAGGCCCTGGCCGATGCCCTGCGCGAGGAGGAGCGCGGCCAGGTGCGGGTGACCACGATCTACCCGGGCCGCGTGGACACCCCCATGCAGGAGCGGCTCCAGGCCGTGCATGCGGCGCAGCGTCGGGCCGAGGGCGCCACAGCCCCGGCCTACCGAGCCGCCGATCACATGACGCCGCAGTCGGTGGCCTCCGCGGTGCGCCTGGCGGTGAGCACCACCATGGATGCGGTGGTCGAGGACCTGGCGATCCGCCCCTCGGCCATGCTCTGAGGCCCCGGGGTCGTCAGCCACCCGCAGTCACGCCCGCCCTACTGCCCACCGGGGAAGCCGAGGCTCCTCCAGGCCTCGTACAGGCCGATGGCGGCGGAGTTGGCCAGGTTGAGGGAGCGGCTGCCCGCCACCATGGGGATGCGGATGCGACCGGTGACCCGGGGGTGGGCCATGGCCTGCTCGGGCAGGCCGGTGGGCTCCGGGCCGAAGAGGAGGGCGTCGTCGGCCCGCCAGTCAACCTGGGCGTGCAGGCGCTCGGCCTGGGCGGTGAAGGCGAAGACCCTCCCCGGGATCTGGGCCAGGCAGGCCTCCAGGCCCTCATGGACACGCGTGTTGGCCAGGTCGTGATAGTCCAGGCCGGCGCGGCGCAGCTTGGCGTCCTCCATGTCGAACAAGGGGTCGATGAGGTGGAGCATGGAGCCGGTGTTGGCGCTGAGCCGGATGGCGGCCCCGGTGTTCCCGGGAATCCGCGGCTCGAAGAAGATCACGTGCAGCACGGGCGCCATTGTGGCACCCGGCCGCGGCAGCAGGCCGACCGCCGTCGACAGTCGGCCGCTCCCCCGGCGGGCTCCCGCGATCGCTGCCAGCACGATCCTCGGCAGTCGCCTCTGCCATGGCAGGCACCGCTGATCACCAGATGACCAACGCACATAAGTACAAACAGACGTTTGTGATACGCTGCGTTCACTCGATTCAGGAGGGGCGCCATGGGCAAGCAGGCAGCAGACGACCTCGATCTGGCGCTGCGCGCGCTGGCCGATGGGAACCGCCGGGCGATCCTGCGGGCGATCCGTACCTCCCCGCGGCCGGTGGGGGCGATCGCCGAAGAGCTCGGCCTGTCCCAGCAGACGACCTCGCATCATCTCGGGGTACTGCGCAGGGCGGGACTCGCCGTCGACGCCCGGGAGGGCACGCGCCACCTGTTCGCCGTCGATACGGATGGCCTGGCGGCCGTGCGCTCGTATCTCGACGACTTCTGGCCGCAGAGGCTGGCCGATCTCAAGGCCGCGGTCGAGACCCGCGAGGCTCGCACGTCGATAACGCACCCGCCCCAGGAGGAGCTCAAGCCCCGCCAGACGCAGGAGGCCCGGCGTCATGGCTGAGTTCCACGACTCGATCGAGATTGCCGCGCCCCCGGAGGCGGTCTTCGAGTACTTGATCACCAATGAGGGCATGACGGCGTGGATGGGCCAGCATGCCGACCTTGACGCCGTCCCGGGCGGGCGCTTCGCGGTCAACATCGCGGGCCACCCGGTGCGGGGCACGTTCCTGACCGTCGAGGCGCCGAACCGCGTGGTGGTCTCCTGGGGGTTCGCAGGTGACGAGGACCTGCCCGCGGGCTCCTCGAGGGTGGAGTTCCGACTCACGCCGATCGACGGCGGAACCCGGGTGGACCTGTGCCACTTCGATCTGCCCGCCCCCAGGCTTGCCGGTCATGCCGATGGATGGGCGCACTTCCTGCCCCGACTCGCCGTCGCGGGCGCCGGTGGCCAGGCCGGGCCGGATCACTGGCGGCCCCTGGCCGACCGCCTTGCATGACACCTCACTGACACCACGACCCTAGGAGGACCATATGAGCCCCCGTACCGCCTACGACACCGTGCAGGCCTATCACCGGGCCTGGACGAGCGGCGACATCGATACCGCCATGGATTGCGTCTCCGATGAGATCACCTGCCGCGCCCCCGGAGTAGACCTGGAGGGGAAGGAGGCCTATCGCGCCTTCATCGCCGGCTTCGCCCCGAAGCTGACCGGCATTGGCGAGATCGCCGAATTCGCGGACGGAGACCGGGTCGCACTGTTCTACTACCCGCAGACCGCCGTCACCTCCACCGCCCCGGCGGCCGAGTACATCACCGTGGCCGACGGGAGGATCGTCCAGAGCATCATCATCTTCGACCGGCTCTCCTACGCCCCGCCCACGCGGGGCTGAGGCAGGGAACAGGCACGACTCCCCCGCTTCAGCGCGCATGCGCGCGCTGCATGCCGGCGACAGGCGCATCCGCGCACTCCCGATGGGGTCACCCAGCGGACGGCGACGGCGCAGCGCCCGCCGAGCGCCGTAGGCTCATGGTGTTCCAATCCGCCCTGGACAGACCGAGGAGGAGCAGATGAGCGAGCCGCGTGATCCGCAGGAGGTCTTCGCCGAGGAGATCGGATGGCGCCCGGCGCTGGAGCATCCCGAGCTGCTGGCCCCCAGCACCGCCGCCGCCCTGACGGCCCTGGCCGAGGGCTCGCCCCAGGAGGCTGCGCTGGCCCGCCAGGCGGCGGTGGTCGAGATCGACCCGGATCTGTCGGACACCGATGCCCTCAACGCCGCGTACAGCCTGGACCTGGAGGCCACGGGCAACTGCGTGCTCGTGGCCGGCAAGCGCTCGGGCCAGGAGCGGGTGGCGGCCTGCGTGGTGCGGGCCAGTGACTTCGCCGACGTCAATCACGTGGTCAAGCAGCGCCTGGATGTGCGCAAGGCCTCCTTCATGCCGATGGAGGCCGCCGTGGAGCGCTCGAGCATGGCCTACGGCGGGATCACCCCGGTGGGGCTGCCCGAGAACTGGAGGCTGTTCGTCGATGCGGCGGTGGCCGCCCGCGCCACGGTGCTCATCGGCTCGGGCGTGCGCCACTCCAAGCTGCTGGTGCCCGGCGCCCTGCTGGGGGCCCTGCCCGGCGCGGAGGTCGTCGAGGGCCTGGGCGTGCGGCCCTGAGCCCGTCCGCCGCGCGGCGGACAGGCCCACGGACCCGGGCTCAGCCCAGGGAGTCCAGGACGATGTTGAGTCCCTCGCTCATCGTGGGGTGGGTGATGACGGCGTCGCGCAGCTGGCGCCAGGTCAGGCCCCCCAGCATGGCCATCTGGACGCTGGGGACCACCTCGCTGGCCTCGGGGCCGATGATCGCGGCTCCCAGGATGAGATCGGTGCGCGCATCGACGATCACCTTGTAGAAGCCCTCGGTGCGCCCCAGGGTCTTGGCGCGCGGGACCGCGGCCGTGGGGGTCTTGGCCACGAGCACCTCATGCCCGGCGGCCCTGGCCTCCTCCTCGCTCAGGCCGACGTGGCCCAGCTCGGGCGTGGTGAAGACCGCCCAGGGGATGAGGCGCCCCGCGGTGGTGGCCTCCTTGCCCGCCAGGATGTCGCGCAGAACGCGGAAGTCGTTCCAGGAGGCGTGGGTGAACTGGGGCGTGCCGGCCACATCCCCAGCGGCGTAGACCTGCTCGGCGGTGGTGCGCAACTGCTCGTCCACGCGCACGAAGCCCCGATCGGTCAGCTCCACGCCGGCGGCCTCCAGGTTCAGCCCCTCGGTGACGGGGGTGCGCCCCAGAGCCACGAGCAGGTGGGAGCCCGATGCCTCGCGACCGTCCTGGGAGTGGGCCACCACTGACCCATCGGCGCCGGCGCTCACCCGCGAGACCTGCGCACCGGTCAGCACCGTGACCCCCAGGGCCTCCAGGCCCGCCGTGACCTCGGCGGCGACGTCGGCGTCCTCACGATCCAGGATGTGCTCACCCGCGTGCATGAGGGTGACCGGCACGCCCAGGAGTCCCATGAGGGAGGCCATCTCCACCCCGATGACGCCCCCGCCCAGCACGACGAGGCTGGTGGGCAGCGCGGGCAGGGTGAGCAGGTCCTCGCTGGTCCAGTAGCGCACCTGCTCCAGTCCCTCGATCGGGGGCACGGAGGGCGCGGTCCCGGTGTTGATGAGCACCCGGGCCCCGCGCACGCGGCGGACGGGGCCGCCCTCGACGTCGATCTCCACCGTGCGCTCGGCGATGAAGCGGGCGGTGCCCAGCACGAAGTCCATACCGGAGGAGGGGTAGAGCGTGTCACGGTGGGCGGCGACCATGCCGCCCACCACGGCCTCCTTGCGGGCGCGCAGGGCCGCCAGGTCGATGCGGGCCCGGCTCAGGGCCTGGGCCCCGCCATCGGCGGCGGGAAGGTCGACGCCGTGGGCGCCCGCCCCCTGGGCCTCCCCCAGGACGCGGGCCGAGGAGATGAGGGTCTTGGTGGGGATGCAGGCGACGTTGATACAGGTCCCGCCGATCTTGTCGCGCTCGACCATGACCACCTTGTCCCCGGCCTTGGCGCGCAGCATCGCCAGCGACTTGCCCGCCTTGCCCCCGCCGACGACGAGAAGGTCAACCTCCTCCAGCTCCTCCGATTCGTGGGCTCCGGCAGGGGCGGCGGCGTGGTTGTCGGTCATGGTTCTCTCCTCGGATGTGTTGGGCCCGCCGTCCTGCCGGCGGTCTCTGCCAGATCAGAACGACGGTGAGGCTCAGCGCTATTCCCGATCATGCCCCGGGGCGGCGCGGGGAGCTCGTGAGGCACTACCTGGAGCCGGAGGCTAGGGAGCGCAGGGCGGCGTCGAGCATGTCCAGCAGCACGGTGAAGCTCTGGTCGACCGGCTCGGGCCACGCGAATCCGCCCTTGACCTCGATGTCCGCGAATCCGTGAAGCGCCGAGCGCGTCATCATGACAACGTCGATCATTCTCGCCTCGGGGATGCTGTAGCCGGCTAGTGCCGCGACGACGATCTCCACAGCGCGCTGCGCCTGCACTGAGTCGGCATCCGCGTTCGCGCTTCCGCCAACGCCCCCGCCCCGGAACTGCGTCAGTGGATAGAGGCCGGGGTAATCATGGGCGAAGCGCCGGTAGGCCTGGCCCATCGAGATAAGCGCGTCGCGTTCCGCACGATGTTCGTCATGACAGTGGTTGCACGGAATGCCGACCAGTACCCGGGCCTGCACAGAAGGTCGGAGAGAGCTGCGGCTCTTTCACGTCCGCCCACAAGGAGCACCGGTCCCGCAGTGGCAACAGCACCGAGGTGCTCCAGCAGGGCGATGAGGTCGCGCGCGGTGTCCTCGTCCCCGTACGAGAGGAAGTTCGCATCACTGTCACCATGCCCGCGTAGATCGGCGGCAATGACACGGAACCCGCTGCCGATGAGCGCCTGCGCCAAGGCCTCGTAGGCGTCACGGAAATCGCCCCATCGCGGGCGAGCGGATCACGAGCGGCCCCTGGCCCCGATCCTCGAAGTCGATCCGGCCACCATCAACACCCAGTTGGCTAATATTCATAGCCTTTTAGTTGCCAACATTAGCCATCGAGAGCGAGTCCGACCCGCCGGGCGGCCACGAGCCTCCGGGAAGCTTGACGCCCGCGTAAGCACAGAACCCCTGATGCTGCCCACCCGCAGGTCAGTCAGGTCGACACAGAAAAACTACCGGTCGCGTTTACCTCGTCAATTTTCACAGCGAAATCCTTCTCGCAAACAGAGTTCAACAGGTCAAGTGGCGACCCGGTCCGGCCACCCTCACCCGACGGCAGATCCGGATGTGGCGTTTGCCACCAGTCCAAAAGTGCTTTAGCCACGCCGACTGAAGACACCCCGTCGCAGGATGAGGAAAGTTTCCGGTTGATCTCCGCAAGAGCATCGATGATCTTCCCGTCACGAAACTGGAAGGTGGGGTAATATTTTGTCTTTCCGAGTTGAATCTCGATCACGACTCCATACTTGAGGTAGGCTCGCAGCAACGCACGCTGGGCTGCCTTCATCGCTCTGTCAGTCTGTGTTGAGGTCTGAGCACAGTCAACCTCAGTAGGTTGTGCACTGGTGAGCGCTTCCCGAGCCTCGGCAGCCGTCATACACGATGCACGATCAAGCAGGTTCGCAGCGAGCATCGGTTCATGATCGAGCATAAAGCACTTGCTCCATATTGGATTTCCTCTCCACTTGTCTGGAAATCCGAGTTTCCCTATATCAAATCCCACCGAGTCGGCCCGCTCCTCGATGAAGTCGACAAGATCAACGACGTCAGCCCTACCCGGCGCGATGCTCAGCAGGAGATAACGCATGATGATCAGCACACCGTAGAGTCTATTGTTCACATCTTTTCTCACGAGCGACGCTAGAAGGTCATCAGCGTCTTCGCGAGCCCGCCCTGGTGCATCAATGAGCACATCGAATGTCCGGTTCCACAAGCGTCCGTAGTGCGCACAGATGTTTCGCACATTCCTAAGATTGTTGAGCCAGTTATTGAGGGCACCGCGATCACCGCGCCCATCTGCGGTTCGAATCTGGAAACGCGCAGCAATAATCTCCTGATCGCTTTGCCGCATCAGTCCGTAGAGCTTGGTCAGGGCACCGAAGGACATTACTTCAGTTGCCACCCAAATAGGAAGATGGGGACCATACTTTTCGCGGAAATGAGTAACGAAATCTCCTCGAGCGCGCCCCTCCAGGCGATCGTACTCGCTGAGCCATTCGCGATAGGCGGCAGTCGGCTCAGTCAGAGAGTCAGGGCCTTCCTGCCTCACTGCGCCAAGAATATAAGGTTCTCTGTGCGCGAAGGTGTTGATCATGCCGAGCCGATGACCGATGAAGAAGCGGAACGCCGTCTCAATTATGCTGAGGATACTGCCGACACGATTCCGGAGCTCGTGATCAAACTCGTACACCGAGACTACCTGTGCGAGGCGAGTGTCGGGAAGGAAGGTGTCCAGCCGACTTTCGCGCCCTCCCTCATCTCGTCGGGGGGGGTCGGAGGAGCAGGCCAGTCACGATAGACATACCAGTAGCCCGACAATCGGTAGTAGCCGTAGCGTTGCAGGACCTCCGTCGCGTAGGCATCGTCTCCACAGTCCATGCCGCGCTCGCGTAAGCGGCGAATCTGCTCGGGTACCGTGAGAAACGGTTTCTCATAGGTGCTCTCGAGAGGTGTCACACTCACGTCATCCCACCTTCCGCCCGCACACCCAATATAGAAAAGAGAACAGGCCCGCGTCTCACCTGGAGAAGCGAACCCGTCGTGTTGGTCTCAGGATAGAGACTTTGCAGGTTCAGGTCAAAGCGACAACAGCGTTCCCAACAAGACCATCAGAGTGAGGTGAGCCACACTCATTGCTCGCAGAGCGCCGCACTGCAGAAACATGCCCCAGCCTATCCCCACGTCCCTATCCCCGCGCCAAGGGGCTGGTGCCCGCACGTCACCACGCGGGCACCAGCGCAGCCTGTCTCAACTGCGGGCGAGCGAGCGCAGCACGTACTGCAGGATCCCGCCGTTGCGGAAGTAGTCGGCCTCGCCGGGGGTGTCGATGCGCACAACCGCGTCGAAGGCGACCGCGCTTCCGTCGGCCCGCTCGGCGCGCACCGCAACGGTCTTGGGGGTCACCCCGTCATTAAGCGCCGTCAGCCCCGTGATGGAGAAGGTCTCGGTGCCATCCAGGCCCAGCGAGGCGGCCGACTCCCCCGCCGGGAACTGCAGGGGCACCACGCCCATGCCGATGAGGTTGGAGCGGTGGATGCGCTCGAAGGACTCGGCGATGACCGCGCGCACGCCCAGCAGGGCCGTTCCCTTGGCCGCCCAGTCGCGTGACGAGCCGCTGCCGTACTCCTTGCCGCCCAGCACCACCAGCGGCACGCCGGCCGCCTGGTAGGCTTGGGAGGCGTCGAAGATCGACTCGACCTCGCCGGTGAGGAAGTTGCGGGTGAACCCGCCCTCGACGCCGTCGAGCAACTGGTTGCGCAGGCGGATATTGGCGAAGGTGCCGCGGATCATGACCTCGTGGTTGCCGCGGCGCGAGCCGTAGGAGTTGAAATCCGCCCGCTCCACGCCGTGCTCGGCCAGGTACCGACCCGCCGGGGAGTCGGCCTTGATGGCGCCGGCCGGGGAGATGTGGTCGGTGGTCACCGAGTCGCCCAGGAGCGCCAGCACCCGGGCGCCGTCGATATCCGTCACCGGGTCCAGCTCCATGGTCAGGCCCTCGAAGAAGGGGGCCTTGCGCACATAGGTAGAGGCCTCGTCCCAGGCGAAGGTCTGGCCCTCGGGCGTGTCCAGGCTCCGCCAGCGCTCGTCCCCGGCGAAGACATCGGCGTAGTCGCGCGTGTACATCTCCCGGTCGATGGTCGCATCAATGGTGGCCTGCACCTCGGCGGGGCTGGGCCAGATGTCGGTCAGGAAGACGTCGTTGCCCTCAGCGTCCTGCCCCAGGGGCTCGGTGGCGAAGTCGAAGTCCATGGTCCCGGCCAGCGCGTAGGCGATGACCAGAGGCGGGGAGGCCAGGTAGTTCATCTTGACGTCGGGGTTGATGCGCCCCTCGAAGTTGCGGTTGCCGGAGAGCACGGAGACCACTGCCAGGTCCGCCTCCCCCACGGCCGCGGAGACCTCGGCCGGCAGGGGGCCGGAGTTGCCGATGCAGGTGGCGCAGCCGTAGCCCACCACATTGAAGCCCAGCTCGTTGAGGGCCGGCCACAGCCCCGCCTTCTCGTAGTAGTCGGTCACCACCTGTGAGCCCGGCGCCGTGGAGGTCTTGACCCACGGCTTGGAGCGCAGGCCGCGGGCCACCGCATTACGGGCCAGCAGCCCCGCGGCCACCATGACCGACGGGTTGGAGGTGTTGGTGCACGAGGTGATCGAGGCGATCGCCACATGCCCGTGGTCCAGCTCGGTGACGGTGCCGTCGGCCAGGGTCACCGAAGTGGGCCTGGAGGCCTGGTCGGCGTAGGTGGGCAGCACCTGGCGGAAGGCCTCCTTGGAGGCGGTCAGCTCGATGCGGTCCTGGGGGCGCTTGGGCCCGGCGATGGAGGGCACCACCGTGGACAGATCCAGCTCCAGGTACTCGGAGAAGACCGGCTCGCGGGAGGGGTCGTGCCACATGCCCTGGGCCTTAGTGTAGGCCTCCACCAGGGCGATCGACTCCTCGGAGCGCCCGGTCAGGCGCAGGTAGTCCAGGGTGACCTCATCGATGGGGAACATGGCGGCCGTCGAGCCGAACTCGGGGCTCATGTTGCCGATGGTGGCGCGGTTGGCCAGGGGCACAGCGCCCACGCCCTCGCCGTAGAACTCCACGATCTTGCCCACCACGCCGTGGGCGCGCAGCATCTGGGTGATGGTCAGCACCACGTCGGTGGCCGTGGCGGCGGCCGGGATGGCACCGGAGAGCTTGAAGCCCACCACCTTGGGGATGAGCATGGACACGGGCTGGCCGAGCATGGCGGCCTCGGCCTCGATGCCGCCCACGCCCCAGCCCAGCACGCCCAGGCCGTTGACCATGGTGGTGTGGGAGTCGGTGCCCACGCAGGTGTCCGGATAGGCCACCGTCACCTGGGCGCCGTCGCGGGTCTCGGTGCGGGTGAAGACGGTCCGGGCCAGGAACTCGATGTTGACCTGGTGGACGATGCCGGTGCCCGGGGGCACCACGCGGAAGTTGTCCAGGGCGCCCTGCCCCCAGCGCAGGAACTGGTAGCGCTCGGCATTGCGCTCGTACTCCAGCTCCTTGTTGCGCTCCAGGGAGCCGGGCAGGCCGAAGGAGTCGATCTGAACGGAGTGGTCGATGACCATCTCGGCGGGGGCCAGGGGGTTGATGGCCTCCGGGTCGCCGCCCAACTCGGCGACGGCCTCGCGCATGGTGGCCAGGTCGACGATGCAGGGAACACCGGTGAAGTCCTGCATGACCACCCGGGCCGGGGTGAACTGGATCTCCGTGTCCGGCTCGGCCGTGGGGTCCCACTGGGCCAGGGCGCGCACGTGATCGGCGGTGACATTCGCGCCGTCCTCGGTGCGCAGGAGGTTCTCGGCGAGCACCTTCAAGGAGTAGGGCAGCCGCTCCAGGCCTGGGACGGCGTCGAGACGGAAGATCTCGTAGGTGCGCCCGCCCACGTCGAGCGCGTCACGCGAGGCGAAGGTGTTGAGACTGGCCACCGGGGTTGCTCCTGTTCCTCATGCTGGTCCGTCCGCCGCAGGGCGGGGAATTCTGGGCCGACGCTACCGAAGGCCGCGTCATGCGCCGTCAATGACTGGCACCGCTCCCCATCGGGAGCGCCATGCCCAACCATTTACGTCACGCCCACTGCGCGCAACACCGCTGCTCACCCGCGAATCGCGAGGCCGCCCTGCGGATCCCCGCGAGTGCAACGGCCTCCGATCACCCACATTTTGAGACACCCGCCACAGCCCGTCCCTGCTCACCGGCCCGCAGCATCCGCGAGTCGGGTTCCAATTCGGTCACAGCACGGCTCCCGCAGCGACCCCCTGGGCCACCCCTGACAACCGGCAAGGCACTCGCTCTTCCTGACAAGCGCTGACCCCGTCAGGGATTGTCCAGACAGGCCGTGCCCCCGCAGCGCTGGCGCCGCGATCCCATGGGGGCTACGAAATGATCACCGAGCCCGAATCATCGTCAATTCACGGACAACGACTACTTAGGCTTCTTCCATACCGCTGACCGTAGGAACAACGCGGTGGGCCCAGCCCAACTCATCCCGATCTCTTCCCATGGAGGCCATGATGCAATTCCAGTACCCCGCTGCGCACCGCAGATATGCGGCTGCCGCGCTATCCGCGGTGCTCTTGATCCTGGGCGGCCTTATCGCCCTGACCGTCCCCTCGGCTCACGCCGCGCAGAACTCAGCGGTCAAGGTGTCCTTCGAGCCGCTCGTCCTGGCCGACCACAGCGGCAACGAGTACCCGGGCAAGCCGGCCCATCTCGAGGACCCCGTTCGCCTGAAGTTCACCTGGGACGCCTCCGCCGCGAATCCGCAGCCGGGAGAGTCGTTCATCATCGCCCTGCCCGATGAGTACCGATTCCGCGAGATCGGCCGCCAGGACGACCTGGTCCTGAGCGACGGCACGAAGGTCGGGGACTGCGTGACAGAGGCCGCGGCCCTGACCTGCACCTTCAACACGGCGATCTCCGCGGCCACCGAGCTCAAGGGATCGGGCAACCAGCTCCTCGTCGCCCAGCAGGTGACGCAGACCAGCACCACCACCTTCAACGCCAACGGCACTGATGTCACGGTCTCCCACCCCAATGACGAGCCCATCCTGCCCATCGCGTGGGAGGAGAAGGACCTGGGCAAGTACGCCAACTCCCTCAACCGGGAGTCCAGCTCCGCGACCTGGCACATCCAGTTCAGCGGCACCACCATCGCCAACCACCTCGGGGTCGCCGACGGCTCGGTCAGCTCCGTGACCCTCAAGGACACCACCGGCGGCGGGCAGGTGCTCAACCCCGATAAGAGCACGTGGTACGTGCGGGTCAATCCCCAGAGGTTCGGCGGGGGCGCCGACGGCTACTTCGACGTCGCCAAGGCCGACGGGACTCAGATGACCACCGAGCACGGCACCTTCACCCTGACCCCGACCATCTCCGAGGACGGCACGAGCGCCACGGTGACCCTGACCCGCACCGACGGCACCTTCGACCCCGACACCAACTACGAGATCGTCTACCAGTCGCTGGCCGAGGGCGGCCGGATCGTCCCCGGGAAGGTCTACACCAACAGCGCGACGCTGGAGGGCGGCGCCGGCACGACCGTGTCCACCCAGGTGTCCTACAAGGACCCGATCTCCTACGACGTCCAGCTGACCCAGGGCTTCGGCTCCTTCGGCGTCAAGAAGTACGTCACCGGTGAGCGCCAGGGCGATGTCACCTCCGAGACCAAGGTGCGGGTCACGGTGGCCTATGAGCTGCCCAACGGCACCACCGAGGCGGACTACCGGAACTGGACCAACAAGCCGGCGACCAACCCCTACACCGTCGAGGTGGCCGTCAATGAGAAGCAGCCTGACAACACCCTCTACGAGTTCCCCAAGGGCACGCGCATCACGCTGACCGAGGACACCTCGGCCGCGACGCTGCCGGACTCCCTGGCATGGGGCGAGACGACCTTCTCGGTCAACGACTCCCAGAGCCCGGACACGGCCTCCTTCACCGTGGCCGAGGAGGTGACCCCGGTGAGCCTCTACAACGAGGTGACCACCGAGACGCCCCAGCCCACCCCGGACCCGACGCCGACTCAGGACCCGACGGACCCCACGCCCACCCAGGACCCGACGGAGCCGACGCCGACTCAGGATCCCACGGACCCCGCGCCCACCCAGGACCCGACGGACCCCGCACCGTCCCAGGACCCGACGGACCCCGCGCCCACCGAGAGCCCGGTTGGCCCGACGCCCACCGGCGACCCGACCGGCCCGAAGGCCTCCACGACGACCGTCCCCGTGCCCACTGGTGGCACCGGCGCGCTCGCCAGCACCGGCGCAGCGGTTGTCATGGCTGTGATCCTGGGCGCGAGCGCGCTCGTGGCAGGAGCGATCCTCATGGCTGCGCGCCGTCGCTCTGAGTGAGGCACTCCCGCATTGACGGGCCCCGGTCCTGGAGGACCGGGGCCCGTTCATTCCTCCCCGTGCTGAGGGTGGGGGCGTGCGCGCCTCAGCGGCGCTCGAGAACCGCGATGGTCTCGAAGTGGTGGGTGTGGGGGAACATGTCCAGGGCGCTCATGGCCGCCAGCTCGTAGCGATTGTCCAGGAGCACGGCCAGGTCGCGGGCCAGGGCCGCCGGGTCGCAGGCCACCAGCACGATCCGCTCGGGGGCCAGGCCCGCCAGGGCGCCGATGACCTCGCGCCCGGCACCCTGGCGTGGTGGGTCCAGGACGACGACGTCGGGCGCTTTTCCCATCGCCTGGCCTGCCTGGGTCACCGAGCGCGCCGTGACCCGCCCGGTGGACAGGCGGACCGAGCCAAGGCCGTGGAGGTTGCGCCGCGCATCGCCCACGGCCTGGGAGCTGCCCTCGATGGCGCACAGCTCGCCGCCGTCGATGAGCATGGCCAGGGGCAGGGTGAACAGCCCCGCCCCCGAGTAGAGCTCCATGACCCGCTTGCCCCGGGCTCCGCCCAGGGCCTTGGCGCCGTCGCCCCCTGTGCCCGCGGCACTGGGCTCCTGGCCCAGGGCAGCGCGCACCACGCGGTCGACCAGGGTGACCGGTGCGTCGCGGTGGATCTGCCAGAAGCCCTCGGCGTGAAGGCTGTAGCGCAGCTCGCCCAGCCCCAGCCCAGAGGCGTCCACCGCCTCCTCGACGCGGCGCCTGCCCGTGGCGTGGGCCTGGGAGGTCAGGACGCGGTCATCCAGGAGCACCAGGGGCTCCCCGATGCTGGGCGCCACGGCCTCGACGCGCATTCCGGGCCGGTAGTGCTTGCGCCAGCGGGAGCTCTCCAGGAGCCCGATCTCCTCGATGGCGGCAACGGCCAGGGGGAGGCGGTCCAGGGGCTGCACCGTCCCGGAGCGGAAGCCGTGCATGCCCGGGCGCCCATCGGGTCCCACGGTCAGGGACACGCGGGTGCGCGTCCCCGTCCCTGCCAGTCGCGCCTCCCGGGCCTGCCCGCTGGCCTCGGCCGCGGCCTCGCTGGCCAGCGGCTCGACGACGATGCTGCCGCTGCTGCCGGCCTCCTCCAGGGCGGCGACGGCCTGGGCGGTGGCGGGCCCGCCGATGCGGCGCAGGCAGTCGGCCAGCACCCAGCGCTTCCAGGTGCGCTGGGCGGGCAGGGCGACGTGGGCCAGCTCTCCGCCGCCCACTCCCCCGGGACCGGCCTGGGGCCACACCGAGTCCACCCGGTCCGGGGAGGGGGTGAGGATCTCAACGGCATCGGCCCGCCAGATCTTGGCATTCTTCTCGGTCATCGCGGCGCGCACCGTCTCACCGGGCAGCGCATGGCGCACGAAGACGACGCGGCCGGTGGGGTCGTCAGCGGGTCGGGCCACGCAGTGGCCACCGTGGGCGGGTGCGCCCACGGCCAGGATGATCTCCTCGGCCGGTCCGCGCTGAGCGGGCTCATCGACGGCCTCGTGCCGGCGCCTCCCCGCGTTGCCCGCCCGACCACGGGGGCGGGAGGGGCCGCGGCGCGCGGGACTGGAGGGCCGCTGGGGGCGCTGAGGGCTCATGGGTGGCTCCTGGATGACGGGGCGGCTCGACCGAGACCGATGGGACAGAGGCGGATCAGGGGGCGCGCAGTGGCTGGGTGAGTGGCTGGGTGGCTGCCTGGCAGGATCCGCGGCGGGGCGCCTGGGCGGGCCGGCGCCCCCGGGCGAAGGCTAGTCGATGGGCCGGCGCCGGTTGCGGGAGGCGCGACGGGCCGCGGCGTCGGCATCCACGATCTGGCTGTCCGTGCGGGCCCGCACGCCCCCGTGGACGTGGGTCTGACCGGGGTCGCCCAGATGCCAGGGGACCGTGGCCACGATGACCCCGGGGGTGAACAGCAGGGCGGCCCGCAGCCCCAGGGCGGCCCGGTTGTGGAGGAGCTGCTGCCACCAGTGGCGCGCCAGGTACTCGGTCAGGAAGACCACGACCAGGTCGCGCGGGGACTCCCGGCGCAGGGAGCGCACATAGGCCACGATCGGGTCGCCCAGTCCCTCGGGGGCGTCCAGCAGTGTCAGGGGCACGGGGATGCCGGCGCTGCGCCAGTCCTCCACCAGGCGCCGGGCATGCCCGTCGCCCAGATCGACGGTCAGGGCCTCGATGGTTGCGGGCTGGGTGGACTGGGCGTAGCTCAGGGCCCGTAGCGTGGGCCGGTTCAGGCGCAGGGCCGGCACCAGGGCGTGGATGTGAACGGGCATGGTCCTGGCCTCTGAGACCTCGCTGAGCGCCAGCTCCTCATCGAAGCCGCGGTAATGGGCTCCGATGGCGCGCATGGTGACCCAGACCAGGGCGATGGCGGCCAGGACCATCCACGACCCGCGCCCTGCCAGCGCCACCACGGCCAGGAGCAGGAGCGCCCCTGAGGCCACCGCGGCGATGATGCTCAGGATGCGGGCGCGCCGGATGCTCTGGCGCCGGGTCGGCTCGGTGGCCCGGCCCAGCTCCCTGGTCCAGTAGCGCGTCATGGCCGCCTGGCCGAGCGCGCTGCTGGCCGTCGCGGTGACAACCGCCAGCACTGCCAGGCACCCCACGGAGGCCCCGGTGGCCGCCAGCAGGAGGCTCGCCCCCAGCCACAGGGCGATGATGCCCCCGGCGCGAGCCCGACTGGAGCGCGAGAAGAGCTGGCGGGGCAGGTAGGCGTCCCTGGCCAGGATGCCCATGAGGGCGGGAACGCGCAGGAAGGCGGACCCCGCCGCAAGGACGAGCAGGCAGACGGCCAGGGCCATGACGACCAGGCCCGCCAGTCGCTGTCCGCCCAGGGCCGCGGCGGAGATCTGTCCCAGCACGGGCCAGGCCGGCGCCGCCTCGCGTGGGGCGGAGGGACCTGGCCATCCGGCACCCGCAGCGCCCACGGCTCCCATGGCCGCGCCCAGGCGGGTCAGCCCCAGGAGGAGCAGGCCACTGACGGCCACCAGCAGTGGCACGCGCGCCCTGAGCGCCACCAGGACCGCACGGTGGAGCAGCGCCCGGGAGCCGCGCTCGGTGACACCGGCGCGCCCCGGGGCCGAGCGCCAGCCGGTGGCGCCCCGCAGGCCGAGCCAGCCGCCGGGGGCTGAGGGGATGCGGCAGATCCCGATGAGGATCAGCCCGCCCAGGGCCAGCGCCTGCAGCACCGCCACAGCGTCCGTCCCCATATCCGTCTCCACCGGGCGGCCCTGCGCCCCGCCGGGCGCGGCCTGCCCGCCCGGGTGCAGGCTCCCGGCCAGATCCCGTGCCAGTCCCCAGACCACCACCGCTGTCAGGACGATCAGCAGGCCGCCGACAGCGCCGGCCTGGACTCGCAGGCCTGCGCCGCCAGGCCGTCCACGCCCCAGGGGCGCGCCTGCCAGGGCAGCCAGGGCCAGGGCCGCGGTGGTCCCAGTCGCCACGGCCAGGCGGTAGGGGGCCAGGGCGGGGAGGATCGCCGCCAGGTGGACGGTGGCGGCGGCCAGGAGGAGGGCGGCCATGACCGCGCCCTCGACGAGCATGGTCGCGCCTGAGGCAAGGCCGGCATTGGGCCCCAGGACTGACAGGGACACCTCGTAGTCGCTGCGGCGCCGATGGGCCAGGGCCGCGCGCCGCTGGGACAGCAGGACCGCAGTCCAGACAAGGAGGGCCACCGCGGACACCATGAGTGCCGCCCAGCTCCCCGGGATCATCCTGACAGAGCCACCCTCAGCAAGAGTGGCCAGAATCACATCAGGGAGGCAGATGATGGCGGCCAACGGCCCCAGGATGGCTGCCGGCAGAGCAGCGCCGGAGCGCAGGGGCGCCCGGCCGCCGGCCCGTCCCCGAGTGCCAGGGCCGGTGGACGCCCGCTGGGGGCGGTCAGCGGAATCACGCACGGTCACCGATGCTACGCCGCCCGCCGGGCGGGAGTACCGTCTTCCTCGTGCATTTCGTCATCATGGGCTGCGGCCGCGTCGGCGCCACCATGGCCACGCGCCTGGACCGCATGGGCCATTCCGTGTCCGTCATCGACCGCTCCTCGGAGGCCTTCCGGCGCCTGCCCCAGGACTTCAGCGGCCGCAAGGTCAAGGGCATCGGCTTCGATCGCGACGCCCTGGAGCAGGCCGGCATTGATGAGGCCTATGCCTTCGCCGCGGTGTCCAATGGCGACAACTCCAATATCGTCTCCGCCCGCGTGGCCCGCGAGACCTTCGGGGTTGAGCACGTGGTGGCCCGCATCTACGACTCGCGGCGCGCCGACGTCTACGAGCGCCTGGGCATCCCCACCGTGGCCACGGTCCGCCAGACGGCCGAGCAGATGATGCGCCGCATCCTTCCCGAGGGCTTCGCCCGCCTGGCCGAGGACCCCTCCGGCACGATCGCCCTCATCCAGCCCGATATCGCCCAGGCATGGGCGGGGACGAGGATCGCGGCGCTGGAGGAGGCGCTGGGGGTGCGAGTGGCCTGGATCTCGCGGCGCTCGACCGCTCTGCTGCCGGGCCCCAAGACCCTCATCCAGCACCAGGACCGGCTGCACATGGCGGTGCCCACCGAGCGCATCGGCCAGGTCCAGCGCGCCCTGTCCCGACCCCCCGCCCAGGAGGAGTGAGCCCATGCAGATCGTCATCGCCGGAGCCGGGTCGGTGGGCCGCTCCATCGCCCGGGAGCTCATCAGCCACGGCCACGGGGTCACCCTC
The DNA here is from genome assembly GCF_900637295.1 of Actinomyces slackii. Classification (NCBI taxonomy): domain Bacteria; kingdom Bacillati; phylum Actinomycetota; class Actinomycetes; order Actinomycetales; family Actinomycetaceae; genus Actinomyces; species Actinomyces slackii. The sequence continues at coordinate 2,043,845 of NZ_LR134363.1, read as the reverse complement.
ATGGACCGCTCCCCCGATGCCATGCGCATCGCCTCGGTGCCCCAGGCCGAGTGGATCCTGGCCGATGCCTGCGATGTGGAGGCCCTGGAGAAGGCGGGCATCCCCGACTGCGACGTGGTGGTGGCCGCCACCGGGGACGACAAGGCCAATCTGGTGGTCTCCCTGCTGGCCAAGACCGAGTACGCGGTGCCGCGCACCGTGGCCCGCGTCAACAATCCCAAGAACGAGTGGCTCTTCGACGAGGCCTGGGGCGTGGACGTGGCCGTGTCCACCCCTCGCTTCATGACGGCCCTGGTCGAGGAGGCGGTCAGCGTGGGCAGCCTGGTCTCGGTCTTCCGCTTCCATCAGTCGGGCACCTCCATGCACGAGCTGACCCTGCCCGAGGACTCCCCGGTGATCGGTCAGCCGGTGGGATCGGTCCGCCTTCCCGCCCACACGGTGCTGGCGGCGATCCTGCGCAACAACAGGCCCATCAGCCCGGAGGCCCAGGAGAGGTTCGAGCGCGGCGACGAGCTGATCTTCCTGACCGCGCGGGAGGGTGAGCACGGGCTGGAGAGGATCCCGGCGATCCTGACCGCCCAGCCCTCCGACCCCCTGGCGCAGGCGGCCGAGCCCGATCCTGAGGACCTGTGAGGCCCGCTCGCCCCTGACCGGCCGGCTCAGCCGCGGCGCAGGGGTGAGACCAGCAGCCAGATGATCCACAGCCCCAGGGCGTACAGGGGCAGGCCCAGGACGATGCGGGCCACTCCCAGGGCCGCCACGGCCGAGTCCCCCGCCAGGAAGAGGGGCACCTCGACGATCAGGCGCAGGGCGAACACGCCCGCCAGGACGGCGGTGGCCAGGGCGTAGCGGCGCCGCGCCTCGCGCTGGGCGGGGTCGGCTCGCCAGCCCCACGGCCCGGAGGACCCCTCAACTTCGGCGCCCCCGTCATGCGCGCCGGGATCCTGCTCAGGCCCCTGCGTCTCGGAGTCCCCGGAGCCCTCGTCCCCGCCGGCCCCGGCGGCGGCCTGCCACAGGGACAGCAGCACTCCCACCAGCGGCCACCCTGCTACCAGGGATCCCAGGCAGGCCACCAGCCACACGGCGTTGATGGCCAGGCCCACGGTGAAGAAGCTCGAGGCCTCCCCGCTGCGCCAGGCCCACAGGGCCGAGATGACGGCCAGTGCCGCTCCCCCCATCACCTGGGTCACGCCCTGGCGCTGGATGAGGCGGGAGATCAGGCCGACGGCGCTGATCGACAGCGACACGATCAGCGCCGGGACCAGCGCTGCGGGCCGCAGCGCCACGACACTGATGAAGGCCATGATGGGCAGGACGGACTCGGCGATGCCCCGCCATCCGCCCAGGGCGGCCATGGCGTCGTAGCGCTCCGCTCCCACGGCCCCCAGGCCGCTGCGGGATGGGGCAGGGCGCCGCCGCGGGCTGTCTGTCATTGCTCGCCTTCCAGAAGCTCGTAGACGGGGTTGTAGATCTGAAGGCGCTGACGGCCCTGGCCCACCATGCCCTCGGCGATGAGGAGAGCGCCGGGGACGATGCCGGCGATGCGCCGCTGCCCCATCCACACCAGGTCAAGGCTGCCGGTGGCGTCCACGAGTCGGCCCACCAGCGCGGGGCGCTGGTTGCCGGTGTGGTAGGTCACCGCCCGCAGCACTCCGCCGACCCGGGCCCGACTGCGCGGCCGCAGCCGGGCGATCGCCTCGGTGCCGGCCAGTCGGGGTCGCAGCTCGGGGCCCTGATCCGCCTCGCCGGTCCTGAAGGCGGGCAGGCGTCCCAGGTACTGGCCCAGATTCTCGGCCAGGGTCTCGATGAGGCGCATTCAGCGCACTTCGGCGATGGTGGGGCCCGGGCCGATCGGGTCGATGCCCGGCAGCTCCTCGGCCTCGGGGGCGGGGGCCGCGCCCGGTGGGTGGAGGGGCAGGATCTCGCGCGGGGGGCGGGCCTGGCTGTCGCGGACCACCACGATGCCGCGCAGCACCTCGCGCAGCGGGGTGCTCGTCTCCTCGGAGGCGGCGGCCGGCCCCTGGAGGACCCCGCGCAGGAACCACCGGGGCCCGTCGATGCCGATGAAGCGCACGGTGCCCGTGGAGGTGGTCCCGTCCGGGGCCCGCATGGGGATGTGGGCCAGGATCTCGGTGCCGTGCTCGCCGTCGACCTCCTCGTAGCGGGCCCTGGCCCCGGATAGCTCCCGGGCGATGTCCTCGCGCAGCTCCTGCCAGATGCCGGCGGTCTTGGGCGCGGCGAAGGCCCGCAGCTCCAGGGCGGATCCTCCCAGGGCCAGCACGACGGCGGTGATGCCGTCCTGAGCGCTCTGCTCCAGGCGCAGCTGCATGCCGTCAACCGCGGGGATCCGCAGCGCCCCCAGGTCGAGGCGGGTGACGCTCTCCTGGGAGGCGGGCAGCGATGCCTGGTCCCAGGGGCCGTGCGCGGCCCCGCCGGCGGTACCCGCAGAGCCGGCCTTGCGGCTCCTCGCGCCTGCCTCCGCCCCGGCCGCTGCCGAGCGGGCGGGCGTGGAGGCCGAGGAGGTCCTGGCCCTCCTGCCCGAGGTGGTGGAGGCGGCCGTGTCATCACGGCGTCGCGAGAACAGTCCCATCGAGAATCTCCTGGGGGTAGGCGGGAGGGCGGGCGCCCTGCACCGCAACTCTAGACAACTGTCGTGCGCGATCGCACCGCGCGGTGCCCGGTGGCACGGGGCGCGGCCCCCTGACTGGGCGTGCGGCGGGCGATCGGACGCAGGTGCCGGGTTTCAGCCGGCATCAGCCGGCATCAGCCGGCATCAGCCGGCGCAGTCGGCGCACACGGGAAGGCCGGTGGCGTCATCCACGTAGGCGAGCTGGCTGCGGTGGTGGACCAAGAAGCACTCCGAGCAGGTGAACTCGTCCTCGAGCTGGGGCACGACGTGCACGCTCAGCTCCTCGCGGGACAGGTCCGCGCCCGGCAGCTCGAATCCCTCCGCGGCCTCGTTCTCATCCTCCTCGATCGCAGCGGAGGACTGATCCTTCTGCCGGGATGTCAGCTCTTCAATGGAATCCGCCTCGGGCTCGTCATCGTGCTTGCGCGGGGCGTCGTAGTCGGTCGCCATAGCCTCGTCATTCTTTCTCGTCGACGGCTCTCGGTTGGCTCCCGGAATCGCAAGCGGCCGCGGCCACCGGGGCACCGGCACCACGATGCGGTGCTGAGGCCCTCCGTTCCGGGGAAGGGCACGCGCACAATAGCACCGAGTCGCCATACGTCAAGCCAGAACGCCGCCCCCACTGCTGCACGACTGCCGGGCAGTTCTCCACCAGCCGCTGGATCAGGCCGGCGCGCCCCGCCTCACACGAGGCACACCGGCCTGCCTCCCGGCCAGGGACTGCCAGTGATGGCAGGCTGAGTCTGTATCGTGCAAACAGCGGGTACGAAAGGGGACTCAACCCATGGTCGAACTCGAACTGCTGGGCGCCAACGGGGACACGATCGTCATGACTGATGCTGATGGCGAGCGCTACAGCATCGTCGTCGACGACGCCCTGCGCGCCGCGGTGCGCCGTGACCGCGGAGCCATCGCGCCCGCGCCCAGTCCCGTTGTGGATTCTGCCGCGCCTGTGCGGCCGCGCCACCTCCAGGCCCTCATGCGCGCCGGCGCCACCGCCTCGGAGGTGGCCATCGCCACCGGCATGACGGTGGATCATGTCCGGCGCTACGAGGGGCCGGTGCTCGCCGAGCGCCAGTGGGCCGTCACCCAGGCCCAGGCCTGCCGCATCGGCTGGGAGAAGGACTCCCCGCTGCTGGGCGAGCTGGTCGTGGACCGCCTGGCCACGCGCGGCGTGGACCCGGCGTGCCTGGAGTGGGATGCGGTGCGCGAGGGCCGGGAGCCATGGCTGGTCATGCTCACCTTCATCCAGTCCGCCCAGGAGAAGCAGGCGCGCTGGACCCTGGACCTGACGGCGCGCTCGGTCCACGCCCTGGACGATGAGGCGCGCTGGCTGACCGAGGCCGGCGCCGCGAGCCAGCGCCCGGCGGTCTTCGACCAGGACTCCTCGGCTCGTGGGGCCTCGGCGCATGCCCCGTCCCTGATCTCCCTGCCCTCTGACCTGGCTCAGGCAGAGCCTGAGTCCGCCCAGCAGGCCCAGCCCGCCTCCCCTGCCCCGGCGGCCTCCCATGACGCTCCGCACCTGGAGATCCCCCTGCTGAGGGATCCCGCCCAGGACGACACCGACGCCCTGCTGGCCGATCTGGCCTCCAACCGGGGCCGGCGCATCGAGGTGGCCCTGCCCCTGGACGACGACGAGGAGGACCAGGGCTCCCCTGCCTCGGCGGGCTCCCCTGGCGCCCCGGAGGCCGGGCAGGCGGCCAGGCAGGAGCCGGAGCCCACCACCCAGACCTCGGGGATCCGCGCCCAGGTCTACTCCATGTCGGAGCGCCGCAGGCGCTCCACCGGCAACCACCCGGCCGGCTCCCGGCTGGGGGCCACCGCCCCCTCGCCCAGTGAGCCCTCGGCCCGTACCGCCTCGGGGGGCCTGCCCCGCGTGATGCCCCCCGCTGCCGGCGGGTCCTCCAGCGCCGACGACGAGCCCGTCACCGAGCCGGTGCCCTATGTCCCCATGCCGCCGCGCAGGGGCACGGCCTCCCAGCAGGAGCCGCTGCCCCAGATGCCAGCGGCTCCGGCACCGCGGCCCAAGCGCCGCTCGCGCCGCTCAGTGCCCTCCTGGGATGAGATCGTCTTCGGCGCCAAGCCCGAGTAGGCCCGAGTAGGCCCGAGCGGGCCCGAGCAGCTGACCAGCCGCCCCTGCGCGGCGGTGCCGGGCGGCTCAGCCCGCGATGAGCAGGGGGATCCCGGTCTCGGCCCGGGTCAGGCCGCCGTGGACGCCGGGCATGGCGATGGCGGCCGGGGCGTGGACTCGGGGGTCGACCAGCACCCAGGCGCCGTCCATGACCACCACCACATCTCCCACCACGCCCCGAGCGCGCTCGCCCAGGGGCCCCATGAGGGCGCCGACCTGCTCGCGTGTCCCCACCCAGGCGGCCCTGTCCCCCAGCGCCTGGCGGTAGCGCTTGGCGACGCGCTCGGCCAGGTCGGGGTCGGAGTCGGCCACATGCAGGTGGGTGAAGCGGGGCTCTCCGGCCACCGCCACGATGCCGCGCGCCAGATCGGGCTCGGCGCTCAGGTCGATGCGGTGGGAGGCGTCGGTGTCGACCATGCCGTGGTCGGCGGTCAGGATGATGCGGGTCCCGGGCGGGACTCGGCGCTCCAGATCGGCCATGGCCGCATCGAGGTGCTCCAGGCGCGTCAGCCACTGGGGGCTGCGCCAGCCGTGGAGGTGCCCGGCGTGGTCGAGCTCGCCCACATAGAGGTAGACCAGGGGCGCGCCCTGGCGCAGGGCCCGGGCGGCCAGCGCGGGCCGGTTCTCCAGGCGGTCGGCCCCCACGTGCCTGGCTCCCCGGAGCCCGGCCTCGGTCAGCCCCGATCCTGCGAATCGCGCCGGGCCGATGCTCACCGCCAGCGGCTCGTCGGGGGGCTCGGCCTGCGGCTCGGTGCGCAGGCGCTCGAAGACGCAGGGCACGTCCTGCCAGGCCCGGGGGTCGAGCCCCGCCCCCTGCCAGGCGATGAGGCTGAGCAGCTGGTCGGGATGCGGGACCGTGCCCGCCGGCAGGCTCGGCCCCAGCAGGGGGCTCAGGACGCTGTAGCCGACCATGCCGGTGGCCCCGGGCGGGGCGGTGGTTCCCAGGGTGGTGATGGCGGCGGCCGTCGTGGAGGGCAGGCAGGTCGACAGCCGCGGGTCGCGGCCATCGGCCTGGGCGCCCGCCAGCCAGGCGCGCAGGGTGGGGGCGTGCCCACGGCGCTCGAGCAGCTGCTCCAGGCCCAGCCCGTCGACCAGGACGAGCACGGTCGGCGCGCTCTGGGCAATCCCCCACGCCTGGGCGGCGCGGCGGGCCTGGGCATCGCTCAGCACCGACCCGCTGCCGACCGGGCCCGGATCGGCCAGGGTCAGGCCGGCGCCCACGGCCGCGGCGGCCAGGACATGGCCCAGGCCCAGCTCCTCATGATCCGCCGCGGCCCGCGCCCCGGCGGCACTGGCTGCGCCACTCATGCGCGCAGGGCCGCGCGAGAGGTGATCTGGGACAGGATCCGCGCGAAGGCCTCGGCCCGGGCCAGGGCCGCATCGCCCTCCACCCCGGCGGACACGCGCAGGGCGATGTCATCGGGCATGCTCACCCCCGACATGCCGTGATCGGCCTGGCAGTCAGGATCGGCGCAGGAGGCGGGCTCCAGATCGATGCGCCGCACCGAGCCCCAGGAGATGGCGATGGTCATCTCGGTCAGGCGGCCCCCGTCGTCGGCCGGGTCGCTGACGCCCCGGGTCAGGGCCACTGAGCGGATCCGGCTGATGGCCACCGCCTCGGAGGTGGCCAGGGCCCCGGGCCTGCCGTCCTCGCGGGGGGCGTCGTCGACATGGACGATGATGAGGCGGCTGGCGGTCAGGGCCAGGACGGTCAGGTGGCGGTGGACCGCCTCGGCGAAGGTGGTCTCCGCCTGGACCAGGCTGATGACGATCTCCTCCCCGGCCGCCGCCAGGGCCAGGGTGTCAAGGACCAGCTCGGGGTAGTAGCCGGCCCGCTCCACCTCCGCGGCCAGTGCCTGGCCCTCCTTGGTGTGCCGCACAGCGCGTCGATCCTTGGGAGTCATGACACGCATTGTGCCATTGCCCCCAAGGCCGCGCCCCCTGCGCCCGGGTGTCGCTGTTGGCGGCGGCGGGGGCCGGCGCGGACAATGCGGCCATGCCCAAGTCCAGCCAGACCGCCGTGATCGACGGTGAGATCGTCGACCTCGACCTGTCCGCGGAGATGCGCACGAGCTTCCTGGAGTACGCCTACTCCGTCATCTACTCGCGCGCCCTGCCCGATGCCCGCGACGGCCTCAAGCCCGTCCAGCGCCGCATCCTGTTCCAGATGGACCGCATGGGGCTGCGCCCCGACCGCCCCCATGTCAAGTGCTCGCGCGTGGTCGGCGATGTCATGGGCAAGCTCCACCCCCATGGCGATGTGGCGATCTATGAGGCCCTGGTGCGCCTGGCCCAGCCCTTCACGATGCGCCTGCCCCTGGTGGACGGGCACGGCAACTTCGGCTCCCTGGACGATGGCCCGGCCGCGGCCCGCTACACCGAGGCGCGCCTGGCCGCCCCGGCGCTGGCCCTGACGGCGGATATCGACGAGGACACGGTCGACTTCTCCCCCAACTACGACTACACCCTCACCGAGCCCGAGATCCTGCCGGCGGCCTTCCCCAACCTCCTGGTCAACGGCGCCTCGGGGATCGCGGTGGGCATGGCCACCAATATGCCCCCGCACAACCTCATCGAGGTGGTGGGGGCGGCCCGTCACCTCCTGGAGCACCCCGAGGCGAGCCTGGAGGACCTCATGGCCTTCGTGCCCGGCCCCGACCTTCCCGCCGGAGGCATGATCGTGGGCCTGGAGGGGATCCGGGAGGCCTACCGCACGGGGCGCGGCAAGTTCCTGACCCGGGCCACCGCCCAGATCGAGTCCATCGGCCCGCGCCGCAAGGGGATCGTCTTCACCGAGCTGCCCTACATGGTGGGGCCCGAGAAGGTCATCGCCCGCATCAAGGAGGCGGTGACCTCCAAGAAGCTCCAGGGCATCACCGATGTCAACGACCTGACCGACCGCAAGAACGGCACCCGCCTGGTCATCGGGATCAAGAACGGCTACAACCCCGAGGCCGTCCTGGCCCAGCTCTACCGGCACACGCCCCTGGAGGACTCCTTCGGGATCAACAACGTCTGCCTGGTCGAGGGCCAGCCGCGCACCCTGGGGCTGCGCGAGCTCCTCGAGGTCTTCGTGCGCCACCGCCTGACGGTGGTGACCCGCCGCACCCGCTTCCGCCTGGGCAAGCGGCGCGAGCGCGCCCACCTGGTGGACGGCCTGCTCATCGCGATCCTCGACATCGACGAGGTCATCGCGCTCATTCGCTCCTCCGAGGACGCCGCCACCGCGCGCGAGCGCCTCCAGCAGGTCTTCGACCTGACCGAGCCGCAGGCCTCCTACATCCTGGAGCTGCAACTGCGCAGGCTCACGAAGTTCTCGGTGATCGAGCTGGAGAAGGAGCGCGAGGAGCTGGCCCGCGAGATCGAGGCCCTCGAGGCGATCCTCGCCGATGAGGTGCTGCTGCGCCGGGTGGTCTCCCGGGAGCTGGCGGCCGTGGCCGAGGAGTTCGGCACGCCCCGGCGCACCGTGCTGCTGGAGGCCCCGGGCGCGGGGGCGGCCGGAGATCAGGCACCGGCCGGTTCCCAGGCCGCGGGGCCGGGCGCGACCGGCCCTGGAGCCTCAGCGGCAGCACTGTCCCTGACGGCCAGCGCCTCACGGGACACCCCCCTGACCATCCCTGACGGGCCCTGCCGGGTGCTGCTGTCGACCACGGGCCTGGTGGCGCGCCTGGCCGGGCAGGACCCGGTGGCGCGCACCGGCGGGCGCCAGGCCCACGACGCCCTGGTCAGCCAGGTGGCCGCCACGGTGCGCGGCCGGGTCGGGGCCGTGACGGACACCGGTCGACTCGTCCTGCTGGAGGTGGTCTCCACCGCGGAGATCCCGCGCCTGGAGGGGGCGGCCTCCCTGGCCGGCGGCACGCCCGTGCGCCAACTGGTGGACATCACCCCCGAGGAGAGGGTCGTGGGCCTGGTGCCGCTGGGGGCGCCCGGTCAGGGCCCGGCGGCCGCGCCGATCGTCCTGGCCACGGCCGCCGGCGTCGTCAAGCGCGTCAAGCCCGGCGATGAGCCGCGCAACGCCCAGGCCTGGGAGGTCATCTCCCTGGCGGAGGGCGATCGGGTGGTGCACGCCTCCACGGCCTCCGACTCCGACTTCCTGGCGCTGATCAGCTCCGATGCCCAGCTGCTGCGCTTCAGCGCGGCCAGGGTCCGCCCCCAGGGGCGCGGGGCCGGGGGCATGGCGGGCATCTCCCTGCGCGAGGGGGCGCGGGTCATCGCCGCCGGAGTGGTCCCCGAGGAGCTTGTGGCCGAGGCCGTCGTGGTCTCGGTGGCCGGGGCCCGGGGGGCGCTTCCGGGCACCGGCGGGGGCAGCGCCAAGGTCACTCCCCTGGACCGCTACCCGGTCAAGGGACGGGCCACCGGCGGGGTGCGCACGCACCGGTTCCTGCGCGGGGAGGATGAGCTGGTGGCGGCCTGGGTGGGCGTGGGCCCGGCCCGGGCAGTCGGCTCCGGGGGCCAGGCCGTGGCCCTGCCGGAGCCCGATGAGCGCCGCGACGGCTCGGGCGCCCCGCTGCCCGGCCCCCTGGCCGGTATCGGCTGACCCGGGCCCTGGGCCGGACGGCCTCCCCCGCCCCGGGGGCTTCGCCGTCGTCCCCGCAGCGGCTCCAGGCAGGGGAGCATCTCGGATCGGGACCTCCGCTCCGCGATGAGGGCCCCGGATGGTGCCTATGGTTGCCCATGGCCGAACTGCTGATCAGGGACGCGCGCATCGTCCCGTTGCGCTCCCGCTCCCGCCTGTCCCAGGTCCGCGCCCGCACCGGGGCCGCGGCCCCGCCCTGCCCGGTCCCCGACCCCGTTGACCTGAGGATCAGCGCCGGCAGGGTCACCCAGGTGGGCCAGCACCTGGCCGACGACGGCGCCCGGGTCCTGGCGGCCGACGGCGCCTTCATCATCCCCGGCCTGTGGGACGCCCACGCCCACCTGGACCTCGAGGCCGCCCGGGCGGCCCGCCTGGACACCCTGTCCACGCGCAGCCCTGAGGAGGCCCTGGCCATTGTCGCCGCCGCGGCCAGGGCTCTGCCCACGGGCCCTGGGCCGGTGACCATCCAGGGATTCGGGCATCGGCTGTCCAACTGGACCCGCCTCCCCACGGTGGCCGAGCTCGACGCCGTCACCGGCGCCATCCCCACGGTCCTCATCTCCGGGGATGCCCACTCCGGGTGGCTCAACTCCGCCGCGCTGCGCCTCCTGGGCCTGCCGGGCGCCTCCGCCCAGGACCCGGGGGCTCCCATCACCGAGGACCCGTGGTTCGCCCTGCTGAACCGGCTCGATGAGATCCCCGGCTCGCGCGAGCTGCGCGAGTCCGGCTACCGCACGGTCCTGGCCCGCATGCTCGCCCAGGGCGTGACCGGCGTGGTGGACATGAGCTGGTCCAGCGATCACCGCGACTGGCCCCGGCGCACCGCCGCCTGGGCCGCCGAGGGCCGCCTGCCAGCGGTCCTGCCGCGCATCCGCTCCGCCGTCTACCGAGACGGCCTCGACCAGCGGGTCGAGGCGGGCCTGCGCTCGGGCTCGCCGCTGGAGGGCTCGCCCCTGGCCGCCGACGGCGCGCCCCTGATCACCCAGGGGCCCCTGAAGGTCATCGCCGACGGCTCCATGGGCACCGCCAGCGCCCACATGTGCGCTCCCTACCCGCCCGAGCTGGGCCTGGACCGCCCCTGCGGCGTGGCCAACATCAGTCGCCGCGAGCTGAGCGAGCTCCTGGAGCGCGCCCGCCTGCTGGGCTTCGAGGCCGCCATCCACGCCATCGGGGACGCGGCCATGAACGACGTGGCCGCGGCCTTCACCGCCTCGGGCGCCCGTGGGCGCCTGGAGCACGCCCAGCTCCTGCCCGCCGACGCCATGGCCGATCCCGACGGCGCCCTGAGGCAACTGGTGGCATCCGGCATCGAGCTGTCGATCCAGCCGGCCCACCTCATTGACGACTGGGAGGCGGTGGGACGGGTGTGGCCCGGACTGCAGGAGCGCACCTACGCCTTCGCCGACATGATGAGCGCCGGCGCCCTGCTGCACCTGGGCTCCGACGCCCCCGTGGCGCCCCTGGACCCCTGGCTGGCGATGAGCGCGGCGGTGGGCAGGCGCACCCCCGACCAGCAGGTCTGGTCCCCCGGCCAGTGCCTGAGCCCCGAGGAGGCCCTGGCTGCCAGCATCGACGGCGCGGGCCCCCTCGCCCAGGGCTCAGTGGCGGACCTGGTGCTCCTGGCCGAGGACCCCCTGGTCATGAGCGCTGAGCAGCTGGCGGCTGTGCGCCCTCTGACCACGATCGTCGCCGGGGCTCTCGCGCCCCGACCCTGAGCGCAAGGGGGCGCGGGCCGGCCTGCGCTCACACGTCCAGGACGTAGAGGATGGTGCCCCGGGTGGGCTCATACCCCAGGGACTCGTAGAGCTCGGTGGCGCCGGAGGGGTTGTCGGTGTCCATGCCGGCGGCCGCATAGTCCATGCCATCGACCGCATAGGCCCGCATGGCCGCGGTCAGCAGGGCTGATCCCACCTGGCGGTGGCGGTAGTCGCTGAGCACGCCGAGCATGTCCGTGTAGCCCTCGCGCCACCCCAGCGCCTCCCAGTCCTGCTCGTAGCGGCTCGATCGCAGGTAGCCGGCCACCCGGCCGCGATCCCCGGAGCGGTCCATGGCCACGAAGCTCCACTGGGGCACCACGAAGGTCGCCCCGGCGACCCACTCCTCGGGGCTGACGGCATGGGCCCCCCAGGCGTCGCCCATCGCCTGGTTGTGGGCCCGGCGCACCGCGTCGTCGATCGCCGGGCTCCACGGCTCGATGGCCAGGAAGCGGTCGAGCTCGACCGAGGGGATCTCCAGGGCCAGGGAGCGGCGCACCTCCCGGTACCAGCGCTTGGGGGCGAATCCCAGGCGGTCGAGGTGCTCCTGCATGCGCTCGTCGTCCTCCAGCACCGTGGTCACCACGTGGGCCGAGCCGTGCTCCCCCGAGTGCTCCCGGGGGTGACCGGCCCGTTCAGCGCCCACCAGGTGGCGCGCCCTCTCGGCCTGCCAGTGCAGCAGGGCCCCGCCGATGCCCTGCCTGCGACTGACCGGATCGACCACCCCGGTCATGGAGGCGTAGATCTCCCCTGCCGGGCGCAGGCGCACCAGGCCGAAGGCCCGCATCACCCCCTCCTGGTCACGGCCGGCCACGCCCGAGTAGATCGGATCGACGAAGTAGTCGGCGGTCTCCTGCGCGGTGGTGCGGTAGGGAGGGTTGTCCACGGCCTCGGCGCGGGCGATGAGGGCCGCCAGCTCGGCATTGTCCTCCGGTCCCAGAGGCATCCAGGACAGCTGGCGCGGCAGGGAGGAGCGGGGCCCCGGGCGCAGCATGGCCCAGGGCGAGCGGCCGCCACCGCGGGGGTATCCGTAGACGGGTGCCATAGCGCCTCCTAGATTGGGAGCAGACCGGCGGGGAGCCGGGAAAGGGACGAGCGCGAGGATCAGTGCGCAGAGACTACCCCAGCCATGGATTGCGCTGATCCCGTATATCAGGATCCAACATGATCGCCGCCCCGGGGATTCCCTCCCCCGGATCGACGGCCCCTCCAGGGAGGCGGTCCGACCCCGGGCCGCGCCGGCGGCCAGCGGGCCTCAGGCGTCGATGCGCTCGCGGTCCACGTGGGAGGCGCCCTCAACGATGAAGTCGCGACGCGGCTCGACCGAGGAGCCCATGAGCAGCTCGAAGACGGACTCGGCCTCCATGATCTCGGCCTCATCGCCCAGGGTGATGCGCCGCAGGGTCCGGTGCTCGGGCTCCATCGTGGTCTCGGCCAGCTGGTGGGCATCCATCTCCCCCAGGCCCTTGTAGCGCTGGGGCTCCTTGAAGCTGCGCCCCTGCTTCTCCAGGCGGCGCAGCGTGGTGACCAGCTCGTCGTCGGAGTAGGTGTAGAGGATCTCCTTCTTGCGCCGGCCCTGGCCCGAGACCTCGATGCGGTGCAGGGGCGGGACGGCGGCGAAGACGCGCCCGGCCTCGATCATGGGGCGCATGTAGCGGAAGAAGAGGGTGAGCAGCAGGGTCCGGATATGGGCGCCGTCGACGTCGGCGTCGGTCATGAGGATGACCTTGCCGTAGCGGGCGGCCTCCAGGTCGAAGGTGCGCCCCGATCCCGCGCCCACCACCTGGATGATGGCCGAGCACTCGGCGTTGCGCAGCATGTCGGCCTGGGAGGCCTTCTGGACGTTGAGGATCTTGCCGCGGATGGGCAGCAGGGCCTGGAACTCGGAGTTGCGCGCGTTCTTGGCCGTGCCCAGGGCCGAGTCCCCCTCGACGATGAACAGCTCGGAGGCGCTGACGTCGTCGCTGCGGCAGTCGGCGAGCTTGGCGGGCAGGGTGGAGGACTCCAGGGCGGTCTTGCGCCGGGTGATCTCCTTGTGCATGCGCGCCGAGATGCGGGCGCGCATCTCCCCGACGATCTTCTCCTGCAGCGCGCGCGACTGGGTCTTCAGGTCGCGCTTGGTGGAGGTCAGCAGGGCGGTGAGCTCGGACTCAACCACCTTGGCCACGATCTGGCGCACAGGGGCGGTGCCCAGAACCTCCTTGGTCTGGCCCTCGAACTGCGGCTCGGGCACGCGCACGGTGATGACGGCGGTCAGCCCGGCCAGGATGTCGTCCTTCTCGATGCGACCGTCGCGGGAGGTGACCTTGAGGGCCCGGGAGTTGGCGTCGATCTGCTTGCGCAGCACCTTGGTCAGGGCCTGCTCGAATCCGGTCAGGTGAGTCCCGCCCATGGGGGTGGCGATGATGTTGACGAAGGAGCGCTCGGTGGTGTCGTAGCCGATCCCCCAGCGCAGGGCGACGTCCACCGTGCAGGTGCGCTCGACCTCGACGGGGCGCAGGTGGCCCGAGCCGTCGAGCTGCTGGACGGTCTCGGAGTAGGAGCCCTGGCCGGTCAGTCGGAAGGTGTCGGTCACCGAGCCGTCGGTGGCCAGGAAGTCCACGAAGTCAGCGGTTCCGCCCCGGGCCTGGAAGACCTCGACGCCGTCGTCGCCACCGGTGTCGAACAGGTCCCCGGCCCCCTCGACGGCGTTCTTGGCCGAGGCCCGCAGGGAGACCTCGTGGACGGCGTCGTCAGTGGCCCCGGCGTCGGCGGCCGGGGTGCGGGAGGCGGCCTCGGCCTCGGCCTCAGGGCGCTGGTCCTCCAGGCGCAGGGTCAGCCCCGGCACGAGGAAGCTGGTCTGGCGCAGGCGGGCGCGCAGCGCACCGGCGTCGTACTCGGTGGGCTTGGGGAAGATCTGGGGGTCGGCCCAGTAGCGCACGCGGGTGCCGGTCACGCCGCGCTTGGCCTTGCCGATGACGCGCAGCTCGGAGGCGTCGGTGAACTCGGTGAAGGGGGAGTCGGGGCCGCGGCCGGCCGAGTCGTCGAAGATGCCGGGCTCCCCGCGGTGGAAGCTCATGGCGTAGGTCTTGCCGCCCCGGTCCACCTCGACGTCCATGCGCGCGGCCAGGGCGTTGACCACCGAGGCTCCCACGCCGTGGAGTCCGCCCGCGGCGCCGTAGGAGCCGCCGCCGAACTTCCCGCCGGCGTGCAGCTTGGTGTAGACCAGCTCCACACCGGTCAGGCCGGAGGAGGGCTCGATATCCACCGGCACACCGCGCCCGTTGTCGCGCACCTCGATGGAGCCGTCGGCGTGGACGGTCAGGCGGATGTCGTCGCCGTGGCCCTCCAGGGCCTCGTCGACCGCGTTGTCCAGGATCTCCCACACGCAGTGCATGAGTCCGCGCTGGTCGGTCGAGCCGATGTACATCCCGGGGCGCTTGCGCACCGCCTCCAGTCCTTCCAGGACGGAGAGGTGTCGGGCGGAGTAGTCCCCACGGCTGGTCTTGTTCTCGGATGCGGGCACGGCCGGACTCTAGCGGACTGGGCCCGACGCGGCGCTGTCCCGCGCCGCAGCCGCGCTTGTGGCATGGGTATGCCAGCCCAAGCTCTCCAGGCGCTCTATCTCGCTGTCACGTACCTCCTGCCAGGATGTGCATGAAGTGCATGATGCGGCTGCCATGGAGTCCTCCTTCCACATGCGCATTCGAATACGTGCTCTCCCCCGTGATCGTCGACCGCTGATTCCCTAATGCGCCGTCGGCGAAAGCCCGTGCGCCGGGGGCGGAAACGGGGCCTGGCGGGCATGGAGACCGGTTGCTGCGTGGTGGAATGCCGACATGAGCACCACGAGCACCTCCCCTGCTCCCGAGGCGATCACGATCCAGGACGAGCAGGGCTCCACCACCGCCGGCACCGCCGAGCAGCGCCCGCTGACCACGGCCGACCGCTGCGACGTGTGCCAGGCCCAGGCCTATGTGCGCGCCGTCCTGCTGACCGGCGAGCTCTTCTTCTGCGCCCACCACGCCCGCAAGCATGGTGAGCGCCTCAAGGATGTCGCCCTGCTCTTCCAGGACGAGACCCGCCGGCTCCAGGAGACCGGCCAGGCCTGAGACCAGTCCGCTGACAGGCCCTGGCGGGCGACCCCGCCGATTACAGCACGCGTTGTCAACACCTGCGCCGCTGACCGGTCGCTGAGGCCGACCGGCCAGCGGCAGCGCTTTGCCCTCACCTCTGCTCGGCCTGGGTGACGCTGCGATCGCCGAGGGGCTCATCGAGGGTCACCCGGAGAGTTGTGCGCAGGGCCATCGCCGGGCAGTCGCCGTCAGCTCCGGGGATGGCGCCCTCGGCCAGGTCGATGGTGACCGTGTCGGCGTCCTCAGTCACCGTGGCGCTCACGCCCACACAGGACTGAGGGCCAGTGGTGAGCGTGACCTCGATGGTGGTCTCATCGATCTGCGTCCACGACTCCCAGGCCAGGGGCCGGGGGTCGATGAGGTCATCGCGCGCCACGATCCCCCCTCCCGACGGCGTCTGGCCCGACTCGGGACTGGTCAGGCTGTGCGCGGTCGAGGATCCGGGGCTCTGACCGGGGGCACTGCTCGCCTCCGGGGCAGGCGCTGGCGGGGACTGAGAGGCGCCGGGGGTCCTCCCTCCACCGCCGCAGCCTCCCGCCAGTCCCAGCGCGATGATGAGGCAGGTCATCGCAACAGCCCGTCGAGCCGCGCCTGCGGCCCGGGGAGCACGACGCTTCCCGGGCCGCAGGCGCCTGAGGGTGCCGAGCACCCCGATGGTTCTGCCCGCGTCATCAGTCCGCGGCGGTCGCATCCATCATGTCCTTGACGTACCGGGAGAAGTACGGCCCCCAGTTGTGCTTGGAGACCGGATGCCACAGGGAGGTCACGGACCGCACTCGTCCCAGGGAGGCGCTCGCGTCGTAGCTGTGAAGCCAGGGGCCGCCTGAGGCTCCGAATCCGAAGTCGCAGCCGTCGACCATGCCCATGGAGGATTCCTCGATCACGCCGTCCTTGCACTCGCGCATCACCGGGTTCCCGCCGGGAGCGGACTGATTGCTCGGGTAGCCGTGGATCGTGGCCTGGAAGTCGTGACTTCCTCCCCAGGCCAGGCCGTGTGCGCCAACCGCGTCCGCCACCGGCTGGGTGGCGTCACCGCCGTCATTGAGGGTGACGAATCCGACGTCGTTGGTGTAGTCGGTGGTGTTCTCGATCCAGGCATCGAAGGTGCGCAGGGATCGCGCCGTCCAGACGCCCGCGGGGGCGGCGTCCTCAGCGGTTCCGTCATATCCGGGGACGAAGACCATGTTGGTCATCCAGAATCCCTGTCCGTCGGCTGAGGCCCCGTAGACGCAATGGCCGGCGGTGACGAGCACCCGCTTGGAGGGGGCGTTGACCACTGAGGCCGAGCAGGAGGAGGGACCGTCGGGGCTGTCGAAGAACAGGATGCCGTCGGGCATGGTCGAGGCTCCGGAGCTGGCGTCCTTGGGGCCGACGGGGTCGATCTTGCCGAACGGGTCGGTGGAGCTGGTCGAGCCCGAGGCGGGCTTGGGCGGGCCATCGGCATCGGGCTGGGGCCCCTCATAGGGCTTGGCGGCCGCCATTCGCTCCTCCGTCCAGTACGCGGCCACCTTCTTGTCAGGAGCATTGCTGCGGCCCGAGGCCGCCTGCGGCCCATCGGAGATCTTTGAGGCCTCCTGGCCAAAACTGGTCGGAGCCGTCACTGCGCTGGACACATCGCCCTTGGTTCCCGATTCCTCGGCGCTGGCTGTGCCGCCCAGGGCCGCTGGTGCCAGGCCCGCCAGGGAGAGCACCGCCACCGCCCCCAGCGTCGCACTCCGGCGTAGGGAGAATCGATTCCCTCTCATCTAACGTCCTTCCGTCGAATAAGCAGTGCGGTCGACGCAGGGGACGACGCGCCCGCCTCATATGACGCCGCGCACGAACTCCCCAGGTCAACCATTGTCAAGATGACGACCACATCAAACTATCACGATTCAATAACGACGCCTGAGGGCGCACAACACAAAATCTCCCGACACCTTCTGTCACACCTCCTGAATGAGGCCTGAACGGCGCCGAAAATATGAATCGTCAATGACGTCGGGCAGTGGCGAATCGAGCGCGAATAAGGCCGGCGGCTCCGGCGGGGCGCACGATGGTGCCCCGCCGGAGCCGCCGGCCTCGATGAGCGTGACCCGCAGGCCTCAGTCCAGGTAGTCGCGCAGGACCTGGCTGCGCGAGGGATGGCGCAGCTTGGACATGGTCTTGGACTCTATCTGCCGGATGCGCTCGCGCGTGACCCCGTAGACCTTGCCGATCTCATCGAGGGTCTTGGGCTGGCCATCAGTCAGGCCGAAGCGCATGGAGACCACCCCGGCCTCGCGCTCCGAGAGCGTGTCCAGCACCGCGTGCAGCTGCTCCTGCAGGAGAGTGAAGCTCACGGCGTCGGCGGGCACCACTGCCTCGGAGTCCTCGATGAGGTCGCCGAACTCGGAGTCGCCGTCCTCGCCCAGAGGCGTGTGCAGGCTGATGGGCTCGCGACCGTACTTCTGGACCTCGATGACCTTCTCCGGGGTCATGTCCAGCTCGACGGCCAGCTCCTCGGGGGTGGGCTCGCGCCCCAGGTCCTGGAGCATCTGGCGCTGGACGCGGGCCAGCTTGTTGATGACCTCCACCATGTGCACCGGGATGCGGATGGTGCGGGCCTGGTCGGCCATGGCGCGGGTGATGGCCTGGCGGATCCACCAGGTGGCGTAGGTGGAGAACTTGAAGCCCTTGGTGTAGTCGAACTTCTCCACCGCCCGGATCAGGCCCAGGTTGCCCTCCTGGATGAGGTCCAGGAAGAGCATGCCGCGGCCGGTGTAGCGCTTGGCCAGCGACACCACGAGGCGCAGGTTGGCCTCCAGGAGGTGGTTCTTGGCCCGCTGGCCGTCCTGGGCCACCCAGTGCAGCTCGCGGCGCAGCTTGGAGGGCAGGTCGTTGCCCTCCTCGGCCAGCAGGTGCTCGGCGTACAGGCCGGCCTCAATGCGCTTGGCCAGCTCCACCTCCTGCTCGGCGTTGAGGAGCGCCACCTTGCCGATCTGCTTGAGGTAGTCCTTGACCGGGTCCGCCGTGGCGCCCGCGGTGACAACCCGCTGGGCGGGCTCATCGCCCTCATCGGTGTCCGAGACGGTGAAGGAGCCGTCCTTGTCCGTCTTGGAGCGCTTGCCGGCCTTCTTGGCGGCGGCCCGCTCGGCCTCCTCGCGGCGCATGCGCTCCAGCTCGCCGGTCAGGGCGGCGATGGAGGGCTGCATCTTGATGCCCTTGATGACCCAGCCGCGGAAGATGTATCCGTTGTGGGCCAGGTAGTCGCGGGCCACCATGGGCTCGGAGTCCCCGATGACGAAGCGGGGCACGGGGCCGTGCCCGTAGGGCGCCAGGGTGATGGGCTCCTCAATGGTGCCGTGACCGGCGATCTCCAGGTCCTCGACCACCGTGCGTGAGCGGATGAACAGCGTGGCCCCGGGAGCCAGGCGCACGCCCTTGAGAGAGGCCACGGTATTGAAGGGGTGGCGCTTGGTGCCGTCCCCGTTCTCCTCCAGGCTCACATCCAGGTAGTAGTCGCGCAGCTCGGGGGCAGGCCCCTCATCCTCCTCAGGGGCCTGGGAGTCGGGCCCCTCCTCATCCTCGTCCTCGGAGTCCTCCTCCTCGGAGTCGTCATCGCCGTCGTAGTCCTCGTCCTCCTCATCGTCCTCGGAGTCCTTGTCGAAGTCCTCGTCCTCATCGAGGTCGAAGTCCTCGTCCTCAACGGTCTCGTCGACGTCGTCGGTCAGCTCGGGGCGCTGACGCGTCGCAGTGGAAGAAGCCACGGAGTTCCTTTCGCAGGGCGGGTGAACCGGCGACCAGTGGACATGGGCCACCACTATGGGTACAAGTAGGCAACCCTCCGATTGTAGCGTTTATTCCAGCGCCTCGTGCCCGGCGTTCCACGACCCCACCACGACCCCACCAGGGCCCCGGGCCGGCGCTTCATGGCGCGCTCCGGCCCCGTCTACCCTGTGCCCATGAGCGATGTCTCCGAGCCGCTGGGCGCCCTGCGATCCGCCGTCGAGTCCCGCCTGACCGAGGTGATCGACGGCTGCCGCGCCCGGTGGGGCGACCTGGGGGACGCCGGCGCCCAGATGCTCGACGCCGCGGCCCAGGCCCTGGAGGGGGGCAAGCGGATGAGGGCCGTCCTGGGCGCTGTCGGCGCCGGCATGGGTGCGGGAGACGAGCGCGCGAGGCGGATCACAAGCTCCCCGGTGCTGCATCTGGGCACCGCCCTGGAGCTCTATCAGGCCAGCGCCCTGGTCCATGACGATGTCATGGACGGCGCCCTGACCCGCAGGGGGCGGCCGGCCTCGCACCGGCTCTTCGCCGCCGCCCACGCCGAGGGCTCCTGGCGGGGTCGGGCCGAGGACTTCGGCACCAGTGGGGCGATCCTGCTGGGCGACCTCCTGCTGTCCCTGGCCAGCGAGGAGATGGGGGCGATCCGGGCGAATCGGGCCTTCCCCTCCCCCGAGTCGGTGGTGGCCTGCCGGGCCGCCTTCGACGCCATGACCACTGAGGTGGCCCTGGGCCAGTTCCTCGATGTGCGCAGCGAGGCCATCGCCCTGCCCGACGGCGCCGATCCGCTCAAGGAGTCGGCGCGCATGGGCGAGGCGGCCCTGGCCGTCATCCGCCACAAGTCGGCGCGCTACTCCGTCCAGCACCCCCTGCTCATCGGCGCCCTGCTGGCGGGCGCAGACCCCTTGGGTGAGGCCTTCGGGCATCTGCGGGAGCTCGGGGAGGAGATCGGGATCGCCTTCCAGCTGCGCGACGACGAGCTCGGCGTCTTCGGAGACCCGGCCGTCACCGGCAAGCCCGCGGGCGACGACCTGCGCGAGGGCAAGCGCACAGTGCTGCTGTCCCTGGCCTGGGGGATGACCGACGCCGCCGGGCGCCGTCTCCTGGAGCAGGTGCTGGCCAACCGACAGGCCGAGCCTGCCGAGCTGGAGGCCGCGGCCCGCATGGTCGAGGACTGCGGGGCCCGGGCCGCCCATGAGGAGGCCATCGCCGCCCACCGGCAGGCCGGCGCGCGCGCCCTGGCCGCACTGGCGAACACCGGCGAGGCCGACTGCCAGACCCTGGAGGACCTGACGGCCCTCATGCACCGGCTCATCGACCGCAGCGCCTGACTCGGCCCGACTCGCCCGGCAGCGGGCAGTGGCGAGCAATAGCGAGCAGTGGCGGGCGGGGTGGGGCGACGCGGTGCGATGGCGCTTGCGCGCCGCGGGCGCACCGTAGAATCACACCCGTGGTAGAAGATCCCCTCATCGGTCGCCTGATCGACTCGCGCTACGAGATCGTCGATCGTGTTGCCCGTGGCGGTATGGCCACTGTCTACCGCGCCCATGACCGGCGACTGGACCGCCGGGTGGCGCTCAAGCTCATGCACCCCCACCTGGCCGACTCCCCCGACTTCGTCTCGCGATTCCGCCGCGAGGCCCGCGCCGCGGCGCGCCTGTCCAATCCGGGGGTGGTGGCCGTCTACGACCAGGGCAGCCTCGATGGGGTGGCCTACCTGGTCATGGAGTACGTCGAGGGCCCCAACCTGCGCGATCTCATCGCCCAGGGGCCCCTGTCGGTCAAGGAGGCCCTGGGCCTGGTCTCCCAGCTGCTGCGCCCCCTGGGGGCCGCCCACCGGGCGGGGCTGGTCCACCGCGACATCAAGCCGGAGAACGTGCTTCTCCCCTCCGATGGCTCGGAGGCCAAGGTCGCCGACTTCGGGCTGGCCCGGGCCGTGACCGAGGTCGCCCAGACCACGACCGGCAATGTGCTGGGAACGGTGGCCTACCTGGCCCCCGAGCTCATCACCTCAGGGACCTCCTCCTCCCGGGCCGATGTCTTCTCCGCCGGCATCGTCCTGTACGAGCTGCTCACCGGCGTCCAGCCCTTCTCCGCCGACTCCCCCATCCAGATCGCCTTCCGCAACGTGCATGAGGATGTGCCCCTGCCCTCGGCCCTGGTGCCGGATATGCCGGCGGATGTCGATGAGCTGGTGGCGACCATGACGCGGCGCAACCCCGAGGAGCGCCCCGAGGACGCCGACGCCGCCCTGGCCCTGCTGCGCGATGTCCATGATGAGCTGACGGTCTCCGAGCTCGCGGTGCGCCGCGGGGGCGGGACCACCTCGATGCGCGACCTGGAGGCCATGAAGACCGGCCTGGAGGCCGAGGCTCCCGCGGTGCGCGCGGCCTCCGCCCCCTCACCCCAGGAGTGGGAGGACTCCCAGGACTCCCCGCATGTGGGCATGCGCACGGTCTCCCTGCCCATCGGCTCCATCGGCCCTCAGTCGGGCCGGTCGGCCCGCAGGGCGCAGCGCTCGGCACTGGCCGCCGATGCCAGGCAGACCGACCGCCTCGCCACTCGGCCGAGCTCCTCGCGCCTGACGCGGCGCGCCCTGCTGGGGGGCGGGGTGCTGGCCCTTGCCCTGGCCGGGGGCGGGGGTGCCGCCGCCTGGTACTTCGTGGCCGGCCCGGGCCGGAAGGTGACTGTGCCCGCGATCGTCGGCAAGTCCCAGGAGGATGCCCAGGCGGAGGTCGAGGCCCTGGGCCTGGTGTGGGCCTCCCCCTCGCGCGCCTACTCCGACACGGTCAGCGCCGGTGCGGTCATCTCCTGCGAGCCGGCCCCCGGCCAGCAGGTCCCCCAGGGCCAGGCGGTGGCGGCAGTGGTCTCCCGAGGGGTGGAGACGATGGCGGTGCCCAATGTGGTGGGCAAGACCGAGGCCGAGGCCCGCAAGGCCATCCAGGGTGCGGGGCTGACCGTGGGCTCGGTGACCAAGGAGTACTCCGCCGACGTCGCCTCCGGCAAGGTGATCTCCACCAATCCCGCGGCCAAGAAGGTCGTCAACCACTCCACCCCCGTCGACATCGTGGTCTCCCAGGGCAAGCAGCCCACCACTGTCCCCGACGTGACGGGGATGAGCCAGGACGAGGCCACCACAGCCCTGGAGAACGCGGGGCTCAAGCGCGGCACGGTCAAGAAGGACTACTCGGACACCGTGCCCAAGGACGCGGTGATCTCCTCCTCCCCCAAGGCCGGCGAATCGGCCTACTACGGGGATGCCGTGAGCATCACGATCTCCCGGGGCCCGGAGAACGTGGAGGTCCCGGACGTGACGGGCATGAGCGAGGAGGAGGCGGTCTCCGCCCTGGAGGACGCGGGCCTCAAGGCCCGGGTCGAGTACAGCCTGGGGGGCCTGTTCGACAAGGTGCGCTCCACAGAGCCCGCAGCGGGGACCCGCGTCAAGACGGGATCCACTGTCACCGTCACGGTCAGGTAGGGCCTCTGGCCCGTGAGGCGCGCCTGGTCCTGAGGCGCGCCTGGCCCCGAGGCCGGGCCTCAGCCCTTGAGCATCTCGGCGACCTCGAAGGCGACCTCCAGGGACTGCTGGTGGTTGAGGCGCGGGTCGACCAGGGTCTCGTAGCGCCGGCCCAGGGCCTCCTCGTCGATGGGCTCGCCCCCGCCCAGGCACTCGGTGACGTCGTCGCCGGTCAGCTCGACGTGGATGCCCCCGGGCACGGTTCCCAGACTGCGGTGGACCTCGAAGAAGCCGCGGATCTCATCCATGATGGTCTCGAAGCGGCGGGTCTTGTAGCCCCCGGCGGCGGTGATGGTGTTGCCGTGCATGGGGTCGGCGATCCAGGTCACGGGGCGCCCGTCGGCGCGCACGGCCTCGATGAGGGGCGGCAGCACCTCGCGGATGCGGTCGGCGCCCATGCGGGTGATGAGGCTCAGGCGCCCCGGATCGCCCTCGGGGTTGAGGTGGTCCATGAGGCCGCGGATCTCGTCGGGGGTCGTGGTCGGGCCGATCTTGACGCCCACGGGGTTGTGGACGCCCTCGAGCAGGGCGACGTGGGCGTCCTCGGGGTCGCGGGTGCGCTCCCCGATCCACAGCATGTGGGCGCTGGTGTCGTAGAGGCGCCCGGTGCGGGAGTCCTCGCGGATCATGGCGTCCTCGTACTCCAGGAGCAGGGCCTCGTGGGCGGCGTAGAAGTCGACCTGCCGCAGGGCCTCGAAGTCCACCCCGGCGGCCTCCATGAAGCGCATGGCCCGGTCGATCTCCTCGGCGAAGGACTCGAAGCGCTTGTAGGCCGGGTTGGCGGTGAAGCCGCGGTTCCAGGAGTGGACCTCGCGCAGGTCGGCGTAGCC
Source organism: Actinomyces slackii (assembly GCF_900637295.1). NCBI lineage: Bacteria > Bacillati > Actinomycetota > Actinomycetes > Actinomycetales > Actinomycetaceae > Actinomyces > Actinomyces slackii. The sequence continues at coordinate 2,020,549 of NZ_LR134363.1, read as the reverse complement.
GCCCATGGTGAAGGCGCGGATGAGGTTGAGGGTGGTGCCGGCGCGCAGGTAGGCGTCCAGCATGCGGGAGGGGTCGGCGGTGCGGGCCTCGGGGGTGAAGGCATGGGAGTTGACCGAGTCGCCCCGGTAGGAGGGCAGGGTCACGCCGTCGCGGGTCTCCTCATCGGCGCTGCGGGGCTTGGTGTACTGCCCGGCGATGCGCCCGATCTTGATCACGGGGGTGGAGGCCCCGTAGGTGAGCACCGCGGCCATCTGGAGGATGGTCTGGATCTTCAGGCGGATGTTGGTGGCGGTGTTGTCGGTGAAGGACTCCGCGCAGTCCCCGCCGGTCAGCACGAAGGCGCCGCCGGTGGTGGCCTTGGCCATGAGATCGCGCAGGGCGTCGACCTCGCCGGCGAAGACCAGGGGCGGGCGGGAGCGCAGGTCGGAGCTGACGGCGGCCAGCGCCGCGGGGTCGGGGTAGGACGGCTGCTGGCTGGCGGGCCGATCGCGCCAGCCCGTGGCGGTGCGCTTGACGTCGAGCTCATTCATCACGGGCTACAGCATAGGTGAGGAGCGCGCGCCGCCCCCCGCCCGGTTCACAGTGCGGCCGTGGTGGTGCCCGCCGCAGTGGCGCCCACCGCATCGGCCGGGGCTCCCTGGACGAGGCCGCGCCCAGGCTCCCGCTGATGCGGGTCCGGGGCGCGGCTGGTGTCTGGGCTCAGGCGCGGCGGGCTCAGTGCTCGGCGCTGACCTCAGCGGGCTCGATGCTCTGGCCGAGCTCGTTCATGAGCTCGACGAACCAGGGCTGGGTGATGTCGAAGGGCTTGGCCCCGGCGATGCGCGGGAAGGGGATGGCGACCAGGGCGTCGTCGTTCTCCTCGTCCTGGCCGATGACGCCGGACTCGCCGCGCAGGGCGCACTCGACGGCCAGGTCGCACATCTCCTTGATGAGGGCCAGGTCCTCGGCGTTGGCGTGCGCGGCGCGCGAGTAGTAGCCGGACTTCTGGACCATGACCTTCTCGGCGCCGATGAGGGAGGCGAACTGCCCCGCGAACCACTGGCCGGGGTTGATGGTGTCGAGCTTGACGTGGCCGAAGGGGTCGCGCTGGACCTCCTCGCCCTTGGCCTCCATCTCCGCGATGATCTCGGGGACGCCGGCGCCCTCGGACAGGAAGATGTTGACATTGCCCTGCTCGTCCATGATGGCCTTGAGGCGCTTGGCCTCGGCGGCGATGTCGAGCTTGGCCTCGGGGACGAACACGGCGTGGACGTCCCAGCGCTCACGGCTCAGACCCAGGGAGGGCGCCCACTGCTTGGTCCCCAGCAGCTCGTGGTAGCGGCGGGCGGTCTCGGCGGTGAGGTAGCCGCAGTTGCGGCCCATGCACTCGTGGACGATGAGCATGCGGGGGTTGGAGCGGTGCTCCCCGATGATGTTGAAGGCGAAGCCGGCGCCCTCCTCGGCGGCGGTCCAGGCGCCCAGGGACTGGCGCACGGGGACGACGTCGTTGTCGATGGTCTTGGGCAGGCCCACCACAGTGAGCTCGTAGTCGTTCTCGTGCAGGTAGGCGGCCAGGTCGGCGGCGGTGGTGTTGGTGTCGTCACCGCCGATGGTGTGCAGGACGTCGACGCCGTCCTTGCGCAGCTGCTCGGCGGCGAACTCCAGGGGGTTGACGCCCTCCTCGACCAGTCCGCGCTCGACGAGGTTCTTGGCGTTGGTGAGCTTGACGCGGGAGTTGCCGATGGGCGAGCCGCCGAAGTCCCGCAGGATGCCGGCGTTCTTGCGGCCCTCGTCGTCGATGACGATGTAGTTGCCGGTCAGCAGGCCGTGGTAGCCGTACTGGTAGGCGATGATCTCGACCTCTGGGGCGACCTCGGTGTAGCGCTCGATGAGGTCGCCGACGGCGGCGGACAGGCAGGGGGCGAAACCGCCCGCGGTGAGCAGGGCGACGCGACGGATCGACATCGGGAACCTTTCGGGTTGTGGACTCGCGGGGCGCGGGCCCCGGTCGGATGTATGCGGCGCTCGCCGCATCACCGGCCATCCTACGCGGGGCCCGGCCGGCGGCAACAGACGCTGCGGCCCGGAACGCTGCCGCCGGTCAGCCGCTGTAGTGAATGCCCTCGAGGATGCCCTGGATGAGGGGTGGATCGCCCAGTACGTGGGCCATGGCGTGAGCGATGTAGGCGGGCATCATGCTCCGACCGCTGGCAATGAAGAGCGTGGAGAGCAGGCTGAACAGGACGAAGCTGGAGACCCAGTAGGAGGGCCAGACGTGGTGGCCGACGATCCCGTGGTACACCGCCATGAGCGCGCCTGTGATCACGATCTGGAGGAGGCGGCTCGTGCCGCATCGGGCCAGGCGGTCCAGGATGAGGCCGCGGACCATGATCTCCTCTCCGAAGGCCAGGATCAGGCCCATGGCCATCATGAGGGGGCGCTGCCAGGTGATCGCCAGCGGATCGCCTCCGCGCGCGTAGGCCAGTGCGGCCCAGGCCAGGCCGAAGAGCACGGCGATGACCATCGCCGGTCGCGGGGCGCGTTTGCGCCAGCCCAGCTCCGCGAAGGTCTCCCCGGCTAAGCGCTGGCGCCACCAGGCGAAGGAGGCCAGCCCCAGGCAGGCGATGAAGTAGACGGCGTCGAGTAAGAGGGCGGCGTTCAGGCTGGTCCCCCAGCTGTCATAGATCCACTGGGCCCCGATAACGAAGCAGCCAGCCCCGAGCACCGTCCACAGCACGGCGGTGGTCAGGGCTATCTCCCGCCATGCGGCCGCCCGGGTGAGCGGCGGCCGCTCGGCACGCTCCGCACTGGGACAACGATCTCGCACTGTCATGACGCACTCTCCTTACGTTTCGTAGTCGCATCGAAGTGAATAGTAGGTGAGCCACGCCCCTGGCGCCACGCGACTTCTGAGTCGATCTGGGCGCAGGATGGTGCCATGCCTCCAGCCGCGCAGCACCAGACCGCCGTCACCTACGGCACGGTCGCCTTCCTGTGCGGTCTGGCCGAGACGGAGGAGTTGCCCGGCACCTTCCTCGTCGAGGTGCTCACGGCACTGGGGATGAGCGGCTCAGGTGCGCGCTCTCACCTGAGGCGCGCAGTGGGCGACGGGCGATTGGCCACGCGCCGAGTGGGGCGCCGCACCTTCTACCGGCTGTCCGGGGTCTACCTGCAGCAGTACCAGCAGGTCGAGAGCAGGTTCAGTGAGCCTCCTGCATGGGAGGGGCACTTCCACATCGTCATCTATGACGTTCCCGAGACGAGGCGGGCCGAGCGCGATGCGCTGCGCGCGGCGGCATTCGAGAAGGGCTGGGCCTCCCCTCGCCCCGGGGTGCTGCTGGGCATGGGCCCGCCCGGCGCCTGGGCGGCCGATCCTTCCTGCTCGGCCGGGCGCTTGGAGATCGACGACGTCGCTGCGCGCACTCTCGCTGCACGCGCCTGGCCTCTGGCTGAGGCAGCCATGAGAATCCGGCATCTCGCGGCGGAGTTGGAGGAGATGGGGCAGGCGCAGCCGCACGAGCAGAGCACTCGCGACGATGCGCATGCCGTCCTGCTCGAGCGGATCGTCGACGCTCACACCCTCCTGCGTCGCGCTACCTACCTGTGGGGCTCACTGCCGCACCTGCCTGCCGAGCTCCTGCCAGAGGACTACCCGCACGATCTCCTGGCGCGGATCACCGACACGATGAACGGCCCCATCATGGGAGCCGGCGTGCGCGCCGCCCACCGGCTCCTGGCGGAGCACCAATGATTCCGGGACAGCACTCTCTGCCCACGCGTCCGCGTCCGGGACAACCGCCATCGGCTATGCGTCGTCGTCGACCTTCTTCACATCCGCGGCATACAGGTCCACATACTCCTGGCCGTCGATCAGGCAGTCGTAATCCCGTCGCTGTCAGCATCGGTGAGGAGGCGCTCTCTGACGAGTCGGAGGGCAGGGTCTGGCGCGAGGTGCATGAAGGTCTCGAAGTGCTCCCAGACCGAGGCGCCCAGGAGCCAGGAGTGCACCAGGCAGGCACGCCCCAGCGACTGCCACGCTCGCAAGGCCTCGGAGTTCCCCTCGACGGCCTCAGCGCAGGACTGGCACAGGTCGGCCAAACTGCCACAGTAGGAGGCCAGTTCTTTCCTATCGACGCCTCTGGCACCCACTGCCGTCGCCAGCTCATGTTGGGCGGCGGTCAGGGCCGAATCAATGTCACCCTGCTCGCACATGGCAGTAAGCGCGGATTGGAGCGCTGTGGCTCGACAATCACTGCATACGTCCAAAGAGCCCGCAATATCCCGCGCCTCATCGGTCTGTCTCGCCAGAGCCAACAGACCAGCCACGCGGGCCAGGGCTCGAGCACGGTCCCAGGGGTCATCGATTCGCTCGGCAACCCGCTGCGCCTCATCAGCCCGACCGGCCCGAACCAGCACACCAGCCACATCAGCCAAAACCCGCGCACGATCCCAAGGGTCATCGATCTGCTCGGCAATTCGCTGCGCTTGACCTGCCACAAGCGCCGCCTCATCAGGCTGTCCGGCCCGAACCAGCACACCAGCCACATCAGCCAAAACCCGCGCACGTTGCCCGGGGGTCGTGATCCGCTCGGCAATTCGCTGCGCCTGACCAGCCACAACCACCGCCTCATCAGGCTGTCCGGCCCGAACCAGCACACCAGCCACATCAGCCAAAACCCGCGCACGATAACCGGGGTCTATGATCTGCTCGGCAATTCGCTGCGCCTGACCAGCCACAACCACCGCCTCATCAGGCTGTCCGGCCCGAACCAGCACACCAGCCACATCAGCCAAAACCCGCGCACGTTGCCCGGGGGTCGTGATCTGCTCGGCAACCAACTGCGCCTGACCAGCCACAACCACCGCCTCATCAGGCTGTCCGGCCCGAGCCAGCACACCAGCCACATCAGCCAGGGCTCGAGCACGGTCCCAGGGGTCATCGATTCGCTCGGCAACCCGCTGCGCCTCATCAGCCCGACCGGCCCGAACCAGCACACCAGCCACATCAGCCAAAACCCGCGCACGATCCCAAGGGTCATCGATCTGCTCGGCAATTCGCTGCGCCTGACCAGCCACAACCACCGCCTCATCAGGCTGTCCGCCCCGAACCAGCACACCAGCCACATCAGCCAAAACCCGCGCACGTTGCCCGAGGGCTGTGATCTGCTCGGCAACCAACTGCGCCTCATCAGCCCGACCAGCCCGAACCAGCACACCAGCCACATCAGCCAAAACCCGCGCACGTTGCCCGGGGTCTATGATCTGCTCGGCAACCAACTGCGCCTCATCAGCCCGACCAGCCCGAACCAGCACACCAGCCACATCAGCCAAAACCCGCGCACGTTGCCCGGGGTCTATGATCTGCTCGGCAATTCGCTGCGCCTGACCAGCCACAACCACCGCCTCATCAGGCTGTCCGGCCCGAACCAGCACACCAGCCACATCAGCCAAAACCCGCGCACGATAACCGGGGTCATCGATCTGCTCGGCAATTCGCTGCGCCTGACCAGCCACGAGCGCCGCCTCATCAGGCTGTCCGCCCCGAGCCAGCACACCAGCCACATGAGCCAAAACTCGCGCACGTTGCCCGGGGGCTGTGATCTGCTCGGCAATTCGCTGCGCCTGACCAGCCACAAGCGCCGCCTCATCAGGCTGTCCGGCCCGAACCAGCACACCAGTCACATCAGCCAAAACCCGCGCACGTTGCCCGGGGGCTGTGATCTGCTCGGCGATCTCCTGTGCCTGACCAGCCACAACCACCGCCTGCTCAGTCCGGCCGGCCCGACCCAAGGCACCAGCCACATCAGCCAAGGCCTGAGCACGGTCATCGGGGTCATCTATTCGCTCAGCGATTCTCTGCGCCTCCTCGATCCGACCAGCCCGAGCCATGGCCCGAACGCGACCCCTGGGGGCTGTGATCCGCTCGGCAACCTGCTGCGCCTCCTCGATCCGGTCGGCCCGAGCCAACGCTCCGGTCACATCAATTAAGACCCGAACATGGTTGTCGTGACTATGGATCTGCAGTGCCATGTCAAGCACATCTTGAGTTACCGCACCAATCCGATCTAGTTCGCCTGCATCGGCGAACAGAAGAATCTCTGATCGGAGAGCATCTACGCAAACTAATGGCCAATCTCTCAGCGAGTCAATAACATCCGAAATAAGACCTGAATCAATACAAATTCGCCGATCCTCGAGAGACAGCGGTGCGTCAATGAGTTCCTTAAGGGGCTCTTCCGGTTTGAGGGGGTGAGGGGTGCGTGGCGGGTGGAGTGGGGTCGAGGTCCTGGGCGATCATGGGGTTGCTCAAGACTCACCATGATGCCGAGGACCTCGACGATGGCTCACACTACCTGCCCTGGCCCGCCTGCTGGGGGGTTTGACCCTGTTGATCCTGATCGGCTGCTGGGCCTGGATGTGCTGGGACTGGCTGCCACTGGCCAAAAGATCATCGATTCGGGCGGACGGCAGGTGCTGTGGGTCCAGTGCCGGCCCGTGCTGGAGGCTGGTGATGAGCGCCTGTTTTGCGCCTGCTGTGGGGCGATGGGCAGGCGCAAGGGCACCGACGCGCGGATTCTGGCCCACGCCCCAACCTGCGGGCGGGTCACTCGCCTGCTGGTGAGAGTCCCTGAGCTGACCTGCCAGCACTGCCGGCGGGTGTGGAGGGTGGACATGACCTCGGCAGCTGAGCCCCGGGGGCTGCTGACTCACGGCGCGGTGCAGTGGGCCCTGGAGGCGGTCGCGGTGGACAACATGGCCATCTCGCGGGTCGCGGCACGCCTGGCAGTGTCCTGGGACACCGCCAACGACGCGGTCATGGTCGCGGGCTTGGAGGCCCTGGGGCCCCTGGAAGAGCGCCTCAAGGGTGTGCGGGTGCTGGGTGTGGACGAGCATGTGTGGCGCCACCGGGGCCACCAGCGGTACGTGACGGTCCTGATCGACCTGACGCCCGTACGCCAGGGCACCGGCCCAGCGCGCCTGGTCGACATGATCCCCGGCAGGTCGAAGACGGCTCTGGTCTCCTGGCTGGCCGACCGAGACCCCCACTGGCGAGGCCAGATCGAGATCGTAGCCATGGACGGCTTCACAGGATTCAAGAGCGCCGCCGCCGAGCAGCTACCCACTGCCACCACGGTGATGGACCCCTTCCACGTTGTGAGCCTGGCCGGCGACGCCCTGGACGAGACCCGTCGCAGAGTCCAGCAGGCCACTACCGGACGGCGGGGAACCACCAAGGACGCCCTGTACACGGCCCGGCGCACGCTCTTGACCGAGATCGACCTGCTGACCGTGCGTCAGGGCCAGCGCCTCGAAGAGCTATTCGCTGACGAGCGCAACACCCCAGTGGAGGTGGCCTGGGACGTGTACCAGACGATGATCGACGCCTACCGACACAAAGACCGCACCCAGGGCAAACGCCTCATGAACCGGCTAATCGACTCCATCGCATCTGGCGTACCAGCCGGCATCGAGGAGGTCACCCGCCTGGGTCGGACCCTGAACCGGCGCAAAGACGACATCCTGGCCTACTTCGACCACCCGGGCTCCTCCAACGGCCCCACCGAGGCCATCAACGGCCGCCTGGAACACCTACGCGGCATCGCACAAGGCTTCCGCAACCTCACCCACTACATCACCCGCAGCCTCATCCACACCGGCGGCCTCAGACACCGACTAACCACCTGACCACCCCCTCAAACCGGAAGAGCCCCTTAAGGGCCCTCTCTCGATCACTCGGGTCTTCAAAACTGAGAATCAAGCCGCGGAGCGGCTCAAAATCACCTTCTGCACTGAGCGCCTCCACAGTCACTAGTCCGGGGATATAAGGGAAAGATCTTGTGAGACGCTGACGCTCCTCGGCGACACCGAGAAGGATTTTAATATCAGATTCTTCACAATCAGAACCGCGGCCTTCAAGATAGCGATTTGCACACTCGTCAATGAGGCTGATCACTCCATATCCGCTGCCATTCCGTTGCGCAATTCGATCATTGCGCTCCCGAACGCCCAAAAGTTCAAGGACGCCCCGGTCACCCTGCTCCCGCTGAACCACCGACACGTACCCTTCACCCAGAAGGTAAGAAGGTGAGTTTCTCGACCACTCATGCGTCTCAGCCCAGTGAATAATCGTGTTCCGATAGGGCTTCAACACCCTATCTCGTAGTCCAGCCCAAAACAATTCACCTTCAGGATCGTCTCCCTCGCCAAAGCTATCCGGGCTCAGTTTGCGCAGGGTCTTCCTGAGCATCACATCGTGCCCTAGAGAATAGGCCATAATTGGGCTTCGACCCATACCGATGTTCATGACGTTGAGAAGCCGGCCGGGCGCCCTTTTAATAAAGCCACCCAACGCCGCCGAATTGCCCCCATCGCTCAGTCGGCCCATCAACGCCGAGAGATTGTCCACTGTCAACTGGCCTTCACACGCCGCGAGGAGGGCGCCGACGGTCAGGCCACACTCATGGTTAAAGAACTTATCGATATCTTCAGGGCTGACTTCCGCTATCGCATGCGGCGAAGAGCTCAGTTCCCAGTCAATGCGATGTTTCCAGGCCTCACAGAGCACGTCCGTGGGAACGGGAGGATTGGGTCGCGATGCCGTGATCACCTTGAGTTGCCCTGGAAGCCTGGGGGGCAATGTCGAGAGAATCGATGCATCCCTGTCAGGAGCCTCGAAATAGACATCCTCATCCAATCCGTCGACGAGAAGCACCAGGCGCTCACCCCGACTCTCACAAACAGCAGTCGCCATCCTCAAGGAATCAGCTAAATATGCAGACTGCGCCAGCTGCGTTGCTTGCGCAACTGAGTACACGTAACGATCTCCCAAGATTTCAGCCAATTGAGTCATCACCGAGAGGAAGAAACTTTGATGATTGTTACTTGCCTCGCTCCTTCGCACGAAGTAAGAGACAACTCTCACCCCTCGTGGCGGGCGGAGAGCAAAGTCCGCCATCACGGCAGTTTTACCGCTGAGCATCGGTGCCGTATACGCCACCCACTGCTCTGGCGCCTCATGAACAAACTTCTTCAGATCGGCCTTCTCTGTTTCACGATCTTTGAGTTCTTCTGGCGCCAGCATTTGAGTCTTGTGTCGGTGGGCGTCCATCATTTCTCGTACCAGAGGCCCGCGCTGCATACCTTCACGAATATCGCCGAGCACATCACTCATCTCGCCGAGGAGCTCGATAATCCTCTCCAGGGCCTCACTGTCCGTGAACAACTCGGCCACCTGCCGGCAGGCCTCCTCCAGGAGCCAATCGAAGGCAGTCTTCGCCTCCTCATCTCCAAGATTGGCTCTGCGCTCCCGGCCTCCCGCCTCGAGAACAGCCTTCCGTAGTGCTTCAGCGTCGTAACCCGCATTGCGCCGCTTCTTCTCAGGCAGGTCCCTCAGCAGCGCAGCCACATCCTGCGCGGCGGCCTCCCACTGGTGGTCTTCAATCTGCCTGTACTCCTCCCCAGACGGGACACGTTCGGCGATCTCCTCCGCCACCCGCTCGCCAGCCCGGACCTCCTTGCCCGGCTTGGGCACCGGAAGACGATCCAGCAGGCCCGCCACGCCACCGGCGAGAGCAGCATGTCCGCTATCGCCGGAGATCAGCAGGGTGATCTGGACAATGGCCAAGCCAACGCTGACAATCGCCGTCGCACTCATGACCCGCACTCCCGCGCTGCCTTGAGACCTCAGGACTCCGAGGGATCGTCCTGCCTGGCGTCGTCCTTGGTTTCATCCTCGGGCGGCTCGGGAACACTGACATCAGGGGCGGGCCGCCCACCGGGAGCGGCCACGCGGGCAGCCGCCGGACGGGCCCTGGCCTGGGCCTCCAGCATCTCGGCCACCACCTCATCAGCGGACTTCTTCTCCGCATCCATCGCGTTCTTCACATCCGCGGCATACAGATCCACATACTCCTGGCCGGACAGCGCCATGAGGGCGTACATGATCTCATCGGTGATCGAGCGCAGGACGAATCGGTCGTTCTCCAGGCCCTTGTAGCGGGAGAAGTCCAGCGGCTCACCGATGACGATGCCCACGCGATGACGGGTGGAGGGGATCGCCTGGCCGATCGGCTGAGCCAGGTTGGAGCCGATCATCGCCACCGGGATCACCGGCGCCCCCGTGGCCAGGGCGATGCGGGCCACGCCGGTCTTGCCGCGGTAGAGCCTCCCATCAGGGCTGCGCGTGCCCTCGGGGTAGATGCCGAACAACTCCCCGGAGCGCAGGCGGTCGATCCCCGCCTGCAGGGCCGCCTGGGAGGCCTTGCCGCCGGAGCGGTCCACCGGGATCGTGCCGACGGTCTTCATGAAGTTCTTCACCGCCCAGCCCTTGACGCCCTTGCCGGTGAAGTAGTCGGCCTTGCCGATGAAGGCCACCTCCCGGTCCACCAGCAGCGGCAGGAAGAAGGAGTCGATCACCGCCAGGTGGTTGGAGGCCAGGATCGCGGCCCCCTCCGCAGGAATGTTCTCCTCGCCGCGGATCCAGGGCTGGTAGAGCATCTCCAGGGCGGGGCCGACTGTCGCCTTGATGGGTCCGTATCCCAACGGGGCCTCCTGTGATCTGCGGGCGGGACGGCCGCGCAAACGCCCGCGCCATCGGGGATGGATGGCGCCGGTGCCTGAAGGGCCGCTCGGGTGTAGGGACGATTCTAAGTCGCCCGACCCTGTGCTCGCACCGACTTGCCGAGGCCATCCCCACCTGGCCCGACGACGCCCGCCCCACTCTCCCTTGCGTCCTTGGAGCATTGGTGTCATCGCCCTGCCCTACCCTGCCCATGTGAGCACCGCAGCGCCCCCGCACTCCCCCACCGGGGACTCCGCGGGCACCTCCCTGGCTCCTGGCCGGGCCGCCGCGCCCACCGCGGGCATCCAGGCCAGCCTGGAGGAGATGGGCACGCCCCTGAGCCAGGTGACCTTCGTCGTCGTCGACCTGGAGACCACCGGGGGAGTGCCCGGCGCCCGGGCACTGACGGAGATCGGGGCCCTGACCGTGCGCGGCGGCCAGGTCCAGGCCGACTTCTCCACCCTGGTCAACCCGGGCACCGCCATCCCCGCCCAGATCACCATGCTCACCGGCATCACCAACGCCATGGTGGCCACCGCCCCCAGCCCCCGCTACTGCCTGGAGGCCTTCCTGTCCTGGGCGCGCCTGGAGGACCCCGATACGGTCCTGGTGGCGCACAACGCGCGCTTCGACGTCGGCCACCTCCGCGCCGCCGCCAAGGAGCTCGATCTGACCTGGCCCGAGCCACGGGTCCTGGACACCCTGGCCCTGGCCCGCAAGGCCTGGCCGCGCACGCAGGTGCCCAACCACCGCCTATCCACGCTGGCAGCCTTCGTCGGCTCCTCCACCCGCCCCGAGCACCGCGCCCTGGGCGACGCCCGAGCCACCGTCGACGTCCTGCACGCCGCCCTGGAGGCCCTGGCGCCCCTGGGCGTCACCCACCTGGAGGACCTGGCCACCGCCACCGACGCCGTGCCACCGGCCCGCCGCGCCAAGAGCCGCCTGGCCGACGACCTGCCCACGGGCCCCGGCGTCTACCAGTTCTGCTCAGCGGCCGGGCAGGTCCTCTACATCGGCAGCGCCACCAGCCTGCGGCGCCGGGTGCGCTCCTACTTCACCGCCGCCGAGAAGCGCCGGAAGGTCGCCCAGATGCTGGACACGGCCGTGGCCGTGCGGCACATCCCCACCCCCACCCTCATCGAGGCCCGAGTGCGCGAGCTGCGGCTCATCGCCGAGCTGGACCCGCCGGTCAACCGCCGCTCGCGCAGCCCCGGCCGCCAGCCCTGGCTGCACCTGGCCGGGGCGCACACCGACGAGCCCCGCCTCGCCCTGACCACCGTCCTGCCCGCGGCCGAGGCCGCCTGCGCCCTGGGCCCCTTCTTCTCCCGCGCCAGCGGCAACGAGGCCATGCGCGCCGCCGAGTCCGTGCTCAGGCTGCGCCACTGGGACGAAGCCGGCCTGCGCGCCGTCGGCGCCCAGGATCGCCCCGCCAGCCCCGAGCAGGCGCGCGCCGCCCTGTCCGGCCAGATCGACCTGGTCGCCGTCCCGCTCCTGGAGCGCATCGCGGCACTGTCGGCCAATCAGCGCTACGAGGAGGCGGGCCTGTGGACGCGCCGCCTGCGCGCACTGCTGCACGGGGCGCTTCGGGCCGAAAGACTGCGGCCCCTGCTGGCCTGCCCCCACCTCATCGCCGCCAAGCGCCGCGAGGCCGGCGGCTGGGAGCTCGTCGTCGTGCGCTGGGGCATGCTCGCCGGCACCGCCGTCTCACCGCCGGGGGCCGATCCCCGCCCCATGGTGGAGACCCTGCGCGCCAGCGCCCGTGTGGTGGATCGGCCGGTGCGCGTAGGCCAGAGCGCCAGCGCCGAGGAGACCAGCCTGCTGGCCGACTGGGTGCTGGAGGCCGGGACCCGGCTGGTCGAGGTCGAGGGCGATCCCGCCGCCCTGACCTGGCCGCTGGGATCGGCGGCGCGCCACCGCCGGGTGCTTCAGGCCGAGGGATGAGGCGGCCGCCCCCAGGATCTCCATGAGGCGAGATCGGCAGGGGCGGCGTCGGCAGGATCAGCGACTGACCATGACCAGCAACTGATCAGCACTGACGAGCACCACGGCGCCCGCCTGCGCCGTCGGGCCGCTCAGCCGGCGGCCACCACGGTCCCGGGACGTGCGGTCAGGGCCCGAGTCACGCCCTCCTGCAGGCTCGGCGGGTCCAGGGGGCGGGAGACAACGGCCTCGGCCTTGGCCCAGGCGGAGAGCCAGTCATCCTGGGGACGGGCGGTCAGCAGCACCACCGGGGGGCGCTGGTCGAGTTCGGTGAACAGCTCATGGGCCAGGCCCATGCCGCCGAACTTCTTGGTCTCGGCATCGAGCACCAGGCCGTCGAAGGGCGCCAGGCCCTCATCCTGGCGATCCTTGATCGCCATGCGCACGCCCTCGGCAGTGGCGGTCTCGGTCCACGACACCAGGGGCAGGCCCTTGGCCGGGCGACGGCCGACCCCCTCGATGACCTCGCGGCGCACCGAGGCGTCGTCGGAGAAGATGAGGAGCTCGAGGCGTTCGGATGCGGCTGTGCTGGTCATACGGTCCTCCGTGAGACGTGGGCAGCGAGGCGTTCAGCGGTCAGTGTAATCGCTGGGACGCTCGCCCCAGCCCCCTGTCCGCCCCCGGCGAGGCCGCCTACGATAAGCACTGTCCAGGACCTCAGTCCTATTCATGGGCTGGAGCCGTGTTCGACCGACGAAAGGCAGCCACATGGCCGTGTACACCCTTCCCGAGCTCCCCTACGACTACGCCGCGCTGGAGCCCCACATCTCCGGGCGCATCATGGAGCTCCACCACGACAAGCACCACGCCGCCTACGTCGCCGGGGCCAACGCCGCCCTGGAGGCGCTGACCGCCGCTCGCGACGCCGGGGACCTGGCGGCCGTCAACCTGTGGGAGAAGAACCTCGCCTTCAACCTGGGCGGTCACACCAACCACTCCGTGTTCTGGAAGAACCTCTCCCCCAACGGCGGCGGTGAGCCCGAGGGCGAGCTGGCCGAGGCTATCAAGGACTCCTTCGGCTCCTTCGAGAAGTTCAAGGCCCACTTCACCGCCACCGCCATGGGCATCCAGGGCTCGGGCTGGGCCGTGCTGGCCTACGACTCGATCTCGGGCAAGCTCGTGATCTTCCAGCTCTTCGACCAGCAGGGCAACGTCCCGGTGGGCACCCTGCCCCTGTTCATGGTGGACATGTGGGAGCACGCCTTCTACCTGGACTACCTCAACGTCAAGGCCGACTACGTGGCCGCGATCTGGAACATCGCCAACTGGCAGGACGTCTCCGAGCGCCTGGCCGAGGCCGTGGCCAAGTCCCAGGGCCTCATCGTGCGCTGACCCCTCGCCCCTGACTCCGCCAATTTGCGTGAGTTCGTACTTCTCCGGGCCCGGAGAAGTACGAACTCACGCAAATTGGCGGAGTGAGGTGGGGCAGTGGGTCAGAGGATCTGCTCGATATCCACCACATGGGCAGAGGCCGGGGCGCCCGAGGCGGCGTCCGCGGGGGTGAGGACCACCACGCGCGATCCCGCCGGCACGCCCACGAGGTCACTCATCGGCTTCTGATCGGTGACCGGGATGGACTGCGGGGACTGGTTCTCCCAGGTGGAGTTCGGGGTGCTGTTGTCCCAGGACATGCTGGCGGTGTGGGCCAGGATCGTGTCGCCCGCCTTGATCGGCTCGCCCGTGCCCCGCGCCAGGACGATGACCTCCGGGGCCGTCGGCTCCGCGGCGCCCTCGTTGACCGAGACCGTCGCCGCCGCGCCGAGCTCGCCGCCAACCGTGACGCCCTTGGCCTGGACCGCGGCCTCGCCCTCCATGACGGCGTCCTTGGTCCCAGCAGCAATCTCATCGGAGCTGCCGCCGCCCTTGATCTCGACGACGAAGACCAGGGTGCCGGTGGGCCGGCCACCAGCGGGGTCATCGCCGTAGGCCAGATCGGCGGGGATGGACATCAGCACCCGGTCCCCCACATGCGCGCCGGTCAGGCCGCAGGTCCACCCGGAGACCACCTGCTGCAGCGAGAAGGCCGCCGGGCTGCCGCCCCTGGACCACGAGGAGTCGAAGGCCTCGTTGGTGTCCCACTGCCAGCCCACGTAATGGGCGATGACGGTGTCGGTCTCCTTGAGCTCCTGGCCGCTGCCCTGGTCGAGGGTCTTGACCGTGAGATTGGCCGGGGGCTCCTTACCGGTCCAGGACACCGCGGGCTCGGCGCCGGCCTCCCCCTTGATGACGGGCAGGGCGTCGGAGTCGGAGTCGACCGTCACGGTCGAGCAGTCCACTGGGCCGGGCGCCGGCTGAGCCGTCGCCTGAGTGCTGGCCTGGGCAGCGGCGGTGGACTGGGCGCCGCCGCCGGACTGCCCGCATGCGGCCAGGGTCAGGCAGGCCGCCAGGGCCATGGTGGTCAGGGTCAGGTGTGTGCGGCGCACAGATGCTCCTTGCGACGAGGAATTATCACGGTGTCAGCGGTGCCGACCCCGCTCATCATGCACGCCGCGGCCCGCCCCCGCGGGGAGGGGCGGCGCGGTGAGCGTGTCGCCCTGGCGTCACGATGAGACCACGGGCGGCTCAGCGCCGAGCCCGGATCAGTTGAAGGACTCCCCGCAGGCGCAGGTCCCCGCGGCGTTGGGGTTGTCGATGGTGAAGCCCTGCTTCTCGATGGAGTCGGCGAAGTCGATGGTAGCGCCCGACAGGTAGGGCACGCTCATGCGGTCCACGACCACCTCGACGGCCTCCATCTCGGCCCCCGCGGTGGGGAAGGATCGCACGGCGTCGCCGTCCAGGAGGCGCTCGTCGAAGTAGAGCTGGTAGACCAGACCCGAGCAGCCGCCGGGCTGGACGGCCACGCGCAGGCGCAGGTCGTCGCGGCCCTCCTGGATGAGGAGGCTGGCGACCTTGGCAGCCGCGGTCTCGGTGAGGATGACCTCGTGCTCGGCGACCTCGGTGCTCGGGGCGGTCGCAGTGGTCTCGGCCATGTCTGTCTCCTGTCAAGCGTTGGGTGGGATGCCTCGGGCCCAGGGCCCGTCCGGCTCTCTTCCACCGGGGCGAACACTGCGAGGCACGACCTTGTTCCCACCCACCCTACGCGCTCACCGCCCGGGGCGACGAGGCGGTGGGACAGGCACCCCCGCGCGCTCAGGCCAGTGTGACCAGTTCCATGTACTCCTCGCCCCACAGATCCTCGTCGCCGTCGGGCAGGAGGAGCACGCGGTCGGGGCTCAGGGCCTCCACGGCCCCCTCGTCGTGGGTGACCAGGACGACGGCGCCCGTGAAGGTGCCCAGGGCGCGCAGGATCTCCTCTCGGCTGGCCGGGTCGAGGTTGTTGGTGGGCTCGTCCAGGAGCAGGACATTGGCCGAGGAGACCACGAGCATGGCCAGGGCCAGCCGGGTCTTCTCCCCTCCTGAGAGCACCCGGGCGGGCTTGTCCGCATCGGATCCCGAGAAGAGGAAGGAGCCCAGGATGCTGCGCACCTGGGTGTCATCCAGGCCCGGGGCCGAGCGGCGCAGATTGCCCACCACGGTGTCGGAGGTGTCGATGGTCTCGTGCTCCTGGGCGTAGTAGCCGATCTTCAGGCCGTGGCCGGGAACCACCTGCCCGGAGTCGGGCTCCTCCGCCCCGCCCAGCAGGCGCAGCAGGGTGGTCTTGCCGGCGCCGTTGAGGCCCAGCACCACCACGCGCGACCCGCGGTCGATGGCCAGGTCCACCCCGGCGAACACCTCCAGGGACCCGTAGGCCTTGGACAGGCCCGTGGCGCGCAGCGGGGTCTTGCCGCAGGGGGCCGGGTCGGGGAAGCGCAGATGGGCCACCCGCTCGACGGCGCCCTCCTCCTCCAGTCCGGCCAGGAGCCTGTCGGCCCGCTTGAGCATCTGCTGGGCGGCCACGGCCTTGGTGGCCTTGGCCCGCATCTTCTCCCCCTGGCTGCGCAGGGCGGCGGCCTTCTTCTCGGCGTTGGCGCGCTCACGACGGCGCCGGTGCTCATCTTCGGCCCGCTGCTTGAGGTAGGCGTCCCAGCCCAGGTGGTAGACGTCGAGGGCGCCGCGTGCGGCGTCGAGGTAGAGGACCTGGTTGATGGTGTCGCGCAGCAGCTCGACGTCGTGGCTGATGACGATGAACCCGCCCGAGTAGGAGCGCAGGTGGTCTCGCAGCCAGACGATGGAGTCGTGGTCCAGGTGGTTGGTGGGCTCATCGAGCAGGAGGGTGTCCGGCTTCTGGAACAGCACGCGGGCGAGCTCGACCCTGCGCCGCTGACCGCCCGAGAGCGTGCCGATGGGCTGGTCCAGGATGCGCTCGGCCAGGCCCAGGGCGGCCGCGATGCGAGCCGCCTCGGAGGCCGCCGCGTAGCCCCCGGCCATGGTGAACTCGTGGTCCAGCCTGGTGTAGCGGTCCAGGGCCTTGGCCTGGGCACTCCCCTCGGTGGTGGCGATCCGCTCCTCGGCCTTGCGGATGCGGGCCAGGAGCTGGTCGATGCCGCGCGCCGAGAGGATGCGGTCGCGCGCCCTCTCCTCCAAGTCGCCGACCTTGGTGTCCTGGGGCAGGTAGCCCACCGAGCCCTGGCAGGCGATCTGCCCCTCGTGCTCGACCGCCTCCAGGCCGTGGCGCTCATCGGCGTCGGCCACGGCCTGGCTGGCGCCCTGGGCCACGCAGGCGGCGGCCAGCAGCTTGGTCATCGTGGTCTTGCCGGCGCCGTTGCGGCCCACCAGGCCGATGCGCATGCCCTTGTCCACGCGGAAGGAGGCGCCGCCCACCAGTTGGCGGGCACCGATGCGCATCGTCAGGTCCTGAACATTGATCACAACCGCAATGCTACGGCGCCGCCGCCCACCGGCGCTCCAGCGCCTCCAGACCCTTCAGGGCCGCTGGCAGGACTGGGAGTACTGTCAGCGCTGATGCCGCCGGCAGTGTCGGCAGCGTCGACAGCGTCGGCCAAGCCCGCCGCGCCGACGGCGCCAGCGGTGCCAGCGGTGCCGGGATGCCAGCGGGTCAGTCCCACCACATCCACCAGCCCGGCGCCCCGCCGGCCCACTCCGGGCGGAGCCGGCGGATCTCATCGGGCATGGCCAGGGCATCCAGGCCGTAGCGCTGGCTGACTCGGGCCCACAGCGCCTCGCACTGGCAGCCGTCTCGATGCTCGGGATGAACGTCGAGGTCCTGCAGGTCGTGGTCGGCCGCCCACAGGGCCTCCACGCTCAGGCGCTCGTCGTGGCGCTGGGGACCGATCCCGTATCCGGAGAGGCGGAGCTGGCCCTCAGATCCCGCGCATGCCTCCAGCAGGGTGCGCAGACTGGGCGCCAGATTCTGGCGGTCTGCCAGGTTGGCCTGGGGCAGGAGCTCCAGGAGCTGGCGCGCCGCCTCGCCGTCCATGCCGTGGAAGGGGACGTAGTCGCTCACAGGGCCTCCGCTCGCATCGATGAGCGGGGCACCGGCCCGCCCCTCGGGTGCCGGGCCGGGACTGCGCGCAGGGCCGGGCCATTGGTCCAGGATGCGCCACAGACCCAGCCTCACGCTCCAGCCGGGCGAGCCGTACAGGCCCTCCTCTGCCTGGCGCCCGGGCCACTGCCCTGGGGACAGCGGGGCCATGCCGTCCCCGTTATCTGCGACTCGGATCGGCGCCTCCGGCGGCTCAGCGCTCATAGGCGCCGGGGTCTCGATGACGCTTCGGCTCATCGTGGTCATGTGCTCCTCCTTGGTCCCTCGTGATCCGTTCATGGCCGGCCCCGCGGCAGGCCGCGTGCCCGAGTGCGGCACAGGGTCAGGGTGCGAGCCCAGGTGGCCAGCGTCACCTTGTGAGTCGACCGCTTGTGGAGCCGGCGAGCACTCGATACTCAGTCGCCATGTGGGGTTCCCGGCTCGCCGCGCGATTCCCGTGGATCACGGCGTGTGAGGAGCGGGCGTCGATGTGCTGAGACCAGCGGGTCTATGCCTTTCGCTGGTGGCCTAGTAGCCTGTGATGCTGTCCGTCTCCCTTGACGGATCGCGACAAGCGGTGCGCACAACCATCTTGGTCGCTGCTGGAGACCTCCGGACAGCGCAAGAGGCCGAGGCACCGGGAAAGGTCCCTTCATGGCAACCACCACGTCCACCCCAGAGGCGATCCTTGACGCCGTTGGTGGTCCTGGCAACATCATCCACCTCACCCACTGCGCCACCCGACTGCGCTTCGAGCTCAACGACGCCTCCGTCATCGACAAGGCCGCCGTTGAGGCGATCCCCGGAGTCATGGGTGCCGTCCCCCAGTCCGGAGACCGATACCAGATCATCATCGGCGGCGCCGTCCAGGGCGTCTACACCGACATCATGAACCTGCCGGCGATGAAGGGCCAGGGCGCCGATGCCTCGGATGCCGACGTCAAGGCGGCCGCCCGGGCCAAGGCCCGTGGCAAGAACGCCTACATCGACGCCTTCTTCGAGTACCTCTCGGACTCCTTCCGCCCCCTGCTGCCGGTGCTGCTCGGCGCCTCCCTCATCATCGCCTTCGAGGCCGTCCTCGACGCCGCCGGCTGGGTCGACTTCCGCGATGACACCGCCAAGGGAGCGACCTGGGTCTTCGTGGACGCGATGTGGCGCTCGGTGTTCTACTTCCTGCCGGTCATGGTGGCCTACAACGCCTCCAAGAAGCTCAACATCGACCCCTGGGTGGGCACCGCCGTCATGGCTGCGATGCTCACGCCCAACTTCATGAGCCTGAACTCCATGGCCTACACCGAGACCGAGGAGGGCTCGGGGCTGTACACGGCCGCGCTCATGTTCTCCGATCAGGTCACCTGCACGACCAACGAGACCCTGGGGACCGAGTCCTGCGTCGCCCAGGTCTTCGGGCTTCCCATGCAGCTCAACGACTATGGGGGCCAGGTCTTCGTGCCCTTGATCATGGCGGCGGTCCTGGCCGTGGTCTACAAGGGCCTGACGCGGATCTTCCCGCCCAACCTGCAGATGGTCTTCGTCCCCTTCTTCTCCTTCGTCATCATGATCCCGGTCACGGCCTTCGTCCTGGGCCCCATCGGCGTGTGGGCGGGTAACGGCATCGGCGCGGCGCTGGCATGGCTCAACGACAGCGCGCCCATCGTCTTCGCCATCATCATCCCGCTGCTCTACCCCTTCCTGGTGCCGCTGGGCCTGCACTGGCCGCTCAACGCCCTGATGCTCATCAACATCGACACCCTGGGCTACGACTTCATCCAGGGCCCCATGGGCGCCTGGAACTTCGCCTGCTTCGGCGCCACCGCCGGCGTGCTCGTCCTGGCCATCCGGGACAAGGACAAGGTCATGCGTCAGACCGCCTCCGGTGCTCTGGCAGCCGGGCTCTTCGGCGGAATCTCCGAGCCCAGCCTCTACGGTATCCACCTGCGCTTCAAGCGCATCTACCCGCGCATGCTGGTGGGCTGCGCCGTCGGCGGTCTCATCGTCGGCATCGGCGGCGGCCTGAAGGCCTCGACCTTCGTGTTCACCTCACTGCTGACCATCCCGGTCTTCTCCCCCATGGTGCTCTACATCATCGCCATCGCGGCGGCCTTCGCCACCTCGATGACCCTCATCGTCCTGACGGACTACCGCACCAAGGAGGAGCGCGCTGAGGCCGCCGCGGCGGCCGCCGGCGGCGCCGTCCAGGCCTCCGCCGAGGAGACCGCCGCGGACCTGGCCCTGGAGGCCGACTCCGCGAAGGACGCCGCTCCTGAGACCAAGCCGGCCCTCGAGCCCGGCGCGGTCACCGAGCTGCCCGCCCCCCTGACCGGCACGGTCATGCCCCTCGATGAGGTGGCCGACCCGGTCTTCTCCTCGGGCGCCGTCGGCCAGGGAGCCGGCCTGACCCCGGTGGGCGACATCGTCGTGACGGCCCCGGCGGACGGGACCGTGGTCGTGGCCCCCGCCTCCGGGCACGCCTTCGGCATCACCCTGGACAACGGCATCGAGATCCTCGTCCACGTGGGCCTGGACACCGTCAACCTTGAGGGCAAGGGCTTCGACGTCAAGGTCGCCCAGGGCGACCGCGTCAAGGCCGGCCAGGAACTGGTCACCGTGGACCGCGCGGTCGTCGAGGAGGCCGGCTACCCGCTGACCACCCCGGTGCTGGTGACCAACACGGCCTCCTTCGCCTCGGTGGAGGTCGTGGCCGAGGGCGAGATCGCCTCCGGCGCACCGCTGCTGCGCGTCACCGCCCCCGAGGCCTGATCGCCTCATCACCGCCAAGGGCCGGGCTCCTCCGTGGAGCCCGGCCCTTGGTGTATGCGCCTACCGCCGCCTCACGGGACGCGCAGCGCCCAGAAGGCCACTGCCGCCGCGGCCGCGACGTTGAGGGAGTCCACCCCGCCGGCCATGGGGATGCGCACGACGGCGTCGGCCGCCGCCACCGTCCTGGCCGCCAGGCCGTCCCCCTCGGTGCCCAGGATGACCGCGACCCGGGAATCCGCCCCCGTGCAAGCCGGCGAGGCGGCGAAGTCATCGAGGCTCACCGCCTCGGGGCTCAGGGCCAGGGCCGCCACCGTCATGCCCGCGCCATGCAGCTCGCCCATTGCGGGCCACGGGTCGATCCGGGTCCAGGGCACCTGGAAGACGGTGCCCATGGACACGCGCACGCTGCGCCGGTAGAGCGGGTCGGCGCAGCGCGGCGTGACCAGCACGGCGTCGATCCCCAGGGCCGCCGCTGAGCGGAAGGCGGCACCCACATTGGTGTGGTCCACCAGGTCCTCCAGGATCGCGACCCTGCGCGCCCCCTGCCCGCCCCGGGCATCGGCCAGGAGCTCGGGCACCGAGGCCAGGGCGGGGCGGTGCATGGCCGCCAGGGCGCCGCGGTGCAGGTGGAAGCCGGTGATGGACTCCAGGGCCTCCTCGGGGGCGAGGAAGACCGGCACCGGGCCGCCGTCAGCCCTGCCCTGGCAGCCGACCGCCGAGGCGATGACCGGGGCCATCTCCTCATAATGGCGCGGAGCCATGAGGAAGGAGCGCGGGGCGTGCCCTGCGGCGACCGCCCGGGAGATGACCTTGGTGGACTCGGCCATGTAGAGGCCCCGCTCCGTCTCCAGGCGACGGCGCAGCGCCACATCGGTCAGGCTCGTGTAGTCGGCCAGGCGCTCATCCCCGGCCCCGCTCAGCTCGATGATCATGCCGCGCCCCCGCCTCCGAGAGCCCAAGCGCGGCCGGTGGCACGACGGCCTGCGGCCCGCAGGGTCGTGTGGGAGGGAGCGCATGGCGCCGGATCGGGGGGATCGGGGCGGTGATGAGACAGCAGCACGGCGGGAAGACTAGACGCGCATGAGGTGCGCTGCCCAGGTCCTCCCGCCGTGCTGCCAGGCTGTGAGGCGCGGATCACCGGCTCACTGCTGGGGCTGGCCGCCCTCGGGGCTCACCGTCCCATAGTCGCCGGAGGGCGAGGAGGGCCGGGAGGCCGGCGGCACCGAGGGCGGCGCCGTCGGGGCGCCCGCGCCGCGGGGAGCACCGGGCACCTCCTCACTGGCCTCCTGGGAGGCAGACTCGGCCTCACCCCGGGCCTGGGCCAGGGCCTCCTCCGGAGTGGGCAGGTTGGTCGACGCCAGGTCCGAGGCGATCCCCAGGTCCAGGGAGGTCCCGGTCAGGTCCACGCCCACCGGGGCCTCCTCCCCCGAGCCCGAGGGCGCGGGGCCGGAGGACCTGCCGCCCAGTGCCCCGGAGATGCCGTCGAGTGCGGCGGTGAACTCCGTGGGCACGATCCACATCTTGGACGACGAGCCGTTGGCGATCTTGGGCAGGGTCTGCAGGTACTGGTAGGCCAGCAGCTTGGGGTCGGCGTTGCCGCGGTGAATGGCGTCGAAGACCTGGAGGATGGCGCGCGACTCACCCTGGGCCTTGAGGATGGCGGACTGGGCCTGGCCCTCGGCCCGCAGGATCGCGGACTGCTTGTCACCCTCGGCGGTCAGGATCTGGGACTGCTTGACGCCCTCGGCGGTCAGGATCGCGGCACGGCGGTCGCGCTCGGCGCGCATCTGCTGCTCCATGGCCCCCTGGATCGAGGCAGGCGGGTCAATGGACTTCAGCTCCACATTGGACACGCGGATGCCCCAGCGCCCGGTGGCCTGGTCCAGCACGCCGCGCAGCTGACCGTTGATCTGGTCGCGGCTGGTCAGCGTCTGCTCCAGGTCCATGGAGCCGATGACGTTACGCAGCGTGGTCACCGTCAGCTGCTCGATGGCCTGGAGGTAGCTGGCGATCTCGTAGGTGGCGCGCTTGGGATCGGTGACCTGGTAGTAGATGACCGAGTCGATGCTCACCACGAGGTTGTCGGAGGTGATCACCGGCTGGGGCGGGAAGGACACGACCTGCTCGCGCAGGTCCACGGTGGAGCGCACCCGGTCCACGAAGGGCACCAGGAAGTGCAGCCCGGCACCGTACTCGGCCTGGAACTTGCCCAGGCGCTCGACGATGATCGCGTAGCTCTGGGGCACGATCCGGACCGCGCGGAAGATCGCGACGATCACGAAGACCGCGATGAGGATGAGAATGACGAAGGGGATCATGGCGAACTCTGACACTTGCAGGGCCTCCTCATGAGGTAGTCGAGTGGGGGAACGTGACACGGGCAGTGTCTGGTGGTGGTCTCCGAGGACCTCAGGTGGCCTGGGGCGCGGTCGCCTGGGCGGGGGCCACGACGGCGATGGCGCCGTCGATGTCGACCACCGTCACCTTGGCGCCCGCGGCCAGGCGGTCGCCGGCGCCGGGGGCCAGGCGGGCGCTCCACTCGCCACCGGCCAGGCGGACGCGGCCACCGTGGTCATCGACGGCGGTCAGGGCCGTGGCCGAGCGCCCCACAAGGGCATCGGCATTGGTGCGCATCTCCGGTGTGGTCGCGGCCAGGCGCCGCCTGGCCCAGGGGCGCACCGCGAAGACCATGAGCACCGAGACCACGGCGAACACGACGACCTGCACGAACACGGGGGCGCCCAGGGCGGCGGCCACGGCCCCGCCCACGGCGCCCGCGGCGATCATGAGGAAGGTCAGCTCGGCGGTCAGTGTCTCGATGACGGTCAGGACAAGGGCTCCTGCGAGCCAGAGCAGCCATCCCATGATTTCCTCCTGATGCGGTCTGATGCGGTGTCCGGTTGATATGCGCCTCGGCCTCAGCGCTCCACGACACCTACTGGCCCCGGGCCCAGTAGCGCCCCCGGTCCGTGCGGATCTCCAGCGGCAGGCCGAAGGTGGCTGACATGACCGGGCCGGTCAGGACCTCGGCCAGGGGGCCGGCCGCCTCCGCGCTGCCCTGGCGCAGGGCCATGGCGTGGGTGAAGCCCACCGGGATCTCCTCCAGGTGGTGGGTGACCAGCAGCATGGAGGGCGCCCCGGGGGCGGAGATGATCTCGGTCAACGAGGCCAGGAGCTGCTCCCTGCCGGCGACGTCCAGCCCCGCCGCCGGCTCATCGAGGATGAGGAGCTCCGGGTCGGGCATGAGGGCCCGAGCCAGCTCGACGCGCTTGCGCTCACCCGAGGACAGGCTCGCCCAGCGCCGCTGCGCCAGATGACCGGCGCCCAGTGCGGCCAGCAGGCCGTGAGCCCGCTCGATGTCGAAGTCGTCGTACTCCTCGCGCCAGCGACCCACCATCCCGTAGGAGGCTGACAGCACAATGCCCAGGACCTCCTCGCCACCGCCCACGCGGGCGGCCAGGGCCGCCGAGCACAGGCCGATGCGCGGGTGCAGCTCGGCGATGTCGACCCTGCCCAGGCGCTCTCCGAGCACCCGGACGCTTCCCGAGGAGGGGAAGAGACGGGCGGCGGCGATCCGAGCGATGGTGGTCTTGCCTGCGCCGTTGGGGCCCAGGATCACCCAGTGCTCACCCTCGTCCACGCTCCAGGTGACCTGGTCGAGGATCTGGGTGGCACCACGATGGAGGCTGACGCCGTCGAGGTCGAGCACACTGGTCATGGCGCGATGCTACCGTGCGCGGGTGATCTCAGTCCCAGGTCCGCGCGGCCGGATGGGTCGGCGGCAAGGCCCGCCGTGGACGGCGCTCACCATCGCCAGGGCCCTGGCCCTCCAGGCCGACCGGGCCGGGCTCGGGCAGGGCACGGGAGGAGCATCGTAGGGTCGGCTGGTGAGCCTGACCCTCCCGCCCTCCGTCCTGCTGGCCCTGTGGCTGCCGTCCCCCTCCTCTCGAGGCGCCGCCGTCGTCGAGGGCCAGGACGGTGCGCATACGGTGGAGGACCCCACCATCAACGACTCAGACGACTCAGACGGCTCAGGCGACCCAGACGACCCGCTGCCCCTGTCCGCCTGGATGGCCCGGGTGGGCCGGCCCACGCGCGTGACGGCCGTGCTCCCGGCCCCAGCCGATCCCATCCCCGGGCTGCCACTGGCGCTGGAGGCGGGTGAGGCGGTCATCCACGAGAGCGGCCCGGGTCTGCGGCGCCTGCTGGTGCCCAGCCCCTCGGGCACCTCCATGGTGTGGCGGGTCAGCGCGCTGCCCACGGCGGCACCGCCCTTCGACGCCTCTCAGGCCCGGCGCGAGGTCCACCGGGCGACCCAGGAGGCCATCGAGGCGCTCATCGAGCTGGACCTGGCCCGCGAGCGCCCGGATCTGGCCGATGCCCTCAACGATCTGATCACCGCAGTCATCGATCCCCGCATCCTGCCGCCCGCGGTCGATCCGCGCCGGGTCGAGCTCCTGGAGCGCTCGGCGCGCCTGCTGGGGATCTGCGAGCTGGCCCTGGCCGACGACGGCGCGGCGGCCACGGCCCTGCAGGCCAGACGCCGTGCCGAGGTGCTGCGTCCGCTGGCGGCGGTGGCCAGGCGCGGGGTTAGCGCGGCCACTGAGCGGTGGGCGCCCACCTCCGGGGCTGCTGGCTGAGGGGTCGGCGTCGGGCGGGCCCCAGTTGAGCCCTGGGCTGGGCCCCGGGGCCTGCCCGCCTCCCCTGCGGGAGGGTCCGGGGTGCACCAAAAGGTGCCTGTCCCACAACGCTCTGTGTCCGCATCCCCCGCGGGAGGGTCCGGGAGACGGCGCCCACCCGGCCCGCCCTCCCCCACGACCTCCCTTAGCCTGCGATGGGGCCCCGGGACAGCGCGGCTGTCCCGGGGCCCCATCGCGGGCTTGAGGGTCGGCACCGGGCGGATCGCCGTCGTCCTCAGGGAAGGCGACGGGCCTGCCGGCGGGTGGGGCTCAGCCCTGCTCGAGCACCCAGGTGTAGACGTCCATGGTGCGCTGGGCGATGGCCTGCCAGGCGAAGTGATCCTCGACCCGGGCCCGGGCGGCCTTGCCCATGGCGCTGACCTTCGCGGGGTCGGTGACCAGGGCGGTCAGGCGCTCGGCCAGATCGGCCTCGAAGCGGGCGGGATCGATGGGGGTCCCCGTTCCGTCCTGAACCTGCTCGATGGGCACCAGCAGGCCGGTCTCGCCGTCGACGATGACATCGGGGATGCCCCCGGTGGCCGAGCCGACCACGGGCAGGCCCACGGCCATGGCCTCGAGGTTGACGATGCCCAGCGGCTCGTAGACGCTGGGGCACACGAACACGTCGGAGGCGGCCAGCACGGCGATGAGCTCGGGGCGCGGGAGCATCTCCTCGATCCACACCACGCCGGTGCGCTTGTCCCGCAGGCCCGCCACCAGGCCCTCGACCTCGGCCTTGATCTCGGGGGTGTCCGGCGCGCCGGCGCACAGGATCACCTGGACGTCGTCGGGCAGCATCTCGCAGGCGCGCAGCAGGTGGGGAAGGCCCTTCTGGCGGGTGATGCGCCCGACGAACACGACCGTGGGGCGCTGGGGGTCGATGCCCAGGCGCTCCAGGGTGGCCTGCGCCGCGGCGTCGGCCTCCTGCCCCTCGGGGCGCTGCCAGGCCTCCAGGTCGATGCCGTTGTGGACGACCTTGACGCGCTCGGGGTCCACGGCCGGATAGGAGCGCAGGATATCCTCGCGCATGCCGTTGGACACGGCGATGATCCCCGAGGCGGCCTCGTAGGCGGTGCGCTCGGCCCAGGACGACAGGGCGTAGCCGCCGCCGAGCTGCTCGGCCTTCCAGGGGCGCAGGGGCTCCAGGGAGTGGGCGGAGATGACGTGGGGCACGCCGTGAAGCAGGCCGGCCAGGTGGCCGGCCAGGTTGGCGTACCAGGTGTGGGAGTGGACCAGGTCGGTGCCCTCGGTCCCCTGGGCGATCTCCAGGTCGACGCCGAAGGTGCGCAGGGCGGCGTTGGCCTCGGCGAGCTCTGCGATCTCGGGGTAGCCGGTCACGCCCTCGTCGGCCCCCTCGGTGCCGGGCTCGCGCGGGCCCCCGAAGGCGTGGACGCGCACATCGGCCAGTGGTCGCAGCACCTTGGCCAGCTCGTTGACGTGGACTCCGGCTCCGCCGTAGATCTGGGGCGGGTACTCCTTGGTCAGCAGGTCGACCCTCATGGGCATGCCTCTCTGTTGTCGCGGTGAGCCGACCGCACCGCCTGCGGTGCAGGGCTGCGGCCGGTCGGCGCCGGGCCGCACCTCCGACGGTAGCCCGCCTGGGCGCATTACGGGAGCATTCGGGAGATTCACTAGTCCCATTCGGCCCCGCGCGGGCCCGTGAGGACGTAGTGTGTGCCACATGGCTCAACCACGTGTTCTCGCAATCGTCCTCGCAGGTGGTGAGGGCAAGCGCCTCATGCCCCTGACCGTCGATCGCGCCAAGCCCGCCGTGCCCTTCGGCGGCATCTACCGGCTCATCGACTTCTCCCTGTCCAACATGATCAACTCCGGCTTCCTCAAGGTCGTGGTGCTGACCCAGTACAAGTCCCACTCCCTGGACCGGCACATCTCCAAGACCTGGCGCATGTCGGACATGCTGGGCAACTACATCGCCCCGGTGCCCGCCCAGCAGCGCGTGGGCAAGCACTGGTTCCTCGGCTCGGCCGACGCGATCTACCAGTCCCTCAACCTGCTCGATGACGAGCGGCCGGACTATGTGGTCATCACCGGTGCGGACAACATCTACCGCATGGACTTCTCCCAGATGCTGGAGCACCACATCGCCTCGGGGCTGCCGTGCACCGTGGCGGGCATCCGCCAGCCGCGCTCCCTGGCCGACCAGTTCGGCGTCATCGAGACCGACCCGGACAACCGCGGCAAGATCAAGGC
Organism: Actinomyces slackii; assembly: GCF_900637295.1. Lineage (NCBI taxonomy): Bacteria > Bacillati > Actinomycetota > Actinomycetes > Actinomycetales > Actinomycetaceae > Actinomyces > Actinomyces slackii. Next base: position 1,992,977 of record NZ_LR134363.1, on the reverse strand, counting down.
CTTCGTGGAGAAGCCCAAGGACACCCCCGGACTGCCCGACTCCCCTGAGGAGATCCTGGCCTCGATGGGCAACTACATCATGGATGCCGACGCCCTGCTGGAGGCGGTGACGGTCGACGCCGCCGACGAGGGCTCCAAGCACGACATGGGCGGCAACATCGTGCCCTGGTTCGTGGACCGCGGCGCCGCCGGCGTCTACGACTTCAAGGACAACCACGTCCCGGGGTCCTCGGAGCGGGACCGGGACTACTGGCGCGATGTGGGGACGGTGGACGCCTTCTTCGACGCCCACCAGGACCTGATCTCGGTGACCCCCGTGTTCAACCTGTACAACGACCGCTGGCCGCTGTTCGCCGGCTACCAGGCGGCCATGCCCCCGGCGAAGTTCGTCTACGGGCACCACGAGCGCCTGGGGCACGCGGTGGACTCCATCGTCTCTCCGGGCGTCATCGTCTCGGGAGGCGAGGTCATCTCCTCGGTCCTGTCCCCCGGGGTGCGGGTGAACTCCTGGTCCTCGGTGCGCGAGTCCGTGCTCATGGACGGCGTTGAGGTGGGCCGCAACACGGTGGTCAACCGCGCCATCCTGGACAAGTACGTGCGCGTCGAGGAGGGCGCCATGGTGGGCATCGACCCTGAGCGCGACCGGGAGCGGGGCTTCACCGTCACCGAGTCGGGCATCACCGTGGTCGCCAAGGGCCAGGTGGTCGCTCGCTGAGCCCCTGCCGCGCAGGCGGACGCCGTCGTCGGGCCATTAGTGGTGGCCGGCGGCGGCGCCTTGGCGTGCCGGGGCATGCGGGTTGGTCGCGGGGCGATCTCCATGCCGCGGTGGGCAGCCGCGACGGCGGGGCCGGCAGTGGCTAGCATGCGGCCATGGATGCCACCTCCCCCCGCGTCTCCGGCTCGCCCGCCTCCGGCCCCCTGCGCGAGCGGGGGCCCGGGCTCCTGGTGATGGATGCGGACTCCACTCTTATCGAGCAGGAGGTCATCGAGATGCTCGCCGAGCATGCCGGTGCCCAGGAGCGGGTGGCCGAGGTCACCGATCGGGCGATGCGCGGGGAGATGGACTTCGCCGCCTCCCTGCACGAGCGGGTCGCGACCCTGGCGGGCCTGGAGGAGACGGTCTTCGCCGAGGTGCTCGCCCAGGTGCGCCTGACGCCGGGCGCTGAGGATCTCATCGAGGAGATGCACCGGCGCGGCTGCCGGGTGGGCGTGGTCTCAGGGGGCTTCGAGGAGGTGGTTGTGCCCCTGGCCCGGCGCCTGGGGATCGACCATGTGGCGGCCAACCGCCTGGAGACCGCCGAGGGCCGGCTCACGGGCCGGGTGGTCGGGCGCGTGGTGGACCGCGAGGTCAAGGAGATCATGCTGCGACAGTGGGCCGGGCAGGACGGGGTGGACATGGCGCGCACGGTGGCCGTGGGCGACGGCGCCAATGACCTGGGCATGATCGGGGCGGCGGGACTGGGAGTGGCCTTCTGCGCCAAGCCGGTCGTGGTCGAGCAGGCTCCGGCGGCCGTGCATGTGCGCGATCTGCGCGCCGTCCTCGATCTCCTCTAACCCTGACTCCGCCAATTTGCGTGAGTTCGTGCTTTTCCGGGCCCGGAGAAGTACGAACTCGCGCAAATTGGCGGAGTCAGCGGAGTCAGCGGGTCAGCGGCGGGCGGTGAGGATCTCACGGATGCGCGCCGTGCGGGGAGCCAGCTCCTGCCAGGCGCAGGGCACGTCCAGCAGGACGGCGGTGGCCGTGGGCACGCCGAAGGAGATCTGGGAGGCCAGGTCGTCATCGGTGTCGTGCAGGAGGTGGCCCAGGATGGAGATGGTCGGCTCATGGCCCACCACGATCACTGTGCGTGCCTGGGCCTGCTGACCGACCAAAAGCCTGAGGATCCCGTTGGCCCCCAGGGTGTAGATCTCCTCGTGCACCGAGGTTGCCGAGGGCTCCAGACGACGGCGGATGGGGCGGGCGGTCTCGCGGGCGCGGGTGGCCGGGGAGACCAGGAGCTGGTCGGCGGACACCAGGCGGCTGCGCAGCTCGCGCGCCAGCAGGTCCGCGAGCTCAGCGCCCTTGGAGCTCAGAGGACGCTCGATATCGGTGGCGGCGTCATGGGAGGCCTTGGAGTGGCGAACGAGGACGAGCCTGCGCATGGTATCCGTGCTCACGCGCACACCTTACGGCACCTTCGCCGCCCCGCGCTCCCCACAGCCTGCCCAGCGCCTCACCCAGCTCACCCAGCACCTCGCCGCACCGATCCGGATCCGCCCCTTCGCCGGCTCGGCCAGGCCCGTCGGGATCCGATCCGAATCCGATTCCGATCCGGGCCCGGCCCGGGTCTCAGTGCCCGGTGATGCCCGCTCCGCCGTCGGCATGGATGACCTGGCCGGTGGTGGCGGGCAGCCAGTCGGACAGCAGCGCCAGGGCGCTCCTGGCCACAGGGGCCGTGTCCTCGCCGTCCCAGCCGAGCGGGGCGCGCGCCTGCCAGCCGGCGAGGAGATCCTCGAAGCCGGGGATCGCCGAGGCTGCCGGGGTCCGCAGGGGCCCACAGCTCAGGGCGTTGACACGCACCCCCTGGCCGCCCAGCTCAACGGCCAGTGCGCGCACGCATGCCTCCAGGGCGGCCTTGAGCGGACCCATCCAGCCGTAGCCGCGGTGGGCGCGCTGGGAGTCGAAGCTCAGCGCCAGCACCGCCGAGCCTCTGGCCAGCAGGGGCCGGACGGCGTGAACCAGCCCGGGCAGGGATGCCGTCGAGACGGCGAAGGCCCGCTGGAGGGACTCCAGTCGGTCCGACCCCTCGGCCCCGGGCTCGCTGGGGAGCATGTCCCCCAGCAGGTCGCGCTCGGCGTGGGCGATGGCATGGACCAGGCCATCGAGCCGGGCCACGCCCAGGGCTCTCAGGCCTGCCTCCAGCCCGCCCAGGCTGGCCGGGTCCCCCGCGTCAAGGGCGATGGCGGGATCCAGGCCGAGCCTGCGGGCGGTGGCCGTGGTGATCGCCATGGTGGCCGGGGCACCGGTGAGGATGACTCGGGCCCCCTGGTCGGCGGCCAGGGCGGCGATGGATGAGGCGATGGATGTCGGGCGCAGAACACCGGTGACCAGGATGGTGCGGCCGGCCAGCAGGCCCGGGGCGGGGCTCATCGGCCCATTCCCATGCCGCCGTCGACCCCCAGGATGGTGCCGGTGATGTAGGAGGCGCCGGGTGAGGCCAGGAAGATGATCGGCCCGACCACCTCCTGGGGCTCGGCGAAGCGCCCCAGGGGGATCTGCTCCAGGTAGGCCTCACGGGCGGGCTGGGGCAGGGACGCGGTCATGTCGGTCTCCACGAATCCCGGGGCCACGGCATTGACGGTGATGGCCCGCGGGGCCAGCTCCCTGGCCAGGCTGCGGGTCAGGCCCTCGACCCCGGCCTTGGCGGCGCCGTAGGCAGCGAGCCCCACTCCCCCGCGCGCGGCGATGACCGAGGAGACCAGGATGATGCGCCCGCTGCGGGCGCGCATCATGGCGGGCAGCACCGCCCGCACGATGGCGAAGCTGCCGGTCAGATTGGTCTCCAGGGCCTGCTGCCACACCTGGGGCGGGGTGCGCGCCGCCAGGGCGTCGCGGCTGGCGCCCGCCGCGGCGATGAGCACCTGGGCCGGGCCGTGGGCCTGCGCGGCGGCCTCGGCGGCCTCCTTGAGGGCCTGCGGGTCAGTCACATCGGCGGACAGGCCCAGGACGCCCTCGGGGGCGGTCCCCGAGCGGGAGATCCCGGCGACCAGATCCCCCTGAGCGGCCATGGCACCGGCGACGGCCGCCCCGATGCCGCCGGAGGCCCCGGTGACGACGACGGCGCGCGGCTCATCCGATGCGAGTGGCTTCACGGGATCAAGCCTAGAGGAGACGGCCGCCGGGCCGTTGGGGGTCGGGGCCTTCAGGGCCACTGGCGGCTCGTGTGCCAGCATGGCCCGGTGATGATGACCGACGACGCCCGCCCCGCGGACACCGGCGCCCACCCTTCCCCCGGTGGCACCTCGGCGACCCGCCATGGGACGGCGCATGAGATGGCGCCCCTGCGCATCGGCCCCCTGGAGATCGCCACCCCGGTGGAGCTCGCGCCCATGGCCGGGGTGACCAACGCCTCCTTCCGGCGCCTGTGCCGGACCTTCGCCGAGGAGGCCCTGCCCCCCGGGCTGCGCCCGTCCCGGCCAGGCCCCCTCGTCACCGGGGACAACGGGCTGGCAGCGCCGGCGGGCCTGTACGTCACCGAGATGGTCACCACCCGCGCCCTGGTGGAGGCCAATGCCAAGACCCTGGACATGGTGCGCACCGACCCGGCTGAGAGGGTCCGCTCCATCCAGCTCTACGGGGTCGACCCCGCCACGGTGGCCGCGGCGGTGCGGATCCTGGTGGAGCGGGATCTGGCCGACCACATCGACCTGAACTTCGGCTGCCCGGTGCCCAAGGTGACCCGCAAGGGCGGGGGCGCGGCACTGCCCTGGAAGCGGGATCTGCTGGCGGCCATCATGCGCGAGGCCGTGGCCGCCTCGCAGGCCGCGGTGCGCGCCGCGCGACGCGACCGCGAGGTCCCGGTGACCATCAAGATGCGCCTGGGCATCGATGAGGAGCATGAGACCTTCCTGGATGCGGCCCGGGCGGCGGCCGACGCGGGCGTCTCCGCCCTGGCCCTGCATGCGCGCACCGCCCGCCAGCACTACTCGGGGCAGGCGCGCTGGGACCAGATCGCCCGGCTCAAGGAGGCCACCGACCTGCCGGTGCTGGGCAACGGCGATATCTGGAGCGGGGCCGACGCCGTGGAGATGATGCGGGCCACCGGATGCGACGGCGTGGTGGTCGGCCGCGGGTGCCAGGGGCGCCCCTGGCTCTTCGCCGACATCGTGGCCACCATGCACAACCGCGCCGAGCAGGTCCTGGAGCGCGCCCGCCCGGACCTGGATGCCGTCATCGCGGTGATCCGCGAGCATGCCCGGATGCTGGCCGACGAGATGGGCGAGGACCGCGGCGTGCGGGACCTGCGCAAGCATGTGGGCTGGTATCTGCGGGGCTACCCGGTGGGAGGGGCGGCGCGCGCCGACCTCATGCGCGTGGCCTGCCTGGAGGAGCTCGATGCGGGCCTGGAGCGGATGCGCTCCCACCTTCCCGAGTCGGTCCCCTTCCCCGGTCCCGCCGCCGAGGGCCCGCGGGGGCGGGCCGGCAGCCCCAAGACCCCGCATCTGCCCGAGGGCTGGCTGGACTCCCCCTACCTGGCCGAGGCCGACCGCGGCCTCCTTTCCGAGGCCGAGTCCGACGCCTCCGGGGGCTGAGCCCGACGGCGGCCCTACCGGCGCCCGGGCGAGAGTCGACCGGCGTCCGCGGGGTCAGTGCTCCTCGGGCACGGCGGTGGTGCGGCACAGGGCCGCGGCGATCGCGGTGGTGGCGGGGATGGCCAGGACCAGGCCGATGGAGGAGACCAGGGTGCGCACGATCTCCTCGGCGATCTCCCCCGACAGGAGGGTGCCGGTCACCGGCCGGTCGATGAGGGAGGCCGACAGGATGAGCGGCAGCGCGGTGCCGGCGTAGGCGAAGGCCAGGGTGTAGACGGTCGAGGCGATGTGGTCGCGCCCGATGCTCATGCCCCCGGTGAACAGGCGCGTGCGCGACAGTGACGGGTTGGCGGCGTGCAGCTCCCAGACCGCCGAGGCCTGGGTGATGGTCACGTCGTTGAGCACGCCCAGGGCGGCCACCACCATCCCGCAGGTCAGCAGGGTCTGCAGGTCGATGCCCTCGACGACGGAGGCCAGGGTCAGGGCGGTCTCATCGGTGGCGCCGGTCAGGCTTGCGGCCTCGGTGCCCCACATGGACAGGCCGACGGTCAGCACCACCCCGGCCACCGTGCCCAGCAGGGCGGTGGTGGTGCGCACCGAGACTCCGTGGGCCACGTAGACCGCGGCCAGCATCATGGCCATGGAGCCCACGAGGGTCACCGCCAGTGGCGATGAGCCGTCCAGCAGGGCGGGGATCATGAAGAAGACCAGGACTCCGGTGGCCACGAGGAGCCCCAGGACGCTCAGGGCTCCCTTGCGCCCGGCCACGGCCACCACCAGCAGCAGGTAGACCACGGCCAGTGCCGCCACCGGCACCTGGCGCGTGTAGTCCACGTAGACGTAGGGGGTTCCCGAGGCCACGGCCTCGGGGGTGTACATGACCTGGAGCTCATCGCCCACATCGGCGATGTGGCGCGACTCGGCGGGGATGTGGACCGGCATGGTCAGCCCCTGGCCCTTGCCCGACTCGATGCGGGCGCACACGGCGTCGGCCAGCAGGGCGCCGCTGGAGATCCCCTCCAGCGCGCCGGAGTCGTCGGCGCAGTCGGCTGCGTTAAGGGAGGTGATGGTGGCGGTCTCCAGCTCGGTTCCCTTGGCGGTGAAGGGGCGCGAGCCCACCAGGGAGCTGGAGCCCGGCCACAGCACCACCAGGCCGATGAGTGTGGCCACCAGCAGGGGGATGACCAGCGCGGCCAGGACGATGCGCGCTCGTTTGGCCTCTGAGGCGTCCAGGTCGATGGGCCCATGGGAGTGGGAGTGCCCGTGCGAGTGCCCCTGGGAGTGCTCGGCGCCGGGTGACGCCGGGGCGTGGGCGTGACCCGGGACCCGGCCCCGGGCGCGATGGCGCCCCGCCGCCAGAGGGCGCTGGGGCTCCTCCCCCAGGTCGGAATCCGGCTCCAGGTCCTCGTGCGGGGTCGTCTCGTGGCTCACCGGACCATGATGCACGGCCACGGCGCGCACCCTTGGGCAACCCGCCCGGGAGTTCCGCGTGGGCGATCCGCCCTGAGGACCCATCCGGTCTCGGTCGGATATGGGCCCGGGGGCGCGGCCAGGATCGCGCGTCCCGGCCGCGCCCCCGGTATGGCCGGGTCGCGCGGGGCGGCTCAGCAGCCGATGAGGCGCTCGGCCAGGTAGCGCTCCACGCCCTCGATCGGGATGCGCTCCTGGGCCATGGTGTCGCGCTGGCGCACGGTGACCGCCCCGTCCTGGGGCGAGTCGAAGTCGTAGGTCAGGCAGAAGGGCGTGCCCACCTCGTCCTGGCGGCGGTAGCGGCGGCCCACGGCGCCGGCGTCGTCGTAGTCGACGTTCCAGTTGCGGCGCAGGCGGGCGGCCAGCTCGCGGGCCGGGCCCGTCAGCTCCTCCTTGCGGCTCAGCGGCAGCACGGCGGCCTTGACCGGGGCGATGCGCGGGTCGAGCTTGAGCACGATGCGCGTGTCCGTCCCGCCCTTGGTGTTGGGGGCCTGGTCCTCGGTGTAGGCCTCCACGAGGAAGGCCATGAGGGAGCGGGTCAGCCCCGCCGCCGGCTCGATGACGTAGGGGGTCCAGCGCTCGGAGCGGCCCTGATCGAAGTAGGACAGGTCCTTGCCGGAGTGCTCGGCGTGCGTGGACAGGTCGAAGTCGGTCCGGTTGGCGATGCCCTCCAGCTCGCCCCACTCCGAGCCGGAGAAGCCGAATCGGTACTCCAGGTCGACGGTGCGCTTGGAGTAGTGGGAGAGCTTCTCCTGGGGGTGCTCGTAGAGGCGGATGTTGTCCGGGTCGATGCCCAGGTCCACGTACCAGGCTTTGCGGTGGTCGATCCAGTACTGGTGCCACTCCTCGTCGGTGCCCGGCTCGCAGAAGAACTCCATCTCCATCTGCTCGAACTCCCGGGTGCGGAAGATGAAGTTGCCGGGGGTGATCTCGTTGCGGAAGGACTTGCCCACCTGCCCGATCCCGAAGGGCGGCTTCTTGCGGGCCGCGCTCATGACATTGGTGAAGTTGACGAAGATGCCCTGGGCGGTCTCGGGGCGCAGGTAGTGCAGGCCGGACTCGTCGTCGACCGGGCCCAGGTAGGTCTTGAGCAGGCCGGAGAAGGAGCGCGGCTCGGTCCACGAGCCGGCCTGGCCGGTGACCGGGTCGGGAACCTGGTCCAGGGTCACCGTCTCGGGGTCCAGGCCCTTGCGCTCGGCGTACTCCTCGATGAGCTGGTCGGCGCGGTAGCGCCTGTGGGTGTGGAGGGACTCCACGAGCGGGTCGGTGAAGGCCTGGACGTGACCGGAGGCCACCCACACCTCGCGCGGGAGGATGACTGAGGAGTCCAGGCCCACGACGTCGTCGCGCGAGCGGACCATGTACTGCCACCACTGGCGCTTGATGTTCTCCTTGAGCTCCACCCCCAGCGGCCCGTAGTCCCAGGCGGAGCGGGTGCCGCCGTAGATCTCGCCGCAGGGGAAGACGAAGCCGCGGCGCTTGGCCAGGTTGATGACGGCGTCGAGTCGTGAGGGGGTCTGTGCCACCGGAATTCTCCTCAGGGGTCGTCGTGGCCCCACCTGGTTGGCGGGGACGAGTGCGGCCAGTCTATGCGGTGCCCCGGGCGGGGTGGGCACGCCGTGCTTGACCCTCGGCCGCGCACAGGTTGAGAATGATTCCCATGAAGACATCTGCCTCTCACTCATCGCGCCGGCTGCGCCGCCCCCTGGCAGCACTGGCGGCCCTGTCCCTGGCCGCGGCCCTGACGGCCTGCTCCGCCCTGGGAGGATCCGGCTCCTCGGGGGCCGGGGCCGACGGCAAGGTCGCCGTCTCGACCTCCTTCTACCCCATCACCTACCTGGTCCAGGCCGTGGGCGGGGAGCATGTCACCGTCACCTCGGTGACCCCGCCCAATGCCGAGCCCCACGACTACGAGCTGTCCCCCAAGGACGTCACCGCCCTGGGCCAGGCCTCGCTCATCGCCTACGTCCCCGGCTTCCAGCCCTCCCTGGACGAGGCCGTCGCCCAGGTCTCGGGCCCCACCGTCCTGGACCTGGGGCCGGCCGCCAACCTGGTCCACCACGAGGGCGTCGGCGAGCACCACCACGATCACGGCGACCACGGCGAGGAGGACCCGCAAGCCTCCCAGGAGCCCTCCGCCCACGCCCACGATGATGACCACTCCCACGAGGGCGAGGAGGGGCATGGGGATCATGGGGATCATGGGGATCACGAGGACGAGGCCGCCCCCGCCCAGAGCGCCACGCCCTCCGCGCAGGCCCATGATGAGGACTCCCACGAGGCCCTGGACCCGCATTTCTGGCTCGACCCCGAGCGCATGACCGCCGCGGCCCAGGCCGTTGAGGCGGCCCTGTCCAAGGCCGACCCCGATCACGCCGCGGACTACAAGGCGAACCTGGACACGGTCATCACCTCCCTGGGCGCGCTGGACACCAACTACGGCGACGGCCTGAAGACCTGCGAGCGCACCACCGTGGTGACCACCCACGCGGCCTTCGGCTACCTCACCGAGCGCTACGGCCTGACCCAGGCCTCCATCTCCGGCCTCGACCCGGAGTCCGAGCCCAGCCCCGCCGAGCTGGCCGCTGTCAAGAAGGTGGTCCAGGACACCGGCACGACGACGATCTTCACCGAGGAGCTCGTCTCGCCCAAGACCGCCGAGGCCCTGGCGGCTGAGACCGGCGCCACGACCGCCGTGCTGAGCCCCTTGGAGTCGGCCCCCGAGAAGGGCGACTATATTGACGCCATGACCGCCAATCTTGAGGCTCTCAAGACTGGGCTGGGATGCCGGTGAGGCCCCACCGCTGATGAGCCCGTCCCCCCGTGACGCGACGCCGCCCGACCACCCGCGGGCGGCGTCGCCGCGCTGCGCCGAAAGCCCCGACAGGGCCCGGAGCGCCGCTGATGCCACTGACGCCACTGGCGCCGCGCCCGTCGAGGTGAGCCAGGCCAGCGTGGTCCTGGGATCGAGCCTGATTCTCGACGGCGTCGACCTGCAGGTGGGCCCGGGGGAATCCGTGGCCCTGCTGGGGGCCAACGGCTCGGGGAAGTCCACGCTGGTCAAAACCGTCCTGGGGCTGGTCCCCCTGGTCGGCGGGACGGTCAGGCTCCTGGGGACTCCGGTGCGCCGTCGCCGCGATGTGGCATGGGACCGCGTGGGCTACGTGCCCCAGCGGGTGACGGCCTCCTCCGGCGTTCCGGCCACCGCCCTGGAGGTGGTGCGCTCCGGGCTGCTGGGGCCCACCCGCCCCTGGGCGGATCGGGGCCGGCGGGCGGCCCAGCGCGCCATGGAGGCCCTCGACGCCGTCGGGCTGGCCGATCGCGCCGGCGACCACGTCCAGGTCCTCTCCGGGGGCCAGGCCCAGCGCGTCCTCATCGCCCGGGCCCTGGTGCGGTCCCCCGAGCTGCTCATCCTCGATGAGCCCCTGGCCGGCATCGACCGGGCCAGCCGCGAGTCCCTGGCCGCCATCCTGGCCGATCTGCGCTCCCGGGGCCTGACCCTGGTGACCGTGCTCCACGAGATGGGCGAGCTGGCCGAGGTCGTGGAGCGGGCCGTGGTCCTGGCCGACGGGCGCGTGGTGATGGACGTGCCGGCCCACCGGGTCCTGCCGGCCCATCACGACCACTCCCGTCATGCCGAGCTCGGCCATGACACGGCCGAGGACTGTGAGCACCAGCACCTCCACGGCCCCACCGGCCCCGCTCAGCACCGCGCCCCGGCGCTGAGCGCCGACCCCGTCCGACAGGAGCCCCGCTGATGCTGGCCGACCTCGCCCAGATGCTCGCCAGCCCCCTGATGCAGCGGGCCTTCATCGTGGCCGTTCTGGTGGGACTGGCCGCGCCCGTGGTGGGCACCTACCTGGTCCAGCGCGGCCTGGCGCTGCTGGGTGACGGGATCGGGCATATCGCCCTGACGGGCATCGCCCTGGGCTGGCTGGCCGGGGCGGCGGCCCACGCCACGCCGCGCGACGCGCTGGCCATCCCCGGGGCGATCATCGCCAGCATCGTGGGCGCGGTGGTCATCGAGGTCATCCGGGCCCGGGGCCGCACCCGCGGGGACGTGGCCCTGGCGCTGCTGTTCTACGGGGGCATCGCCGGAGGCGCGGTGCTCATCAAGCTCGCCGGGGGGACGACCACCAACCTCAACGCCTACCTGTTCGGCTCCATCTCCACGGTCTCGGTGTCCGACGCCTGGTTCACCATCATCCTGGCGGCAGGGGTCCTCATCGTGGGCCTGGGGCTGCGCGGTCCCCTGTTCGCCCTGTGCCATGACGAGGAGTTCGCCCGATCCTGCGGCCTGCCCACCGGGGCGCTCAACATCCTCATCGCCGTGGTGGCGGCCCTGACGGTCTCGGTGTCCATGCGGGTGGTGGGGGCGCTCATGGTCTCGGCGGTCATGATCGTGCCGGTGGCCATCGCCCAGCTGGTCTGCCGCTCCTTCACCCGTACCATGCACCTGGCCATGGGCCTGGGGGTGGCGGCCTGCGTCAGCGGCCTGGTCATCACCTACGTCTGGGCCCTGTCCCCCGGGGCGATGATCGTGGTCCTGCTTGTGGGGGCCTACGCAGCCGTCGCGATCGGCTCGGGAGCGGTACGGTTGGTCAGCCGGGAACGTCACCGTCAGGAGGCCAGCCGATGACCGAGAGGTCCGCCCGCCGCTCCACCCGCCAGAGAGCGGCCGTGGTCGACATCCTGGAGCGCACCGATGAGTTCCGCTCCGCTCAGCAGATCCACTCCGCCCTGGACGCGGAGGGCACCCGGGTGGGCCTGGCCACCGTCTACCGCAACCTGCAGGCCCTGGCGGAGTCCGGGCAGGTCGACCAGCTGCGCAGCGCCGACGGCGAACTGCTCTACCGGGCCTGCGCGGGCAGCGAGCACCACCACCACATCGTGTGCCGCAGCTGCGGGCGCACCGTGGAGGTCGCCGGCGGGGAGCTGGAGGCCTGGATCGAGAGGGTCTCGAGGGAGCACGGATTCACCTCCATGGTGCACACGGCGGAGTTCTTCGGCCTGTGCGCCTCCTGCTCGGCTCCCACCGCGTAGTACACGTAGTACTTGCTCGAGACGGGTCTCATCCCCGCGCCTCGCAGGCGCGCCTTCGCGTACCGGACGTGACTTTGCGTACCAGACGATGGTCTGCGTCATTCACCCCTGTGCCAACCTCAGTGCGATGACGCGAACCCTCGTCATCGACGCAAACACTCGTCTGCCACGCAGACCGGCGCTCCCGCCTCTCAGGGCGCCACGCGGTCGATGGCTCCGCCGAAGCGGCGCTCGCGGTTGACGTAGGCCTCGCAGGCCCGCCAGAACTCGGCCCTGTTGAAGTCCGGCCAGGCCAGGTCGGAGAAGTACAGTTCGGCGTAGGCCGAGGACCACATGAGGAAGTTCGAGGTGCGCTGCTCCCCGCCGGTGCGGATGAACAGGTCCACGTCCCGCATGGTCGGCGAGTACAGGTAGTGCTGGAAGATCGTCTCGTTGATGGCCGAGGCCTTGAGCCGGCCGGCGGACACGTCCTCGGCGATCGCCCTGGCGGCGTCGGCGATCTCGGCGCGCCCCCCGTAGTTGATGCACATGTTGAGGGTCAGGCGCGTGTTGGAGGCGGTGAGGCGCTCGGCCTCGCGCAGCTCGCCGAGCACGGAGCGCCACAGGCGCGGGGAGCGTCCCACCCAGCGCACGCGCACGCCCCAGGAGTTGAGCTGGTCGCGCTGGGCCCGCAGAACCGTGCGGGCGAAGCCCATGATGAAGCGGACCTCGGCCGGGGAGCGCTTCCAGTTCTCCGTGGAGAAGGCGTAGGCGCTGACCTCCTGGATCCCCAGCTCCACGGCCCCGGCCACCACGTCCATGAGATTGGCCTCGCCGGCGCGGTGCCCCTCGGTGCGCGGCAGGTTGCGGGCGTTGGCCCACCGGCCGTTGCCGTCCATGACCATGGCCACATGCGCGGGCAGGGCCTTGGGGTCCAGGGCCGGGGGGATGAGGCCCGGGCGGTGAAGGGGGGTGGGGCCGCTGTAGGTCAGATCGGGCAGCGGATGGGCCAGGGCCGCCTCCTCGGAGCGCTCATCGTCGACGGGCTGGTCATCGCTGCCCGCGTTCAGCGGCTGATCAGTGTTGTCTGCCACGGCTCATGCCCTTTCCACAAGTGCCAGGGAGCGCAGTCGGCGCTCCAGGTGCCAGGTCGCGTAGGCCGAGACTAGCCCGGAGGCCTGTGAGCGCTCCCGCTGACCGGAGGCGTCGGCCACCGCCCAGTCGCCGGAGAGCAGCGCCCCCAGCAGGACCATGGCCCCCGCCTCCACCGCCACGGCCCCGGCCGAGCGGCAGTTCTCGCACACCGCGCCGCCGGCCTGGATGTGGAAGGCCGCGTGGGGGCCGGGCGAGCCGCAGATGGCGCAGTCGTAGCAGGAGGGGGCCCAGCCCGCCAGGGCCAGGGAGCGCAGCAGGTAGGAGTCCAGGATGAGTCCGGGGGCGTGGCGCCGGTGGGACATGGCGGCCAGGGCGCCGGCCAGCAGCAGGTACTGCTGGGGGCTGGAGTCGGTGCCCAGGTCGCCGTTGTCGGCGCTGAGTCGCTCGGCGGTCTCCACCATGGTCGAGGCGCAGGTGAACATGGCGTAGTCGGAGGCGATGGCCCGCCCGAAGGGGTCGATGGTCTCCACCTGGGTGACGGTGTCCAGCCCGCGTCCGGCGTGGAGCTGGACGTCGATCATGGAGAAGGGCTCCAGGCGCGCCCCGAAGCGCGAGGAGGTGCGCCGCACCCCCTTGGCGACGGCCCTGACCTGGCCGTGGTGGCGCGAGAGCATGACGATGATGCGGTCGGCCTCCCCCAGCCTGTAGGTGCGCAGGACCACGGCCTCGTCCCGGTAGAGCCTGCTCGTCACCCCCACAGTCTGCCACGTCGGCCCGACGGCGAGGCGCATCGCCGTCGGGCCGGTCCGCCCTCAGCGCAGGGCGCGGTTGACGGCCGAGATGATGGCCTTGAAGGAGGCGGTGGTGATGGAGGCGTCGATGCCCACGCCCCACAGGACTTGCCCACCGACCTCGCACTCCACATAGGAGGCGGCCTGCGCGTCGCGCCCCTGGCTCAGGGCGTGCTCGGCGTAGTCCAGGATGCGCACCTGGATGCCGGTGGTCTCCAGGGCGGTGACGAAGGCGTCCACGGGGCCGCTGCCCTGCGCGGTCAGGGTCGTCTCCTGGCCGGAGTCCCTGATGGTGACCGTCAGCTCGGAGTCCTGGCCCGAGCCCGCCGAGGTCAGGGTCGCCCCCGCCAACTCGTAGCGGCCCCACGGCTCCAGCCCGTCCAGGCCCTCGGAGTCGTGGGCGCCGTGGGCGGGGAGGTACTCATCGGCGAAGATGCGCCACAGGGTCATGGCATCCACCTCCCCGCCGTAGGTGTCGGTGTGGCGCTGGACGATCCGGGAGAACTCGATCTGCAGGCGGCGCGGCAGGTCGAGCTTGCGGGTGGCGCCCAGCAGGTAGGCCACGCCCCCCTTCCCGGACTGGGAGTTGACGCGCACCACGGCCTCGTAGGAGCGCCCCACATCGTGGGGGTCGATGGGCAGGTAGGGCATCTGCCAGGGCACGGCGGTCTCGGCCGCCGCCTCATCCAGGCCCTGATCGCGCTGGGCCTGGACCTTGGCGGCGCGGGCGGCGAATCCCTTCTTGATGGCGTCCTGGTGGGAGCCGGAGAAGGAGGTGTAGACCAGGTCGCCGGAGTAGGGGGTGCGCGGGGGCACATCCATGCCGGTGGCCTGCTCCACGGTGCGGCGGATGTGGTCGATGTCGGAGATGTCCAGCATGGGGTCGACTCCCTGGCTGAACAGGTTGAGGGCCAGGGTCACCAGGTCCACGTTGCCGGTGCGCTCGCCATGGCCGAACAGGCAGCCCTCGACCCGCTGGCCGCCGGCCAGCAGGCCCAGCTCGGTGGCGGCCACGCCCGAGCCGCGGTCGTTGTGGTTGTGCAGGGACAGGCACACATGCTCGCGGTGGGGCAGGTTGCGGCTCATCCACTCGATCTGGTCGGCGTAGACATTGGGGGTGGCGCGCTCGACCGTGGCGGGCAGGTTGAGGATGATCTCGCGGCCCTGGCCGGGCTCCCACACGTCCATGACGGCGCTGCACACCTCCAGGGCGTACTCGCGCTCGGTGTCCACGAAGATCTCCGGGGAGTACTCGAAGCCGACGATCGTCTCCTCCCCCAGGACCTTCTCGGCTCGGGCCATGACCTGGCGGGTGCCCTCGACGGCCAGGTCGCGGACCTGGCCGCGGTCCATGCGGAAGACGACGTCGCGGAAGAGGGGGGCCACGGCGTTGTAGAGGTGGATGGTGGCCCGCGGGATGCCCACGCAGGCATCCAGGGTGCGGTCGATGAGGTCGCCGCGGGACTGGGTGAGCACGGAGATGGTGACGTCGGCCGGGATGGCGTCGTCATCGACCAGGGAGCGCACGAAGTCGTAGTCGGTCTGGGAGGCGGCCGGGAAGCCGATCTCGATCTCCTTGAAGCCCATGCCCACGAGCAGGTCGAAGATGGCGCGCTTGGCGGCCGGCCCCATGGGCTCGATGAGGGACTGGTTGCCGTCGCGCAGGTCGGTGGACAGCCAGCGGGGGGCCTGGGTGATGCGACGAGTGGGCCAGGTGCGGTCCGGCAGGTCCGTGGCGAGGGTCTCGACGAAGGGGAGGTACTTGGCGTAGGGCATGCCGGAGGGCTGCTGAGGTGCGGGGGGTGCGGTGCGCATAGTGGTTCCTGAGTCAGTGGTGG
This sequence comes from Actinomyces slackii, assembly GCF_900637295.1. Taxonomy (NCBI): domain Bacteria; kingdom Bacillati; phylum Actinomycetota; class Actinomycetes; order Actinomycetales; family Actinomycetaceae; genus Actinomyces; species Actinomyces slackii. The sequence goes on along the minus strand of NZ_LR134363.1, from coordinate 1,977,469 downwards.
CGGTCGGGCGATCCTGGGCGCCCGGCGGCTGGCAGCACGAAGAGCCGCGGTCGGGGTGCCGGCCTGTCAGGCCCCGCCGCGGCGACTAAGCAGCAGGCTCTGCGGACGCGCCGCCGAGCAAGGGGTGGCTCCTATCGCTCGCACGGGGGCGACGCTATCGCAATTCAGGGCGGTGCGCAGGTCGCAACGCACTGAGACCGGTGCATGGCAGCCATTCAGTCAGCGAACTAGTTCGACATGAGATAGTATGTCTACTACATTTAGATGTGCACCTACTGACACTCAAGGAGGCACGATGCCGTGCGTCATCTCCACGGAGAACCTGGAGTTCTCCTACGGCGCCACCCCGGTCCTGCGGGGCGTTGATCTGAGCATCCGGGCAGGGGAGGTCGTCTGCCTGCTGGGGCCCAACGGGGTCGGCAAGACGACGCTGGTGGAGAACCTCCTGGGCTCTCTCACCCCGGGGGCCGGCACCGTTGAGGTCCTGGGAACCGATCCTCGCCGCGCCGGCGCCCGCTTCTGGTCGCGCGTGGGCCTGGTCCAGCAGAACTGGTCGGACCACGCCAAGTGGCGGGTGGCCGACCAGCTGGAGTGGGTGCGAGCCATGCACGCCACCACCGTCAGGGCATCGGAGCTGCTGAGCGTGCCCGAGGCCCTGGAGGCCGTCGGACTCGCCGACAAGGCCACCACCCGCCTGTCGCGACTGTCCGGCGGGCAGCGGCGCTCCATCGATATGGCCGCCGCCCTCATCGCCCGCCCCGAGGTCCTCATCCTCGATGAGCCCACCACCGGCCTGGACCCCGTGTCCAAGTCCCGCCTCCACGAGGTCATCCTCGACCGGGTCGACGACGCGGGCGCCGTCCTGATGACCACCCACGACCTGGCGGAGGCCGAGCGGATCGCCTCACGGGTCCTCATCATGAGCCAGGGCCGGATCCTGGCCGACGGCACCGTCACCGAGCTGCGCGAGGGCCTGGCCCACGACGCCGAGGTCACCTGGAGTCAGGACGGCGAGCGCCACGTCCACTCCACCTCCGACCCGGAGCGCTTCGTGTCCGCCCTCGACCTGGAGACCATCAGCGACCTCACCATCACCCGCCCCACCCTCGAGGAGACCTACCTGGCCCTCGTACGCAAGGAGGAGTCATGAGCACAGCACCGGCCATCGCCCGCGCCGTCGTCCGTCAGGTCATCGGCGACCTGCGCCCCATCATCCTGGGCAGTGGAGCCTTCTCCATCCTCGCCTCAGCGGGAGTCTTCGTGGTGATCGGCGTGCTGGACCAGAAGCCCATTGAGGGCACCTCACTGCCGTTCGGCGCCATGCTGGCCGCCAGCGCTGTGGGCGCCACCAGCGGCTTCATCTCCCTGCAGATCGTCAGCGAGGCCTACACCGACCGGATCGGCGGCGCGCTGGTGCGGGTGCGGGTCCTCCCCCACGGCCCGCTGGTGTGGGCACTGGGCAAGCTGATCACGGCGCTGACCCAGATGCTGATCATCCAGGGCACGGTCCTGCTCGGGATCCTCCTGGCCGTGCGCTCGCTGCCGGTCACCCCGATGCAGGCTCTGATCTGCCTGCCCCTCATCCTGCTCGGCTCGGCCGCCTCCGCGCCGTTGGGCTTCGTGATCGCCTCCCTCGTCCGGGGCGTGTACTCCATGGTGCTCGCCCTGCTGGCGATCACCGCCGTCGTGCTCACCGGTGGATTCGTCTTCCCCCTGTCGCAGCTTCCCACCTGGCTGCAGGTCATCCAGCAGGTGCTGCCCACCTACTGGGCCGGTCACCTGAGCCGGTGGGCGCTGGTCGGAGACCCGTCCTGGGAGATCGGCGGGGCCTTCCACCCGATGCTCGCCCTGGGAGTGCTCCTGGCCTGGGCCGTGGTGGGCTTCGCCTGCACGCCCTTCATCGTGCGCTACTCCTTCCGCAAGGAGAGCATCGGTAACCTGGCCCGTATGCAGTCCCAGCTCCGCACCCAGTCAGGCCTGTGATGAGCGAGGAGTCCGTCCACAACCGGATCGCCCTGCTGCGCACCGACCGGAAGGTCTCCCGCCGGGAGCTGGCCGAGGCACTGGGCGTGCACTACCAGACGGTCGGCTACCTGGAGCGCGGCGAGTACGCGCCCTCGCTGCACCTGGCGCTGCGCATCGCCCGGTACTTCGACGTGCCCGTGGAGTCCGTGTTCTCCCTGGAGGAATTCCCCCGCCTGATATGAGGCGGGGGCGAGACGAGGCCGCTCAGGCCAGATGGGCGTTGCCCCAGTGGCGCATGCGCCGCTCAACCGGGTGCTCGATGAACCTGTACAGGGCCCACGCCAGGGCCAGGGCGATCGCCAGGACCGGCGGGTACCACAGGAGGTTCCCCACGCTCTCGGACTGGAAGCCGACGACGTCGCGCACCGTGTACATGACGGTGGCGTGCACCAGGTAGAAGGCGAAGGACCAGGCCCCCAGCCTGACCATCAGGCGGTGGCGGAGCCAGGAGCGGCCCTGAGCCAGGTCGCGGTTGGCGATGCCCAGGATGAGCAGGGCGAACAGGACGGCGAGCACCTGGAGCTCGAATCGTTGGGCGGCCAGGGACCAGGCGTCGGCCCAGCCGTGGCGGCGGGACAGGACGCACCACGCGATGAAGGCCAGGAGCGCGCCGTAGCCCAGCCACGGGCGCACCCAGCGGCCCGCGCCCAGCTGGACCAGGCGCGCGACCACCATCCCCAGGGCGAACTCGCCGAGCCGGGCCACCGGCGTCGGGAGCTGGGCCAGTGCCCCCGCCTCATCGTGGAGGGCGGCCAGGCGGTGAGCCATGATGACGGCGATGACTGCCGCGAGCACGACGAGCGCCCCGCGCCTGCCCGTCCTGCGCAGGACCAGGTTCCCCCAGGGGTGGAGGAGGTAGAAGAAGGCCTCCACGCCGAGGGTCCAGGCCGCTGGATTCCCGGAGAAGAGGATGACCGGGTCGCTGGACCAGCTCTGCAGCAGCACCAGGGACAGCAGCAGTGGAGCGATGGACAGCGTCTTGACCCAGGGCTGGCCGGGGTCGGGCGCCAGGGAGTAGAACACGGGGATCGCCAGGATGAGGGCGACGACGTGGGCGGGGTAGATGCGGGCGAAGCGGCGCCAGTAGAAGTTGCGGACCGTGGTCCCGCCGGTGCCCGCCGACCAGGTCAGCACGAAGCCCGACAGGACGAAGAAGAAGGCGACGCCGTGGTTGCCGAAGCGGGCGACCTCGCCCAGGAGCGGCACCGGGGCGAGGTTCTTCATGTGGTACAGGAAGACGGCGAAGGCCGCCCACCAGCGCAGGCCTGTCAGCGAGTCGAGCCGCATCATGCCCTGCGAGCCGGTGCGGTGAGGGATTCTCCTGGGGAGATAGGCATGGCCACACCCTACAGGCACCGCGCCCGATCCCTTTTATCAGCGCAGGTCGGCGGGCAGACCCGGGCCTGCCCGCCGGCGCTGATCCGGTCACAGGATCCCAGCGGCCAGGTCGAAGGGCGTGCCGAAGCGGTGGGTGGTGATGGACACCGCCTGCTCGCGCAGGAAGGGAAGCAGCTCGCTGTGAGGGCAGGCCGTGACCTCACCGGTGTACAGCGCCACATCCGGGCTGCCCCCAGTGACCTGGGAGGCCTGCGCCCAGCGCTCCTGCGGGCTCTGCTCGCGCGGTCCCAGGATGCGCACCCACGCACCCAGCTGGCCCGATGCCGCCAGATCGGCGAGCCTGGCCTGCCACACCACGGGCATCTCCACCACCGTGTCGACCTGAGCGGCGCTCAGGGCGCCGCGCAGCGAGGGGCTCAGGGGCTCGGGCACCGAGACCAGGAGGCTGGCGCGGCTGAGAACTCCCGCGGCCAGGACGCGGACGAGATCTGCCGCAGCGGTCCCCTCGTGGGCCCGGATGATGACCTGACCGGGCCGGTAGCGCAGCACATTGCGCTCGCAGGCCAGTCCCGTGACATCGCGGGACTGGCCGTAGGAGGCCTGCCAGGCCCGCTGGTCCGCAGCCAACGCCGCCCGCAGGAAGCACAGCTCCTCATCGGGCAGGTCGCGGCGCACGGCCTCGAAGAGCCCGGCGACGCCCGGGTCGACTGGGCCGATCTCCAGATCGGCCAGGGCGCCGCGGTCCCCGGCGACCAGGTCCCCCAGCCCCAACAGGTAGCTGGGCCCTCCCGCCTTGGTGGTCGAGCCGATGGCCGAGCGCTTCCACCCGCCGAAGGGCTGGCGGCGCACGATGGCCCCGGTGATGCCGCGATTGACGTAGAGGTTGCCGGCCTGGACCTCCTCCAGCCACTGGTCCAGCTCCTCGGCATCCAGGGTCTGCAGGCCGGAGGTCAGCCCGTAGTCGACGGCGTTGACGGCCTCAATGGCCTCCTGGAGGGTGTCCACGCGCATCACCCCCAGAACCGGGGCGAAGTACTCGGTGAGGTGGAACTCACTGCCGGGCACCACCCCCGCCCGAATGCCGGGCCGCCAGAGCCCTCCCCCCAGGTGGCGGGGCCGCAGCACCCAGTGCTCCCCCGGGCCCAGCGTGGTCAGGCCCCGCAGCGCCTTGGGCTCATCGGCCACGACGACGGGCCCCACCTGGGAGTCCAGGCGCTCGGGGCCGGCCACCGTCAGGGAGGCGGTGGCATCGACGAGCTGGCGGGCGATCCGCTCCGAGCGCCCCGCGGAGCCCACCAGGATGAGCAGTGAGGAGGCCGAGCACTTCTGCCCGGCATGCGCGAAGGCCGAGGCCACCGTGTCGCGCACCGCCAGGTCCGGGTCCGCCGAGGGGGTGACGATGATGGCGTTCTTGCCGCTGGTCTCCCCCAGCAGGTGCATGTCGGTCTTCCAGGAGCGGAAGAGGCGGGCGGTGTCGTAGGAGCCGGTGAGGATCACCCGGTCCGCACCGGGGTGGGTCACCAGGTGCCGGGAGGTCTCGCCGTCGTCGATGGGGGCCAGCATGAGGACATCGGAGGGGATCCCCGCCTCATGGAAGGCGGCCACCAGCTCGGCGGCGCAGCGCTTGGCCGGCGGGGCGGGCTTGAGGATGACGCCGCTGCCGGTGGCCAGGGCGGCCGCCACTCCCCCCACCGGGATCGCCAGGGGGAAGTTCCAGGGCGAGGCCACCACCGTCAGCCGGGAGGGCACGAAGCGCGCCCCCGCCAGGTACTCCGGGCTCTCCAGCTCCAGGCTCATCTGCGCGTAGTGGTGGCAGAAGTCGATGGCCTCGGAGACCTCTGGGTCGGACTGGTCGATGGTCTTGCCCGCCTCGCTGGCCGCCACCTCGATGAGCTCGCCGCGCCGGCGGGCCAGGACATCGCCCGCCCGGTGCACGATGGCGGCCCGCTTCTCGGCGCCCAGCCCCGCCCAGCCGGCGGCGGCCTCCCGCACCAGCTCGACGGCGGCGTCCACGGCCTGGGTGGTGCTCAGGCGCGCCGCCCCCGAGGCCACGGCCTGCGCGCCGCGCTGACTGGAGGGCACCGCGGCGGCGATGGCACGGGCCCACTGGCGGTTGTCGGCCAGGGCCGGGTCGGAGTCCGGGGTGGAGACGAAGGGACGGCGAGCGTCCTCGGGGCCGGCCTGCGGCAGCTGGTAGGCCTGCCCCGCCTGCTCCGCCAGCCGGTTCTGGCCGCGGCGCGGGGCGGGCAGCGGCGCGGTGGGGTCGACGTCGGCCAGGGAGGCCAGGAAGCGGTCGCGCTCGCGGTTGAAGACGGCCTCGTCGGAGGCGATGTCGAAGACCCCGGACATGAAGTTCTCGGGGGCGGAGTTCTCCTCCAGGCGGCGCACCAGGTAGGCGATGGCCACGTCGAACTCCGTGGGCGAGACCACCGGCACGTAGAGCAGGAGCTGGCCCACGTCGCGGCGCACCACCTCGGCCAGGCCCGTGGCCATGCCCGAGAGCATCTCGAACTCGACGGCGCTGCCGTGGGCCAGGCCGCGCTGGTCCCTCATCTCATAGGCCAGGGCGATGTCGAAGAGGTTCTGACCGGCCACCCCCAGGCGCACCGCCTCGGTGCGCTCCGGAGTCATGGCCCACTCCAGGATGCGCTTGTAGTTGGTGTCGGTGGCCTGCTTGGTGGGCCAGGTGGTCATGGGCCAGCCGTGGATCTGGGCGTCGACGGCCTCCATGGCCAGGTTGGCCCCCTTGACCACGCGCACCTTGATGGGGGCTCCGCCGGCGGCTCGGCGCTGGGCGGCCCAGGCCTGGAGGCGCTGCATGGCGTCCAGGGAGTCCGGCAGGTAGGCCTGCAGGACGATGCCGGCCTCGTAGTCGCGCAGGTCCTCCTGGCTCAGGATGGAGGTGAAGACCGCCAGGGTCAGGTCGAGGTCCTTGTAGTCCTCCATGTCCAGGTTGATGAAGGTGCCGTGGTCACGGGCCAGGCGGTAGAGGGGGCTGAGAGCCTGCGCGCCGTGGGCCACCACCTCGTCGAAGCCCCAGGGGTTGTGGGGCCCGGTGACGGCCGAGACCTTGACCGAGACGTAGTCCACGTCCTGGCGGCATACCAGGTCGGCCACGGCGGTCAGTCGCCGGGCCGCCTCCTGCTCGCCCAGGACGGCCTCTCCCAGGAGGTTGACGTTGAGGCGGTTGCCGTCCTTGCGCAGGCGGGCCAGGGCTGAGCCCAGGCGCTTGTCGGTGGCGTCGACGACGAGGTCCCCGACGATCTCGCGGAAGGTGCGCCTGGCGGCCGCGGCCACGACCGAGGGGGCCAGGCGCGAGGCCGTGCCCCCCAGGCCCATGGCGGCGGCCAGCGCGGGGGGAAGGAAGTCGGTGCGCCTAGAGGCCAGGCGCTGCAGGGCGCGCCCGGCCACCTCCAGGTCGGCGGGCCGCACGACGTCGTCGACGAAGCGCGTGGTGAACTCCAGGCCCTCGGGGTCGGCCAGGATGCGCGACAGGAGGGCGGCGGTGCGCGGCACCGGCAGGGAGGCGGAGGCGTTGGCCCAGCGCCGGGCACGGGCCACGGCCCGTTGGCCGAGCTCCCAGAGCTCATCCGGGCATGGCCGAGGGTCGGTGCTGGGGGCTGGGCGGGGTGACGTCGTTGTCATCGTGTGCGCTTCCATTCGTATCAGGGAATGATGCTGAGCTGGCCTGGAGCAGCAGCGGAGACCACCTTATAGTGTGCGTCATCACAGCCCTTGTTCGCAGCGCATCCGCGCCGCGAGTCGCCCGCCGCGACGCCCCCGATCCGGGGCCGGGGCTCGAATGGGGATCAGAATCCGAGGCGCGCCAGGGCCTTGGGGTCGGACTGCCAGTCCTTGGCGGTGCGCACGTGCAGGTCGAGGTAGACCTTGCGCCCCAGCAGCCTCTCGATTCCCTGGCGGGCGCGCACGCCCACCTCCTTGAGGCGGGCACCGGATCGGCCGATGACGATGGCCTTCTGGGAGTCCCGCTCAACCACGAGGGAGACGCGCACCTGGAGGCGCTGGCCGGTGCCCTTGACCAGGCCGGCCTCGCGGCTGGTGTCCCTGGGGTCGGCGATCTCGTCGACGACGACGGCCAGGGAGTGGGGCAGCTCGTCGCGCACGCCCTCCAGGGCGGCCTCGCGCACGAGCTCGGCGATCATGACCTCCTGGGGCTCATCGGTGATCTCCCCCGTGGGGTAGAGGGGCGGGGAGAGTGGCAGATGACCGACGAAAACCTCCTCGAGCACGTCGATCTGCTCGCCGCTCTTGGCCGAGACCGGGACGATGTCCGCCCAGTCCCCCAGGGCGTCGACTGCCAGGAGCTGGGCGGCCAAGGCCTCACGGCTGACCGTGTCGGCCTTGGTGACCACGGCGACGACGGGGGTGCGCAGGTCGGCCAGGTCGCGGGCGATGAATCGGTCCCCGGGGCCGACCTTCTCGTCGGCCGGGATGCACATGGCCACGACGTCGACATCCGCCAGGGTCTGGCGCACCAGGTCGTTGAGGCGCTTGCCCAGCAGGGTCTTGGGCCGGTGCAGCCCGGGGGTGTCGACCAGGACGAGCTGGGCGGTGGGGCGGTGGACGACGCCGCGCACGTTGTGCCGGGTGGTCTGGGGGCGCCCGGAGGTGATGGCGACCTTGGTGCCCACCAGGGCGTTGGTCAGCGTGGACTTGCCGGCATTGGGCCTGCCCACGAAGCAGGCGAAGCCGGCCCGGAAGTCCTCGGGGTAGTCCGGGATCTGGACGCTGACGCGCGCCGAGGCCAGGCCGCCCTCGGCGCTGCCGGGGCTGTTCTCCCTGTTCTCCCTGTCCTCACCGTCCTCGCCGTCCTCCCAGTCCTCATCCTCCAGGGCGTTGGGGCCGTCCATGAGCTCGGCATCGGAGGGGAAGCGGATGGGGGTCGGGGCCGGAGACGGGGCAGCCGCGGGGGGCTGCGGCGTCGGGGCATCGCCCGGCGCCGGGACCTGGACGGCCTCCAGGGCGGGCTCGGTGAGCCCTGAGGGCTGTGGGGGCTCAGGGCGCTCGGTGGGCTCAGTCATCGGTGTCCTTGTCGTGGTCGGGAGTGCGGGATGCGATGAGGGTGGAGACCTGGCGCCGCCGCCCGGCGACATCCTCGGCCTGGAGGCGCAGACCCTGGATATCGCCTGTGGCCCCGGGCAGGGGGACCCGGCCGATGGCCTTGGTCAGCAGGCCGCCGGCGGTCTCGACGTCGTCGTCCTCGATCTCCAGGTCGAACAGGGCGCCGAGCTCGTCCAGGGCCAGGCGTGCCGGGACCCGGTAGCGGCCGGGCGCGACCTGGGCGACCTCGGGAAGCTCGGGGTCGTGCTCATCGGTGAGCTCCCCGACGACCTCCTCCAGGAGGTCCTCCATGGTGATGAGCCCGGCGGTGCCGCCGTACTCGTCCACGGCCAGGGCCATGTGGAAGCGGCCGGTCTGCATCTCGCGCAGGAGGTCGTCGGCCAGCTTGGTCTCCGGGACGTACTCGGCCTCGCGCACGAAGGAGGCCACGGGGTGATCCTCGTGCTCGGGGTGGGCGGCCAGGCGGCGCAGGACGTCCTTGAGGTAGAGGATGCCGCGCACGTCGTCGGCGTCCTCCCCGATGACGGGCACCCGCGAGTATCCCGAGCGCACGAAGAGCCGCATGGCGGCCGAGGCGGGCTTGGCGGCGTCGATGGTGACCATGTCGGTGCGCGGGACCATGACCTCGCGGACCAGTGTCTGGCCCAGCTCGACGACGCTGCGCATCATCTGGCGGTCCTCGTCCTCGATGGACTCCGACTCGCCGATCTCGTCGATCATCTCGCGCAGGTCCTCGTTGACGGCCTCGCGGGCCTCGGCGTCGGTGGGCGCGGCGTCGCGCCGGCGCCGGGCGGCCAGGCGGTGCCAGGGCGAGACCAGGGCGTCGACCCAGGCCAGCAGGGGCCCCAGGGTGAGCAGGGTGGTGGCGGGGTTGCGGCGCCCGTAGGTGCGTGGGGACAGGCCCACCACCACGCCGAGCAGGAGGATGTTGGCCAGCAGGGAGACGATGAGCACGAGCCACCAGCGCTGGACCAGGCCGGCGACCGCCAAGGTGGTGAGGACCGCTACGATCATGTCCACGGCCACGCGCACCAGGGCCAGGGAGGCCAGGGCGGAGTCGCGGCGATCGGCCAGCGCCTGGACGCGGGCGGCCCCGCGGCGCCCCTCCTGTGCCAGGTCCTCGGCGGCGGCGCGGGTGAATCGCGCCAGCGCCGCCTCCCCGGCCGACAGAAGGGTGCCCAGCGCCAGGGCGATGACGGCGCCGGCGATGAGCAGGGCGACGGGGATCCCGCTCACGCGCGGCGCTCCGCGAGGAAGGTCAGAAGGAGCTTGCGCTGCAGGGCGAACATCTCCTTCTTCTCCTCGGGCTCGGCGTGGTCGTAGCCCAGGAGGTGGAGGATGCCGTGGGTGGCCAGCAGGAGCATCTCCTCGACCGCGGAGTGCCCGGCGGCCAGGGCCTGCTCGGCGGCGACCTGCGGGCACAGCACGATGTCGCCCAGGGTTCCGGCGGGGGTCTCGGCGCCAGGCGATCCGGGGCGCAGCTCGTCCATGGGGAAGCTCATGACGTCGGTGGGGCCGGGCAGGCTGAGCCAGCGCTCGTGGAGCTCGGCCATGGGCTCGGGGTCGATGAACAGAATGTTGAGCTCGGCGGCCGGATTGACGTGCATGGCCCTCAGGACGTGGTCGGCCAGTGCCGCGAACTCGGCGCCGTCGATGTCCACGGATGTCTCGTTGTTGACCTCGGTGCTCATGCGCGGCTCCTGTCATGGTGGGCGGTGCGAGCCGGCCGGGGGCCCGGGACGGTGCGGCGGGTGCCGCGACTGCGGGCGGCCTGACGGGCGGCGATCTGGGCGTCGTAGTTCTCGTAGGCCTCGATGATCCGGCCCACCAGGCGGTGGCGCACCACGTCTGCGCTGCCCAGCTCGCAGAAGGCGATGCCGTCCACGCCCTCCAGGATGGAGCGCACGACGACGAGCCCGCTGGTCCGTCCCCCGGGCAGGTCCACCTGGGAGATGTCCCCGGTGACGACCATCGTGGAGCCGAACCCCAGGCGGGTCAGGAACATCTTCATCTGCTCGGGGGTGGTGTTCTGCGCCTCGTCGAGGATGATGAAGGCATCGTTGAGGGTGCGGCCGCGCATGTAGGCCAGGGGCGCGACCTCGATGGTGCCCGAGGCCATGAGGGTGGGCAGGGCGTCCGGCTCCATCATGTCGTGCAGGGCGTCGTAGAGGGGGCGCAGGTAGGGGTCGATCTTGTCGGTCAGGGATCCGGGCAGGAAGCCCAGGTTCTCCCCGGCCTCGACGGCGGGGCGGGTCAGGATGATGCGCGAGACCCGCTTGCGAGTCAGGGCGTCGAGGGCCTTGGCCATGGCCAGGTAGGTCTTCCCGGTCCCGGCCGGGCCGATGCCGAAGGTGATGGTGGCGGAGTCGATGGCGTCGGTGTAGGCCTTCTGCCCCAGGGACTTGGGGCGCACGGTGCGGCCACGGGCGGTGAGGATGTCGTCGGTGAGGACCTCGGCGGGGCGGGCGGCGGCGGCCAGCAGGCCGATGGCGCGCTCGACGGCCTCAGCGGTCAGGGGCGTGCCGGCGCGGGCGACGTCGATGAGCTCGGAGAGCAGGATGACGACCGTCTCGACGCGGGAGGGCTCGCCGGTGACGGTGACGGTGGTGCCGCGCACGTGAATGTCGATATCCGGGAAGCCCTTCTCCACAGCGCGCAGGACCTCGTCTCGCGGTCCCAGGAGCCGCACAGGTGCGAGGTCCTCGGGCAGGATGAGCGTGCGGGTCACAGCCGCCTGGGTTGCGGGGTCGGCAGTGGGAGCCGTGGGGGCGGAGGGGGCTCCGGGTGCGAAGCCCGCGGCGAGCGGGCCGGCGGTGTGAGGCTCAGGTGCGGAGGTGGTCTGCGGCGCGCGACGCGGCGCTACTGGATCGATGGGCTCGATGGGCGATGTGGTCATCGCAGCCGATACTACCGGGGCGGGGCGGGGCGCGCCTCGGCCGCGCCAATCCTCGGTCCCGGGGCGGCCCGGCGGTGGCCGGCTCAGGCCGCGTGGATCGGGGAGATGCCCGTGAGCTGCTCGGAGATCCGCTCCTCGGCGAGGTCGAGGTCGTACGCGGTCTGCAGGTTGAGCCAGAACTGCGCCGTTGTCCCGAAGTAGCGGCTCAGGCGCAGCGCCGTGTCCGCCGTGATGGCGCGCTTGCCATGAACGATCTCATTGATGCGACGCGGTGGAACGCCGATCGCCACAGCCAGCTTGTGCTGCGTGATGACGAATCCCTCCAGGAAGTCCTCCATGAGAACCTCTCCCGGGTGGATCGGGCTCAGCCGGTCCGTTGGTTCAGTGGTAGTCAACGATGTCAACCTCCTCGACTCCGGCAGCGGTCCACACGAAGCAGATGCGCCACTGGTCGTTGATTCTGATGCTGTGTTGCCCAGAGCGGTCTCCGCGAAGGGCCTCCAATCGGTTGCCTGGAGGAACTCTCAGATCGTTGAGGCTGGTCGCCGCATCCAAAAGCCTCAGTTTGCGCAGAGCTGACCGCTGGAGGCGAGGATCGATCCCAGGAACGCGCCAGCGACGCCATAGAAGCTCCGTGTCGCGACTCGCAAACGATCTGATCACGACCTCAGCCTGCCAGGCATAACGCATCTCGTCAATAACGCGGTGCGACATATCTTCCACAGACTCCCTGGAGCCCCCCACCCTGCATTGGAGCGGGAAGCGTCGTCGGACGTGAAGGCGGGCAGGCGCGCTCATGCGCCCAAGGCCTTCGACGCTCGCCTCATAGCACCATCGCGAGTGTCCCGGCGGTCAGCAGGGCCAGTCCTGCCAGGTAGCGACCACTCAGGCGCTCGCGCAGGACGAGCGCGGAGAAGGCCACCGTCACCAGGATGCTCAGCTTGTCGATGGGCACCACCACGCTGGCCGGTCCGTCTTGCAGCGCGCGGTAGAAGCAGAGCCAGGAGGCGCAGGTCGCCACGCCCGATGCCAGGATGAGCACCAGTTCGCGCCGGGGAATCCGCCTGACCTGGCGCATGCGTCCCGTCACGCCCACCATCACCCAGGCCATGACCAGCACCACCGCCGTGCGGATCGCCGTGCCCAGGTTGGACTCCACCCCCATGATCCCCATCTTCCCCAGGATCGCCGTCAGAGCGGCGAAGACCGCCGAGCCCAGCGCGTAGGCCAGCCATCCGCCGCCAGAGGCCAGGGCCGCGGGCAGAGCCCGGACATCCTCCCGCTCCAGCATGAGCACAGTGCCCACGGTGATGAGCAGGACCCCGGCCCCGCCCACCGGGCTCAGCCGCTCCCCCAGGATGATGAGCGCCAGGACAACCGTCACCACGGTGGAGAACTTGTCGATGGGGGCAACCTTGGAGACCTCACCGATCTGGAGCGCCTTGAAGTAGCACAGCCAGGATGCCCCCGTCGCCAGGCCCGAGAGCACCAGCAGCCCCAGGCTGCGCAGGTCGATCTGCCCCAGGCCGGCCTGCGAGCCGACCACGAGCACCATCACCCATGCCCCCGCCAGCACCACGGGCGTGCGCACAGCCGTGGCCACGGTCGAGTCGGTGACCCGGATGCCCGCCTTGGCCAGAACCGCCGTCACCCCGGCGAAGAAGGCGGCCCCACAGGCGAAGACAATCCACATGGGGATCAGGCTACGGCCCCGGGGAGGCTCCCCGAATCCGCCGCGCTCTCCGCTCCAAGCAGAGCGGGGAGCGCGAGGCCGCACAGCCGCGGCACCGGAACGTTAGCGGCGCCTCTCAGCGGGTCTTGCGGGGCATGGTCAGCGGCGCTGCCGCAAGCAGCACCAGGCCGATGACGGCCAGCACCCCCATGTCCGCGACAAGGCCCTCGGTGACCTCCGAGCCGGCCCGCACCTCGTTCACGGCGTTGATCGCCCAGCTCATGGGCATCACATCACTGACGGGCTGCAGCGCATCGGGCAGCTGGTCGCGGGGAACGAGCAGCCCGCACAGGAAGATCTGCACGCCGATGAGCAGCGGCATGAACTGCACCGCCTGGAACTCCGTGCGCGACAGCGCCGAGACCAGCAACCCCATCGCCACGCCCACGAAGGCATCGAGCAGGGCAGTGAGGATCACCCACCCCCAGTTCCCCAAGATCGTCACGTCCAGCGCCCAGGCGCATACGGCTGAGACCGCCAGGGCCTGGCCCACCGCGACAAGCGTGAAGGCCGTCGCATAGCCCATGAGCAGATCGGCTCGGCGCATCGGCGTGGTCCACAGGCGCTCCAAGGTGCCGCTGACCCGCTCCTGCAGCATGGTGATGCTCGTGACCAGGAACATGACGGACATGGGCAGGATCGCGATCATCTGCACCGCGACCCGATCGAAGAGGACATCCCCGCCCGGGTAGTCCTTGTAGACGAAGTACAGGAGCGTGACCAGCAGCGCGGGCACACCCAGGATGAGGGCGATCGTGCGCTTGTCGTTGAGCAGCTGGAGCAGGACGCGTCGCACCGTGGCGACATAGGTGCGCAGGTTCATCGGCTCGTCTCCTTGCTCGCAGTGCTCGCCGCGGCAGCGCTCACCGTGGCGGTGGGTGCGGCGCTGTCAGTGAGCCCCGCCTGGCGGATGATGGTGAGGAAGGCGTCATCGAGGGTCTCGGCTCCAGTGCTGGCCAGGAGCTCGGGCGCGGTGGTGTCCGCCAGGATGCACCCCTCCCGCATGAGCAGCACGCCGTCGCAGCGGAAGGCCTCATCCATGACGTGGCTCGACACCAGGATCGTCGTGCCGCCCGCGGCGATGCGGCGGAAGGCCTCCCACAGGTCCTCACGGGTCACCGGGTCCAGTCCGACGGTTGGCTCATCGAGCACCAGCAGCTCGGGCGCGGCCACGAGCGCGCAGGCCAGGGACACCCGGTTGCGCTGCCCGCCGGAGAAGGTGGAGACCAGTCGATCAGCGATGTCGGCGATGCCCACCTCCCGCAGGACCTCGTCGACGCCCCGAGCCCGCGGGCCCGCGAGGCTGGCGAAGTAGGCGACGTTCTGCCTGGCGCTCAGGTCCCGGTAGATCGAGGCCTCCTGGGTGAGGTAGCCGATGCGGCCCCGCAACGATGTGCTGCCCGGCGTGGCGCTGAGAACCTCGAGCCTGCCCGAGTAGTGCTGCACGCCGACGATCGCGCGCATGAGCGTGGTCTTCCCGCATCCCGAGGGCCCCAGCAGGCCGGTGACGGATCCGGCCGCCAGCCGCAGGTCCAGGCCATGGAGGATCTCCTGGCCCCCGCGAGTCACGACGAGTCCCGAGGCCTCCACCACCGGCCTGGGGGCGGCCGGAGTCACGGGCATCGCCGCCGGCGCAGCAGCCGGCGCAGTCGTGCCCGCCGCCGCGGGCGGGCCGACCACCTGGGAGACGACGACGGGCTCAGTGGCCGCCCCGGACGCGAGACTGCGCTCGATCGTGATGGAGATCCGCTCGATCATTGGCGGCGCCCCCTCATCCGGAGCCCCGGAAGAGGAATCCTCGTTATTCATCATATGATGAATGTAAGGACGCGACTCCGCCCGTGTCAAGGGCTCTGGAGCGCATCAGCCGCGATCGGGGCGACCCAGGATCCTCCGGCGGCCTGCGCGGCGCCTACGGCGGTGGACCCGGCAGGCCCGGTGGGCCCGCCCTACTCGCCGGGCGCAGCGGGTACCGCAGGCGCACCAGACACCGGAGTCTCCGCGCAGGGGGGCAGTTCACCGAGCGCATAGCGCTGGATGGTGGGCCCGATCAGCGCCACGGCCCCATCGACGTCGAGCGCCGCCACGTGGTCCGCGCGCGCCACCCAGCGCGCCATGCCCAGCCCGATGAGCTGGCTGGCGATGAGCTGGCCGCGCAGCTCGGGGCGATCAGCGGAGAAGCGCTTGACCAGTGGCCCCAGGATCCCCGTGGTGATGAAGTCGCGGAATGGCGCCAGAGCCTCATCGCTGCTCATCGCCGCGCGCAGCACCGCGGCGAAGCGCTCGGCGCCCGCGCCATCCCACAGGGTCAGGTAGGACCGGACGATGCCCTCCCCCAGCTCCTCGGCCGGCAGAAGCGCGATCGCCTCGGCGCGTGCCGCCACGTCAACGTCCTCGCCGGCCATCGTGGAGATGACCGCCTGGGCGAACAGCGTGGCGCGGTCCTTGAAGTAGTGGTGGATCAGCGCCGGATCCACACCAGCCTCCCGCGCCACACCGCGCAAAGAGGTCTTGTAGCCATCCCGGGCGAAGGCTGAGCGCGCCGCGACGAGGATCGCCTCGCGGGCATCCGGGCTCCCAGCGGGCCTGCGCCCGCGCGGGCTCATCGCCGCCTCACAGCCGGCAACTCCATCATCAGCATGACCGCAGTATGCCCCACCATCGCGCCATCACCCGCCATAGGAGCGCGTCATATCAGGACCACAGGCCGGCGCGCTGGGCGAGCACTGCCAGGGCCACTGGGCCGGCGGAGGCGGTTCGCATGACATGGGGCCCCAGTCGCACCATCCGGGCGCCGGCCTCGACCAGTGCCGCGGCCTCCTCCCCGCCGATCCCGCCCTCGGGCCCGACGATGACCGCCAGCACCGCGGCCCCATCGCCCGCACCGGTGGGCGCGGGCTCGGGCAGGCTGACCAAGGGCGCCTCGGCCTCCTCGTGGAGCAGGCCGACCACTCCCCCGCCCCGGCATGTCAGCTCGATCCACTGGGTCAGCTCGCGCGTTGACCGCGGTGCCTCGACGTGGGGCACGACGGCGCGGCGCGCCTGCTTGGCCGCCTCGCGGGCCGTGGTCGCCCAGCGCTCACGCCCCTTGACCAGCTTGGGCCCGGACCACACGGAGATGGAGCGGCCGGCCTGCCAGGGCACGATGAGATCGACGCCGACCTCAGTAGCGGTCTCCACCGCCTGCTCATCGCGCCCGCCCTTGGCCAGGGCCTGGATAAGGGCCAGGCGGAGGGGCGGCTCGGGCTCGCTGACCCGGCGGATCAGGCTCACCTCAAGGCGGTCCCGGCCCTGGACGGCGCTCACCTCGCACTCCAGGCGCAGGCCGTGACCGTCCACCAGATCCACCCGCTCCCCGGCACGCAATCGCCGTACTGACACGGCGTGGCGCGCCTCGGGCCCGGTGAGCACCAGCTGCACCCCGGGCGCGGCGGCATCAGCGCCGGCGGGCTCGAGGGTGGCGGCAGTGAGGATGAAGACAGGCGCGGTCACGCGCCCCAGCCTACGGGCACCAGACGCCGCCTCCGGTGTAGCGTCATGGGATATGCAGCCCGACGATCCAGCACCAGCCTCCGGCCCTGCCCCCATCTCAGCCAGCGCCGAGGACTTCCAGCGCACTCTGGCCGTCGTGCAGGGGCGGATCGATGCCGCCGCGCAGCGCGCCGGCCGCGATCCCAAGGAGGTCCGACTGCTTCCGGTCTCGAAAACGGTTCCCGAGGAGCGGCTGCGGGCCGCCCACGCCGCGGGCATCATCCAGATGGGGGAGAACAAGGTCCAGGAGGCCCAGCGCAAGAGCGAGAATCTGGCCGACCTGGGCATCCACTGGGCGCTCATCGGCCACCTGCAGACCAACAAGGCCCGCAGCGCGGCCGCCTTCGCCGAGGAGTTCCAGGCCCTGGACTCCCTGCGCCTGGCCCAGGCCCTGGACCGGCGCCTCCAGGAGGCCGGGCGCGGCATGGATGTCTACGTCCAGGTCAACTCCTCGGGCGAGGACTCGAAGTTCGGTCTGCCGCCCGCCGAGGTCCCCGCATTCCTGGCCCAGTTGGGCCCCTGCTCCAGCCTCCGCATCCGGGGGCTGATGACCCTGGCCGCCAACACGCCCGACCGCGAGCGCGTGCGCGCCTGCTTCCGTCTCATGCGCGATCTGCGCGACGCCGCCCTGGAGGCGGGCACGATCGGCCCGGGCCTGCTGTCGATGGGAATGAGTGGGGACTTCGAGATGGCGATCGAGGAGGGCTCGACCTGCGTGCGGGTGGGCCAGGCGATCTTCGGGGCGCGCCCCTCCCCCACTGCCTGAGTCCGCTGCCTGAGTCCCCTCCCAGGCGGTTCCCCGTCCGGGCGCCGCCGAGGGCTCGGCGGGCTTACCGGCCGGAGAAGCGCTCCTTGAGCTTGCCCATGACGCCCTCGTCCTTGGCCGGGGCGACGTCGTCCTCCCCGCGCAGGGCCGCGAGCTCCTTGAGGAGCTGGCGCTGCCTGTCATCCAGGCGGGTGGGGGTCTCCACGACGATGGACACGTGCAGGTCCCCGCGGCCCTTGCGTCGCAGGCGGCCCACGCCCAGGCCGTCGAGGACGACCTCGTCGTTGGGCTGGCTGCCGGGCCTGACGGTGACCTGCCGCTCACCGTCGAGGGTCTGGAGGGGGAAGGTGGCGCCCAGGGCGGCGGCGGTCATGGGGACGCGGAGCTCGGTGTAGAGGTCGTCGCCCTCGCGCTCCAGGAAGTCGTGGGGCTTCTCGTGGATCTCCAGGTAGAGGTCGCCGTTGGGGCCTCCTGCCGGCCCGGCCTCGCCGCGCCCGGACATGCGGATGCGCGTCCCGGTGGAGACGCCTGCCGGGATGGAGACCTCCAGCTCCTGGCGCCGATGGGTGCGCCCCTCCCCGGAGCAGTCCTTGCAGGGGGTGACGATGACCGTGCCGTAGCCCTGGCAGCCCGGGCAGGGCGAGGAGGTCATGACCTGGCCCAGCAGGGTGCGGGTCATGCGCTGGATGGATCCCTGGCCGTTGCACTGCGAGCAGGTCACCGGGTCGGTGCCCGGGGCGCAGCACGATCCCCCGCAGGTGGTGCAGGTGACGTAGGTGTCCACGGGGACGGTGCGCGTGGCCCCGAAGGCGACGTCGGCCAGCTCGACCTCGACGGCCACCAGGGCGTCCTGGCCGCGCCTGGCGCGTGAGGCGGGTCCCCGGCCGCCGGCGGCCCCGCCGAAGAAGGACTGGAAGATCCCCCCCAGGTCCCCGAAGTCGGCGCCGGCGAAGCCGCCCCCGAATCCTCCGCCGCGCAGGGCGTCCTCGCCGCCCAGGTCGTAGACCTGGCGCTTGTCGGGATCGGAGAGGACCTCGTAGGCGGTGGAGACCTCCTTGAACTCCTCCTCGTGACCGGGGCCGGCGACGTCGGGGTGGAGCTGGCGGGCCTTCTTGCGGTAGGCCTTCTTGATCTCCTCGGCTCCGGCGTCGCGGCTGACTCCGAGCACCTCGTAGTAGTTGCTCACGTGGCGTGTTCCTTCGGTCTGCGTCTGGGATGGTCTGGTGGTCCGGGGGCGGAGTCGGCCTAGGGCTCGGGGTCCTGGGCCTGAGTGGGTGACAGGAATCGGGACAGGTAGCTGGCCACCGCCCTGACGGCCGCCATGGTGGCCGGGTAGTCCATGCGGGTGGGCCCGATGACTCCCAGGTGGGCGACGGCGTCGCCCTCGCGGGGGCCGTAGGTGGTGGTGACCACGGAGGCCTCGGCCAGTGCGTCGTCCTGGTTCTCCGAGCCGATGGACACGTGCATCCCCGCCAGGCTGCGCCCGCCGGAGGCGGGGTCGGCGGTGAACAGGCGCAGCAGCACCACCTGCTCCTCGATGGCGTCGAGCAGGGGGCCGATGGAGGCGAAGTCGGGGATGGAGCGGGCCAGGTTGGCGGTTCCGGCCACCACCAGGCGCTCCTCGGCGTCGGGGCGCAGGGCGGCGACGAGCTCCTCGGAGACCGCGGACAGCAGGGCGCGCTCCTCGGCGGGTGCGTGCTCGGCCAGGGCGGCCAGGATGGGGGCGACGTCGGCGGCGCGCCGGCCCACCAGGGCGGCGTTGAGCCGGGTGCGCAGGCGCTCCAGGGTCAGGGGGTCGATGACCTGCGGCAGGTGGAGGTCGGAGCCCTCCACGCGCGTGGCCGCGAGGCTGACCGTGCGCTGCTCGACGCGTCCGGTGTCGGTGATGATGACCAGCAGCAGGCGGGTGGGCCCCAGGGCCACCAGCTCCAGGTGCTGCAGTGAGGTGAGCTTGAGGCTGGGGTACTCCACGACGGCGAGCTGGCCGGTCAGCTGCGCCAGGGCCCGCACGGTGCGGGCGACGACCTGCTCGAGGTCCACGGCGCCTGCCAGCAGGGCGGTGATGGCGTTGCGCTCGGGGATGGACAGGGGCTTGATGCGGGCGACCTCGTCGACGAAGAGGCGGTAGCCCTTCTCGGTGGGCACGCGGCCGGCGGAGGTGTGGGGCTGGAGGATGTAGCCCTCGTCCTCCAGCACCGCCATGTCGTTGCGGATGGTGGCCGGTGACACGCCCAGCTGGTAGCGCTCGGCCAGGGCCTTGGAGCCCACGGGCTCGCGGGTGCGCACATAGTCGGTGACGATGGCGGAGAGCACCTTGAGTCGGCGGTCGTCTGCCATGGGGCCCTCCTTCCGTGTCCTGGGTGGTCCTGGATGGCCTGAGCGGATGGTGCTGCCGCTCCCGGCGCCGTGGCCCTCCCCGACGGCGCGTTAGCACTCCGGGGATGTGAGTGCCATCCTACGCCGTGGATCGGCGGGTCAGGCTGTGGCGGGCCGTGAGGTTCCCCTACCGTGCCCAGGGTGAACACCGCCCCGTACCGCACGCCAGTCCCCGGAAGCACCGCAGCGCGCCGAGCCGCGCTGCGCGCCCGCGCTGAGGCTGAGCGGGCGGAGTTGGCGGGACGCGCGGAGCCCTCGGGGCAGGCAGGGTCCTCGGACGGCGCACTGTCCGGGGCGAGGCCGTCTGCGGGCCGGCAGGCGGGGGCCCGGGGCGCTGCCAAGCGGAGGGCCGCTGCCCCGACGGCGACGACCCCGGCCCGCCGCCCCTCGTCCTCGGACCGCTACGGCGGGGACGTTCTTGCCGCAGACCCTCACCGGGTGGGGCCCGGGGCGATTCGCCCCGAGTCGGTGCCCGTCCCGGTCTCGCGCGGCCTGGTGGTCGAGGACCGCGAGACCGGGTTCGTGGGCGCGGCCGTGGCGGTGGAGAAGTCGGGGGGCCAGCACGTGGTGGTCTTGGAGGACCGCCATGGCACGCGGCGGGCCTTCCCCCTGGGGCCGGGCTTCTGGATCGAGGGCCGCCCCGTCATCCTCCAGCCGCCGGTGCCCCGCAAGCGGCCGCCCTCCGGGCCTCGCAGCGCCTCGGGGCGCAAGCTGACCGCGTCGGGCTCCTATGCCGTGGAGGGCGAGCGGGCCAGGGTCGCGCGGGCCTCGCGCATCTGGGTCGAGGGCAGGCACGACGCCGAGCTGGTGGAGAAGGTGTGGGGCGATGACCTGCGCCACGAGGGCGTCGTCGTCCTCATGCTCGACGGCGTGGACAACCTGCGCGCCGTCCTGGAGGACTTCTCCCCCTCCCCCGAGCGCCGCGCCGGGGTCCTGGTCGACCACCTGGTGGCCGGCTCCAAGGAGTCGCGCATCGCCCAGGAGGTCAGGGACATGCCAGGCGGTGACAACGTCCTGGTGCTCGGTCACCCGTACGTGGATGTCTGGCAGGCGGTCAAGCCCGAGCGCGTGGGCCTGGAGCGCTGGCCGGAGGTGCCACGCGGCACCGACATCAAGCACGGCACGCTCGAGGCCCTGGGCTGGCCGCACGCCGATCAGGCCGACGTCGCCCGCGGATGGCAGCGCATCCTGGCCACGGTCCGCACCTACAAGGACCTGGAGCCGAGCCTGCTGGGGCGCATGGAGGAGCTCATCGACTTCGTCACCGCCCCCGGCACCGCCTGACCCCGCACAGCTCCCCGATGCCGCCCTGCCGCGCCGCCTGTGGCCCGGCAGTGGTCCAGCAGTGTCCGGGTCAGTCCCCGACCAGGGCGCGGGTGACGGTGTCGGCCATGAGCCGGCCTCGCAGGGTCAGCACGGCCCGCCCGTGCAGGGCGGCCTCGCCCTCCAGCAGCCCGTCGGCCACCAGGCGCCCCACCACCGGGACCAGCCGCCTGGGCGTCCGGCCGGGCGTCCGATGGCTGCCCTCCGAGGACACAGCTGCCCCGTCGGCCTCAGCGGCCCCGGCCTGCCCCAGTCCCGCCAGGGCGATTCCCTCGCGCAGGCGGATGCCCAGCATGACGCGCTCCAGCTCGCGCGATCGGGCGTCGATCACCTCATGCCCGGCCACGGGCAGGGCCCCGGCCCTGATCTGCCCCGCCCAGGCCACCGGGTGCTTGGTGTTCCACAGCCGCACGTCCCCCAGGTGCGAGTGGGCCCCGGGGCCCGCGCCCCACCAGTCCCAGTCCTGCCAGTAGGCGCGGTTGTGGCGGCACCGGCGCCCGGGCAGGGACCAGTTGGAGATCTCGTACCACTCATAGCCGGCCCGCCCCAGGGCGGCGTCGGCCATCTCGTACTTGGCGGCCTCATCGTCATCCTCGGGCATGGGCAGCTCGCCGCGAGCGACCTGACCCCACATGCGGGTGCCCTCCTCGATGACCAGCGCGTAGGCGCTGATGTGATCCGGCCCGATCTCGATGGCGGCCTCCAGGGATCGGCGCCAGTCATCCATGGACTCCCCGGGCGAGCCGTAGATGAGGTCCAGGGAGGTCTCCAGGCCCGCTCGCCGCGCCCACTCCACCACCCGCGGCACCCGGGCGGGCTCATGGGTGCGCTCCAGGACCTCCAGGACATGGGGGACGGCCGACTGCATCCCGAAGGAGACCCGGGTGAAGCCCCCCTTGGCCAGCTGCGCGAGTCCCGCCTCATCGATGGAGTCCGGGTTGGCCTCGGTGGTGACCTCGGCGTCGTCGGCCAGCGAGAAGCACTGCCGCACCAGCCCCAGGATGTCCACCAGGTCGCCGGCGGGGAGCATGGTGGGCGTGCCCCCGCCCAGGAACACGGTGGAGGCCTGGCGCGCCGGCAGCCCGGCCGCCTCCATGGCCGAGCGCGACAGCTCCAGCTCGCCGGCCAGCGTGGTCACGAAGTCCTTAGCCGAGGCGCCCTGGCCCATGGCCAGGTTGGTGTAGGTGTTGAAGTCGCAGTACCCGCAGCGCACTCGGCAGTAGGGCACGTGCACGTACACCGACAAGGGCCGCGCCTGCCCGTCGGGAGCGGGGGACGCGGCCTGGGCGGGCAGCGCGCCCAGGCCGGGCAGGGGCGCGCCCAGGGGCTGGGCGGGGCTCACCCCTGGCCCCCATCGGGGTCCCGCCGCGAGGGCTCATGACTCGAGGGCTCCTGGGGGCGGTCCCCGATGTCCGCACCGGTCGAGGCCCCGGCGCCGCTCGGCTCGTCTTGGCTCCCGGCGCCCTCCAGGACCGCCAGGTGGCTGGCCGGCCTGGCCGTGCGGGCACGAGCCGTGATCTGCCCGCAGACCGTCATGATGACCAGGGCCCCCACCACCACGGCGAAGGGGATCCGCCACCCGCCACTGGCGCCGTGGATCCAGCCGGTGACCACCGGCCCCGTGGCGGCCACGCAGTAGCCCACGGACTGGATGAGCGCCGTGGTCTGGCGGGTCTCGTCGATGGACTCCGAGCGTCGGATCACCAGGGTGAACAGGGCCGCGAAGAAGGCCCCGTGGGCGATGCCCGAGAGCATGCAGGGCACGAGCCACAGGGAGGGGGCCACCACCAGGCACACCGGCAGCGCCAGCCAGCAGGCGCAGATGCTGCCCAGCACCCGCGCATCGGACCACTTCAGCACGCCGAACATGATCGGCACCAGCAGCGGCCCCACGATCCCGGTCAGGGAGAAGACCGAGGCGGCCGCGCCCGCGCCGGCCTCGCTCATGCCCAGCATCGCCACCAGCGCGGTGGGCAGCCACCCCAGGATCGAGTAGTAGGAGAAGGTCTGGGCCGCGAAGGCCACCGCCATCACCCAGGTCAGGGGCCGGCGCCACACCGCGCGCCCCCGAGAGGCGGCGCCGGAGTCCAGGTGCCGCTCGCGCACCCAGGAGACCATGCCCGAGCGCTCGCGCAGGCTCTGGCGCGGGCTCTGCGCGCCAGGAGGGAAGACCCACCACCACAGCAGGGCCGAGACGGCAGCCGGGATGACGGCCCACCCGGCCGCGGAGGCCCGCCATCCCACGACCAGCGCCACCGGCACCGCCAGCGCCGTGGCGGCGGTGACGATCACATTGCTCACCGCCGAGTACAGGCCGGTCATCAGGGATGTCCGGTGCCAGAAGTCCCGGCCGATGAGCATCGGGGCCACCAGGTTGCCCATGGTCAGCCCCACCCCGATGATCACGGTGCCGGCGAAGGCCGCCCAGGTCGTGCCCGCCGAGCGCAGCAGGGCCCCGGTCAGCACCAGGGCCAGGGTCACCATGCCCCCGGTGTTGATGCCCACGCGGCGCAGCACCACGGAGGCCAGCGGCGTCATCAGGCCGAAGCACACCAGCGGCACCGAGGTCAGCGCCCCTCGGGCCACCTCCCCCATGCCCAGGTCCTGACCCATGCGCGTCAGCAGCGGTGGAATGACACCCACAGGGGCGCGCAGCACCGCGCAGAAGGCCAGGAAGCCGACGACGATCAATGCCAGCCAGACCCGGCGCGGCAGCACCCGCCGCGGGCCGGGCGCTGCCCGGGGCGAGTCCGGCTGCCGGTCCCCCGCCCGGTCGTCCCCGACGGCGCCCGCCGGGCTCATGGCAGGACCGTCCCCAAACCGCCCATGGCATCAGCGCCCCGCAGCCGCCAGGGCTCCTCCTCCAGGCGGTCCCAGGCCCGCCCCTCCAGCTCCAGGCGCTCCAGGGTCCTGGCATCCTGCGGGGGCTCCCAGGGGGCCTCGGTGCGCACCGCGGTCAAGTCCCTGATCGTGCGCCCCTCCTTGATACCCCTGGCCTCGAAGCGGGTCATCACCCGGCCCGCGAAGCGCTCGGACCACCCCCCGAGCATGCCGGAGGCGGATCCCGGGTCCACGCCATTGCCCAGGCTCCCGGCCACGGCACCGGCCATGCCCAGGTCGGGGCGCGCCCCGGCGTCGTCATAGCGGAAGTAGGGCTCGGTGGCGTCGCCCCGCAGCCCCTGCGGCAGGGCGGAGGCCGCCTCCAGGACGTCGCGCATCTGCCAGGCGTAATCCGACCAGTCCGTGGCCAGGCGCCACACGCCCCCGGGGCGCAGCACCCGGGCCACGCAGTCGGCGAAGTCCCGGGTGACCAGGCGCCGCTTGCGGTGCCGGGGCTTGCGCCAGGGATCGGGGAAGAAGACCCACACCTCGGCGGCGCAGCCCACCGGCAGGGCGGTGGCCAGCAGCTGGGAGGCGTCGGCCGGGACCACCCGCACGTTGTGCAGCTCCTGGCGGCCGATCGCGGCGACCAGGCGGGCGATCGCGGTCTCCCAGACCTCCACCGCCAGGTAGTCGGTGCCCGGGTTGGCGGCGGCATGAGCCAGCAGCGCCTCCCCGCTGCCCGAGCCCACCTCGACGATCAGGGGCCGGGCCTGGCCCGGGTGGCCGAACACCGCCTCAGGGTCCAGTCGGAAGCCGCGGGCCACCGTGCGCACGGCATCGGCCCGGGGGACCTGGACCAGGTATCGGGGGCCGAACTCGGCCAGGGCCTGGGCCTGCCCCGGGCGCAGGCGCCCCCCGGAGCGGGAGAAGGAGCGCACGCGCGAGGGGATCGCGTGAGAGCGGGGAGGATGCTGCTGCGCCATCGTCACCCCTCCTCAGCCGCGGGCCGCTCGCCGGCGGCGGCCTGCACGTACTTGCGGGTGAAGGGCGCGATGACGCACCGGCCGGAGGCCTCGGCGTCGAGCATCGCCCGGGCGTCGCGAGGATCGTGGTGAGCGAACCAGCGCCGGCAGGTCACCCCATGCCCCGGGGTGGTCACCACGCCCACCTCATCGCCCGCCCGCGCGCGGCCCCCTCCCAGCACCGCCAGGTAGACCCCCACCCGGTTGCGCGAGGAGAAGACCTCCACCCAGTCGGCCCGCCCCACGCCCCGGGCGAAGGTCGGGCAGGGATTGCGCACGCCGGTGACCCGCACGGTGATCCCTCCGTCCCCGGGATCACCGATGGACAGGACCGCGCCGATCTCCACATCGTCGATGCCCACGCCCGCGGCGCTCTCGATGAGCATGTTCTCCCCCAGCGCCCCGGGCTCGATGCCGCCAAGAACACCCGACCAGTGGCGCGCCTCAGCGCCATCCATGACATAGAGGGCCTTGTCCGTGCCCCCGTGATGGGCCCGATCAGCCTGCTGATCATTGACGATGCCCAGGGCATTGACCTCCGCCGGGCCCTCGATGGGCCCCTTGCGGATCGCCGAGACCCCCGCGTCCCCGCAGTCGGGGCGCAGCCGGCGCACCGCGCAGACCGCGCTGATCCGGCCCACCGCCTCCCCCGGGGCGAAGGGCGAGGGCTCATCGTCATGGCGCCCATCGGCCCCCGCATGGGGCTCGCCCAGCACCCGGGCCAGGGGGCGGCTCAGAACCAGGCCGGAGCCGTCGTCGGACATGGCGGCCTCAACCGTGCCGGAGGTCACCGGCACGCCGTCGATCATCCGCTCGCTCATGGCCCGCTCCTCCTCGTCTCACCGATCCTCCGGCAGGGGCTCGCCCCGGCCTCAATTGTCCCGCGCGCCCGCCTACTTGTCCTTGCCCGTGGGGCTGTCCGCCCCCAGGGCGGCGATGAAGGCCTCCTGGGGCACATCGACCCGGCCGATCGCCTTCATGCGCTTCTTGCCCTCCTTCTGCTTCTCCAGCAGCTTGCGCTTACGGGTGATGTCGCCCCCGTAGCACTTGGCGAGCATGTCCTTGCGCAGCGCCCGGATGGTCTCCCGGGCGATCACCCGGGTGCCGATGGCCGCCTGGACGGGTACCTCGAACTGCTGGCGCGGGATGAGGTCCTTGAGCCGCTTGGTCATCATGACCCCGTAGGAGTAGGCGCCGTCGCGGTGGACGATGGCGGAGAAGGCATCCACCTTCTCCCCGTTGAGCAGGATGTCGACCTTGACCAGGTTGGCGTCCTGAGCCCCATCCATCTCGTAGTCCAAGGAGGCGTAGCCGCGCGTGCGAGACTTCAGCGCGTCGAAGAAGTCGAAGACGATCTCCGCCAGCGGCAGGATGTAGTGCATCTCCACCCGGGTCTCCGAGAGGTAGTCCATGCCCTGCATGGCCCCGCGCCGGGACTGGCACAGCTCCATGACCGTGCCCACGAACTCGCTGGGGGTCAGGATCGTGGCCCGCACCACCGGCTCGCTGACCGAGGAGACCTTGCCCTCGGGGAACTCGCTGGGGTTGGTCACCGTGTGGGTGGAGCGGTCCTCCATGGTGACCTCGTAGACCACGGAGGGGGCCGTGGAGATGATGTCGAGGTTGAACTCGCGCTCCAGGCGCTCGCGGATGATCTCCAGGTGCAGCAGGCCCAAGTAGCCGCAGCGGAAGCCGAAGCCCAGGGCCACCGAGGTCTCCGGCTCATAGGTCAGGGCGGCGTCGTTGAGCTTGAGCCGGTCCAGGGCGTCGCGCAGGGCCGGGAAGTCCGATCCGTCCACGGGGAAGAGCCCGGAGAAGACCATGGGCTTGGGGTCCTGGTAGCCGGCCAGGGGCTCAGTCGCGGGAGCCGCCGCCGAGGTGACGGTGTCCCCCACCTTGGACTGGCGCACGTCCTTGACCCCGGTGATGAGGTAGCCGACCTCCCCGGCCCCCAGTCCCCCCGAGGGCTTGGGCTCGGGGCTGATGACGCCGATCTCCAGCAGGTCGTGGACCGCGCCGGTGGAGAGCATCTCGATGCGCTCACGGGGCTTGAGGGCCCCGTCGACGACGCGCACATACGTGACCACGCCCCGGTAGGTGTCGTAGACCGAGTCGAAGATCATGGCGCGAGCCGGGGCCGAGGGATCGCCCACGGGGGGCGGGACGGCCTCGACGATCCTGTCCAGGAGCTCGGGGACGCCCAGGCCGGTCTTGCCGGAGACCTTGAGGACCTCCTCGGGCTCGCAGCCGATGAGGGAGGCGATCTCCTCGGCGTGCCGCTCGGGCTCGGCGGCCGGCAGATCGATCTTGTTGAGCACCGGGATGATGGTCAGGTCCCCCTCGATGGCCATGTACAGGTTGGCCAGGGTCTGGGCCTGGATGCCCTGGGCGGCGTCGACCAGCAGGACGGCGCCCTCGCAGGCGGCCAGGGAGCGGTTGACCTCATAGGAGAAGTCGACGTGCCCGGGGGTGTCGATCATGTTGAGGGCATGGACGACGGCGCCGTCGGGGCCCTCCACCGCCCAGGGCATGCGCACCGCCTGGGACTTGATGGTGATGCCGCGCTCGCGCTCGATATCCATGCGGTCCAGGTACTGGGCGCGCATGTCCCGGGGCTGGACGACGCCGGTGGCCTGGAGCATGCGGTCGGCCAGGGTGGACTTGCCGTGGTCGATATGCGCGATGATGGAGAAGTTGCGCAGGAGCTCGGGCGCGGTGGCCGCGGGCTGGACGGCGCTCATCTGCTCGGGCGTGGGAATCGGTGACACGTGGGCTCTTCCGTGGACTGGACGTGGATCTGGGGCCAGTGTCCCACGGCCGCGGCGCGGGCGACGACGTCGCAGGCGGCCCGGCGCCGGATTGTGGCCAAGCCGTCGCGGCGCCGATCCGGCTCCGGCTGCCGGCCAGGCTCGGGCGTACACTTCCAGCTGCGCTTCCAAGGTCTCACTCTCGTGCTTCTCCGGCAGCCGCACAGCCTTCACGGGCGACAGCCGGAACCAGAGCGCCGTTCTCGATGTCACGCGGAGAACCTCATTTCCACGGATGGTGCAGAGCATGCCCGCATTCGTCCCCGTCCCCCAATTGAGAACAGTCATGTTCGCGCATGCCGAAGACATCTACTAAGATGGCAATTTGCGGGCCAAATGACCCGCATGACACCGGCGAGCAAACTGGAACCGTCCATCCCCACCCTATTTCAACCCGTCTGGAGCATGAGGGCCCATGACCTCTCCCGCCGCCACCGACCCGCCCCGTCACCCAGCCGACAGCGTCCGCACCCCTCAGGACCGACCGTGAGCAGTCAGGAGTGGGTCGCCTACCTCGACGAGTCGCAGCAACGATCCCACTACTTCGTGGGAGCGGCCCTCGCTCCTGAGGATGTATGGCAGGAGATAGCGTCGCGCCTGGCCGCACTTCGCTCATCCATCGCTTCGACCTACGGCATCCCTGCGGATATCGAATTCCACGGCAATCCTCTCATGAATGGCAAGGACGGGTGGGAACCACTGCGCGGCAGGCACCGCGAGGTTGCCAACACCTATCTCAGAGCGCTGACAACGCTCGACGGCCTGGAATCGCCCCACCTCCTCTTCTACGGCGTAGACGTGCAACGACTCAATGCGAGGTACAAGTATCCCATGAGCCCTCATGAGGTATGCATGGACCACCTGCTTGAGAGGATCGACGACTTCGCAAGATCTCAAGGACTCGGGCAGGTCATGGTCGTCGCCGACCAGTCGAGTCAGGAGAAGCAGCTCCAGGATCGGTTCGCGCGCAATCAACGCCTCGGCACAGTCGGCTACCGGCGCAGCCGACTCGAGCAGATCAAGGCCCTGGAGTTCAGGTCATCGGCGGACACGGACGGCCTGCAGATCGTCGACCTGGCCCTCTACCTCCGTCAGAGAGCATTCCACGTGCCCCAGGAGAAGCACCCCCAAGGCCCAAGCAAGCCGGGAAAAACTCCTGGGAAAGATCAGTCCGCGAACGAGGCGCTGGGAAGTATGGCGACCATGAAAACAGCCACCCCGGAGGGGTGGCTGTGCTGACGATGCCTCGGCAACCGATTCATCGTGACTCAAGTCTAGCGGCTCCCATGAGGAGACCTCAAGTCCGCGACGAGACTCATCGTGGATGCCCGCGAAGGAGGTCCCGTGCCTCATGTGGAAGTGCCCGCGAAATCCGCGGACCGTGGTGGGCATGGGAAGCGAGCTGTCGATGGGGGTCGGCGCTGAGACTACCCGCACATACGCGACAACTGGATCCAGGTCCTTCCGGTTGCACGGGCGGCCCGGCGCCGGATTGTGGCCAAGCCGTCGCGGCGCCGATCCGCCGTTCGGGCCGTTGGGTCCGCCCGCGTAACTTAGGCTAGCCTTGCCCGCGTGATGGACCGGATCAACGACCTGCCCTACGGCTGGCTCTTCGCCTTCTTCTGGTGCCTGGGCATGATGCGCTCCCACACCATGTACTGGATCGGCCGGGGCATCACCGCCGGCACGGCCCACAGCAGGTGGGCGGGCGTGCTGGAGACTCCCCTGTACGCCACCGCTCAGGCCTGGGCGGCGCGCTGGGGCGTCCTGGCGATCCCGATGTCCTTCCTGACCGTGGGGCTGCAGAGCTGCATCCAGATCTCGGCGGGCGTGACCCGGATGCGCCTGGGCCTCTACTCCCCTGCCGCCGCGGCCGGCTCCGTGGTGTGGGCCGCCGTCTACACCACGGTGGGCATGGCGGTCATCGCCGCCTGGCTGTCGAGTCCCGCCGGCCGGGTCGTCTCGGTTCTCATCGCCGCGGCCGTCATCGGCTCGATCATCGCCCAGCACCGCCACGCAGGCTCCCGCATGCGCCCCTCATCGATCCGCGACCCGCAGGTCCACGGATGACCGGCATGCGGACAGTTGGGATGCCCGGGCAGGCTGGGTCTACAGTTGCGCCCATGACCGCGCGGCACCGCACCTGGTGGTGGCTCTCCTCTCGGCGAGCCGCCCCTTCTCCGCGCTAAGACGCACCGGCTCGCTGACAGCGGGCCACCCCGGCACCACGCGTGAACGGCCCGCCTGACCCCGATGGAACTCAGGAAAGAGGCCCCATGGAACCCGCCCCGACCCCACTGACGCGCACCGTCGCCTATCACGCCGACGGCGGCGCCCTCCTGGAGTCGCTCATGCGCCAGGGCGTGCTGCGCACCGACTCCAGGGGCTCGCGCCCAGTGGACTGCGTCCTGCTGGAGAGCGCGGACATCACCACCAAGGCCTCGCGCACCACCGTCGCGATCCTGGAGGCCACCACGAGGCTGACCTGCTGGGGAGGGCAGGTGCTCGCAGAGGCCCTTCCCGCCGGCGCCCGGGGCCAGTTGCCCGGCGCGGACGGCCTGGCGGCCCTGTCCCGCCTGGAGGATGCCCTGGGGGACCACGTCGTGGATCACAGCTGGGGCCGCCTGGCCCTGGAGCTGCCCACCAGCGCCGACGACGACCCCGCCGTCGAGGAGCGCACGCGACTGACCGCGCTGTCGACCATCGAGCCCCTGCGCATCCTGGCGGCCGCCGAGATCGACCATCCCCACCTGCCCCTGGAGGCCGGCGCCTTCGCCTTCGACTACCTGGCCACCTTCGAGTTCCTGCCCGAGGTCGCCCAGTCCACCAACACCTGCCCCGACTACCTCTTCTACGACGCCCGCATCATCCTGGTCATCGACCATCCCACCGGCGAGGCGACCCTGGTGGGCGCCTCGGTCGACCTGCCGGGCCTGCAGACGCGCATGGCCGAGCTGGCCGCCGCCATCGACGCCGCCCCCCAGGGCGGGGAGTCGGCCGATGCCGACCACCGCCCCCCGCGCCCGGCCGATCCGGAGCGGACCGTGCTGGCGAGCCCCACGCTGTCCGACGCCGCCTTCGAGGAGGTGGTGGCCGAGATGAAGGGCTACATCGCCGCGGGAGACGTCTACCAGGTGGTGCCCTCCCGGGGCTTCACCATTGACTGCCCGGATGCTCTGGCCGCCTACCACGTGCTGCGCCGCTCCAACCCCAGCCCCTACATGTTCTACGTGGCCGCACCGCGCTTCGAGCTCTTCGGCGCCTCCCCCGAATCAGCCCTGCTGCACTCGGCGCGCACCGGTGAGGTGGCCATCCGGCCCATCGCCGGCACCAACCCCCGGGGCCTGCATCCCGACGGCAGCCTGGACCATGAGCGCGACACCCGCCTGGAGCTGGAGCTGCGCACCGATGCCAAGGAGGTCGCCGAGCACGTCATGCTGGTGGACCTGGCGCGCAACGACGTGGCCCGCGTCAGCCGCCCCGGAACCCGCAGGGTGCGCGACCTCATGCGGGTGGACCGCTACTCGCGGGTCATGCACCTGGTCTCCGAGGTCAGCGGCCAGCTGGCCGAGGGCCTGGACGCCCTGGACGCCTTCAGGGCCTCGATGACCATGGGGACGCTGACCGGCGCCCCCAAGCTGCGGGCCGCCGAGCTCATCCGCGCCGCCGAAGGCGTGCGGCGCGGCTCCTACGGCGGCTCGGTGGGCTATATCCGGGGCGACGGCGAGCTGGACACCTGCATCGTCATCCGCTCGGCCTTCGTGGCCAGGGGCAGTGCCCTGGTCCAGGCCGGTGCGGGCGTGGTCTCCGACTCCGTGCCGGCCAAGGAGGCGGCCGAGACCGTGCACAAGGCGCGAGCGGTTCTGGAGGCCGTGGCCACCGCCCAGGGAGCCAGCCTGGTCATCGACCCCGGCGCCCCGCCGCCGAGCACCCGCAAGGACGATCCGGACAGGGAGCGCCGTCGCCGCGCCCGCGATGCCATGCTGCGCGGCATCACCCAGCAGGAGGAGGCCTGAGCCATGGATGACGCGACCACCACCGAGCCCATGACGGCGCCGACCGCCCAAGAGTCTCAGGAGCCCCAAGAGCCCTCGGAGCACCTCCAGGAGCGCAGCGGTCACAGCGGGCACGATGATCAGGCGGGGCCCTCCCGCGTGGTCCTGCTCGACAACCGAGACTCCTTCGTCTACAACCTGGTGGACCAGTTCGCCTCCCTGGGCTCGCAGATCGAGGTCTACCGCAACCATGTCAGCGCCTCCCTGGTCCTGGAGGCCCTGGAGCCCGGGGATCAGGACAGGCGCGCCGGGCGCCGCCCGGTGCTGTGCCTGTCCCCCGGCCCCGGCCACCCCAGGGACTCGGGCTGCCTCATGGAGCTGGTGAGCACCGCCGTCGAGCAGGGCATCCCGCTGCTGGGCATCTGCCTGGGATTCCAGGCCCTGGTCGAGGCCTGCGGGGGCGAGATCGCGCCGGTCGGCCCGGTCCATGGCCGCAGCCACCGCGTGGAGGTCACCGCCGAGGGCCGCGCGGACGGGGCGCTTGGCGTCCTGGCCGGCGGTCCCCTCGACGTCGCCCGCTACCACTCCCTGGGCACCCGGGACCTGCCCGAGGACCTGACCTGCCTGGCGCGCACCGATGACGGGATCGTCATGGCCGCCCGCCACCGCAGCGCCCCTGCGATCGGCCTGCAGTTCCACCCCGAGTCCATCCTCACCCCCCAGGGCCCCGCCCTTCTCAAGGCCATCACCGCGGACCTGGGCGCGACCGCCCGTGCCTGAGGCCGCTTCGCGCCTCGCCGGGCACACCGCCGATCGTCCCCAGCCGACCAGCCCCACTCAAGGAGAGACCATGACCGCCCCAGCCGACCAGCCCGCCAGCCCCGACTCGCCAGACCCCATCCCGGGCGCGACCGCCGGGCAGGTGCCCACCGACGCCGACGCCCACCAGTTGCTGCGCGGCGTCATCCAGGGCGCGCGCCTGAGCCATGACCAGGCCTCGATCGTCTTCGCCGCCCTGGGCGCGGGGGACCTGTCCGAGGCTGAGACCGCGGCCCTGCTGGCGGCCCTGCATGCCCGGGGCGAGGAGGCCCAGGAGGTCAGCGGCGCGGCCACGGCCTTCCGCGCCGCGGCCCGCGCCTTCCCCGAGGTCACCTTCCCCCTGGTCGACGTGGTGGGCACCGGCGGGGACGGCGCCGGCACCATCAACATCTCCACCGGGGCGGGCCTGGTGGCGGCCTCCATGGGGGTCTCGGTGGCCAAGCACGGGAACCGGGCGGTGTCCTCCAGGACGGGGGCCGCCGATGTCATCGCCGAGCTGGGCCTGCCCCTGGACGTCGATCCTGAGGTGGCCGTCGAGCTGCTGGCCCGCGACCACTTCACCTTCCTGTTCGCCCAGGCCTACCACCCGGCGATGCGCCACGTGGCGCCGGTGCGCAAGGACCTGGCCACGCCCACGATCTTCAATGTGCTGGGGCCGCTGATCAACCCGGCGCACCTGACCTTCCAGCTCATGGGCGTGGCCAACCCGGACATCCTCGACATGATCGCCGAGTCGATGGTCCAGCTGGGACGCAAGCGAGCCCTGGTGGTGCACGGCGCAGGCCTGGACGAGATCGCCGTCCACGGCCCCACCCTGGTGCGCGAGGCCACCCCCCGGGGGATCAAGGCCTACGAGGTCACCCCCGAGGAGCTCGGGACGGACCGCGTCGACCTGGAGGATCTGCGCGGCGGGGAGCCCGCGGAGAACGCCCGCCTGCTGCGAGAGGCCCTGGCGGGCCAGGGGCGTCAGGCCCACCGGGAGGCGATCGCCGTCAACGCCGGGGCCCTGCTCTACCTGGCAGGACCTGCCGACAACCTGGCCGACGGCGCCGCCATGGCCCGCGAGCAGCTGTCCTCGGGCCGCGTGGCGACCCACCTGGACTCCATGACCAAGGCCGCCGACCTGGCCGAGCCCGCCAACAAGGAGTAAGACCCGATGACTGACTCCCCCAGCGCCTCAGGCGCCCCGCGCGCCCACCGCGAGCACCGTGAGCACCGTGAGCCCATTGAGGCCCGCCTCATCGCCACCGGCACCGTCCTGGACTCCATCGTCCAGGCCCGCAGGGAACGCATCCCCGAGCTGCGCGAGCGCTTCGGCCACCTCAGCGCCGGGGAGCTGCCCCGCTCCGAGCGCTCCCTGGCCCAGGCGCTGCGCACTCGCAGCGGAGCGCGCCACAGCCCCCAGCCGGCCCTCATCATGGAGTGCAAGGCCGCCTCGCCCTCGCGCGGCACCATCCGCTCCGACTACGACCCGGCCGCCCTGGCCAGCCAGTACGCCCCTCACGCCTCGGCCGTCTCGGTGCTGACCGAGCCCGACCGCTTCAACGGGTCGATGGACGATTTAGCGGCCGTGCGCGCCGTGGTGGAGGCACCGGTGCTGTGCAAGGACTTCATCGTCGATGAGGTCCAGGTCCTGGCGGCCCGCCACCTGGGGGCCGACGCGATCCTCCTCATGCTCTCCGTCGTCCCCGACGACGTCTACCGGGAGCTGGCGGACCTGGCGGCCGACCTGGGCATGGATGTTCTCACCGAGGTCTCCACCCCCGAGGAGATGCACCGCGCCCGCGCCCTGGGGGCCCGGATCATCGGCATCAACAACCGGGATCTGCGCACCCTGTCCACGGATATCTCCCGCACCGAGGAGATGGCGCCCCTGGCACCGGCCGGAGCGGTTCTGGTGGGCGAGTCGGGCATCGAGTCGCCTGGCGACGTGCTCCGCCTGGCCGGGCTGGTCGACGCCCTGCTGGTGGGCTCCTCCCTGTCGGGAGCCGACGATCCCGGGGCGGCCGCGGCCGCCCTGGCCACGGCCGTGCCCCTCCCGCCAGCCGGGCAGGGCCGGGATGCCGGTGAGCCGGCTGCGGGCACCGGGCCGGCGTCGTCGAACGGCCAGGCCTCCCACCCGCGCCTGCCCGCCTTCTTCGGGCCCTACGGGGGCCAGTTCGTCCCCGAGCTGCTCATCCCCGCCCTGGACCAGCTCGAGGACGCCTTCATCGAGGCCCAGGCCGACCCCTCCTTCCACGCCGAGCTCAACGAGCTCATGACCCGCTACCTGGGCCGGCCCACCCCGATCACCGAGTTGCGCAACCTGCCCAACCAGGGGCGGGCCCGCATCCTGCTCAAGCGCGAGGACCTGGTCCACGGAGGGGCGCACAAGGGCAACCAGGTCCTGGGCCAGGCGCTTCTGGCCAAGCGCATGGGCAAGCGGCGCATCATCGCCGAGACCGGCGCCGGCCAGCACGGGACCGCCACCGCCATGGTCTGCGCCCTGCTGGACCTGGACTGCACGATCTACATGGGCGCCACCGATGTGGTGCGCCAGGCCGCCAACGTCGAGCGCATGGAGCTCATGGGCGCCACCGTGGTGCCGGTGGCCAGCGGCGCCGGCACGCTCAAGGACGCCGTCAACGAAGCGCTGCGCGACTGGACGGCCTCCTTCCACACCACCCACTACCTGCTGGGCACGGCCGCGGGCCCTCACCCCTTCCCCACGATCGTGCGCGAGTACCACCGGGTCATCTCCCGGGAGGCCCGCGCCCAGGTGCTGGCCCTGACCGGGCGCCTTCCCGATGAGGTCATCGCCTGCGTGGGCGGTGGCTCCAACGCCATCGGCATGTTCGCCGACTTCATCGACGATGAGTCGGTGGCGCTGACGGGCGTGGAGCCGGCCGGCGAAGGCCTGGGCACGGCGCGCCACGGGGCGCCGATCGCCATGGGACTGGTGGGCATCCTCCACGGTGCCCGCAGCTATCTCATGCGCACATCCGAGGGCCAGGTCGAGGAGTCCTTCTCCGTGTCGGCGGGCCTGGACTACCCGGGAGTGGGGCCGGAGCATGCCTGGCTGTCGGATACGGGCCGGGCCCGCTACGTGGGCGTCGAGGACGACGAGGCCATCGAGGCCTTCGAGCTGCTCTCACGCCATGAGGGCATCATCCCCGCGGTGGAGTCGGCCCACGCCCTGGCCCACGCCCTGCGCGTGGCGCGCCAGACCCCGCCCGAGGACCCGGCCCCGGTGCTGCTGGTGTGCCTGTCCGGCCGGGGCGACAAGGACCTGGACCAGGTGCGCATGCGCCTGGGCGGCTCCTTCTCCGCCGACGGAGCGGTGGCCCGGGCCTCGCGCATGGTCGAGGAGATGGGCAAGCGCAGCGAGTACACCGCCCTGGCCCAGCCGGGCGCCCGGAAGGAGTCATGAGATGAGCCGCTACAGCGAGATGTTCACCGGCCTTGAGCAGCGCGGCGAGGGGGCCTTCGTTCCCTTCGTCATGGTGGGCGATCCCAGCGCCGAGCTCAGTGAGGTCGTCATCGAGGCACTGATCGCCGGCGGGGCCGACGCCCTGGAGCTGGGCGTGCCCTTCTCCGACCCGGTGGCCGACGGCCCCACGATCCAGCGCTCGCATATCCGCGCGCTGAGCTCCGGGGCCGACTTCCACGCCTGCATGCAGGTGGTAGCCCGTATCCGCCAGCGCCACCCGCGCCTGCCCATCGGCATGCTCATCTACGGCAATGTGCCCTTCGCCCTGGGCCTGGAGCGCTTCTACGCCGAGTGCGCCGCGGCGGGCATCGACTCGGTGCTCCTGCCCGATGTGCCGGTGCGCGAGTCGGCCCCCTTCTCGGCGGCCGCGCGGGCCGCCGGGGTCGATGCGGTCTACATCGCCCCGCCCTCGGCCTCGCCCCACACCCTGGATGCAGTGGCGAAGGCCTCGCGCGGTTACGTCTACGCGGTCTCGCGGGTGGGGGTGACCGGCACCGAGCACGCCTCCTCCACGGTGGGGCTGGCCGAGTCCGTGGCCAGGCTCCGGGCGGATGCCGCTGCCCCGGTCATGCTGGGATTCGGCATCTCCCGGCCCGAGCAGGTGGCCGAGGCCATCGCGGCGGGCGCCGATGGGGCCATCTCCGGATCGGCCACGGTCCAGATCGTCGAGGCCCACGCTCCCGCCCTCATGGGCGACCGCCCTGACCGGGCCGCCCTGGAGGCCCTGGAGCGCGCGCTGCGCGACTTCGTGGCCACGATGAAGGCCGCCACGCGCCGCTAGCCCCTCCGTCCGGCGGCGAGGTTGTCCGTGGTGAACAACTTTAGGGCCTGGCGTCGTCAGCTCGATTTTGATCATCCCAGGTCACCCCATGATTACTCGCTGATATTAAGCGCGTGGGGCGCTCAAAGTTGTTCATCACGGACACTCGGGGAGCCTGGTTCCGGTCTTTACCAGATATAACGGCGGCGTTATATTACACGGACATGCATCGTCAACGCAGTGCCGCTCGACGACACCCCGTTCCCACTGAAAGGCCTCCTCATGAGAGCGTCCCCCAGCCGCCGGCACCCCACATGGCGGCAGCTCCTACACGCCATGATCCTCACCCTGCCCCTGATCGCCTCGCCGCTCCTTGGCGCCCCGGCACAGGCGGATACCCCTCAACCCTCCGGAGACATCGCGGCCTCAGGGACGTACTCCACGGCGGGAGCCGACTGCCATGGAACGGATAAGGCCACCGGCTGCCTGTCCTGGGGACTGCGCGTCCCCGCCACCGCGGCCCCCAATCAGACCACCACCCTGACCATCGAGATCCCCTCCCAGCCGGGCCAGTGGGAGTGGGCCTGCCGGGATGAGAGCCGAGTGGAGGGCACGGCCACCTACTACACCGCCCCCCACGAGGGCGCTCCCATCGAGAGGCTCACCCAGTCGGGCCTGGGCTTCTTCGACCACCTGCGCTATGACAGGCACGGCAGCTCGGTGGGATACGCCAAGAGCGTGTCCTGCACCCCCGAGCGCCTGAGCCTCACCTACGAGGTCGAGTTCGACCAGGCGCCCTCGGGCACATACCTCGACTTGAGCATGGATGCCGTGGTCGTGGCCCCCGGAAGCGCCGAGCGCACCTACTCCATTGCCCCGACGATCACAACCTCCCATGACAATGCGGTCCGCACCCCCTCCGCCTCGGTGACCAAGCCCGATGCCGCAGCTCCCCAGGTCACCGTGACCACGGCTCCCGGCACGGCGGCCCCGGACGCCGACTCGGGCGCCGGGCAGTTCGTGGCCACCGTGCGCAATGACTCGACCACTGCGCTCAGCGCCTTCACGGTCAGCGTCGCCACGACGCAGGGACCTGCCAGCATCACCGGGCTCAGCTGCGACCTGCGCGCCCATGGGGGCTCCGAGCTCGTCGCCCCCACGACCGGCCGGAGCGTGGATCTGTCCGTGGACTCCGCGGACAAGACATCGGTGCCCGCGGGCGGCGAGTTCACCTGCCTGGTCAGCTACTCCGGTGCTGTGGGACGCAATACGCTGACCACGAGCGTGTCCACCGGGGGCAGGAGCGTGTCCTCGGATCATCAGGACAACCGCCCCGGACAGGAGGTCACGGTCCAGGCGGAGAAGAGCAGCGTCAGCGTGGATCCTCCCGGGGGCGTGGTGTCCACGCCCCACGTGAGCATCAAGTACACCGTGACTGTCACCAACCCGACCGACGCCCACGGCTCGACATCCGAGATGCGCCTGCGGCCGCAGGCTCCCAACGGGCTCACGCTCAGCAGTATGTGGGCCAGCATGCCGCGATGGACGTTCTGGATCGACCCCGAGGAGGATGGGACCTTCCGGATCGTCTCGGCCGACCTGCCGGCGAACTCCTCGCAGACATTCAGCTTCACCGCCATCTACGCGGTTGACACCGCTGCGATCGACGAGCAGGGATGGGCGTCACTGAAGACCTGCAAGGCCGGCGACCCCACCACCGGAGTGACGACGCTCATCGACCTGGCGCCCGCCAATGCGGGCCAGGCCCCGACCACCATGGAGACCTGCACCGCGGTGGAGCGCCCGAACTGAGGCGGCCCCTGGCGTCGGCCCCGCATCCGCGGGTCACCGCTGTCGTGGCACGGCGACTGTAGGGTGGCGCCATGACCAGCCTCGTCAATCGACTCCTTGGCGCGCTCGGGCGGGCCGCCTCGCACGCCGCCTCCGACGCGCTCGGCAGCGCCCTGAAGTCCCCGGGGTCGCAGGGACAGCAAGGGAAGGGCGGGCGCAAGCGCCCCTCCTCGGGCGGGTCCTCCGGCTCGGCTCCTGGCAGGCCAGCGGGCTCCGCGCCGTCACCGGGCCCAAGGGCAGCCAGCGGACCCAGTGGATCCAGTGGCCCCAGAGGACAAGGCCCCACGCGCGTGGAGCAGACCGGGGCGCCCGGGTCAGTGGCGGTGTATGACGTCGCCGCCACGGGCCTGCCCGAGTTCTCCTACTCCCCCGACCCCGATGGGGACGCCGACCCCGGCGAGGTCGTGTGGACCTGGGTGCCCTACGAGGAGGACGCCTCCCGGGGCAAGGACCGCCCCGTCCTCGTGCTGGCGCGCTCCGGGGGGCGCCTCGTGGTGGCGCAGATGACCTCCAAGGACCATGACGGCGATGCCGCGCAGGAGGCCCGCCACGGGCGCTACTGGCACGACGTCGGCACAGGGGACTGGGACCGCCAGGGCCGCCCCAGCGAGGTGCGCCTGGATCGGCTCCTCCTGGTCAGCCCCGACTCCGTGCGCCGCGAGGGCGCCACGATGGCCCGCCGGACCTTCGACGGCGTCGTGGCCGCCCTGCGCGCCCATCACGCCTGAGAAATCCGAGCCGGCCGAGGCGATGCACCTCACGCCCGGGCCTCTGCCTGATCCCTGGGGTTGCGGCAATGCCGGATGATAGAGTCCCCCACTGGACCTCTGGCCTGGCCGGCTGCGGGGTCCGGCGACCGGGCCAGCCAGGTGCCCCACCACCCACGTCAGCCCGAGGCGCGAACCCTCTTTCCGGCCATTGACCACACCAGACACGAGAAAGCTTCACCGTGGCGAACATCAAGTCCCAGATCAAGCGCATCAAGACCAACGAGAAGGCCCGCCTGCGCAACAAGGCCGTCAAGTCCGAGCTCAAGACCTACGTGCGCCGCGTGCGCGAGGCCGTCGAGGCCGGCGACAAGGGCACCGCTGAGGAGCACCTCAAGGCCGCCTCCCGCAAGCTGGACAAGGCCGTCTCCAAGGGCGTCATCCACAAGAACCAGGCGGCCAACCGCAAGTCCAAGCTGGCCAAGCGCGTCGCCGCCCTGTGATCCGCCACCTGTGATCCGCCAGGCGGACAGCCGCAGTTGAGCATGCGCCAAGGGGCGCCTCCCGCAATGGGAGGCGCCCCTTGGCTCTGCCCCGCACCGGGCCCGAATCGAGACGCTCATCCTGGACCCGTCACCTCCCGGTCATGTTCACCGGGCTAGCATGTCCCCCGGCCTGCGGCCGAGTCGGCCGCCAGGCGCCCGACTCACTGCGACCACCAGGAGCGCTCATGCCCATGCGCATCGGATTCGACCGGGACAAGTACCTGGGGATGCAGTCCAGGCATATCGCCGAGCGGCGCGCCCAGTTCGGCGGCAAGCTCTACCTGGAGTTCGGCGGCAAGCTCGTCGATGACCTCCACGCCTCTCGCGTCCTGCCCGGCTTCACCCCGGACAACAAGATCGTCATGCTCGCCGAGCTCGCCGAGGAGGTCGAGATCGTCGTGGCGGTCAACGCCAAGGACTTCGCCCGCAACAAGGTGCGCGCCGATCTGGGCATCCCCTATGAGGACGACCTGCTGCGCCACATCGATGCCTTCCGGGCCTATGGCCTCTACGTGGGCTCAGTGGTGGTGACCCAGTGGACCGATGACAACCGTCAGGCCCAGGACTTCAAGCGCAAGCTGGAGACCCTGGGCATCCGGGTCTACCGGCACTTCCCCATCGCCAACTATCCCAATGATGTGGCCCTCATCGTCTCCGATGAGGGGTATGGGCGCAACGAGTACATCGAGACCAGCCGGGACCTGGTGGTGGTCACCGCCCCCGGGCCGGGCTCGGGCAAGATGGCCACCTGCCTGTCCCAGCTCTACCACGACCACCGCCGGGGACTGTCCTCCGGCTACGCCAAGTTCGAGACCTTCCCCATCTGGAACCTGCCGGTGGACCACCCGGTCAACATCGCCTACGAGGCCGCGACCGCCGACCTCGACGATGTCAACATGATCGACCCCTTCCACCTGGCCGCCCACGGGGTCCAGACCGTCAACTACAACCGGGACGTGGAGATCTTCCCCGTGC
Organism: Actinomyces slackii; assembly: GCF_900637295.1. Classification (NCBI taxonomy): domain Bacteria; kingdom Bacillati; phylum Actinomycetota; class Actinomycetes; order Actinomycetales; family Actinomycetaceae; genus Actinomyces; species Actinomyces slackii. Next base: position 1,936,627 of record NZ_LR134363.1, on the reverse strand, counting down.
TCTCGCGCCTGTTCGAGGAGATCCTGGGCTCCTCGCCCTACTCCTCCCCCACGGATATGGGCGTCAATATGGCCGGGTACTGCATCAGTGACGATGAGGCCTGCCGGGAGGCCTCCCGACAGGAGATCATCCGCCGCTACTACCGGGCGCTGGTGGCCGAGAAGCGCGAGGCCACCGAGGCGGTCCAGTCCAGGCGCATCGCCCTGCTCATGGCCAAGGTGGGGGTTGCCGGCCAGGACCGGCCGGTGGTGGGCCCCGCCCTTCACGTCGCGGCTGCCACCGGCGCCCCGGGGGCGGCCATCGAGCTGCCCGATGGGCAGATCGTCACCGGCAAGACCAGTGCTCTGCTGGGCTGCTGCTCGGCGATGCTCCTCAATGCGCTCAAGGTCCTGGCGGGCATCGAGGACAGTGTGGATCTGCTGGCCCCCCAGTCCATCGAGCCCATTCAGACCCTCAAGACCCAGCATCTGGGCTCGCGCAACCCGCGCCTGCACACCGATGAGGTGCTCATCGCCCTGGCGGTGTCCGCCAACGGGGATGACAACGCCAGGCGCGCACTGGACCAGTTGGAGAGCCTGCGCGGCTGCGATGTGCACACCTCCACGATCCTGGGTCCGGTCGACGAGGGGATCTTCCGCTCCCTGGGCGTTCAGGTCACCAACGAGCCCGTCTACGCCACCAAGTCCCTGTACCGCAAGCGCTGAGGCGCCCGGCGCTCAACGGCGCCGCGCCCCTGAGCGCCGGGCGCGGCAGATGGTCAGGATGGCGCGCTCGACGGCGTAGACCGGGTCGCGGCTGGCGCCCTTGGCCTCAGCGTCGGCTCGGGCCACAGCCAGGATGGAGGTGGCCAGGGCGTCATCGGACCAGCCGGAGAGCTCGCGGCGAGCCCGGTCGACCTGCCAGGGGGCCATCCCCAGTTCGGCGGGGCTCATGCGCCTGCCCCCAGCGGCGGCCACACGCGCCAGCTGGCGGATCTTCATGGCCAGGGCCGCCACGATGGCGACCGGGTCGGTGCCGGTGGCCACGGCGTGGCGCAGGGCCGTGATGGCGGCGGGCGTGTTGCCGGCCGCGGCGGCGTCGGCGACGGTGAATCCGGTGGCCTCGATGCGCCCGGCGTAGTAGGTGCGCACGTGCTCAGCGGTGATCGTCCCCTGGGTGTCGGACAGGAGCTGGTCGACGGCGGAGCACAGCTCGCGCAGGTCGCTGCCCAGCGCGTCCACGAGTGCGCCGACGGCCTCGGGCTCGATGCTTCGCCCCGCCCGGCGCACGTCGGCGTTGACCAGGGAGGACTTGTCCTTGGCGCTCTTGATGGCCTCGCAGGCGACCACCGGGTGGGCGGAGGCCTTGATGGCATCGAGGAGCCTCTTGCCGCGCTGGCCGCCGTTGTGGCGCAGGATGACCACGACGTCTGGGTCTGGCGCCCCCACATAGGCCAGCAGGTCGGTCAGCAGGGCGTCGGTCATCTGCTCCAGGGCGGGGATGAGGATGAGTCTGGGCTCGCCGAACAGCGAGGGTGAGACGAGGGTGTCGAGCTGGTGGGACTCGTAAGTGGCGGCCTCGAGTCGCGTGACCTCCGTCGTGGGGTCCTTGTCCCGGGCCTGAGCCAGGAGACGGGCCACCGCCCGGTCGGCCAGGACCTCCTCGCCCGCGCGGATGAGGACGATGGGGGCGAGCTCGACCTGATCCCAGGACGGGCCGGCGGGCGCCCGTGAGCCACGAGGGCGCGATGAGCGGGGGGATGCCATGGGCCAAGCCTGCCATGGCAGGCGGCCTTCCAGACCCGCGCCAGGCCCGATCGTGCCCGCCGGGAGGCGGCCACGAGGGCTGCGGCCTCCAGGGCGGCCAGTCCCGCCGCGCCGGGCAGACCCGCCGGCCAGGCCACCTGCGCCCCGGGCAGTCCGGCGAAGAACCGCGCCAGGAGGACCAGCCAGGAGCAGGCGACCACCGCCGGCCAGGCCAGGGCTGCTCCGGCCTGCGGCCACAGCGGGGCGATGAGCGCTGCCATGAGGCCCAGGACCGTGGCCAGGGGGACCACGGGGGCCGCCAGCGCATTGGCCGGAACCGACCAGAGCCCGACCGCAGGCTGGAGCAGGATGAGAATGGGGGCGCAGGCGGCCTGGGCAACCAGGGGCAGCGCGATAAGGGCCGCCAGCCATCCGGGCAGGCGCTGGGACAGGGCGGCGGTGGCCGGCCGGGAGGCCAGCAGGATTCCCGCGGTGGCGGCCACGGACAGGGCGAAGCCGTAGTCACGGGACTGCCAGGGGTCGGCCAGCAGCAGGACGATGACGCCGCCGAACAGGGCGGGCAGCGCTGCGGCCCGGCGGCCGGCCGCCACGCCCACCAGCATGACCGAGCCCATGGCCGCTGATCGCAGCACGGAGCCCGAGGGGCGCACGAGCACCACCAGGGCCGCGAGGACCACCGCTCCGGTCAGGGCCCGCCATCGGCTCGGCAGCACCCCCAGGGCGGTCAGACTCAGCCCCAGGACGATGGCCACATGCTGCCCGGACACGGCGGTCAGGTGGGTCATGGACACTGCTCGCATGTCCTGCCGCAGGCCGGCGGGCAGGGCGTGGTCGTCCCCCAGGGCTATTCCGGGCACGAGCTCTCGCGCCCCCTCGGGCCACGGGCCGGCTTGGCCCGTTCCGGCCGCCCGGGCCAGGCCCTGGCGCAGGGAGGCGACGGCGCCCAGGGTCCCTGAGGCAGGGGCCAGGAGGCGCGGCGAACCGCGGCCGATGAGGGCCGCCTGAGCGCTGCCGGGCTCTGCGGGCCGGATCGAGGTGCGGACCCGCACCTGGGCCCCCATATCCAGGTCCGCCCATTCCTGGCCGCCCAGGACTGTGGCCGAGAGGCCCGATGCGGCTCCGTCCACACTGGCGACATCCAGGACGGTGAGCACTGTGGTGGCGCGCGCGGAGGCGATGACGCGCGGCTGCTGCGCGATGGTCCCGATGAGTGTGGCGCTGCGCCCCTGCTCGGCGGCCTCGGTCAAGGGGTCCTGCTGCCTGGCCCACACCTGGGCCGAGCTGACGGCCAGGGCGCTGGCCGCCGCCAGGCAGCACACCATGAGGCTGGCGGTGGGCGTGCCCATAGAGGCCGGCTCCCCCTCGGGCGCGCCCGGGCGCGGGTCGGCGCGGTGGCGCGGTGGGCGGAATCGGCAGAGCGCGGCGGCCAGGAGCGCGGCGACGCCCAGCGCGGCAAGTGCCGCCGCCGCGGGCTCCTGCCATGCGGCCGCGCCGGTGCGGCCGACCGCCCAGGCGGCTGCCGCCCAGGCGCTCAGGGCAGGGACGGCCAGGCGCAGATCCAGGGCCTCGGGGGCCTTATCCGCCGGAGCGGTGGCCGGCTCAGGTCCCAGGGCGGACAGAATGGCGGGGTCATCCCAGGCGGCCGGGGGAACCTGGACCGGCTCACCCGTCCGCGGGCTCCGGGAAGGAGCGCAGCCCGCGGGCGCCGCCTGCGACTGCCCCGGCGATAGGTCCGGTGCGGAGGGCCCGCCGGAGGCTGGGCCGCCCGCGGCGGTGCGATCCCGGGTCATACGGTGGCCTCCTCCTTGAGGGCCTCCATCTTGGCCTGGCCGATGCCGGGAACGTCGGTCAGGTCCTCGACCGCGCCGAAGGGGCCGTGGGCCTCGCGGTGCTCCACGATCCGCTTGGCCAGGGCGGGGCCGATCCCGGGCAGCTCCTCGAGCTGTGAGGCCGTGGCAGTGTTGATGTTGATCCTGCCCCCGGCCTGCTGCGCGGATGCGCCCGCGGTGGCGCCTGGGCCGGCTGGGTCACCGCCGGCGGGCTGCTCGGGCAGGGTCTCGCCGATCCGCGGGACGCGTACCTGCTCGCCATCGCTCAGGATCCTGGCCAGGTTGAGCTGGTCGGTGTCGGCGTCGGCGCTGGCCCCTCCTGCGGCCTCAATGGCCTCGATGACGCGCGAGCCGTGAGGCAGGCGGACCACTCCGGGTGCCTGGACGGCACCGGCCACATGCACCACGACGATGCCCTCCGGATTCCCGCCTACTGCCGGGGCGCTGGCCGATCCTGGATCGGGCGGGGCGAGCACGGGGGCGGATGCGCCCTCCTGCGTGGGCCCTGGGCTCGCCGTCGAGGCCGCATGTGCCGGGGCTCCGCTGGGCTGGGGCACGGCGGTGGCCCCGCTGATGGCCCGCATCGCGAGCATCAGGGCCAGGCCGATGAGGATGACTCCTGCGATGATGGCGGCACGTGGCGCGATGGCCAGGCGGCTGGGGCGGCGCTCTGGCTCCTGCGGGTCGGTGGAGCAGGCCAGGCGCACAAGGTCGTCCAAGGACTGCTTTCCTGATGCTGCGCGCCTGCCCATGGCAGGACGCTAGGGCAAATCGCCGTCGCACTGCCTGGGCCAGCGGTGGGCCTGTGGAGGCCGCCGGCATGGGCTGGCCTGTGGTGACCGGCCTGCCGCGTCGTCGTGCGAGGGTCAGAGCAGGCCCCGTGCCGGGGCGATCGCGATTCCCAGAGCGCCTGGTCCCAGGTGGACCTGCAGCGCCTCGTCGATGGGGAGGATGTGGCGCTCGACGACGATGGCGCCAGCCTCCTCCAGGGCCTGGTCGAGTTGGGCGGAGGTCTCCTCCAGGATCTGCGGGTCCTGGCCCTGGAGGGCCAGGCGCACGGGCTCGGCCGGGGGCCTGGGGCCGGACAGGGCCGTGCCCCCGGCGGCGTGGACGGCCTGGGCGATGAGATGGCGCCGCGCCCGTGCCGCCCCTCTGACGGTCTCCACCGCCCGGATGCCCTCGGGGGTGACGGTGAGGATCGGGCGGATCCCCAGTACTCCCCCCAGGCGCGCCGTGGTCCGATCGATCCGGCCCGTGCGGGCCAGGTGAGCGAGGCTATCGATGATGAAGAACTGGTGGGAGCGGGCCGCGGACTCGCGAGCCAGGGCGGCGCCGTGCCTGAGATCCCCCGCACCGCTGGCGGCCAGGGCGGCCAGGGCCAGCGCCGCCGAGCAGGTCCCGGAGTCGATGACCTCCACCTCGATGGGCTCCTCGGCGCTGACCTGCTGGGCGGCCAGTCGGGCATTGTCCATGGTGCCGGACAGGGAGGCCGACAGGTGGAGGGCCAGGACCTCTCGGCTGCGCCCGCCGGCGCTCCGGTAGGCCCGGGCGAGCTCCTCGACGCTGGGCCGGGAGGTGGTGGAGGCGCCAGTCTCATCGGTGTGGGCGTGCAGCGCGACGACCTCGATGCCGTGGTCCTGGGCGAGACTGGGCGTCAGGCAGGCAGCGGAGTCGGTGACGACGGCGAGGGGCATGCCCAACAGCCTATCGGCACTCCCGGGATCAGCAGGGATGGGGCCCGGCGCGCACCGCTCTCAGCGGCGCGCCTCGATGAGGCCGGTGTACAGGTCGATCAGCCGTCCTGCGGCCGTGGCGACGTCGAAGTCCTGTGACACCTCCAGGGCCCCGCTGCGCAGGCTCTCCAGACGCGCCTCATCGCCCAGGACCTCGTTGAAGGCCCGGGCAAGGTCCTCCCCCGTGATGCCGCTGGCGAGGACGGCATTGCGCTCGGTGAGGCACTCGGTCATCCGCTCATCGCAGTAGACGATGGGCAGTCCTGCCGCCGAGGCCTCCAGGAAGACCATGGGCTGGTTGTCGAAGTGGTAGGAGGCCAGTGCGAAGACATCGGCCTGCTTGAGCAGGGTCGCGACCTGCTCGGGCGGGAGCATCCCGGCGAAGACCACGCGATGGGCCACCCCCAGCTCTTCGGCCCGGCGTCGCAGCTCCGCCTCCGAGGGCCCGCCGCCCACCAGGATGAGGCGTACCGGATCGGGGAGGTGGGCGAGGGACTCGACAAGCGCTATCTGCCGCTTCTCAGGGCTCAGGCGCGCCACGCAGATGATGAAGCGCTGCCCCGGCTCCTTGGGGATGAGGGAGTCCTCGGCCCGCGCGTGTCGGTAGAAGGCGGTGTCGATGCCGTTGGGCAGCACCGTGCACGGGATGCTCAGCCCGCCGTCGTGGATGAGGATCTGGGCCAGGTGCTGGGAGGGCGCCAGGCAGGCGTCGCACTTGTTGGCGAAGGCCGCCGTGAGCCTCCACCCGTGGCGCGATAGGGCCGCCTTGATCGTGGAGCGGCGCAGGTGCTTGATGGAGTCCCGATGCACCCGAGGCAGGACCGGGGTGGACTTCAGGGCCACGGGAAAGGCGAAGGAGACGGCCAGGAGCCCGGCCACGATCGCCACGGGGTAGTCGTCGATGAGCTCGGTGTAGAGGGTGTGGATCGTCGTGACATGGGGGATCCCCTGACGCTTGGCCACTGAGTGCGCCAGGACCCCGAGGCTGAACTGGGTCTGGCTGTGGACGACATCGAAGTCGTAGGCGTCGAAGCGCTTGGCCAGGCCGGGGTAGATATTGGCCATCTCCCGGCTGTCGAACACGTAGTACTTCGAGGAGGACAGGCGAATGATGTGGTCATCGTGCTCGATATGCCCCTCGGCCTTGGGGGCGACGATGAAGACCTCGTGGCCCAGATCCTCCAGGGCCCGGCGGAAGGCGGCGGTGGATGTGGCCACGCCGTGCACGGAGGGCAGGTAGTCGTCGATGAAGAAGGCGATCCTCATCGCAGGCCTCGCATGAGTGGCGCTGTCGCGGTGCTGGGCAGGAACATGAGTATGCAGTGACCTCGTGATGCGGGAGAGCTGGCGTGGACGAGCTGGCTGGGGATGTCGAGCGGTCGGGCGGCGGTCAGGCAGGCCTTAGGCGAGGCTACACCGGGCGACGAGGATGGACAGGCCCCTGGGGCGGGTAACGCCAGCCGATGCCCGGCGAGGGCAGGGCGCTCGGCGCCTCAGCGCTGCTCCGGCTCCTGTGAGGCGCAGCCCTTACCATGGCGCCATGAACGACTCTGAGATCGCACGCCTCAAGGCCGAGGCCGCTCAAGCCGCCGCCGAGGCCGCCGCCGCCAAGGCAGCAGCCGCTCAGGCCGCGCTGGACGCCGCCCTGGCCACGGCTCCCGCCCAGGCCGCGGAGGCTGAGGATGCTCCCGCCGACGACGCCGCGCCCGCTACCACTGAGCCCCGCCCCGTCGAGGCCGCCTCCAGTGAGTCATCCGACGACGTCGTCCCTGACCAGGCCCCGCCCGCCGAGCCCGCTGCTGCTCAGGCCGTCCCGGATCCCAGCCCGCAGGCCAGCCCTGAGCCCCCCTCCGGATCCGATCCTGCCTACGCCGCCCAGGTGCGCGCGGGCTACACCTTCTCCTCCCCCGCGCTGCCAGTGGGCACCTATCTCGACACGCAGTCCGGTGGAGAGCCGGCCCCCGTGGCGGGCCTGGAGGTGGGCATCCCCCTGAGCCTGCTCAACCGCCACGCCCTGGTTGCCGGAGCCACGGGAACGGGTAAGACGCGCACCCTCCAGCTGCTGGCCGAGGGCCTGAGCGCCGCGGGGGTCCCGGTGTTCCTCTCCGATGTCAAGGGCGACCTGACCGGACTGGCCGAGCCAGGGTCCACCAGTGAGAGGCTGGAGGCCCGCACGGCCTCAACAGGACAGGCCTGGCAGGCCCAGTCCTTCCCCCTGGAGCTGTTCACCCTGGGCGGTGCTCAGGCCTCACAGCCCGGCGCCATCGCGGGCACTCCGATCCGCACGACGATCACCGACTTCGGCCCGATCCTCCTGTCCCGCGTCCTGGGCCTCAATGACACCCAGGCCTCCGCCCTCCAGCTGGTCTTCCACTGGGCCGATGCCCAGGGCCTGGCGCTGCTGGATCTCAAGGACCTGCGCTCCGTCGTGGACTACCTGACCAACTCCGATGCCGGCAAGGCCGAGCTCAAGACCATCGGCGGGGTCTCGGCCGCCACGGCCGGGGTCATCCTCCGGGAGATCGCCGCCCTGGAGGCAGCCGGTGGCGAGGCCTTCTTCGGCGAGCCTGCCCTGGATGTGCGTGACCTCATGCGCACCTCCTCCGATGGCCGGGGGCTGATCTCCGCCCTGGAGCTGGCGGATATCCAGTCCCAGGGCACCCTGTTCTCCACCTTCCTCATGTGGCTGCTGGCCGAGCTCTTCGAGACGCTGCCGGAGGTGGGAGACCCGGACAAGCCGACGATGGTGTTCTTCTTCGACGAGGCCCACCTGCTGTTCGCCGGCGCCTCGAAGGCCTTCCTGGAGGCCGTTGTGCGCACGGTGCGCCTCATCCGCTCCAAGGGCGTGGGAATCGTCTTCATCACCCAGTCCCCCACGGATGTTCCCGAGGAGGTCCTGGCCCAGTTGGGCTCGCGCATCCAGCACGCACTGCGCGCCCACACGCCTGCGGATGCCGCGAACCTCAAGAAGGCCGTGTCCACCTTCCCCACCAGCCCTCTGGACCTGAGCCAGGTCCTGACCTCATTGGGCACCGGGCAGGCGGTGGTCAGTGTCCTGGATGAGAAGGGCCGTCCCGCCCCCGTGGCGCCGGTGGTCGTCAATGCGCCCGCCGCGGTCATGGGGCCCGCCCAGGAGTCCACGGTGGCGCAGGTGCTGAATGCCTCGGCGCTGGCTCCGAAGTACGCCTCGCCGGTGGACAACGAGTCCGCCTATGAGCTGCTGGCGGCCCGGGTGGAGGCTGATGCCCGTGCGGTGGAGGCGGCCCGTGCCGAGGAGGAGGCTGCCAAGGAGCGCGCCAAGGCGGAGGCCGCGGCCCAGAAGGCGGCGCAGAAGGAGGCCGCTCAGCGCCAGAAGGAGGCTGAGCGCCTGGAGCGCGAGGCGGCCAAGGAGGCCGAGCGCCGCCAGCGGGAGGCTGAGAGGACGGCCCAGCGCCGTCAGCGCGAGGTGGAGAAGACCATCGGCTCGGTGGGCCGCCAGATCACCCGCGAGCTCACCCGCACGCTGCTGGGCACTCTGCGCCGACGGTAGTCCGGCGTCGGGATCCTGACCTCCCGGATCACGACCTTCGACCCCTCTCACCTCCGTGAAGCCCTGGAGCCCATGCATTGTGCGTCTGTCGGAAGAGCACATATTCCGGCCCCGGTTTTTTGCGATGCCTCACGAAGCTGTTATCACTCCGATGCCATCCCGCGCATTTGACATCAAATCGTCATCATGGATGCGCCGGGCACCATAGATTCGCCTGGGCGGCGGGTTCTAGCATCGACGGGTCAATCCCATCCATGGCTCAGGTCCCATGAGCCTGCGCCACGATGCTCCACCCGTCGAGAGGATTACTGTGCCCTCCCTATCCTCACCGCGATCCCTTCGCGGGGCCGCCCGGACCACTGGGGTTCTGGCCGTGCTGCTGGCCATGATCGGCGCACTGCTGGTCGTCCTGCCTCATTCCGCGCAGGCTGCCACCAATGAGAGGATCATCATCAGCGACCTGAGCCTGATCTCCTCTGACGCCAATGGGAATGAGGACCCCTCGGACACCAGCGTCAAGGTCGACGACTTCCTCAAACTCAGCTTCAGCTGGGACGGATCGGCTGCCGATATCGCCTCCGGTGACTCCTTCCAGATCACTCTCCCCGATTTCCTGCGCAACCGCGAGACCATTCCTGCCCAGCCCCTGTCCGTCCAGCACAACGGCACCACGGTGGACATCGGCTCCTGCGCCCTGGAGGCCACGACCATCACCTGCACCTTCAATGACAAGCTCACCGAGGTGCGCGATCAGGGCTTCAACGGCTTCCGCGGCAAGGGCAGTGCTCTCCTCGTGGCGACGCAAGCCACGGAATTGGACACCGCTGAGATCAACGCCAACGGACAGATCACCCAGGTTGCCATCCCGGGTGGCAAGATCTCGGAGAACGTCGGCCTGAACTACGAGCCCGAGGGCCTGCGTAAGTGGGCCTTCCCTGTCACGGCGAGCTCCACGGCGGTGGACTGGGAGATCAGCTTCGGCTTCCCCCGCGTCCAGGAGGCGCTGGCGGCTGCGGGAACCCCGATCATCGTGGATGGCCAGACCCGCTCCACCATCACCCTGACCGATACCCTTGAGCCCGGCCAGGTCTACGTCGAGGATCCCAGCGCGTGGAAGCTGGAGATCGGCACCGCCCGGGACCGCTCCGCGGTCCACGGCCAGGTCACCGACGCCAGTGGCGCTGACAAGGACACCTCCCAGGGCGACTTCGATCTGAGCGTCACAGTGAATGGCAATACCGCCACCATCACGGTGACCGGGCCCTTCGCGCCTGACACCAACTACATCGTCTACTACGCCTCCACCCCGATCTCGCAGAGCGGCACGGTCCAGCCCGGCATGGAGTACACCAACCGGGCCTCCCTCGTGGGGACCGATCTGAGCTCCAGCTTCACGGTGTACTACACCAAGTCCTTCTCCATCGAGGTCACCATGGAGCGCGGCTTCGGCGGATTCTCCGTCACCAAGCTGCTCTCCGGCGAAGCCGCCGACAAGGTCAAGGAGGGCACCTCCTTCGACGTCGTCATCGACTACCAGCTGCCGGGCTCCAACAAGGTCAGTGACTACGCCGATGAGGGCTGGAAGGCCCCGGGCACGATCAACGACAGTCAGACCGGTGGACGCACCACGATGAAGGTCACCGTGGGTGAGATCACGACCTTCAACGGGACCTTCCCGGCTGGCACGATCATCACCCCCAGCGAGGATCCCACGACGGCATCTCCCGCTCCTGCGGGCGTGACCTGGGGAGCTCCGAGATTCAGCATCGGTGACCTCTCCGGCCCGTCCTTCACCATCGGCGATCAGCAGTCCGCCGCGGTCTTCCTGCGCAACTCCGCGCAGACGCAGGACGTGCCCGCGACCGGTCGATTCGCGGCCACCAAGAATGTTGAGGGCGCCGAGGCCTTGGAGGGCGACGAGTTCTCCTTCACCTACGAGTGCCTCAACGGCAGCTCCGGGAGCTTCACGCTCACAGAGCACAATGAGCGCACGCAGTTCTTCGAGAGCCCGGAACTGCCCGCAGGCACGCAGTGCACGATCACCGAGACCAACGCGGAGCGCGGCGGCCACACCGTGGTCACCACGATCACTGTGAGCAGTCCTGATGCGGCCCCGGGGGATACTCCCCCGGTGACGACGGGCAAGGCTGCGACCGTGACCATCCCCGGCAGCTCTGAGCCTGTGCTCCTGTCCGTGGTCAACACCTATACGCCGAGGACCCCGGACGAGCCCGAGCCCCAGCCCACCCCGGACGAGCCCGAGCCCCAGCCCACCCCGGACGAGCCCGAGCCCCAGCCCACCCCGGACGAGCCCGAGCCCCAGCCCACCCCCGATGAGCCCGAGCCCCAGCCCACCCCGGACGAGCCCGAGCCCACCGAGACCCCGACGCAGGAGGGCTCCACGCCCGCTCCTTCAGCGCCCGGTTCCTCAGCTCCTGGCCAGCCGCAGTCCCCGGACTCGCCCACCCCGTCCCAGCCGAGCGGCGGGCTGGCGAGCACCGGTGCGGGCCTGGGCCTGCTCGGAGTGGGGCTGACGGTCCTGGTGGCCGGAGCGATCGCTCTGCGTCTGCGCCGTCGGGCATGACGGCCCCGGCCTGAGCCACCGGCACTCGCCAAGAACCGGGTGGTCTGGCACTGAGGACTCAGTGCCAGACCACCCGGTTCGTCTGTGTTCATCTGTGCATGCGACGGGCGGGCCGCGGCGGATTCACTCCGGGACGATGCTGACCAGCTTGGGGGCCTTGACGATCACCTTGCGCACGCCCTTGCCGTCCAGGGCGCGCACCACGCCGGGGGCGGCCAGGGCCAGCCGCTCCAGCTCCTCGGCGGAGATGCCCGGGTCCACCTGGAGGCGGTCGCGCACCTTGCCCTTGATCTGGACCACGCAGGTGACCTCCTCCGCCTGCAGCAGCGACTCGTCGGTCACCTGTGGGAAGGGCTCGTGCGCCAGGGAGGCCTCATGGCCCAGCCGGCTCCACAGCTCCTCGGCGATATGGGGGGCCACCGGCGCCGTCATGAGCACCAGGGCCTCGATCGCCTCGCGCGGCACCGACTCCAGACCGGTCAGGTGGTTGTTGAGCACGATGAGCTTGGCAATGGCCGTGTTCAGGCGCATGCCCTCGTAGTCCTCGCGCACTCCCACGATCGTGCGGGCGACCAGGCGGCGCGTGGCCTCATCGGCCTCCTCCTCCACCACGGTGAGCTCGCCTGTGGCCTCATCCACCGCATTGCGCCACAGGCGCTGCAAGAAGCGCTGGGCGCCCACCACGGCCCGTGTCTCCCAGGGCCGATCCACGTCCAGGGGGCCCATGGACATCTCGTAGACGCGGAAGGTATCCGCCCCGTAGGCCTCGTACATCTCATCGGGAGTGACGATGTTCTTCAGGGACTTGCCCATCTTGCCGTACTCGCGCTTGACCGGCTCCCCCTTCCAGGTGAACGCGGGCGAGCCGTCCTCACCGGTGACCTCAACGACCTCATCGGCCGGCACGTACTGGCCGCGGGCGTCGGTGTAGGCGTAGGCCTGCACGTAGCCCTGGTTGAACAGGCGATGGTAGGGCTCGGAGGAGGAGACCACACCCAGGTCGAAGAGCACCTTGTGCCAGAAGCGCGAGTAGAGCAGGTGCAGCACCGCGTGCTCCACGCCGCCCACGTACAGGTCGGTCCCACCGGAGGTGTTGCCGGCCTCGGGCCGCGGCCCCATCCAGTAGGCCTCGTTGGCGGGGTCGATGAGCGCGCTGTCATTGCTGGGGTCGGCATAGCGCATCTCATACCAGCACGAGCCCGCCCACTGGGGCATCGTGTTGGTCTCCCGGTAGTAGGTCCGGGGCCCCTCCCCCAGGTCCAGCTCGACCTCCACCCACTCGGTGGCCTTGCCCAGGGGCGGCTCCGGGGAGGACTCGGCATCCTCGGGATCGAAGGAGCGCGGCGAGTAGTCGGTGACCTCCGGCAGCTCGACGGGCAGCATGGACTCGGGCAGGGCGTGGACGCCGCCGTCCTCGTCCCACACGATCGGGAAGGGCTCGCCCCAGTAGCGCTGGCGGGAGAAGAGCCAGTCGCGCAGGCGGTAGGTCACCGCGCCGCGCCCGACCCCCTTGGCCTCCAGCCAGGCGATCATGGCGGCCTTGGCCTCGTCCTTGCCCATCCCGTTGAGGTCCAGGTCCTCATTGGCGGAGTTGATGACCAGGCCGTCACCCGTCCAGGCGGCCTCCTCCAGGCTGAAGCCCTCAGGGGGCTGGATGGTGGCGACGACGTCGAGCTCGTAGGCGCGGGCGAAGTCCCAGTCGCGCTGGTCGCCGGAGGGCACGGCCATGATGGCCCCGGTCCCATAGCCCATGAGCACGTAGTCGGCCACGAAGATCGGCACCCGGCTGCCGTTGACGGGGTTGATGCCGAAGAACCCGGTGAACACCCCGGTCTTGACCCGGCCCTCATCGGTGCGCTCGGCCTCGGTGGCCGCCGCCGCACGCGCCCGGTAGGCGGCCACCGCCTCAGCGGGGGTGGCATGACCGCCGGTCCAGGCATCCCGCGTGCCCTCGGGCCAGGACGCCGGGACGCTCAGCGCCTCCGCGTCAGCAGCGATCTGAGCCTCCGTGCGCACCGAGGCGGAGGAGGCCAGGCCACCCAGCATCGGGTGCTCGGGGGCCACCACCATGAAGGTGGCGCCGAACAGCGTGTCGGGGCGCGTGGTGTAGACACTGAGCTCGCCGACCTCGGAGCCCGCCTCCGCGGCGCCGGGCACGGCGAAGGAGACCTCCGCGCCCTCGGAGCGGCCGATCCAGTTGCGCTGCATGAGCTTGACCTTCTCGGGCCAGTCCACCGTGTCCAGGTCCTCGGCCAGTCGATCCCCGTAGGCGGTGATGCGCATCATCCACTGGCGCAGATTGCGCTTGAAGACCGGGTAGTTGCCGCGCTCGGAGCGGCCCTCGGCGGTGACCTCCTCATTGGCCAGGACCGTTCCCAGGCCCGGGCACCAGTTGACCGGGGCGCTGGAGACATAGGCCAGGCGGAAGGAGTCGATGACCTCGGCCTGCTCAGCCGCGCTCAGGCCCGACCACGGGCGGCCATCGGGCACGGCCACCTCCCCGCTGGCGAGCTTGTCGCGCAGCTCGGACACGGGACGGGCCGCGCCCCGTCCCCGCCCATCGCGGCGCGGAGCCGTGGGGTCGAACCATGAGTTGAAGATCTGCAGGAAGATCCACTGCGTCCAGCGCACATAGTCCAGGTCGATCGTGGCCAGGGAGCGACGCGGGTCGTGGCTGAGCCCCAGGCGGCGCAGCTGGCGGCGCATATTGGCGATGTTGGCCTCGGTGGAGATGCGCGGGTGCTGGCCGGTCTGGACGGCGTACTGCTCGGCCGGCAGGCCGAAGGCGTCATAGCCCATCGTGTACAGGACGTTCTTGCCGGTCATGCGGGTGAAGCGGGCCACCACATCGGTGGCGATATAGCCCAGCGGATGGCCCACGTGCAGCCCCTTGCCCGAGGGGTAGGGGAACATGTCCAGCAGGAAGAACCTCTCCCGCTGAGCCCCGGGGCCGGCCAGGTCCCCCACGGGGTTGTCGCTGTGGAAGACGCCGTCCGCCTCCCACCGATCCTGCCAGGCGGTCTCGATGGAGTCTGCCAGGGCCGCCGTGTAGCGGTAGGGGGTGGCTTCCGCCTCGGCGGCCTGGGCGGCCTGACTGTGGTCCGTCATCCTCGCGGCGCTCTCTTCCGTGTCCATGAGACTGCGGCGGACCGGGACCACCGGCGCTATGGCCGAGGCCGTTATGCGCGAGAACTCGCCCGATCCGCCCTGTACCAGGGCACAGCCTATATCCTGGCGGCCGCGCACCGGTCCGCCACCTGCCCGGACGGGATTTGAGGCCCATCACGTCCCGTCCGCCGTCGGCCAGCAGCACCAGAGCACGAAACACTCATCGGGTAGCCTGATCCTCCGGATAACCCGTGGCAACCGCATGTGGGCCGGAATCCCGCACCCGGGCACACCCCTGAGAAGAGGATGCATGAACCCGAACTCCCCCCACTCACGCAGTTCGAGCTCACGGACGGGAGCCATCGGCGCGCTCCTGGAGCGAGTGACCCACAGGCTCGAGTCCGAGGTGTTCTCGGGCCTGCTCATGGTGACGGCCGCCGTTGTGGCGCTCATCTGGGCCAACTCGCCCCTGCGCGGGAGCTATGAGGCGATCTCGAGCACTGTCATCGGCCCCCACTCCCTTCATCTGGACCTGTCGGTGGCGACGTGGGCGGCGGACGGCCTCCTGGCGATCTTCTTCTTCGTCGTGGGCCTGGAGCTCAAGCAGGAGTTCGTCGTCGGCTCCCTGCGGGATGTCAAGGAGGCGGCCCTGCCGATGCTGGCCGCCGTCTTCGGCATGGTGGGCCCCGCCCTGGTCTACGTGGGCATCCAACTGGCCTCGGGCTCCGGGCACCTCCATGGCTGGGCGGTGCCCACGGCCACTGATATCGCCTTCGCCGTGGCGGTGCTGTCGATCTTCGGCCGTGGCCTGCCCCCCGCGGCCCGCACCTTCCTGCTGACCCTGGCCGTGGTCGACGACCTCCTGGCGATCATCGTCATCGCCCTGTTCTACTCCCATGGCTTCCACCCGCTGGCGCTTGTGGGCGCCCTGGCCGTGGTGGTGGTCTTCGCCCTCCTGGTGCGCAAGGGCTTCACCCGGTGGTACGTGCTCATCCCGCTGGGCGTCATGGCCTGGTGGCTCATGCACTCCTCGGGCGTGCACGCCACCATCGCCGGCGTGCTGCTGGGCATGGTCGTGCCCGCCAAGCCCACCCGCACCGAGCCGACCGGCATGACGGCGCGCTTCGCCCATGCCGCCCACCCGTGGAGCGCGGGGCTGGCCCTGCCGATCTTCGCCCTGTTCGCCGCCGGGGTCAGCATCGTCGACGGCGGGGGCTTCGGGCAGGTCATCACCGACCCGGTGTCCATGGGCATCTACCTGGGCCTGCCCCTGGGCAAGATCCTGGGCATCTGGGGCTCTGTGGTGCTCCTGACCCGGTTCACCCGCCTGCACCTGGGCCACGGCATCGACAATGCCGACATCCTGGCGCTGTCGGCCATCGCCGGCATCGGCTTCACGGTCTCGCTGCTCATCGCCGGACTGGCCTTCGGCGATGGCCCTCTGACCGACCACGCCCGGGCGGCGGTCATTCTGGGAACGGCGATCTCGACGATCCTGGGGGCGGGGCTGGTCCAGCACCGGGTGCGCCAGCCGCGCAGGGGTCAGCCCTCCACCCGCGGCCACGTCATGCGCCCCCGCCACTGAGCTCGTGCCCTGGGGCCGGCCACTGCCCTCCACCGCCCGGCCCCAGGGCTGGGGCCCCTAAAGCGCCGCGGAGCTCAGGTCCGCGGGGACGAAGGAGGCCCACCCCTGCTCGCGCAGGCCGGCGCGCAGACGCTCCATGGCCTCATCGAGCTCCACACCGGGGACGTCACGGCGCGCCGAGGCGAAGGCCAGCTCCGCCTCGTTGCGGATGGGCAGGACATGGAGGTGGAGGTGGTCCACGCCGAAGCCGGCCACGATGAGCCCGGCCCTGGGCGCCCCGAAGACCTGCACCTGCGCGGCGCCGATGCGCTTGGCCACCACCGCCATATGCGCCACCAGCTCATCGGGGGCGTCGATGTAGGAGTCGATCGCCTCCCGGGGCACCACCATGACGTGTCCGGGAGCATGCGGCTCGATGGTGGCGAAGGCGACCACCTGCTCGTCAGCCCACACGAATCGGCCGGGGATCTCGCCGGCGATGATCTTGGTGAAAACAGTGCTCATGGCCCCATTATCCCCTGCCGCCCCGGGTTGCGGGCACGGTGCACGAGTGCATCAGGCCAGGATCCACACCGTCCCGTCGGGCACGACGGCGGGCACCGCTCCCTCATCCAGGCGGCGCACCGCACTGGCTCGCCTGCGCTTGCCCTCGGGCTCGGCCGGGGCCATGGTCCCCCTCTCAATGAGCTCCACTCGGGTGTCCAGGGCGATCCCCGCACGGGCCAGGTGGCGCAGCGTCTGGGAGTCGTCCTTGATCCGCCCCACCAGTCCCTGCGCCCCCACCCGCAGGGACTCCACCGGCACCAGCTCGGGGACCACCAGGTCGCCCTCAGCGGTGGGGATGGGGTCCCCGTGGGGGTCGCGCAGTGGCCGGCCCAGCACCGTGTCCAGGCGCTCCAGGAGGCGGTCGGACACGGCGTGCTCCAGCTCCTCGGCCTCGACATGGACCTCGTCCCATTCGAAGCCCAGGCGGGTGACCAGGTAGGTCTCCAGGAGGCGGTGGCGGCGAACGATGGCCATGGCCCTGCGCCTGCCCTCCTCGGAGAGGGTGACCGCCTTGTAGGGCTCGTGGATGAGCAGGCCCTCGTCGACCAGGCGGGCCACGTTCTCCGAGGCGGTCGAGGCCGCCACCTCCATGCGCCGGGCCAGCCCGGTGATCGAGGCCCCGGCCCCGCCCCACTCGCAGGCCGCCCACACGGCCTTGAGATAGTCCTGGGTCACCGTGGACTCGGCCACCGAAGGATCTCCAGCGGCACCCGATGCGCCCGGGGGTGTCACAGCAGCGCCATCCACTGGTTCCAGAAGGCGACGACGATCACCAGAACCACCATGAGGTACAGCAGTCCGGTGATCCACCAGCGCTGCCCCGCCAGAGTCCCGGCCACCTCCCGGCTCAGCCCGAGATGCCCGCCCAGGGCCGCCCACGCCCAGGTATTGACGGCCACGGGGATCGTCACCGCCCAGATCACCATGCAGTAGGGGCACAGCTTGGCGAAGGTCACCACGGAGATCGTCAGGAACCAGGCCACGAAGGCGATGCCGCCCGCGCAGCCGGCGCTCAGCGCCCACCAGATCCATCGGGGCAGGCGGACACCGGACAGCAGCAGCGCCCCGATGGCCGCCAGCGCAGCGAAGGCCATCGCGCCGACGAAGGAGTTGGGCACCCCCAGCAGGTTTCCCTGCCAGACGTTGAGCGTGTCCCCACAGGCGACGAGGGGGTTGAGATCGCAGGTCAGATCGGCCAGGGGCTCTTTGAGGAGCTGGATCTGGGATCGGATGAGCTGCCAGCAGGCCAGCCCTCCGATCGCCGAGCAGATGAGGAGCAGCAGGCCGTAGGAGCGGGGGGCTCCGCTGCGCTGCAGCCATCCGGCCTCCGGCTCCTGTCCCGAGGGGCCGATGAGCTCGGACATGGCGCTGTCATGCTGGGAGGCGCGGCTCAGGTACTCCTCCAGCTCCTCCTCGCTCATGGCGTCGATCTCGGCCTCGGTGGGCACTCGCGTCATCTGCTGATGTCTCCTTGCTGATGAGGATCGGCAGGCCGGGCCGGCTGCGAGCCGGCCCTGTCCGTGTGCCTGGCTGGACACGGCGCTCATTGTGCCCCATGTGGGCCGGCAGGCGAACGGTGCCGACGTCGGCCGGTGTCGTATCACCTCTGGGCACCGGTGCTGCTCGGCGTCGGCGACTGGCTGGGTCCGGTGGTGGGGCTGGCATCGGCCGCTGAGGGCTGTGCCGGGGGAACCGGTCTCCAGGCCCCCACGGTCACGGAGGAATCAGGGTGGAGGATGATGACTCGCCATGCCACCAGCGCGCCGCCGGCGTCGAATGACATCACGTGCAGGTAGGCGTCCTCGGTCACCGCCCCCAGCGAGGTGCCGCCCTTCCCGGCCCCCGAGATCAGGGCGGAGACTGGGCCGTTGGGTCCCTGCACCGTCGTCATCCCCCGCTCGGCGTGGACGTGACCGGCCAGGAGCAGGGGGGCGCAGCCCGAGGACTGCAGGGGCTCGAAGGTGGCGGGCTGGTGGATGAGGACCAGGTCGGGTCGCGTGCTGCCGCAGCTGGTCGAGGCCAGGCGCTGGCCGACCTGCGCGGCGCTCTCCCCGTTGCGAGAGCGACTGCCGGTGGCGGTGGTGCGGTCCGGGTCGTCGTCGCCCAGGATGCGCAGAGGTCCGACGGCCTGGACGGTGCCGTCGGTGACGGTCCACCCCTGGGAGCGCAGGCGGGCCGCGGTGGAGTCCGAGTCGTGATTGCCGATCGTGGCAACCTTGTCCACCCCCTTGGGCAGCGCGTTGCTCAGCGCGTCGACGCAGACCTGCTCGGGGTTCGAGCCGGTCATGGTCAGATCCCCGTCGTCCATGTGAATGTCTGAGCCGGAGAGCTCGTTGAGGGTCCCGGCGAGCGAGATGACGTCGAGGTTGCAGTGCAGATCGGTGGACAGGACGGCTGTGGTGACTGCGCGTGAGGCAACGGCGGCCGCGCCCGTCAGAGGCGGGGAGGCACTCGCCGCGGCGGTCGGGCCTCCTGAGGCTGTGGACGCCGTGGACGCTGTGGACGCCGTGGGCGCAGCGGGCGCTGTGGTGGCGCCGTCGCCCGGCGCCGGCTGGGAGGCGCTGCCGGCCACGAGGGCCGACAGCGCCGTGGCGGAGACGATGGCGGCCTGCTGGGCCAGGGCCTCATCGTCCACCTGCCCGTCCGCGGCCTTGACATGCACGGCCCCACCCAGTTCCTGCGAGCGCTCCCAGGCGACGCGGAGATTGGTCTCGGCCGTGGTGTAGAAGGTCTTATTGGTCTCCAGGAACTCGGTGACGCGCGGGCCGTAGGCGGTGGCGATATCGGCGATGCGGCCCGACAGGCGCGCGTGGGCCAAAGGCGTGCCCTCCAGCGCCGGGAGCGTCGTCCCGCGCACGGGATCGGGGCGCAGCGCGGGCACGAGCAGGGCCGCGACGGTGGCCACGACCACCGATGAGGCGATCACGGCTGCCGGCCTTCGCCTCGCGCCCAGCCACAGGACATCGCGCAGGCGCCCGGAGCCGGCCATGCGGATCGCCGTGATCGCGCACAGGATGAGGGCCTCGACGACTCCGGCCCGGCGCAGCGCGTCATGGATGAGGGCGTGCTGAACCCGCTCGATGGTCAGCTCGGGATGGCTGATGACGGAGATGTAGGAGGCGACGTCGGAGGACAGGGATTCCCCCACACTCGCCGAGTCGGCGGCCGCGGGGTCAGGGGCAGAGGGGATCTCCCCCAGGACGACCTCCACGCCGAGAGGGCCGGCCGGCGAGTCCATCGAGGCCATTCCCAAGGGCCCCAGGTCGAGGGTGACCCTGGAGTCCAGGGTGGTGGACCAGGTGGCCTCGTGGGGGCCCAGGGGCGATGAGACGCTGGCGGTGGCCAGCCCGATGAGGGCTGACAGGAGCGAGGTGGTGACCACCAGCGCCAGGGTGCGCACGGCCTGCCGGAAGCCCAGGCTGCGCCCGCGCCACCACAGCCACAGGCCGCTGAGTGCACGGCCCGCGGCGGTCCTGACCTGCCAGGGCCTCACCCAACCGCCTCCCGGGCCGTGGACTGCTGGGGGATCCGCCTGGCCAGCTCGTCAACGACGACGACGGTCTCCTGCCAGTCGGCGACCGCCCGGCAGGGCACGCCCAGCGCCTTGACCGGGTAGTCGTTGCCGTCGGGGTCCAAGCGGTCCCCGATGAAGAGCATGCTCTCAAGGCCGATGCCGGTGACCTGGGAGAGCCTGCGCATGCCGTAGGCCTTGTCCACGCCCTTGAGCGTGATGTCCACGCTGGTCGAGCCGCCCGATCGCACCTCCAGCTCGGGCAGGCGGGCGGCGACGGCATCCCGCAGGGCGCTCTTCCGCTCACCGGTGGGGTCCCAGGCCTTCTTGGCCTCCAGAGGGGCCTCCTGGCCCAGGGCGGAGAAGGTGATCTGGCTTCCGCGGTTCTCCAGAGCCGGGCCCCAGGTCCGCTCCTGCCACAGTCCCAGGGCCCTGGCCTCTGCCTCGACGACGGCGAAGCCCTCCTGGATCTGCTCGGGGCTCAGGTCGTTGGCGTAGACGAGTCGCCACCCGGCAGGAGCTCCATCCTGCTGTGGGGCAGCAGCATCATGCACGTAGTAGCGAGTGCCGCAGGTGGGCATGAGGTGCAGGCGGGCCAACTGCTGCGGCCCGGCCTCCAGGTGCGCGAGAACCTGGTCGCGGAACTGGGCGATCTGGCCCCCGGAGATGATGCAGACCGGGACGACGTCGAGCAGGGAGCCCAGGGCGGTCGCCATGGTGGGCGGCATCGCCGACTTCGAGGGGGCCAGGGTGTCATCGAGATCGAAGGCGACCAGGGCCGGGGCAGGACTCGCCTGTTCTGGTTCAGTCATGACCGACATTGTCGCCCACCGCCCTGGAAAAGCGCGCAACGGCGTGCTGGGCGCTGCCGGACCCTGTGCCCTCACTGCTCGCGCCATTGCTCCCCGCACACGCGCTCCAGGGCCGTATGCTCCAGACATGTCCCAGGATGACGGCATCTCGCCGAGTCTCTCCGCCGCCGAGCGCGCCGCCGATCCTGCCACCCCCGAGGCTGAGCTGCGCCAGCTGTCCTTGCTGCGCCACGACCTCCACCACCTGCTGGCGGCCAATCCCACCACGCCCGAGGACGTTGTCGAGCGCCTCCGATCCTCCTCGGATCGACGCGTGGCCGCGGCACTGGCCGCACGGCCTCCCGCGTCCTCGGCTCGGCCCGCGCGCCGGCCCTCGTCGCCCGCCGAGCCCATGGGCCCCGCATCCAACGATGCCGCGACAACGGCCACGCGGATCAGCGCGACCCTCCGCTCCCCCACCCTCCGTCAATCGCCCTCCCCACCGCTCAACCGCCGTTCGCCCCGCCGAATGGTGGTCGGCGCCGTGATCGTCCTGGCCGTCGTGGCAGCGGGAGTCCATCTGGCCGGCCGGGATGATGTCTCCTTGACGGTGGGAGCGCTCAACGCCGCCTCGGCGTCACCCACCGCGACGACGGGTCCCTCGGTCCCGCAGGGCCTGCTGTCCACGCCGTCCACGGGCGGCGCCGTGCCCCAGGGCGCTGACGAGTCAGCGTTGTCGGATGCCTGGGCGCGGGGCGCCGCGCGGGTATGGGGGGAGAACATCGGCACCGACCACGATGCCATCGTCGTCGCCGGCGACTACCTCCTGGCGCTCAAGGGGGCGGCCCTGAGCGCCTATACCCCGATCGCGAAGGATGGCCTCAAGGAGGCGTGGCGCATCCAACTCCCAGAGGCAACGGATCTGCCCCTCCTGCCATGGGGCGACAACACCGCCATCTACGGCTCCACGCTCATCGACCTGGCCACGGGCAGCACGCGTCCAGCGCCTTGGAGCAGCGGGACCACGGTAGTTGTGGCCGACGATGTGGCCATCAGTTGCGATGCCGCCGGGACCTGCACCGCCTGGAGCCTTGAGGGGACGATCCGCTGGAGCATCTGGATTCCCGGGTCGAGTTCCTCCCCAACGCTGCTTCCCTCAACCGGGGATGGCCTCTCCGTTGTCCAGCACGGCGGGCAGCGGCTCATCGCGCTGAGGAGCACGGTGGTCAACCTCGACGATGGAGCCACCATGGCCCTGGCCCCTCCCCGGGGTGGGCGGAGCGATGACGTCGAGGCCATCGAGACCCTGCCGTGCCGGGACGGATGGTTCGTCGTCGTGCGCTTCGCGAGCCCTGACATCCCTGACCGGGCCGCGGCCTATGACTTCTCCGGGCGGCATCTCTGGGAAGGGCCGCTGAGCCTGGACGATGCCCGCGAGCTGCCCCGCGCCGTGATCCCCGAGGGCACCTTCCCCACGCTCCAGGAGCGGTGGGCGCAGGGCGTCGGCGCCCAGGAGGCCTTCTCCGGCAGGGCCTTCGCCACGGTGGAGCAACAGCGGGTGGTCACTGTCACTCTGACCAACG
This sequence comes from Actinomyces slackii, assembly GCF_900637295.1. NCBI lineage: Bacteria > Bacillati > Actinomycetota > Actinomycetes > Actinomycetales > Actinomycetaceae > Actinomyces > Actinomyces slackii. The sequence goes on along the minus strand of NZ_LR134363.1, from coordinate 1,914,083 downwards.
GCGACACGATCTCCGCCCCCACTCATCGTGAGGACTCATTCACCACCTTCGCGGCCACCACGACGCCCAAGGGGCGCCTCATCGCCTTCCACGGCCGTACCGACCAGGAGAGCAGCACCTGCCTCACGGGTCTGTACGACAGCCGGAAGGGCCGGTTCATCGCCTTCTACGACGTCAAGCCCGGCGAGGATGTCCTCATCCAGGTCTCTCCCGAGCTCCTGGTCACCTATGACCCGGAAACAGGCGGCCTCAAAGCCTATGCGCCGCTCGGATAGGACGCTGAGGCAGAGAGCCTGCCCGTGCGGGGCCGACTCGCCGGCGGCCAGTGGCGCCGGTGACGCGCGCACGGCTCACCTCCGCGTCCCCATCAGGCCGCGCAAGGCCGCACCGGTCGACTATCCGCGCAACCTCGTCGAGGTTGCGCGGATAGTCGCCTGGTCGCCATCGGCGGGGACATCGGCGCTCAGGGCTCAGCGAGCGCCGAGTCGATGCTCAGCCCCTGCGGCGTCGAACCAGGGCCACACCACCGATCATGGCGGCCAGGATCATCACCATGGGCAGCCCCACGCTGATGCCGGTCCGGGCCAGGGAGGGCCCGGGGGCGGAGGCAGTGGCAGGCGGCGTCTGCTCACCAGACGGCGTCGGCTCGCCAGGGGTGGGGGACTCACCGGGCGTGGGCGCCGGCGGCTCGGGGCTCTCGGCGTAGGCGTTGATGAAGGTGGTGGCCACCACCTCGTCCTTGTCCGAGATCGTCACCGTCTGGGCCTGCGGTGCGGCCAGGGTGTGGCCCTCCAGCTCGGCGGCGGCCGCGTCCTCGGTGATCGTGCACTGCGTGCCGGTGGGCAGCGCCGGGCCGGATACTGCCTCACCGTCCGCCTTGACGGACAGCGCGCCTTCGGAGCCGTCGGTGCAGGTGTAGGCGAAGGAGAACTCCTTGTCACCGACCTGGGCGCCCGTCACCGTCTTGAGCACCGAGAAGGTGCCCGTGTGGCGGGTGTAGGTGTTGGTCAGGGACAGGGCCGCGGTCTCGTCCTTCTTGGAGATCGTCACCGTCTGGGCCTGAGGGATGGCGACGTCGTAGCCCGCGACCTGGGCCGAGGAGCCCCTCTCCGCCACGCTGCACTCGGCGCCGATGGGAAGCTGGATCCCCGAGCCCACAGCGCTTCCGTCGCCCGGGACCTGGATCTCGCCGGCCCTGTCCCCCTCCACGGAGGTGCAGGAGTACTCGACGATGAAGGACCTGCCCTGGTGCTCCTCGGCCCCGTCACCGGCCACGGTCTTGGCCACGGAGAAGGTGCCGCGATCAAGGGTGTAGGTGTTCGTCGCGGACACTGCCACGGCGGCGGCGTCCTGACCGGTGATGTCGAAGGTCGCCTTGGCGCCGTCGACGGCCTTCCCGTTGACGCTCAGAGCACCGTTCCAGGAGGCGCGCTCGATGGCGGCGTCCTTCTCGGTGACCGTGCATGAGCCGGTGGGCACGTCGGCGACGTGCTTGGTCTCGCCCGCCTTGAGCGTGAGCTCCTCGGAGACGGTGGCCTTGCCGGTCACGGCGTCGGTGCAGGTGTAGGTGAAGGTGAAGTCCTTGTCCCCGGCCAGCGCGGCGCCGTCGCCCTGGACGGTCTTGGACACCGAGAAGCCCCCGGTCAGGCGGGTGTAGGTGTTGGTCACCGTGGCCTCGGCGACCTGGTCCTTGACGATGGTCACCGTGGGCGAGGAGTAGGCCGTGGTCACGGAGAAGCCGTCGCGATGGGCCGAGGCCGCGTCCTCGCTCAGGGTGCAGGAGGTGCCGGTGGGCAGGGCCGGGCCGTCCACGGCCGTGCCGTCCATGGGCACCTCGAGGGTGCCGCTGGTGGTCTCGGCGTCGTCGCAGGTGTAGGTCACCTTGACCGAGTCGCCGGCGGCGGGGGCGTAGTCGCCCTCGACGGCCTTCTTGACCGTGAAGGTGCTGGTGTCGCGGGTGTAGGTGTTCGTGGCGGTGACGGCGACGGTCTCGTCCTTGCCGATGGTCACCGTGTCCTGGGACAGGCTGGAGGCCACCGAGTAGCCCGCTCTGGCGGCCGAGGCGGCGTCCTCGGCCACGGTGCAGGTGGCGCCCGCTGGGAGCCTCGGGGAGGTCACCGCCGTGCCGTCGCCGGGAACCGACAGGGTGCCCTCAGTGCCATCGGTGCAGGTGTAGGTGAAGGAGAAGGCGCTCTTGGCGAAGCCGTCCTCACCGCCCTGGACCGACTTGGCGATGGAGAAGGCGCCCATGTCGCGCGTGTAGGTGTTGGTGAACTCGGCGGTGGCCACCTCGGCGGTGGCGGCGCCGATCGTCACGGTCTGCGCCTCGGGGGCGGTCAGGGTGTATCCGTCGATCGCGGCGGCGGAGGCATCCTCGGTCACGGTGCAGGTGGTGCCCGGGGCGAAGGTCTTGTCCGCCGCGACGGCTGCGCCGTCACCCTTGGCCATCACGGTCCCCGACTGCCCATCGGAGCAGGTGTAGGAGAAGGTGTAGTCCTTGGTCCCGGCGCCCTCGGCACCGGAGGCGGACTTCTTGACCTGGAAGGTGCCCGGCTCCTCGGCCGGCTCGGCGATGTTGACCAGGGAGACCTTGGTGGAGGTCTGGTCGGCGATGGTGAAGGTGCTGGTGGCCTGGTTGCCCACGGTGAACTCGGGGGTCATCCAGGCATAGCCCTCGGGCTTGGGAGAGGCGCTGGCGGTGTCCTCGGACAGGGTGACGACGGTGCCCTTGGGGAATGTCGCCGGGAAGGTGCTGGTCTTGCCGATGTGGACCTTCATGGTGGTCGATCCGCTCATGCCATCGGCGTTGAGCGTTCCGGGGGCGCTCCAGCCCGTGTAGGCGGAGGCCGGTCCGGGGAGGGTGTAGTCGACTGCGACGTCGAGAGTGGTGCTTGCCACATCGACGGAGTCCAGGGCGGAGCCCTTGAGGCTCTTGAGGACCTCGAAGCCCCCGAAGCCCGCGGCCATCTCCACGGTGACCTTGAATGACTCCGCGTAGCTGCGCGTGAACTCGCCCTCGATGCCGGAGTTGTTGAGAGAGGCCTGGTTGCCGTACTGCACTCCAACCGTGGCCTTGCCGCTCTTGGAGGTGAAGGTCACCGGGTAGGAGATCTTGTAGTTCGTCTTCGCGGCGAGGGGGCCGGTGATCGTGATGGTGGCGACCTGTCCGTCAACATCGACCGACATGTCGAAATCGCCGTAGGTGTTGTTGAGGTCCGTGCCGGCGGCGTTGGTGACGGCGACTCCGGCGAGGTTGGGCTCGGCGGCGCTGTTGCGCACCATGAGGAACCACTTGCTCATGTCGGTGCCATAGGTCATGCCGGCGCCCAGGGTGTCGGTGATGACGATGGTGTCGCGGGTGGCGCCGTCGACCGTGATGGGGCTGGAGCCGTTGGCCAGCCCCTGCTTGATGTAGTCCGAGCCGAAATTGACCTCCCAGATCATCGAGGTGGAGGAGGAGTTGATGACTGACGACATCTTGGTGAACTTGAAGGGGGTGTAGACAGTCGGCGCGACGCCGGAGATGCCTCCACTGCCAGGGAGCTTGACACTCACCGTCTGGGAGCCGTTGACCGTCATGTCCACCGAGCTGGCAGTGGTGGTCTGGGTGATGAGGAGCAGACCCATGCCGGCGCCCTTGAAGTCCGTGAACCCGGCATTCCTGAGCTCATCCACCTTCGAGGAGAAGGTGCACACGACCTCCTTCTCGCTCAGCTCGCAGGTGCCGATCTCGGTCAGCTGACCGTTGTAGGTCACCTGCATGGGGGCGCTGATGGGGTACTCGAGATTCTTGAAGTAGGTCCCCAGGTTGATGGAGAAGGAGTCCCCCGACTTGACGGTGGTCTTGGTCGCATCCCAGTTGTAGCTGAGCTTGGCGACATCCTGGTTGGTCAGCCCCCCGGAGGCGTTATTGCCGTCGCGGTCGGACTTGATGAGCGTCAGACCGGTGACCTCGATGCCGGGGTTGACGGCGGCATGGGCCTGGATGGGCGTGACGACGCCCAGGGCCAGGGCCAGCAGCGCCAAGAGGGCGGCTGCCAGCGGAACCCGTCTGGACTCCGCCCATCTGCGGCTGGTGGGAGTGAGCATGGGAACTTCCTCTTCAGTAGGGATGATTGATTCACAAACAATGCATCCAGCATACAGAGGGGAAAATTATCTCGTCGTGAATGTGAGCAACCAGGCGATAACTCTTGTCACCGTTATATGATCGCGATGGAAACATGATCTCAGTGAGATAATGAGACTGGCGCCGATACCGCTCAGAGATCCTTCTTAATATTTCCTCCACATACCGCAACGCTCTTTTCCTTTTTCCACAGCGGGAAATCCTCCGGGCGATCGCCTCTCCCACTCAGGGCCGTCCAGGGCGATGCGCCTGCCCGCGCCGGGCCGTCGCCCACCAAGGACCGCGTGGGCACCGCTCAGCCGGCCGGGGCGGGAGTCACGTGGGCCCGGGGACGCGAAGACCTCCGGGATGGATGCGGATGCCTGATGGCCCCGCACCTGCCCGGAGGTCTTCGTATCGTCCTGCTGACCCGTCGTGCCTCAGTCCACCTGGTCCTCAGTGGTCTGGCCTCGCAGGTGGGCGTGGGCCGCCTGGGAGGCGGCCTTCTTGGCGTCGCGCTCCTCGCGCCGTCCCCGGGAGATCAGCGCGGTCACGGACACTGCCAGGCCGCCCCAGATGATGACGATGGACACCAGCAGGAAGGCGATCGCGGATCCGGTCATGTCACTTCACCTCCTCGAGGGCATCGAGGTCCAGGGGCGTGAACTCATCGACAGGCACCCTCCAGGGCATGAGGGTGGCGACCGCGGTGACCACGGCCACCAGGAGCAGCATCCCCCAGCCGAAGATCGTCTCGAAGGCGCCGGAGTAGGCGTAGCCATCGGTGGCGTAGGACCAGAAGGTCTGAACGAACATCGTCCCCAGGAGGGCGGGAACGACGATGGCGATGATCGCTCGCCACCAGGCCCCGATCACACGGGACTCGGAGACCAGATTGAGGTGGCGCTGGAGGGGCCTGAGCTGGCGGGCGGCGACGCCCACGGCCAGGCACATGATGATGGTCGAGCCCACCACGCCGATGTTGTTGATGAAGGCGTCCACGACGTCGAGGGTGTAGAGGCCCGAGGAGGTCCCGAACAGGATGAAGGACAGCAGGGCCGCGGGCGCGCCGACGATCACCGTCGCCCTGGGAATGTCCACATCGAGCTTCTCGGCGACCGCGGCGGCCACCACCTGGATGATGGAGATGAAAGAGGTCAGCCCCGCCATGGAGAAGGAGGCGAAGAACAGCACCCCGAACAGGGGGCCACCGGGCATCTGGGAGATGACGGTGGGGAAGGTCGTGAAGGACAGGCCCACCCCGGAGATGTCCTCCAGATCGCCCACGCCCACGCCCTGAACATGGGCCATGAAGCCCAGTGTGGAGAAGACGCCGATCCCGGCGAGGATCTCGAAGGAGGAGTTGGCGAAGGCGGCCACCGTGCCGGTGCCCACGAGGTTGGAGCGGCGCTTGAGGTAGGAGGCGTAGGTCAGCATGATGCCGAATCCCACGGATAGGGAGAAGAAGATCTGCCCGAAGGCCGCCATCCACACGCGGTGGTCGGACAGGGCCGACCAGTCCGGGGTGAACAGGGCGTTGAGGCCGTCGGTCGCGCCGGGCAGGAGCAGTGCTCGCCCCACCAGGACCACGAACATGATGACCAGCAGGGGAAGGAAGAGGCGGTTGGCCTTCTCCACGCCATTGGACACGCCGCGGGCGATGGTGACGATCCCGAAGACCCACACGATGACCAGGGGGATGATCACCCCGGCCACGGGGACGATCGAGTAGGCGGGAGTGCCGGAGGTCGACAGGTCCGCCAGCTCGATGTAGGAGCCGAAGAAGGCCGCGGCGTTATCGCCCCAGGCGGTGTTGACCGAGAACAGCGTGTAGCGCAGCGCCCAGGCCACGATCACCGCGTAGTAGGTCATGATGAAGAAGCAGATGAAGACCTGGAACCATCCCAGCCACTCCAGCTTGGTCGACACGCGGCGGAAGACCGCCGGTGCGCTGCCGCGGAAGCGGTGGCCCAGGGCGTAGTCCAGGAAGAGCACCGGGATGCCCACGCAGACCAGGGCGGTGATGTAGGGGATCATGAAGGCGCCGCCCCCATTGGTGTAGGCGACCCCCGGGAAGCGCCAGATATTGCCCAGGCCGATCGCCGAGCCGATGGCGGCCATGAGGAAACCGACCTGACCGCTCCACTGCTCTCGCTTGGGCGCCTGGGGTGTTGGCTGGGCCTGACCGGCTCCAGGGCTGGATGTCATGGATGACCTTCTTCGTCTCGGCGATCGGCCATCATCGGACCGCCGGGTGGGTGGGATGCGGCGGACAGGAGGGCCCCATCCGCCGTCCGCACGTCATTGATGGCCGCGGACCACAGAACGTTAGAGGTGTTGCCCCGGTCTGTCGCCTGGAGTCCAGAATACGGACGGTAATGCGCGCGGCGCCTATTGCCGCTATCAGCAGTGGGGAGATGGTGCCGTGCGTGCTCGCCTGTGTCACACTGGCGACGGCAGGCCCTGCCCCGGGGCACTGATACCGCCTTTTTGCGAAAGGATCCCCATGGCCACCGCGCATATTGCCGCCGAGCCCGGCGACTTCGCCCCTGCTGTCCTCATGCCCGGCGACCCCAGGCGTGCCCAGCGCATCGCCGAGTCCCTCATAGACGACGCCCGTCTGGTCACCGATGTGCGCGGCATGCTCGGCTTCACCGGCACTGTTGACGGCAGGCCGCTGAGCGTCATGGGCTCGGGCATGGGTCAGCCCTCCTGCACCATCTACGCCACCGAGCTGTTCTCCACCTTCGGGGTTGAGCGGATCATCCGGGTGGGCACGGCGGGCGGCATCGCCCCGCAGGTGGCCGTGGGCGACGTCGTCCTGGCCACGGGCGCCCACACCGACTCCTCCATGAACCAGGCCCGCATCCCGGGGGTCAACTTCTCCGCGGTGGCCGATTTCCATCTGGCCCGGGCGGCCTGGGAGGCCTCCTGCTCCGGCCGGGCCGACCAGGAGGGGGCGGTGCATGTGGGCACGATCATCTCCCGGGACCACTTCTACTTCACCCCTGACCAGCAGACGGAGCGCCTGGCCGCCCATGGCGTGCTGGCCGTGGAGATGGAGGCGGCCGCCCTCTACGGCGTGGCCGCGGAGTTCGGCAAGCAGGCACTGGCTGTCCTGACGGTCTCCGATCATCTGCTGGATCACTCCGGCGATATGAGTGCGGCCGATCGGGAGACCCGCTTCGCCGGGGCGCTGCGCCTGGCACTGGCCGCCGCCCACAGCTGACTGCCGCCTTCTCTCCCATCGCCTCGCCTCTCGCCGCCCAACCACCGCCCCAGGGCTGGACGGCAATGCCAGAATGCGTCTATGTCGACCTCAGCACGTGCGACGCAGCACTCCATCACCGTGGTGGGCGGACCCACGGCCGTCATCGATCTGGCCGGCTCATCTGCGGCACTGCGGCCGCCCCGCTGCTGGGAGAGCGCGCCACCGGGCTGACCCCCTGGCAGAGCGCGACCGTCGAGGCGTCCGACGGCGCGGACACGCGCCGAGGGGCTCCGCATGGCGCGGGGCCCCTCAGTTGTCGGTCGCCGTCCTCGGGCTGGGCGCTCGACCCGGCACGTGGGTCTCAGCGGGCCTCGTAGGACAGGCAGGAGGCGGTGTCACCTCCGACGCTCACGGCCTCGGCCGAGCACATGAGGTCGGTGTTGTGCACGCACTCCAGGCGCTGGCAGGCGCCGACGTGCCCCTCGGCCACGGGCAGGCCGCCGCGGGCGTCCAGGCTGATGAAGGTGTCGCAGGAGGGGCTGCCGGCATCCCCGCCCACGGTGATGGCGAAGGCCGTGCAGCCGCCGTGGTTGAAGGCGCAGGCGGTGGTGGCGCAGGACTTGATCTGAGTGACGGTGGCCATGATTGCTTCCTTGTCGAGCGGTCGGCGATTCGGACACCATTAACGTAAATCCGTCGTCGTCCACCGACAACCAAGGTCAGGCTGCCCTACTCGATTCAGTCTCTCGAATCCTTGCAATCACGCGGTTTTACGGAGCACCGGGGAGCGCTTCACCCGAATTCAATGGCGGCTTCGAGCGCCCGCCTTCGATGCCATCGGCTTTCGTTATTCCAGCCAGGTAAGGCAGGCCTGGCAAGACAGTGCCTCAGGGGCGCGTCAGGCGCTGAGGCAGGAGCTCGGCCGCCAGATCCTCCAGGACCTGACCGACCTCACCCGCCGCAACGGGTCCGTGCGGGAAGGCGACCACCAGGGTGACGACCTCCTCGCTGGTGATGTGCATGAGGGTCGTGCCATGGGCATCGACGTCCACGCACAGGGTCCTGCCCCACAGGCTGGCGCAGACGCCGACGGCCGGTCGGCGCGAGCAGACCCATCCCGGGACGGCGCTGTCACGCACGGCGTCGCAGATGGCCTGCAGGCCCAGTGGGCCGACGGCGGTGACGGCCTCGTGGGCGGCCAGAGCCTCCTGTGAGCCCCAGGCATCCGCGGAGGGGCTCTCGGAGTCGAGATCGAGGATCTCGCCAATGGCGTGACCGGAGACCCCGGTCACGCAGTGGAGCATGACGCGATCAGCGACGAGAACACCCAGCCGCCCACCGGGCCAGCCTGAGACATCGGCGATGCGCTCGATGGGATCCTCCCCGGTGATGGCGCAGTGGCAGGCGGGCGTGCGGGCGGAGGCCAGGGCGAGGGCGGTGTCGGCCTCATCGATCCAGGTGAGGGTGCCCAACAGGTGAGCGGTGGCCGCGGTGATGCGCACGCCGGGCTCAGCGGCATCCAGCGTGATGTCCATGCGGACCTCCACCGGCAGGCCTGCGGGGGCGATGGCAAGGGGCTCCCCCGGCGCGGGGCACGCGGCGATGAGGATGCGACCGTCCTGGCACAGCGCATGGGCGACGAAGGCCGCGGGTGCGGCGGGGTCGACGCGATAGGCGGTCACTGCCGCGCTGCCGGCGCCGGACAGGAGCCTGCGCGCCGTGCGGCGGGCCTGCAGAGCGATGCCGGAGCGCTGTTCGCCTCCGATGCGTGATGAGCTCACTCCTCGATGCCTTTCTGCGGTCCTTCGATCGGTCCCGGACCGCCAGGGCGGCCGTTCAAGGTGAGGCTACCCTCAGTAGACCGCCTGGCCAAGGCGTGTCCACGTCACAGAGTCGCAGAGGGGCGGTCGCCTCCTCTCAGGGGGTCTCACCAGTCAGGAGTGGCACGGTCCCGTCTCCCCCGATGCGCTTGACGACGATGGTCGACCTCAGGGACTGCACCCCGGGCAGGGTGGAGTAGATCGAGTCGTGGAGGCGCTGATAGTCCTCCAGATCTGTGGCCAGGACCCGCAGGAGGTAGTCGGGCTCGCCGAAGAGCCGCTGCGCCGAGACGATGGAGGGCTCGGTTTGGACCGCATTCTCGAAGTCCCTGATGGTCGCCGCATCCGTGCGCCCCATGGTGACCAGGATGACCGCCTCGAAGTCCAGGCCCACCGCCCTGGGATCGACCACTGCCGCATAGCGCTGGATGGCCCCGATGCGCTCCAGATCCTTGAGGCGGCGGTGGCAGGCGGACAGGCTGAGGCCCACCTGCGAGGCGAGCTGTGTGACGCTCAGGCGCCCATCATCCTGGAGGAGGAGAAGAATATTGCGGTCGATCCTGTCCATGCAGACAATTCTTGCACTATACCCAACTGTTACGCTAGGTCCTCTGAGTACTTCCGGATCTTCTCGGCATAGTCTGCGGTCTGCACTACCCGCATTGGGGTCGGCTCACGCCGTCAGTCCCTGGACGGCCTCGGTCGTCACCCTCACGCATGTCGTTGCCGCATCAAGGGGCCGCCGCGATCGTCCGAGTATCCTGCGAGAGCGGGGTTTGGGCAAGACGGAGGCCGGAACCGGCGTGCCCTACGGCGCAGCGGGCTCATCCGGTCGCTGGATCCACTCGATCTGGCAGCCGGGAACGCCGGTGAATGAGGCCCACAGCCGAGCGGCGGCATCGCCGATCGCATCGGCGACATCCTCTCCCCCGGAGGTGATCACGGCGGTCACCGCGCAGGTTGCGCCATCCTCGCGCATCTGCCCGATCTCGACCGCCCATCCCCCGGCGCCGAGCACGCCGTTGGCGTCGGTGTCGCACTGAGCGATGTACTGCGCCCGTGCCCGGGCGGTCTCGTCTCGCGATGACGTCGGCGCACTGATCTCGGCGACCAGCCGGCGCACCGCTGCAGGCTGCCACAACCAGTCGTAGTCCAGCGAATAGGGAACGGGCTCGTCGACGTCGGACACGAGGTAGTCCCGCGCGATTCCGCGTGTGCGCTCGCCCCAGGCACGCGCGCGCAGCCCACGACGGTGCCTGTCAAGATCGGCCCGAGACCGCCAGCGCTCGTGCACCGCCCACACCAGCCGATCAGCGGTGGGGGTCACCTCGAACAGCAGGCACCCGGTCTCCCTGCGGGAGATGTCGACATGCTCGGCGAGGAGCTCGCTGACGACCTCCGCCGCATGGTCGTCCCCGCATCGCAGGGTCCCTGTCAGCACCACATGTTTCATGGCGGCGCAGTCTATCCACTCGAATCCGAACGTCGCTGTAAGAGTGATGATGGTGGGTGGACGCTATGCGAACAGCCCGCGCGCAGGGCGTGAGCCTGAACGCGCTGGCGCGTCACTTCGGGGTTCACCGGGGCACGGTGTGGGCGAAGACGCGGTGGCGGAACCGCTTGGCAAGTTCCCTTGCGACAAGTAAACTTGTGACATGGAGGCGGAACCGATCATCCTCGACAGCGCCCACCGGCACGGCGTCACCGATGAGGCGATGCTCCATGCGCTCCGTTTCCCTGTCCGCCATTTTGTGCAAAACCACTCGATGACCATGTTCATCGGTCCCGATGAAACCGGCACCCTCGTGGAAGTCGGTGTGATCGAGTGGCACGGTGTCATCGCTATCGCTCACGCCATGCGCCCGGCCCGACCCAAGTATCTGAGGTGAACCACCATGACTCGACGCTCCATTGCAGACATCAAGGCCCGTGCCGACGAGTTTGCCGACGCTTTCGAGAACTATGACCCGAAGCCCGGCGATCAGGACGCACCCCTCCCGCCCACGATGGCGGTCAAGCTCGCCGCGTGGCGACGCGACGCCGCCGAGAAAGAGCTTGCCGAAGCGGTGCGCGCTGCACGCGAACAGCGGCTGTCTTGGCGCGAGGTGGGAGAAGCGATTGGCACCAGCGGCGAAGCCGCCCGACAGCGTTACAGCGCGACGACATGACGAGCGGCTCGATCATGCGACGCATCAACGGTGAGAAGTTCGGACGGTGGAGCCTCCGACTCGACGCCGCCTATTGCACGGTGCTGGGTGCTGCGGTGGCGCTGTTCGCCGGGCGGATCGCCGAGGGTGTCGCGCTGCCCGCGCTGCTCATCGCTGCTGCCGGTGTCGCTGTCGTGGTGTGGGCGGGCGGCATTGTGTGGATGCTCGCACGTCTACCACTGCGCTCCGCGCTTCGCCTTGTGATGGTCGCCAATCTGGTCGCCGCCATCGCGGTCGGGTTCGCCTCGGCGACCGCCGCGACGCTGCTGATCGTGCTTGCCGTCGTGACAGTGGCGATCGACATCGCCCTGTTCGCTACGAGCCAGGCCGTTGCGTTGCGGGCGCTCCCTGTCAGGGGCTAAGCAGATGAGCATCTGGGAGGCGGGCCAGGGCGTCGTGGAGCTCCCCGACGGTCGGCGCATCCGAGGTCGAGGGCTGCGCAAGAACTTGCTCGGGAGCGTCGAACCGGAGTTCGGCGTCTACTTGCTCGGTCGTGACCCGAACATCGAGGGCTGGCCCTCGCGCTGGGTGCGCTGGCGTGACTTCCGGCTACCGGACTCCACCGGCGAGCTGACCCTAGAAACGAGTGAGCCAGCGGACGCGGCCGAACTGCTCAAGACGATCTTCCTCCCCGACGACTAACCCCACCCCTCGCCCGAAGGACCACTACACCACTTCCAGGGACTTGACCTGGAGGAGGCGACAGCGAGCCAGAGTGGTAGCGTACCCAGATGCATGCCGAGGTGAACCTGCGATCCGCGACTCTCGCTGATATGCCGCTGGTGGAGCGTTGGTTCCGGGCCGAGCACGTGCGCCCCTTCTGGTCGCAGGACCTTGACGCGGACCTTGCGGACGTGGGCAGTGAGCTCGCATCCGGTGGTCCTACCAGCTACTTCATCGCCTTGCTCGACGGCACTCCTGTGGGCTTCGTGTTCTACTACCGTCTTCGCGACTACCCCGAGTACGCCAAGGAACTCACCGAGGCAGGGGTGGGTGTGCACGACGGCGATTGGAGCCTCGACTATCTGATCGGAGAACCGCACGCCCTGGGTCGCGGAGTGGCCGACGCGATGCTCCGACTCGCCATCGGCGATCTCTGGCGTGCTCAAACTGCGTCGACGCGCCTGGTGGTCGCCGTCAACGTCGCCAATCGGAGCTCGTGGAGGCTGCTCGAAAGAGTGGGATTCGCGATCGGCCCTGATCCGGTGGAGATGGAGCCCGACAACGACGAACTACCGCGCCAGCACCTCATCGCCACTCGGTTCCGCCCTCACGTGCTGACATGATCGTCATCATCACGTGAGCGGAGCAGACGGTGGACATCCCTGTCCGCGAACTGGGTGGAGCTAGGGGGATTCGAACCCCCGACCTCTTCCATGCCATGGAAGCGCGCTACCAACTGCGCCATAGCCCCGTGGTGGGCGACCCTCGCGGGTCGTGGCCGGTCACCCCGGCCTCAGCGAAGGAGCCTCGTCCCGGGTAGGGATGGTTGGACTCACTCGCTGGTGGAGCTAGGGGGATTCGAACCCCCGACCTCTTCCATGCCATGGAAGCGCGCTACCAACTGCGCCATAGCCCCGTCACTCGGGCACCGCCCCGGCGGGCGACGCGGATAACTGTATGGAGTTCAAGGCCAGCGGGGCAAATCCCCGGGGCGTGCACTACCTCACCACTCCCCCAAGCGGCCCAGGGCCCCCGCCTCAGCCGAGGTTCCACCCCGTCAGCACCCAGCCCGGCTCGCGCCGGGCCGAGCGCAGCACCCCGTAACGGCAGTTGTCCAGGCCACGGAGCCCGAACCATGCCGAGACCCGCTGCCCCAGCAGGCTGCTGGCCGCGATGCTCAACGCTGAGCCGTGGGAGACCACCACGACGCGCTCATCCTCCTCCGCCGTGGCGCAGATGCGCTCCAGCGCAGCGCGCACACGGGTCGCCACCTGGTCGCGGGTCTCCACCCCCAGGCCCCGAGGCTCCCCGCCCTCACGCCAACGGCGGTACTCCTCGGGCCACCCGGCCGCGATCTCCTGACGGTCCTTGCCCTCCCAGGCCCCGAAGGAGCGCTCGACCAGTCCCTCCTCCACAGTCACCGCAAGACCGCAGCGCTCCCCCAGGACCTCGGCGGTCTGCAGAGCGCGCTTCAGGGGCGAGCACACGATTCGATGAGGCTCCAGGGCTGCCAAAGCCGGTGCCACCGCCTGCGCCTGAGCCACACCCGTCGCATTGAGTGGAATGTTGGAGCGGCCCTGGATGCGCTGGTGGAGATTGGCGTCGGTCTGACCGTGCCGCCACAGGACGAGCTCCACGGCTCAGGCCCCCTCCACCGAGTCAGGCACATCCAGAGCCGTCATGTCATCGAGTCCGGGGATCTCGATGGCAGGGCAGTCCTTCCACAACCGCTCCAGGGCGTAGAAGTCACGGTCCTCGCTGCGCTGGATGTGGACGACGACGTCCCCGTAGTCCAGCAGCACCCAGCGCGCCTCCGTCAGCCCCTCACGCATGCGGCGCTTGGCGCCGGCTTTGAGCATGGCCTCATCGACGACATCGACGATCGCGCGCACCTGACGGTCATTGGCCCCAGAGGCGATGAGGAAGACGTCGGTCAGGGCAAGCCGATCGGAGACATCGATCGCGATGATCTCCTCGGCCTTCCTCTGCGAGGCCGCCAGCGCGGCGCGTCGGCACAACTCGATGGCGCGGTCAGTGGCAGGCACAGGACTCCTTACATGTCTGGGCGGATGCTCGTTGCCCACGATGCCATCGCGGGCAACGCAAGCCTAGACGAGCTGACGGTCCCAGGGCCCGATGGGGGCCAGGGCCGCAGCGCTGTTCGAGCCATTGCTCAGGAAGTACCACACCACCGCGAGCAGCACCAGTGCCACCACCAGCACCACCAGGAGGATGAGAAGCACCTTGCCCAGTCCCGAGGACTTGGCGGGCTCGGGCTGGGCCGGAACCCTGGGGCTGAAACCGCCCCCGGCATCAGCCTGCTCATCCGATGGCGCGGCAGCCGACGCGACCTGATCCCACCGCGCCTCTTGCTGGAAGGAGTCCGCCGCAGGCTCCGGCATGCCGCCCGGTACCTCGGCGCTCGGCGCCTGGCCGGAGAGCGAATAGGGGCTCATCGGCTGCTGGCCTCCCACCAGGGAGTCATCGGTGGTCATCCGCTCGCGCAGGGACTTCCACTGCGGGATCTCCCCGGTGTCGAAGCCGGACCCGCCCTCGCTGGTGTCCAGCACACCTGTCTCCGTGGCATCGGGCAGGGCCTGGACCGCCTCATCCACGGGCATCTCGAATTCCTGATCGCCAACCGGGCCGGCCCCGTCGGCCTCACCGGCCTCCGACGGGCTCACGGGCTGGACGGCACTGAGCTCTCCAGTGGAGATGTTGACCGTGCGCACACCCTGGGCGGCTGCGGGAATCTTGACGATCGGGCGCCGCACCGAGCCGGGAGAGGCCGCCGCCGGCGCGCCCTGGGCGCCGGGAGCATCGGTGGGCTGAGCGGGCTGAGCAGCCTGCTCGCCGAAGCCGCCTGTCGGCTGGTCGTCCCATGGCTGCACCGGCACGGCGTTGGCCGCCTGAACCGCGCTGGAATCCTCCTGGCCGGACTGCCACTGGGGCAGCGCCGCAGCACCGTGGGGCTCAGCCCCTGCAGGCACCGCGGGCTCAGCCTCCTGCCCCGCCGCATAGCCCTCATCGGAGGCCATGGCGTAGGGCGAGGGCTCGGCACCGCCCTGGACAGGCGCCTCCATCTCGGCGGGGCCGGGCAGATCCTGCCCGGCGTCCTCGCCCGGCACCGTGCCGTAGGGCTGCGAGGCCCCCGTCACCGAGGGCACCTGGCCGGTCTCCAGCCTCTCGCGCAGTGAGGACCGAGTGGGCACCGGGGCGGGCTCTGTGAGGACCTCGGCCGCCGCGGCGCGCTCGGCCTCCGCTGAGGCGATGGGAACATCGACGGCGTCCATGAGCCCGGTGGGCAACTCGGAGATGGCCACAGCCTCATCGGCTGTCAGGGAGCGCCATGCGCGCCCCGCGCTACCGGCGCTGGCCGCGCTGCTGGCGCTGGGCGCACTGCCGACACTGGCCGCACTCCCAGCACTGGCCGCGCTGGCACTCTGCCAGCCTCCGGTCTGCGCCCCGGCCTCAGGCGTCGGCTCGCCGAGCTGGGCGGCTGCCGGCTCAGCATCGAGCGCGGCGGCCGGAGCGGCGCTCCAGGAGGGCGTGTGCTCCACGGCGGGATGGGCGGTCAGGGTCTGATCGGCGTCGTCGGACTGCCATCCCTCCGGCTCCTGGATCACCGGCTCGCTGCGCGAGGCTCCCTGCCCGATCGGTGCGGCGCCGTCGTCCGCACCCCCGTCCTGGGACTGCTGGCCCGTGGGGTCCTGGAGGGCACGGGCCTGCTCGGGCGTGATCTCCCCGGCCTCCACCGCTGCGCGCAGCGCCGCGGCCTCCTCGCGCAGGCGCCGCATCTCCCGCCGGGTGAGCAGGGGCTGCTGCCCGGTCAGGATCGCCTCGCGCTCGGCTGCCCGCTCAGCCTGTCGGATCGCGCGGCGGCTGCTGCGTGGCCGACCCTGCGCGCCCTCCGTCAACTCGTTGGACGCTGGGTCGTTAACGCCGGTCTGATCAGTGCTCACCGTCGTTCTCCTTCCTCAGGGACTGCTCGTGGGCCACCCGCGCCGTCATCGACGTCGCCGATGAGGGCCGCAGAGGCATACGATAAAGCCCATACTTGCGGATGTACTGCACAACGCCGTCAGGAACCAGGTACCACACGGGAACCCCCTGGCTGACCCGCCGACGGCACTCCGTTGACGAGATCGCCATTGCCGTGACCTCCAGCAGCGAGACGCGATCCCGCGGGACGCCGGACTCGGTCAGCGCATGCCCTGGCCGCGTGACCCCCACCAGATGAGCAAGATCGAAGATCTCGTCACTGTCCTTCCAGGTCAAGATCTGCGCCAAGGCATCCGCGCCGGTGATGAAGTACAGCTCAGCACCCGGATACTCCGCGCCGATATCGTGGAGGGTGTCGATGGTGTAGGTGGTTCCCCCGCGATCAATATCAACCCGGGAGACCGTGAAGCGCGGATTGGAGGCCGTGGCCACGACAGTCATGAGGTAGCGGTGCTCGGCCGGGGAGACGCGATGGTCCTTCTTGAAGGGCTGAGCCCAGGTGGGCACGAAGATGACCTCGTCAAGCTCGAAAACGCTTTGAACCTCACTGGCCGCCACGAGGTGCCCGTGGTGGATGGGATCAAAGGTTCCGCCCATGATGCCGATGCGCAGCGGGCGTGCAGGTGCGCTCACGCCGTGCGCCTCGTTCCATGACTGGCGGTCACGTCAGGTCCCTCCGATGGTGCCGATGCATGCAGACATTGAACATACTGCCATGTATGGCCACATGCGTGGGCCTGCGCAACGCCCGCAGCGAATCCTGAGCGCCTTGATGGCACTGTGCGCGTGCGCACACGATCCTGCTTCGGCGGGCCATTGCCGCTGCCGGCCCGTGCGCGCCGCAGCCGGCTCCGCTCTATGCTCTATGCTTCCCTCTGCCCGCCGTGCAGCGCCGCCCGGCAGGCTTCCCCAGCGCAACCACCATGCAGGAGGACCCCGATGTCCCGCCACGAGCGTCTGTCCGCCATCCTGGGCATTGTCGTCGAGGAGGGCAGTGTCCACATCGAT
This sequence comes from Actinomyces slackii, assembly GCF_900637295.1. NCBI lineage: Bacteria > Bacillati > Actinomycetota > Actinomycetes > Actinomycetales > Actinomycetaceae > Actinomyces > Actinomyces slackii. Next base: position 1,897,064 of record NZ_LR134363.1, on the reverse strand, counting down.
GACATCATCACCCGCCTGGGCGTCTCAGCGGCCACCGCCCGGCGCGACCTGGACCTTCTGGCAGACCAGCAACTGGTGACCCGCACCCGCGGGGGCGCCAGCGCCAACCCCACCTCCGGCGAGCTGCCCCTGCGCTACCGCCCCTCCCGCATGGCCAGGGAGAAGACCCGCATCGCCCGGGCCGCGGCCGCCATGGTGTCCCCCGGCGACAGCGTGGGCCTCAACGGGGGCACCACCACCACCGAGATCGCCCGAGAGATCGCGCTCCTCCCCGAGCTCACCGACCCCGAGACCCCTGTGACAGTCACCACTAATGCGATCAACATCGCCAGCGAGCTCGCCGTGCGCCAGTGCGTGCGCGTGGTGGTCACCGGCGGGGCGGCCCGGGCCCACTCCTTTGAGCTGACCGGCCCCCTGTCCGAGCTCATCCTGCCCTCCATCACCATCGGCACCCTCTTCCTCGGCGTCGAGGGCATCGACGAGCACGGCACCTACACCCCGCACGAGTCACTGGCCGCGGTCAATGCCGCCCTGGTGCGGGCCGCGCGACGCGTGGTGGCGGTCTGCGACCACACCAAGCTGGGCGCCTCCGCCTTCGCGCTGATCAGCCGCCTCGATCAGATCGATCTGCTCATCACCGACGACGGCGCTGACCCCGCCGTGATCGAGAGACTGCAGCGAGCGGGCCTGGAGGTCCGCCTCGTGTGAGGACCGCGTGAGGGCCGCAGCGCGGGCCCAGCGCAGGCCCGGCGCCCCGATCCTGGCCGCCCTCATCTAGTTTAGAGTTCTCTCATCTCCTCCTCATGGCCGCCTATTTCTGGCCCTCCAGGCTTGAGTCTGGCCCAGTCCGGGCCAGTCTCATGACAGCGACCAGGAAGGGGAGGTCCCATGACCGCCGCTCCCATCAGAGTGATGCTCTACAGTCACGATGCCCAGGGCCTGGGGCATCTGCGCCGCAACCTGGCGCTGGCCCACCACCTGGCCCAGGGCCTGCCCTCGCTGACCGGTGCCCCGGTCACCGGCATGGTCATCACCGGGCTGGCCCCCGGGGAGGGATTCGACCTGCCCGAGGGCTTCGACTGGCTGGTCCTGCCCGGAGTGGCCAAGGGGGCCGATGGCTACGAGCCTCGCAGGCTGGGGGTCTCGCGCACCGAGCTCGGCCTCATGCGCTCCAGCCTCCTGGACGCCGCCCTGTCCTCCTTCGCCCCGGACCTGCTCATCGTCGACCGCCACCCCTACGGTGTGCGCCAGGAACTGCGCGATCCGCTTCGCAGCCTCAAGCGCAGGCACCCGCGCGCCAAGGTGGTCCTCGGCCTGCGCGAGGTCCTCGACACCCCTGACGCCCTGGCCCGCGAGTGGAGCGCCCTGGGCTCGACCGAGCTGCTGCGAGAGCTCGTCGATCACGTGTGGGTCTACGGCGACCCGGCAGTCCATGACCTGGTGGACACCGGTGAGGCGCCCACCGGTCTCATCGACCGCATCCGCTTCACCGGCTACCTGGCCCACGGTCGCAGCGAGGCGGAGGCTCAGGTCGAGCCCTACACCACGCCCTTCGTCCTAACCACGGCCGGTGGCGGCTCGGATGGATACGACCTCCTCCTGGCAGCCGCGGCTATGAAGCCGCCCATCGGCCACGAGCATGTGGTGGTCACCGGACCCCAGCTCAGCGACGAGGAGTTCTTGAGCATCGCAGCCGCCGGAGGCAGCCGGACCCTGGTTCGGCGGACCTGGCCGGGCATGAGTCGGCATGTGGCCGACGCATCGGCGGTCATCTCGATGGGCGGCTACAACACCATCTGCGAGATCCTGTCCACCTCCACCCCCGCGCTGATCGTGCCCCGGGAGGTCCCGCGCCTGGAGCAGCTCATCCGCGCCCGAGGCCTGGAGCAGGCCGGCGCCGTCGATCTCATGCGCTCCCAGGACGTGGACTCCTCGGCACTGGGGGCCTGGGCCGCCTCGATGGTGGGCCGCCAGGTCAGTCGTGCCCACCTCGACCTCGACGGACTGGCCGCCGTGCCGCGCCTGGCCCGCGAGCTGCTGCGCGGCCCGCGCCTCATCGAGGGGCGAGTGGCATGAAGCGGATCGGATACGTCCTCAAGGTCTACCCCAGGTTCTCCGAGACCTTCATCGTCACCGAGATCCTGGCCCGCGAGGCGCTGGGCGATGACCTGTCCATCTACGCGCTGCGCCCCACCACCGATGCCCGCTTCCACCCCGAGATCGCCAGGGTGCGCGCCCAGGTCCACTGGGTGGAGCGCTCCATGACGGCCAAGGGCATGTGGGCCCAGCTGTCCGCCAACCTGGACACCGAGGAGCTGCGCGAGCGCTTCTCCCGGATCATGCCCGTCGTGGCCGATCTCAACGGCGATGAGGTCGCGCAGGCGGTGTCCCTGGCCCACCAGGCGCTGGCTGACGGCATCACGCATCTGCACGCGCACTTCGCCTCCCTGGCCGGCCGGGTGACCTGGATCGCCTCGGCCCTGACCGGGATCCCCTACACGGTGACCACGCACGCCAAGGACATCTTCCATGAGTCCGTGGACCCGCAGTGGCTGAAGCGCATCTGCGCCGACGCCGACCGGGTCATCGCCATCAGCCAGTTCAACGAGGCGCACCTTCGCCATGAGCTCGAGGGCAGCGGCGCCAGGATCTCCCTGCGCTACAACGCTCTGGAGCTCAGCCGCTTCGAGTACCGGCCCCCCGTCCGCCCGACCCTGCCCCTGCAGGTGTGCGCCGTGGGGCGCCTGGTGCCCAAGAAGGGCTTCGCGGACCTCGTCGAGGCCGTGCGCCTGCTGGCTGACGCCTCCGTCCCCGTCCAAGTGGAGATTGCCGGGGATGGCGAGGAGCGCCAGCGCCTGACCGCTCAGATCGAGGCCTTGGGCCTGGCCGGTCAGATCCGGCTTCTGGGGCCCCTGACTCAGGAGGAGGTCCGTGGTCTGCTGGAGCGCTCCGACGCCTTCGTGGCTCCCTGCGTGGAAGCGGCCGACGGCAATGTCGATGGCCTTCCCACGGTGATCCTGGAGGCCATGGCCTGCGGCACACCTGTGGTGGCCACCGCGGTCTCGGGCCTGCCCGAGGTGGTGCGCGACGGTGAGACCGGCCTGCTGCTGCCCCCGGGGGATCCCGCGGAGATCGCCCGGGCGCTGCGAAGCATCGCCGAGGGGACCGTGGACATCCTGGCCCTGTCCCAGGGGGCGCGGGCACTGATCGAGGAGCAGTTCGATTCCCGGCACCAGGCGGCGGCCCTGTCCGCCTGGCAGTCCGGACGATGGGGAGGATTCTGATGCGCGTCGCCTATATCTGCATGGACCCTGGCATCCCGGCATTCGGGACCAAGGGGGCCTCAGTCCACATCCAGGAGGTCATCCGCGAGCTGCGGGCACTGGGCCACGAGGTGGCCCTGTACGCGGCCCGCACCGGTGAGCACCTCCCCGATGACCTTGCGGACCTGGAGGTCCACCACCTGCCCGCCGGCGCTCAGGACCCCGCACTGCGCGAACGGGCCCAGGGCATTGCCGCCGCTCAGGCCGCCCAGATGGTCATCGACGCCGGGGCCGACCTGGTCTATGAGCGCTACTCCCTGTTCAGCCAGGCCCTGGCGGAGATCACCTCGGCACTGGGCATCCCCGGCATCCTGGAGGTCAACGCCCCTTTGATCGATGAGCAGCGCACCCATCGCCACCTGGTCGATGAGGAGCGCGCCCACGAGGTCCTGCTCGCCCAGGCGGCCGCCGCCGCAGCCACGATCTGCGTCTCGGACCCGGTGGCGTCCTGGGTGCGCCAGGCCACCGCCGGCATGGAGAGCGCCCCGGAGATTCATGCTCGCATTCACACCGTTCCCAACGGGGTCTCAGTGCGTCGCATCACCCCTCAGGACGAGGCCGACTCCGTGGTGGTCACCTTCGTGGGCACCCTCAAGCCCTGGCACGGGGTTGCCGATCTGCTCGAGGCCGCGTCCCGGGCCACAGTCGACTGGAACCTGCGGATCATCGGCGATGGGCCTGAGCGCGAGGCGCTCGAGTCCCAGGCCACCGCCCTGGGACTCACGGTCGACTTCCGCGGCGCCGTCGCCCCCCAGGACATGAGCTCTCACCTGGCCGGATCAGCGATCGGCGTGGCTCCCTACCCCGACCTCGGCGGCCAGGACCAGCAGTACTTCTCCCCCCTGAAGGTCCTGGAGTACATGGCGGCCGGGCTGCCCGTGGTGGCCTCCGACGTCGGGCAGATCCCCCAGCTCCTGTCCGGGGTGGGCATCCTGGTCGAGCCCTCCAATCCCACGGCACTGGCCCGGCAGATCGATGCCCTGGCAGCCGATCCGGAAGCCCGGGCCGACCTGGGCCTGCGCAGCCGCGAGCGCGCCATCGAGCAGCACTCGTGGATGATGGTGGTGCGCACGATCCTGGATCATGCGGGGGTCGCTGATGACTGACGCACCCGCGCGCGGCTCTGGCGCGCCGGGCGATAAGGGGTCTGCAAGCGGCCGGTCCCGCACGAAGGGCAGGGCCGACGACGAGCGCAACCGCCCCACGGCGCTGCGCCAGACCCTCCGACTGCTGCGGCCCGACGCCGCCCCCCAGTGGCGCCTCATGGTGGGCGGCACGGTGGTCCTCCTGGCCGAGGTGGCCTTCCGCGTGCTGGAGCCCTGGCCGCTGAAGATCGTCATCGACGCCGTGGTGGCCTCCATGGGCTCATCGACAGGAACCGCGCCCGCGACCCTGGGCCTGCTCCTGGGCATGGGCGCCGTCCTGGTGGGACTCGTCGCGGCGCGAGCCCTGTGCAACTACCTGGCCACCGTGGCCTTCGCCCTGGTGGGCTCGCGCACCGCGGCCTCGCTGCGCGCCCGCGCCTTCCAGCACGTCCAGGGCCTGTCCCAGCAGTTCCATGCCCGCAACCGCAGCGCTGACACCGTTCAGCGGCTCATCGCCGATGTCAACCGCATGCAGGAGGTGGCGGTCACGGCGGGCCTTCCCCTGGCCGCCAACATGCTGACCCTTCTGGTCATGCTGATCGTCATGGTGGTGCTTGACCCGCTGCTGGCCATGATCGTGGTGGTGGCGGTGGCGCTGTTCGCCCTGACCTCCCAAGGGTCCTCCAAGCGGATCACGGCGGCCTCGCTGCGCTCGCGCCGCTCTGAGGGGAACCTGGCCAATACGGCCCAGGAGGCGCTGTCCGCAATCAAGGTGGTCCAGGCCTACGGGCTGGAGCCGCTGCTCCAGGAGCGCTTCACCGGCGCCAATGCCGTGTCCCTGAGAGAGGGCGTGCGCTCCCGGAGGATCGCCGCCCGCCTGGAGCGCTCGACGGATGTCATCGTGGGCCTGGCCACGGCGGTGGTCATCGTCGGCGGTGGGATGCGGGTCCTGCAGGGGGCCATGACCCCTGGAGACCTGGTGCTGTTCACCACCTACCTGCGCACCACGATGAAGCCACTGCGCGACATGGCCAAGTACACCGGGCGCATCGCACGTGCCACGGCCTCGGGCGAGCGGGTGGCGGATCTCATGGCCGTGGAGCCGGATATCGTCTCCCCGCACTCGGGGCTGGCGCCCAGCGAGGTGCGCGGCATGCTCCGCTTCGCCTCGGTGCGCGCGGCCTATGAGGGTGTTGAGGTGCTCCACGGGGTTGACCTCACCGTGCGCCCCGGGGAGCACGTGGCGCTGGTGGGCCCCTCCGGGTCGGGCAAGTCCACTCTGGCCTCCCTGGTGGTGCGGGCCATGGATCCCACATCAGGGACGGTGAGCCTGGACGGCACCCCCCTGCCCGAGCTGGAGCTGAGCCATTTGCGCTCCCAGGTCTCGGTGCTCCATCAGGAGGCGGTGCTGCTGACCGGCACCATCAGGGAGAACATTCGCCTGGGCCGGCCCGGGGCCAGTGATGAGGAGGTTGAGCGGGCCGCCCGCGCGGCCTACGCCCACGACTTCATCTCGGCCATGCCCGACGGGTATGACACGGTGGTCGGCGAGCGGGGCGGAACCCTGTCGGGCGGTCAGCGCCAGCGCGTGGCCATCGCCCGGGCCTTCCTGCGCGACTCGCGGATCGTGGTCCTCGACGAGGCCACCACCGGGTTGGACCCCGCGTCGACGTCGCTGGTGCTCGACGCCGTCGACCACCTGGTGGAGGGCCGCACCACGCTGACGGTCACCCACGAGCCCCAGGCCGCCCTGCGCGCGGGCCGGGTGGTGTGGATCCAGGATGGGCGCATTCTGCTCAATGGCGCCCCCAGGGAACTGCTGCTGACCTCCCAGGACTTTCGGGACTGGGCGCGCACGGCCACCCAGGAGGACCACCAGTCCGCGACTGCCCAGGAGGACTCATGAGCAGCGTCTCGACTCTCGCCGCCGTCACCGAGGTGCTGGACGCCGAGCGGCTCAGCGAGCTGATCGGCCGCCCGGTGCGAGCCGTGCAGATGCGCGTCAAGCCGGGGGTCTCCCTCATGCTGGGTCTGGCGGAGCGGCCCGGGGGACGGCCTGCGGGCTGGGCCCGCGTCCTGTGGCCGGTCTCGGCCTCCAAGGCGGCCAAGACGCGGCAGCAGGCCGCGCGCATCGGCTCCGCGGTGATCACCCGCGACCTGGCGGGAGGCCTCATCCTCCAGTCCGGCGGCATCGACACCGATCCCAAGCTGTCCCCCTATCTGCGGCAGGCGGTTGAGCACAGCCTGCTGGAGGGATGGGCCACCGGTGATGTTCTGCGCTACAACCCTGCGCGGCGGCTGGTGCTGCGCGACGGCGAGACCGTTGTGCGCATCCGCGCGACATCCGGGGGCCTCGGTGATGATGTCCACCGCGCCGTGGAGGGGATCCTGCCCGCGCCGCGGCTCCATGAGCTGGGCGAGCGGTGGGATGCCGGCCACTACAGCCGTCAGGACTGGTGCGGCACCACCGACCTGGAGCGGGGCCCCGACCAGGAGGCCTCCCGTGCGGCGGGCGCCATCTTCGCCCGCCTGCATGACGCAGCAGGACAGTTGCCCGACCAGGTGCACAGGCGCCTGGATCGCGGAGCACCCAGGGCCGAGGACCTTGCCGCCACGCATGCGCGCATCCTGGAGCCCCTGATGCCCGAGCTGGCTAGGCGCGTCCGGGCTGTGGCCGGTCCCCTGACCGACGCCCTGACCGGCGCCCCGGCCCTGATCCACGGCGATGCCTCGCCTGACCAGGTGCTGCGCGATCCGGCCGATGGGCGCGTGTGGCTCACCGACTTCGACCGCGCCCGGCTGGCTCCGGTCTGCCTGGACCTGGGCTCATACCGAGCGATGGCCGCCCATGAGGAGTTCGAGGCCCTTCTGGAGGGCTATAAGGCGGCAGGCGGCGCGCCTCCCAGCATCACGGACCTGCGCGCGGCCACCTGCCTGGCCGAGCTCTCCCGACTGGCCGAGCCCCTGCGCCATGGGGATCCGCGGTGGGCCGAGGCCATCTCGGCGCGGCTCGACCGCCTGGAGTCCCAGGTCGCCGACCTGGAGCGGGGCGATGGGCGCGTGAAGGGGGGCGGATCGTGGACGCTCTGAGCATCCTGTGCACAGTTCCCGGACTGGAGCGGGCATGGCCCGGCAAGAAGGGCGGCCTGGTCTTCGAGTCCCGTGACGATGAGGGTCGCCTGCGCGCGGGATCCATCGGCCCCGACGGCGCGACCCACCTGCTGGACTACGCCCGCGACCCGGCACTGCCCGGACTGACCCCCGGCCTTGACGGTGAGCTCGTGGTGCACCGTGCCGGGCGCAGGGCGGTTGTGGTGGGGCCAGGCGGGGTCAGAAAGCTGCTCCGGCCCGGCCGGGCGAGCATGCCGGCCTCCCAGGAGCTGGCCCAGGCGCTGTGCTCCACGGGGCTGCGCACCGCCGAGATCCGTGAGATCGGGCATGCCCACATCGACTTCGAGCTCCTGCCCGGGAGCAGCCTGGGCGATCTGGGAGACGCGGGCCTGCCCGGCTGGAGACGCCTGGCACAGGCCTGGGGCGCGCTCGGCAGGGCACCTGGCGACGCGCATGGTGATCTTCCCGTCCACGGCCCGGCCCAGGAGGCCGAGGTCCTGCGCCACTGGCTGGGGCGGGCCCAGGAGCACGGGGTGCTGGCAGGGCTCGTGGAGGATCCCCGGGACCTGGAGACAGCAGTCGATACGGCCTGCGCCAGTCTCATGGAGGACCCTGGGGAGCTGGTCCTGGCTCACCGCGACCTTCATGAGGGGCAGCTGCTCTGGGACGGCACCGACCTGTCCGTCCTGGACCTGGACACCGCCGCCCGTGCCGAGGCGGCACTGGATCTGGGCAACCTGCTCTGCCATGTCGAGCTCATGGCCCTCCGGGGGCGCCTGTCCCCCTCGGCGCATCAGCGCATCGAAGGGCTCGTGGAGGACATGGCCGCCAGGGCACCGACCACCAGGGCGCGCCTTGCCGCCTACCGCCATGCCTCGGCCCTGCGCCTCATCTTCGTCCACGCCTTCCGGCCGACAGCCCGGGCCTGGCTCCCACAATGGGTGCAGCGACGCCTGGAGCACACCATGATGAACACCACCAAGGATTGGAGCGCACCATGCGCCTGACAGTAATCGGATGCGGATACCTCGGAGCCGTCCACGCGGCGGCCATGGCTCACCTGGGCCATGACGTTCTGGGCATCGACACCGACCCCCACCGCGCAAGCACCCTGGCCCGGGGCGAGGCCCCCTTCTACGAGCCCGGCCTGCCCGAGCTGTTGGCCCCCGGCGCCGCCGACCATCGCCTGCGCTTCACCGCGGAGCCCACCACCGAGGACCTGGCCCTGGCCGATGTCCACTTCATCGCCGTGGGCACCCCCCAGTCCGCCCACGGCGGGGGCGCGGACCTCTCCCAGGTCTTCTCCGCCGTCGACCTGCTGCTCGAGCACCTGCCCGAGGGGGGCAGCCCCCTGGTGGTGGGCAAGTCAACGGTGCCGGTGGGAACCGCCCGCGAGGTGGCCCGCCGCCTGGCCGGCCGCGCCCACGTGGTGTGGAACCCCGAGTTCCTGCGCGAGGGACTGGCCGTCAAGGACACCCTCCACCCCGACCGGATCGTCTATGGCCTCCCCGATGACCCCGACCAGGCCCGGGCGGCATGCCAGAGCCTCGACACGGTCTACGCCGAGCTCCTGGCCGAGGGCATCCCGCGAATCACCATGGACTACGCCACCGCCGAGCTGGTCAAGACCGCCGCCAACTCCTTCCTGGCCACCAAGATCAGCTTCATCAACGCCATGTCGGCCATGTGCGAGGCCGCAGGGGCCGACGTCACGGTGCTCGCCCAGGCGCTGGGGCACGACCAGCGCATCGGCCACCGCTTCCTGCAGGCGGGCGTGGGATTCGGGGGCGGCTGCCTGCCCAAGGACATCCGCGCCCTGCGGGCCTCGGCCGTCTCCATGGGAGTCGATGCCCTGGCCGATCTGCTCGCCCAGGTCGATGCCATCAACCAGGCGCAGCGCGAGCACATCGTCGAGCTGGCCGTCCAGCACGCCCAGGGCGGCCCGGAGGGCGTCAAGGGCATGGAGGGCATGGAGGGCATGGCGGTGACGATCCTGGGGGCCGCCTTCAAGCCCAACAGCGATGATCGGCGCGATTCCCCCGCCCTGGATGTGGCCGACCGGCTGGCCCAGCTGGGGGCCACGGTCACCATCTGCGATCCCAAGGCACTGGACGGCGTGGCGCAGTCCCATCCCGGCCTGCTGCCGCAGGTCGACGTCGAGGAGGCCCTCAAGGGCGCCGAGCTGGTCCTGCTGCTGACCGAGTGGCAGCAGTTCGTCGAGCTCGACCCGGCCCGAGCCGCTGAGCTGGTGGCCCGCCCGATCATCATCGACGGCCGCAATGCCCTGGATCCCCAGGCGTGGCGGGCCGCCGGGTGGTCCTACACCGGCATGGGCCGGTAGCCGCATCATGCTGGGGCAGGGGCCGGGCACCGGGCACAATGGTCCCGTGCGCGCCGAGCAGATCGCACCGACCTTCACCGTCGGGACCCGGGTCATGGCGGCCATCATCCTGGTGGCCACCATCGCCCTGGCCATGTCGGGCACGATCGTGTGGCTCCTGGGCCAGAGCAGCTTGCGCGCCGAGATCGATGAGCAGTTGGAGCGCAACCGGAATCGCTTCAGGGTGCTGGCCACCCAGGGGGTGGATCCCTCGACCGGCGCCCGGTTCACCAATGCCTCACAGGTGGTCTACACCCACATCCAGCGCGCGGTCATCCATCCCGGGGAGAGCGAGCTGGGATTCGTGGGCCGGGAGGTCAAATGGCGTCCCGCTGAGAACACGACGCTCAGGCCGGACCAGGATGCCCAGCTGGTCGAGGCGCTCGAGCCCCACGTGGTGGCCGACGAGTCGGTGATCACCACCATGGAGACGGACAAGGGCTCCTATCGGGTGATGGTGGTTCCCCTGCGGGACGGCAGAGCCCAGGCCGCCCTGGTCCACATCATCGACCTGGACGCCGCGGGCCAGGAGCTCAGGCGCACCATGCTCCTCTACGCGGCCTCGGCGGTGTTCACCATAGCCCTGGTCTCCGCCCTGAGCTGGTTCGGCGTCGAGCGGCTGCTGCGCCCCATCGGCGAGCTGCGGCGCGCCACCGAGTCGATAGGGGACAACGACCTGACCTCCCGGGTCCCGGTGCGGGGGCGGGACGACCTCAGCGTCCTGGCCCAGACCATCAACTGGATGCTGGACCGGGTCCAGCGCTCGGTGGAGGCCGAGCGCAGCCTGCTCGATGACATCGGCCACGAGCTGCGCACGCCCATCACGATCATCCGGGGGCATCTTGAGCTCCTGGACCCCCAGGACGCCGAGGATGTCACCCAGACCCAGACCCTGGCCATCGAGGAGCTGGATCGCATGGGCATCCTGGTCAACGACCTGCTGCTGCTGGCGAAGTCCACGGGCGCCGATCTCATCATCCCCGAGGAGGTGGACGTCGAGGACCTGACGCTGGGGGTCTTCGACAAGGCCCAGGCCCTGGGAGACAGGCGATGGGAGCTGCAGGAGACGGCGACAGCCACCTGCAGGGTGGACCGCCTGCGCCTGACCCAGGCCTGGCTGCAGCTGGCCGCCAATGCGGTGAAGTACTCCGATCCCGGCACGCGCATCGCCATGGGGTCGCGCATCGACAACGACGAGCTTCTCCTGTGGGTCACCGATGAGGGAATCGGCATCGCTGAGAAGGACCTGGACCTGGTGCGCACGCGCTTCGGCAGGAGCGCCGACGCCGAGCGCAAGGCCCACGGCACCGGCCTGGGGCTGAGCATCGTGGAGTCCATCATCGGGGCGCACCAGGGCACGCTCGACATCGCCTCCCAGCCATCAGCCGGCTCGACCTTCACCCTGCGGATGCCCTGCGGGGGCATTGGCCGTTAGTATCGACCGTCCAGCACCGCAACGAAGGGTAGGCTTCGATGAGTAGCATCCTCGTCGTCGAGGACGAGACCCGCATCGCCTCCTTCCTGGTCAAGGGGCTCAGGGCCGCGGGGTTCACAGCGCAGACCACCGCCTCGGGCAATGAGGCGATCCACCTGGCGGTCCAGGACGATATCGACCTGATCATCCTGGACGTCGGACTGCCCGACACCGATGGATTCGCCGTCCTGGAGCAGATCAGGGGGCAGGGCGTCTCCACCCCTGTGATCATGCTCACCGCCCGCTCCTCGGTGGCCGACAGGGTCGCCGGCCTGGAAGGAGGGGCCGACGACTACATGCCCAAGCCCTTCTCCTTCGAGGAACTCCTCGCCCGCATCCGGGTGCGCCTGCGCTCAGATGCCTCAGCAGCGGCCGACCCCACCCAGCTCACCCACCGGGACCTGGTCCTGGACCTGCGCACGCGCACCATGGAGGCCGATGGCCGGATCATCGAGCTCTCCGCCCGAGAGTTCGCCCTGGCGGAGACCCTCATGCGCCACCCCGGTCAGGTCCTCAGTCGCGAGCAACTGCTGAGCTCGGTGTGGGGCTATGACTTCGACCCCGGCTCCAATGTGGTGGAGGTCTACATCTCGTATCTGCGCGCCAAACTCGGCAAGGACCGGGTCCAGACCGTGCGAGGGATGGGTTACCGCCTCGTGTGAACCGGGGTGGTCGCGCCGGCGCTGCCGGGCCCTGGCGGCGGACCGTCGGCCTCAGTCGTCGATGTCGACCTCACCGAGGTCGTCGTCATCATCGTCGAGATCATCATCCGTTGGAGTCGGCGCCGGGGCGGGCGCCTGCTGGGCCGAGGGCTCTGACGCGGGAGGCTCTGACACGGGTGGCGCGGCCGGCCCGGATTCGACCGTGGCGGGCGCTGCGGGCTCGACGGCTTCGGAGCTGGTGGGGGTCGAGGGCGTGGGCACCGATGATGAGGGGGGCCAGGCCTCCCGCTGCGCCGCCGTGGATGTGGAGGTCATGACGATGCCCGGCTCATTGACCTTCGCGCCGGGCTCGCTGAGCGCTGCCCAGGTCACCCAGGCCAGGAGGACGGAGGTGACGGGAACGGTGATGGCGGCGATCGCACGGCCGCGGCTGGTGAACAGGCTCCTCATCAGGCGCTCCTCTCAGGTGCGGATATGTCCGTCGCCCTCAACGATCCACATCGTGGTGGTCAGCTCCGCAAGGCCCATGGGACCGCGGGCATGGAGCTTCTGGGTGGAGATCCCCAGCTCGGCTCCCAGCCCCAACTGGCCGCCGTCGGTGAAGCGGGTCGAGGCGTTGACGATAACGGCCGCCGAGTCCATGCCGGCGATGAAGTCGTTGATGACAGAGGCGTCCTGTGCCAGGACGGCCTCGGTGTGGCCCGTGGTGTGGGCGCGGATGTGCTCGATGGCGGCCTGGACGTCGTCGACCACGCGCACGGCCAGGTCCAGGGAGCCGTACTCGGTCTCCCAGTCCTCGGGGGTGGCGGCCTCCAGGAGCGCCTCATGCCCGCCAGCGCCTGCGGCGGGGGCCAGGATCTGGAGAGCCTGCTCATCGGCGTGCAGAGTGGTGCCCTTCTGCCACAGCGCCTCGGCTGCCCGCGGCAGCCAGGCCTTCGCGATCTCCCGGTGGACGATGAGCGTCTCGGCGGCGTTGCAGACGCCGACGCGCTGAGTCTTGGCATTGATGATGATCTCGACGGCCTCATCCTGCTGGGCGCTGGCATCGACGTAGACATGGCAGTTGCCGGAGCCGGTCTCGATGACTGGGACGATGGAGTTCTCGACCACCGAGCGGATGAGGCCGGCGCCGCCGCGCGGCACCAGCAGGTCGATGGCCCCGCGGGCTCGCATGAGCGCCGTGGCGCCCTCGCGCCCGGCCGCGTCGATACTGGCCACGAGCTCAGGGGGCAGCCCTTGAGCCTTGAGGGCCGAGCGCAGGGCAGCGATGATGGCGGCGTTGGAGTCCTGGGCCGCGCTGCCGCCCCGGAGGATGACGGCGTTGCCCGCCTTGATGGCCAGGGCCGCCACATCGACGGTCACATTGGGACGGGCCTCGTAGATCATGCCGACCACCCCGATGGGCACGCGCACGCGCCGCACACGCAGGCCGTTGGGCATGACCGAGCCGTCAAGGATCTGACCCACCGGGTCGGGCAGGGCGGCGATCTCCCGCAGGGCCTCGGCGATGCCCTCCAGACGGGAGGCGTCCAGGGCCAGGCGGTCCAGGAGCCCGGGCTTCATGCCGGAGTCCCGGCCCCGCTGGAGGTCCGAGGCATTGGCGGTCAGGATCTCATCGGTGTGGGCCACCAGGGCATCGGCCATGGCCACAAGAGCCGCATCCTTGACCGCGCGCGGGGCCCCGGCTATGGAGCGCTGCGCCGTGCGGGCGGCACTGGCAGTGGCGGCGACAAGGTCCTGAGCATCCCGGGGGGCGGTCGATTCAGCCATGCGCCCTACCCTACGGTGAAAAGATAAGAACGGGGTGGGCACGACCTGACTTACCGGAGGCAACCCGCTGAGAGCCCCCGCACCAGTGCCGGGCTCACGCCCAGGCTCGCGTGCCGCTCAGAGCCCATGACGCCGCCTCCCGACTCGCCGTCCCCTGTCTCACCGGCGTGATGCCCCATCACCGCTCCCGGGCTCAGACACCTTCTGGCCAGGATCGCTGTCACCAGCCACAGGATAGACTCGGGGAAGATGCTCTGGAGAACCGCATGATCGGAGGGCCGCTGCCGTGAGGATCACCCATCTGGAGGCCAGCAACTGGCGCAACTTCAAGAACGTCTCCTTCGACATCGGCGACCGGCTCTTCGTCGTAGGGCCGAATGCCTCCGGCAAGTCCAATCTTCTGGATATCTTCCGGTTCCTGGGGGACCTGACCCCGGCCGGAGGGGGTCTGGGTCACGCGATCAAGAAGCGTGGGGGCCTGAGCAAGCTGCGCAGCCTCTTCGCCCGCAACAACGCCAAAGGGCACCTGGTTGTGGCTGTCACCCTTCAGGATGGCGAGGACACGTGGGAGTACCGACTGTCGATCAAGGGCGAGGGCCAGGGCCACAATCGTCCGGTCGTGGCCGAGGAGCTCGTGATCCGTAACGGAGAGCGACTCCTGCGACGACCAGACGCTCAGGACGACGCCGACCCGGAGCGACTCACACAAACCCACCTGGAGCAGATCTCGGCGAACCAGCCATTCCGCGCTCTCGCCGACTACTTCACGCGGGTCCAGTACTTCCACCTGGTCCCGCAGATCATTCGGGACCCAAATCGAGTAGGCATCCCCGACAACGACCCCTACGGAGCCCACTTCATCGCCGAGATGAACGCCACGCAGACCAGAACCCGCGACGCCTGGCTCCGTCGAATGGAGAAGGCCCTCCAGGCCGCCGTTCCCGGCTTCGAGACACTTAACATCGAGACTGACAGCGCGGGTAAGCCGCACCTCATCGCGGGGTACAGGAACTGGCGGTCCAAGCCGGCGCTTCAGAGCGAGGCGGACTTCTCCGACGGCACCCTGCGCCTCATCGGCCTGCTGTGGTCGATCATCAAGGCCCCAAAGACCCCCGGCATCCTCCTGCTGGAGGAACCCGAGTTGTCCCTGAACAGCGCTGTGGTGCGCATGCTGCCAACGGTCCTGGCCCAGGCACGCCGCTCCTCCGACCTGCAGATCCTGCTGTCCACCCACGCGCCTGAGATTCTCAATGACGAGGGTGTCGTCCCCTCAGAGGTACTTGTGCTCACGGTGACGAAAGACGGGTCCCAGGCGGGTCTGCTCTCGGAGCCGGCCTTCGGCACCGACGAGAACCTGACCCTGGGGTTGAGCCTCGCCGAGATCGTCGACGGACTCATCACTCCGGGTGATCTCACCGGGCTGACCGTGGCCGCACGGAGCAGTCGATGACCGTCCCGCCATGTGTGAGCGTCGCGGTAGAAGGACGCTCCGACACAGGCATGGTGCAAGCCCTGCTGCGCCACGTGGGCCTGGCCCTCACGCGACCATGCTTGGAGAAGAGCGGCTCGGCGAACCTGGACAAGCTGATCAAAAGGCTCGCCAACGCGCCCCTGGCCAACCCGTGGATCGTCTTCCGGGACTCCGACTCCCACTGTCCCGTTGAGCTTCGAACGCAACTGCTCGGTCAGGCCTCTGTCGGTGAGGGTTTCATCCTGCGCCTGGCCTGCTCGATGACCGAGTCCTGGCTCATGGCGGATACCACGGGCTTCGCTGAGCACTTCAAGGTCCCGCATACCCGCGTTCCCGCCCGTCCCGATGATCTGCCTCACGCCAAGCAGGAACTGCTACGGCTGTGCCAGCGCTCAAGGTCCTCACAGATCAAGAAGGATGCAGTTCGCCAGGACGGCAGCCCCGGCCCGCTGTACGTCACCGTCATCAACACCTTTGCCCAGGAGCATTGGGATGTGGCACGGGCGTGCGAGAGCAGTCCGAGCCTGAGTCGCGCCGTCGCCGATCTCGCGCGACTCCGCGATCTGCTGGTGAGCGCGCAGGACCAGTGAGTCCGACGCACTCGCCGCTGACGGGTGGGAGTCTCAGACCCCTGCGGTGCGGGGGAGCTCGGCCAGGTCGTCGCGGTGGACGACGGGGGCCACATGGTCGGGCACCGGCCCTCCGGTGGCCCGAGCGGCCAGGACCTCCTCCAGCTCGGCTGCCGCATAGCGGCAGATCCCCCGGGCCACGATGCGCTCGGGCCCCACGACGTCGACCACGGCCCCGGACTCGAAGTCCCCGGTCACGCCGATCACCCCGGGAAGCAGAAGCGACTTCTTGCCCACGGTCAGGGCGCGGGCCGCTCCCTCATCCACCAGGACCCGCCCTTCGGGCACCGAGGCGTAGGCCATCCACAACCGCCGGCTGGGGCGGTGGGGCCCAGTGGGGGCGAACCAGGTGCCCACGTCGGCGGGCAGCCGCGGTCCGGACAGGAGGCGGGCGGCGTCGTCAGCACTGGCGATGAGGGTGGCGGTCCCTGAGGCGCAGGCAATGGTGGCGGCCTGGACCTTGGTGGTCATGCCGCCGGTGCCCACCGCCGAGCCACGGCCGCTGACGGATACGCCCTCCAGATCGGCCCCCGATCGCACCAGCCGGATCGGCTCGGCCCCCGGGGTGCCCGGGCGGGCGGTCCACAGCCCGTCGACGTCGGTGAGCAGCACCAGGACATCGGCTGTCACCAGGTGGGAGACCAGGGCCGCCAGGTGATCGTTGTCCCCCAGGTTGAACTCCGTGGTGGCCACGGCGTCGTTCTCATTGATGATGGGCACCGCACCCAATGACAGCAGGGCGTCGAAGGTTGAGCGAACCGTGCGGTAGTGACTGCGCACCGCCACGTCCTGGGCTGTCAGCAGCACCTGGGCGGTGACCACCCCATAGGCGCTCATCGCCGTCTGCCAGCGGGCGAGCAGATTGCCCTGTCCCACGGAGGCGGCCGCCTGAAGCAGGCGCAGCTCGCCGGGCCGGCGCTCCATGCCCAGCGGGGTCAGGCCCGCGGCTACCGCCCCCGAGGAGACCAGCACCACGTCATGGCCCCGGCCCCGCAGTCCGGCGACAAGACCGGCCATGATGTCGATGCGGTTGAGGTCCAGTCCGCCGTCGTCACGGGTCAGGGAGGATGAGCCGATCTTGACCACGACGCGCGCGCCGCTCGGCAGCGCCTCAGGCCGCCCCGCCTGCACCTGGGCGGATACGGTGCTCATCGCTGATCCCCCTCATCCCAGGCGGCATCGGTCCACAGGCCCTCAGCGGCCTCAGCCCGCAACTGGGCGCGAGCGGCCTCCTTGGCGTCCATCCGCTCGTGGTACTCGGCACGGCGCTCCACATTGGTGCGCCTGGTGCTGGGGTCCACGCGCAGGTCGGTTCCCCGCGCCCCCAGCAGCTCGGGCCCGGTGGACAGGGATGGCTCCCAGGTGAAGAGCACCCCCCCTTCCAGGGCGCCGATGAGCACCGGGTCACCGGCCTGCGCCCCGGCCTTGACGAGCTCGTCCTCCACTCCCGCGGCGGCCAGGCGGTCGGCGAGGTAGCCGACCGCCTCATCATTGGAGAAGTCGGTCTGGCGCACCCAGCGCTCGGGCTTGTCCCCGCGCACCTGGTAGACCCGCCCCTCAGTGGGATGGGTGACGTAGCGCACCTCGGCCACCGGCTCGGGCCGACGGCGCCCCACGGCGGCAGGCCGGATGACGGGACGCTCAGCCTCGGCGGCTGCCTGAGCGGCGGCAGCGGTGACCGGGGCGGAGGAGCGGGCCTCATCCACCAGGGAGGCCAGGGCGAAGGACAGGGGGCGCAGTCCCGTGCGCGCGACGGCGGAGACCGCGAAAACCGGCATCCCGCGGGACTCGAGGTCCTCACGGACGAAGTCGGCGAGCTCGGCCGCATCGGGGACGTCGGTCTTGGCCAGGACGGCCACGCGCGGCCGCTCCATGAGCGGGACCCGCCCGGTGACGGCCGGGTCACTCTCCTGATCGCCCAGGCGCTCGGCGTAGGCGGCCAGCTCGGCCTCGATGGCGTCCATGTCGCTGAGCGGGTCGCGGCCCGACTCCAGGGTGGCGCAATCCAGGATGTGGACGATGACGGCGCAGCGCTCGATATGCCGCAGGAACTCCAGGCCCAGGCCCTTGCCCTGAGATGCTCCCGGGATGAGACCGGGCACATCGGCGATCGTGTAGCGGGTGGAGCCGGCCTCCACCACCCCGAGATTGGGCACGAGGGTGGTGAACGGGTACTCGGCGATCTTGGGCCGCGCGGCGCTCATGGCGGCGATGAGGGAGGACTTGCCGGCACTGGGGTAGCCCACGAGGGCGACATCCGCGATGGTCTTGAGCTCCAGGGTCACATCCAGGGCCTGGCCGGGCTCGCCCAGCAGGTGGAAGCCCGGGGCGCGGCGCCGCGCGGAGGCCAGGGAGAAGTTCCCCCGGCCCCCGGTGCCCCCGGCGGCCACCACGACGGAGGCCTCGGCGCCGACGAGGTCGGCGAGGACCTCCCCGGAGGCGTCCTTGACCACGGTACCCTCGGGGACGGGAAGGATGAGGTCCTTGCCATCGGTCCCGCGCCGCCAGTCCCCCATGCCGGGGGTGCCGTTGCCGGCCCTGCGGTGCGGGGAACGGTGGTAGGTCAGCAGGGTGGTCACAGAGGGGTCGGCCACCAGGATGACGCTGCCGCCGTGCCCACCATCCCCGCCGTCGGGGCCTGCCAGGGGCTTGAACTTCTCACGATGGACGGAGGTGCATCCGTTCCCGCCGTCGCCGCCGGCGACGTGAAGGACCACTCGGTCGATGAAGCTGGGCATGCGGCGCTCCTGGGTCTATCAGCTCAGCGATGGGGGATCCCATCCGGTACGCCGCGAGGGCGGACGGCCCGTGCCGTCCGCCCTCGCGGCGTGAAGGAAGCGGGTGCTCTCCTGGGCTCAGGCCTCGGGGAGCACGATGTTGACGACCCTGCGGCCGCGGAAGGTGCCGAACTCGACATTGCCGGCCGCCTTGGCGAAGAGGGTGTCGTCATTGCCGCGGCCCACGTTCTTGCCGGGGTGGAAGTGGGTGCCGCGCTGGCGGACGATGATCTCGCCGGCCTTGACGAACTGGCCCCCATAGCGCTTGACGCCCAGGCGCTGGGCATTGGAGTCGCGGCCATTGCGGGAGGAGCCAAGACCCTTCTTGTGTGCCATGTCAGGCTTCTTTCTTCTCGATCTGGTGAGTTCAGGGGGACCGGTGCCGTCAGGCTCGACGGCGCCGCGGGGTCACTTGATGCCGGTGACCTTGATGGCCGTGAGCTGGGCGCGGTGGCCCTGGCGCTTGCGGTAGCCGGTCTTGTTCTTGAACTTCAGGATGTTGATCTTGGGGCCCTTCTCATCGCCGATGATCTCGGCGGTGACGGAGGCCTTGGCCAGGTCGGCAGCGGCGGTGGTCACCGTGTCGCCATCCACCAGCATGAGGGGGGCGAGGGAGACCTCGTCACCGATCTCGCCGGCGAGCTTGTCGACAACCACGACGTCGCCGACGGAGACCTTCTCCTGACGGCCGCCGGCCTTGACGATCGCGTAGACCACTTGAATGCTCATCTCTGTCGTTACTTCATCGGGCTCTGCGCGCAACGAGCGTTGCGCCGGGCCCTCTCCTGGGCAATGGTGCAGCACGCACCGGCTGACAACTTTAGGCGATACGACGCGCCGCTCCAACCTCCTGGCCCTTGACCCGCCTGTGTTCTTGGGCACCCCGCCTCGGGAGAATGCCGCGGCGGCGGGCCCGGCCAATCAGTCGGCGCGAGTCATTCAGCGCCGGTCAGTCGGCCGGAGCCTCCTCGGCCTGAGCCTCAGACTGACCCTCAGACCGGGCCTCGGCCTGGACCTCGACCTGGGAGTCCTGAGCCTCCTGCTCCCGATGAGCGTGCTCGGCCGCGGCGGCGATCTGAGCCAGGGCCCCGCGCACAGCGGCGCGGGCCTCCTCCTCCGCCTCCGGGGAGGTCGCCTCCTTGGTCTCCTTGTCCTTCTTGCGAGCGGACTTCTTGTCCTTCTTCCCCTTCTTCTCCTTGGGCGCGGCCTCGGAGGAGGCCTCCTCCTGGCGCTTGCGCCCCCGGGAGCGCCCTGACCCGCGGGAGGCAGAGGCGGACATATCCGCCTGCTGGTTCTCCACCGGCTCGTCGTGGACGATGAAGCCCCGGCCCTTGCAGCACTCGCAGGTCGTGGAGAAGGCCTCGACCAGGCCCTGGCCCACGCGCTTGCGGGTCATCTGGACCAGACCCAGGGAGGTGACCTCGGTGACCTGGTGGCGGGTGCGGTCCCGCCCCAGGCACTCCACGAGCCGGCGCAGCACCAGGTCACGGTTGGACTCCAGGACCATGTCCACGAAGTCGATGACCACCATGCCGCCGATATCGCGCAGGCGCAGCTGCCGGACGATCTCCTCGGCGGCCTCGATGTTGTTGCGGGTGACGGTCTCCTCCAGGGTGCCCCCCGCCCCGGTGAAGCGGCCGGTGTTGACGTCGATGACCGTCATGGCCTCGGTGCGGTCGATGACAAGGGTGCCGCCGCTGGGGAGCCAGACCTTGCGGTCGAAGCCCTTGGCCAACTGCTCATCGATGCGGTGAGCGGCGAAGACGTCGTCGGGCCCGGTCCAGTGCTCCAGGCGGTCGGCCAGGTCGGGGCTCAGCTCACCGACGTACTCCGAGATGGTCCGCCAGGCCTCGGGCCCGGCCACGACCAGCTTGCGGAAGTCCTCGTTGAAGACGTCGCGGACCACGCGCACGGCCAGCTCCGGCTCCCCCTTGAGGAGCATGGGGGCCTTGGCCGAGCCCTTGAAGACGCTGGCCGCCTTCTTGTCGATGGCCTCCCACTGGGCGACGAGGCGAGCGACGTCAGCGGCGAGCTGCTCCTCACTGGCGCCCTCGGCGGCGGTGCGCACGATGACGCCCGCGGAATCGGGCACGATCCGCTTGAGGATCTTCTTCAGGCGCGAGCGCTCGGTGTCGGGCAGCTTGCGGGAGATCCCGGTCATCGTGCCCCCGGGCACCAGGACCAGGAAGCGGCCGGCCAGGGTGATCTGGCTGGTCAGGCGGGCTCCCTTGTGGCCGATGGGGTCCTTGGTGACCTGGACCAGGACGGGGTCCCCACTGGAGAGGGCATCCTCGATGCGGCGCGGCCGGCCCTCCATTCCCGCGGCGTCCCAGTTGACCTCCCCGGCGTAGAGCACGGCGTTGCGACCCTTGCCCAGGTCCACGAATGCCGCCTCCATCGAGGGCAGGACGTTCTGGACGCGGCCGACGTACACATTGCCCACCATGGAGGTCTGGGTGTGGCGGGCCACGTAGTGCTCCACCAGGAGGCCGTCCTCCAGGACGGCGATCTGGTTGAGGCCATCGGACTCGCGCACGATCATCTGGCGGTCCACGGACTCCCGGCGCGCCAGGAACTCGGCCTCAGTGACGATGGGCCGACGACGGCCGGCGGCCCGGCCCTCCCGGCGGCGCTGACGCTTGGCCTCCAGGCGCGTCGAGCCCTTGAGCGCGGTGACCTCGTCACGCACGTCCCGCCCGGCATCGGATCGGGTGCGCGAACGACGGCGCCTCCGCCGCGAGCTGGAGCCGCCCTCGTCCTCAACCTGGATGCGGGAGGACGACGCCTGATCGTCATCGGACTGCGCGTCCTGGGAGCGGTCCTGCTCAGCAGCCTCCTTGGAGGGGGACTGCTCGGGCGTCTCCTCACGGCCGCGGGAGCGGCGACCCCGCCCTCCCCGACGGCGCTTGCGGCGCCCGCCGGCGGACTCCTCGTCACCGCCCTGCTGGGCCTGCCCAGCATCGTCCGCCTGCTCGAGGTCCTCGTCCTGAGTGGCCTCCCCGCTCACCTCGGGGGCGCCTGCGGCCGCGGCGGCCTTCCTGCGACGACGGGGGCGACGCCCGGCCGGGGCCTCCTGGTCCGCGGCGGCGTCGGCATCCCGGGAGGACTCCTCACGGTCCTGGTCCTGATCGGCGCTCGCCTCCGCAGTGGATCGTCCCGGGCGCTGCCGGGCGGCGGGCGCGGCGCTGGGCGCTGTGGTGGCGGCCGTGGCACGGCGACGACGGCGGGCGCGCGCGGGGTCGGGGGCCTGGAAGAGCAGCGATGCCGCGGGCAGCCGGAAGGCCTCCTCATCGGAGTCATTCGGGGAGTCCTCGGAGTGCTCGGCGCTCTCAGCGTCCTCTGCGTCCTGGTCCTCCGCGCCCTGGTCCTCGACGGCGCCCTGGTCGTCATCCTCCTCGACGGTCGGGGCCTCCTGCGAGGCCTCCTCATCCCCCTGCGGCTCTTCGGCGGCCTGGGCGCCGTCCTGGGACACGGCGGTCTCGCCCGACTCATCAGCCGGGCTCTGAGCATCCGTCTCAGGCTCCGGCGCCACAGCCGGCTGCTCGGCGGCCGGGGCCTGCTGGGGGGCGGCCGAGGCGGCGGTCGCCTTGCGGCGGCGGCGCGGGCGTCGGGCCGGCTCCTGCTCGGCAGGCTCCTGGGGCTCGGCGTCCCCGGTCGCGGCGGAGTCCTGAGCGGGTTGGGCCGCCTCGTCATCCGGATCAGTCGGGGCACCGCCGGCCTCGTCCAAGGCCGCGGCCTCCTGAGCGGCTGTGGCCTTGGACCGGGCGGCACCAGTGGTGCGGGAGGATCGCCCGGCGGCGCGCTTGGATGAGGGCGCCTTCGCCGTCATCCTCGCCGTCGGGCCAGACGCCTCATCCGTGGGCCCGTCGGTCTCCACCGGGGACTGGGTCGCCTCAGCGGGCTCAGCGGTCGCCTCCTGGGCCCGGAGCTCCTCGACGGCCGGGGCCGCGGCCGGCGCGGTCACTGAGGACGTGGCCCGGCGCCGTCGGGCGGGCCTCTTCGGGGCCTGCTCCACTGCGGCGGCCGCGACGGCGTCGTCCGCCGACTCCGGCGAGACTGCCGGCTCGAATGATTCTGATGATTCTGATGTGGTGCGATCTGCCATCTCGGACTGCACTCTCCGGCCGCTGTCGCGCCGTCGTACCTCCGGCGCGACAGCGAGGTTGTGCCCCCGAGTCTCGGGGGCGCTCATAAAGTCTGCGTCTGCGCCATGGGGCGCCTCGCCCTCGGGGGACGCCCGCTCAGTCCGGACTCGCGGCGACGCTCGAGGCGGCGCGAGAATCCCGGGCGGGGTCTTCCCCGAAGGTCTGGGCACCGGGTGCCGGTACGGGGCACGCGGAGCCGAGACGAGTATTCCACACCCTCCCCCGGATGCGCGCAGGGATCTGCCTCACGGCGCGTCCCGCACCAGACCGACCCCGCGCCGGGTCCCAGACGATCCGCAACCGCCAAACACACCCAAAGATCTCAGTAAAATTTCCAACAACCCTCATCAGATCACATAGTCGCAACTGATGACAGCCTTTACTGACATGCCGTCACAGCATTGCTAGACTCGAGCCTATTCCCGAGCGGGACGAACCGCCACATACCCTATTAAACTCATCGCCGTTCCTGAAAGGTGGTGCCGCTTGAGTATCGCACCGCTGGCACTGGACTCCCTCGACCTGGCTCGATGGCAGTTCGGCATCACAACCGTCTACCACTTCATCCTGGTGCCCCTGACCATCGGCCTGTCACCCCTGGTGGCGCTGATGGAGACCATGTGGCGCCGCACCGGGAACGAGCAGTGGCTGGTCGCCACCAAGTTCTTCGGCAAGATCCTGCTCATCAACTTCGCCCTGGGCGTGGCCACCGGCATCGTCCAGGAGTTCCAGTTCGGCATGAACTGGTCGGAGTACTCGCGCTTCGTCGGCAACATCTTCGGCGCCCCGCTGGCCTTCGAGGCACTGCTGGCCTTCTTCATGGAGTCCACCTTCCTGGGCCTGTGGATCTTCGGCTGGGACCGCCTCTCCCCCAGGCTGCACAACCTGTGCATGTGGGCGGTGGCCGCCGGCACCAACTTCTCGGCCTTCTTCATCCTGGCAGCCAACTCCTGGATGCAGCACCCCGTGGGCACCGTCATCAACCCCGTGACCGGCCGCGCCGAGCTCGACGGTGTCAGCGGCTTCCTCGAGGTCCTGTCCAACCCCATCCTGTGGACCACCATCGCCCACGTCGTCGCCTCCTCGCTGCTGGTGGCCGGCGCTGTCATCGTGGGGGTCAGCGTGTGGTGGATGACCAAGGCCGTGCGAGCCGAGCAGGAGACCGAGGCCCGCGAGCTGTGGGGGCGCCTGACCCGCTTCGGCGCGGTGACCATGGTGCTGGCAGGCCTGGCCACGGCCGGCACCGGGCACTTCCAGGGGCACCTGGTGGTCGAGGAGCAGCCTGCCAAGATGGCCGCGGCCGAGGGCCTGTGCCACACCGAGTCCGGGGCCCCGTTCACCGTGGCCGCCTTCGGGGACTGCGACAAGGGGATGACGCGCTTCATCTCCGTGCCCGGCGTCTACTCCTTCATGGCCACCAACGATCCCAGCGCCGAGGTCATGGGGCTGGCCGAGGCCCGCGAGATGTACGCCCAGCGCTACGGCACCACGGACGCCCGGGGCAACGAGGTCGATTACGCCCCCAACGTCATGGTCACCTTCTGGTCCTTCCGACTCATGATCGGCCTGGGCATGGCCTCCCTGGGGGTCGGCGTCCTCGCCCTGTGGCTGACCCGCGGCGGGAGGCTGATCAGCGATCCACGACTGGGCAAGGCGGCCCTGTGGTCCATGTGGCTGCCCTTCATCGGCATCTCCTTCGGGTGGATCTTCACCGAGATGGGGCGCCAGCCCTGGGTGATCGTGCCCAACCTGGCCGATCCGGTCTCCCAGGTCTACATGCTCACCGCTGACGGGGTGTCCACCGTGGTCCCTTCCAGCACGGTTCTGGCCTCCATGGTCATCTTCACCCTCCTGTACGCGGCCCTGGGCGTGGTCTGGTTCATGCTGCTGCGCCGCTACATCCGCGAGGGCGTACGCACCCGGGCCGCCACCAAGGAGCCCCCCGTCGAGGACGGTCAGGAGCCCGACGCCTCGACGCCGGCCCTGTCCTTCGCCTACTGAGACCGGTTGGAGAGTGTAGGAGCACCCATGACACTGGACATCCTCTGGTTCATCCTCATCGCCGTTCTGTGGATCGGCTACCTGACCCTGGAGGGCTTCGACTTCGGGGTGGGGATGCTGCTGAAGATCCTCGGCCGCAACGAGAAGGAGCGGCGCGCCACCCTGGGCACCATCGGCCCCCACTGGGACGGCAACGAGGTCTGGCTGCTGACCGCAGGCGGAGCCACCTTCGCCGCCTTCCCCGAGTGGTACGGCACCCTCTTCTCCGGGGCGTACATCCCCCTGTTCCTCATCCTGCTGGCACTGATCGTGCGCGTATGCGCCATTGAGTGGCGCGTCAAGATCAACTCCCAGTCCTGGCGCGACCGCTGGGACTGGGCCCACACGATCAGCGCCTGGGTCCCCTCCGTCCTGTGGGGCGTGGCCTTCGCCAACCTCGTCCAGGGCATGCACGTCGAGGTGGTCAAGACCGCGACCGGCGAGGTGGTGCCCTCCTCCATGGTCCCGGCCAACACCCTCATCAACGGCGCCGCGCACCAGATCACGGGCGGGTTCTGGTCCATGATCACGCCCTTCACCCTGCTGGGCGGGGCGGTGACCTGCCTGCTCTTCCTCAACCATGGCGCCCTGTTCGTGGCCCTGAAGACCACCGGCGAGCTCTCCGACCGCGCCCTGTCCCTCTCGCGCAGGCTCGCGGTGGCCGCCACCGTCGCCACCGCCGCATGGGGCCTGTGGGCGCAGGTCGCCTACTCGGCCTCCCAGCTGTCCTGGATCCCGCTGGTGGTCTGCGCCGTCGGGCTCATCGCCTCGCTGATGGCCGGGGCCAAGGGCCGCCAGGGCTGGGCCTTCTCCCTGCACTTCCTGGGGATCGCGGCCGCCGGAGCGTTCATCTTCGCGGCTATGGCTCCCGATGTCATGCGCTCCTCGGTCTCCCCGGCCTACTCCCTGACGATCACCCAGGCGGCCAGTGCGCCGACCACGCTGCTGATCATGACCCTTGCCTCGGTGATCTTCCTGCCCGGGGTGCTGGCCTACACGATCTGGAGCTACAAGGTCTTCGCCAAGCGCATCAACGCCGAAGAGATCGACCCTGACCAGGGAGGCCTGCACCCCACGAAGGTGCGCGACTCGGCTCAGCCCGAGGCGCATATCGGCTACTGACCGCACGCCCCATCGTGACTCCGCCAATTTGCGTGAGTTCGTACTTTTCCGGGCCCGGAAAAGTACGAACTCACGCAAATTGGCGGAGTCAGGGAGGCCCTAGACTGATCGCGTGAAGCCCCTCGACCCACGGCTGCTGCGTCATGCCCGCGCGGCGCGCCGGTACATCGTCACCACGACGGTCACCGGCGCCGCCACCGCCGGCCTGGTGGTCGGCCAGGCGGTGCTCATCTCCCTGGCGCTGGCCCCTGTCATCGCGGGCGAGGCGGGCATCGGGCAGGTATGGCCGCTGGTGGCGCTCCTCGCCCTGGTGGTGGCCGCCAGGGGCCTGGTGCTGCTGATCCAGGAGGCCCTGGCGCACCGGGCGGCCACGAGAACCATCATCGAGCTGCGCCGCCAGGTCCTGGAGCATGCCGCCGCCCTGGGGCCGCGCTGGCAGGCCGAGCACGGGCCCGATACGGCCACCCTGGTCACCCGGGGCCTGGAGGACCTGGAGCCCTACTTCACCCGCTACCTGCCCCAGCTGCTGCTGGCGGCCACGGTCACCCCGGCCACGGTACTGGTCCTCTTCACCCAGGACTGGCCCTCGACCGTGGCGGTCATCCTGACCATCCCCCTGATCCCGATCTTCATGATCCTCATCGGCCGTATGACCGTCAGGCTCTCCACGGAGCGGCTGGAGGCCATGGAGCGCCTGGGCAGCCAGGTGCTCGACCTCATCGCCGGACTGCCCACGCTCAAGGCCCTGGGCCGCGAGGAGGGCCCGGCCCGACGAGTGCGCGCCCTGGGGCGCTCCTACCGCCTGGCCACCATGTCCACGCTGCGCATGGCCTTCCTGTCCGGGGCGGTCCTGGAGTTCATCACCACGCTGTCGGTGGCGATCATCGCCGTGGAGGTCGGCTTCA
Organism: Actinomyces slackii; assembly: GCF_900637295.1. Classification (NCBI taxonomy): domain Bacteria; kingdom Bacillati; phylum Actinomycetota; class Actinomycetes; order Actinomycetales; family Actinomycetaceae; genus Actinomyces; species Actinomyces slackii. Next base: position 1,870,170 of record NZ_LR134363.1, on the reverse strand, counting down.
GGCTCCTGTTCGGCCAGCTGGACCTGACCACGGCGCTGCTGGTGCTCATGATCGCCCCCGAGGCCTACCAGCCGATCCGTCAGGTCGGCTTCCACTTCCATGCCTCGGCCAACGGCGTGGCGGCCGCGGAGACGGTGTTCGAGGTCCTTCAGACCCCGGCGCCCCGGCGGGGCAGCCACAGCGCCCCCGACCTGTCCCGGGCCACCATCGTCATCACGGACCTGTCCGTGGTCTCCCGGGGATCCCTGGCCCCCCACGGACTGAGCGCCCTGATCCCCCCGGGGCGCATCACCGCCCTCGTGGGCCCCTCGGGCGCGGGCAAGACGACGACGACCCAGGTCCTGCTGGGGCTTCTGCCCGCCGATGAGGGTGGGGTGAGTGTGCGGCTCCCTGACGGCGAGCGCGTGGAGCTGGAGCAGATCGATCCTGTCAGCTGGTGGGCCCAGATCTCGTGGGTGCCTCAGCGCCCGGCCATCGTCCCGGGCACCCTGCTGGACAACATCCTGGGCGAGAGCCGGGCCGGGGAGCCCGACGGGCGGCGCCCTGTCCCCGAGGCGCTTGAGGCCGCCGCGCGGGCCACCGGCCTGACGGAGGTGGTGGCGAGCCTCCCCCAGGGCTGGCACACCGTGATCGGACAGGGCGGGATCGGGCTCAGCCTGGGTCAGCGCCAGCGCCTGGCCCTGACCCGGGCCCTGGTCTCACCCGCCCCACTGGTGGTCATGGATGAGCCCACCGCGCATCTGGACGCGGCCAGTGAGGCGCATGTCCTCGACGGCGTGCGAGCCCTGTCCCAGGCGGGGCGCACGGTTGTGGTCATCGCGCACCGCCCCGCACTGATCGCACTGGCCGATGAGGTCATCGAGGTCACGGCGGGAGGCGCTGCCCCGGATTGCAGCGCTGAGGGCGATGGCCGGGATCGAGTGGATCTGGGCGCTGCCTCCGGTGGGCTGCGACGCGCTGCCCCGCCTGCTGAGGCTGCCTCCCGCCCCGGCCCGGACGCGGCCCGTGAGGAGGACCGATGAGCGCCGTGCTCTCCCCCGGCGAGCGCCGGTCCCTGTCCCGGGCGCTGTCCCTGCTCGATCTGGAGCGTGGGCGCTTCGCGGCCTCAGTGATCACGGGAGCCGCGGGACTGGCCTCCGCGGTGGCGCTCGCCGGAGTGGCCGCATGGCTCATCGCCCGGGCCTCCCAGATGCCCGATGTGGTGGCCCTGGGCGTCGCCCCGGTCCTGGTTCGCTTCTTCGGGATCTCCCGCTCCGTTCTGCGCTACTGCGAGCGCCTGGTCTCCCATGACACGGCCCTGCGGGGAATGGGAACGCTGCGCGCGCGCCTCTACGAGATCCTGGCCGGCGCCCGCACCGACACGGTGGCAGCCCTGCACCGCGGGGACGTGCTGGCCCGCGTGGGCGCGGATGTCGATGCCGTGGGCGACCTGGTGGTGCGAGCCCTGCTGCCGATGGCCGTGGCAGGCACCGTGGCGGTGGCCACATGCCTGGCCGTGGGGCTGATCTATTGGCCGGCAGCCCTCATCCTGGCGGTCTGCCTATTGCTGGCGGGTGTGGTGGGGCCCCTGCTGACCATCCGCTCGGCCCGCCTGGCGGAGCTGGCCCGCCAGCGCAGCGCCACGGATCTGGCGACGGCCTCCATGACCATCCTGGAGTCGGGGGCGGAGCTGGCGGTCTCCTCGCGCCTGGCACCGGCCCTGGCCGGCCTGGGGCGCATTGAGGAGGACCTGGCGGCGGCGCGCGACCGCGCGGCTCGTCCTGCTGCCGCGGCCGCCATGATCGATGCCCTGGCCATGGGCCTGGCCGTGATCGGCGCCCTCCTGGTGGGGATCCCGGCGGTCTCCTCGGGTGCGCTGGGTCCGGTGTGGCTGGCGGTCATCGTGCTGATTCCCCTGGCGGCCTTCGAGGCCACCTCGGTCATGGGGCCTGCCAGCGTCCAGCTGGTGCGCTCGGCTGGAGCGGCTGAGCGGATCATCACCCTGGTCGAGCAGGCCGAGGCCGGTGCGGCGGAGGTCATGACGGCGCGGCAGGAGCGGGTCGAGCAGGGCGGCGATGAGGACGATGGGGGGCTGTCCGGTGACGGGCAGGCGCGCCTGGAGGCCCGAGGGCTGGCAGTGGGCTGGCCCCAGGGGCCGGTGGTGGCCGAGGGCATCGACCTCGACCTGTCCCCCGGACGCCGCGTGGCGATCGTGGGGCCTTCGGGAATCGGCAAGACGACGCTGCTGCTCACCCTGGCGGGTCTGCTTGAGCCCAAGGGCGGCCGCCTGACGCTGGACGGCCTCCGACCCTGGGCGATGGCGCGCCGGGAGGCGGCCGGGCGGATCAGCCTCACCGCTGAGGACGCGCACATCTTCGACACCACGGTGCTGGAGAATCTGCGCGTGGCACGCGGCGACGTCGGCGAGGAGGAGGCGGCGGAGCTGCTGAGGCGCACTGGCCTGGGAGACTGGTTGGAGGGCCTGCCCCGGGGCTTGAGCACCGTCTTGGGCACGGGGGCCTCGATGCTCTCGGGTGGGGAGCGCCGTCGGCTCCTGGCGGCTAGGGCCCTGGCGGCCCCGGCACCGCTCATGGTCATGGATGAGCCGGGCGAGCACCTGGAGCCCGCGACGGCGGACCGCCTGGTGGGCGATCTGCTGAATGCGGGCCGCGATGAGGGACGGGGCGTGCTGCTGGTCACCCATCGGCTCAGCGCCCTGGCCGCCGCCGACGAGGTCGTGGTCATGGGCCGCCCCCAGGGCGCCCAGGGCGCTGAGGGCACTGAAGGCATCGAGGATGCTGAGGGCTCTGGGCCGGCGAGGATCCTGGCCCGCGGACCCCATGCCGAGCTGGCCAGGTCCAATGCCGCCTACCGTTGGGCGCTGGGACAGGAGGAGCAGGAGTGATGACGCCAGACCGCAGCAACCGAGCGGAGGAGGCCGCCCCGGTGGCCTTCCCGGGCTTGCCCGACGACGATCTGCTCTTGGCGGTGCCCTCCAGTCCCAGCCCTGAGGATCCGGCGGGGGTGGGGCACCTGGCCTATGCGGTGCACGCCGATCAACTGGCCTCGACCCGCAGCGCCTCTCCGGGACGGGCCCGCCCCGGGATGGATGAGGCGGCTGTTGAGCTCATCCAGGCGGCGTTGCGCATGACGGGGTCGCTGCGCGTGCCCGAGGCCCTGCGCCGCCTGGTGGAGTCGGCCTGCCAGATCACCGGCGCCGCCTGGGGGACGATCGCCGTGCTCAACCGCGCTGACGCCCATGAGGCGCAGGCGGGGATCGGGGCCACGGTGAGTGCCGGGGCGCCCACCGCCAGTGTTGATGAGCTGGCGGCGCGCGCGGGTGGCGCTGGCGCGGGCACCGGAGAGGAGGGCGTGAGCATCAGCAATGACCTGTCGGGGATCTCGGCCTTCACCGGCGCCATTGAGGATGAGGAGCCCGGCAGTCTGCTCAGCGCTCCGCTGCGGGTCCACGGCCAGGTCTACGGGCGCCTCTACCTGTGCGACAAGCCGGGCGGCTTCACCCATGAGGATGTCGAGGCCGTCCTGACCCTGGCGCAGGCGGCTGCGGTGGCGGTGGAGAATGCCCGCCTGTACCGGGAGGCCCGCGATCGCGAGAAGTGGATCTCGGTGTCCCAGGAGCTGACCACCCTGCTGCTGTCGGGGGCGGCGGAGGATGATGCCCTGACCCTCATTGCCCGTCGGGTTCGCCGTGTGGCACGGGCTGACACGGCGGCTCTCATCCTTCCCAGTGTTGGGGACACGTGGATCTGCGAGATCGCCGACGGCGAGCATGCTCAGGAGCTCATCGGCGCCCTGTTCCCGCCGGAGGGGCGCGCCCGCTCGACCCTGGACCTGCAGACGGGCCTGCTGGTGGAATCCCTGGCCCGGGCCTGGGACCAGGATGATCTGCAGGTGCCCCAGCTGGCTCGATTCGGCTCGGCCCTCTACGCCCCGATGATTCACAGGGGCCGCGGAGTGGGGGTCATGCTGCTGCTGCGGGCCGAGGGCGAGGCGCCCTTCACCGATCAGGACCTGGAGATCGCCGAGCTGGTGGCCGGGCAGGCGACGATGGCCTTCGAGCTGGCCGATGCCCAGCATGCCGAGGAGATGGCCACGCTCCTCGATGAGCGCGCCCGCATCGGCCGCGATCTGCACGACCTGGCCATCCAGCAGCTCTTCGCCACGGGGATGCAGATCTCGGCGGCCCAGGCCAGGCTGCGCCAGGGCGAGGACATCGATCATGAGGCGGTCTGCGCGGTGCTGGCCTCAGCCCTGGAGGCGGTGGATGACTCGGTGGGCCAGATCCGCTCCATCGTTCGCTCCCTTCGGGACCGCGATGAGGATGTCAGCCTCGTTGAGCGACTGAGGCGGGAGGCCTCCTTGGCGCGCACCGCGCTGGGCTATGCGCCGTCCTTGCTGCTCAGTGTTGATGGGCGGGGCCTGGCCCAGGGCGAGCGCGAACTGGAGGATGAGCTCATCGCGGCGGTTGAGGCCGCGGTGGAGGACGATATCGCCGATGACATGGTGGCCGTGGTGCGCGAGGGGTTGAGCAATGTGGCCCGGCACGCCCGGGCCTCCTCGGTGACGGTGGATGTCAAGATCGAGGGGGTGCTCCCGGCGGGCTGCGCGGATAGCGTCGGACTGGTGGGCGGTCAGGGCCCGGCCTCGGGCGACTCCGAGCCCTTCACGGGCACCCCTGTGGTGGAGATCGTCTGCCGCGACGACGGCGTGGGGGTGGATCCGCGAGTGGCCCGCCGTTCGGGGACGGCCAATATGGCTGAGCGGGCTCGCCGCCATGGGGGCAGCTTTGTCATTGGCCCCAGGGCTCGCTCCGACGGCGAGAGGCGCGGCACCTGCTTCACCTGGCGGGTCCCACTGGATGGCCGGTAGGCGGGCCTGCGGTCGGCGCCGTGCGGCGCCCGCAGGATCCCGGGGTGGGGGACCTTCAGGCGTTGCGCCAGCCGGATGCGCGCTGGCCGGCGACCCAGGCGGCCACCTGGGTGCGCCGCTGCAGGCCCATCTTGGCCAGCAGGGAGGTGATGTGGTTTTTCACGGTCTTCTCGGCCACGCCCAGGCGCTCGCCGATCTCCCGGTTGGACAGGCCGTCACCGATAAGATCGAGGACCTTGCGCTCGGCGTTGGTCAGGTCCGCGGTGGGGTCGTCGTGGTCGGCCCGACGGCGGGTGACGGTGCGCTCATCGAGCAGGACGCGTCCTGCGGCCACGGCCCGTACGACGTCGCTGATCTCGGCGCCGTGCACGGTCTTGAGCAGGTAGGCGCGGGCTCCGGCGTCGAGGGCCTCGGCCAGGGCCTCGTCGTCATCGAAGGAGGTCAGGACCACGGGCAGGGCGTCGGGGACGGAGTCGCGCAACTCGCGCATGAGCTCGATGCCGGTGCCGTCGGGCAGCTGGAGGTCGACGAGGATGACGTCGGGGCGCACGAGCTCGGCGCGGCGGGTGGCCTCGGCGCGCGATCCCGCCTCGGCCACGACGTCCAGGCCGTCAGCGCGGTCGATGATCTCGGCGATGCCTCGGCGGACGATCTCATGATCGTCCACGATCATGACGCGGACTGTCTCCGGCGAAGGGGGGTTGGGCATGGCACGAACCCTACCAGCGCTGGGGACCAACGTCACACACGCCCGCAGCATTCCGGGAAAAAGTCGCGGACGCAGGTCCCAGACCCGTACCGCGTGGGCTCGCCACGGACAAGGCATGGAACGAGTATCGGGAAGGTTGGGGCACTGGTGACTCAATGACAATCCAGAGGACACCGGGGATCACAATCGGGTAACCTGAGCCAGGTTGTTCCGTACCGTTGATCACAGGAGGCTTTTCCATGGCAGATGCGCATCTGACCGCGTTCCGAATAGGGGCCCTATCTGAACGCACAGCCGCCCCCGGCATCACCACATCGATCAGTCGACCCAAAGTGTTCGCCATCGAGGCCGCCGAGGAGTTGGCCACTGAATCAGTGCGGACGCTTCTCCGGACCATGATGGCTCAGGTCGCCAATAACGGCCATCTGCCCCCCAACGCGTATGACGAACAAGGAAAACCCTACAATTACGAATGGATGAAGGACGACAATTCATCGGATCATCCGACGATCGACATCAGGTCTGTGTTGCAGGACGACAAGCAAAGCGGACAGTTTAACGAGTGGCTTGACGACCCAAATATCGCTAGCTCCGACCTAACACAATCTTTCGATGCGGGAATCAGAGACGGCCAGGGAACCGCATTATGAGCATCGATGTATCTTTTTTCTCATCACTCAAGAAAAGCCTGACTTCCTCGCGACGTTGTCGCCTTTTCGTCTCAACCATTGCTGCCATCGTTCTCATCGGCGCGGGATCAGTGTCCTATGTTGTCATCGATGACTACATCGACTCCAGACGCGACGACTACTGCCTCGTCTTCAGCGAGGGAGACTTCGGCTCAGTCCTAGACGGAATCACCAGCACATCCGATGACGACGAAGGCGAACGTCGGCAATCCCCGGATAATTGGAGTTGCAGGATCGATGGAGACAACGGTCAGCGACTCCGTATCGAATCGACGTCCAACGCAGATTTCTATTTCCCTAAGGACCCGAATCTCACCCGGGCGGAGGATCGCTCTATGATGCCGGGATCCGTGGTCAGCGATGTTCCCGGCAGTGACGCGCTGGTTGCCTCCTGGACAGGAGACGGATATGCTGCCGCCGGATGGTTCGAAGGAAATTCCGCTATCGCCATCTACACCTTGGAGTCCGTCGAGTCTTCTCAGTGCGAATACACAGCCGAAATCTTGACAAAGGTTATCCTGCGCCGGGCCCCAGCCCTCCTGAGCGAAACAGGATTCACTCCCACTCATACCCCCACGACCACACCCGAGCCCGCCTCCTCACCGACCTGATCGCCGGCTTGCCACCTGTACGGAGGTGCCGCCTCGCGGACGGGTCTGGCAGCGCGGGCAGAAGGCATGGGAGCGCCCCGCGATGATCTCACCGCGCATCACCGCCCCACAGCGCCTGCACTCCTGGCCGGCGCGCCCATAGGCCTGCAACTGGCGGGCGAAGAATCCGGCTGCGCCCTCGGCATCCACATACAGCGCGTCGAAGCTCGTCCCGCCCACCGCCAGGGCCTGCTCCATGACCTGCGCCGTCGCCTCCAGCAGCCCCAAGGCCACCCGCGGCCCCAGGGCTCTTCCCGGGCGCAGGCCATGCAGACGAGCGCGCCACAGGCCCTCATCGGCGTAGATGTTCCCCACCCCCGAGACGATGCCCTGATCCATGAGAAGGGTCTTGACGCCACGGCGCGAGGCGCGCATCCGCGCCACCGCAGCGCCCCTGTCCAGGAACGGATCCAGCAGGTCACGGGCGATATGGGTGGCATCCGCCGGCAGGAGCGGCGCCTGGCTCCCCTGGCCGCCAGGGGCGCCGTCGGCCGTGGGAGCCAGGTCCACCACATGCAGGCCCCCCAGCATCCGCTGATCCACCAGGTCCAGGGCCGCCCCCGTCCCCGGGTCCCCGGGACGGGCGGACAGATGCAGGCGCACCCTCAGGTGCCGGGGATGCGCCGACAGGTCGCGCACCAGGCTCGGCGCGCGCGTCGCCGTCAGATCCACACGGGCCGCTGCCGGATCGCCCAGGAAGGACTCCCCGTCAGCCACCGGGCCCGAAGCGCTCCGGTCATCAGGCGCATCGGACCCGGGCCCGGCCGAGGTGCCGCGCACGAGGAGCTGGCCGCTCATGCCCAGGTGGGCGCTCAGCGCCCTGCCGTCGTCCAAGGCCAGCCACAGGAACTTGCCCCGGCGCACGGCCGCGGTGATGGCGCGGCCCTCCAGCTCCCGGGTGAAGGCCTGCGCCCCGCCGACCTGCCGGCGCAGCGGCCGGGCGTCAAGAACCTCCACCCCCGCAACAGTCCGCCCCACCACATGCCTGGCCAGCCCGGCGCGAACGGACTCGACCTCCGGCAGCTCAGGCATCGGCGGCCGCGCCCGCCTCGCCCTGCCCGGCCAGACGATGCGCCTCAAGGTCGGCTCGCAGAGCCTCATTGACCCCGGGCAGGTCGAGCCCGCCATCACCGTGAGCGGCCAGGATGGCTGCATAGGCGGCCTCGGCGGCCGCATGCTCGGCGACCTTCTTGGAGGTGCCGCTCCCCCGGCCCTTCTCCTGCCCGCCGATGAGGGCGCGGGCGGTGAAGACCCGGTCATGGTCGGGGCCCTCGCCGCTCACCTCGTAGGACGGGCTGCCCAGGCGGTGGGCGGCGGTCAGCTCCTGCAGGCTCGTCTTCCAGTCCAGGCCCGCCCCCCGGGTGCGGGCCGACTCCAGGAACCGGGAGACCAGGCGGATGACCACGGTGCGCGTGGTCTCCAGGCCGTGCGTGAGATACGTGGCCCCGATGAGGGCCTCGACGGTGTCGGAGAGGATCGAGTCCTTGTCCCGCCCCCCTGACAGGGCCTCGCCCTTGCCGAGCTTGATGAACTCCCCCAGGCCCAGGTCCCGGCCCGCCGCGGCCAGGGCCTGCTCGGAGACCGTGGCGGCGCGCATCTTGGCGAGCTGGCCCTCGGGCACCTCGGGATGGGTGCGGTAGAGGTGCTCGGTGACGATGATGCCCAGCACCGAGTCCCCCAGGAACTCCAGGCGCTCATTGGTGGGCAGCCCCCCATTCTCGTGGGCCCAGGACCGGTGGGTCAGGGCCAGGTCCAGCAGCTCAGGCTCGATGCCGGGCCCCCACCGGTAGACCAGGGCCTCGACGTCGGCGCGTGCCGGCGGTGCGCTACGGCGCTTGGCCATCAGGCCTCCTCATCATCCGGGTCCGGGGAGGCCAGGGCCGCCAGCGCCGACCACCGGGGGTCGAGGTCCTCATGGTGGTGGCCCTCCTCCAGGTCCTCCATGCGCTCACCGCACTGGGAGCACAGGCCCGGGCAGTCGGGACGGCACAGGGGGCGGAATGGCAGTGTGGGGACCAGGGCGTCGCGCAGGGCGGGCTCCAGGTCCAGGGTGGTCTCACCCAGGACATACAGCTCCTCCGCCTCCTCATCGCCCTCGTCCTGCTGGGCCTTGACGGCCTCGGGCAGGAAGTAGAGCTCATCGATGCGCACCGTGCGATCCTCATCCAGATCGCGCAGGCATCGCACGCACTCACCATGGATGTGCAGGTCAGCGCTGGCCTGGGCCAGAACGCCGTCGTCCATGGAGGTCAGGGTCACCGCGATGCCCAGATCGCTGCCCTCGGGGACGCCGATCACCCCGGCGCCCAGGTCAGCCGGGGCCGGGGCGGTGATCTCCAGGGTCTTGACCGAGCCGGTGGCCCGGGGCAGGTCGGCGATGTCAATGACGAGTCCGGGCATGGTCTCCTCCAGGGGTGTGGATATGCGTGCGGCGCGACTGTACCCGCCGTGGTGGACTGCAGTGGCCTGACATGGACTGCCGTGGGCTGACGTGGGCTGAGAATGGTCTCAGCGCAGCGCGCCGGGGTCCACGGACCAGTTGGAGCGGCGCCGCACCGGCTCCTGGACCTCGCCGACGGCGGCCTGGCCGGAGTCCGCCTGCCAGGTGTCCAGGCGGGTGGCCAAGACCTCGCGGCCCGCGCGCACCTGCTCGGCGATCTTGGCGACCTCCGACTCCAGGCCGGCCAGGGCGCGGTCGGAGTACTCATCGGCGCCGTGGCGCAGGGAGGCGGCCTTGTCCTCGGCTGATTTGATGATGGCATCGGCCCGGTCATTGGCCATGCGCACCACGTTCTCCCCGGCCACGAGCCTCTCGGCCTCCTGGTGGGCGTGCTCGATGAGCCGCTCGGACTCCTCACGGCCCTGGGCCAGGACCGCGTCGGCGTCGGCGACGATCTCCTCGGCCCGGCGCACGGCCATGGGCACCGAGCGCCGGGCTCGATCGATGAGGTCGAGGACCGACTCCCGGTTGACGATGACCGAGGAGCTCATGGGCATCGAGCGCGCCTGGGCGACGAGCTCGCCGAGCTGGTCGAGGATGCGCAGCAGGTCGTCTCCGGCATCGCGGCTGGTCGTCACGGTTGGTCCTCTCGGTTGTTCGGGGAGCCGGGGCCTACTGGGAATCCCGGCCGGCAGGCAGGGCTGCGGCCAGGGCCCGGGCGACGGCGTCGGGCACCAGGCCGTGGACATCGCCCCCATGCCGGGCGACATCCTTGACCAGGGAGGAGGATATGTGGCCGTGGGCCGGGGAGGCCGGCAGGAACACGGTCTCGGGGGCGCCCAGGTCCCGGTTGAGCAGGGCCATGGGCACCTCGGCATCCAGGTCGCTGCCGTGGCGCAGGCCCTTGACGATGGCGGTGGCGCCGCGTGCGCGGCAGTAGTCGGCCAGCAGCCCGGGCACCAGGTCCACCTCGACGCCCGGGATATCGGCCGTGGCCTGGCGGGCCAGCTCGGCGCGAGTGGGGGCCTCCAGCAGGTAGCGCCCGGTCTTGTCCGCGTTGTGGGCGATGGCGATCACCACCCGGTCGAACAGCGCTGCCGCGCGCCCGGCGATATCGACATGCCCCAGGGTCAGGGGGTCGAAGCTCCCAGGGTAGACGGCGAGGCTCATGTCCCCACGCTAGCGGCCGGGCCCAGTGGCGTGCGGGACGCGCGCCGAGTCGCCGAGTCCCAGCGGCGAGCCCGGCCCCGGCACCGGGCTCGCTGCCACAGGCGGGTAGGGTCGGGACCATGACCAGGATCGTGGCCGGCGTGGCCGGCGGCAGGCGGCTTGAGGTGCCCACGGCGGGGACTCGCCCCACCTCGGAGAGGGTGCGCGAGGCGCTGTTCTCCCGCCTGGAGCACTACGGGGTGGTCCGCGGCGCCCGTGTGGTGGACCTGTGCGCCGGATCGGGGGCGCTGGGCCTGGAGGCCGCCAGCCGGGGCGCCGCCGAGGTGGCCCTGGTGGACAGCGCCAAGCCCGCGGTCGCCGCCTGCCAGCGCAATGCCCGCTCCCTGGGGCTGGCCGGCGTGCGCGTGGTCAAGGCCAGTGCCTCGGCGTATGTGGAGGGCGCTGCCGGCGCGCCTGTGGACCTGGTCCTCATCGACCCGCCCTACGACGCAGACCAGGAGTCACTGGCGGCCATGCTGGAGCCCCTGGCCCGCGCGGAGGATCCCTGGCTGGTGCCGGGGGCGGTGGTGGTGGTCGAGCGCTCGACCCGCTCCCCCGAGCCGCCCTGGCCGGCGGGCCTGCGCCGCTTCTCTCACAAGCGCTACGGGGAGACCGCCGTCTGGTTCGCCGAGCCGGCTGCAGGCGACCATGCCGACTGACGCCCTGCTCATCGCCTGTGCCTTGAGCGCCGTACGGCCGCCGTCTATCGATAACCAACCCCGAGTTCGTCGGCGGCAGCTGCCAGGCGCTTATCCCTAGTCCACAGCAGCGCACCCCGCTCGGCGACAACGGATGCAAGTAGGTGCACGTCTACGGCGGACAGGCCCCTTCCCCATAGGCGGCGACGCTCGGTGAACCAGCGGACCTCGCAATCGGAGATCTGGGGCACCCGTCGTAGAGATCCCAGGGAGTTGAGGACCTTCTCACGGTTCTTGATAGATCCAAGCGCCAGTTCGGTGAGGACGGCCTCGTGGGTGGCAGCCTCATCTCTCTCGAGGAGGGCCACGAGACGGTTGTCGCTGACGTGCAGGTGGTCTATCCACACGTTGGTGTCTATGAGGATCATGCGGAGCCGGTCAGCAATCCTGCCGGTCCCGCATGCCTCGATGGCGCGGGGCCGCTTCGGCGGCAGGGTCGGAGCCACCGAGTGCGATGAGACGCCGCGAAGACTCCACTCTGATGAGAGTGCTGACCGCCTGCCTCACAAGCGCAGCCCGCTCGGTAATGCCTGTCAACTCGCTTGCTCGTTCCACAAGGTCGTCGTCGAGTGTGATCGTGGTGCGCATGGTTCCTCCTGCATCAATTCTGATGCAGAAGGATGCTCTTGTCCATGCTCAGGAGCGCGCGAGGTAAGCCTGGGACTCCTCATCGAGGCGGTCGACGATGGCGGCCGCGAGCGCCCGGTGCTCCGTCAGCTCGGGGTCGGCGGCGATGATCTCCTCGGCCTGGCGCCGGGCGGTGGTCAGGAGCTCGGCGTCGCGGGTCACGCGCAGCAGGTCCAGGCCGGAGGCGCGGCCCGACTGGGAGGCGCCCAGCACGTCGCCCTCGCTGCGCAGCTCCAGGTCGGCCTCGGCCAGGGCGAAGCCGTCAGTGGTGGAGGCGAAGGCCTTGAGCCGGTGGAAGGCGGTGGTGCCGACCTCCACGCCGGTCACGGCCATGCAGATGGCCTCGGCGCTTCCGCGCCCCACGCGCCCGCGCAGCTGGTGGAGCTGGGACAGGCCGAAGCGGTCGGCGTCCAGGATGACCATCATGGTGGCCTCGGGCACGTCGACGCCGACCTCGATGACGGTGGTGGACACCAGGATGGGGGCGGCCCCTGAGGAGAAGGCCCCCATGGCCTCCTCCTTCTCGGCGCTGGTCATGCGCCCGGTCAGGGCGCCCACCGCGATGCCGGCCAGGGCGGGCTCACCGCTCAGGCGCTCCACCCACTCCTCGACGGCGGCCAGTGGCCTGGCGGGGGCCTGCTCGGGACCGGCGGGCTCGGCGGGTCCCGCGGGATCAGGCCCGCCGGTCTCTTCGTCCTGGTCGGCATCCTGATCGGCATCCTGGTCGGCACTGATGCGGGGGCACACGACGTAGACGCGCCCGCCGCCGGCCACCTCCTGGGCGGCGCGCCGCCAGATGCCCTCCACCCAGGTCTGCCGCTGCCAGGGCACCAGATACGTGACCACGGGGCTACGGCCGGCGGGCAGCTCATCCAGGACCGAGGTGGCCAGGTCACCGAAGACCGTCATGGCGATGGTGCGCGGGATCGGGGTGGCGGTCATGACCAGCAGGTGGGGGGTGCGGCGCTGGCCGGTCACGGGGTCGGCGGCCCCGCCGCGCTCCCGCAGGGCGTCGCGCTGGGCCACGCCGAAGCGGTGCTGCTCGTCGACCACCACCAGCCCCAGGAAGGGGATCTGGACGGTGTCGGACAGCAGGGCATGGGTGCCCACGACGATGGCCCCGGCGCCCCCGGCCAGGTCCGCCAGGATGTCGCGGCGCTGGGCGGCGGGGGTGGAGCCGGTCAGCAGGTGGATGCGGGTGGCGCGCTCGGCGCCATCGAGCATGCCGCCGCGGGCCAGTGGGCCCAGGATGGCGCTCAGGGAGGCGTGGTGCTGGGTGGCCAGGACCTCGGTGGGGGCCAGCAGGGCGGCCTGCCCCCCGGCCCCGACCACCTGGAGCATGGCGCGCAGCGCCACCAGGGTCTTGCCCGAGCCGACATCCCCCTGCAGGAGGCGCTGCATGGGCACGGTCCCGGCGAGCTCGGCCGCCAGCTCGGCGCCCACGCGCCGCTGCCCGTCGGTCAGGGCGTAGGGCAGGGAGGCGTCCAGGTCGGCCAGGAGGCTCCCGCTGGGCTCGGGGAGGGGCCAGGCGACGGCGGTGCGGGTGGCCTCATGGTGGGCGCGGCGCTGGGCCAGGGCCGTTTGGAGGATGAGGGCCTCCTCATGGCGCAGGCGGTTGCGGGCGGCGCGCCACTGCTGGGCGTCCCGGGGGCTGTGGGCCCACTGATAGGCCGTCAGGGCGTCGATGAGCCCTGCCTGGCGCCGGATCCGCTCGGGCAGGGGCTCGGGGACGTCCTGCGGGCCCAGCTGGTCCAGGACGGTGCGCACCGCCTTGGCCACGCGCCAGGAGGGCAGGGAGTCGGTGGCCGGGTAGATGGGCATGGGGCGGGCCAGGAGGGCCTCGCGCTCAGCCTCGTCGAGCTCGTCCAGGACGTGGAAGCGGGGGGAGGCCAGCTGCCTGCGGCCCTGGTGCCGGGAGACCTTGCCCGAGAGCAGGACGGTGGTGCCCGGGCGCAGCTGCTCGGCGACGGCCTTCATCTGGCCGGCCGCGCCGAAGAGCACGACGTCCATGGTGGCGGCGCCGTCGGTGACGGTGGCCTCCATGAGGGCGGGGGGCCTGCCGGCACGGGTGCGGCGGGAGGAGGAGCGGAGCACCTGGGCCTGGATGGTGGCCTGCTCGCCCTCGATGAGGGCGGCCAGGTCGGTCAGCTCTCCCCAGGTGTCGTAGCGGCGGGGCAGGTGGCGCAGGAGGTCGGCGCCGCGGGTCAGCCCCTGCTTGGCCAGCTGGGTGGCGGTGGCCTTGCCGACCAGCCGCTCCAGGGACCGGTCCAGCGGCGGGACGGCGCCGCGCGGAGCTGCGGATGGTGTCATGGCGATGAGCGGTGGCCTGCGATCTCCTGAGGTGCGGGCCCGCCTCGGGGCGGGTTGCGTGCAGGCTACCCCACAGCAGGGCACGGCCCGGTCATTGCCCGCCATCGCATGCGCGGCGGCTCCGGGCGCCTACTCGATGGCGATGAGGACATCGGGGCGCTGCTGGCCCCCGGCGTGGATGGCGACCTCGACCTCGGGGCCCGCGGCCCCGGCGGCCAGGGCTCCGACGTCCCGGCCGGCGTGGCGGCCGGTGATGACTGTCAGGAGCTCGTCGTCGGGCCTCAGGGCGGCGGCGACGGTGCGGGCCACGGCCTCGGCCTCGGCGGCCGGGCCGTCCAGGGCGATGGTGCGCAGGCTGGCCCCGGCGCTCCAGGCGCGACGGGCGAGGTCGGCCAGCTCGGCGTCCTGCGCTCGCCCGGCCGCGGCCACGGCGGCCGCCAGGACCCGGGCCTCGTCATCGGTGTCGCAGACCAGGAGCTGGATGCCCTCCGCCTGCGGGGCGCCCTGAGAGGAGCCGCGCGGCCCGTGCGCCCCCGGTGGCGCGGCGACCGTGGAGGCGGCCGAGCGGGCGGCCAGGAATCGTGCGGCCTCGTGGGCCGCCTCGGTGCAGGCGGCGTCGCAGGGAAGGACGATGGCCTGGGCGGCGCCCAGATCCCCGGCGGCGCGCACGATCCCGTCGCGGTCCGGGTCCAGGACGACGACGGCGCCCGAGCGGGCGAGCTGCTCGATGAGCCCGGGCGCCCGGGTGCAGGCGATGACGCCGATGCCCTCATGGCGGGCCGGTGAGGGTCGAGGGGGGCGCCGGTAGGCCTGGGGGGCGCGAGCGGTGGCGGCCTGTGAGGGGTGCATGCGCACCGATTGGGCCTTGCGCTCGGCGCGCCGGGCCGCCAGGCGCTCGAAGGACACCACGTGGCCCTGGGGGTCACCGCCCTCGCCCCACGGGGAGGGGGGCTCGTCAGCGGGGGCGACCAGGGCGGTGGGGTGGAGGTGGTGGATGCAGGTCTGGCGGGCGCGCCCCTGGCGCGGCAGGGCCGCACGGGGGGTGTCGGTGTGGACATGGACCTGATAGAGGCCCACGCCCAGGGCGTCTGGGGTTCCCACCACGCCCACCGAGTCCCCGATGCGCCCCAGGTCCTGGCGCAGCTGATCGGCCTGGGCGGCGGTGGCCTCCAGGAGGTACATGACCTCGAACTCCCCGGTGGACATGCCCTGATTCCGCTCGGCGTCGTGGCGCACTCCCCCCACCGCCAGGTCCACCAGCATCTGGTGGGCCACCGCGGTGTAGGGCGCCCTGGGCTGCAGGCCGCCTCCCGGGCCCACCCGCTCCAGCGCGACCTGCTCAGGGGTGTCGATGCAGTCCGACAGGCAGGTCAGCAGCAGCATGAAGGCGGCCCCGCCGGCATCCACCGGCCCGTGCCCCAGTCCCACGGTCTCGACCACGGACTCCTGGGCGCCGAAGGCCGCCGCCGCGGCGATGGAGCTGATCGAGGCGGGCGCTGCGGCACTGGACTCCTGCAAGGCGGTGCGGGCGGCCAGGGCCGCGTCGCGGGCCACTGTCAGCAGGGTGCCGGTCACCGGCCTGGAGACCGCCTGCCAGGTGGTGGTGGCCATGCGCTCATAGGCGGCCACCAGCTCCACGGGGCGCAGGCTGGTGGGGTCGGGGGCCTCGGCGCAGATATCGGCCAGGGCGGCCAGGGCCTGGGAGATGAGCAGACCGGAGTTGCCGCGCGCTCCGCGCACCGCGCCATCGGCGGCCGCCCGCGCGACCTGGGCGGCGTCGGCGGCCCGGGGCAGGCGCACCAGGGCATCGCTGGCCGAGCGCAGGGTCAGCAGCACATTGGTGCCGGTGTCGGAGTCCGGGACGGGGAAGACGTTGAGGGAATCGACCAGATCGCGGACCTCGGCGGCCACGGACTCGGCCAGCTCCACCCACTGGCGCACCAGATCCCCATCAAGACCGCTGGACGCGCCTCGAGGCAGGATCGGCCCGGTGCCGCCTGGCTGCGCCATGCCTGCCTCCTTCATCATTGAGATCTCGCCGTGGGGTACGGCCGGCCCGGGTCCTGGGCCCGCCGCCGTTGGATTCAGGCTAGCCGGTCAATTCTCGCTTGTCCTATCGAAGCAGGTGACAGCGGTTCCACCGCTCCCGGCCACGGCATGTGCCTGAGCACACGCCCACCCCGCTTGGGCCCTGCCAAGGGCATCGGCTATGGTGTGCGGGTTGCCCAGCGCACCAGCGCTCTGGGCGGTGGACCTAGCGCAGGGCCGTATCGGCCTGAGCGCTCCAGCGTGGAAGATCAGGAGTGAGACCGTGGCTGCTGTGTGCGATGTCTGCGGCAAGGGCCCCATCTTCGGCAAGAGCGTCTCGCACTCCCACGTGCGGACCAACCGCCGGTGGAACCCCAACATCCAGCGCGTGCGCGCACTCGTGAACGGCGCCCCCAAGCGTCTCAATGTGTGCACGTCCTGCCTCAAGGCCGGCAAGGTGACGCGCAACATCTGAGCGCGCCCCCTGCTTGAGCAGCGCAAGGCCGCCGCCTCTGCCGAGGACGGCGGCCTTCGTCATGCGTGCCCGGAATGGGCTGCGCGGAGTGCGCGCCGCGATCGGCAGCGCAGGGCCCCGCGCCCATCAGCCGAAGTGATCCCAGCCCAGGTCCGCTCCCGCGCTGCGGCCACCCACCAGGACCCCTGGGCCCTGGGCCGAGGCCTCGCGCACCCGACCGATCACCCGGGCGCCGTCGGGCAGCGAGCCCAGGGAGGCCTGGGGGACGGTGGCCAGCAGGCCGTGATCCTCTCCCCCGGTCAGCACCCACCACCGGGCCAGCTCGCGCGGCCGCGTGCCGGGGAGCACAGCGGCGACCTCCTCCAGGAGCTCCACATCAGCGCCCAGCACCGCCTCCGGCTCCCCCAGGTCGAGGACCACGGAGGAGGCGCGGGCGATCCTGCCGGCGTCGCGCAGCAGCGAGTCGGAGACATCCATCATGGAACTGGCCCCGGCCGCGGCCAGGGCGGGACCGGCATGCAGGGGCGGTCTCGGGGCGCGGAAGGCATCCAGGCACGCGGCGGCCCGCGCGATGGTCTCGGCGCGCGGCGCCAGCCCGGCCTCCAGCAGCGCCCATCCAGCGGCGCTGCGCCCCAGGGTGCCCACATGCACCACGGCGTCCCCAGGCCTCGCCCCGCTGCGCAGCACGGGGGCGCGCCCCTGGAGGTCCCCCACAACGGTGACCGCCACCATGAGGCTCTCACCGGCGCTCAAGTCCCCGCCCACGACCCCGGCCCCGCACTCGCGGCAGCCGGCCGCCAGTCCGGCGGCGAAGTCCCGCACCCAGTCCACCGTGGTCGTGGGCGGCATGACCAGGCCGACCACCAGGGCGGTGGGCAGCGCGCCCATGGCGGCGGCGTCGGCCAGGTTCTGAGCGGCGGCCCGCCGCCCGACGTCATGCCCGGTGGACCAGTGCGCGCGGAAGTGGCGGCCCTCAACCAGCACATCCGTGCTGAGCGCCGCGCAGCCATCCGGCAGGGCCAGGACCGCGCAGTCATCCCCGCTGCCCACCAACTCGCCCGGCGCGTGGGGAAGCATCGGGGTGATCAGGGCGATCAGCGCCTCCTCGCCGAGCTCGGCCACGGTCGCGCCGGGAGCGACCGCAGGGGGCTCAGCGGTTGACATCCGTGGAGCGGGTGCGGGCCAGCTCGATGAGCTCAGTGACGAGCTCCCCGTAGGACAGGCCCGAGACCTGCCACATGTAGGGGTACATGGAGTAGGGCGTGAAGCCCGGCATGGTGTTGACCTCGTTGACGATGGCCTGGCCCTGGGGGGTCAGGAAGAAGTCCACCCGGGTCAGTCCCTCGGCGCCCAGGGCCTCGAAGGCCCGGGCGGCGGTCTCCATGAGCAGCTCGCGCTCGGCCGGGGAGATGCGCGCAGGGCAGACCATGGCCACGGCGTCATGGGCCAGGTACTTGGTCTCGTAGTCGTAGAACTCCCCGGCCCCCTGGGAGGCGTCCATGACGATCTCGCCGGGCTCGGCGACCCGCGGGGGCTCATCCCCTCGCCCGCCCAGGACGGCCACCTCGATCTCGCGGCCGGTGATCCCGGACTCCACGAGCACCTTGGGGTCGACCTCGCGGGCGGCCTCGATGGCGGCGCGCAGGTCCTCGGGGCGGTCGACCTTCGTGATGCCCAGGGAGGAGCCGGCGCGGGCGGGCTTGACGAACAGCGGGTAGTCCAGTGACTGGCAGGCCTCCAGGATCGCCTCGCTCTCGCGGCGCCAGGCATGGGGGCCGACCACCACGTGGGGGGCGGTGGGGATGCCGGCATCGGCCAGCAGCACCTTGGTGACCTGCTTGTCCATGCCGGCCGCCGAGGCCAGGACTCCGCAGCCCACATAGGGCAGGCCCAGCATCTCCAGCAGCCCCTGGATCGTGCCGTCCTCGCCGTAGGGGCCGTGGAGCAGGGGCAGGACGACGTCGATCTCCCCCAGGACGCTGGGTCCCTCGGCGGTCAGGGCCACCGGGGCCCCGCCGCCCAGGCGCATGGCCAGCTCGCCGCGTCCCAGGCCGTCGGCGGTGATCTCCACCGGCGGGGCGTCATCGCGCAGCTCCAGGGCCGAGGGGTCGTCATCGACTAGCACCCACTTGCCCGACGGGGTGATGCCCACGGGCAGGACCTCGTAGCGCTGACGGTCGATGGCGGAGAGCACGCCCGCGGCGGTGGCGCAGGAGATCGTGTGCTCCCCGCTGCGCCCGCCGAAGACGACGGCGACGCGGGGCCGGTCAGGCGCGCTCGCGCCGTTCTCAGAGCTGGCGGCTGGGTCCAGGGCATCAGGCATGGGCACAGGCTACCGCCGCTGCGCGCGAGGCACGCCCACCGGGCGTCACCATCGTTTTTCCCTTGTTTTTCCTCATATCTGTCCACCGAGAGATGGATAGAACTGTCCACCTGACCACGGATACAACCGACCCTCCCGACGGGTCCATAGTCATGTCATGGCTCACTCCCCGACTCCCGCGGTCCAGATCCACGAGCTGACCAAGGACTACCCGCCCAAGAGGGTCCTGCGCGGCCTGGACCTGGAGATCCCGCACGGGGCCACCCTGTGCCTGCTGGGCCCCAACGGGGCCGGCAAGACCACGGCGGTCGAGATCCTCCAGGGCCTGCGCCGCGCCACCTCTGGCACGGTGCGGGTGCTCGGCCAGGACCCGGCCCCGCGCACCAGGTCCTGGAGGGCCCGCCTGGGAGTCGTGTCCCAGGCCTCCGGCGACCTCGGCCAGCTGAGCGTGCGGGAGGCCGTGGAGCTCGCCTCGCGCTTCTTCACCCAGCCCATGGCAGTCGAGGAGGCCATCGAGCGCGTGGGCCTGGCCGACGACGCGCGCACCCGCGCCGGGCGCCTGTCCGGTGGGCGACGGCGTCGCCTCGACATCGCCCTGGCCATCGTGGGCCGCCCCGAGCTGCTCTTCCTCGATGAGCCGACCACCGGCTTCGATCCCGGGGCGCGCCGGGCCCTGTGGCGCCTGGTCGCCGACCTCAAGAGCGAGGGCACGACCATCCTGCTGACCACCCACTACCTCGACGAGGCGGAGGTCCTGGCCGACGAGGTCGCCATCCTCCTGGAGGGGCGCATCGTCGAGCAGGGCAGCCCCGCCGACCTGCGCGCCCGCTCCGACCAGGGCGCCACCGTCTCGTGGATCGAGAACGGGACCGCCCACCGCCTCGACACCCCCGCCCCCACCGCTGTCCTGGCCGACCTCATGGGCCGCCTGCGCGGGCCCGACGGCGAGGTGCCGGGCCTTCAGGTCGTGCGCCCGAGCCTGGAGGACCACTACCTCGCGCTCATCGAGGCGCACCACCACGCTGATGACTCCGCACCCGCATCCACCAGGAGGGCCTCATGACCGCCGCCACCGCCCCTGCACGCGCCGCGCGCCGCCCCGGACCGGCGTGGCGCATCGTGACCGGGCTGGCGGTCACCAACCTGCGAAAGATGGCTCGCACCCCGATCGTCATCATCATGGCCATGGCCTACCCGGTGGGCATCTACGTCCTGTTCTCCGCCGTCTTCACCCAGCCCTACCCCGGGGGCCTGACCCACGCCGCCTACTCCCTGCCCTCGATGGTGGTCATCGGACTGATGTCCAACTGCCTGTTCAACCTCTCGGTGGACGTGACCAGTGAGCGCGAGGAGGGCCTCCTCAAGCGCCTGGCCCTGCTGCCCTGCCCGGCCTGGGCCTTCCTGACCGGCAAGATCGTCTCCGCTGCGATCATCACCGCCCTGTGCACGGCGGCGCTCATCCTCACCGGCGGCCTGGTGATGGGCGTGCCCCTGCCCACCTCGCCGGCATCCTGGGGGCTGATCCTGCTCACCTGCCTGCTGACGATCGCCTACTGCGCGGCCCTCGGCATCGCGCTGGGGCGCACGCTGCGCAGCGCCCAGGTCACCCTGGGGGTGGTCCTGCCCATCTTCATCATCGTCCCCTTCGTCTCCGGGATCTTCCTGCCCATGTCCATGCTGCCCGGCTGGCTGGTGACCGGCGCCTCCATCCTGCCCGTGCGGTGGTCCGCCCAGCTGCTGCGCCAGGGCTTCCTGCCCGACGCCCTCAAGGCCGGCGAGCAGGGCGGCTCCTGGCAGACCGCCACCGGCCTGGCGATGGTGGCCTGCTGGGTCCTCATCGGCCTGCTGTGGGCGATCATCGCCTCGCGCCGGGACACCTTCGACCGATGAGGTCTCCGGGCAGAGGCCCTGCGGCGCCCATCGGTCACACTGCCCCCATGAGCGCCACCGCCCCTGCCACCGCCGCTCCGCGTGAGGCCACTGAGAAGATCGAGCCGATCACCTCCTTCGAGCGCTGGTGGTGGTGCGCGGCCGCATGGGCCCTGGCCGCGCTCAACCTGTACCTGCTGACCCTCACGCCCCTGGCCTGCGGGGGCATGTCGGTCGTCTACCCGGCCCTGTGGATCACGCACCGCTCGCTGCGCAGCGCGATCACGGCGACCCTGGTCTTCGCGGCGGGCATCGCCCTGGCCCTGAGCGTCCCGATCGGGTGGTGGCCGGCCGTGACCGTCGCCGTGCTGTCAGCGGCGGGGTCCTTGAGCATCGGCGTGTGGCTCGTCCTGCTGGACTCCATGCGCCAGCGGACCCGCCGGGCGCTGGCGGACAAGGAGGACGCCCTGACCGCCACCCGGCAGGCCCTTGACGAGCTGGCCGCGGCCCAGGGGGCACTGGTATCCGCCGAGCGCGCGGCCGCCGCCAGCGCTGAGCGCCAGCGCTGGGCGCATGAGGTGCACGACACCCTGGCCCAGTCCTTCGTCTCCCTCATCACCCTGGCGCAGGTGGCCGCCTCCTCCTCGGGCCAGGAGGCGGAGGCGGCCCATGAGCGCATCATCGCGATCTCGCGCGAGGGCCTGCGCGAGGCCCGGGCCCTCATCGCCGGGGATCAGCCGGTGGCGCTGCGCGGCGGGCTGCGCGAGGCGCTGGCCCGCCTGTGCCAGGCCCAGGCCCAGGACGGCAGCCCCGTGCCCGAGCTCGACCTGCGCCTGGATCGCGAGCTCGCCCCGCAGGTGGAGGCGGCGACCCTGCGGGTCGTCCAGGAGGCGCTGACCAATGTGCGCCGCCACGCCCATGCCTCCTGGACGCGTGTCGAGGTCGCCGTCGAGGTCGCCGCCGAGGCCAGCGCCCCCGATCTCGTCGTGCGGGTGGTGGACGACGGCGTCGGGCTTCGCGGGGCGCCCGAGGGCACCGGAATAACGGGGATGCGCGAGCGCCTGGGGACCCTGGGCGGGTCACTGACGGTGGACCCGGCCAGCACTCATGCGCCCAACGGCATGACGGGCACGCTCCTGGAGGCCAGAATACCGATGTGAGTTCCACGCCCGCCCTGCTCGAGACGGCTCCCCGCACCGTCAGCGCGCCCACAGGCCCCGTGGGCAGCATTCGCCTCCTGGTCGTGGACGATCATCCGGTGGTGTGCTCCGGGATCGTTCAGCTCCTGGGGCGCGAGCCCGGGATCGACGTCGTCGGCGAGGCCCGCGACGGCGCTCGGGCGGTGGAACTGGCCGCCGTGACGCGCCCGGACGTGGTCCTCATGGACCTGCGCATGCCGGCGATGAGCGGCGTGGAGGCCACGCGCCGGATCCGGGCCCTGCCCAGCCCGGCCCAGGTCGTCATCCTGACCACGTATGAGGCGGACTCGGATGTCTCGCGCGCCGTGGAGGCCGGGGCGATCGGCTACCTGCTCAAGGACTCCACCCGCGAGCAGATCGCCGAGGCGGTGCGCACCGCGGCCCTGGGGCGCTCGTCGCTGTCGCCCGAGATCGCCGCCCGCCTCCTGCGCGCCTCGCGCCGGGCCACCAAGAGGGCCTGCGAGCCGGCCCTCTCGCCCCGGGAGACCCAGGTGCTGGGCCATGTGGCCCAGGGGCTGTCGAACGCGCAGATCGGCGCGCGGCTGTTCGTCTCGGAGGCCACTGTCAAGACGCATCTGCTGCGCGCCTACACCAAGCTCGGCGTGGACTCTCGGGCGGCGGCCGTGGCCGAGGCGATTCGGCGCGGCGCGCTGGAGGTCTGAGGCGGCGTTGCGCTGGCCCTGCCGGCCCTGCGGGCCGCTCCCCCGGCCGGTCGCGGGCTGGGCTCCACCCCGGATGGAGAGTTCTCCTCCATGCCGATTCCGGTGCTCAGCACGGATGCGCCGTACTCTGGATTTGCGCGCACCATACAGATCGAGACAGTCCTGGAGATATCATGAAGCACTATCACCTCCTATGGCCAGAATTAAACAAGATCGTGTGCTGGCGTGATGTTTGGGAGGTGTTCGAAGTCGTAGTCGAAGGTGCGGGTGTTGATGTAGCCCATGAATGCGGTGTAGGTCTCCTCGGGGGTGTCTCTCTGGATGTTCGCGATTGTGCCTTTGGCGGTGTTCCAGACGTGCTCGACCGGATTGTGGTCGGGTGCGTAGGGCGGCAGGTAGATGAGCTTGAGGCTCTCGAGCCGGCCTCCGGGCTGAAGCTGCTCTCTTAGCGCTTTGGCGTGGTGGAACCCGGCATTGTCGAGAACCACGGCGATCTTGTCGTTATCGGTCTCGCGCACCAGGCGAGTCAGGCAGGAGAGGATCTTCTCGGTGTTCTGGTTGCCCTCGATGGGGTAGACCTTGACCTTCTTGGATCTCAGGGACAGTGCGCCGAAGAAGGAGCAGGCGTTGCGGGTGCGGTCCACGTAGATCTTCGTTCGTTTACCCTGGGGCAACCACATGCGGCGGGTCTCAGCCTCGTGCTCCACGCGCACCTCATCGGCCGCGTACACCTCCCACCCGTCGCTCAGGAGGTCTGCGACCTCGTCTTGGATCTGGGCCATCCGCTTGGTGATGGCCTCCTCGTCGCGGCGCTTGTCAAAGGGGTCGGGCAGCTTGAAGCTCATGCCCGCAAAGTGCATGAGCAGCCGGTAGGAGGAGTCCGACTCGTACTCCACGTCGAATCTGGTCCTCACCACGTCAGCCAGGGCGGGAACATCCCAGAAGTCCGCCTTGATGCCGGACTGTGACGGTGGCCGGCTCAGAACCTCTTTGAGCTGCTCCTTCTGCTCGCGGGTGAGCTTGGCCGCATTCTGATTTCCCTTATGACCGGTGACCACCGAATGCAGACGGCTGACACGCCAAGACGCCAACCACTCCTTAACAGTCCTCACCGTGCGCCCCACCATCTCCGCAATGAAATCCAGGTCAACGCCGTGCGAGGCGTAGAGAATAGCCTCAGCTTTCAACCGGATGAGAATGAGGGAGTCACCTCGCTTCTTCCACCTGATAAGGACCTGCTGCTCCTCGTCTGTCACAACCACGTGCATGAAGAAATTCTACAACGAAAGGTGCCGTCATATCCAGCCCAGAAAGCCCCGGAATACGGTTTTGTTTAATTTCGGCCATACCTGCCCTCGTCGTGGCCCTGGGTGGCTCGCTGGCACTGAGCGCCTGCAACTCCAGGGAGTGGAGCGAGGAGCTGGCATCCAGCGCCAACTCGCCGACCGCCCAGGCCGCCGCCACAGCCGCCGGCGCCGATCAGTCGCCGACCACCACGGGGTCGCTGACCGGTGACGAGGCGGCCGAGAGTCCCACACAGACCTGGGAGGGCGCCGCCCAGGAGAAGGGGGCCGCCCCCGACTCCCAGCTGACCATCACCGATGTGCGCTCCGGCTGGCACGAGGACGAGGGCTATGACCGCGTCGTCGTCGAGTTCGCCGGCCAGGGCACCCCGGGGTGGATGGCGCCGCAGTGGGTCGACCAGGCCACCACGCCGGGCAAGGGCGACCCGATCAGCATCGAGGGCCAGTACATCCTAGTCATCACGGGCACCGGCGCGGCAGCCGTCCCCGATGCCCAGACCGAGTACAGCGGGCCGACGGACATCACCGTGGACGGCACGGGGATCAGGGCCGCCCACATCGACGCTCCCTTCGAGGGGGAGTACCAGATCGTCCTGGGAACCGATACCCAGGACTTCCGGATCTTCACCCTGGACAGCCCCACCCGCCTGGTCATCGACGTCCTCAGGAACGAGTGAGCCCCTCCCCCAGGAGCGGCGCAGGCGCGGCGCGCCTGAGACCGCCCGGGACCGGGCCGGGTCTCAGGCGTGGAGGCCCTCGGCCTTGCGCGGCCGGGCCAGGAGCTCATCGGTGACCTCGGCCACGCTGGCGGCTCCCTCGACAACGGCCACCACGCCGGCGGTGATGGGCATCTCCACGCCGTGGGCGGCGGCCAGGTCCAGGACCGCGCGCGCGGACTTGGCGCCCTCGGCCACGCCGCGCGAGGCCGCGGCAGCCTCCTGAACGCTCATCCCCTCCCCCAGGTGGCGCCCGAAGACCTGGTTGCGGCTCAGCGGCGAGGAGCAGGTGGCCACCAGGTCCCCCATGCCCGCCAGCCCCGCGAAGGTCTCGGGCCTCGCGCCCAGAGCCGCGCCCAGGCGGGTGATCTCCACCAGGCCCCGGGTGATGATCGTGGCCTTGGAGTTGTCCCCCATGCCCCGCCCTGCAGCCGCCCCCACGGCCAGGGCGATGACGTTCTTGACCGCGCCGCACAGCTCGACTCCCAGAACGTCGGTGTTGGTGTAGGGGCGGAAGGCCGTGGTGGCGCACAGGGCGGCCACGCGCGCGGCGACCTCCTGGTCGCCGGCGGCCACCACGGTGGCGGTCGGCTGACCGGCGGCGATCTCATCGGCGAGGTTGGGCCCGGAGATGACGGCCACCCGCTCCTGGCCCAGCCCCAGGGCCTGAGCCAGGACCTGGCTCATGCGCAGCCCCGTGCCGGCCTCGATGCCCTTCATGAGGGAGACGGCCACAGCCCCCGCCTCCACCTCGCCCAGGGGCGCCAGGGCCCCGCGGGCCTCCTGGGAGGGCAGGGCGACGACGATGAGCCCTGCTCCCGCCACCGCCTGGGCCAGGTCCGTGGTGGCCCTGATGGTCTCGGGCAGCTCCAGCCCCGGGGTGTAGCGCTCATTGCCCCCGGCGTTGATCTCCTCGGCGACCTGCCTGCGCCGGGCCCAGATCGTGGTGGGCGTGCCGGCCTGGGCCAGCAGCCAGGCGAAGGTCGTGCCCCAGGCTCCCGATCCGATGACGGCGGCACTGGTGATCGCCGGAGCGGCGGCGCTCACGGCTGGCCCTCCTGCCCGGCGCTCTGCTCCCCCGGATCCGACTCGGGGGCCGGCGCGGGGTCGGGGCGGCGCACGCCGATCTGGCCCTTGCCCGGATCGCCGTCGTAGTGCATGTCGTAGGGGCGGGGGGCCTTCTCGCCGCGCAGCTCCTCGACCAGGGCGGTGATGGCGCGCATGATCTCGGCGGTGCACTCGCGCACGGCCTGGCGGTCCTCGATGTCCTGGCCGAAGCGGCCAAGGTCCAGTGGGGCGCCGATCGTGATGCGCACGTCCTTGCGGGGGAAGGGCCGCAGCTTCTTGGAGTAGCCGTCCAGGATGAGGTGGGCGCCCCACTGCCCCATGGGCAGCACCGGCGCCCCGGTGCGCATGGCCAGGCGCGCGGCCCCGGTCTTGCCGGTCATGGGCCACCGCAGGGGGTCGCGAGACAGGGTGCCCTCGGGGAAGACCATGATCGACTCCCCCGCCCGCAGGAGCCTCTCGGCCTCCGCCAGGGAGCCGGCCGCATCCGTGGAGGTGCGGTGGACCGGGATCTGCCCGCCGGCGCGCAGGATGGATCCCAGGACCGGCACTGAGAACAGGCTGGACTTGGCCAGGGAGTAGACGGGGACGTCCTGGTCGACCAGGGCGCGCATGGCCGTCAGCGAGTCCAGCTCGGTGAGGTGGTTGGCCACCGCGATGAAGCCCCCCTGGCGGGGGATGTTCTCCTGGCCGGTGACCTGCTGGCGGGACATGGCCTTGAGCGCGGGGATGATGACCCCTCTGGCGGCGAAGCGGTAGAAGGGCGTGAACTGTCGCGTGGTGGGCACGCACGCACTCTAGCGGCTCCTGGCGCCTTGGCGCCTCGGAGTCCAGCCCGGAGCGCTCAGGCCAGGCGGGTGACGTCGGCGTCCAGGGCCGCGAGCTTGGACATGAAGCTCTCGTAGCCGCGGTCGATGAGGTTGACCCCCTCGACGCGACTCGTCCCCTGGGCGGCCAGGGCGGCGATGAGGTGGGAGAAGCCCCCGCGCAGGTCGGGCACCACGATGTCCGCGCCGGTCAGGGGCGTGGGCCCAGAGACGACGGCGGAGTGGTAGAAGTTGCGCTGGCCGAAGCGGCACTCGGTGCCCCCCAGGCACTCGCGGTAGACCTGGATGGTGGCCCCCATCTTGCGCAGGGCCTTGGTGAAGCCGAAGCGGTTCTCGTAGACGGTCTCGTGGACGATCGACAGGCCCTCGGCCTGGGTCAGGGCCACCACGAGGGGCTGCTGCCAGTCGGTCATGAAGCCGGGGTGGACATTGGTCTCCACGACGATGGAGCGCAGATCCCCGCCGGAGTGGTAGAAGCGGATGCCGTCGTCGCGCACGTCGAAGGCCCCGCCGACCTTGCGGAAGATGTTGAGGAAAGTGGTCATGTGGCTCTGGTGGGCCCCGCGCACGAACACGTCCCCGCGGGTGGCCAGTGCGGCAGAGGCCCATGATGCGGTCTCGATGCGGTCCGGCAGGGCGGCGTGGTTGTAGCCGCCGAGCTCCTCGACGCCCTCGACGTGGATGGTGCGGTCGGTGTCCACCGAGATGATGGCGCCCATCTTCTGCAGGATGTCCACCAGGTCCATGATCTCGGGCTCGACGGCGGCGCCCCGCAGCTCGGTCAGGCCGTGGGCGCGCACCGCCGTGAGCAGGGTCTGCTCGGTGGCGCCCACCGAGGGGTAGGGCAGGTCGATGACGGTCCCGTTGAGCCCGTCGGGAGCGGTCAGGCGGATACCGGCCTGGAGCTTGTCCACGCTGGCGCCGAACTGGCGCAGGATGTCGAGGTGGAAGTCGATGGGGCGGTCCCCGATGCGGCATCCCCCCAGGTCGGGGATGAAGGCCTCCCCCAGGCGGTGCAGGAGGGGGCCGCAGAAGAGGATGGGGATGCGAGAGGAGCCGGCATGGGCGTCGATGTCGGCCACATGGGCGGTCTCCACCCGTGAGGGGTCCAGGGTCAGGATGCCCTCGGTCCGGTCGTGCTCGATGCTCACCCCGTGGAGGGTCAGCAGGCCGGAGACCACATCGACGTCACGGATGAGCGGGACATTGCGCAGCACGGAGGGCGTGCTGCCCAGCAGGGCCGCCACCATGGCCTTGGGAACCAGGTTCTTGGCCCCGCGGACAGTGATCTCGCCGGTGAGCGGACGACCGCCCTCGACCTGGAGCAGACCGTCGACCATGCGTACCTCCGAGACATGATGTGGCGTGGATGGGGCTGCGCGGGCAAGCCCGCCCGGCGCGGGCGCCAAGCCGTCCCAGCATAGGCCCCGCCCTGTGCCTCCTCGGCTCCCACGGGGGTGTCCTTTGCCTCAGCCAATTGCCTCGGCTCATTGCCTCAGCCAATCGGCCGGCCGGGCCGGGCGCGACCGGCCGTGCGGGTCAGGGACGGGGCATGTTGGCGGCGCGGGCCGGCACGACCTCCTGGGCGGGCAGGTGCTTGGCCGGCAGGGTGCGCGGCTTGAAGGCGGGCCGGCCACCCTCGTAGGCGACGATCTCCTCCTCATGCGTCAGGGTCAGGGAGATGTCATCCAGGCCCTCCATGAGGATCCAGCGCACGTAGTCGTCGATGCTGAAGGCGCAGCGGAAGGCGCCGGCCTCCACGGTGCGGTTCTCCAGGTCCACGGTGATCTCGGTGCCCGGCGAGGTCTCCAGGATCTTCCACAGCTGCTCGCAGTCCTCCTGGCTGATGACGCCGGCCACGAGCCCCTGCTTGCCGGCATTGCCCCGGAAGATGTCGGCGAAGCGGGGGGCCAGGACCACGCGGAATCCGTAGTCCTTGAGGGCCCACACGGCGTGCTCGCGCGAGGAGCCGGTGCCGAAGTCGGGGCCGGCCACCAGCACCGAGGCGCGCTTGTAGGCCTCCTGGTTGAGGACGAAGTCGGGCTCCCCGGATCGCCAGGAGGCGAAGAGGGCGTCCTCGAAGCCGGTGCGGGTGATGCGCTTGAGGTAGACGGCCGGGATGATCTGATCGGTGTCCACCTCGCTGCGGCGCAGGGGGGCGCCGATGCCGGTGTGGGAGATGAACTTCTCCATGATCTGCTGCTCTCCTTGTCGTGGGCTGGCTGGGCGGCTCAGGCGGGAACGGGGGCCGGGCGGTCGGCGCCGCGCCCCTGCCCGTCCAGCGGGGGGAGGTCGGCAGGGGTGGACAGGGTGCCGCGCACGGCGGTCGCCGCGGCCACCACGGGCGAGACCAGGTGGGTGCGCCCGCCGGTGCCCTGGCGCCCCTCGAAGTTGCGGTTGGAGGTCGAGGCGGCTCGCTCACCGGGGCTGAGCTTGTCGGGGTTCATGGCCAGGCACATGGAGCAGCCGGCGTTGCGCCACTCGGCCCCGAAGTCGGTGAAGACCCGGTCCAGGCCCTCGTCCTCGGCCTGGAGGCGCACGCGGGCGGAGGCGGGGACCACGAGCATGCGCAGGCCCTCCGCCTTGGTGCGCCCGCGCAGGACCTCGGCGGCGGCGCGCAGGTCCTCGATGCGCCCATTGGTGCACGAGCCCAGGAAGACGGTGTCGACCCGGATGTCGCGCAGGGGCATGCCGGGGGTCAGGTCCATGTACTCCAGGGCGCGCTCGGCGGCACGGCGCTGGGTCTCGTCGGCGATCTCCTCGGGAACGGGCACGGTGGCCGAGATCGGCAGGCCCTGACCGGGGTTGGTGCCCCAGGTGACGAAGGGCTCGATGTCGGCGGCTTTGAGGACGACCTCGGTATCGAAGACCGCGTCCTCATCGGTGCGCAGGCTCATCCAGTACTCGACGGCGGCGTCCCAGTCGGCGCCCTCGGGGGCGTGGGGGCGCCCGGCCAGGTAGTCGAGAGTGGTCTGGTCCGGGGCGATCATGCCGGCCCTGGCCCCGCCCTCGATGCTCATGTTGCAGATCGTCATGCGGGCCTCCATCGAGAGCTGCTCGATGGCCCGGCCGCGATACTCGATGACGTGGCCCTGGGCGCCGTTGGTGCCGATCTTGGCGATGATGGCCAGGATGATGTCCTTGGCGCCCGAGCCGGCGGGCAGATCGCCGTCGATGGTCACGCTCATCGTCTTGAAGGGGGCGATGGGCAGGGTCTGGGTGGCCAGGACGTGCTCGACCTGCGAGGTGCCGATCCCGAAGGCCAGGGCCCCGAACGCCCCGTGAGTGGAGGTGTGGGAGTCTCCGCACACCACGGTCATGCCCGGCTGGGTCAGCCCCAGCTGGGGGCCCACGGCGTGGACGATGCCCTGATCGGCGTCCCCCAGGGAGTGCAGGCGCACCCCGAACTCGGCGCAGTTGGCCCGCAGGGTCTCGATCTGCGCGCGGCTGGTGACATCGGCGATGGGCAGGTCGATGTCCAGGGTGGGGGTGTTGTGGTCCTCGGTGGCCAGGGTCAGGTCGGGGCGGCGGACCTGACGGCCGGCCAGGCGCAGGCCCTCGAAGGCCTGGGGGCTGGTGACCTCGTGGACAAGGTGCAGGTCGATGTAGAGCAGGTCGGGAGCGCCGTCGGCCCCCTGGGAGACTACGTGATCGCGCCAGACCTTCTCGGCCAGGGTCATGCCCATTGCGCTGCCGTCCTTTCCTGACAGTCCCTCCGCGCCGAGCCCTTCGGCACGAGATTGCATGTTCTGCGGGGCGCGCGCGCCGAGCCCGGACTAAACTGCTCGACAAGATACTGACGCCGCGCCACCTCTCTGGACGACGCTACTTGAAGTCTCGCACCTCGGGATGGGAGTATCAGAGTATGGACAGTTCGATTGAGCACGACTCCTCCAGCGGCGTCGGCGTTATCGACAAGGCGGCCCTGGTGCTCAATGCCCTGGAGGCCGGCCCTGCGACGCTCGCGCAGCTGGTCGCCATCACCCACCTGGCCCGCCCGACGGCGCACCGCATCGCCGTCGCCCTGGAGCACCACCGCCTGGTCACGCGCGACACCCAGGGACGCTTCGCACTGGGGGCCCGGCTCGCCGAGCTGTCCGCCGCCGCCGGCGAGGACCACCTGCTGTCCGCGGCCGCCCCGGTGCTGGCCGCCCTGAGGGACAAGACCCACGAGTCCGCCCAGCTCTACCGGCGCCAGGGGGATGTGAGGGTCTGCGTGGCCAATGCCGAACGGCCCATCGGACTGCGCGACTCCATCCCCGTGGGAGCCACCATGTCCATGCAGGGTGGCTCGGCCGCTCAGGTCCTGCTGGCCTGGGAGGAGCCCGATCGCCTTCACCGCGGGCTGGTGGGGGCGCGCTTCAACGCCACCATGCTCTCGGCGGTGCGGCGCCGCGGCTGGGCCCAATCCGTCGGGGAGAGAGAGCCCGGCGTGGCCTCCGTCTCCGCCCCCGTCAGGGGCGCGGGCGGCAAGGTCGTGGCGGCCATCTCCATCTCCGGGCCCATCGAGCGCATGGGCCGCCAGCCCGGGCGCGCCCACGGCCCGGTGGTCATGGCCGCCGCCCGGCGCCTGTCCGAGGTCCTGCGCGCCGAGGGCTAGGAGACCGGCAGGCCTGCCGCCCTCAGCCCCTGCCGCCCTCAGCCCCTGGCCGCGGCGATGGCACGGCGGTAGGCCTCCTCATGCATGCCCACCACCGCCGCCCACTCGACCGCGGGGGCGACCGCGCGGTTGTGGGCCCTGATGCGCTCCAGCATCTGACGGTCGGTCAGGAGCGTCTCCAGGGCGCGGGCCAGCTCGGGCTCGTCGTCGACCAGCAGGCCCTCGACGCCGTCCTCGATGAAGTCGCTGACCCCCGAGGAGCGCCGCGCGATGATGGCCAGTCCTGCCGTGCGCGCCTCCAGCACGGCGATGCCGAAGGAGTCATCCGTCGAGGTCTGCAGGAAGATGTCCCCGCGATTGAGGGCGCGAGCCAGCTCGGGGCGCTCCAGGCGCCCCACCAGGACGATCCGCTCGGCCACCCCGGAGCCCTCCACCTCCCGGGCCAGGCGCTGGCGCAGCGGCCCATCGCCGTACATCATGAGAACCGCGCGCTCATCGCCGACCGCCTGCACCGCATCGGCGAATGCGCGCACCACCTGCAGTGGCCGCTTGCGCCCGATCCAGCGCTGCGAGGCCGTCACCGTCAGCGGCCGGTCAGGCGAGTGATCGGGGCTCTGCCAGTCCTGAGGCAGCCGCCAGTCGGCCACGGTGATCCCGTTGGGCAGGATGTCGACATCCCTCCCGCCCGCGGCCTCGACCTGGCGAACGAGCATGGAGGAGACCGCCGTGAGGTGGGCGCCGGCGCGCTGCCAGCGGCGCACGGGGCTCAGCGCCCCGGCCAGCGCCCCCGCCCGGGCCCAGGGGCCCAGCACGCAGTGGAAGGTGATGAGCAGCGGCAGTCCCCGGCTCTGGGCCGCGGCGATCCCCGACCAGGCGAAGGGCGAGACGATGCCCACATGCACATGGACGACCTCGGGGCGCAGCCGGTCCATGGCAACGCCGATCTCGCGGCGCGCCAGGGGGTGGACCGGCAGCTCGGCCGGCAGTGGCACGGTGGTGCGCCATACGGGGAATCCATCCTGGGTCTCGATGCTGCGCCCGCGCTCACGCCCCACGGGGGTGGCGGTCACCACGGTCGGCTCATGCCCAGCGGCCCGCAGGTTGAGCGCCAGATCGCGCACCTGGGTCTCGATCCCGCCCAGGCGCGGCGGATAGCAGTCGGAGACGATGAGCACGCGCATGGCGGCAGTGTGCCACGCACCGCTTGACGATCCGAGCAAGGCCCGGGCGACTCAGCCCGGCTGGGCGACGGGGGCCCGCAGCTCGGCGATGGCCGCCTCGAAGTCCTCCAGGGTCTCGAAGGAGGAGTAGACCGAGGCGAAGCGCAGGTAGGCGATCTGGTCGAGCTCGCGCAGGGGGCCCAGGATCTCCAGCCCCACCTCATGGGAGTCCACCAGCGCCTGGCCGCCGGCCCGGATGGACTCCTCGACCTTGTGGGCCAGCAGG
This sequence comes from Actinomyces slackii, assembly GCF_900637295.1. NCBI lineage: Bacteria > Bacillati > Actinomycetota > Actinomycetes > Actinomycetales > Actinomycetaceae > Actinomyces > Actinomyces slackii. The sequence goes on along the minus strand of NZ_LR134363.1, from coordinate 1,837,455 downwards.
GCCAGGTCGTCGTCGGAGACGGGGCGGCCCTGGCAGGCGCGGCGCACGCCGACCATCACCTTGTCCCTGCTGAAGGGCTCGACGACGCCCGAGCGCTTGCGCACCGAGAGGCTGGAGGTCTCCAGGGTGGTGAAGCGCCGCCCGCACTGCTGGCACTGGCGTCGACGGCGGATGGAAGCGCCATCCTCTGCGGTGCGCGAGTCCACCACGCGCGAGTTGTCGTGATGGCAGAAGGGGCAGTGCACGCCGGCATCTCCCGTCTTGTGGCGTCACGGGTCACAGGCAGACTAACAGATCGCCCCGCAGCCGCGGGCCCCACCGATCGCACGGCGGCCCGCTGGGTCCGCTGGGTGCGCCTGGGCGGGAATGATGCGTCAATGCGGGACCGCTGGCCCCTGCCCCGGGCTCCGGTCAGCACGTAGGCTTGGCCCTGGTAGGCGCTGCAGGGGCCTGCCGATCGATCCCACCGAGGAGAAGAACGTGTCCGACCGTATCACCAACACCGCTGAAGGCTCCTACCCCATCTCCCGCTCCGGCCGCCCCTCCAAGGTCGCCATCATCGGCGCCGGAGCCGTGGGCTCAACCCTCGCCTACGCCTGCGTCACCAAGGGCGTGGCCCGTGAGATCGTGCTGCAGGACATCGCCAAGGAGAAGGTTGAGGCCGAGGCCCTGGACATCGCCCAGGGCATCCAGTTCACCTCCGCAGGCGCGGTCTCAGGCTCCGATGACCCGGAGATCTGCCGCGACGCCGACGTCATCGCCATCACCGCCGGGGCCAAGCAGAAGCCGGGGCAGTCGCGCCTGGAGCTGGCCGGGGCGACTGTCGGCATCATGGAGAAGATCCTGCCCAAGCTGGTCGAGGTCGCCCCCAACGCGATCTTCCTGCTCGTGGCCAACCCGGTCGATGTGGTGACCTACTGCGCCAAGAAGATCACCGGCCTGCCCGAGAACCAGGTCTTCGGCTCGGGCACCGTCCTGGACACCGCGCGCATGCGCTACCTGGTCTCCCTGGAGACCGGCACCGCCACCCAGAACATCCACGGCTACATCGCCGGCGAGCACGGCGACTCCGAGGTGCCGCTGTGGTCCTCCACCGAGATCGGCGGCGTGCCGATCACCCAGTGGGGCCAGACCCTGGACGGCGGGCAGTTCGATGAGGCCAAGCGCGAGCGGATCGCCCATGACGTCGTGCGCTCGGCCTACCGCATCATCGAGGGCAAGGGCGCGACCAACTACGCGGTGGGCCTGGCGGTCCAGCGGATCATCGGCGCCATCCTCAACGATGAGCAGCGCGTGCTGACCGTCTCGCCGCTGCTGACCGACTGGCACGGCATCTCCGATGTGTGCATGGCCGTGCCCACCATCGTGGGACGCGAGGGCGCCGGCCGCCGCCTGGAGCTGCCGCTGACCGACGACGAGCACGCCGCGCTCAAGGCCTCCGCCGATCACCTGCGCGAGGTCGCCCGCGGCCTGGGCTACTGAACTGAGCTGAGCAGCCCGCCTGCGCCGTCGCCCCTCAGCCGCTGAGGCCCGACGGCGCAGGCGGCATCGCGTCACGGCATCGCCGACCACGCGCTTGGGGCGCGCCTCGGGAGCACCGAGGCGCGCCCCAAGCGCTGTGCGAGCGGGAACCGGCCGGGAGTCACCGTCCTACAGGGAGCGCAGGACGGTGACGACCTTGCCCATGATCGTGGCCTGATCGCCGTCGATGGGGGCGTAGTCTGGGTTGCGCGGCAGCAGCCACTGATGGCCGTCGCGCCGGGACAGGACCTTGACGGTGGCGCTGGCCCCGTCGACGTCCTCGATGAGAGCGGCGACGATCTCGCCGTTGGCGGCGTCGGGCTGGGAGCGCACCACTACCCAGTCCCCATCGCAGATGGCCGCATCGATCATGGAGTCCCCGTGGACCTCCAGCATGAACAGCTCGCCCTGGCCGGTCAGGCGCCGCGGCAGGGTCATGACATCGGTGATCTCCTGCTCGGCCAGGATGGGAGAGCCCGCGGCGATGCGCCCCACCAGCGGGATGGCGACCCCCTCCCCCGCCGGGCCCGGGGAGGCCGGGGCCTGGGGGCCGGCCTCCCCGAGGGCGGGCACAGCGCGCAGCTCAACGGGAGGAGTGGGCTCATCGGCCGGCTCGCCGGCCTCGGGCAGGAGGACCTCCATGGCGCGGGGACGCTTGGGGTCGCGGCGCACCAGCCCCAGGCGCTCGAGCTTGTCGAGCTGGTGCTTGACCGAGGAGGGGCTGGTCAGGCCCACCTGCGAGCCGATCTCGCGCAGGGAGGGCGGGTAGCCGTGGGACTCCACCGCCTGTCGGACGGCCCGGTAGACCGCCCGGGCCCGGTCATCAAGGCCCTCCAGGATCTCGGCGACCGCGGGGCCGCCGCCCCGGTCAGTCGTGGTGCTCATGGCCCCTCCTCAGCCCCCTCATGGCAGGACCGGGCAGTCCGGCTAAGAGGGGCGGATTCATGTCAGTGGTCGGTGATGTCGTGATGCCACAAGCCTAGAGGCGATCCGACCCACATTCAAACACGTGTTCGAAGAGATGCTGGACGTGTCGCCCTCCAGGCAGTAACCTGTCGAACAGACGTTCGTCGAACATGTGTTCAGGAGGAAGACATGAGCGCCTTCATCGCCCCGCCCCGCCCCTCGCGCGGCCCTTCCGCGCAGTCCCGGCGGCCCGGGCAGCAGCCCGGCTCCTCGTGGGAGGCAGTCGGTAGCGCCGCGGGCGCGGTGCCGGGAAGCATGTCAGGACGCAGGGGGCACCTGCGCCTGGTGACCGAGGCCGCGCCAACTGGCGATGGGTCCCCGGGGCGCCCGTCGCGCGCTGCGCGCCGCGCGCCCCTCACCTCCTCCACCGGCGTTCCGCGCCTGCGCCTGGTGGGCCATGCGCCGGCAGGTCCCGCTGCGCGCGCCGACGGCGCTCACGGCACTGGCGACACCAGCGGCACCGGCGGTGCTGCTGGCGCGTCCGGCGCGGTCACTCCCCAGTCGCGGGTCACTGCGCCCCGTCGTCCCGCTGCGCCGGCCACGACGCGTCCCCGGCCGGCACCTCGAGCAGCGAGGCCTGCGCGCCCGGCCGCTCCTTTCGCTGGGCGCGGCTCAGCGGAGGCCTCATCCCTGGGGATCGAGGATGCCCTAGAGCTGCTGGCGCCGCGCCATCCCGCGGTGCGCGCGGCCCGGCGCCGCTCCCAGGCGGCATCGCCGCGGCCGGTCCGGCCCACGCGCCCCGGCCGGCCCGCCCCACGCCGTGAGCGGACTGCCGTGGGCGCCTCCGCGCGCAGACCGGCCACGCGCGGATCCTCCGCGCCTCGCACTGCTCGCACTGCCAATGGCTCGGTCACCGCCAGGCGCGACCGGCCGCAGGCGGCAGGGGTCGCCGTCCAGGTGCGCCGCGCCGTCACGGTGATCAGCGCCTGCCTGGCGGTGATCGCCCTGGTCGCCACGGCAGCGGTGGCCGCAGTGGCGCTGCCAGGCGTGGGCTCGGCTGAGGCAACGGGAACAGCCGTCGCGGTGGTCCAGCCGGGCCAGTCCCTGTGGGAGATCGCCTCGAGCACCGGCACCTCGGATGTGCCGGGCACGGTGGCCACCATCGTCGAGCTCAACAGCCTGGAGGATTCCACCATTCACGCCGGCCAGCGCCTCACGGTTCCCGTGCACTGAGCCGGCCCGGACCGGATCCGCTCCCCCGTTGGTGCCACGGGACTGTGATCTGACACAATGGGGACCCCTGCACCTCGACGAAGGAGTCCCCGTGCGATCCGCTGCCAAGGCCCTGCTCTCCCTGATGGGCTTCATCGCCCTGTTCCTGGTCACCGTCTTCCTGTCCTCCCCCGCCGCCGCCCTGGGCCTGTGAGGGCCGCGCGCCCACGGCTCAGTAGGCCCCCAGGGGACAGCGCCGCACGGCCCAAAAGGCTTGCCCCAGCGCATCGCGTCGGCGACCCTGAGGGATCACCGACGCTGACATGCCCCGCGAGTGATCAGCTCCGCGGTTCGTGGACGAGCACGGTTTTGCCGATGGTCGATCCTTGGCGCAGGGCGGCGATGACGCGCGGTGCTTCCTGGATGGGGGCCCGCTCGCTGATGTGGATCCCCACCTCGCCGCTGGCCACGAGGCCCACTGCTCGCCGGAGGTACTGGCCGACGAGCGCGGGATCGGCAGCGGTCAGCGCCCCCAGGTTGAAGCCGATGACACCTGCGCCGCGCAGCCACAGGGACGTGGAGTTGATGAGCTGGTCTCCACCGCGGGCGGCATCCCCCAGGGCCAGGAGCCGTCCTCCCACACGGAGCAGATCCAGGCTCCTGAGCCGGCCGGGGCCGGAGACCGGGTCGGCGACGACGTCGAACTGCCCGCCCTCAGCGGAGTCGAGCTCCTCGGGCAGCCAGGCCTCGTCGTAACCGAGGTCCAGGACCGCCTGGCGCTTGGCGGGCGAGCGGGTGACTCCCACAACCCGCTCAGCACCCAGCAGGCGGGCGACCTGCCCCATCTGGGAGCCCAGCCCACCCGCAGCGGCATGGACCAGGACATGCTCCCCTGCGCGCATGTGGGCCACATGCTCCAGGGCGATGAGAGCCGTTGTCGTGTTGGCCGGAACCACTGAGGCCAGGGCTGGATCCAATCCGTCGGGCAGCGGGGCCACAAGATCAGCGCCGGTGACGACCACCTGCCCGTAACCGCCGCCTCCCATGATGAGAGCGGCCACGACCTGGCCGGGCTCGAGGCCGGTGACGCCCGGGCCCACCTCGCGGATGGTGCCGGCCACCTCCAGCCCGGGGGTCCAGGGAAGCTCCCGCTGCAGGAAGCCCTCGGCCAGAAGCGCCTCGATGTAACCCACCCCGGAGTACTGCGCATCAATCGAGACCTGGCCGGCTGAGGGCTCAGGCAGGGGAGCCTCCTGGTAGCGCATCCCCTCGGCCCCGTCGAAGCTGACGATCTGCATCGCTTTCATATCAAGATCCTCCCTTGAGTCAAGTGCCTCGATCATATCAAGATCTTGACACAGATGAAGTGGCGGATGCTCTGCTTCGCTGTCAGCGGTCAGCCAGGCGTCCCCTCCTCGAGACCACCGGCAGCGCTTGACACCGGCTCTGACGCCGAGCCCGCCTGATGGTCGCAGGATCCACTGAAGGCCTGCGTCGCGCGCTGGAGCATCTCCACCAGGAGGTCGAGCTCCTGGGAGGAGAAGGCGTCCAGCGCCCGCTGCTCGATGGCCCGAGCGGCCTCATCCGCCCTGACCAGCACGGCCTCGCCAGCCGGGGTCAGACTGGTGATGAGAACCTTGGCGTGCACGGAGGAGGGGGAGCGCGAGATGAAGCCCTTGGCCTCCAGCTTGGTCAGGACGGCGGCCATGGCCTGCGGGGTGACGCCAGACTCCCGGGCCAACTGCGCGGAGGATCGGCCCGAGTCGTAATGGAGCGCCAGCAGAACCGCGTACTGCGCCACAGTGAGATCGAATTCCCGCAACGCCTCCGCCTTGGCCGCCATCATCGCCGCCTCAGCGACCTTGATATGGCGACCCAAGCGGGCGCAGGAGTCCTCCTGGAACTCACGACGGCCGCGCCGCAGCCCCGGGACCACTGAAGGCATCTTCACGCAGTCATGCTAGCAGCGCCAAGGAATCCGAGGAATCGGAGATGACAACATCTATCCACGGCATCTCAGCCGGCACCCGCCAGGCGGGCCAGAGCACCTCGGACCACGGCCGGGTCCGTCGTCGGCCACAGGGCGGGCATGGAGCGGGTCAGGAAGCCGGCGTAGCGGGCCGTGCGCAGACGGGAGTCCAGGACCGCGACCACGCCGCGGTCATCGCCTCGGCGGATGAGCCGGCCCGCCCCCTGGGCCAGCAGCAGGGCGGCATGAGCCGCCGAGACGCTCATGAACCCGTTGCCGCCGCCGGCCACCACCGCGTCGGTGCGCGCCTGGGCCACCGGGTCATCGGGGCGGGGGAAGGGGATGCGGTCCATGACCACCAGGCGGCAGGTCCGCCCCGGCACATCCACTCCCTGCCACAGGCTGAGCGTGCCCACCAGGCAGGCGGCGTCGTCGGCCGCAAAGGCCTCCACCAGGGCAGGCAGGCTGTCCTCCCCCTGGGCGTAGACCGGCAGGGAGGTCGCCCCGCGCAGGACCTCGGCCGCCTCCTGGGCGGCCCGCCGCGAGGAGAACAGGCCCAGCATCCCGCCCCCGGAGGCCTCCGCCAGGGCGAGCATCTCGTCAAGGGCGGCCTCGGATATCCCCGCACCGGGGCGCGGCAGGTGCGCGGCCACGTAGAGGATCCCCTGGCGCGGATAGTCGAAGGGCGAGCCCACGTCCAGGCCCTCCCACCGCTGCTCCGACAGCGTCAGTCCCAGGGCGCGCGCCATGGGCTCAAAGCCCCCGCCCAGGGCCAGGGTCGCCGAGGTCAGCACCGCGGTGCGCTCGGCCAGAAGACCAGTGGCCACCGAGCCGGCCACCTCGATGGGCGCCAACAAAAGCCGCGGCGGCTCGGCCCCCATGCGGGGCCGCTCGATCCAGGCCACATCCCGCCCCTGGGCCACCGAGTCCGAGACCATGCGCTCCAGGGCATCGACGAGATCCGCGATGGCGGTGCGGGCCAGGGCCAGGCCGCCCGCGTCCAGGCCCGAGCCCTTGGCCCTGCCCTGCTCTCGCACATCGGCGGCCACCTGGCGGGCCGCGGCCTCGAGCACCGCCAGGGACTGGCCCAGCGCCGGGGGCAGGCCATCCTCCAGGCGCCCGTCGGCAAGCTCGGCCAGGACCAGCTGGAGCTCCTGGCCCGCCGCCTCCAGATCGGCCACCAGCACCGCGGCGTGCTTGCGGGCCGTGGCAGCCGTTCGCGCCACCGATCCCGCTGAGAGCACCACCGTGCCCTGGGAGCGCACGCGCTCGGCCAGATCATGGGCCTCATCGACGATGAGGACCTCGTGCTCGGGCAGAACCCCCGGGTTGCCCGCGGCCACGATGCCCAGCATGGCGTGATTGGTGACCACCACGTCGGCCTGCCCGGCGGCGGCACGCGCCGCCTCGGCGAAGCACTCGGCCTTGAGCGGGCACGCCCCGCCCAGGCACTCGGCCCGCGAGACCGAGGCCTGAGCCCAGGCCCGGTCGGACACGCCGGGGACCAGATCGTCGCGGTCACCGGTATCCGTGGAGGCGGCCCACTGGCGCAGGCGGAGCACCTGCTCACCCAGGCCCGCCTGCGCGCCCTTGCCCGTTCGAGGGCGGGCCAGCGCCTGGTCGGCGTCGAACAGGGTTCCCTCATCCTGGTCGGGGTATCCGCCCTGGAGGCGGTGACGGCACAGGTAGTTCTGCCACCCCTTGAGCAGGGCCACATCCGGCCGGGCCCCGGTGACGGCCTCGACGGCGCGCGCCGCCAGGGGCGCGTCCTTGATGAGGATCTGGCGCTGGAGGGCCAGGGTCGCGGTGGAGACCACGACGCGCTGACCCGACTCCACGGCATGTGCCATGGCGGGCACCAGGTAGCCCAGGGACTTCCCGGTGCCGGTCCCGGCCTGGACCAGCAGGTGGTGGCCCTCCTCGATCGAGGCGGCCACGCCGCGCACCATATCGGCCTGACCGCTGCGCGCACGCCCGCCCAGCTCCTGGACCGCGATGTCGAGGGCGCGCGTCGAGACCCCCTCCAGGCCCTCCGCCGCCCGGGACTCGGGAGGCGGGGTCACGGCCGGTCCGAGGCCCCGCGGGCGGCCTGAAGCTCAGCCGCCAGGGCGGGATCGACCCGGGCCACCAGGCGGGTGCCGGACTCGACGTACTCAACGGTCTCGATCTCGCCGTCGGCATGCGCGCGGGAGACCAGGTCGCCGCGCGAGTAGGGCACGACGACGTCGACCACCACCTCGGGGCGGGGCAGCATCTCCTCGATGCGCGCGCGCAGATCACCCAGGCCCTCCCCCGTGCGAGCCGAGACCATCACCGCCCCCGGCAGTCGGGTGCGCAGGGCGGCCAGCGTCACGGCGTCGGCCAGATCGGTCTTGTTGAGCACAATGAGCTCGGGCACATCCAGAGCGCCGGGGATCTCGGCCAGCACGGTGCGCACGGCGGCGATCTGGCTGAGCGGGTCGGGATGAGCCGCATCGACGACGTGCACGAGCACATCGGCCCCGGCCACCTCCTCCAGGGTGGAGCGGAAGGCCTCGATGAGCTCGTGGGGAAGGCTGCGCACGAACCCGACCGTGTCGGTCAGGGTGTAGACGCGCCCATCAGCGGTCTCAGCGCGGCGCACCGTGGGGTCCAGGGTGGCGAACAGGGCGTCCTGAACCATGATCCCGGCATCGGTGAGCCGGTTCATGAGCGAGGACTTGCCGGCGTTGGTGTAACCGGCGATCGCCACCGAGGGGATGGACCCACGGCGCCGGGAGCCGCGCTTGGTGGCCCTGGCGGGCTCCATCGCCTTGATCTCGCGGCGCAGCTTGGCCATGCGCTCGCGGATGCGACGCCGGTCCAGCTCGATCTTGGTCTCGCCGGGGCCCCTGGAGCCGATGCCCTGTCCGGCGGCCACCCGCCCACCGGCCTGACGGGACATGGACTCCCCCCAGCCGCGCAGGCGCGGCAGCAGGTACTCCAGCTGGGCGAGCTCGACCTGGGCCTTGCCCTCCCGGGACTTGGCGTGCTGGGCGAAGATGTCCAGGATGAGGGCCGTGCGGTCGACGACCTTGACCCCCACGGTGTCCTCCATGGCGCGGCGCTGGGAGGGGGTCAGCTCGCCGTCGACGATCACCGTGTCCGCCCCGACCGCGGCCACCATCTCCGCCAGCTCGCGGGCCTTGCCGCTGCCCAGGTAGGTGGCGGGATCGGGGTGGTCGCGCCGCTGGATGAGGGCGTCCATGACCTGGGAGCCGGCGGTCTCGGCCAGGGCGGCGAGCTCGCGCAGGGAGGTCTCGGCGTCCTGGGCGTCGCCGGGCAGCGCACCAGGGGCGGCGCCGGTCGGTCGCCTGGCCGGCCGCTGATGGGGCAGGTCCAGGCCCACCAGGACCACCTTCTCCAGGCGGACCTGGCGGTACTCGACCTCGGAGACGTCCTCGAGCTCGGTGGACAGCCCCGCCACGCGCCGCAGTCCCGCGCGCGCCTCGCGCTCCAGGGCGCCGTCGTCGTGCTGGCCGTCCCAGTGCCCGCCGTCGGTGGAGGCCAGGGCCGTGCCGGTGCGCGAGAGAACCCGGGCGACGATGTCCTCGGGGGTGCGGGCGGGGACGGTGGGCGCTGCGTCGGCGGACGCAGTCGAATCAGGGGTGCGGATCTCGTTCACAGGGGTTCCTTGTCGTATGCGTGGGGATGCGGGGCATCGATGGCCCCGCCCAGGGGCCTGCGGGCCGATGAGGGCAGGGGGTGAGCGTGGGGCGGCGTCACAGCCACCGGCTCATCGCATACGGGAAATCCACATGGCGGCATCCTAGCGCATGCCCACCCCGTCGCCATGCCATCGATGCCGGGCGGGGCGCACGGCACCGGGCGCCGACCGCGAGCACCCGGGCGGGGCGCCGGTAGCCTGGCCAACGTGACTCCTCCCCCTGCCGGGCACCCGCCCCTGTCGCTGCGCGCCGTGCTGACCACGCGCCTGGGGCACCTGGTGGTGGCCATGCTCACGGTCGAGCTGCTGGCGGGCATGCAGATCTACATCAATCAAACGGTGCTGCCCCTGCTGGCCACCGAGCTGCATGCCCGCAGCCACTACGGCCTGGTGACCGCCGCGGCCCAGGTGCCCGCCTTCCTGACCATGCCCCTGGGCGGGGCCATGCTGGCGCGCTGGCGGGCGGACCGGCTCATGACGGCGCTGACCGCCCTGCTCTGCGCCGGGGCCGTCATGGGGGCGATGGCCCCGGGCATCGGGGTGTACGTGGCCGGCGAGGTGCTGCGGGGCCTGGCGGCCGGGGCCCTGGCCACGGTGACCATGGGTGTTCTGGTCGCGGGACTGCCCGATCAGTGGCGGCGCCTCTTCCTGGCCGTCGGGTCGGCCACATGGGTGGTCTCCTCGCTCCTGGGCCCGGCCTACGCCGCCACCATCGCCTCGCTGTGGGGGTGGCGCTGGGCGCTGGTGGCCTATGTGCCGCTGCTGGTGGTGGCGCGCCTGCTCATGGCCCGGGAGATCCGCGGGCTGCGCGTGGAGGACGAGGGCGGCAAGGCCCCCTGGTCGGCGGCGCTGGCGCTGGCCGGCGGGGTCGGGCTCATCGGGGCGCTCCCGGGAGGATCGGCGTGGTTCTGGCCGGGCTGCGGCCTTGGGGCGGCGGCCGCACTGTGGGCCTGCACCCGGGTCTTCCCCGCCGGGACGCTGCGGCTCCGCCCGGGGCGTCGCGCCGCCATCGCCGCCCTGGCCTGGGTGTGCATGGCCTACTTCGCCCTGGACTTCCTGGTGGCTCCCGGCGCCCATGACGTTCTGGGGCTGGGGGCCGGCGCCATCGGCTGGGCGCTGACCGCGGCCGGGGTGTGCTGGTCGGTGGTGGCGATGTGGTGCGGGGCAACCCCGGCGCGAGCCCCAGTCACCTACATGCTGCGGACCGCGGGCGGGGCCGGCTGCTTCCTCACCGGGGGGCTGCTCATGGCCGCGGCCTTCGCCGATGCCCTGCCCTGGTGGTGGCTGCACGTGGGCTTCTCCGTGGCGGGCCTGGGGATGGGACTGACGCACCAGGACACCCTCATCCGCTGCGTCAGCCAGCCGGGCCCCGATGGGCCCGACGACGGCATCTCCCAGGCGCGGGCGGCCACGGCGGTCACCGTCGCCTCGGCGGCCGGGGGCGCGACGCTGGGCACGGCGGTCACGGCCTTCGTGGCCCCCACCGATGCGGGGGTCGAGGGGCCCAGGCTGGTGGGCGCCGTCATCGCCCTGTCCCTCATGCTGGGGGCGACCGCGCTGCTGACCCGGCGCGCCGCCGGGCGGTGACCGCGCGCTTGGCCCCCGCCCTCCTCCGGCTCGCCCCGGGCCGGGGCCCTCGCCGTGGGCCCCGGCGCACAGTGGCGGCCCCGACCCCGGCGAGGAGCCGATGGGGCGGGCGTGGCCGGTAGCCTGGGAGCGTGAGCGAGCACTACTTCTCGGCCTCCCCGCAGGGCGATCCGCGCAGCCGCACCCACCGCTTCACCATCCGCGGCACCGAGCATGAGGTCATCACGGCCGCGGGCGTGTTCAGCGCCGACCGCCTGGACAAGGGCACGCAGGTGCTGCTCGATCACGTCCCCGATCCGCCCGCCCACGGCACCGCCCTGGACCTGGGCTGCGGCTGGGGGCCCATCGCCCTGGCCCTGTGCGACGCCGCCCCCCAGGCCCGGGTCCTGGCCACCGACATCAATGAGCGGGCCGTTGACCTGACCGCCCGCAACACCGCCGGCCGTAATGCGCGCGCCCTCCTGGCACCCGACCTGCTGGCGGAGCTTCACCGGAGCGGGGACCGGCTCGATGTCATCTGGTCCAATCCTCCGGTGCGCATCGGCAAGACGGCCCTTCACGCCCTCCTGGCCGATTGGCTCCCCCTCCTGGCCGACGACGGCGAGGCCTGGCTCGTCGTCGGCAAGAACCTGGGCGCCGACTCCCTGGCCGGGTGGATGGCCGAGCAGGGCTGGCGGGTCAGCCGCGAGGCCTCCGCCAAGGGCTTCCGCATCCTGCGCGTCAGCCGCTGAGCCCCGGACCGCGCGGCGCGACCGGGCGTGGCCCCGGGCCCGGCCCTCAGGGGGCCGAGGCCTCCTGGGTCAGGTGGGAGGCCACCGCGTGGGTGATCTCCTCCTCGGCGTCGCTCTTGTCGTCGGCCGGCGTGGTCCAGCGGCCCCGGTGGATGTCCCAGGCCAGTCCCACCAGGACGGCCACCGTGGTGGGCAGGATCCACCCCGTGGCGTCATCCCACATCCCCGTGCGCGCCAGGGCCTGGGAGGGGGCGGCGACCCCGACGTCGGCCAGGGCCGAAACCAGGCCCAGCAGCCCGGAGACTGCCACGCCCCAGCGGTAGGCGGCCTTCAGGTGCCCGGGGGCCACCACATCCACGATGGTCACCGTGATGAGGGTGATGGTCATGGGGTAGAGCAGCAGGGTGACCGGGGAGATGATCTGGATGATCGCGGCCAGGCCCAGATTGGACAGGATGAAGGTGACCCCGGCCGCGCCCAGGAGCTGGCCCTCGAAGCTGGTGCGCGCCAGGAGCGTGGAGGCGTAGCCGGCCCAGGCCGACAGCAGCCCGACCGCCGTGGTCAGGCAGGCCAGCAGGACGATGGCCCCGAAGATCACCACCCCTGCCCGACCCAGGCCGTCCTCCGCGGCCGCGCGCAGCAGGGCGGTCCCATCATTGACGGGCCCGGGCGTGCGCGCCCCGATCATGGCCAGGCCCACATAGACACCGGCCAGAAGCGCCGCCGCCAGGCATCCCGCCCCCGAGGTGTAGGCCACGATCCGCCGCTGGTCGCTGATCCCCTGGCCGCGCAGGGCGTTGAGGACCACGATGCCGAACACGGTGGCCGCCAGGACATCCATGGTGAAGTAGCCCTGGGTCAGCCCCTGGGCCACGGGAGCCGCGGCGTAGGCGGGCTCGGGAGCGCGATCGATGACCCTCCCCGCGCTGATCGCCACGGCGCACAGCACGATGATGAGCAGGAGCAGCGCCGGGGTGAGCCAGCGCCCGATCCGGTCGGCCAGGCGGCTGGGGCGCAGGGCGATGAGGGAGCTGACCGCGAGGAAGACCAGGGCGTGCACCGGCAGCGCCCAGGGGCCCACCGGGATCCCGGCCAGCTCCAGCAGGGGGCGCGCGGTCAGCTCGTAGGACACGGTGGTGACCCTGGCGATGGCGTAGAGGGGGCCGATGGCCAGGTAGACGGCCGCGGGCATGACCAGGCCGAAGCCGCGGCCCACGCGCCGCGCCAGTCCCACGATCCCCTCCCCGGAGGTGGACACGGCGATGATCGCCACCAGGGGCAGCAGCACGCCGGTGGCGAGGAACCCGGCCATGACGGCGGGCAGGCCCGGCCCGGCCGAGGCGCCCAGCACCGGCGGGAAGATGAGGTTGCCCGCCCCGAAGAACAGGGCGAAGAGCATGAGCCCGGTGGTGATGAGACGGCGCGCCGGCGAGCCCGCGGGGGCGCCATCAGCGGTGGGATGGGACATGTCGTTGGTCTTCGTTGGTCGTCGTCGGTCTTCTTGCTCGGGCAGGCTGATTCTCAGGCCACAGTGATCCTGGCGGTGATGGAGGCCGGTCCGGTCAGCAGCACGGTGGCCCCGGGCGCCAGAGGATCGGGCCCCACGTGGACGCCCAGTTCCCCTCCGGCCACGAGCAGGCGGTAGTCCTGGGGGGCGTCCTGTCCCTGCCACACGCTCAGAGCCACAGCCGCTGCGCAGGCGCCGGTCCCACTGGAGAGGGTCTCCCCCACGCCCCGCTCAAGGACTCGCATGCGGGCCAGCCCCACGGCCCGCCCGCTGTCAGGATCCGTCTCCTCCCCCAGGGGCACCACCAGCTCCAGGTTGGTGCCCTGGTCGGGGGCTGGATCGTAGGCCACTGGCTCGCCGGAGCCCTTCAGCCCCGCCAGCTCAGCGGAGTCCAGCTCGGCCTCCTCCCCCAGGGCGAGGACGGTGTGCGGGCTGCCCATGGACACGCTCAGGGCGGCGCGCTGCCCCTTAAGCCCGGGCACGACGACGGCGGTGTCCCAGCCCTCGGCGCGGGCGGCCTCGCGGTGGGGCAGCCGTGCGGGCCCCATGTCCACGGTCCACAGGTCGCCCAGGCGGGTGAGGCTGCGCGCCCCCGCCCGGGTGCCGATGGTGATGGACTCCTCCTCCCCCACGTCAGCCAGGCCCTCATGGTCCAGGACGTGGGCGAAGAGCCGGGCGGCGTTGCCATTGACCTCGGCCACGGTGCCGTCGGCGTTGTAGTAGTCCATGAACCAGTGCGCCTGGGGGGCCGCGGCGGCGAAGTCCTGCGCGCCGGGCAGGGCCTGGGTGCGCACCACGCGCACGAAGCCGTCAGCGCCGATGCCCGCGCGCCGGTCGCACACGGCGGCGATATCGGCGGCGGAGACGGCGGCATCGCGCTCGGGGTCGACGAGCAGGAGGAAGTCGTTGAGGGTGGCGTGGCCCTTGATGAGCTCGCGCCCGCTCAGGCCCGCGCCGGGTCCCAGGGTCGATGGCATGGGCCCAAGCCTAAGGGACGAGCTCCGCGCTGCCGATCCGCTCCAGGGCCGCCTCCAGGACCCGCTGGCGCTCGCCGTCGGCCCAGTCGCCCTGGCGGGTCAGGGCCGCATCGATCCACTGGACACGCGGATCGCGGCGGAACCACTTGATCTGCCGGGAGGCGAGGCTGCGGGTGGCCTGGGCGGTCTGCTCCACGGCCTCCTGCGCGCTCATCCGGCCCGCGAGGACCTCAAGCGCCTGGGCATAGCCGATGGCCCGCGGCGCCGTGCTCCCCTCGCGCAGGCCCAGGGCCACGAGGTCCTCGGTCTCCTCCAGCAGGCCGGAGTCGAACATGGCGGCGGCGCGCGCGTCGATGCGGGTGTTGAGGACCTGTCGATCGACTCGCAGCGCCAGGTGGACGGTGGGCGCCGCGTCCCGGTAGTCCGGCAGGGAGGCGGAGAAGGGGCGGCCGGTGATCTCGATGACCTCCAGGGCCCGCACGATGCGGCGGGTGTCGCCCGGGGCGATGCGGCCGGCGGCCACCGGGTCTTGCTGGGCCAGCTCCTGGCCCAGGGCCCTGCCGCCCTCGGTGCGCGCGCGCTCCTCCAGGCGGGCGCGCACCGCGGGGTCGGTGCCGGGGAAGTCCATGTCATCGGTCAGGGCTCGCACGTAGAGCCCCGAGCCCCCCACGATGATGACCCTGGCTCCACGGGCCTCGATCGCGGCGGCGTCTGCGCGGGCGTGACGCTGGTAGGAGGCGACATTGGCCTCCTGGCGGACCTCGAGCACGTCGAACTGATGATGGGGCACGCCCCGGCGCTGGTCGACCGGGAGCTTGGCGGTGCCGATGTCCATGCCCCGGTAGAGCTGGGAGGCGTCCGCGTTGATGACCTCCGCGCGCCCCTGGTCCCGCGCCCCCAGTGCCTGGGCCAGGTCCAGGGCCAGGTCGGACTTGCCCGTCGCGGTGGGGCCCACGACGGCGATGCGCACCGCCGCCACCTCAGATCTCCGGCAGCAGGGGGCCGACGGCGCTGAGGGCCTGCGTGCAGGAGGACAGCGCCGTGTTGAGGTGCAGGCGCAGCTGGGTGTCGGTGATGCCGGAGTTGAGATCCACCATGTAGGTGGCGCGCACGCGCGGCCCCATGGGACCGTCCAGGACGCCAACGGTGGGGAAGAACTTGTCGCGGTTCCAGTCATTGGCGCTGGAGGCGATCTCATCGCGCTGGGAGGCGGGAGCGGGCTCCTGCCAGTCGCCCGAGACCAGGAGCCAGCCCTCGTGGCCCTGGGGGATCTCGATGACGAAGGGGAACTCGTCCCAGGTGCCCAGCAGGCAGGAGTGACCCTCCTCGCTGTGCTGGCGCACCGCGTATCCCATGGGCCCGGTCAGCATGGTCTCAATGCGATCCAGGTCCAGGGGCAAGGGGGCCTCGATGGCCGTGGGAGCGGAGTCCTGCGCCGGTTCCGGCGCCACTGGGCGCCGATCGGCCCGCGCCTGGGGCCGCGCGAGTCCGCCCTGCGCGTCCATGCGCGCCGGGTCGTCTCCGGTGCGCGCCGCGGGCTCCTCGGAGATGCGCCGAGCGCGGGGACGGGGATGCCCGGCGGCGCGGGGCGCCTGGGCGCGCGAGTCCCTCTCCTTGGACAGGAGCCGGGCGATGAGCCGGGACAGTCTCGGCCTGCGTCGTGGCATCACGGCTCCAGGCCTCCGCTCAGCGGGTCGGGGAACCTCTCCTCGGCCTGGCGCATGAGAGCGATGATGAGGCGGCAGCTGGTGAAGATGAAATCGGACAGCTGCTGGTCGGTCATCCCGGCGCGCAACGGGTAGGTCGCCTCCCCGTGGAGTCGGACCACACCGGCGTCATCGATGGTCAGGTAGGCCTTGGGACCGATCCGGGTGACATTCCAGTCTTCGACGAGCTCACGCAGGTGGGGAAGGTTCTCGGTCTCGGCGATGCGGTGCCATACGCCGCGCAGCTGGATGGCGCGGGTGTCCTGGAAGATGACGTGGATGGTCACCAGGCGCCAGGGGATGCCCACATCGCCCTCGTCGTCGATGAAGTAGCGCAGCCCCAGGCCCTGGACGCTGCGGCGCACGCGCTCGGTGTCAACCGGTGCGGGCGCGACTGGCGCGGGCGTGTCGGAGGCGGGCATGCCTCCAGCGTAATGGGGTCGCCTTCGGGGAGTCTGCATGCTGTGGCGGGCTCCACCCTGAGCGCAACGCGGGGCACGGCCGGCACGGCCAGCAGGGCCGGGCGCTGTCCACGGCTGAGGCCTGAGGGCGTCAGGGAGCACCAAGGGGCGGGGGTCCCTCAGGAGTACTCAAGGGGTTGAGGCCTGGGAGGTCGTCGCGCCCGGCGTCGCAGCGGCCTTGCGGGCCTGCTCGGCGATGGCGTCGACCGCGTCGTTGAAGGCCCTGGAGGTCTTGGAGGCCCCGGCCAGCGCCTCGACATGCGCGTCCTCCACGCTGCGGCCCACGACCTCCTCATCGATCTTGTCCACGAAGCGCTGCACATGCTCCTTGGAGGTGTCGGTCAGTGCGTGCCCGACGACGTCGACATCGGTGATCCGACCCTCGGAGAGGGTGAGGGTGACGTCGATGGAGTCCTCCTCCACCAGGTCGTCGATGGGGCCGTAGGCCTCCGAGGCGCTGTAGCGTCCATCGGCGTAGGGCCCAGCGGTGGGCGAGGTCGCCGAGCTCGGCTCCCGGGTGGGCTGCGCGCTGCCGGTGGAGGAGGCTGAGCCCTCCTGGGGGCGCCCGGCGTACTCGTCCTGACCGGGGGTGACCTCCTGGCTCCCGCAGCCGCTCATACCCGCTGCCGCCAGTGCGGCACCCGCGACGGTGACGACCCTGACCAGGGAGCGCCGCTGGCGGCTGTCATGGGGGTGGTGCTGGTGACTGCTCATCGATCCTCCTGACTCGTCCTGCTCCCCGGGTCCGCCTCCTGGACCGGCTGGTCCGGGGATTCCTGGGAAGCGCCGTCCGGGTCGGGCTCGGGGCCGGGCCCATCGGGCTCCGAGTCGTGCCCGGAGAAGTCCAGCATGTCGGAGTCTCGCCGCGCCACCGAGCCGTCATTCATCCTCTCCCCCACCAGTCTGCCGTGGTTGAGCAGGATCTGGCGCTGGGCGCAGGAGGCGACGTAGGCGTCGTGGGTGACCACGATGAGCGTGGTCCCCTGCTCGTGCAGGCGGCGGAAGATGTCCAGGACGAGCTGCTCATTGGTCTCATCCAGGTTCCCGGTGGGCTCATCGGCCAGGACGATGTCGGGGTGGTTGATCAGGGCCCGGGCGATGCACACGCGCTGCTGCTCCCCGCCCGAGAGCTGGGAGGGCAGGTGGTGGGCGCGATCGGCCAGGCCCACCGTGTCCAAGGCCTCCATGGCCTCCTTCTCATCGGTCATGGAGTGGTAGTACTGGGCCACCATGACGTTCTCCACGGCGGTCAGATGAGCGATGAGATGGAACTGCTGGAAGACCAGTCCGATGACGTTCTTGCGGATCTCGGTGAGCTGGGCGGCGTTGAGGGCGCTGAGCTCGCGCCCGTCGAGCGTGACCGAGCCCTTCGAGGCGGTGTCCATGCAGCCGATGATGTTCATCAGCGTGGTCTTCCCCGATCCCGAGGAGCCCACGATGGACAGCCACTGCCCGCGGGGGACCTCCAGGCTGAGATCATCCACCGCGTGCAGCTCGCCGTAGATCTTGGACACGTGGGACAGCTCGAGCAGCATGTCATTCCTCCTTCAGGACGAGCGCGGGATCGATGCGCGAGGCGCGGCGCACCGGCGAGTAGGAGGCTGCCACGGCCACCAGCGCGGAGAGGAGCACGGTGGCCAGCGCCAGGGGCCAGTTGAAGGAGATGGAGGTCTCGAAGACCCCCAGGCAGACGGCCACCGCCAGGACGTGTCCCAGCCCGGCCCCGATGAGTCCGCCCACCGCTCCCAGGACGGCGGCCTCCGAGTGGAACTCCAGTGCGATGGACCTGCCGGAGGCGCCCAGGGCCTTGCGCAGACCGATCTCCTGGCGCCGCTCGGAGACGACCACGGTCATCGTCGTGGAGACGCCCACCAGGGTCAGGGCCAGCACAACAGCGGAAACCACCCAGAACAGGGTGTTGAGCATCGTGATGATGCGGGTATCGCCGGAGGTGATCTTGGAGACCGGCTCAGCGCGGAGCCCCTGCCCGGCATCGTCGACCGCCGAGACCACCGAGTCCATCGGGGTCAGCGAGGTGTCGATGGACATCTCGATGACGTCGTAGCCCGCATCAGCGCTGCCGGTGAGCTCCTCGACGGCGACCGCCGGGGCGTAGACGATGTCGTCCTCCTCTCCCCCGGTGTCGACAATGCCGGCCACTCTCCATGAGGCCTCGCCCTGGGCCTCCTCCTCGGGCTCCTGCGCCTGCCCGCCCTGGGAGGAGCCGGCCTCGGAATCCGAGTGGCCGCCATGCCCGCTGTGGCCGCTGTGCCCGCTGTGGCCGGCATGGTCGCTGCTCTCGGCGGAGCCGCTCGGCTCGTCGCCGGCGGAGGGGCTCTGGCTCGCCCCGGGCGTGGCGGTCTGGAGGTGGGAGTTGTCCAGGGCGAGGTTGTCGCTGGAGAGGTACTCGGCGGTCACGGTCGACCCGATCTCCAGCCCCGCGGCCTGCGCCACGTCCTTGCCGATGATGACCTCGCCCTGCTGGGGCCAGCGGCCCTCGAGCGACCAGTGCCCGTTGAGCTCGCGGACCTGGTCAACGTCGATGCCGGCCAGGAGATAGGGGGAACGGTTGATGCGCACCGTCTCGTAGCGGTAGGCGGCGCTCTCCACCTCACCGGTGCCGCTGGCCCGGGAGACCGCCTGGATAACGGCGTGAGCCTCGGCGTCGGGGATCCGATTGGAGGAGCCGTCCTGCGAGACGGGCACCACGATGAGGTTCGCGCCGAACTGGCGCATCTGGGCGCTCATCTGAGCCGGGATGGCCAGGCATACCGCGGCCAGGCAGAACAGCGTGACGGCTCCCACCGCCGAGGAGAGCATGGCGGTGAGCACCCGCGAGCGCCGTCGCAGGACGGCGGAGGCCAGCATGGTGAGGAACATGCGGCGATTGGTCATGGGGCGCCTGCGCCCGGCGCGCTGCCCTGCTGGCAGTGGTGGTCTGGTCATTGTCATCATCCTCCTGGCCATCGGCTCATCTGCGGTGCAGGGCGGTCGCCGGCTGGATCCGCAGGATCGAGCGCATCGAGGAGGCCGTGGCCACCAGGAGGACGAGCGCGATGAGGATGGTGACCAGCACGTAGACCATGGGGCGCATGGTGATGGTCGATTCGAAGACGACCGCGCCGATCACCTGGGCCAGTCCCGAGCCGATGGCCGCTCCCACCACTGTCCCTATGACGCCGATGACAGCGGTCTCGGCCAGGATGAGGCGGTTGACGGAGGCCGAGGAGGCGCCCACGGCCTTGAGCAGGGCGAACTCGCTGGTGCGCTCCACCAGGGAGGCCGTGGTCAGGGAGGCCACCGCCAGGGCTGCCGCCACCAGGCTCAGGGCGGTCATGAGGATCATGAGCGCCTGGGTCTTGGACAGCACATTGCCCTCCACCGCGGCGACCTGGCGCACCTGCTTGGCCACCGCCCCGGGCATGACCTCCTCGATCTGGTAGGAGATGGAGGAGGCGTAGGCGGTGCAGTACCAGGTCTCCCACTCCGTGCTGGACAGGGCGGCGGGGTTGGAGGCCGCCTTGCGCGACAGGTCGTTCTCCGGCGTGGTCAGGGCCTTGACCTCGACCTGCTCCACGCTGCCCGGCCGGCCCGAGAGCTCCTGGATGACCGCCAGGGGCGCGTACAGGGTCCTGTCATCGTCGTCGCCGGAGGTGTAGACGCCCGAGATCCTCAGCTCGCGCTGCCCCTGGGCGCCGGCCAGGGTGATGGTCTGCCCGGTGCCCACGCCCAACTGCTCGGCCAGCTCGGCGCCCACGATCGCCTCATCGGCGTCGTCGCGGGGCCAGGCGCCGTCGACCTCCCACCAGGAGCGCAGGGTGGTCACCCCCAGTGTCGTGCTCTCCCCGGTGGACAGGGTCAGGTCCTTGTCGAACCAGGTGCCTGTGGCCAGGATCTCGCTCGTGGTCCCCGAGTCCGAGGAGACGGTCACCGAGCCGGAGAGGGTGGGTGCCAGGTCCACGATGTTGTAGGCCCAGAAGATCGTCTTGATCCCGGCGACCTCCTCCTCGTTGAGGAATGAGGCGGCCTCGGTGTCCTGGCTGGTCTCGTAGAGGTTGTCGACCACGGCGCCCGACCGGGGCTGGACGACGATGTTGGAGCCGTAGGTGGTCAGCTCGGCGTTGATCTTGTCCCCGACGTCGAGCACGACGCCGAGCATGGCCACGGAGATCGAGGCGCTCAGGGCGACGGTCAGGGCGATGAGCGCCCGGCGCCGCAGCTGGCGGCTGAAGGAGCGGTGGAGCAGGCGCAGCAGGAACATGTCAGGAGAACACCTCCGCCGATTCCTCCAGGATGGATGTGGCGATGATCAGGTCCCCGCCCTCGACGGTGAAGTCGAGGGGGATGGGGTTGCAGCC
Source organism: Actinomyces slackii (assembly GCF_900637295.1). NCBI lineage: Bacteria > Bacillati > Actinomycetota > Actinomycetes > Actinomycetales > Actinomycetaceae > Actinomyces > Actinomyces slackii. Next base: position 1,816,835 of record NZ_LR134363.1, on the reverse strand, counting down.
CCCCTTGAACCCGATGGTGGCGGGGTTGATGGCCACATCGCAGCGCAGGCAGATGACCTTGCCCTCGTCCTCGTAGTAGCCCGAGGGACCGCAGTTCTCACAGGCGTCCAGGCCCACCCCGTAGGCCCCTCCGTTCTTCAGGATGGCGATGAAGCGCACCTCGGTGGAGTCCTGGGCCGCGTAGGCGTATCGGTGCAGGTGTCCGTCGGCCAGCGCTGATAGCGCCAGGCGCGCCTGCCCGGCGGCCTTGTCCAGCGCGTAGTCCTCGGGCTCGGAGAGGGTGGGGACCTCGTTGACCTTGGCCAGGGCGATCGTGCGGGTCAGCGCCAGGCCTCCCAGCGCCAGTGCGGCGGCCATGACCCAGCGGCGCGAGCGACGGCGCTCGGCGCGCTGGGAGCGCTCCCGGGCGGGATTGGGCTGGGCGACAGGGGGCGTGAGGGTGGTGGCGAGCAGGCCGATCAGCGGCACGAGGAAGACCGCAGCGACGGTGATGAGGATGAGTCCCTGGGCGTTGTTGGTGGCCCAGATCAGGGCGCGGAAGGCGGGTCCGTGGAGCTGGAGGCGATGGGTGGCGTGCAGGTGGCGGACCAGGTCCGCGCCGTCCATGGCCGTCATGGCCACCCCGAACACCAGGGCCGTGAGGTGGGCCGCTCGCCTGGGGATGCGCCGCAGGGCGCGGACATTGATGAAGGCGAGCAGTGACACCGCGCCCCAGCCGCCCAGGAAGCCGAGCAGGCGCAGGAGCATCTCGGAGGAGACCACGGTCTGCCCCGGCTCGATGAAGGCCGTCAGTTGGAGGATGACCTCCTGTGCCGCGCGGAAGAATGACAGGACCAGCACCAGGCAGGCCACCGCGTTGGCCGCGAGACTGAAGCGCCCCTCGTGGCCCCAGCGGGTGCGCGCCACCAGCACCGCCAGGATGGCCAGGAGCACGAGGTCGCCGATGACCAGAAGCGTTGCGGTGGGCAGGTTGACGGCGGTGCGCGACTGCAGGACGGCGGTGGCTCGCAGGACGGCGAAGACGACGGCTGCGGCCAGGCCCGCGCCGGCGGCCGCCATCCGGGCCCTACTGGCCCGGGGCCAGCCGTTGACGAGATCCGGGGTCAGGACCACGGTCAGCGCGGCCAGGAGCAGGAAGGGGACGGTCATGCCCCCGACGACGGAAACGAAGTGCTCCAGCATGATGATGAGCTCCTCTCCTCACCGGTTCGCTCGCGCAGGACTGCCGCCTGCTCGAGCCGCCCGCGGGGTGGGACAGCGGCCCAGGTGGCCACGCATGCCGCCCCGCGGGCCATGCATCGACGGGCGATTCACCGGCTGCTCACCACTGCCCCGGGGTGTAGTCCCAGTCCCAGGTCAGCTCGATCGGCTCGGTCCAGAAGCGGCCCTTGACACCGGTCTCCTCGTCCACGTGCAGGACCCACCCGTTCTCCTCCGGGCTGTGGATGATGACCTTGAGCTCGTACTGGCCGGCATCGGGCAGGGCCACATTGCCGCCGTAGTGGGGGCCGTCGGAGGCGTTCATCTCCATGAAGGTGCCCTTGGTGACCTCCTTGCCCGTGGACTTGTCGGAGATGGTGTACTCCACCGTCAGGCCGGGGACGAAGTCACCGCCGCCGTAGCCCAGGGTGTTGCTCTCCAGGGCGCTGACGTCGGCCTCCAGGTGGAGATCGGCGTCCTTGGCCGCCAGGCCCGATCCCGCCGGCTCCATGTCGATGGGCTGGAAGTAGACCATGGCCACGTTGATCTGGTCCTCGGCCTCCTGGTCGTCCCCGACCGGGAACTCCTCGAAGCCGGCACCGGAGTCGCCTCCTGAGTCCTGGGCGGCCGTTCCTGTGGCCCCGGAGGAGGCGCCCTGTCCGGTATCGCCCGAGGAGCAGGCCGCCAGGCCGAGTGCGCCGGCCAGGACGAGGGCGCCCAGGGCGCTGGTGATCTTCAGTGATCGCATAGCAGGATTCCTTTGCTGAGTGATGTGGGTGATTGGGAACTGTGTGCCCGGCGCGGCGATCCGCGCCGTGGTCAGGGGCGAGACGACCGGCCATCACCCCTCATCGGTCGATGGCGCTGAGCCGTCCTGCGCCCGGGCGGCGCGCTGCCTCATCAGGGAGATCACCGCCAGGGTGATGACGATGACGGCCATGACGGCTTGGACGCTGAGGGTCTCGACGTAGGGGTAGACGCCCAGGTAGTCGTAGGTGGGCCACCCCTGGAGGTAGGTGGCCGGGATGACGTCGCCCTCCAGCAGGGCGTGAGAGCCGCCCCCGGCGAAGACCACCACGAGGAGGGACAGCATGATCGAGGTGATGAGGAAGAAGGGCCGCAGCGGGATGCGCACGGAGGTGTAGCGGATGAGCAGGAAGATCACCACCAGCACTGCCGCTCCTGCGGCGAAGCCCTGCCAGATGCTCGTGCTCCCTCCGGGGTCGATGGCCAGCAGCGCCTCGTAGAACAGGATGGTCTCCGCCCCCTCGCGGAAGACCGCGAGGAAGCTCAGTGAGGCCAGCGCCCACACCCCGCCGTTGGAGATCGACGCCGCGGCGCGATCCTTGATGTACCTGCTCCACGCCTGGGTCGAGGATTTCGAGAGCATCCAGTTGGAGGTGAACAGGAGCATCACCATGGCCGCCAGGGCGACGATGCCCTCCAGGACCTCCTGGTGGGAGGAGGCCGAGTTGTAGAGCACCCGGAAGAGCACGGCGACCACGCCGGAGGCCGCCAGGCCCGCTGCCACGCCCAGGTAGATGTGCTTGACCCGGTCCTTCATGCCGGCCTTGACCAGGTAGGCGATGGTGGCCGCCACCACGAGGATGGCCTCCAGCCCCTCGCGCAGCAGGATGAGGAAGGCCTGGCCGAAGGAGCCGGAGAGGAAGGCGCGCACCGGGCCGACCTGAGCCGCACCGCCGTCGAGAGCCGCGGCGTCCTGGGTGAGCATGGAGGTCAGGCGGTCCGCCTCACTGGTGAGGTCCTGGCCGGTCTTACCGGCGATCATGGCCTTGCGAACCACTTTGAACTGGTTCTCCACCTCGGAGACCCGGCTGCCCGAGATCGCCGCCATGACGGTCTTCTCGAATCCGAGCTTCTCGTAGTAGCCGTAGTAGGCCTGGTTGACCAGCGCGGCACCGGCCTTGCCGTCGCCGGCCTGGGCCTTGTCCACCCCCTGATTGATGAGCTCGTTCATCTCCGCGGCCACCTGGGTCCAGGAGCGATCCCCGCGCCCCTCGTTGACGCGGGTCTTGGAGGCGTCGAGCTCGGCGCGCTGGGAGGCGATCGCGGTGGCCTGCCGCGAGGCGTAGTCGCGCGGCCCGGGCAGGTCGGCGATGGCGTCGAGCTCGGTGGCGGCGGTGGTCAGATCACTGGTGAGGGTCTCGACCCCCTGCGCCAGGGATTCCTCATTCCCGCTGGTGCGTGCGTCCTTGCGCAGGGCGGAGAACTGGGACGTGTGATCGTCCCTGGTCTCCTGGCCGATTCGGGCGGCGATGACCTCGCTGAGGTTGGAGGCGACGTATCCGGAGCTGTAGGTGCGCCTGAAGCCGGCCGCCGCCCCGGCGGTATCGCCGCTGCGGTAGGAGCTCAGGGCCGCGTCCAGCTCCGCGACCACGGCATCGGCCGCCTCGCCCCAGGTGGCGTAGTCGCTGTCGGCGTCGGCGGCGCGGGCCCAGGGTGCCGGCAGCAGGAGCGAGGCGAGCAGGAGGATCAATACGGGCGCCGTCGCCCGCATGGCTGGCTCCGACCGGGTGCGCACCGCGACCCTCACAGCCCTCATAGCCCTTGTCCGGGCATCGACCGGCGATGAGACTGAGTGCATGGCGGCATCCTTTGCACGACGACGAGTCGTTGGCTTTGTAGGTAAGGCTAACCTTTATGCGAAAGACTAGATTGCGTGAAACCTGTACGTCAAAGCCCTCGGCGAGATCAGGCCGCCCGCACCACCTCAACCGCTCGCATGGCAGCATTCCGTCCGCAGGACGCCCTCGCGTCCAGCACATGGTCCTTCCCTGCCACTGGCACCACCTGGCGGGTGTCCACGGCCGCCCCCCTCGCTCCTGCGCTGCGCGAGGAGATCACGGCCCTGGTCGAGGCCTTCGAGCAGACCTGGTCGCGCTTCCGCCCCTCCTCCCTGGTCAGCCGCGCGGCCCGGGGCGAGATGGGGCCCGGCCCGATCAGCCTGGGGCTGCCGGCGGGCAGCGCCGCCATGCTCGATCTCTACGACGTCTTTCACCGCCTGACCGAGGGGCGCGTGGACCCGCTGGTGGGCAACGACCTGGTGGAGCTGGGATACGACCCGCTCCTCAGCTTCACGGTGCGCGACGGCGCGCCCGAGAGGCTGGGGGCCGTCCGCGGCAGGCCCACATGGGCGCAGGCGGTGGAGCACGAGGGCGACGCGCTCACACTGCGCGAGCCGGCGCTCATCGATATCGGCGCGGTCGGCAAGGGCTTCCTGGCCGATCTCATCGGTCAGACCCTGGAGGCCGCCGGTGCGGGGGACTACCTCATCGACGGCTCGGGCGACCTGCTGGTGCACTGCGCCCGTCCCGTGCGGATCGGGCTGGAGCAGCCCGGCAGGCCGGGCTTCGTCGTCGGCGCGGTGGAGATCAGTCGGGGCGCCGTCTGCGGCTCCGGGGTGGACCGGCGCGCCTGGGGCGAGGGCCTCCACCACATCCTCGACGCCGTGACCGGGCGGCCGGTGCAGCCAGTGGCCGCCGCCTGGGCGATGGCCCCCACCTGCGCGCTGGCCGACGGCCTGGCCACCGCGCTGTTCACCACCGCCCCCGAGCGCCTGGCCTCAGAGATCGCCTACGACTTCGCGCTCCTGCGCACCGACGGCTCGGCCTCCACCTCCCGAACCTTCCACCGCCTGGGAGAGCTCTACACCTCCTGACCAGTCGGGCGCTGCGCACTGCGGGTGGCGAGCCCGCGATAGCGTCATCGCCCAGCAGGACGCGCAACTCCACCAGGGGGTCGGATGGGGCTGCTCCCGCCCCGGCCTCAGATGCTCCGGGGCTGGCCCAGGGCGCTCATGCCGCCACGGTCGGGGGCACCGATGCGGATGGTGGGCATGCCGATGGACACGGGGGCGGCATCGGACTCCGGGGTGGCACAGGCCTCGGCCCGGCGGCGCTCCCAGGCGTCCCCCGCGCGGGTGCGGCGCACCTCGAACAGGGCGGGACCCTCGTCGTACCAGACCCGGTCCCCCGCGGCGCGGGAATTATTGGCGGCCAGCTCCTCGGGGCTCAGGGCCCGCCCGCACAGGGCCGAGTCGGCGATGAGGTTGTGGGGCGCGCCATGCGTGACGCGCACGGTCACCATGTCACCGGGCCGGGGAGCCCCGCCGTCGTAGTCATCGGCGGCGAGCCCCGCGGGCAGGGCCAGATGAACCAGCCGGTTGTCCGCGGCCCGCCCCGAGACCCGGGCGGTGGCACTGTCACGGCGCCCCTCGCCCTCGGCGACGAGCACTTCCACGATCCGCCCCTCCTGGGCCGCATTCTCCTCGTGGGTGATGCGCCGCACGAGCTCATCGAGCCGCCGGTAGCGGTCCTTGACCACCTCGACGGGCACGGGCTCCAGGTCGGCGGCCGGGGTTCCGGGGCGCGGGGAGTACTCGAAGGTGAAGGCCGAGGCGAAGCGCGCCTTCTCGACGACCTCGAGGGTGGCGGCGAAGTCCTCCTCGGTCTCGCCGGGGAAGCCCACGATGATATCCGTGGTGATGGCGGCCTCGGGCATGGCGGCGCGCACGCGATCCAGGATCCCCAGGAAGCGCTCGGAGCGGTAGGAGCGGCGCATGGCCCGCAGGATCCGGTCGGAGCCCGACTGCAGGGGCATGTGCAGGCTGGGCATGACCGCCGGCGTGGAGGCCATGGCCTCGATGACGTCGTCGGTGAAGGCGGCCGGGTGGGGGCTGGTGAAGCGCACCCGCTCGATCCCCTCCACGGCACCGGCCGCCCGCAGCAGCCCGGCGAAGGCCCCTCGATCCCCGAAGCCCACGCCGTAGGAGTTGACGTTCTGACCCAGCAGGGTCACCTCGATGGCGCCCTGGGCGGCGACGGCCTCGACCTCGGCCAGGACCTCCCCGGGGCGCCGATCGCGCTGCTTGCCGCGCAGGGAGGGAACGATGCAGAAGGTGCAGGTGTTGTTGCAGCCCACGGCGATGGAGACCCAGGCCGCATAGGCCGACTCCCGCCGCGTGGGCAGGGTGGAGGGGAAGACCTTGAGGGACTCCTCCAGCTCGACGGCGGCGGCCTCGTTGTGGCGGGCCCGCTCCAGCAGGGCGGGCAGGACGTCCAAGTTGTGGGTGCCGAAGACGACGTCGACCCAGGGGGCCCGCTCGACGATCCCCTCACCCATCTGCTGGGCCAGGCAGCCGGCCACGGCGATCTGCATGCCAGGGCGCTCGCGCTTGACCGCGGCCAGCTGCCCCAGGTTGCCGAACAGGCGGGTGGCGGCGTTCTCCCGCACCGAGCAGGTGTTGATGATGACCACATCCGCCCCGCCATCACCGGCCGGGGTCGCCCGGGCGGCCGCGGCCGGGACATCCTCGACCCGCAGATAGCCCGCCCGCTCCAGCAGGCCCGCCATGTGCTCGGAGTCGTGGACATTCATCTGGCACCCCAGGGTCCGCACGTGATAGGTGCGCGGCACCGGCCCGACGGCGCCCTCGGGGGCGATCGAGCGGGCGTCCAGGGCGGGGGCGGTGGTCTCAAGGCCTGTCATCGGGGGCGATTCTAGGGGCCGGGGAGACCGGCTCCCAGCCCGCTGGCCGTGAGGCGCTGCACGGGTCGGGCCTTCCCGATCCGTGCGGGAGTGGTCCGGGCCGCGGCACAGGACCTATGATGTGGCACCGTTCATGAGCTCACCGGAGGTATTCATGGCCCAGCGACGCGCCACCGCCCACGCCCCCTTCGCCCACCGCCACCTGGGCACGACGGGACCCGAGTTGGGCACCATCCTTCAGCGGCTCGCCGTCGCCGACCTCGAGGATGTGGCAGCGGCGGCGATCCCCGAGGGCCTGCCAGTCCTGCCCCCGCGGGAGCACGCCCAGCCGGCCAGCCCCAGCGCGGGCGGCCTGGACGAGGCCGGCGCCATCGAGGCGCTGCGCGCCCTGGCGGCGCTCAACGACCCCCATGTCGAGATGATCGGCCAGGGCTACCACCCCTGCCTGACTCCAGCGGTCATCGCCCGCGACATCCTGGGCAACCCGGCCTGGACCACCTCCTACACCCCCTACCAGGCGGAGATCTCCCAGGGCCGCCTGGAGGCGCAGCTGCTCTTCCAGACGGTGATCTGCGACCTGACCGGCCTGCCGGTGGCCTGCACCTCCCTGCTGGACGAGGCCACCGCCGTGGCCGAGGCCGCCACCCTCATGGCCCGCGCCGCGCGAGCCAACCGGGGCACGGTGATCCTCGATGCGGGACTGCACCCCCAGTGCCTTGAGGTGGCACGATCCCGCTGCCAGGCCCTGGGCCTGGAGACCCTCCAGATCGGGGCGGAGGAGATCAGCGATGCGGCCGCGCTCCCCGAGGCGCTGCTGGGGGCCGTCCTGGCGCACACCACCACCCGGGGGCGGGTCCAGGACCTGTCAGCCGCCGTTCGCGTCGTTCACGACCGCGGCGGCCTGGTGGCCATCGACGCCGATCCCCTGGCCCTGACCGTCCTGGCCTGCCCCGGGCAGATCGGCGCCGACATCGCCGTCGGATCGGCCCAGCGCCTGGGGGTCCCCCTGTTCTTCGGCGGGCCCCACCCGGGATTCATGGCCGTCTCCCAGGCGCTCCAGCGCCAGATCCCCGGGCGGATCGTGGGGGTCTCGCGCGACGCCGAGGGCGCCCAGGCCTACCGCCTGGCCCTCCAGACGCGCGAGCAGCACATCCGCCGGCAGAAGGCCACCTCGAACATCTGCACCGCCCAGGCGCTGCTGGCCGTGGTGGCCGCCATGTACGCCGTCCACCACGGCCCCCAGGGCCTGCGCGACATCGCCACCGCCATCCATGAGCGGGCCGCGCAGATCGCTGTCGGAGTGCGGCAGGCCGGCCTGGAGATCGAGCACGAGGACTTCTTCGACACCCTGGCCGTGCGCCTCGCCGACGCCGCCCAGGCCGTGGCTCGCGCCGAGGCCGGCGGCTACAACCTGCGCCTGCTCGACGCCGAGCACGTCGGGGTCTCGACCAACGAGACGACCACGGCCGCCGATGTCAGTCGCGTCATCGCCCTGCTCACCGGCCAGGAGCTCGACGATGCGCAGCCCGCCCCGCCGGCCGACGGGGTCCTCCCCCTGCCGCAGGCCCTGACCCGCGAGGGGGACTTCCTGACCCATCCCACCTTCCACGAGCATCGCAGCGAGGCCTCACTGGTGCGCTACCTGCGTCGCCTGGCGGATCGGGACCTGGCACTGGACCGCACGATGATCCCCCTGGGGTCATGCACCCTGAAGCTCAATGCGGCCGTGGAGTCGGCGGCGTGGCTCGATCCTGCGCTCGCGGGCATCCACCCCTACGCCCCTGCCCGCCAGACCCGGGGGTGGCGGCGCATCCTGGGCCAGCTCTCCAGCCGCCTGGCGCGCCTGGCCGGATACGACCGGATCAGCCTCCAGCCCGCCTCCGGCGCCCAGGGCGAGCTGGCGGGCCTGCTGGCCATCTCCTCCTACCTGGAGTCGATCGGCCAGGGCCAGCGGGACACCTGCCTGGTGCCGGCCTCCGCGCACGGGACGAATGCCGCCTCGGCCGCGGGGGCGGGCATGCGCGTGGTGGTCGTGGCCTCGGCGGCGGACGGCTCCATCGACGTCGAGGACCTGCGCAGGGCCCTGGCCGCCAATGAGAGAAGGGTGGCGGCGATCATGCTGACCTACCCCTCGACCCATGGGGTCTTCGAGCCGCAGGTGACCCAGGTGGCCGAGCTGGTGCACGCCGCGGGCGGCCAGGTCTACATCGACGGCGCGAATCTCAACGCCCTGTGCGGCCTCATGCGGCCCGGGGACCTGGGCGGGGACGTCTCCCACCTCAACCTCCACAAGACCTTCGCCATCCCCCACGGGGGCGGCGGCCCGGGGGTGGGGCCGGTGGCGGTCAAGGCGCATCTGGCCCCCTTCCTTCCCGGCGCCCCCACGGGCTCGGCGGCCCCTGTGGACGGCGACCCGGACACCGGCTTCACCGGGGCCCCGGTCTCCGGGGCTCGCTTCGGCTCAGCCGGGGCCATGCCACTGGCCTGGTCCTACCTGGCCCTCATGGACGACGCCGATCTGCGCACCGCCTCCCTGAGCGCGATCGCGCACGCCAACTACATCGCCGCCGAGCTGGCGGACTCCTTCCCCACCCTGTACTCGGGCCCTGGGGGCTGGGTCGCCCATGAGTGCATCCTGGACCTGCGCGAGCTGACGGCCGCCACCGGGGTGAGCGCCGAGGACGTGGCCAAGCGACTCATCGACTTCGGCTTCCACGCCCCCACCCTGGCCTTCCCGGTGGCCGGGACCCTCATGGTCGAGCCCACCGAGTCCGAGCCCAAGGCTGAGCTCGACAGGTTCATCGCCGCGATGCGCACGATCCGCGCCGAGATCGATGAGATCGCGGCAGGCGCGGTCGCCCTTGAGGACTCGGTCGTGCGGCGCGCCCCTCACACGCTGGCCCAGGTGGCGGGTGATGATTGGGATCGTCCCTACCCGCGCAGTCGGGCCGCCTTCCCCCTGGAGGGCATGGAGCGGGACAAGTACTTCGCACCGGTGGCCCGGATCGACAACGCCTTCGGGGACCGCAACCTCGCCTGCACCTGCCCACCGCCCACCGCCTTCCAGGATGAGGCGATCTGAGCCCCCGATCTGAGAGCCAAGGAGACACGATGACGAGTCCAGCCGACCCCCAGACCCCGCGCCGCACCCCTTTGCACCGCACTCACCTGGAGCTGGAGGCGGTCTTCACCAGCTTCGGAGGCTGGGACATGCCGCTGCGCTATGAGTCCGACCTGGTCGAGCACCGGGCGGTGCGCACCAGCGCCGGGATCTTCGACCTGTCCCACATGGGGGAGGTCAAGGTCGAGGGCCCGGGGGCCGCAGCGGCCCTGGATCACGCCCTGGTGGGGCGGATCTCCGCGGTGGCGGTGGGTCGGGCCCGCTATTCGATGATGGTCGATGAGGAGGGGGGCATCATCGACGACCTCATCGTCTACCACGTGGGCGATGAGGAGTTCCTCGTGGTGCCCAATGCCTCCAATCGGGCGCGCGTCGCCGTGGAGCTGGTGGGGCGCTGCTCCGGATTCGACGCCAGGGTCACGGACATGTCCCTGGACACCGCGCTGATCGCCGTCCAGGGGCCCCGCGCTCAGGAGGTCCTGGGGCAGGTGGTGGAGTCCGGGGCGGCCATTCCTGCGGCACTGCGACCGGCGCAGGGCTCGGGCGAGGAGGACTGCGGGCCCGATGTGCTGTGCGGGAAGGGCATTCTGGCTCGGCTGCGCTACTACGCGGCCGTGCGCGCCACCGCCGCCGGGCACTCCATCCTCCTGGCCCGCACCGGCTACACCGGAGAGGACGGCTTCGAGCTGTTCTGCGGAGCGGAGGACGCCGAGGACCTGTGGCGGGTCATCACCTCGAGCACGATCACCGGCCCCGGTGGGGACGCCGTGCTGACCCCCTGCGGTCTGGCGGCGCGCGACTCTCTGCGCCTGGAGGCCGGCATGCCCCTGTACGGTCATGAGCTGGCCCCCACGATCACGCCCTTCGACGCCTCCCTGGACGCGATCGTCGCGCTCGACAAGCCGGACTTCGTGGGTCGCGAGGCGCTGGCCCGCCGTCAGGCGCGCCGGGGCTCGCCGGGCACGCAGGTCCTCGTGGCGCTGGTGGGCCAGGGACGCCGCGCGGCGCGCACCGGCAGCACCATCACGGATGATCAGGGCAAGGACCTGGGAACCGTGACCTCAGGGCTGCTCTCGCCCACCCTTGGCCACCCCATCGCCCTGGCCCGCCTGGCGCCCTACTCCTCCGAGGAGCCCGACTGGCCCGTGGGCACGGAGCTGAGCGCCAATGTGCGCGGCAGACTCCTGCCCATGCGGGTGGTCTCCGCCCCCTTCTACTCCCGGCCGCGCTGAGCCGGAGCACATCACTGCTGATCGAAAGGACGATTCCATGGCACGCCAGCCCATCCGCCCCAACCTGCGCTACTCCGCCGAGCACGAGTGGATCGACTCCTCCTCCCCCGCACGCGTGGGCGTCACCGCGGTGGCGGCCGACGCCCTGGGCGAGGTGGTCTTCGTGGACCTGCCGCAACCCGGGGCCGAGGTGAGCGCCGGTCAGACCTGCGGCGAGCTGGAGTCGACCAAGGCGGTCTCGGACCTCTACTCACCGGTGACCGGGGTCGTGGTGGCTGTCAACGAGGCCCTGGAGGAGGACCCGGCCCTCATCAATGCCGACCCCTACGGCCAGGGGTGGCTCTTCACGGTGGAGGTCGGCTCCGAGGGGGACCTTCTCAGCCCCGAGGAGTACGCCGAGCGCTTCGACGCCGTCGTCGAGGGCTGATGGCCTGATCCGACGCTCGGCGGGTCGTGCCCCGGAGCCCGCCGGATCGGGCAGCGGCTATAGATTCCGCGGATTCCGCTCAGGCGCCGGCAGCGGCCTGGTATCGCTCCACGATCAGCTCGGTGAGCAGCCGGTGGGCGCCGATCGGCTCGGCGAGCACGTCGGCGACCTGGCGCAGCGTGGAGTAGAAGTATCCCGGCGCCAGCAGGTAGGGGGCGATGGCCACGTGCCGGGCGCGGTCCCGCGCCGCGGCGACGGCCTGCTCGACCGTGGGCGATGCGGCGGCGATGAAGCCCACCTCGACGGGCCGGCCCAGCTCGGCGGCCAGCAGCTCGCCCATGGCCAGCCCCTGCGCCTGGCCCTGCGGGTCGGATGTGCCGGCCACGGCCAGGACGATCCCGGTCTCGGGATCCTGAGCGCTCGCGCCGGCCTCATCGAGGCGCTCGGCGAGGATGCGCGCCAGGCGCGGATCGGGCCCCAGGGTGTCGGCCGCCAGGGCGCGTCGACGCTGGACCGCCGAGCCGATGTCCTTGCGCACGTGGTAGCCGGTGCTCAGCAGCAGGGGCACGACGATCCCGTCGATCGACTCATCGCGGGTCGCGGCGCTGGGGGCGCAGGCCGCCTCGACCGCGGCCGCCACGGTGGGCTGCTGAACATCGACGTAGGACTCACGCACCTCGACCCCGGCCAGCTGCTCGCGCACGTCCATGAGGATGCGACGGATGACGTCCCGGCCTGCCCGTCGCCGTGTGCCGTGGGCGCAGCCGATGAGCACCGGGGCGCCGGCGCCGGTGAGGGCCTGGGGAACGTGGCGGGGCATGGGCAGGGCCTCGCGCCCCGACCCGTGGGGGCGCGCCGGTGCCGGCGGGGTCAGGAACCCCTCGGCGGCCGTGCGGCCCAGCGCGATGACGGCGGGGAAGGTGATGCCCTCATCGATCACGCGCTGGGCGAGGGTCTCCAGGGTGGCGTGAATGGTGCGCTGCTCGGGCATGGTGGCGCTGTGGACGACGGCGGCCGGCAGGTCCGGGCTGATGCCCCCCAGGAGGGCCTGCGCCTGGAGGCGGGGCAGCCAGTCCACGCCCATCATGAGCACGGTGGTGGTGGCCGGATCGGCCAGAGCGGCCAGATCGGCGGGCCCCAGGTCCCCGTGGGCGTTGACGATATGGACGGCCACGGCCGTGCCGCGCTGGGTCACGGGAACATCCCCTGCCGCGGGGCCGGCGATCGCGCTGGTGACGCCGGGCACCACCTGGACGGGCACGCCGGCCGCGCGGCAGGCCAGGACCTCCTCGCCGCCCCGGCCCAGCAGGAAGGGGTCGCCGCCCTTGAGGCGCACGACTCGCCGACCGGCCAGCGCCCGCTCCACCATGAGGGCCTCGATCTCCGCCTGGGGCACGCTGTGGTGGCCCGGCATCTTGCCGACCTCGATGATCTCGACGCGCTCATCCAGCCGGTGGACCAGGCCGGCCGGCCCCAGGCGGTCGACCACGACGACATCTGCCTGCTCCAGCAGCGCCAGGCCGCGCACGGTGATGAGGTCCTCCGCCCCGGGGCCGCCGCCCACCAGGGCGACGGATCCCGGCTCCAGGACGGCTCGGCTCAGATCGCTGCTCCTCACGGGGTGCTCCTGTTCATCGTTGCCCCGGTCCGGCCCAGGATAGCTGGATTGACGACGGTTGGACGGGCCGGGTGGCTCAGCCCTGCTGCTTGCGCCGCTGGGCCAGGGCGGCATCGTTGAGCGCCGCCTGGGCGAAGGCGGCGCCGGGCCTGGCCACAGAGCCGAAGGAGGCCAGGTCGCGGCGGAAGACGACGGCGGCGAACCAGTCCATCATGATGCGCACCTTGCGGTTGACGGTGGGCATGGCGTAGACGTGGTAGCCGCGGTGGGCCGTCCAGGCGGTGAAGCCGCGCAGGTTGCGCCCCATGATGCGGGCCACGCCCTTGCCGATGCCCAGGGACGCCACCGTTCCGATGTTCTCGTGGGCATAGGCCGCCAGGGGCTCATCGCTCCGCGTCAGCACGGACACGAGGTTGTTGGCCAGGACCGTGGCCTGTCGCACGGCGTGCTGGGCGGTGGGGGCGCAGGTGGCGCCCTCCTCCTCGCTGGTGACATCCGGGACCGCCGCGCAGTCGCCGGCCGCCCAGGCTCCCTCGATCACCTCGCCCTCGCGGGCGACCTGGAGGGTGGGCAGGGTGGTGACCCGCCCGCGGGACTCGATGGGCAGGTCCGAGTCGGCCAGCACCGGGGCCGCCTTGACGCCCGCGGTCCACACGATCGTGTCAGCGTCGAACTCGCTGCCATCGGACAGGACCACGTGGCCATCGACGCAGGAGGTCAGGAAGGTGTTGAGCCGCACGTCGATGTCGCGCTCGCGCAACTGCTCCAGGCCGTAACCCGAGAGCTCCTCGGTCAGCTCGGGCAGGATGCGGCGCGAGCCCTCCACCAGGATGAAGCGCACATCGTCCTGCTCCACCGAGTCGATGGTGGACACGAAGGCCCGGGCCATGTCCTCCAGCTCGGCGATGGCCTCCACCCCGGCGAAGCCGCCTCCGACGAACACGAAGGTCAGCAGGCGCGCCCGGCGCTGGGCGTCCCAGGTGGAGGCGGCGTCCTCGATGCGCGACAGGACCCGGTTGCGCAGGGCCAGGGCCTCCTCGACCTGCTTGAACCCCAGCGCCTGCTCGGCCAGGCCGGGGATGGGCAGGGTGCGGGCCTCGGCGCCCAGGGCCAGGACGAGGTGGTCGTAGCCGATGCTGTAGGGCTCGGGAGCCTCATGCGTGGACTCGGGCACCGGAGGGGTGATGGTGATGGTGCGCGAGGCGTGGTCGATGCCGGAGACCGAGCCGGTCAGGATCGTGCACCCGGCCAGGGAGCGGCGGTGGGAGGCGATGACGTGGCGGGGCTGGATGGATCCGGCGGCGACCTCCGGCAGGAAGGGCTGGTAGGTCATGTAGGGCCTGGGGTCGATCACGGCGATCTCCACCTGGTCGGTGCCCAGGCGCTCGCGCAGGGCGCGGGCGGTGCAGAAGCCCACGTAGCCGCCGCCGGCGATGACGATGCGCGGAGGGCGCCCGGCGCCCTCCCGGGTGATCTGCTCAGCGACGGCGGGGCGGGCCGGGCGGGCGGCCAGGGCAAGCGCGGTGCCGGCGGCCAGGAGACCGGCGGCTGACAGCGCGAAGGCGGTACGACGACTCATGCGCTCAATTTAAGGGCAGCCTTAGTAGCCATGACAGCCAGGACCTTGATCCCAGGACGTGGTTCCCATCACATGACGTCGCACCACAGTGCACGCCGTCGGTCGAATATGTGCACATATGAGCAGTCCCGGATGAGCCGTGTTTGTGAGCGGCTTTCGAGCGGCTAAGGTACGCCAGGGGCTGATACCTGCGTCACAGAGGACGGAGGGCGGCCCTACTGTCCACACGATTCTGCTGCCAGGTGTGCGGCAGTCCCCATCATCCCCGCATCGCGCTGAATGGAGCCATTGTGAGCACAACGACCGCGACTGCGCCCGCAGTCGGCAGACGGCGCGCCAAGGACGATCGCGTCCTGGGCATCGCATTCATCATCCCAGCCACAATCGGCCTGGTCACCTTCTTCCTGTGGCCCCTGATCAGGGGGATCTGGCTGTCCTTCACCGAGTACAACCTGCTGACCCCCGAGCAGTTCAACGGCCTGGCCAACTACGAGCGCATGGTCTTCGACGCGATCTTCTGGAACGCGGTGTGGGTGACCCTGCAGTACGTGATCATCAACATCGGCGTCCAGACGATCCTGGCCCTGGCCCTTGCCGTGCTCATGCAGCGACTGACCCAGTCCACCCTGGTGCGCTCCATCGTGCTGACCCCCTACCTGGTCTCCAATGTCGTGGTGGCGATGCTGTGGCTGTGGATCCTGGACAACACCCTGGGCATCACCAATGAGCTCATCACCGCCCTGACCGGGGAGAGCGTCAACTTCTTCTCCTCGACCATGGCCATCCCCACCATCGCCCTGATCAACGTGTGGCGCCACGTGGGCTACACGGCCCTGCTCATCTTCGCCGGGCTGCAGGCCATCCCGGGAACGGTCTACGAGGCCGGCAAGGTCGACGGCGCCTCGGAGTGGACGATGTTCTGGCGCATCACGGTGCCGCTGCTGCGCCCCATCCTGGCCCTGGTGCTCATCATGACGATGATCGGCTCCTTCCAGGTCTTCGACACCGTCTCGGTGACCACCGCCGGAGGCCCGGTCAACGCCACCCGGGTGCTGCAGTTCTACATCTACGACATGGCCTTCGGGCGCTTCCAGTTCGGCTACGCCTCGGCCATGGCCGTGGGGCTGCTCATCGTCCTGGCCGTCATCACCATCGCCCAGTACCGCATGACGCGCGCTGGCCAGACGGACCTGGACTGAGAGAGGACAGACAATGAGCAACGCGACGACCACTGCCTCACCGGCCTCGAGCGCCCAGGCGGACAAGCCCGGCCTGAACCTCGGCCGCATCCTGGCCTGGGCGGCCATGATCCTGTTCATGATCATCACGCTGCTTCCCTTCTACTGGGTGCTGCGCACGGCCCTGTCCGCCAATGCGGGCCTGGCCTCCGACCCCACCTCGCTCCTTCCCGTGGACGCCAACCTGCGTGGATTCGCGCGCGTCTTCGGGCTGCAGACCATCGAGGAGGCCCAGGCCGACGGCGGCTCGGGCGCCCAGCTCAACTTCTGGGTCTACCTAGGCAACTCCGTGATCGTGGCCACCCTGGTCACGGTGGGTCAGGTCTTCTTCTCGGCCATGGCCGCCTACTCCTTCGCCCGCCTGCGCTGGAAGGGGCGCGACACCGTCTTCACGATCTTCCTGGCCGCCCTCATGGTGCCCTCGATCTTCACCCTGCTGCCCAACTTCGTCCTGGTCAAGCAGCTCGGGCTCATCGACTCCCTGCTGGGGGTGGCCCTGCCGACCATGTTCATGACGCCCTTCGCGGTGTTCTTCCTCAAGCAGTTCTTCATGAACATCCCCCGGGAGCTGGAGGAGGCCGCCCTGCTGGACGGCGCCTCGAAGATCCGCGTCTTCTTCCAGCTCATCCTCCCCATGGCCAAGGCCCCGATCACCACGCTGGCGATCCTGACCTACATCACCGCCTGGAACGACTACTTCTGGCCCCTGCTGGTCTCCTACACGGACTCCTCGCGGGTCCTGACCGTGGCCGTGGCCGTCTTCAAGTCCCAGGCCCCCCAGACCGGGCCCGACTGGTCCGGCCTCATGGCCGCCACGCTCGTGGCCGCCCTGCCGATCATGCTGCTGTTCATGGCCGCGGCCAAGCGCATCGTCAACTCCATCGGCTTCACCGGAATCAAGTGAGGTACCCATGACTCCCCTGCCTTCATCTCGCTCGCGCGGCCGCGACACGGCCGCCCCCCTACTGACCCGCCGCACGGCCCTGGGCGCGCTGGGCGCCCTGACCGCCGCGGCCGGCGCGGCCACCCTTGGCGCCTGCTCCCCTCAGCGCTCGGCCGGCGACCCCAACACGATCGATTACTGGCTGTGGGATGCCGGGCAGCAGCCCGCCTACGAGAAGTGCGCGGAGGTCTTCAAGGCCAAGACCGGCATCACGGTGCGCATCACGCAGATCGGCTGGGATGACTACTGGACCAAGCTGACGGCCGGCTTCATCGCCGGCACCGGCCCGGATGTCTTCACCGACCACATCGCCAAGTTCGCCCAGTTCGTCGACCTCGATGTCCTGGTGCCCCTCAACAAGCAGGCCGCCTGGGCCGATGTTGATGAGGAGGCCTTCCAGGAGGGCCTCATCGACCTGTGGAAGGGCGAGGACGGCAACCAGTACGGCTGCCCCAAGGACTGGGACACCGAGGCTGTCTTCTACAACAAGGACATGGTGGCCGAGGCGGGCCTGACCGAGAAGGACCTGGCCACCTGGTCCTGGAATCCCGACGACGGCGGCACCTTCGAGAAGATCCTGGCCCGCCTGACCGTGGACCGCAATGGCGTGCGCGGGGATGAGAAGGGCTTCGACCCCAAGCACATCGCCACCTACGGCATCGGGATCCAGGATGCCGGCTCCAATGATGGCCAGACCCAGTGGAGCCCCTTCACCGGCTCGATGGGCAATGACTGGCTGTACACGGACAAGAAGACCTGGGGGACGCGCTACCGGTATGACGACAAGGAGTTCCACAAGACCCTCGACTGGTACTTCGGCCTGGTCGACAAGGGCTTCATGAATCCCAACGGCGCCTTCTCCGACGCCACGAGCACCGACGTCCAGCTCGGGTCCGGCAAGGTGGCCATGTCCATCCACGGCTCGTGGATGTTCAACACCTTCGCCCAGTTGGACCTCAATGTGGGTGTGGCCGCCAACCCGGTGGGCCCCAGCGGCTCCTCCGCCTCCCTGTTCAACGGGCTGGGGGACTCCATCTCCAAGCAGTCCACGAAGATCGAGGCGGCCTCGAAGTGGGTGGCCTTCCTGGGCACCGCTGAGGCCCAGGACATCGTGGCGGAGGCCGGGGTGGTCTTCCCGGCGATCTCCTCCTCCTCGGACAAGGCGATCAAGGTCTTCCAGAAGACCGGGCTGCCCACCGAGCCCTTCACCCAGCATGTGGAGAACGGGACGACCTTCTACTTCCCGCTGACCTACTTCGGCGCCGACGTCAAGGCCATCGTCACCCCGGCCATCGATGCGGTCTGGGCGGACCGGGTTCCGGCCTCAACCCTCACCGAGTACAACGAGCAGGTCAATCTCCTGTTCGAGACCTCCTCGCACACCGAGTAGCGGCCGGCGGGAGCCGCCGTCGCAACGGGACTGATCGTGGGGCTGGGTGCGGCATTCCGCACCCAGCCCCACGATCAGAGTGTGCACAGATAGGTGGGATGTGGTGCTGCACGGTGGCGGGCATGAGGGCCTGCAGAAGTTGAGGTGTCGAATCTCGCTTCATGGTCCAGGAGAGTCCTCACGCCCGCTGCTCCATTCTCAGGCCACGGCATCCCCCTGGGGTGGTGATCGCCGGGGCGAACCAGCCCCCGCTGCTGCAGGCCGACTTGGAGGCCGGGTGGTTCAGTCGTCGGTGGTGTTGAGGGTTTGGACCTCGGCGACGGGGATGGAGGTCTCGGTGCGGGTGGAGACTACTCCCAGTCCGCCGCTGGTGCCGTCCGAGGCGGTGAAGGTGGTGTGGTAGTTCACCGAGACGGTCAGGGGCGTGGTCCCGCCCAGGTGGGCGCTGGAGCGGGTGAAGACCAGGGTGCAGTTGCTGGTCGCGTTGCTCGGCAGGTCGGAGGTCCAGGGCCGGCCGAATCCGGTGCACGTGGCCTGGCTGTCCGGGGCCTCCAGCTTCAGGCCGGTGGAGGCGGCCGTGACCTGGGCGGAGGAGGTGCCGGCCGTGGCGGTGGCCCGAACCTCGCTGGGAGTCTCGCCCGTGGCCCATACCCAGGTCTCATAGCCCACGACGGTGGCCTCGGAGCCATCCAGGCGGGGATTGCGGTCGATGGTGGGCGGGGGGATGGTGATGGCCTTCATGGCCGCCCGCGCCAGGGTCTTGCCGTCCACGGGCGGGATAGGAGGCGGTGAGCCGGCGGGGACCCACTTCGCGTAGACACGGCCTGGTGCGAAGGCCTTGACGGCCGCCCTGAATTGCTCGTCATCCTCGGCGCGGGTTCGGTCGCAGAACGACTTGTACCACTGCCCGGCCTGACCCACGTAGGACTCCGCGCCCGGGTAGAGCTTGTTGCGCCTTTCATCCCGCGTCTTCTCAGACCATTTGAACCGATCCTTGAGGTCATCATAGAGTTCGATGACCTGCTCATTGGTATACGAGGGCTTGTAGTAGCAGATCGGTTTGACCGTGGTCTCCACGCTGCCTGAGGTGGTGGTCGCTCCGCCGCCACCACCCGATGAGCCACCGGAGGCCGACGTCGACTCCACCGAGACGGTGATCGTCACCGAGCCATCAGCGGACTCCTCAGAGGACCCGCCGGAGTTCGTCCTCATAGCGTGCGCCGGGGTGCCAATACTCTGACACAGAAGAAGAATGAACGCCATGACGGCCATCATGGGCGAAGAGAACATGTGTCGAAAGCGCATCAGCATGTCTCCACCGACCCTCCGTCGATACTGAGAACGATCCATTTACCCCCTACATTGCTCATAACGATCTGATCCAACTCATATGTGGATCCATCCGTTCGCTGGACTTCCTGACCCGTCTCATCGACTCGCTTCATGCGAGTGTAATCGCTGCAGGTCTGCACCGTTGCCTCATCACCGCCCTGGGCGACATCAACCGAGAGGACCTCGGCCGTATACGAGCCCTCATAATGAGTCCCGGAGGACTGCAACTCGCTGTAGAATGAACGGTAGTTGTCCAGAACGGTGCCGGTCATCAGCGGTTCAATGCTCTCGATTCCGCTGACCTCCCTCGCCCCCTGCCAGGTGCGCGCGTCATAGGTGACGTAAGCCTTGAGAACCTCGACCTGCTCTGCACTGAGGTCCTCCGGAATGCCGGTGACGGTGTACTCGATGTCGGGTTGGGAGAGCTCTTCGGCAGTGATGGTCGCGGTAGCCGCACTGGAGTCGCCTGACGCCGCGGAGGAGGCACCGGTCGAGACTGGTGCTCCTGAGGGGCCGGCGGAGGCTGATGGGTTGGCGGAGGGGTTGTAGCTGGGCAGTGATGCCTCGGAACCGGCGTTCTGCCCGGATGAGCAGGCCACAAGACTGGCGGCCAGAGCGGCTGTCGCCGCGACGGCCAGTCCTCGCTGCGATGACGCGGATGATGCGCTCATGACGCTCCTCCCAAGGATCGGAGACACGAACCTCGCCGTAATATACTCGTGACCTCCCGCCTGTCCACCCCTTCGCCTCGCCCATCAATCCACGCAGCCTCTTAGTCTTACTGCCTGCACCTGCTGACATGTAGAGCAACACTCCATGCTGTTCGCCTGACCCACCAGACGCGCACCGTCCCGACCCTCGAAGGAATGGTGCCCACACACTGAAGTCGACCACAGCCTGCCACCGGCACGTTATGCTCATCACATGCATATCGCGCTCGCCAGTGACCATGCCGGCTACCCGCTCAAGCGTGAGATCGCGGCCTGGCTCGAGGACCAGGGGCACACGACCAGTGACTTCGGGGCTCCAGGCACCCAGGCCGCGGACCTGTCCGATCATGTCTACCCAGCCGCCCTCGCGGTGGCGCGAGGGCAGGCTGAGCGCGGGATCTTCGTGGACGGCGTCGGCTACGGCTCTGCCCTCATCGCCAATCGGGTGCATGGGCTGACAGCGGTGGTGTGCCAGGATCCCTTCTGCGCGGGACTCGCCCGGGAGCACACCGACTCCAATGTGCTGTGCCTGGGGGGCAAGATCATCGGCTCGGCCATCGCCCTGGAAATCGTGCGGGTGTGGATGACCACCGACTTCCTGGACGAGCCCAAGTACCGCAGGCGCGTGGCCAAGGTCGAGCAGATCAGCGATCGGCACCTAGTGCGGCTGGAGGACCTGCCCGATCCGGGCCTGTGAGCCATCAGCGCAGCCCCAGGATCGCTCCGGTGGTGGTGTCGACGTCGATGTCCTGGGCCGCCGGATGACTGGGCAGGCCAGGCATGGTCGACAGGTTCCCGCAGATGGCGTAGACGTAGCCGGCCCCGGCGGCCAGGCGCACCTCGCGCACGGGCAGGCGCCAGCCGGTGGGCGCGCCCTTGAGGCTCGGATCGGCGGACAGTGACAAAGGCGTCTTGGCGATCAGGACGGGCAGGTTGCCGAAGCCATCAGCCTCGTAGGCCTCCAGCAGGCGGCTGGCCGCCGGCTGGTAGTCCACGCCCTGGGCGCCGTACATCGTGGCAATCGCGGAGATCTTGGTGCGCAGGTCGTCATCAGCGCGGTACAGGGGTTGAGCCTGGCCGGTGGACTCCCGGCAGGCGTCCACAACGGCCTGAGCCAGTTCCTCGCATCCTGCGCCCCCATCGGTCACGGGCCGGGAGGCGGCCACGCGCGCGCCCGCCTGGCGGGCGATGGCCCTGATCTCCTCGATCTCGCAGTCGTGATCGGTGGGGAAGACATTGATGGCCACCACCGGGCTCAATCCCAGTCCCCGCACGATCTCCAGGTGCTTGAGCAGGTTGTCGGCGCCGGCCCGGACATCCTCGGCACTGGGCGCCAGCATCTCCTCGGGCAGATCCTTGCCCGAGACCACGCGGTGGCGGCCGCTGTGCGCCTTGAGGGCGCGCACACTGACCACCACGACGGCGACCCTCGGGCTCATGCCGGAGCGCGCGCACTTGACATCGATGAAGCGCTCCAGCCCCATATCCGCGCCGAAGCCCGCCTCGGTGAGCACATAACCGCCCTCCCCCACCCCTTGGGCGGCCAGGCGGTCGGCGATGATGGAGGAGCAGCCGGTGGCGATGTTCCCGAAGGGGCCGGTGTGGAGCAGCACGGGCACGCCCTCCCCTGTGCGCAGGAGATTGGGCTCCAGCGCCTCGCGCAACAGGGCGCACATCGCTCCGGCGGCGCCCAGGTCCTCAGCGGTGACCCAGCCGATGCGCCCCTTGGCGATGATGATGCGCCCCAGTCTGGCGCGCAGGTCGGCCAGACCGGTGGCCAGGGACAGGATGACCATGACCTCGCTCGCCGGGGTGATGTCGAAGGAGGCCTGGCGGGTCACGCCATCCGTCGCGGCGCCCAGCCCGGTGATGATGTGGCGCAGCGAGCGGTCATTGACATCCAGGACCCGCGGCCAGGTGATGGTGCGCTCCTGGATGCCCAACTCATTGCCGTGGTGGAGGTGGTTGTCGATCATCGCCGACAGCAGGTTGTGGGCGGCCGTCACGGCATGGAAGTCCCCAGTCAGGTGGAGCCCGGCCTGCTCGGCGGGAAGGATCCTGGCCTGGCCCGCTCCGCCTGCCCCGCCCTTGATTCCGAAGGTCGGTCCCATGGCGCCCTGCCGCAGGGTCAGGACCGCGCGATTGCCGATGCGGGCCAGTCCCTGAGCCAGCCCGATGGCGGTGGTGGTCTTGCCCTCCCCGAAGGGCGTCGGGGTGACGGCGGTGACGACGACGTAGTTGGCGCTCTCGGACCGACCGGCGGATGCATCGGCCCCCGCCGGCTCCGCCGGTTTCGGCTCATCCGGGAGGGCAGCCAGATCGATCTTGGCCATCTCCCGTCCGTAGGGGATGACATGATCGGACTGGATGCCGGCACGGGCAGCAAGAGCGACAGGGTCAATGCGCCCGTGGTGGCAGGCGCTGGTGCGAGCCTCATTGATCATCGCGCAAGCCTAGAGCACTCATCGCGATTCGCGCCCGCTCAGCCGGGCCTCGGCTGCCCGGGGAGGGGCTCAGGCCGTGCCCTCATCGGCCAGGGCGGCCTCGATGGCGCGGGCGGCGGTTTCCTGGCTGTAGCCCTTGCGCCCCAGCAGCGCGGCCGTGCGGCGGCGACGCACCTGCGGGGGCAGGGCGCGGGTGGAGGCGAGCTTCTTGCGGGCCAGGGCCAGGGCCGCCTGGTTCTCATCCTCGGGATCGATCTGCTCCAGGGCCAAGGCGATGGTCTCCTCCCCCAGGCCCTTGCGGCGCAGCTCATCGGCGATGGCGCGCCTGGCCGCCCCCTTCTCGGCGAATCGGGTGCGCGCCAGGCGCTGCGCATAGGCGGCATCATCGATCAGACCCGCTGACTCCAGGCGGTCGAGCACCTCCTGGGCCACCCGGGGGTCGACGTCCCTGCGCTCCAGGAGCTCGGCCAGGGCCGCCCGGGGAACGGCGCTGCGATCCAGACGGCCAAGGGCGATCTCCCGAGCCTGCTCAACCGCCCGGGTGTGGGCATCAGGCGTGAGCCAGGGCATCAGAAGCCCCCGGCGTCCTCACCGAAGATAGTCTCGGTATCCTCCTTGGCGCCCGCGGCGGCCTCCGAGGCCTTGGTGCTCCTGGTGCTCTTGCGGGCCTTGCGGGCGGTCTTGACAGCACTGGCGGCGGCTCCGTCAGCGGCCTGGGCCAGAGCCTGCTCAACGGCCTCCTGCTCAGCGGCGGCCTTCTGCTCGGCCTCAGCCTCGCGGGCCTTGCGCCCCGGCTCGCCGATGCCCAGGGCAGCCAGGATCTTCTCCTCGATCTCCCCGGCGAGCTGGGGGTTGTCCCGCAAGAAGGTGCGCGCATTCTCCTTGCCCTGGCCGAGCTGATCCTCCCCGTAGGTGAACCAGGCGCCCGACTTGCGCACCACCCCGTTGTCCACGCCCAGGTCCAGCAGGCTGCCCTCGCGGGAGATGCCCTGGCCGTAGAGGATGTCGAACTCGGCCTGCTTGAAGGGCGGGGCCATCTTGTTCTTGACCACCTTGACGCGGGTGCGGTTGCCCACGGGCTGATCGCCGTCCTTGAGCGTGGCGGTGCGGCGCACATCCAGGCGCACCGAGGAGTAGAACTTCAGCGCCTTGCCCCCGGTGGTGGTCTCCGGGTTGCCGAAGAACACGCCGATCTTCTCGCGCAGCTGGTTGATGAAGATGGCCGTGGTGCCGGTCGAGGACAGCGCCCCGGTCAGCTTGCGCAGGGCCTGGCTCATCAGGCGCGCCTGCAGGCCCACATGGGAGTCCCCCATCTCGCCCTCGATCTCAGCCTTGGGCACCAGGGCGGCCACAGAGTCGATGACGATGATGTCCAGTCCCCCGGAGCGGATGAGCATGTCGGTGATCTCCAGGGCCTGCTCGCCAGTGTCCGGCTGGGAGACCAGGAGGTTGTCGATGTCCACTCCCAGCGCCTGGGCGTAGACCGGGTCCAGGGCGTGCTCGGCGTCGATGAAGGCGGCATTGCCCCCCGCGCGCTGGGCGCTCGCCACGGCGTGCAGGGCCACGGTGGTCTTTCCCGAGGACTCCGGACCGTAGACCTCGACAATACGGCCACGGGGGAAGCCTCCCACGCCCAGTGCGACATCGAGGGCCACCGAGCCGGTGGGGATCACGGCCACGGGCGGGCGGGTGTCATCGCCCAGGCGCATGACCGAGCCCTTGCCGAAGCTCTTGTCGATCTGTGCGAGCGCGGTGGCCAGGGCCTTGGAGCGGTCCTGGGTCTGGGTTGCTGCGGGCATGGTTCTCCCCTGTCAGTCTCGGGCGGCTCTCAGCCGCGGCGGGCATGGCTGGTCTATGTGCACGATCCCCTCTCCGGGGCTCTGGTACGACGGTATGCCCGACCACTGACATCTTTCACCGCGCCTTGGATGCCCCTGTGGGCACAGGGCGCGGCGCCGTCGTCCGTGGAGAACGGTACCCGAACATATGTTCGATTGCGGCATCGTTGCCGCCCGGCGTGTCGCCTATCCGCAAGTCCCTGGAGAGCCCGACCCCCTCCGGGGCGGATCGATGCGGATCACCCAGCGCTCAGCCTCGCTGCGCCCCGTCTCATCGCACAGCGCGGACCAGACCTCCCGGGGCGCCACCCCGGCTTCCAGGGCCTGGGCGCCCGTCCTGCCCCAGGGGCCCAGCACCAGGTCCTGCACCAGGGAGCGCCCATGCGCCGCACCGAACACCGTCTCCACGGCGGCCCAGAACTCCGAGTGCTTCATCTTTCCTCCTGAGCGGCGCCTCGACCGGCCCTCGCGTTGCGATCCCCCTCAATGCGCAGCACTCCCCGGCCTGCCGAGGCAGCCGGGGAGTGCATGGTCGGATGGGCGCCGCGCCTCAGCGCAGGGCGATGCCCTGCTGGCGGATCAACTCCTCGGGAACCGTGTCCGGAATGGCCACGCCCTCGCTGAGGGCGACCCGATCCGAGACCTCGCGCAGCACCATGGACAGCGGGGCGTCGAGAGCCTGGCAGATCGAGGCCAGCAACTCCGAGGAGGCCTCCTTCTGCCCCCGCTCCACCTCGGAGAGGTAGCCGAGGGAGACCCGGGCCTGGGAGGAGACCTCGCGCAGGGTGCGCCCCTGATGCTGACGGACGCTGCGCAGGACCTCGCCGATCTCGCGGCGAAGGAGGACGCTGTCTTGCCTGTGCGTATCCACGGCAGCACCGTACCCTGCGGCAGGCGCCTGGCGCACCGGCATCCTATTGTTCGGACGGGAGGTACGGGGGTGAGTCGTGTTGTTCATCGTCAGGCACAACCATTCGCGTCGTGGATTCATTCCCGCCGCGTGAGCAGTGCCCCCTGCGGCGATGATGCGATCCTGACCAACGTTCCTGAAAAGAACCTTAAAGCCGACTAAGCCCCGTGCATGCAGCGAACGCCCCGCCCTGAACGCCGCACTGGCAGGCAGGATCGCCGTGGGAATCAGGGCTCCCCAGCCGGCGCGGACCCATCTGCGCCAGCAGATGTGTCCAGCATCTCACGGGCGAGGAGGAGCACCGCCTCCACGGCGCCCTCGCGAACCCGGTCGCGGTCGCCGGCCAGGCGCAGCTCACGGTGAGCGCTGGCGCCAGGGGCCACCACGGCGATATGCACCTGACCGGCCTCATGGCCATCAGCAGGACCGGGCCCCGCGACACCGGTGGTCGCCAACCCGACCTCCGCCCCCATGATCCGAGCGGCGCCCTCAGCCATCTGGATGGCGACGACGGCGTCCACCGGGCCCGTGCGCTCCAGGCGCTGCGCATCGACCCCCAGGACCTCGGCCTTGATCCGCGTGGCATAGGCGACCACGCCTCCCATCAGCACCCGAGAGGCTCCGGGAACCGCCACCAGGGAGGCCGCCACCTGCCCGCCGGTCAGTGACTCCGCCACCGCCAGCCGCAGGTCCTGGCGCGCCGCGGCCTCCAGCAGCCCGGCGGCCGTCGCCGCGATCGCGCCCCCGAGCCCATCCATCAGTCGCGCCCCGGGGCGCGCCGGGACAGCGCGAGGGCCTGGCGCACGTAGTCAAGTCCGGTGACCACCGTGACCACCAGGGCAGCGCCGATGATGACGTAGGCCAGGGTCATCAGTCCCTGGGCCAGGCCCTGCCAGGGAAGCGCCCCCCAGGGCACCAGCAGGCCCACGAGCCCCGCGATCTGCAGCACGGTCTTGAGCTTGCCCCCGCGCGAGGCGGCCATGACGGCGCGACGCAGCATGAAGAACCGCAGCACAGTGATGCCCAGCTCGCGCACGATGATGGCGATGGTGACCCACCACCACAGGCTGCCCTCCAGGCTCAGCAGGATGAACGCCGTCATGGTCAGGGCCTTGTCGGCGATCGGGTCGGCGATCTTGCCGAAGTCGGTGACAAGGTTGCGCGAGCGCGCCAACTGCCCATCGAGCTGATCGGTGATGGCGGCCCCCACGAACACCACGAGCGCTGCCAATCGGGGGCCGTGGCCCTCCAGGAGCATGAGGTAGATGAAGACGGGCACGAGGATGAGCCGCAGCACCGTCAGCGCATTGGCTATGTTGAGCACAGGCGCCGACTGCGGCCGCTCCGCCGCGCTGGGTTGAGTGGTGGCGTTCATCAAGAGACAAGCCTACCGGCGCGGGCCACAACGCGCCCCGAATTCCCCGCGGCGGGGCGCTGAGAGGACGGGCGGCTCCTTCACGCTGCGTCGGGCCCCAGGATCGGAGCGCGCATTCCCCATCGGCCATTCAGGTCCGCGCCGTATTCTGCACCCGTGCCCTCCACCGTGCCTCCAGATCCCAGCAGCAGCCCGGACAAGGCCTCGGGCCCCGACCCTGATACCCGCAGGCCGCTCCTGGCCGGGCAGTCGCACCGGGGCGAGAGACTGTCCGCAGCATCCCACGCCCCCCACTCGCGGCGATGGGGGAAGCCCATCGCGGTGTGCGCCGTCGTCGCCCTGGCTGCCGCGGCGGCATGGGCGCTGACTGACCGCTACTGGGGCTCCGGCCCCGGGTCGCAGGTGACGGCGGGCGCCGTGGCCACCGATGAGCCATCGGGCGCATCGGCCTCCCCCACGGCCAAGGATGTGTCCTTCACCGTGGGTTACGCGGGCGATGTGCTCATGCATATTCCGGTCCTGGAATCCACGCCGCAGGCCTCGGGGGACATCGCCCCGCTCATGGAGGCGCAGACCCCCTGGGTCGAGGGCCTGGATCTCGCCCTGTGCGGGCTGGAGGTGCCCGTCGCACCCGACGGCGTCTACACCGGCTACCCCTCCTTCGGCATGCCCGCCCAGGTGGTGTCCTCCCTGGCGGCCATGGGCTGGGACGGCTGCGCGACGGCCTCGAACCACTCCGTGGACCGCGGCCAGGAGGGCGTCGAGGCCACCCTGGATGCCCTGGAGGCCAATGGCATGGGACACGCCGGGACCTTCCGCTCGGCCGAGGACGCGGCCATCCCCTTCCAGCTCTACGAGCTCCAGCGCGAGGGCAGGACCATCACGATCGCTCAGATCTCCACCACCCACAACCTCAACGGGTATGAGGATCCCACCGGCCACTCGGTGGCGGTCAATGACGCCGAGGCCGTCAAGCAGGCGGCGATCCGGGCGCGCGCCGCGGGCGCGGATCTGGTGGTGGCCCACGCACAGGTCGGCACCCAGGAGTACTCCACGACGCCCGATCACGAGCAGATCGAGTACGCCCAGGCCCTGGCCAACACCGCGGAGGTCGATCTCCTCTTCGGCGCCCACCCCCATGTCCCCCAGCAGTCGGTCAAGCTGGAGGGCGGCGTGGACGGCAAGGGCATGTGGGTCTCCTACTCGGCGGGCAACGCGATCTCCAACCAGGACGAGTCCAGTGCCGCCCTGCTCTCCGACGTCGGCCTGCTCGTGTGGGCGGACATCACGGCCCATGGGGACGGCACGGTGAGCGTTGAGGGACTGCAGTGGCGCCCCTTCACCACCGATATCGCCGCCGGTCACGTCGTCAGGGACCTGGCCGCCCTGCATGACGGCGAGCGGCCCGAGGGCCTGGCGATCCCGGCCGAGGAGATCGAGCGGCGCTGGAGCGCGCTGCAGGAGGTCGTCGACCCCTCCACCATGGCCGATGCCCCGCCCTCCCCCAGCGGGGCCGAGCCCACGGTTCTCACCGAGGAGCAGATCGCGGCCGTCGTTGAGGCCACGGCTCAGCCGACTGCCACCAGCACGCCGACCGGCGACGGGCAGAGCTGACCGGCCGCGCGGCCCCTCACCAGGAGGGACCGCGGCCGGTCAGGGACCAGGCGTCCTGAGAGTCCTCCTCGGCGGCATCGTCCTCCCAGGACTGCGACTCCGGCAGGTCGGCCTCCCCCTCCAGGGGATCAGTGGCGTAGCGGTTGGCGGGCAGGGACACGGTTCGCGGCTCGCCCGCGGCCGGCTCAGGGGCCTGGTCGGCCTGGGAGTCGGCCTGGGACTCGCCCTGGTCGGGGGCGGCGCCGTCGCCCCGGATCCAGGCCAGGGTCTCCTCGAGCTGCTCGGGCTGAACCAGGACATCGCGGGCCTTGGACCCCTCCGAGGGACCCACGACCTCACGGGACTCCAGCAGGTCCATGAGGCGCCCGGCCTTGGCGAAGCCCACGCGCAGCTTGCGCTGAAGCATGGAGGTCGAGCCGAACTGGCTGGTGATGATGAGCTCGGCGGCCTGCAGCAGCAGGTCCATGTCGTCGCCGATCTCCTCGTCGATCTGCTTCTTGACCTCCGGGACCACGACGTCCTCGCGGTACTCGGGGG
Organism: Actinomyces slackii; assembly: GCF_900637295.1. NCBI lineage: Bacteria > Bacillati > Actinomycetota > Actinomycetes > Actinomycetales > Actinomycetaceae > Actinomyces > Actinomyces slackii. The sequence continues at coordinate 1,787,819 of NZ_LR134363.1, read as the reverse complement.
TCAGCTGGGCCTTGACATGGTCGACCACCGAGCGGATCTCGGTCTCGGTGACCCAGGAGCCCTGGATGCGCACCGTGCTGGAGGCGCCCGGACCCAGGTAGAGGGCGTCGCCCTGGCCGGTGAGGGTCTCAGCGCCGTTCTGATCCAGGATGACGCGCGAGTCGAGCTGGGAGGCGGTGGCGAAGGCCAGGCGCGAGGGGACATTGGACTTGATCAGCCCTGTCACCACCTGGGCCACGGGCCGCTGGGTGGCCAGGATGAGGTGGATGCCGGCGGCTCGGGCCAACTGGGTGATGCGCTGGATGGAGGCCTCGACATCCTTGGGCGCGGTCATCATGAGGTCGGCCAGCTCGTCGACGACGACCAGGAGGTAGGGGTAGGGGCTGACCTCCCGCTGAGAGCCCGGCAGGGGCTGGACGTCCCCGGCGCGCACGGCCTTGTTGAAGTCGTCGATGTGCTTGTACCCGAAGGAGGCCAGGTCGTCGTAGCGAGCGTCCATCTCCCGCACCACCCACTCCAGGGCCTCGGCGGCCTTCTTCGGGGAGGTGATGATCGGGGTGATGAGATGAGGGATTCCCTCGTAGATGGTCAGCTCCACGCGCTTGGGGTCCACCAGGACCATCCGCACCTCCTGGGGGGTGGCGCGCATCATGATGGAGGTGATCATGGAGTTGACGAAGGAGGACTTTCCCGAGCCGGTCTGGCCGGCCACCAGCAGGTGGGGGGTCTTGGCCAGGTTGGTGACCACGTAGTCGCCCTCGACATTCTTGCCCAGCCCCACCACCAGGGGGTGGGACTGCTTCTTGGCGGCCTGGGACCGCAGCACATCACCCAGCTTGACCATCTCACGGTCGGAGTTGGGGATCTCGATGCCGATGGCGCTCTTGCCGGGGATCGGCGTCAGCAGGCGGATCTCATCGGAGGCCACCGCGTAGGCGATGTTCTTCTCCAGCCCGGTGATGCGCGAGACGTTGACGCCGCGACCACGGGCGACCTCGTAGCGCGTGACCTGAGGGCCGCGGGTGTAGCCGGTGACCGTGGCATCGACATTGAACTCGGCGAAGACGTTCTGGAGGGCCTCGACGACGGCGTCATTGGCGGGGGTGCGCGTGGAGTGGCCGGGGCCGGGGCCCAGCAGGGCATCCTCGGGCAGTGAGTAGGTCGTCCCATCGGGCAGGGCCATGTCGCTCATGGCGATGGCGTCGGCCAGATCGGGCTCCTCGGTCACCTGGGGGGCCGAGACCTCAGGGGTCTCGGCGGTGATGGCATCGAAGTCCCAGGACTGGGCAGCGCTGATGACATCGGGGTCCTCCCCCGCCGTCTGGGAGGCCGCCTGGTCCGCGGCCGCTGCCGGCTCATCCTGAGCGCGCCGCTTGGCCGGCGAGCGTCGCAGGGCGGGCGCGCTCTGGCTGGAGCCGTGGGAGGCGATACGCGTGGTGCTCTCAGGCTCGACGAAGGGCTCATCAAGAAGGGAGGTGGCCTCGTCCCCAGCCTGGTCCAGGGCGGGATCAAGACTCGGCTGCTCGCCGGCGGAGACGCGCTTGCGGCGCCCGTTGCCGCGCTTGCGGCCGCCGCCCTCCGTCTCCAGGGCCGAGCGGAAGGCCTCATCGCCGTCGTAGGAGTCCAGCAGTGCGGTGGAGCCCGGGTCGTCTCCCCCTGCCCCGGTGCGGCGCACGCGCCCCAGGGCTCGCTGGGCCAGGGTATCGGTGCCGTCAGGGTCTCCCAGGAGGGCGGCTCGGCGCTGGATGAGGATCTCGCGCAGCTCGGCGATGGTCTTGCCGGAGACCACCAGAGCGGAGAAGGCCACCAGCAGGATGAACAGGATGAAGGCACCCACGGAGGAGAACAGGACGACCAGCGGGTAGCCCACGAGCCAGCCCAGTATCCCGCCCGCCTCCTCCAGGCCTGCGATGCCATCGGCCAGGCGGGGGTTGCCCGAGCCGACCTGGATCATGCCGGTCAGGGCCGTCAGCAGGCCCAGGCAGCCCACAGCGACACGGGCGTGGAGCGCGCCCATGTGGTGGACGCGCAGCATGGACACGCCCAGCGCCCCCAGGAGCAGGGGGACGATGATGCCCAGCACGCCCACCGGTCCGGCGGCGATGTGGTGCAGGAAGGCTCCGGCTGTCCCGGAGATGCCGAACCACTCGCGCAGGCCCAGCATGCCGGCCAGGCCGAGGATGGCGAAGGCCCAGCCGGTGCGGCGGTAACGGGCCCCTGGCAGGCTCTGGGAGCCCGGGGCGTGCGGATCGGGGGCATGCGCGCTGGCGCCCCTGCCCCGGCCTGAGCCGGAGGAGGCAGAACTGCTCGTGTTGCGACGATTGGCCATGATGCCCCTGAAACTATCGGATTCTGGCGGGCGCCGGGCCTGCCACGCCGCCGCGGAGCACTAGGAACGCGTCACCTCTCGCGCTCCACCGACTGCGCGCCAGGGATCAGGCCAGGGCCAGCAGAGCGTCGATCTCCTCGCGCCGCGGCGCCTGAGCGGGCCCCATGCGCGCCACGGCCTCGGCGGCGGCGGCGTTGGCGCGGCGGGCTGCCATCATGGGCTCCAGGCCATCCATGAGTCCGACGACGAGCACGCCGGTGTGCGTGTCCCCCGCCCCGGTGGTGTCCACCACGGTGCGCACGAATCCGGGGACCTCGATGCTGCCGCCATCCGAGGGCCACAGCACGCATCCGCGAAAGCCCGTGCGCCGCACCACCAGCGCCTCGGGGCAGGCCCGGCGCAGCGCATCGGGGCCCCCGAGCCGGGAGGCCAGCCGGGTCATCTCCAGGTCATTACCGGTCAGCAGAGTGCAGCGACGCAGCAGGGGCATGAGGATGGCATCGGAGATGTCGGGCTGGACCGGACCCAGGTCCATGACGAATCCGGCCTCCGACGGCATGGACAGCAGCCATTCGACGAGCACCGGGCAGCTGGTGGGATGGGCCAGGTCGTAGCCGGTGGCGTAGACCCAGTCCCCTGCCATGAGATCGATGCGCTCCAGGTCCTCGCGCTGGGGCTCGGCCTCGACGCCCTCAGTGGTCACGAAGGTGCGCCGCCCTGAGGGCTCGATGAGCGTGGTGCAGGTGCCGATGTCCCCCACGAGCTCCTCGACCAGGAGCTCGACGTGGTCCAGGCGCATCGCCTGGCGCACCAGCGCGGAGTTGGGGCCGGTGCCCAGGGTTGCGGCCAGCGCCGCGGGCAGACCCTGGCGGGCGACGGCGGAGACCACCGTGTAGCCGCCCCCCACCGCCGGGCCTGAGGAGGTGCCGGTGATGGCGCCTCCTGGGGCCGGGATCCGCGTCACATGGAGCGGCAGGTCGATGAGGACCGATCCGGTGGAGATGAAGCAGGACGGCCGGTGCAGCGTCATCGCTGGCGATTCCTCCTCTCAGGCCTCGATGACCACGGGGACGATCATGGGCCGGCGCCTGAGCCGGCGCCCCACATAGCGCCCCAGGGTGCGGCGCATCACCTGGGCCAGGGAGTGGGAGTCGGCGTTGCCGGAGTGCAGCGCGTCCGCCAGGGCCTGCGTGACCTCGGGAAGGATCTCCTCGAAGACGGAGTCGTCCTCGGCCATGCCGCGCGCCTGGATGTGGGGGCCGGCCAGGATCGTGCCGGTCTTGGTCTCCACCACCGCGTAGACCGAGACGAATCCCTCCTCGGCCAGGATGCGCCGGTCCTTGAGCTCGGCCTCATCGATCTCACCCACCGAGGAGCCATCGACGTAGACGTAGCCGCAGGGGACCTGACCGGCGATGCGGGCGTGTCCGTCAAGAAGGTCCACGGCCACGCCGTCCTCGCACAGCATGACGTTGGCGGGGTCGATGCCGGTCTTGACCGCCAGAGCGCCGTTGGCCACCAGGTGGCGGATCTCGCCATGGATGGGCATGACATTGCGGGGCTGGACGATGTTGTAGACGTGCAGGAGCTCCTCGGAGGAGGCGTGCCCTGAGACGTGCACCTTGGCATTGCCCTGGTGAACGACCCTGGCTCCCAGGCGCATGAGCTGGTTGATGACCCGGAACACGGAGTTCTCATTGCCCGGGATGAGGGAGGAGGCGAAGACGACCGTGTCCCCCGGCTCGATGGTCACGCTGCGGTGCTCGGAGTGGGCCATGCGGCTCAGGGCGGCCATGGGCTCACCCTGGGAGCCGGTGACCATGAGCACGCGCTCTTGGGGCGGCAGGGAGGTGACGTCACGCGGGTCGATGAGGACGCCGTCGGGCACCTTGAGGTATCCGCGCTCGGCGGCGATGCCCATGTTGCGCACCATGGATCGCCCCACCAGGGCGACGCGGCGGTCGTGGAGGGCGGCGGCGTCGAGCACCTGCTGGACGCGATGGACATGACTGGCGAAGGAGGCCACGACGATCTGGCCCTCGGACTCCCCGAAGACGCCGTCGAGCACCGGCCCGATCTGGTTCTCGTGGGCGACCATGCCCGGGACCTCGGCGTTGGTGGAGTCCACGCAGAACAGGTCCACCCCCTCCTCACCGAACCGGGCGAAGGAGCGCAGATCCGTGATGCGGCCGTCGATGGGCAGGGAGTCCATCTTGAAGTCACCGGTGATCAGGACGCTGCCGGCCTCGGTGCGGATCATGGCGGCCATCGCATCGGGGATGGAGTGGTTGACGGCGACGAACTCCACGTTGAAGGGCCCGTAGTCGACCTCCTCGTACTCGGTGACACGGCGGAGCACAGGGGTGATGCGGTGCTCCTTGAGCTTGGCCTCCACGAAGGCCAGGGTCAGCTCGGAGCCCACCAGGGGGATGTCCTCGCGCAGGCGCAGCAGGTAGGGCACCGCGCCGATGTGATCCTCATGCCCGTGGGTCAGGACCAGGGCGACGACGTCATCCATCCGATCCTCGATGGAGGAGAAATCCGGGAGAATGAGGTCCACGCCGGGCTGGTGCTCCTCGGGGAACAGCACGCCGCAGTCGACGATGAGCAGACTGCCATCCACCTCGAAGACAGTCATATTGCGCCCGACCTCCCCCAGTCCGCCCAGAGGGGTGATGCGCATGGCCCCCTCGGGAATGGGGCCGGGGGTCTTCAGCGTGGGAAAGTACGTCACCCCGGCAGTGTAGCCACCACCGCTGCCCAGACGGGGTCCGCACCGCCTGGCGCCCCTGGCAGCACAAGACCCGAGCCGCATGCGACTCGGGTCTGCTGGTACCCCCAGCCGGATTCGAACCGGCGCCGCCGCCGTGAGAGGGCGGTGTCCTAGGCCACTAAACGATGGGGGCTTTGGTGATGAGCCGAACGATCCGCGGATCGCCCTGCTCCTCGTACCCCCAGCCGGATTCGAACCGGCGCCGCCGCCGTGAGAGGGCGGTGTCCTAGGCCACTAAACGATGGGGGCTTTGGTGATGAGCCGAACGATCCGTGGACCGCCCTGCTCCTCGTACCCCCAGCCGGATTCGAACCGGCGCCGCCGCCGTGAGAGGGCGGTGTCCTAGGCCACTAAACGATGGGGGCATCATGATGGAGTTGTGGAGAGGTCTCCGCTGGGGTACCAGGACTCGAACCTAGAATAACTGAACCAGAATCAGTCGTGTTGCCAATTACACCATACCCCAAGGGCGCACCGCCACGACCGATGCCGGTCGGAAGCAGCGGGACGTAATCTACACGCCCACTCCGGGGCCGACAAATCCTGTGGGAGTGAGCGCAAGCACATAGGAGTGCGATGGCCGACCCGACGCGACTAGACTCCTCACCGAGACTCCCCTCCCCTTCCCACACCGTGGAGGTTCATGTGACTATGCCGATGACGACCCGATCAACTCCGCGAGGCTCGCTCGTGCGATCCCTGGGGATCGTGGCCAGCCTGAGCGCGGCGCTGACGCTGAGCGCCTGCGGGGTCATCCTGCCCAACACCTCCGGAGGCGATCCGGAGACCGGCGCAGTGCGCACCAAGACGGCCAAGCCCTCGACCGCGGCTCCCGCCAAGGAGGAGACCCCCTCCAGCGTGCGGCGCAAGACCTCGGCCCCCTCCACCGCCGCCAAGCCCTCGTCCTCCCCCTCGCCCACCGCCGCGGCGACCTGGCCGAACCCGAGCATCAAGTTCTACAACGAGGACACCTCGATCTGGTACCAGAACGACGACGTGGTCAACCTCGACGCTGCCGGGGAATCGGGGAACATCGAGGGCTACATCACCAACAACAGGGCCTGCTTCGGCTATGTCACCAGGGACACCAAGCAGGCCATCTGGGCGTTGCGGGGCGACGACAAGGCGCTCTCCGAGACCAGGGCGAACAGGAGGGAGTCGATCATGACCGACTACAGCGCCCAGGATCCGGTGGTCGTCGATCTCGTGCGTGATGACAACGGCACCATGGCGGGCTACGAGCGAGTCTTCTCCACGACCGTGAACTTCGAGGATGTGGGGCCCAGGCCCTATGAGGGGTACCGCTTCGACCGGGTGGTGGGCGACTACGGCTTCGAGTTCGCGATCCTCCTGCTGTGCGAGGCGGGCTCCAACCTCACCGTCGAGCAGTGGCACCAGATCCTCTCCGGCGTGCGCCTGGAGGGGATCGACGCCGGTGCCATGGAGTAGTAAGGAGCAGCGCGACTCCGCGCCCTCATCCTCCATGTGCCAGGGCCCGGCCGATCCCGTGGGATCGGCCGGGCCCTGGGCTTGTGGGGCCCTGTCCCAGGCCTTGCCCCGCGGCCGCTCTCAGGCGAGCGCCAGGCGCAGGGCGCGCAGACGCGACAGGCTGGAGGCGGCGCCCAGGATCTCCATGGACTCGAACAGGGGCGGGGAGACCTGCCGGCCGGTGATCGCCACCCGCAGGGGTCCGAAGGCCAGGCGGGGCTTGATGCCCTGCCCCTCGGGCATGCCCGCGCCCTCCACGATGGCCTCGCGAAGGACCTCCTCGAGCCGCGGCGTCGTCCACTCCTCAGGGGCCAGCGCCTCCAGGGCGGCGATGCCCGCATCCAGGACCGCCGGAGCGGAGTCCTTGAGCTTGGCCACGGCCCTGTCGTCGATGGGCAGGTCGCCATCCTCCACGAAGAGGAAGCCGAGCATGTCCCGGCTCTCGCGCAGCAACTGGATGCGGGTCTGGATGAGAGGCGCGGCGGCCTCCAGGATCTCCTGCTCGCGAGCCGAGAGATCGGCGAAGGAGCTCGCCGAGACCAAGGGAGCTGCTGGCTCCTGGCCCAGAGGGTCGGGGTAGGCGTCGGCCAGGTAGGGCACCAGGCGGTCGCGGAAGTCCCCGGGCGCCAGGAGGCGGACCTGCTCGGCGTTGATGGCCTCGCACTTCTTGAGGTCGAAGCGAGCCGGGTTGGGGTTGACATCGTGGACATCGAAGGCGGCGATCATCTCCTCCGCGGAGAAGACGTCCCGGTCGGCGCTGAGCGACCAGCCCAGCAGCGCCAGGTAGTTGAGCAGGCCCTCGGGGATCATCCCCCGGTAGCGGTGGATGAGCAGATTGGACTGCGGATCTCGCTTGGACAGCTTGCGGTTGCCCTCCCCCATGACGTAGGGAAGATGGCCGAACTGTGGGATCGCCTGGGCGCGTCCGATGTCCACCAGGGCGCGGTACAGGGCGATCTGACGGGGCGTGGAGGACAGCAGGTCCTCACCGCGCAGGACATGGGTGATGCCCATGGCGGCGTCGTCGACCGGATTGACCAGGGTGTAGAGGGGATCCCCTCCGGCGCGCACCACGACGTAGTCGGGGACTGTGCCGGCCTTGAAGCTGATCTCACCGCGCACCAGGTCGGTGAAGACGATGTCCTCGTCGGGCATGCGCATGCGCAGGACCGGCTCGCGGCCGGCGGCGCGCAGCTCCGCCCTCTGCTCATCGCTGAGGTCGCGGTCGTATCCGTCGTACCCGAGCTTGGGGTCGCGGCCGGCGGCGCGGTGACGGGCCTCGATCTCCTCGGGGGTGGAGAAGGACTCGTAGAGGTAGCCGGCCTCCAGCAGCTCGGCGGCCACCTCCCGGTAGAGGTCCATGCGCTGGGACTGGCGGTAGGGCTCGTGGGGCCCGCCGCGGCGCACGCCCTCGTCCCAGTCCAGGCCCAGCCAGGTCAGGGAGTCCAGGATCGCCTCGAAGGACTCCTCGGAGTCCCGGGCGGCGTCGGTGTCCTCGATGCGGAAGACGAAGGTGCCGCCTGTATGCCGGGCGTAGGCCCAGTTGAACAGGCAGGTGCGCACCAGGCCCACGTGGGGCGTGCCCGTGGGCGAGGGGCAGAAGCGGACACGAATGGAAGAGGCGGCGTCAGTCATGATGGGCCAAGCCTAGCCCGAGCCGTGAGGAGTCCAGGCACGTGCCCTTGAGGCTCACCGGTGCCTGCGCGTAGGCCTCGGGGAGCACGACAACGTGCCGCCCTTGGCGCACCTGGAACGTCAGCTGGGCCTGTGACAGCGAGCCGTCCAGGCTCTCGTAGGGGTAGCTCAGCGGAGCCTGACCCGGGCTGGCCAGCCAGTAGCTGCCGTTGACGCCACGGTGCGTCTGGTGGCGCAGATGCTGGATGACATCACGGCGATCCCGCGGGTGGGCGGCCTCCAACCACGACCGCATGAGCATGCTCACGGCGTCATAGTGGACGCCCGCCTGAGAATGCCCCGGAGCGCGGCCGAAGGCGGCCTCGAGGTCCTGGCGGAACCGTCGGCCCAGGACATCGCCATAGGTCCCCGTCTGGGTCGACCAGATGAGACCCTCGGCGAGCTCAGCATTCCTCTCGACGAACCCCGCCAGAGAGGGGGTGAACAGCGCGATCATCAGCGGTGGGCGCCTGCGTCGGCGCACGGCGGCGAGCACGTCCACCAGCAGCTGCTGATCGAGGAAGGAGGCGCTGACGACGATGTCCGGGTCCAGGCGCCCGAGGCTCTCAACCACCCGAGCGCGCTCAGCCGCATCGCAGATCGGCTGGCGGCGCGGGACAGGCTCCAGGACGATGCCGCGATCGTGCAGCCGTTGCGCGGTGAGCGGTCCCATGACATCCATGCCGGGCGGGGGCTCGATGAGTGCCAGGCGCATCCCCCTCAGGGACTGGCCGCGGAGGTCCTCGATATGGTCCACAAGCGCGAGGATGCCCGGCCCGTAGAGCTCGTCACCCGCGCAGATGTGGAAGATGTTGCCGAGACTGCCGGGATTGTCGGCGACGCAGTCGATCGCCCGGCGCGAGGTGGAGGCGTGGATGACGGGGATCCCGATCTCACCGGCGCGGTCAAGGAAGCTCTCGGTGCGCGGGTAGTCGAGGTTGTAGCCGATGACCACGGCATCAGCACCGCGATCACTCAGCTGCGCGAGCGCGCGAGACGTGCTCTCCGAGTCGAAGGCGTCGCAGCCGATGACACAGTGCTCGATCCGCCGCCCATGGACGCCCTCGCGCGCATTGCGACGGCGGATGGCGAGCTCCGCCCCCTGAGCCATGTCCTGCGCCTCCCCGGGAAGGCAGTCCGGGACGATCGAGCCGATGATCAGCGGGGCACGCTGCCCCGAAGAGCCCCAGCCCCGCACGGCTCGTTGCCTCACCGCCTCCCCAGGTGCAGCCCGCTCGCCGCTCGGCGGGGCGGCAGGGTCGGCCCGGCGCTCCATCCACTCGTGCTTGAGCCGGCAGATGCTCAGGCCCGGCGCGTGCGAGGTGGTGGGGACGACGTCGAGAAGGAGGGCCTGCTGCTCGACCGCCATCACGGTGGCCAGTGTTCTGTTCGGCGCGCCGAGGCGGGCGAAGATCTCCTCGACATGCGCCCCGACGGTCTTGGGCCGGATGGCCAGGAGGGAGGCGATCTCAGGGTTGGAGTAGCCGAGCGCGAGCAGGGTGAGGACCTCCAGCTGGCGGGATGTCAGCCCCCAGGGCAGGCCGTTGTCCTCGACGACGAGCTCCCGAATACCGGCGGCGCAGTCGGGTCGTCTGATCCTCACCCGCAGCGCGCCAGAGCTCCCACCGTGCAGCATGAAGCCGGTGGAGCCGAGGTCCAGACGCATCGATGCCCGAACGATTCCAATGATGTCCTGACCGACTCGGGAGGCCAGGAGCCCGAGCGGGTCCGCCAGGGCCTGCCACATGTCCTCACCGACCATGGCCTCGGCGCACAGGGGCCCGCCGGCCGGCGCCGTCGTTCCCCTCGTCACAGTCATGGCCGCGCATCCTCCTCGCCCGGGAGGGCAATCCCTGGGCCGCACCGCCCTCCGCCGCACCGATGATCATGCTACCGATGCGCCTCAGGGGTCAATGAGTCCGGGGATCACGCCTCCCTCATGGCGAAGCGCGGCCGGTAGGGCCTGCGCTCGGCTGTGCACGGGGTGCCGAGGCACACATGCGCGATGCGGTCCGTCAGGTCGTAGATCACCGAGGCCACGGTCATGAGCTGGGCGATCGGCTCCAGGGACTCATCAGGATGCCGGCAGATGCTGTTGGGATGCAGATCGCCATGACTCTGGCAGATCTGGTGGAGGGTCCGCACATTGAGCCTGCCTCTGGCCCCAGCCAGCAGGTCGCACACCTGACGGACCCTCTCGGGCCCGTCGGGGATCTCCTGAGCACCGACGTCGTCGAATCCGACGTCGCACACGAAGCAGTTGGAGTGGCCGATGGTCCCCTGGTCCGCGTGGACGCGAGCCAGAGCTCCCCGCTGCCCGGGCCAGGTCTCCACCGACACTGCGCTGCCCGCCGCATCAGCCAGCAGGTAGTTGGCCGACGCCGAGCACGCGGCTCTTGCGAGGAGATCCTCGGCCTGAGCCACGGTGGTGCAGTTGAGCACCGCACGGAGCAGCACGTGGTACGGGATCCCTGGCTCACCCTTGTCGAACGGTGAGATGAGCGTGTTGGTGGCCAGCCCGACCCCCGCGGAGTTGAACCCGGTCTTGGCCAGCAGGCCGGCCTCGACGATCGTCATGTACCCGGGGGCGTCGGGCCCCTGATCGACGTCGAGAAGGATCGTGGTGCTCAAGCACCCCGGTTTCCAGTCCCAGTTCTGCCCCATGAGCACATGGCCGTCCGCTGTCGCCTCCGCGGCGGCGAAGAACGAGGTGCACTCGGCCGGCGGTGTGATCTTGAGGCCAAACATGATCTCGGACCGAACGTTGAGCGCGAGGATGTCTCCCCGCCCCACTCCTGCGCCATCAGCCATGCCATCGATCTCAGCGAGAATGGCTGGTGAGTAGTCGCTGATCACGGCGCGGAACGCCTGGGCATGCTCGACGACGCGGGGCCACTCCAGCCCCGTGTAGTGCTCGAAGACGCGGGTGTAGAGCTCCAGGGATCCGTCGATCCATGTCTTGGCCCGGGCGCCGATCATCCTCCCCCGCTCGTAGGGGTCCGCGCTGTCGACCGTGATGACCGGCATCATCGCGGGTGCGGCGCTGTGCTCACTGCCCATGGTTCACTCCTCGCTGCCCGCCAGGCTCAGGACTCCGGGAAGGGGTTCTTGCTCTTCCAGGTCGTCGCGGCGTCGAGACAGGTGGAGAACTCGAAGCCGAGCTCACGCGCCTTGCGGATCATGTTCTCCACGACGCGGAGACGGGCGCCGCGCCCGATGACCTGGGGGTGGAAGCACATGACGAAGACGCCGTCCTCGACCTCCTCCGCCATGAACTCCATGTCGGCCAGCCACATGGCCTCGCACTTCTTGGGATCGTTGAGTCCCTCGATCGTCAGGGAGCCGCCCAAGACGAACTCCATCTGCGGGAAGTCATCGAGGGTCCAGGAGAAGGGGAGACTGACCAGGGGAACGGTGGTGCCGAAGCGGATCGAGCCATCCACGCCGAGCTCGTCGTTCTCCCTGCACCAGTACGGGGAGAAGTCATCGGCGCACATGGTGGCGTCGTAGACGAATCCCTCCTCGCGCAGCAGGCGGATCGAGTTGGGGGACAGATCAGATGCCGGCGAGCAGTAGCCGTAGGGTCGGTAGCCGTCGAGGTGGCGCTCCATGGCGTCGATGCCCCGGAGCAGCTCCTCGCGCTCCTCGGCCTCCGTCATGGGAACCGGGCTGACGTGGCGGTAGCCGTGGTGGGCGAACTCGTGCCCGTCTCCACGGATCTCCTTGCAGATCTCCGGGAAGGTGTCGACAGTCAGCCCGGGGGTGAAGAAGGTCGCGGGCACGCCCTCACGGCGGAGCACCTTGAGGATGCGGGGCACGCCGACCCGCGCGCCGAACTCGCCTCGGGAGGCGGTGGAGGGGGAGGTCACCCCGAACATGCCCGGGTAGAGGCTGACGGCATCGAAGTGGAAGGTGAGGCAGATGGTGCCGGCCATGAGAATCACTCCTTCGTTGTCACAGGACTGGCATGATCGACGGTACCCATGCCAGAGGCGGTGGACATCGGGTGATTGCCCTAGATCCTGGTTCCGCATTGACGCAGCGTCACCGAGCAGTGCGCATGGGGCAGTGAGGCTGGTCACGGCGCCGGTATCATTCGGTCCATGACTCAGCCCGCAGGCCATCCATCCTCGCCCTCCCCCGACTCGGGGCTTGTCGCCGCCATGGACGCGCTGACCCCTGAGGCCATGCGCGCCCAGGGGTCGATGAAGTGGAGCGCGCATCCCGGCGATGTCATCGAGGCCTGGGTGGCGGAGATGGATCTGGGCACGGCGCCGGCCGTCACCGCCGCCCTGGAGCGGGCGGTAGCGGGTGGACGACTCGGCTACATGCCGCCGGAAGTGGCGCGCACGGCTCGCCAGGCCATGGCCGACTACCAGGAGCAGGCCTTCGGCTGGCAGGTCCCCACCGCCGATGTCAGCCTCCTGCCCAATGTGCTCTCCGCCCTGAGCGTCATCATCGCCCACCACACCCCGGCCGGATCCCCAGTCATCGTGCCCACCCCCGCCTACATGCCCTTCCTGGAGATCCCGGGGCGCCATGGGCGCGAGTGCCTGGAGGTCCCCGCCATCGAGAGCCGCGATGCCGATGGCTCTCCGCACTGGGAGCTAGACCTGGAGGCGATCGAGGCGGCCATGGCCGAGCGCGCGGGCCTGCTCGTGCTGTGCAGCCCGTGGAACCCGGTGGGCAGGGTCCTGTCCGCCGAGGAGCTGGACGCGGTCGCCGAGCTCTCGGCCCGCTACGGAGTGGCGGTCTTCGCCGATGAGATTCACGCCCCCCTCATCCTGGATCCCCGGCTGAGCCACATCCCCTACGCCTCCAGGCCGGCCTCGGACCCCGACCTCACCTACACGGCCACCGCCGCCTCCAAGGGCTGGAACATCCCGGGCCTGGGCTGCGCCCAGCTCATCGCCTCCGGGGGCGCCCGGCGCCGGTGGCAGGCCGAGGCCCGCGGCGCCGTCCTGTCCCATGAGGCCTCGATCCTGGGGGCGCTGGCCACCACTGCGGCGCTGGAGGAGGGCCGGGAGTGGAACGCCCAGGTGCGCGCCTACATCAGCGCCAATGCCGCCGCCCTGGGCGAGGCGCTGGCCGGGATCGCGGGGATCGAGGCGACCCTGCCCCAGGGAACCTATCTGTCATGGCTGGATGCACGGAGCCTGGGCCGTCGACAGACCGCGCAGTTCTTCCTTGAGGAGGCGGGCGTGGCCATGAATGAGGGCACGACCTTCGGCCGTCACTGGGAGGGCTTCGTCCGCCTCAACCTGGCCACCGGTCGTGGCATCGTCACCGAGGCGGCCCGCCGTATCACCGAGGCCGTCCTGGCGGCGCGGGCGCACAGCGCCTGAGCCCGCAGATCCCCGGGGGCGCCGACGGGCCCGCCCGCCGCCCCGGCCGCGCCGCGACGGCGCGGCTCAGCGGCGCAGCACCGGGTTGGACATGGCTCCGATGCCCTCGACCTCCACCTCCACGCGCTGGCCGGCTCGGATCTCGCCGACGCCGGCCGGGGTGCCGGTGAGGATGACGTCGCCGGGCAGCAGGGTGAAGATCGTCGAGGCGCGGGAGACCAGCTCGGGGATGGAGACCCTGAGGTCCCGGGTGCTGCCCTCCTGGACCACCCGGCCATCGACGCGAGCGCGCACCATGGCGCTGGCCGGGTTGAAGTCACCGCCGGGCTCGGGAACCTCGATCCAGGGGCCCAGCGGGCAGGAGGTGTCGAAGGCCTTGGCGCGCACCCACTGGGGCTCGGCGCGCTGGCGGTCGCGGGCAGAGACGTCGTTGGCGACCGTGTAGCCCAGGATGACCTCCTGGGCGCGCTCCACGGGAACGTCCTTGGCCAGGGTCTTGATGACCACCGCCAGCTCGGCCTCGTAGTGAACCTCCTCGCTCCACGCGGGCAGGACGATCGGGGCATCGGGGCCGATCACGGCGGTATTGGGCTTGAGGAAGACAACGGGGTCCTCGGTTCCCTGACCGCCCATCTCATGTACGTGCTCCAGGTAGGTCCGACCGAATCCCACCACCTTGGAGCGCGGGATCACCGGGGACAGGAGACGGGTGTCGGCCAGGTCGACCACCTCGCCAGTGGCCTCAGGCGCGGACAGGAGCGGGTCGCCCTTGAGGACCAGGATGCGCCCCTCGGACTCCCCGCTGGTGGCGGCTCCCCCAGGACCGTCTTGGACAATGCCGTAACGGGGCTCGTGCCCCGTGGAGAAGCGCGCGATCTTCATGGCTGACAGCCTATCGCCCCATCCGTTGACCGGCTGGCCCGCCTCAGGCGCCGGCCCGCGGCACCACCGCCCGCATAGCAGGGCCGAGCGCCGGAGAGGATCCGTCGAGAATCCCCCGTGGCGCCCGACCCGTGCTGTTGGACTCAGACCGAGCTCGGTCTCAGGGGTTCCCGGGCGAGCCCCCGGCAGTCTCCTCCAGGGCGGCTCGCCGCGCGGCGCTCCCGGCGTGGGCCGCGCCGTCGGCCGCCCACATGTCATCGGGCAGCGCGCCGGGCAGGTGGGGGTTATCCGTGGCGATGAAGCGGATCTCGCTGATCTCGCCGGCGCGCAGGGCGGCGTCCTGCACCTCCCAGTCCCGCAGGGCGCCCAGGGCCCACTTGCCCAGCAGGGCGATGGCCACGATGTTGATGATGGCCATGAAGCCCATGCCGATGTCGGCCAGGTTCCACACGAAGTCCAGGCTGGCCACCGCGCCGATGAAGGCGGCGATGAGGATGACGCTGCGCAGCATGATGTGCGCCCAGCGCTTGGCGCCCCCGCACAGGAAGTCCACGTTGACCTCGGCGTAGGTGTAGTTGCCCAGCAGGGAGGAGTAGGCGAAGACCAGGATGATGATCGCCATCAGGGTCTGGGTCCATCCGCCCATGACCTCGGAGATCGACTGGGAGGTCAGAACGTTGGGGTCGATGCGCTCGGCCTGCTGCGGGGAGTAGAACCCTGAGAGCAGGATGATGAGGGCGGTGGAGGTGCACACGACGATCGTGTCGACGAAGACGCCGAAGGACTGGATGAAGCCTTGCTGGACGGGGTGGGCCACGGTGGCCGTGGCGGCCGCGTTGGGCACCGAGCCCTCACCGGCCTCGTTGGAGAACAGGCCCCGCTTGATACCGTTGATCGCGGCGGCGAAGAACCCGCCGGCGGTCCCGTAGAGAGCCTGGTCCAGGCCGAAGGCGCCCTTGATGATCATGGTGAAGGCCTCGGGGATCGCGCTCAGGTTGAGCAGCAGGACGGTGATGGCCAGGATGACGTAGACCAGGGCCATGAGCGGGGCCATCCACTCGGTGACCCTGGCGACGCGGCGGATCCCCCTGAAGACCACCGGCAGGGTGATGAGGACCAGGGCCACGGCCGTGTGCCACTCGCTGATGTTGAAGGTCCCCTTCAGGGTGCCCGCGATGGCGTTGGCCTGGATGGCCTCGTAGGCGAAGCCGAAGACGAAGGTGATGATCACGGCGAAGACGACGGCCCAGGCCCTGGAGCCCAGTCCGCGCTGGATGTAGTAGGCGGGTCCGCCGCGGAAGGTCCCATCATGACTGGTGACTTTGAACATCTGCGCCAGAGTGGACTCGATGAATCCGGTGGCCATGCCGATGGTGGCCACCACCCACATCCAGAACACGGCACCGGGCCCGCCCAGCTTGATGGCCAGGGCCACGCCGATAATGTTGCCGGTGCCCACGCGGGAGGCCAGGCCCACGGCGAAGGCCTGGAAGGAGGAGATCCCGCCCTCGGCTCCCGCGCGCGAGGCCGTGATGGCCTTGACCATCTGCCCGAAGAGCCGGATCTGAAGACCGCGGGTGGCGATGGTGAAGTAGATCCCGATGGCGATCAGCAGCCAGGCCAGACCACGGCTGTAGAGGTGGTCGGCACCGGTTTCCAGGATCGCGGTGGCGTCCTCCAGGATTCCTGTGGGGACAGATGTGAGAAGCATGGCGCCTCCGAAGTCTGTGGGCGCGGCACCACGGAGTGCCGTCCATCGTGGTCGGGATATGCGCAGAGCATGGCCCGGCGCGCTGAGGCCGCCGGGGCGCCTGCGCGCATGGGGACCACGGGAGGCTAGTTCCCCCCTGTTTCAGACACGTGACATCGGTGATCAGGTCATGACCGCCGGGGCCAGGCATCACCCTCCAGCTCGGCCGGCAGATGGGGTGAGTCGGCGTAGAAGAGCGGCTCGTCCCCGGGTGCGGACTGACTGGCCCGCCCCCGCTGAGCCTCCCAGTCGCGCAAGGCGCCCAGGACCCATCGGCTCAGCAGCACCAGGGCGACGAGGTTGAGAATGGCGCCCAGGCCCAGCAGCACATCGGCCAGGGTCCACACGGTGGTCAGCTTCTGGACGGCGCCCACCCCGGCGCAGGCGACCGCCGCGACCTGCAGGCCTCGCGCCGCCCAGGGCTTATCGGTCAGGTAGTCCACGCAGACCTGGGCGTAGGAGAAGGCTCCGATGATCGTGGTGTAGGCCAGGACGACGATGAGCATGGCCATGGGCCAGCGGCTCCACTCCCCCACCAGGGAGGCGATGGCGTCCTGGGTCAGGGAGCCCGCGGCATCCGCCACGGTGACGCCGGGCCGGAAGACGGCGGGCCCGGCCACAAGGATCGCCAGGGCCGTGGCCGTGCAGATGAGAAGGGTGTCGACTACGACGCCGAAGGCCTGGATGAAGCCCTGCTTGACCGGGTGGGTCACCGTGGCGGAGCCCGCGGCGCATGCCGCCCCGCCCAGGCCCGCCTCGTTGGAGAACAGGCCTCGGCGCACGCCGTTGAGCAGGGCCGCGACCAGTCCCCCGGCCAGGCCCGCGAGCCCGGGGCGCAGCCCGAAGGCGCCCTCAAAGATCGAGATCAGGGCCTGCAGCGCCGCTGCGGGGTGGAGGATCAGGATGCCCGCCACCAGCAACAGGTAGGCCAGGGCCATGATCGGGGCGAGGTACTCCGCGACGCGGGCCATGGTGCGCAGGCCTCCCAGGAGCACCGGGGCGACAAGCGCCACGACGAGCAGCGCCGTCGCCCATGGCGCGATGCCCTGGGCGGCCTGGAGGGCCGCGGCGATCGCATTGGCCTGGACCATCGGCATGGCCAGTCCGTTGGCGATCATGAACACGATGGCGAACACGGCTCCGAGCGCCGGCAGGCCCAGCCCTCGGGCGATGTAGTGCGCGGGGCCGCCCCTGAAGGTACCGTCGGCGCGACGGACCTTGAAGACCTGGGCGAGGGTGGACTCGGAGAAGGCGGTGGCCGTCCCCACAACCGCCACCACCCACATCCACAGCACCGCTCCTGGTCCGCCCAGGATGAGGGCGAGGGCCACGCCGACGATGTTGCCGGTGCCCACACGGCAGGCCAGGCCCACGGCGAAGGCCTGGAAGGAGGTGATGCCGCCGTGAGCGCCGTCGCGCGAGCCGCGCACCGCCGAGAGGATGGCATGGACGTGGCGCAGCTGGAGGCCGTGGGTTCTGATGGTGAAGTACGCCCCCGCCCCGATGAGGAGCCAGACGAGCACGGTGGAGAAGAGCCAGTCCGAGGTCAGGGTCAGGAGGTCGTTGATCGTGGTCATGTGCTGCTCCCAGGATGCGGGTGGTCAGAGGCGGGGTTGACGCTCAGTCGCGCGGGGCGCTGTCCGAGGCCTCCCAGACCCCGGGGACGACGTCGCCGGGCAGGTGGGGATTGGAGTGCCCCACGAAGACCGGATCGATGCCCCGGGCGTACTGCGCCTGGAAGTCGCGCAGCGCGCCGATCACCCACGGTGCCAGGCGGACGATGACCACCAGGTTGATCATCCCCAGCAGGCCCAGGGCGATGTCGGTCAGCGCCCACACGATCGGCAGGCTCAGCACGCAGCCCCCGTAGGCGGCCGCCGTCAGGGCCAGGCCGAAGACCTGCTCGGAGCGGCGCTCCCCTCCCAGGTAGTTGACGTTGACCTGGGAGTAGGAGTAGCAGCCCAGCACGGTGGAGAAGACCAGGACGAAGATGAGAACCACCATGGGCCAGGTCGTCCACTGACCCAGGTGCTCGACGACGGCCCGCTGGGTCAGGACTGCGCCCACCGCATCGGTGTTCTCCTCGCTGTAGGTCTCGGGGCTGTAGGTCTTGGTGGCCAGGAGGATGAGCAGGCCGGTGGCGGTGCACACCACAATGGTGTCGATGAACACGCCGAAGGACTGGATGAGCCCCTGGCGCACCGGGTGGGCCACGGTGGCCGTGCCGGCGGCGTTGGGAACCGTGCCCAGGCCGGCCTCATTGGAGAACAGGCCGCGCCGCACGCCGTGGAGCAGGGCCGCCAGAATGCCGCCCGCCGTGCCGTAGAGCGCCTGCTCGAGCCCGAACGCCCCGCGGATGATGGAGGACAGGACGGCGGGGAGCTCCGGCAGGTTGATCACGATGACGATGACGGTGGCCACCACGTAGACCAGGGCCATGACCGGGGCCATCCACTCGGTGAGGCGAGCCACCGCCTTCAGCCCTCCCAGGACGACGGGCCCGGTGAGCATGACCATGAAGACCCCCACCATCCAGGGCTGGACGGAGGGGACGGTGGCGTTGATGACCCCGGCCAGGGAGTTGGTCTGGACCATGACCACCGTGATGCCCACCGAGATGATGCACAGCATGGCGAAGACCCGCGCCCACACCCGCTGCCCCAGGCCGTTGGCGATGTAGTAGGCGGGACCGCCGCGGAAGGTGAAGTCCCGCCCGCGCTCCTTGAAGATCTGGGCCAGGGTGGACTCGGTGAAGCTGGTCGCCATGCCGATGAGGGCCACCACCCACATCCAGAACAGGGCACCGGGCCCGCCGGCGACGATGGCCAGGGCGACGCCGGCGATGTTGCCGATGCCCACCCTGGCGGCCAGGCCCACGGCGAAGGCCTGGAAGGAGGAGATCCCGCCCTCGGCACCGCCCCGCGAGCGCAGGATGGAGGTCACCATGGTGCCGAAGTGGCGGACCTGCACGCCACCGGTGCGCACCGTGAGGTAGATGCCCACCCCCACGAGCAGGATGATGAGGATATAGGTGTACAGGGCGTTGTTGATCTGCCCCAGGAGGCTCTCGACCTGGGACTGGAGAGTGTCGGGCTGGGCGGCCGATGCTGCGTTCATGATGATCGTCCTCTCAGTGGCCAATCAGTGCTCGGCAGGGGGCTGGTCGGACTGTGCCGGGGTGCTCTGGCGCTCGGCGGTCCAGACGTCGCCGGGGACATCGCCGGGCAGATACGGATTGCCGATGCCCACGAAGACGGGCTCCTTGCCGGCCCGCACCTGCGCCTCGTAGTCGCGCAGGGCACCGGTCCCCCAGGAGAAGAGCCCGAGGAGGGCAAGAAGGTTGGTCAGCGTCATGATGGCCATGGCGATGTCCACCGCGTTCCACACGACGTCGAGGGTCAGGACGGCCCCAGCGGTGGCCGAGACCACGGACAGGACGCGCACGAACCACGTGGCCCGGGGGTTGCCCGAGGTCAGGTAGTCCATGTTGACCTCGGAGTAGACGTAGGCGGCGATGATCGAGGAGTAGGCCAGCACGAAGATGAGGACCGCCATCGGCAGAACGGTCCAGCCCCCGAGCCCGTGCGCGATGGCCAGGGTGGTCAGGGTGGCCGGGTTGGCCCCGGGGTCGGTCCAGACCTCAGGCCCGGCGATGAGGATGACGAAGGCGGTGGCCGTGCACACGATGATCGTGTCGATGAACACGCCCAGGGACTGGATGAGGCCCTGCTTGACGGGATGGGTGACGGTGGCGGTGGCGGCGGCGTTGGGCGCGGTGCCCTGGCCGGCCTCATTGGAGAACAATCCGCGCTTCGTGCCGTTGATGACCGCGGCCAGGATTCCGCCGCCCAGGCCGCCGACAAGGGGCTCGGGCGCGAAGGCGCCGTTGATGATCTGGGTGAGGACGGTGACGAACTCACTGAGGTTGGCCAGGCAGATGACGGCCACGAGGACGATGTAGACCAGCGCCATGATGGGCGCCATCCACTCGGTGACTCGGGCGACCGAGCGGATGCCGCCGAAGATGACCACAGCCGTGAGCACGAAGGTCAGGCCCGCGACGACGAGCTGGGCGGGGCTCAGACCCCCGAAGCCGGGCAGGGCCGAGGACCCCTGGCCGAAGGCGGACACGAGGGTGCCGGCGAAGGCGTTGGCCTGCACCGAGGTGATGACGAAACCGCAGGTGATGACCGTGATGCCGGCGAAGAGGACGGCCAGCGGCTTGGCGCGCATGCCGCGTGCCATGTAGAAGGCCGGGCCGCCGCGGAAGGAGCCATCAGCCGCCCTGACCTTGAAGATCTGGGCCAGCGTCGCCTCGAAGAAGGCGGTGGCCATGCCGACCAGTGCGACGACCCACATCCAGAAGATCGCGCCCGGCCCGCCCGCCAGGAGGGCGGCGGCCACGCCGAAGATGTTGCCGACCCCCACCCGGGCGGCCAGTGAGATCGCGAAGGCCTGGAAGGAGGAGATGCCCCCCTTTGCCTGTGAGCGGGAGCCCAGGACCTGACGGACCATCGCGGGCAGCTGGCGCAGCTGCACACCGCGGGAGATGACGGTGAGGAACAGGCCAGTGGCGATGAGCACCCACATGGTGATGTGAGCGGTGATCCAGTCCGCTATCGCCAGAAGGCTGGCAGCCAGAGCATCCATGAGTGACGACCTTTGCCACATCGGGGGTGGAGAACGGGCGCATGATCTCACGAGTCGGGCCGTGGTTGCGCCAATGTGCCGGATGGTGGTCCCCACGGTCGTCGAGCAGGGCGGACGGAGGGCTCTTGCCGGACCGGTGCCCGCTGCCATCGGCGGGTCCCTGCCGCCTTGGGGCGCACCACCGCGTGAGAGCATGGCGCCATGCCCGCCACTGGTTCCTCCCCTGCGCTCAATGCGATGCTCGATGATCTGATCCCGGCTGATGACCCGGATCGGGTGCCCGAGCCGGAGGAGGTCTACCTGGCCTTCAGCCAGTGGGCGGAGTCCAGCGGCCGACCCCTCTACCCGCATCAGGACGAGGCCCTGTCCCAGATCCTGGAGGGCAGGCACGTCATCGCCGCCACGCCCACGGGCTCGGGCAAGTCGATGATCGCCCTGGCAGCCCATACGGCCTCGCTGGCGCGCGGTGGGCGCTCCTACTACACCGCCCCGCTCAAGGCCCTGGTCTCGGAGAAGTTCTTCGAGCTAGTGGGACTGTTCGGGGCTGGCAATGTCGGGATGGTCACCGGGGACACCTCGATCAACGCGGCCGCCCCCATCATCTGCTGCACGGCGGAGATCCTGGCCAATCAGGCCCTGCGGGAGGGGGAGGATCTCGATATCGACTGCGTGATCATGGATGAGTTCCACTACTACGCCGATCCGCAGCGCGGCTGGGCTTGGCAGGTCCCGCTCCTTGAGCTGCCCCGGGCGCAGATG
Source organism: Actinomyces slackii (assembly GCF_900637295.1). Classification (NCBI taxonomy): domain Bacteria; kingdom Bacillati; phylum Actinomycetota; class Actinomycetes; order Actinomycetales; family Actinomycetaceae; genus Actinomyces; species Actinomyces slackii. Next base: position 1,766,169 of record NZ_LR134363.1, on the reverse strand, counting down.
GTGCTGCTGTCGGCCACGCTGGGGGACGTCTCCTTCTTCGTGGGGGATCTGCGGGAGCGCACGGGGCGCGAGGTCGCCGTCGTCGATGATGCGGTGCGACCGGTCCCCCTGGAGCTGGACTACAGCGTCGAGCCCATCGGGGAGCTGCTCCAGCGCCTGGTGGGTCAGGACCGGGCCCCGGTCTACGTGGTCCACTTCTCTCAGAAGGAGGCCATTGAGCGGGCCACGGCACTGCTGAGCGTGGATCTGGTGCCCAAGAGCCGCAAGGCGGAGATCGTGGCGGCGCTGGCGGACTTCCGCTTCGGCGGAGGCTTTGGCGCCACTCTCTCGCGGCTTGTGCGCGGGGGCATCGGAGTGCACCATGCCGGGATGCTGCCGCGCTACCGGCGCCTCGTCGAGAGGCTGGCGCGCGCCGGTCTGCTGGCGGTGATCTGCGGGACTGACACCCTGGGGGTGGGCATCAACGTGCCCATCCGCTCAGTGGTGCTGACCTCACTGGTGAAGTTCGACGGCTCCAAGGAGCGCCACCTCACGGCCCGGGAGTTCCATCAGATCGCGGGGCGCGCCGGGCGGGCGGGATTCGACACCCGGGGATTCGTCGAGGTCCAGGCCCCCGAGCATGTCATCGAGAATGCCAAGGCCCTGGCCAAGGCAGGCGATGATGAGCGCAAGCGCCGCAAGATCGTGCGCAAGAAGGCCCCCGAGGGGCGGGTGAACTGGACCGACAAGACCTTTGAGCGCCTGCGGGACGCCTCTCCGGAGACCCTGACCAGCCAGTTCCAGGTCACCACCACCATGGTGCTCAGTCTCATGGAGCGCCCCGGTGATCCGGTGGCGCATATGGCCGCTCTTCTCAGCCGGGTGCAGGCCAGCGGCGAGGAGCGACGCCGTCATGTGCGCCGGGCCCTGGACATCTACCGCTCCTTGCGCACGGCTGGCGTGGTGGAGCATGTCTCCAGTGCGGTGGCCGCGGCCGATGGCCGGCCGCGCCTGCGCCTGGCGGTGGACCTGCCCGGGGATTTCGCCCTCAACCAGCCTCTGGCGCCCTTCGCCCTGGCGGCCATGGATCTGCTGAACACGCAGTCCGCGGAGCACACCCTCGACGTGGTCTCGGTGGTCGAGGCGACCCTGGATGATCCCCGCCCGCTGCTCTACGCCCAGCAGCGCCAGGCCCGCGGGGAGGCCGTCGCGGCGATGAAGGCCGAGGGGATGGACTATGAGGAGCGCATGGAGGCCCTGGAGGAGGTGACCTGGCCCCAGCCCCTGGCCGATCTGCTCTCCCCCGCCCTGGCGATGTACCGCCAGGCCAACCCCTGGGTGGCCGATTACGAGTTGAGCCCGAAGTCAGTGGTGCGCGAGATGGTGGAGAACGCCATGACCTTCTCCGATCTCGTCTCCCGCTACGAGCTGGGGCGAAGCGAGGGCGTGGTCCTGCGCTATCTCTCCGATGCCTACCGGGCGCTGCGCCAGGTGGTGCCCGAGGAGCACCGCACCTCCGAGGTGGTCGAGCTCATCGACTGGCTGGGGGGCCTGGTGCGGGCCGTCGACTCCTCCCTGCTGGATGAGTGGGAGGCTCTGGGGGCGGCCGAGCGCGGTGACCTGCCCGGGGCGGGGGCTGTGCCCGGGGACCGGGCAGGGGCGGATGATTCAGTCGGCCAGGAGCGGGCCTTCGGAGCCGACGCCGACGGGAGGGTGGCCCTGACCCGCAATCTCCATGCCTTCCGGGTGGCCGTGCGCCGCGAGCTGTTCCGCCGCGTCGAGCTCATGGCCCGCGACGACGTCGAGGCACTGGCCCGCCTGGACGCCGCCTCCGGCTGGGGCGAGGACCGCTGGGACGAGGCGCTGGGCCGCTACTGGGAGGAGTACGACTGGATCGGCACGGACACGGCTGCCCGTGCGATCGCGCTGGCTCCCATCGATGAGGCTCCCGATCCATCAGCGCTGGCTGCGGTGGGTGTGGCGGACCGGCTCATCGAGGCCCTGGAAGCTCAGGGCCGCAGGGTCTGGCTGGCGACCCAGATCATCGAGGACCCTGATGGCGATCACGACTGGCGCCTGACCGCTCTGGTGGATCTGGACGCCTCCGACCGGGAGGACAGCGCCGTCGTGCGCCTGCTGAGCGTCGGGCCGCAGGGCTGAGCGCCGCTTCAGTGGCGCCCGGGCTTACTCCGGCGACCGTCTCGGTCCTCAGCGCAGGACCGCGGCTGCGAGCACGGCGGTGTCGGCGGGAGTGGTTCGGCAGCAGCCGCCGATGAGGCGGGCCCCGGCCTCCAGCCACGCCTGGGCCCGCGCGGTGAAGCGCTCCGCAGAGCCGGCCGCGGTCCAGGTCTTGGTATCCGGGTGGTAGGCGTCCCCGGAGTTGGGGTAGGCCACCAGCGGCTTGGATGTTGCCGCTCGCAGGATGCGCAGTGCGGGCAGAACCGCCTGAGGGGCCACGCAGTTGATGCCCACCGCGATCACGCCCTCGGTCTCCTGCGCCCAGGCTCCGGCCTCGGCGATCGGGGTGCCTTCGGCCAGGCGCTCGCCGTCGTCACCCACCTGGAAGGAGGCCCAGCACTGCGCACCGGGGGCGATCCCACGGATCTGCTCGACGATCCACTGGGCCTCGTCAAGCCGCGGCTGGGTCTCCACCGCGAAGACCCTGATCCCTGCCCCGACCAGGGCCTCGATCCGGGGCAGGTGGACCGCCTCGAAGCCGGGTGCGCCCAGGCTGTAAGCACCGCTGTACTCCGAGCCGTCGGCGAGGTAGGCGCCGTAGGGCCCAAGGCTTCCGGCGACGATCACCTGCCGGCTGGGGAACTCCTGCTCAAAGCGGCCTGCCACCCCCAGGGCGATGCGAGCGCTGGAGGCGATCACCTCTCGTGCCGCGTCCTCGCCCAGTCTCGCGTCGATGAGGGCTGGCAGGGTCGCCTGATAGGAGTTGGTGGTGATGATGCTCGCGCCTGCGCGAAGATAGGAGTCGTGGACCGCGGCCACGGCCTGGGGGTCCTCGATGAGGGCAAGGGCGGACCACAGCGCCTGGGCCGTGTTCACCCCGCGAGCCTCGAGCTCGGTGCCCATGGCGCCGTCGAGCACGATCGGGCCGCCGCGCAAGGCAGCGGCCAGGTCGCCAGGCCGGGCGCACTGACTGGCAGGGGCGGCAGGGATGGCCATGAGGCGAGCCTAGCGGGGGCGTGAGGCCATAGTGGAGGGGATTCCAGCACCGCAGCAGGCTCATACCGTGAGAAAATCTCGCGGCTGATGGGAGGGAGCATTAGCGTCCCGGTCATGTCCGACCCGAGCCCCTCCCCCACCCAGGCATCCCCTGATCCTCAGCGCACCGGGCATGTCGACGCCCTGGAGCGGCGCATGAGCACCCGTCACCTCATGATGATCAGCTTTGGCGGGGTGATCGGCACAGGCCTGTTCCTGTCCACGGGCTACACCATCAACCAGGCCGGGCCCTTCGGCACGATCCTGGCCTACGGCATCGGCGCGGTGATCGTCTACCTGGTCATGGTGTGCCTGGGCGAACTGAGCGTGGCCATGCCCTTCACCGGCGCCTTCCACGTCTACTCACGGCGCTTCATCGGCCCGGCCACTGGCTTCACCACCGCGGTCCTGTACTGGCTGACCTGGACGGTGGCCCTGGGCAGCGAGTTCACGGGGGCGGCCATGATCATGAACGGCTGGTTCCCCAGCGTGCCGGTCTGGGTGTGGGCGGCGCTGTTCATCGTCCTGATCCTCGTGCTCAACATGGTCTCGGTGAAGGTCTTCGCCGAAGCGGAGACGCTGCTGAGCGGGGTCAAGGTCATCGCCATCATCGCCTTCATCATCCTGGGCGGGGCCGCCGTGGTGGGACTGCTGCCCTATGAGGGCGCTACTTCCGCACCGATGCTGACCAATCTGACCAGCGGTGGGTTGTTCCCCAATGGCTTCGGCGCCGTGTTCACCACGATCCTGGCGGTGAACTTCGCCTTCTCGGGCACCGAGCTGATCGGCATCACCGCCGGCGAGGTCAAGGACCCCGGCACCACGATCCCCCGCGCCATCCGGGCGACCCTGGTGCGACTGGTCATCTTCTTCATCGGCTCCATCGTCATCATCGCCGCGCTCATCCCGTGGAAGGACGCCGGGGTGGAGCAGAGTCCCTTCGTCACCGTGCTGGATCGCATCGGTGTGCCGGCGGCCGGGACCATCATGAACATCGTCATCCTCACCGCGATCCTCTCGGCGGCCAATTCGGGCCTGTATGCCTCGACCCGCATGCTGTGGTCGCTGGCCAATGAGGGCACCCTGCCCCGCGTGCTGGCGCATACCAACAGGTTCGGTGTGCCGGCGCTGGCGATGGGCCTATCCATGGTGGGAGGACTGGCCTCACTGCTGACGTCCACCTATGCCGCCTCGACCGTCTACCTGGTGCTGGTCTCGGTCTCGGGCCTGGCCGTGGTGCTCGTGTGGGTGGCGATCTCCGCCTCTCACCTGTCCTTCCGACGCCGCTGGCTGGCCGAGGGGCGCAGCATTGAAGACCTGTCCTACCGCGCCCCCGCCTACCCGTGGGTGCCCCTGGCCGCCTTCATCCTGGCCAGCGCCTCGTGCCTGCTCATCGTCTTCGATCCCCTCCAGCGCCCCGCCCTGGGCATCACGGCGGTCTTCCTGGCCGTGTGCTACGGCGGGTACTGGGCGGCCACGCGACGCATCAGCCTGTGAGCCCAGGATGATCAGGGGCGCCACCGCGCCTAGGTGGCCGGCGCCGGCACGGGTGCCGGCCGCGGCGGCTCACAGGATGCCGCGGCCGGCCACCACCTGCTTGCCGAAGGGGAAGCAGGTCACCGGGATGAGCTTGATGTTGGCGATCGCCAAGGGGATCCCGACGATCGTGACCGCCTGGGCGCAGGCCGTCGTCACATGGCCGATGGCCAGCCACAGCCCGGCCACGAGGAACCAGATGATGTTGGAGATCCCGCTCATGGCCCCGGCTCCGGGCGCGGGGACGACCTCGCGGCCGAAGGGCCACAGCACGTAGCCGGCGATCCGGAAGCAGGCCACGCCCGCGGGGATGGTGATGATGAGCAGGCAGGCGATGACGCCGAAGAACAGGTAGCCCAGGAACAGCCAGAAGCCCCCGAAGACCACCCAGATGACGTTGAGCAGTGTGCGCATGCCTCTTACCTATCACATGGCCATCACGCCGCTGTCACACCCATGCCAGCAGCGCCTTCCCTGCAAGACCACAGGCCACTGCCCAGATGAGCGAGGCGAGGGTTCCGATCGTGAGGCGCTCGACGGCGCCAGGCCGCTCCGGTGAGTCCTTGGCCCCGGTCCAGTGCGCCAGGACTTTGATGGCGATCACTCCCATGAGCAGTTCGTAGCGCCCGGAGAGGAGCAGCCCTGTCACGGCGAGTCGCTCCAGCCCCCCAATCCACATCCCATGGTGCATCCCCAGCTTTTCCTCATTGGCGAGCAGCACGCTGTTGCCACTGCTCGATGGTTTGGCGGTCCGGTCGATAACTTTGAAGAGCAGGTCTACGAGGTGCGCGCCCAGGACCACGGAAACCGCGATTGTCCCGACACATATGAGGATCGTGGGGAGCATGGGACTCCTTCAGGGCGCTGGCGGTCATCGCCGCTCAGAGGGCAACGGGGAAGCCCGGCTGAACCAGGCGCATCAAGGCTAGAACCTTGATGTGGCCCGATCAAGGCTATGGCCTTGATCGGGAACCCTCACCTGCCCGCAACGGAGCGGTCAGAGCGCCGACGAAGGACCCGAGTCACCAGAACACGCGCTGGGCGATGGCGTCGGCGAAGCCCTCCAGGGCGTCGGGGACGGAGCCCAGATAGAGGCCGGCGTCGATGAGCGAGACCTCCATGAGGTAGAAGCCGCCCTTGCCGTCGCCCACCACATCGACGCGGTTGAAAAGCAACTGGATGTCACGCCCGGCGGTCTCCTTGATGAGCCGGTGGATGGCCTTGCGCACGCGCTCGCCCCAGAGCCACTCCTGCTCACTGGGCTCGCGGGCCGTGACGATCTCCTCATGGATCTCATCGGTGGAGCGGAAGGAGGGGTGGAGCATCGGGGCCTTCTCCACGGCGTGGGACAGCACGCCATTGAAGTAGACCAGGGAGACCTCCCCCTTGCGGTCGACCTCCTCCAGGTAGCGCTGCACCATCACCGAGCGCTCCCGGCGCAGGTGGTGCATGGCGTCGTTGATGGCCGCCGAGCGCGAGCGCGCATCCGTGGCGGTGTAACGGCCCGTGCCCCGCCCGCCCGAGGAGATCGCGGGCTTGACGACGAAGTCACCCAGGGCCGGGAAGCGCGTGTGCACCTGGTGCTTGGAGTACTGGGCCTCCGGCTCCAGCCAGGTGGTGGGGATGGTGGGCACCCCCAGGTCGCTCAGGCGCGTGAGGTAGTGCTTGTCGGAGTTCCAGGCGACGACGTCGGGATGGTTGGCCAGGCGCGGCAGCGAGCGGGACCAGGCCAGGAAGTTGGTGTAGTTGCCCTTGCGGGCGTAGTCGCGCACGCTGCGCAGGACCACGGTGCCCGCATCGGCCCAGTCCACGGAGGGGTCGTCCCACACGGCGATCCTGGGCTCGATGCCCCGCTCGCGCAGCGCATCGGGCAGGCCGCGGTCATCCTCGTCGAGCTCAGGGAAGTCGGCGCAGGTGGCCAGAGTCACGATCGGGTCAGTCACGGCTCCACCGTACCGCGTGGGCGGGCGTCACGGGTCCAGATGGCGGTGTGATGCCGACTGGCAGCGCCCTCATCGCACCCCCATGAGACTTCCCGCACAAACCACCCTTCGCGCCCCCAACGAACTGGACGAGCGGCGAAGGGCGACGTAAAGTCTGCCTCTGTCGCCAGCGCAAGCGCTTCTCGCGAGCACTGCACGGCATGCACCGTTAGCTCAATTGGTAGAGCAACTGACTCTTAATCAGTGGGTTCAGGGTTCAAGTCCCTGGCGGTGTACGGCTCCCGGAGGAACGGTCAACCGGCCGACTTCCCACCGCGGGGCGAACCGCCCGGCTGGGCGGAGCACCGCTAGCTCAATTGGCAGAGCAACTGACTCTTAATCAGTGGGTTCAGGGTTCAAGTCCCTGGCGGTGTACCACGAGGACAGTCCTGGCTGCAGGATCCCGGTGACGCGACCGGATCCCCAGCAGGCTCACCGTCATGACGAGCAGGATGTTCCTGACGCATGAGTCGGCGGTGAACGCACCGGTTCAGGGAATGGAGTTCCCTCCCCCGCTTCTGGTGCGCCCAGCATTCCTCGTGCGGGCCGCAGGCCCCGCGCAGCGGGCCCGGCCACCCCTGCGCGGCGCGGGCCCGATCCGCCCTCCGGGGCTGTAGGAGTCACCCGCCCTTCACCCGGCGCGCAGGGCCCACGAGGCAGACGATGAGAAGTCAAGGAGACCACGATGAACCGCACGACGCAGATGAACCGCACCGCACGCAACCCCGTCGAGCAGGAGGCCGCCGCCCGCGAGGCCGCCGAGCGCGAGCTGCTCGCCGCCCACGCCGAGTTGGAGTCCCTGGGCGGGGCCGCCTCCCCCTCCCGCCTGGAGCGGGCCCTGGAGCGCGTGGCCGCTGCGCGCAGCGCCCTGGCCCTGGCCGCCTGAGCGCCTCGCTGATAGGCGGATCCAGGGCCTCGGCGTTCGCGAAATCACGAAACTGCATCTGAGCACTCCTGACAATTCAGGCCCGCTGATGCGAGGATGAGCACAGAGGAATCGGAGCCGAAGGAGGACCCATGGCCCAGCTCGCCGTCGGCGATGCCGCACCAGATTTCGCCCTGCCCGATGCTCAGGGCACCACCGTCCGGCTCAGTGAGCTGTGCGCCTCGGCGGACAAGGGTGTGATCGTCTACTTCTACCCCAAGGCCTGCACCCCGGGGTGCACCAAACAGGCCTGCGACTTCCGTGACTCCCTGGCCTCCCTGGAGGCCGCGGGCTATCGCATCGTCGGGATCTCTCCCGACTCCACTACCATGCAGGCCAAGTTCTCCGACCGCCACCACCTGCCATTCCCACTGCTGTCAGATGCCGACCACGCCGTCATGGAGGCCTGGGGCGTGTGGGGGGAGAAGAAGAACTATGGGAAGACCTACACCGGGGTGATCCGCTCGACGGTGGTCGTGGATCCCGCCGGGAAGGTCTCCCTGGCGCGTTACAACGTCAAGGCCACGGGCCACGTGAGGCGCCTGCGCGCCGATCTGGGCATCGACTGAGGCACACTGACCGGCGGTCGGGCCTGAGCCGGGGCGTCTGACGATCGGCGACACGAGCGCCAGGCCGCGGGCGGCTGGGTGGCATGGTTCATAGATCCGGCCCCAGTGACCGCCCCAGCGCTTCGGGGGCGGACGGTAGAGTGCCGGGCGAGCGCGAGTGGCGGAATTGGTAGACGCCCCAGGTTTAGGTCCTGGTGCCTTCGGGCGTAAGGGTTCGAGTCCCTTCTCGCGCACGATTCTCCTGGGTGAGGATGCGGGTCCTCACCGCGGTCATGCCGATGCCAGTTCAGCGGCTCCGAAGGAGACGCTGAAGTCCTCGCACCACAGCACCACGCTCGTCCACGCGGACGGGTCCGTTCCTGCCGGCAGATCGTAGACCTGGTTGCCGAGGTTGCCCTTGATGGGCGCGACCTCGAGGTGCTCGTACCGGCCGGCCGTGAACCAGCCGTCCCTGCCCTCGATCACCGGCCCAGCGCTGAGCCAGACCCGCACATCGGGACCGTTCGACGTCGACAGGTTCTCCAGCACCAGCTGGTGAGACCCATCGGGCAGGCTCAGAATCCGCGCAGTGCCACTCGTGTCATGCTCGTGGGAGATGAAGGAGCCGCTGGCCACCTGCACAGGGCCCTGCGCGGCGGTCGAAGGTCCTTGAGCCTCCTCCTGGGAGGCGCTCGCGGTGGGTACGGTCGGCTCGGAGGCGTCCTGGTTCGGCGACCGCGCCTCGGGCGCGCCGCCCTCAGCCGCCGGCGGAGTCGTGGTCACCGAGAAGACCGGGATCTCATCGTCGACGGATGCATCGACGAAGAGCAGCCACGGCTTGAACACGGCCAGTCCCACCGCGGCTGCGAGCATCAGTGCCCCAACCACGACGGCGAGGCGCTTGCGGGAGGACAACAGGCCGGACATACAGATCTCCTCAAGTCTTGGCCCTCAACTCGGGCATCCCGGCCACCGTGACCGGTCTGCCTCTCTTAACGCGCCAGGGCCTCAACATCATCGCCATATCAAGAATGGTTCTCATCACTCGAAAAACGATGCGCTCTCGCCACAGTGCAGCGAACAGCCCGGACTCTCCGGCCCGCTCTCCCCTACTCCTCGAACTGGACCACCTCGAAGCCGCGGACCTCGATGCTCATGCCCCGGCGTTGGTCGTCCTCATGCCCGCCGGCGGGCCTGGACGCCCTCCACGCCTCATAGTCCTCTCGGCTGTCCCACCGGGTCACCACGTAGTAGCGGCTCTCCCCGAGCACCGGGCGCAGCAGCTCGAAGCCCTGGAATCCCGGCGAGGCGTCCACGGCCCGCCTGCGCGCGGCGAAGCGCCTCTCGATCTCAGCCTCGGCACCCTCTGGGATGGTCAAGGCAGTGATGTTGACAAAGGTCATGGGACTCTCTCCCTTCTGCAGCGATGCCCGCCGCCCGGCCTGGACTTCTCGGGTCAGGCTACCCTCATCGACCCGCTGAGGCGGCGCCCCGACTCACGCCTTCTCGGCCCCACCAGCGGGTAGCCTGGGCGCCGTGACTGCTACCTCCTCCGCATCCGCCTTCTCCCGCCGCGATGGCCGCGCCACTGACGAGCTGCGTCCCGTGACGATCACCCGCCACTGGCTCGACCACGCCGAGGGCAGCGTCCTCATCAGCTTCGGGCGCACCCGGGTCCTGTGCGCAGCCTCCTTCACCGAGGGCGTCCCGCGCTGGCGCAAGGGAAGCGGCCAGGGCTGGGTGACGGCCGAGTACGCCATGCTGCCGCGCGCCGGCTCGGAGCGCTCGGGCCGAGAGTCCGTGCGAGGCAAGGTCGGCGGGCGCACCCACGAGATCTCCCGGCTCATCGGCCGCGCCCTGCGCGGCATCATCGATGTCTCCGCCCTGGGTGAGAACACCATCGCCCTGGACTGCGACGTCCTGCAGGCCGACGGCGGGACCCGCACCGCCGCCATCACCGGCGCCTACGTGGCCCTGGCCGACGCCGTCGCCTGGGGAACGTCCAAGGGCCTCATCAAGGCCCGTGCCGGCAGGCCGGTCCTGTCCGACTCCCTGAGCGCCATCAGTGTGGGCATCATCGACGGCGTGCCCTGCCTGGACCTGCCCTATGAGGAGGACGTGCGCGCCCATACCGATATGAATGTCGTCCAGACCGGGGACGGGCGCTTCATCGAGGTCCAGGGCACCGCTGAGCACTCCCCCTTCGACCGCGACGAGCTCGACGCCCTGCTGGACCTGGCCGCCACCGGCAACAGGGAGCTGACCGCCCTGCAGCGCCGCGCCCTGGCCGGGCCAGCCGGCGAGGTCTTCACCGTCGCCTCCACCGATCCTGCCGACGCCGGGGACCAGGCCTCATGAGCGTCGTCGTCCCCGACGGCACCCGCCTGGTGCTGGCCACCCACAATGCGGGCAAGCTCGCCGAGCTGCGGCAGATCCTGGCCCCTCTGGTCCCCGGGCTCGCCCCCGAGGCAGTGATCTCCGCGGCGAGCCTGTCGGTGCCCGAGCCCGTTGAGGACGGGCTGAGCTTCGCCGCCAATGCCCTGCTCAAGGCGCGCGCGCTCATGGAGGCCACGGACCTGCCGGCCGTGGCCGATGACTCGGGCCTGTGCGTCGACGTCCTGGGCGGGGCACCGGGGATCTTCTCGGCACGCTGGAGCGGGCGCCATGGGGACGACGCCGCCAACCTGCGCCTCCTGCTCGACCAACTAAGGGACGTGGACGAGCCTCATCGCACCGCTCGCTTCACCTGCGCCGCGGTGCTCGCCGTGCCCGGCGGCGAGCCCACGGTCATCGAGCGCTCCATGGACGGTCGCCTGACTCATGAGCCCCGCGGCGAGGCAGGATTCGGCTACGACCCGATCTTCGTCCCCGCATCCCAGGACGCCCCCGGAGGCGCGGGCCTGACGACGGCGCAGATGACACCCGAGGAGAAGAACGCCATCTCCCACCGGGGCCAGGCCTTCCGTGCCCTGGCACCCATCCTGGCCGACCTGCTGCGCCGCGAGACCAGCCCCTCCTGAGCCGAACGCCTCTGCCCGCCGCCCTGGTCCACGGCCTTGCCGGCTGGCGCGACCGGCGAGGGCCCGCACCGGATCCCACCGGCCAGCGGGCAGGGGCAGGCAGATCAGTCGGCCCGATCGGCCTCGGGATCACCCTGCTCGGCCATCCGGCGGGCCACGGGCGCGGGCACCAGGGAGTCGTGGGCCCGGGCATAGCCGTAGAGCCAGCGCCAGCCGCACAGGAAGACCAGGAGGAAGGTCCCGGTCATCACCGTCCAGGAGGCCAGGTCCCCGCCCTGCCCCATCGGGAGGCCCCACCGCAGCGCGCTCCAGGCGACCCAGGCCGTCGCCGCGACGATCAGCCCCTCAGGAGCGGCCATCTCCAGGTGGTCCGGGCGGCGCCGGCGCACCAGCCAGGCCACGGCCCATCCTGCGGACACCGCCACCTCCGCCTGCCACAGCGCAGTGGGCGTCGCGGAGGTCGCGCGGGTCGAAGCCGCTCCGAGAACCGCGACCAGTCCCATCGCCACCAGGTCGGCAGGGATCACCAGCCACCAGCGGGTGCGGCGCCCTCTGGTCCACGGGCAGTCGGCGCCGTCGGGCACCGCAGGGGTGAAGTCGATCCGGGCCTTCCCCTCGCCCTGCCGCCCGGAAGCCCCGCTTGTCATCGCCACGGTCGCGACCGCCTCACAGCTCCCATGCGGCACCGGCACGGGCGGCCTGGACGGGACCGGAGTAGACCTGCCGGGCCTCGGCCACGGGCACCGCCGGGTCCGTCCAGGGCTGGATGTGGGTGAGCACCAGCTGCCCGACGCCGCCCTGAGCCGCCAGCTGCCCGGCCCTGCGGCCAGTCAGGTGCATGCCCGGCACCGTGTCGCGGCCCTCGACGAAGGCCGCCTCAGCCAGGAGCAGGTCGGCTCCCTGCGACATCTCACTCATGCCCTCGCACAGGTCCGTGTCGCCGGTGAAGGCCAGCGACACCCGTCTGGTCGGGTCATGCTCGCTGGGCCCCTCGATGCGGTAGCCGTAGGCCTCCACCGGGTGCAGCGCCGTGAAGGGCGTGATGGTCAGAGGGCCCACGACCACCGAGTGCCCGTGGAAGGCACGCAGGAAGCGGAACTCCGTGCGATAGGACTCGGTCAGTCCGGCGCCGTCCACGCCGCGCAGGCGCGTCAGCAGGTTCGAGGGCCCCAGGCAGGCCACCGGCCCCAGCGCCCCCTCGGGGTGCCAGCGGCGGTAGACATGCATGCCCACCAGGTCCACCATGTGATCGGCGTGGCAGTGGGAGATGGCGATGGCATCCAGGCGGGCAGGGTCGACGTGCCTGAGCATCTGACCCATGGAGCCCGGCCCCAGGTCCAGCACGAGGGAATGGGTGCGGTGCGTGCGATCGGCCCCCACGCCCTCAGCCTGCACCAGATAGGAGGAGGCTGAGGACTCCGGCCCGGACATCGATCCGGTGCAACCGATGATCGTCAGCCTCATGACCGCCCCCTTGCGCCACCGCCCGCCGATGCTCCAGCGCCGTGAGCGCCCTCGACTGCGGGCAGTGCGTCAGCGCGCTGCACATGGCTGACCTCGGGTCCCAGGAAGCGGCGCGCCAGAACGGCGAAGGCCTCGGGATCCCCGGTGGCGCGGAACTCGTGGCGCGCCTGTCCCACGGTGGGCTCGCGCAGCAGCTCCCGGGCGGCCAGGGCCCGGTAGACGTCCTTGGCCGTCTCGTCGGAGGAGGTCACCAGGGTGACATCGCGGCCCATGACGTAGGAGATGGGCCCCACCAGCAGGGGGTAGTGGGTGCAGCCCAGGATGAGGGTGTCGACCTCGGCGGCCTGGATGGGGGCCAGGTACTCCCGAGCGACGTCGAGCACCTCGGGGCCCGTGGTCTCGCCCCGCTCGGCCAGCTCGACGAAGCGCGGGCAGGCCTGGCTGGTGAGCGTGATGCCCGGCACCACGCCCAGAGCATCCTCGTAGACGCCCGAGTCGACTGTGCCCTGGGTGGCGATCAGCCCCACCCTGCCGTTGTGGGTGACGTGGGCCGCCGCCCGAGCCGCGGGGTGGATGACCTCGATGACCGGGACGCCCTTGCCCTTGGTGTAGCGGTTGCGGGCCGTGTGCAGCACCGCCGCCGAGGCCGTGTTGCAGGCGATGACCAGGAGCTTGACGCCGGAGTCCACCAGCTCGTCCATGACGCGCAGCGCCAGTGCGCGCACCTCGTCAATGTCGCGTGGGCCGTAGGGGCCGTGGGCGGTGTCCCCGATGTAGAGGATCTGCTCACCGGGAAGCTGGTCGATCACAGCGCGGGCGACTGTCAGGCCGCCGACACCCGAGTCGAACATCCCGATAGCAGCATTGTTCATTCGGCGAGACTATGCGGGCGCTGAGCCGCCGAGCACCACGGATACCAGTGATTCCTGCCACCAGGTCACCATGGTGTACACCAGTGCTGCGCCTCGGCGCCTGCTACCGTGAGCAGTCTCATCCCCGTGCTCATCGCCATGGGTGTGCGGCAGGTCATCGTCCTGGAGCGCCAGGGCATGAACCTCCTCGGCATCCTCTGGGCCATCGATGCCCAGGCCGGCCGCCAGGACCAGGCGCATGTCGTTCATCGCCCCCAGCCAGTCGCTCTCCTGCCCCTGGGGGACCAGGACCGCGCCGCGAGGTCCGGTGGGGGTGGCGAGCTCTGCCGCCAGACGGCCCAGGCGCCCCGCCTTGTCGGCGCGCAGGGGCTCGCGGGTCAGCTCCGCGACCTCACGCGCGATCCCGGGGTCCTGCGACGCCGGGGGCAGGAGGGCCTCCAGGGCCCTGGCCATGCCGGCAGGCACCTGCGGAGCACCGGCAGCCTCCTGGTCCTGGGCGACGGGCTCGAAGTCCAACGCCTCCAGGATCTGACGATCACGACTGGACTCACCCGGCCGGATGTCGGAGTGCTCGAGTGCGGGATCGGCGGCTGCGCTGGGAACGGTCCCCTCAGCGCTCTGGACCTCCAGGATGGCCACGACCTCCAGGGCGAGGCGGGACAGCAGGACCCGCTCCCACTCCTCCAGGTGGCAGGCCAGGCCGGCGTCGACTGGGACGAAGGCGCGCATCAGGCGGCTCCCCCGGATGGGTCATGGCCGTCATCCTGCTCCTGTCCACCGGCCAGGGGCTCGATGGTGGCGCGCAGGCCGTAGCCGTGCATGGCAGAGACATCGACCTCCATGCGCTCGCGCGAGCCACGGGAGACCACCGCCCGTCCTGCGGTGTGGACTTCGAGCATGCGGGCCCTGGCCACGGGGATCGGCAGGCCGAAGTAGGAGTGGAAGACCCAGGTCACGTAGCTCATGGTGTTGACCGGATCGTCGTGGACCACGGTGCACCACAGGCGCTGGGCGCGCACGCGGGCCTCCTCCATGACCTCGGGCTCGACGACGGGCAAAGGGCTCATGCCCCCAGCGTATCGGCCCACCGGAGCACCGGCACCAGGGCGACGAGACTCATCGTGGATGCCCGCGAAGGAGGTCCCGTGCCTCATGTGGAAGTGCCCGCGAAATCCGCGGACCGTGGTGGGCATGGGAAGCGAGTTGTCGATGGGGGCTAGGGCTGAGATCACCAGGAAGTACGCCACGGCGTATGCCAGGGCGTCCAAGGGCGATAAGGGGCGGATGCTCGACGAGGTGTGCGCGGTGACTGGCTGGAGCCGGGACAACGCGCGCAGGCGCCTGACCCAGGCCGCCAAGCGCCCTGGCGGGGCCAAGAAGGAGGCGCCCAGGCCCAGGGGCCGCAAGTACTCCTATGACGCCCTGAAGGTCCTGCAAAAGGTGTGGGCGGCCAGTGGCGGGCAGTGCGGCAAGTACCTGGCGGCGTCCATGCCGCTGCTGCTCGACCTGCTCCAGTCCCACGGGGAGCTGGATGACGAGCCCCGATACACGCCCCAGGTGCGGGCAGAGCTGGAGGCCATGAGTGCGGCGACCATCGACCGGTACCTGGCCCCAGTACGCGCCAAGGACCCCGTCCGGGGGATCAGCACCACCAAGGCCGGGCCGCTGCTGCGCAACTCGATCACCATCCGCAAGGCCGGTGACGAGATCGAGGCCGCCCCGGGGTTCTTCGAGGTCGACACCGTCGCCCACTGCGGCCCGGTCCTCAAGGGCGAGTTCGCCCGGACCCTGAACATGACCGACGTGCTCACCGGGTGGGTGTTCACCCGCACGATGCGCAACAACGCGGAGAAGCACATCATTGCCGCCCTGGACGCAGCCATCGACGCCGTCCCGTTCCCGCTGCTGGGCATGGACTTCGACAACGGCAGCGAGTTCATCAACCACGGGGTCGTGGCATGGGCCGGCAACCTGGGCATCTACTTCACCAGGGCCCGGCCCTACCGCAAGAACGACCAGGCGACCATCGAGTCCAAGAACAACCATCTCGTGCGCCGCTACGGCTTCTACTACCGGTACGACACCGACACCGAGCGCGCCACCCTGAACCGCCTGTGGTCCCTGGTCGACGACCGCCTCAACTTCCTGACACCCACCCGCAAGCCCGTCGGGTGGGGCACCGACAAGGCCGGGCGGCGCAAGCGCCTCTACGACGCCCCCGCCACCCCGCTGGAGCGGCTCCTGTCCACTGATGCCCTGACCGGCCAGCACAAGGATGAGCTGATCGCCTACCGCGACAGCCTCAACCCCGCCAAGATCGCCAGGCGCATCCACGACCTTCAGGCCTCCCTGATCATGCAGGCCAAGACCAAGACCGACGAGCTCTACGCCGCCCAGATCCCCAGCGCCCTGCCCGACGTCCACCACAGCATCCGCGTCAAGAAAGCCTCCCGACACCCCACCCGTTTTGCGGGCATTCCTACATGAGGCACGGAGAAGATTTCGCGGGCACCTTGACATGAGGCACCCCGCGGCTCGGCGCGGCGGGCGGGGCACCGTCGAGAACTGCGCTGCGGGGCGATGGCGGGATAGGTTGCTGCCGTGAACAGCTTCCACACCGCGCCGTCGACCGCGCCGTCGACCTCACTGCTCACCGACATGTACGAGCTGACGATGCTGCAGTCGGCCCTGCACTCGGGGACGGCGAGCCGCCCCAGCGTCTTCGAGCTCTTCGGTCGCCGCCTGCCCGGATCACGCCGATTCGGGGTGGTGGCCGGCACCGGCAGGCTGCTGGACGCGATCGAGTCCTTCACCTTCACCGGCGAGCAGATCGACTTCCTCCACCGCACCGGCGTGGTCAATGACGAGACGCTGGACTACTTGCGCGACTACCGCTTCACCGGGACGATCCGCGGCTATGCCGAGGGCGAGTGCTACTTCGCCGGCTCGCCGCTTCTCAGCGTCGAGGGGACCTTCGCCGAGGCCTGCATCATCGAGACGGTGGCCCTGTCCATCTACAACTACGACTGCGCCGTGGCCTCGGCGGCCTCGCGCATGACCATCGCCGCCCACGGCCGGCCCTGCATCGACTTCGGCGCTCGTCGCGCGCACGAGCAGGCGGCGGTGGCCGCGGCCCGGGCGGCCGTCGTCGGCGGATTCGTGGGGACATCGAACCTGGAGGCGGGCCTGGCCTATGACATTCCCACCTTCGGCACCTCGGCGCACTCCTTCACCCTCCTGCACGACTCCGAGGAGGAGGCCTTCGCCGCGCAGATCGCCTCCCTGGGAACCGGCACCACGATCCTGGTGGACACCTACGACGTGGCCACCGGCGTGGAGCGGGCGGTGGCCGCGGCCCGCGCGGCGGGCGGCGAGCTGGGGGCGGTGCGCCTGGACTCCGGCGACCTCGTGGCCGGGGCCTTCAAGGTGCGCGCCCAGCTCGACGCCCTGGGCGCCACCTCCACGAAGATCACCGTGACCAGCGATCTGGATGAGTACGCGATCGCCGGACTGGGCGCCGCCCCGGTGGACTCCTACGGGGTGGGGACCCGGCTCGTCACCGGCTCAGGGCGCCCGACCGCCGCACTGGTCTACAAGCTGGTCGAGCGCCAGGGCGCCACCGGGCGGATGGAGGAGGTCGCCAAGTTCTCCTCGGGCGGCAAGTCCACGGTGGGCGGGGCCAAGTGGGCCGGGCGCGTCCTGGACTCCTCGGGAACCGCCGTCGAGGAGCTCGTCGTGTCCTGCAGCGCGCAGGCCGAGGCCATGAGGGCCCTCGAGGCCGCCCATGCCCGTCCCTTGCAGGTGACCCTGGTCGAGGAGGGCCGGATCGTCGAGGAGCACCGCGGGCACGAGGCCCTCCAAGCCGCCGCCGAGCGCCACCGGGTCTCCCGCGCCGAGCTCCCCTACGACGCCTGGCGCCTGAGCGAGGGCGAGCCGGCGCTGCCCACCCGGCACGTCGACCTGGACGGCACCGGAGCCAGGCGGCGCTGAGGCCGGCGGCCTACCGCTTGCCCACGAACCAGCGTCGCAGCGTCTGGATGCGCTTCTCGATCTCCTCGGTCGAGGCCGCGGCCACCTCCGGTCCGCCGCACACCCGTCGCAGCTCGGTGTGGACCACGCCATGAGGCTGATTGGAGCGCCGCGCCCAGGCGGAGACCAGCTGGGAGAGCTCCTTGCGGGCCGCAGCCCGACGACGGGCGTCATCCACCCCTGAGTTGGCGCGCCGCTGCTCGGCGGCGGCCGCCTGCTTCCTCTGGGCCTGGATCTGCTTGTCCTGTCGCTGGCGCAGCAGGGCCGTGACCTGCTCGGGCTCCAGCAGGCCGGGCAGACCCAGGTACTCCTGCTCCTCCACCGAGCCCACCATGGCCCCGGTGCCGAACTCACCGCCATCGAAGAGCACGCGGTCGAACTCGGCCTGACTGCCCATGGCCTCATAGCCCGGCAGAAGATCGGCCGAGGCGGACTCCTCCTTGTTGGCCTCGGCCACCAGCCGGTCCTCGGGGTTGAACAGCGTGTCCCCGTCGTCCTGGGCCTGCGGCCTGGCCAGGGCGTGGTCGCGGGCGACCTCCATCTCATTGGCCAGCCCCAGCAGGGGGGTGACCGAGGGCAGGAACACCGAGGCCGTCTCCCCGCGGGCCCGGGAGCGCACGAATCTGCCCACCGCCTGGGCGAAGAACAGGGGCGTGGAGGTGGAGGTGGCGTAGACGCCCACGGCCAGGCGCGGGACGTCGACTCCCTCGGAGACCATGCGCACCGCGACCATCCAGCGGTCGGTGGAGGCGGCGAAGGCCTCGATGCGGCTGGAGGCCCCCGAGTCATCGGAGAGCACCACGGTGGGAGCCTGGCCGGTGATGGCATGCAGCTGCTTGGCATAGGCCCGGGCGGTGGCCTGGTTGGAGGCGATGACCAGGGCGCCGGCGTCGGGGACCTGACGGCGCACCTCGCTCAGGCGCTGATCGGCGGCGGCCAGGACGGCGGGGATCCACTCCCCCGCCGGGTCCAGGGCGGTGCGCCAGGCCTGGGACTCCATGTCCTTGGTCAGGGGCTCGCCCAGTCGCGCGGCCACCTCGTCGCCCGCCTTGGTGCGCCAGCGCATCTGCCCGGAGTAGGACATGAACATCACCGGGCGCACGACGCCGTCGCGCAGGGCATCGGAGTACCCGTAGGAGTAATCGGCCTGGGAGCGCTGGACGCCGGCGGAGTCGGGCCGGTAGCGCACGAAGGGAATAGGGGCGATGTCTGAGCGGAAGGGCGTCCCGGTCAGGGCCAGGCGGCGCCGGGCAGGGGTGAAGGCCTCCCGGATGGCGTCCCCCCAGCTCAGGGCGTCGCCGGCGTGGTGGATCTCGTCGAGGATCACCAGGGTCCGGGAGCGGTCGGTGCGGGCGCGGTGGAGGTTGGGGTTGGCGGCGACCTGGGCGTAGGTCAGGGCGACGCCGTCGAAGCGGGCTCCCAGCGCCCCCTGGGAGTTGGCGTAGGCGGGGTCGATGTGGATGCCCACGCGGGCGGCGGCCTCGGCCCACTGGTACTTCAGGTGCTCGGTGGGGCACACGACGGTGAGCCTGTGAACATCCCCGGCACTGAGCAGCTCCGTGGCCACGCGCAGTGCGAAGGTGGTCTTGCCCGCCCCGGGGGTCGCCACCGCCATGAAGTCCTCGGGCATGGCGGTCAGGTACTGCTCCAGGGCCGCCGCCTGCCATGCGCGCAGGGATCCGGCCGTCCCCCAGGCGGCACGACGGGGGTAGGCCGGAGGCAGGCTCTGCGCTGCCGACGTCGATACCCGCGAGGGGTGGTGAGCTGCCCGACCGCCGGTGGCGGCGCTCACTGACCGCCTCGTCCGAAGGGGAAGCGGGGGAAGCGCGGCCCCTTGCCGGAGTCGCCGCCATCGCGCATCTGCTCGTAGATGGACTTGCAGGTGGGGCACACCGGGTACTTCGACGGGTCGCGCCCGGGGGTCCACACCTTGCCGCACAGGGCGACCACGGGGCGCCCGGTGGTCGCCGCGGCGGCGATCTTGTCCTTGCGCACGTAGTGGGCGAAGCGGTCGGCGTCGCCGTCATCGGTGGACTGGAGCTCCTCGCGCTCGAGCACCGCCGTGCCCACGCCCTGAGAGGGCTCGGCAGCGGGATCCGAGGGACGGCCGGGGTCACCGGGGTCTGCGCTGGCGAGGATAGGAGTCATGCCTCCAGTGTAGGACGGCCCCAAGGGCTCGGGGGGCGCGCGCCAGGGAGGGAGCCTGTGGGGAGGCTCTCCCCACAGGCCGGGCTCGGGCAGGCGCGCCGCAGGATCCCGCGGCAGGGCAGCAAGAGCAGTGCCCTGCCGCATCGTCTGCGCGTCACCTACGCGTCACCTGCGCGTCAGTCGCGCGTCAGGAGGCTGGCGGCTGCCGGGTCCACCAGCACCAGGGCGTCGTCGTGGCCCTGCATGACGGTGGCCGGCCATTCGGCGCTGATCTCGCCCTCGACGAGCTCGCGGATGGCCTGGGCCTTGCCCTCGCCGGTGGCGATGAGGAGGAGCTTTCGGGCCTCCATGATGGTGGCCAGGCCCTGGGTGAGGCAGTGGGTGGGCACGGCCTCGATGTCGTCGTTGAAGAAGCGGGCGTTGTCCCTGCGGGTCTGCTCGGTCAGGACGTCGACATGCGTGCGCGAGTCCAGGGGCCCTCCCGGCTCGTTGAAGCCGATGTGGCCGTCGGTGCCGATGCCCAGGATCTGCAGGTCGCAGTAGCCGGCGGCGGCCATCTGCTCCTCATACTCCTGGCAGGCGGCCTGGAGATCCTCGGCCAGGGCGTTGGGGCCGTGCAGGGCGCCGGGGCGCATATCCACCCGCGAGCGCAGGTTGGTCTCCATGAAGGTGGCGTAGCGCTCGGGGTGGCCCTCGGGCAGTCCCACGTACTCGTCGAGCATGAAGCCGGTGACCTCGGCGAAGCTGATGCGCCCGGCGGCGCAGCGGGCGGTGAGCTCGTCGTAGAGGGGCAGGGGGCTCGAGCCGGTGGCGGTCCCCAGGATGGCGTTCGGCTTGGCGGTCAGCAATGCCTCGATCTCGTCGGCAGCGCGCTGGGCGATCGCCTCGGCCGTGTCCAGGATGACGAGTTTCACAATGGGTCCTCTCCGAGCTCTGAAGGTGTCAGTGCGCAAGCCATGTGTGGGCCGCGACACGGTGCACTCTACTCCAGGGCCGCGCGAGCCTCGGCTCACCCGCCGGGGAGGGCTCAGCGCTCCTGGCTGTGGCCGGGCCAGGAGCGGATGGTCGCCAGGATCGCTGGGCCGCGGGCATCAAGCAGGCGCCCGCCCATGATGATGCCCAGCCCGGCGGCACCGGCCCCCCACAGGAGACCGATGACCCCGGCGGCCCATCGCCACGGAGTGCTGTCGCTGAAGGCGGCGTAGATGGCCGGGCCGGTTGCCGGGGCGCTCACCAGCAGGATGGCGAGCATGCCGATCATCTGGATGAGGGCCACCACGATGGCCATTCCCGAGGTGCGCGAGTTCAGGGGGCTCTCCCCCGGCGCGTTGGTCTCATAGGGCAGCAGGACGCAGGTCATGGCCGACCAGCCCAGGGAGCAGCCGTAGAGGGCCAGTGCGCCGCCCAGGAGGGCGGGCGCGTCCTGCCAGCGCCCGGTCCACAGGAGCATGCCCGCCCCCATGACCAGCAGGGTGGGCAGCTCCCAGACGGCGGCGGCCACCACGCGGCCCAGGATGTCGTGGCGCCCGGGCACTCCGGCGCTGATGTGGCTCCACAGGGCGGTGGAGTCGAAGCCCAGGTCGTCATGAACGGCCCAGCCCATCAGGAGGGCGATGAGGGGAACGGTGAGCAGCATGGCGGCCGGCGCCTGGCCGATGGCCAGGCTCATGGTCAGCGGCTCCCCGTTGACCTGCACTGTGCCGCGAATGCCGATGGGCACGATGACGACGACCATGGGCAGGAAGACGATGGAGACGACCTGGGCCAGGTAGCGCGGGTCCGAGCGCCAGTAGCGCAGGCATCGCGCGGCGATGGCGGCCGAGGCGGCCGGCAGCCCCGGCAGGAGGGAGCCCAGTCGGCGAGCCCAGGTCAGCGCGTCAACACTGCCGGCCGACTGCCGGTCGCCGCTGGCAGGGTTGGCAGAGGCGTAGGCGCGGGTGCGGCCGCTGTGCCCGGCGGGCCTGGTCATCACGGCGGCGACCAGCCTCTCCCAGGGCCGCAGGAGCGCAAGGGGGATGATCCAGCCGCCTGCGGCCAGGGCCAGTGCTGCCAGGGGCTTGCCGGTGGCGGCCATGCCCGGGGCGAGGAAGGCCCAGCCGAAGGGGGTCAGTGCCAGGATCTGCCCGGCGCGCCTGAAGGACTCGAGGATCTCCGGACCGTGGGCGCCCAGGGAGGCGTTGAACAAGGAGGGCAGCAGTGAGGCGATCAGGACGACGATGAAGGCGATGATGGTGGTCATCTCCTTGCCCCGGCGCGAGGAGGACAGGTTCGCTGAGACCACGATGATCCGGGAGATGGTCACGCAGGCCGCGAGGGCGGCAGGAGCGCAGAGCAGGGCCAGCAGTGCGGCCAGGAACTGGCCGGCGACCATCCAGACCAGCGCCGGCAGCAGGCACGCCACGGCGGTGACCAGGCCCGGGATCCCTGCGGCCCCCGCGGCGAGGAGCCCCCGGGCCAGGGGCCGTGAGGGGGCGGTCCAGGCGGCGATGGCCCGGGGGTCGAGGGTGGCGTCGGCTCCGGTGAGCAGCAGGGGGACGAGGCACCAGCCGATCACCAGCGCCGCGCCCAGGGCGCCGAGCAGCACGGCCGCGTCCTGGGGGGCGGCATAGGCGCCCAGCCCGACCGCTGCCGCGATGAGCCCGCCCAGCGCGCCGATGGCGTACAGGGCGCCGATGATGCTGCCGATCAGCGCCCACACGTTGGAGCGCAGGGCGTTGAGGGTCAGGCGCCACCTCAGTGAGACGAGGGTCGCAACCATGCCAGTCCCTCCGTGCGCACCTGCGCCCCCACGACCTGGGTGAAGCGCTCCTCAAGGCTGCCTCCGGCGGCGACCTCAGTGGTGGACCCCGCTGTCATGACGCGGCCGGCGTTGATGATGGCCACGTGATCGCACAGGCGCTCGACGGTGTCCATAACGTGGCTGGAGATGACGACGGTTCCCCCGGCGGCCGCGAAGTCCCGCAGGATCGTCTGAATGGTCTGAGCGGAGATGGGGTCGACGGCCTCGAAGGGCTCGTCCAGGACGAGGATGGCCGGGGAGTGCACCATGGCGCAGGCCAGGTGGATCTTCTTGCGCATGCCCGCCGAGTAGTCGGCCACGAGCTTGGTGCCGGCCTCCCACAGGCCCAGCACGGTGATGAGCTCGACGGCCCTCGATTCGACGGTCTGGCGCTCCATGCCGCGCAGGAGGCCGGAGTAGGTGACCAGCTCCATGCCGTTGAGCCGGTCGAAGGTGCGCAGACCGTCGGGCAGGACCCCCAGGAGCGCCTTGGCCCGCTGCGGCTCGGCCCAGATGTCGGTGCCGTGGATGAGGGCGCGTCCGGCGTCGGGGCGCAGCAGGCCCGTGGCCATGGACAGGGTGGTGGTCTTGCCTGCGCCGTTGGGGCCCACCACCCCGTAGAAGCTCCCGGTGGGGATCTCCAGGCTCAGGTGGTCAACGGCGAGCTTGTGGCCGAAGGCCTTGGCGAGCCCCTCCAGGACGATGGCGGGAGCACCGGGACTGGGCTGGTGCGGAGGCTGTGCGGACATGCCATCACGCTAGGGGATATCAGGCGCCGGCACATCCACCCGGGGAAGGGGCGCGTCTCGTCGCGGAGGACCAGGCGCTCCCCGTGGGTCAGCGGACTGATCCCGCACGGCGGTGCGCCGAGCACGCGTCGGGCCCGCGGGTCCCGGGTATCGCCCGGGGCCCGCGGGCCCGATGCGCACTGGCTGCGCCGCGTTCAGCCGGCGACGGCCTTCTTCAGGGAAGAGCCGACGGTGACCTTGACGCCGTAGCCGGCGGGGATCTGGATCTCCTCGCCGGTACGGGGGTTGCGGCCGGTGCGTGCAGCGCGCTCGACGCGCTCAACGCCCATGAGGCCGGTGATCTTGACGGCCTCGCCCTTGGCGACGTTCTCGACCAGGACGTCCTGGAAGGCACCCAGGAACGCGTCGGCGTCGGTCTTGGTCAGGCCGGCCTTCTCGGCGATGGCGGCGATGAGCTCGGTGCGGTTGACAGACATGTCTTCCCTCTCGATCGTGGGTGGGCACCCGTTTGTGGTGCCACTGCCTGCAACGCTACGCATAGAACCTGGGATTTGTCAGGTACAGAGCCGGTGTTGCGCCGCATGACGCGTAACAATTGACGCCCGTGCGCCACTGCTGTCACACCTGTCTCATGTGAACCGATTCGCTGGAGGGCGCGGTTTCCCCCTGGGCGAATCCGCGCCCTTCCGGCTTCCCTGCCGCCCTGTTCGTGCCGTGCGAGGCGACCCCGTTCAGGCGCCGCTGACGGCGCTGACGAACCAGGAGGTGATCGTGGTCGGGTGCGTGATGGCCGTGCCCACCACGACGGCGAAGGCCCCCCGCTCCATGGCGGCGGCGGCCTGGGCGGGAGTGTGCACGCGGCCCTCGACGATGACGGGCAGCTCGGCGCGGGCCACGATCTCATCGACCAGCTCCAGGTCCGGGCCCTGGGTGGCGGGGCGCTGCCCGGTGTAGCCGGCCAGGGTGGTGCCCAGGATGTCGACGCCGGCGTCCTGGGCGGCCAGGGCGTCCTCAAGGCTTCCGCAGTCCGCCATGACCAGGGCACCGGTCCGTGCCTGGCGCAGCTCGGCCACGGTCTGGGCCAGAGTGAGCCCGTCGGGGCGGGGTCGGCGGGTCCCGTCCAGGGCGACGATCTGGCAGCCGGTGGAGGCCACGGCGATGGCGTGGGTCAGGGTGGGGGTGATGAAGACGCCCTGGGTCCCGTCCTTCCACAGCCCGATGACCGGAAGGTCGACCTGCTGGGTGATGAGGCTCAGGTCGGCCAGACCCTGGGCCCTGATGCCCACGGCTCCTCCTGTGGCGCAGGCCTGGGCGACCTGGCACATGGTGCGCGGATCGCGCATGGGCTCGCCCGGGTAGGCCTGGGCGGAGGCGATGAGCCCGCCGCGCAGGCGCGTCAGAACGGGGTGGTCACCGGGGGGCGGCTGGCGGGTCGTGGTCACGGCTCCTCCTGGGGCTGATCGGTGGTGTCCCGGGCGGCGCCCGGCTCGGTCTCGGGCAGGCCCGCGGCCCTCAGGGCGCCGCGCGCGGCCCCGATGATGGGGGCGGTGGTTCCCAGGGCGGCCGGGAGGATCTCGATGCCGGCCAGGGGCTCGATGACCTCGGCGGCGAAGGCCCGGCGCAGGGGCCCCCACCACAGGTCCCCCGCCCGGGCCAGGCCCCCGGAGATGAGGATGCGATCGGGGTCGATGGCGCTGGCCAGTCCCGCCAGCGCCTGTCCCAGGGCCTGCGCCGAGTCGCGGTAGACCGCCAGGGCCAGCTCCTCTCCGGCCAGGGCCCGCTCCTCGACCTGGCGGGCGTCCCGCACGGCGTCGTCCCCTCCCCCGGCCAGGTACCGCCGGTGGATCTGGGGCCCCGCCACAACGGCCTCCAGGTGCCCGATCCGCCCGCAGGTGCAGGTCTCCCCCTGCGCGCCCGGGGCGGGGATGTGCCCGATCTCCCCGGCCACGTGGTGGGCTCCGCGCCGGGTCCGCCCCTCCAAAACCAGGGCCCCTCCCACCCCGGTTCCCACGGCGGCCACGAGAAGGCTGGAGCATCCCCGCCCGGCTCCCCTCCAGGCCTCGGCGGTGGCGTAGGCGTCGACGTCGTTGACCACGTCGATGGGGATGCGGCCCAGGCCGGCGGGCTCCAGGCGCTGGGACAGGCCCTGGGCCACGGGGGTGCCGGCCCAGCCCGCGAGCGCCTCGGTCGCCGAGATGATGGTGCCGGTAGTGGTGTCGACCACCCCGGCGGTGCCGATTCCCACCGCGGCGATCGGCGGCTCTCCCGGCCCCGCCGAGGCGGCCAGGTCCAGCACCAGGGAGGCGACGGCGTCGAGAATCGCCTCCGGCCCCTGGCTGGCCGGGGTGTCCAGGCGGGCCGCGGGACCCAGGAGGACGCCATCGGCCCCCACCAGGGCGGCGGCCATCTTGGTGCCGCCCAGGTCCAGGCCGACGACGGCGCCCGGCCCATGAGGGTCGGGGGCGCAGATGCGCTGTGCGGACTCCATGGCGGGCTCCTCGTGACGCGTCCTCAGATGAGGCCCTCGCGCCTCATGACCTCGACCACTGCCTCCCTGTTGGCCTCCTCCAGCGGCTCGATGGGAAAGGCCATGCGGTTGGTGGCGATGATGCCCATCTGGGCCATGGCGGTCTTGAAGGCCCCGATGCCGGTGGCATCGCCGGAGCGTCCCTGGACGGCGAAGACCGCCTCGAACCGGGCGGCGAGCCCGTCCTGGATCTCGCGGACCCGCTGCCACTGGCCCTGCCTGGAGGCGTCCCACATCTGGCGGTAGGGGCGGGGCTCGACGTTGCCGTATCCGGGCACGCAGCCGTCAGCGCCCAGCAGGAGCATCCCGTCGACCATGAGCTCATGCCCGCTGAGCAGGGCGAGGGGGTGTCCGGCCGCCTCGTTGGCGGCCACGAGACGGCGGAAGGCCACGTCGTCGCCCGAGGAGTCCTTGACCCCGACGATCACGCCCTCCTTGCCCAGGCCCACGAGCAGGTCGCGCGAGAGCTTGGTCCCGCCAAGGCGCACGGGGACGTCATAGGCCAGGACGGGGATGGTCAGGGCGGCGGCCACGGCCCGGAAGTGGGCGGCGATCTCGGCCTCATCGTTGAGGGCGTAGAAGGGGCAGGTGACCACGACGGCGTCGGCCCCCAGGTCCTGGGCCCGCCGGGCCTGCTCGATGACGCGCGAGGCGGTGGTGTCGATGGCCCCGGCCAGGACGGGCACGCGCCCGTCCACGCGGGAGACGACGCGCCGGAGCACGGCCTCGCGCCGGGCGTCGGTCAGGTAGGCGACCTCGCCGGATGAGCCCAGGGGGAACAGGCCGTGGACGCCGCCGTCGATGAGGTGGTCGATGAGGCGGTCCAGGCTCTGGGCGTCGAGCTCGCCCTGGGGGGTGAAGGGGGTGATGACGGGCGGGATGACGCCGGTGAAGCGGGTGTCCATGGGCGGAGTCCTTCTACGGTGCGGGGGGGTGGTGGGTGGAGCTGGCCTGGCCGGGGCTCAGGCCTGGAGCAGTGAGGGGACCGCGCCGAGCAGGGTGCGGGTGTAGTCCTGGTTGGGATGGGAGAAGATCTCCTCGGTGGTGCCGGTCTCCACGATGCTGCCGGAGTTCATGACGGCGATCCGGTCGGAGACGTAGCGCACGGTGTTGATGTCGTGGCTGATGAAGACCAGGCCCAGCCCCAGGCTCGCCTTGAGGTCCTGGAGCAGGTTGAGCACCTGGGCCCGCACCGAGACGTCCAGGGCGCTGGTCGGCTCGTCGGCCACGATGATGTCGGGGCCCAGGGCCAGGGCCCGGGCGATGGCCACGCGCTGGCGCTGGCCCCCAGAGATCTGGCGGGGAAGGACGTTGAGTGCCGAGGGCGGCAGGCCCACCAGGTGGAGCAGGTCGCGCACGCGGCCCTCGCGCTCGGCCTGCGAGCCGATCCCGTGGACGTTGAGCGGGTCGATGAGGGTGTCGCGGATGAGCATGCGGGGGTTGAGGGCGGTGGCCGGGTCCTGGAAGACCACGGAGACCGAGCGCCCCAGCTCGCGGCGGTCCGCGGCCGAGCGCCCCAGGGGTCTGCCCTTGAAGAGGACCTCCCCGCGGGTGGCGGCCTGCAGGCCCACCATGACCCGCGCGGTGGTCGACTTCCCGCAGCCCGACTCCCCCACCAGGCCCAGGGTCTCGCCGCGGCGCACCGACAGGCTGACGTCGTTGACGGCATGGACCTTCTCGGGCTTGAAGAGCGAGCCGGTGCGCGAGGTGTGGATGACGTGGACGCCGCGCAGCTCGATGACGGGGTCGGCGGGGTTCCAGGTGGCGGCGGGCATCAGTGACGCTCCTTGTCGAGCAGGGCCTCGAGCTCGGGGGTGACGGCCCAGTGGTGGTCAGGGGATCCGGGAACGGGCTGGAGCACCGGTCGGGTATCCAGGCCGACCCCGGGGTGGGAGGAGCGCGGGGCGAATCGGTCGCCGGCGACGAACTCGCTGGGCGAGGGCACCACGCCGCGCACCTGGTGCAGGCGGGTGGAGCCGGACTCGATGGACAGCACCGCCCCCAGCAGTCCGCGGGTGTACTCATGGACCGGGTTGCACAGCAGCTCGGCCGTGGGCGCCTGCTCGACGACCTGGCCGGCGTACATGACGGTGATGCGGTGGGCGAGCTTGGCCACCAGGGCCAGGTCGTGTGAGACGAAGACCATGGCGAAGCCCAGCTTCTCGCGCAGCTCCCCCAGCAGGTCGATGACCTGCTTCTGGACGGTGACGTCCAGGGCGGTGGTGGGCTCGTCGGCCAGCACCAGGGCGGGGTCGCGAGTCAGTGCCATGGCGATGAGGACGCGCTGGCGCTGGCCCCCGGACAGCTCGTGGGGGTAGCTCCTCAGGGTGCGCACGGGATCGAGTCCCACCAGCTCCAGGAGCTCCTCGGCGCTGCGGGTCCCGCCCCGGGAGGTCAGCTGCTTCATCTGGGAGCGGATGAGCATGGAGGGGTTGAGGGAGGACAGGGCGTCCTGGTAGATCATGCTCATCTCGTGGCCGCGCAGCGCATTGTGCTCGGCCGGGCTCATCTCCAGGATGTTGCGGCCCTGGAAGAGGATCTCGCCGGTGATGCGGGCGCTGGGGGGCAGCAGTCCCATGACCGCCAGGGAGGTGATGGACTTCCCGCAGCCGGACTCCCCCACCAGGCCCATGGCCTCGCCGGGACGCACGGAGAAGGACACCGAGTCGACGATGTCGACCTCGCCGTGCTGCTCGGGGAAGGCGATGGACAGGTTCTTGACCTCCAGGACGGGCTCGGCCCCCGGGTTGTCGTAGACCAGGCGGTCGGCGCGGGCCAGCTCGGAGACCCGCAGATCGCTCAGGCGCTTGTCCAGGGGCACATCCTCCACCGCGGCGGCGCTCACCCCGGTCAGGGCGCTGCGGCTGAGCGCCTCCCCGGCGCCGGGGTCCTCGGGGCCGTCGGTGCCGGCCTCCTCCTTGGCGGAGGCGGCCTTGGTGACAGCCTCGGCGGCCTCCTGCCAGGCGCTGTCGTCCCGGGCGGCGCGGGTCTCCATGGCCTCCTCGTCGGCCTGGACGTCGGCCCGGGCCTTGATGCGCGGAGAGGCCATGGCGTCGGTCAGGCCCTCGGAGAGGATGTTGAGGCACAGCGTGGTGATGAGGATCATCAGGCCGGGGAAGAAGGTGGGCCACCAGTGGCCGCTGAGCAGCAGCGCCTTGCCCTCGGAGAGCATGTTTCCCCAGGTCGCGGCGTTGACCGATTTGATGCCCGCCCCGATGAAGGACAGGGAGGCCTCGAAGACGATGGCGTCGGCCACCAGCACGGTGGCGAAGACCATGATGGGGGCGATGCAGTTGCGGGCCACGTGCTTGGCCAGGATCCAGGCCGTGCCCGATCCCATGACGCGACTGGCCGCCACATAGTCCTCCCCGAACTGGGACAGGATGTTGGCGCGCACCACCCGGGTGAGCTGGGGCGTGTAGAGCACCGCGATGGCGATGATGATCACCGGCAGCATGGGCAGCCGGGTGGACATCGCCGAGACGAGCACCGCGGCCAGGGCGATCCCGGGGAAGGACATGACGACGTCCAGCAGCCGCATGAGGGTCTCGGAGATCCAGGTTCGGCTGGTCGCTGCCACGGCCCCCAGCACGGCGGCCACGGCCAGCGCCAGCCCGGTGGCGGCCAGGCCCACCACCAGGGAGACCCGGGCTCCGTGGACGATGCGCGAGAAGATGTCGCGGCCGGTGGCATCGGTGCCGAAGAGGTGGGAGGCCGAGGGCGCCACGGCCGGGTCGGTGGAGGTGACCTCCCCGACGCCCTCGATATGGGTGACGGTCTCGGTCTGGGCCAGGCCGGTGGCACCGGGGCTGTAGGGGGCCACCAGGGGGGCCAGGATGGCGGCCAGGGCGATGATGCCCAGGATGATCACGGCGATCTTGGAGCTCAGGGGAAGGGCCCTGAAGCCCTGGAATCGCAGTCCGGGCTGGGATGCCTTGTCAAGGGTGCGGCGGTGCAGCATCACACGCTCCTGATTCGCGGGTTGACAAGCACGTAGAGCATGTCGACCACGATGTTGATGAGGATGAAGGCCAGGGCCACGGTGATGGAGACCCCCTGGACGATGTTGACGTCGTTGCGGGTGATTCCCTGGAAGATGAGCTGGCCCATGCCCTGGATGTTGAAGATCATCTCGATGACCACGGCCCCGCCCATGGCGTAGCCGATGCGCAGGCCCAGCACCGTCAGGGGCGTGATGAGCGCGTTGCGCAGCACGTTGCGGGCCACCACGACGTGCTTGGGAATGCCTCCGCCGATGGCGGTGCGCACGTAGTCGCGGTCGAGCTCCTCGACCATGGCGGTGCGCACCACCCGTGTCAGGGAACCGGCATTGGGCACGGCCACGGCCAGGGCCGGCAGGAAGATCTGGTTGATGTAGCCGGTGGGATCATCCTCGAAGTGAACCCAGGTGGTCACCACCGAGGGGAAGGTCCCCGTGCCGCCGGGCACATCGCCGAGCCACTGGATGAGCAGCAGGGCCAGCCAGAAGGAGGGGGTGGCCAGGCAGGCGATGGAGATCACGCGGATGATCTGGTCGGGCCAGCGGTCGCGGTACAGGGCGGCGATCACGCCCAGGGCGGTGGCCACCACCACGGCCGCTGCGATGCCGATGAAGGTCAGCTGCAGGGTGATGGGGAAGGCCGTGGCGACCATGTCGGAGATCTTGACCCCGGTGAAGGACGTGCCCAGGTCCCCATGGAGCAGGCCCACGAGGTAGTCCCAGTACCGCTTGAGCAGCGGGTCGTCGAGGTTGTGGGCGATGCGGTACTGCTCCAGGGCGTCGGGCGAGGCCGACTCCCCCAGCGCCAGGCGCGCGGGATCGGCCGAGGACAGCGACATGACGACGAAGACGAGCAGCGTCACGCCCAGCACCATGACCGGCAGCGCGGCCAGGCGCCGTCCGATCAGTCGCAGGAGATTGGACACTGTGATGCTCCTTTGCGTGAGCGTCCTGCCGCCGTGGTCGGCGGCCGAGGGAGAGGCGGGCGAGCGCGCCCTCCGCCCCGGCAGGGGCGCGGGCCGCGCATGAGCGACCTGGTGGTCTGCCGGGCAGGCCCGCTCCTCTGGCGGCGGGCCTGCCCGAGGCCGGCAGGCGGGCAGCAGGCGGACGGCACGGCGCCGCCCGGCTGGCTCAGGACTGCGTGGAGCCGACGTCGACGAAGGACAGGCCCGTCAGGGCGATCGGCTGGAAGTTCTGCAGGGTCTGAGAGTTGTAGGCCGTGGGGGACTTGCGGTGGAAGATCGGGTAGAGCGGAACGGCCTGGGAGAGCTGGTCGAAGATCTTCTGCCATGCGGCGATCTGCTCGTCCCCCTTGAGCTTGACCGCCTCATCCAGAGCGGTCTGGATGGCGGTGTAGGACTCGCTGCCCTTCCAGTGCATGCGGGTGTCGGTCCACAGGTCGGCGCCATACCACCAGCGCATGAGCAGGTCGGCATCGTTGCCGAACACCGAGGGATCGCCCGGCGCCACCAGGACATCCCAGGGGCCCTCGGCGCTGTCGATGAACTTGTAGGCGTCCGCGGACTGCTTCTCGTCGTAGGTGACGCTCACCCCCAGGGCCTCCAGGTTCTCCCGGATGATGGGGCGCACCGAGGAGAACCAGCCATGGTCGGTGCACAGCAGGTTGATGGAGGTCACGCCTGCCTCTGCCAGCAGGGAGGTGGCCTTGGCGGCGTCGAGGCTGTAGACCGTCGAGGACTTCTTGTAGGCGGGGTGGCCCTCCTGGACGAAGCAGGTGGCCGGTGTGGCCAGGCCTGCCATGCCGGTCTCGCAGATCTTGGTGTAGTCCAGGGCGTGGAGCACGGCCTGGCGGGCCTTGACATCGGAGAAGGTGGTGCCGTTGAACATGACGAACAGCAGGCTGAAGCCCTGCTCGGCCGCCACCGTGACCGGCTCCTTCATGGAGGACAGGTTGGCGGCGGGCACCGCGTCGATGGCCTGGACGGTTCCCGAGGTGATGGCGTTGGTGCGGGTGGTGTCGTCGGGCAGGATCTGCCAGGTCATGGAGCTGGCCAGGGCGGGGCGCGGTCCGTTGTACTTCTCGTTGCGCGCGAAGACGATCTTCTGGGAGGCGGCGCCGTTGTCCGTCATCGTGTAGGGGCCCGAGCCCACCGGGCTCATGTCGAAGGCCTTGGCATCCGCCTCCACAGCCGCCTTGGGCACGATCTTGACCACCGAGAGGCGCTCGGCCACCAGGGAGTAGGGGTGCTTGAGCGTGATGGTCACCGTGGAGTCGTCCTTGGCCTCCACCTTGTCCAGGAAGGTCAGGAACTGGGAGTAGATGGACATGTTGTCCGGGTTGAGCACGCGCTCGAAGGAGAAGACCACATCGGCCGCCGTCACGGCGGCGCCGTTGGAGAAGACCGCGTCCTTGCGCAGGGTCACCTCGTAGGTGGTGTCATCGACCATGGTGGGCAGCTCTGCGCCCAGGGCCGCGTAGACCTCGCGGGTGTCGGGGTGCAGCTCGGTCAGGCCCTCCATGGTGTGCCAGTTGGCGGCCACCGTCAGCGCCGCGGAGGTGGTCATGGGGTCATAGCCATTGGTGCCCAGCTCGTAGGAGATGCCGGCGGTGATGACGCCGTCCTTGTTGGTGACCTCCTGCGCCCCGGAGGCCGAGGAGTTCGCCCCTCCGGAGGAGGCACCCGATCCGCCGCAGGCCGACACAGAGGCGGCCAGTCCTGCAGCCAGCCCCAGGGTGCCGGAAAGCTTGAAGAAGTCCCGGCGGCTGGAGCTCGCCGGAGTGATGATCGCCATTGAATCTCTCCTGAAGTCGGACGTCTCATGTCTGACGTTGGTAGGATGAGTGTATCAGACATCAGACATCCCCGCCACCGTCGACACTCATCTGATACGTGGGCGGCCACAGCGGCCGACCGGTCAGCGTGCTACAAGGGTGGGGCCAGCCATGAACCAAGCCCCATAAGCCGAGATCACATGACCGCGAAGAACATCGACGACGACGCACGCGAGCCCCACGACCCCCTGCTGGCGACCCCATGGGCACAACTGGCCGCCACCTCGGCCCCAAGCGGCTCAGTCGCCTCACAGGCAGGCACCCAGAATCACCGTCACCCAGCGAACAAGGCCAAGAGGTCGGACAATGGAGGCATGCAGAGCACACACGGCGTGATGGCCGACATCATCGCTGCCCCCACCACCCAGGCATCCGTGGCCATGGAGGGGATCAAGGAGTACATCCTGCGGGAGAACCTCCAGCCCGGCCAGGCCCTGCCCACCGAGTCCCGCCTGTGCGCGGCTCTGGGCGTCTCGCGCTCCTCGGTGCGCGAGGCCGTGCGCACCCTGGTGGCCCTCGACATCGTCGAGGTCCGCCACGGGCACGGCATGTTCGTCGGGAGAGTCTCCATGCGGCCCATGGTCGAGTCCCTCGTCTTCCGCGGCCGCCTCCACCCCGGGGATGATCACCAGGGCCTGCGTGACGTCGTCGAGGTGCGCGCCACCCTGGATCAGGCGCTGGCCCCCCATGTCATCGAGGCCTGGACCGGCCGCGATGATGAGGAGCTGGACGCCATCGTCGAGGAGATGGATGCCAAGGCCCAGGCCGGACTGCTCTTCGCCGATGAGGACCGCCGCTTCCACCTGCGGATGCTCGAGCCCCTGGACAACAAGCTCTTCCGGCACCTGACCGACGCCTTCTGGGCGGTCCACACCCTGACCGTGCCCCTGCTGGGCGCCCCCGCGCCCGACGACATCCTCAAAACCGTCAGGGCGCACCGCGACATGCTCGCCGCGGCCCGAGCCGGAGATATTGAGGCCTACCGGCAGGCGACCTCACAGCACTACGCGCCCCTGCTCTCCGCGCTGACAACCGGGTGAGACGCCACCTGGCCCGCTGCCCGACGCGCGGCCCGGCGCGCTGAAGCGCCGTCGGGCCGGGCCAGGCCCCAGAATAGATCCGTCAGACCGCCACAACCGTCGGACCACCTCCCCATCGCTCCTGGAGACCACTGTGCCCCTGCACCCGTCCACCCCGATCACCGCCAAAGACCCCGTTGACGCCGTGCCCCCGGTGGGCCGGCTCACCGTGCTGGGCATCCAGCACGTCCTGGCCTTCTACGCCGGCGCCGTCGTCGTCCCCCTGGTCATCGCCACCGGGCTGAAGCTGGACAGCGCCACCACCATCCACCTCATCAACGCCGACCTGCTGACCTGCGGCATCGCCACGATCATCCAGTCCGTGGGCCTGGGCAAGCGGATCGGCGTGCGCCTGCCCCTCATCCAGGGCGTGACCTTCACCGCCGTCTCCCCGCTCATTGCCATCGGCCTGGCGGCCACCGGCGGCAAGGGCGGCGTCGAGGGCCTGCCCGCCATGTACGGATCGATCATCGCCGCGGGCCTGGCCACCTTCCTGGCCGCCCCGTACTTCGCCAAGCTGCTGCGATTCTTCCCGCCCGTGGTCACCGGCAGCCTGCTGACCGTCATGGGCACCACACTCATGAGCGTATCCGCCATGGACATCGTCTCGTGGGGCGCCAATGCCGGGCCGGGCCAGGACGCCTCGGCCCTGACCCTCAGGGGGCTGGCCTACGCCCTGGCGACCCTGGCGATCATCGTGGCGGTCCAGCGGATCTTCAAGGGCTTCATGTCCACCATCGCCGTCCTGGTCGGGCTGATCACCGCCACCGCCGCAGCCCTGGCCCTGGGGGATGCCGACTTCTCCGGAGTCCAGCAGGCCGCACCCCTGGGCATCACCACGCCCTTCTACTTCGGCATCCCCCAGTTCACGATCACCGGGATCGTCTCGATGATCATCGTCATGGCCGTCACGGCCGTGGAGACCACCGGGGATGTCTTCGCCACCGGAGAGGTGGTGGGCAGGCGCATCACGCCCCGCCACATCGCCGCCGCGCTGCGCGCCGACGGGCTGTCCACCCTGCTGGGGGGCATTCTCAACTCCTTCCCCTACACCTGCTTCGCCCAGAACGTGGGACTGGTGCGCCTGACCCGGGTCAAGTCCCGCTGGGTGGTCACGGCCGCCGGCGTCCTCATGATCATCCTGGGCGTGCTGCCCAAGGCGGGGGCCGTGGTGGCGGCGATCCCCACGCCCGTGATCGGCGGGGCGAGCCTGGCCATGTTCGCCTCAGTGGCGGTGGTGGGGATCCAGACCCTGGGCAAGGTCGACATGCGCGACAACCGCAACGCGGTCATCGTCTCGACCTCGGTGGGCCTGGCGCTGCTGGTGACCTTCAAGCCGGATATCGCCAACGTGATGCCCTCCTGGCTGGCGATCCTCTTCGGGTCGGGGGTGACGATCGGGGCGATCAGCGCCGTGGTTCTCAACATCGTGTTCTTCCACCTCGGCGCGCAGCGGGGCGCGGACGTGGCCGTGGTCTCCGGGCGCCCCGTGGACCTCAAGGCGGTCAACGCCATGGATCGCCAGGAGTTCGTGCGGGCCTTCGCCGACCTGTACGAGGGCGCGACCTGGCCGGCCGAGAGGGCCTGGCAGCGCCGCCCCTTCGCCTCCGGCGCCGAGCTGCACCGGGCCCTGGAGGAGGAGGTCCTCTCGGCCAGCGCCCAGGAGCAGGAGGAGCTGATCGCCGGCTACCTGCCCGTGGTCGATCTCCTCCTGGGCGAGGGCGGGGACGCCCAGGCCGAGCTGGACACCGCCTCCCTGGCCCTGGGCGAGTTCGACGACGCCGAGAGGGCCGAGCTCCAGGGCCTGGCCGATGCCTACCAGGAGAGATTCGGTCGTCCCCTGGTCATGTGCGTCTCGCGCGCGGCCGATCGCAGCCAGTTGATCGCCCGCGGCTGGCAGCGCGTGGAGGCCTCACCGGCTCGTGAGGCCCGCATGGCCCTGGGAGAGGTCATCGACATCGCCCAGGCGCGCTTCGAGACCAGGGTGGCCGACGCCAACCCCATCCGCAGCGCCTGGTCCCGCGCCTTCGAGCAGCTGGACTGAGGCCTTTCCCGCTGGTGGACGGCCCACTGGCACTACTGCCCCCGTCCCGCCCGGTGCACCGCCATCACGGTGCACGCCATGGCGAGCAGCCAGGAGACGAGAAGGTGGGCGGCGGCCTGGCCGCCCGAGGCCGCCGCCTCGTAGACCTTCAGTGGCCACCAGCTCGGAATGAGGGCCAGCAGGAGTGACCACTGCTGGATCTGCAGCGCGGCCATGCCCTCGGGCATGGCCGCGGGCCCCGGGCCCACGGGCGATCCGATCAGCCCGATCGCCGGGATCGCGCTGAGCACCATCGCCAGCTTGACCGCGGCGAGGCACTGCGTCATCGAGCGCGCCAGGCAGGCCAGCGCCATCGCTGTCACGGCCGCCAGTGGCGCGGCCCCCACCGCCACCACGGCCGCCTCCGCCGCGCCCAGAGCGCTGAGCCCGGAGACCTGCAGGCCCGCCAGGCTGGCCACCGCGCCCATGACGGCGCAGCCCGCCGAGCGCCAGGCCAGGTAGCCGCTCAGGGACATCGGCGTCACGGCGAGCGCCTCCCAGGAGCCGTCCTGCTTCTCCTCCACGAGCATGATGCCAATGACCACTCCCATCATGATCGGGACGACGACGGCGAAGGCCAGGGCATCGAGCAGGGGAAGCCACGCGCTGACCTCCACCGACCGGGCCTCCAGCAGCTCCACCGCATCGGGGGCGCAGAGCCGGGCTGCCAGGGCCAGGACCAGGGGGATCGCCACCGCCCAGGCCAGGAGGCCGTCGCGGCTGACGCGGCGGGCGTCACTGGCCAGCACGGCTCGCAGGCGCGCCGGACTCATCAGCGCCCTCCCCCGTCGACCACCACGGCCCTCAGGCGTCGGCGCGCCAGCAGGAGGCAGGCCATGACCCAGCACGGCCCCAGGACAAGGGCGGGCGTCGCCCGCTCGGGCGGAGCCGAGCCGAGGGCGACCTGGAGCATGACCACGCAGCCGTGGAGCGGATGGAGCCAGAGCCATGGCCCATTCCCCACCCCCAGAAGGGGGAGGAGGGGAACAGCCAGTATCAGCGTCCAGACCCCCGATGGGAGCAGGAAGGCGCTCATCGAGGGATAGCCGGCAACGGCGATGACCCCGTAGAGAACGCAGAGGGCGCAGACCAGGGCCACGGCGAGAATCGCGAAGCCCCATCGCTGCGGGCGGGCGCCGCCCAGATGCAGCAGCACGACCGATTCGGCCAGCCCCAGGGCTCCCAATGAGGCCGTCAGGGCCGCCAAGTACTCCCCGCGCCCAAGCGGGGTGACTGCCAGGGCCGCCAGCACGCCCTCGTCGCGCTCGGCCAGCACCTGCGCAGCCGCGAAGTAGAAGCAGGTGACAACCAGCTCTGCCAGCAGCAGGAGCGGCCACCAGCCCCCGGGGTCGCCAGGAAGCGCTCGCGCCAGTGCGGCGACGATGACGCCGACCAGGACGGCGATGAGCCAGAAGCCGCCGGCCGCCTGGCGACGCACATCCACCGCGATGACAGTGGCGACGCGGCTCATCCCAGGCTCCGCCCGGTCACGGCCAGGAAGACCTCAGCGAGGTCGGCCTCACGGCTGTGCATCGAGTGCACCTCGTGCCGCCTCAAAGCGGCATGAAAGGCCTCGTCGTCGGCCAGGCCCGCCAGGGGGAAGGACGCACTCCCGCCCTCCCAGGAGACAGTGACCTCGGCCTGACCGTACCGGCGGCGCAGGGCCTGCGGACGGCCGAGCTCGACCACCCGCCCATCGACGACGAAGCCCACGCGGTCGCAGACCGTCTGGGCCAGCGTCATGTCGTGCGTCGTAACCACGACCGTGCACCCGCGGCGGCGCTGATCATCGATGATCGCCTCGACTCGCGCTACCGCCGCCGGATCGAGTCCGGAGGTCGGCTCGTCCAGGAACAGCAGCTCGGGATCGGGCAGGAGGGCTCGGGCGAGGTTGAGCCTGATGCCCATGCCCTTGCTCATGTGGGCGGCGGGAGCCTCGGCGTCCTCCCCGAGACCGACCATGGCCAGCAGCTCGTCGGGGTCGCGCGTGGCCCGGGCGTACATGCGGGAGAAGTAGACGAGGTTCTCCCGCAGCGTGAGGCGGCCCAGGTGGACGGGGCGCTCGAATCCGACCCCGATCCTCTCGTAGAGGCCGCGCCCCCAGTCGAGGACCTCACGGCCCAGGACTCGGGCGGATCCCGTGTACCGCGGAAGCAGGCCGATCAGCACTCGCTGCAGGGTCGACTTGCCGGCCCCGCTGGGACCGAGCAGGCCCAGGACCTGGCCGGCGGGCACCTCCAGATCGATGCCCCGCAGGGTCCGGCGGCCGGCCCCGCGGTAGGAGTAGCCCAGGTCGCGGACCAGCAGGGCGGGCATGGCAGGGTCCGCCCCCAGGAGCGGTCCGGCTCCCCGGAGTCGAGCGCCCCCGCGGTGCGCGGCACCCGCTCCCCTCCCGGTGGCGGGCCCCAGGGCTCGCAGGCAGCGCAGAGAGCTCATGACGGGCATGACGACCCCCCTTGATCATCATCCGCCCCGGAGGCGTGAAGCGCCGAGACGATCATGGCGATGATGTCCTGAGCGACGGCGGCGATCCGCGGCTGGTCGAAGGCGCTGCCGTCGACCGCCGCCCGCTGCGGGTCAATCGCGAAGCGCCGCATGACGAACTCGGGAAGCCCCATGAGGAGGTGCTCGATCATCCAGGCGGCGGTGCCCGGATCGACGTCGTCGCGCAGCTCGCCCGATTCCTGACCGGCGGTGATCGCTGCAAGCGCCCACTGGTGGACGCCGTCACTCAGCGCCCACTCCTCGCGACTGGCGGGCGCATCGTCGGCGTAGGAGCGCGCCAGCACGGCCCAGCCGGCCGGATCCTCGGCCTGGAAGGCACGCGATCCGAGGACCTGCGCCGTGAGAACATCGCGGAGGGTCTCGGTGGGCACCGAGGCCTGTGCCAGTCCGATGCGGCGCGTCATGAGTGTGCTCAGGAGGTGGGTGTAGGCGTCCTCCTTGTCGTGGAAGTACTGGTAGAAGCTGCCCTTGGAGACCCCGGCCGCTGCAGCGATGCGGTCCACCGAGGCGCGGGAGTAGGGCCTGGAGGCGAACTCGGCCTTCAAGGCCTCGATGATGCGACGGCGCTTGGGCTCCGGAAGGTTGGCGAAGGTGGATGTGGGCATGCGGACCCCTGTGCATTCGATATGACTGGCCAGTCATATGACTGATCAGTCACATGGTAGGTCGCACCCTCCTGCGCCGCAAGACCGCGGTCAGACTCATGCGGGACTGCCGGCGAGCGGCGCCGGCCGCGGACGCCTGCCGCCCTCCTGAGGCGGCAGGCGGGACGATCAAGGGCCCCGCACCACGGTGGTGCGGGGCCCTTGATCCTCGGTTGATCCTCAGTGCGCTTGGCTCACTTCTCGGCGTCCTCGGCGTCCTCGGCGTCCTCGGAGTCCTCGACCTCGGCGACCTCGACGGTCTCAGCGGTCTCGGCAGCCTCATCCTCGGCGATGGCGTCGGCCTCAGCATCCTCCGCAGAGGCGGCGTCTGCCTCATCGGAGCCGATGAACTCACTCAGGTCCACGGCCTTGCCGGCGGAGTCCTTGACCGTGACCTTGCGCAGCGCGATGGCCAGCGACTTGTTGCGGGCGATCTCCGCGACGAAGGCCTGCATCTGACCGGCCTGCTGGGCGCCCTGGATGAACTGGGCGGGCTCCATGCCGTACTGCTGGGAGGTCTGGAACAGGAAGTCCCACAGCTCGTCCTGGCTGACGCCCACCTGAGTCTGCTCGGCCAGGACGTCGAGGATGATCTGCTCACGGATGGAGTTGGTGATCTCCTCGCGGATCTCCTTGCCGTGCTCGTCGTCCGCGGCCTTGCCCTCGGCCTGGAGGTGCTGGGCGACCTCCTGGTCGACGACGGCCTGGGGAACCTCGAAGTCGATCTCGGTGCGGAGCTTGTCAAGCAGGGCATCGCGCGCGGCCACGGCCTGCTCGCCGATCTTGCGGTCGGTGACCTGCTTGGCCAGGTCCTCGCGCAGCTCCTCGACCGTGTCGAACTCCGAGGCCATCTGGGCGAACTCGTCGTCGACCTCGGGCAGGTCGCGCTGCTTGACGGCGGTGGCGGTCACGGTGACCTCGGCCTCCTCGCCCTCGTGCTCGCCACCGGCCAGGGTGGTGGTGAAGGTGGCGGACTCGTCGGTCTTCAGGCCGCGCAGGGCGGTGTCCAGGCCCTTGAGCATGTTGCCCTTGCCGATCTCGTAGGAGACCCCGGAGACCGAGTCCACCTCCTCGCCGTCGATGACGGCGGTCAGGTCGATGGTCACGAAGTCACCGGTCTTGGCCTTGCGGCCCACGGACTTCAGCGAGCCGAAGCGGGCGCGCAGGCTGTCCAGCTCCTCGGTCAGCTCCTCGTCGGTGACCTCCACCGCGTCCACGGTGATCTCCGAGCCCTCCAGGTCCGGCAGCTCGATGGCCGGGCGGACGGTGACCTCGGCGGTGAAGCCGAGCTGACCGCCCTGGGGGCCCGTGACGTTGGGCAGCTCGGTGATCTCAACCTCGGGCTGGAGCATGGGGGCGCGGTCCGCCTCGACCAGGGCCTCGCGGTAGAGCTCGGGCAGACGGTCGTTGACGGCCTCCTGGATGACGGTGGCCCGCCCCACCCGCTGGTCGATGACCCGGTTGGGGACGTGGCCGGGACGGAAGCCCGGAACCTGGATCTGGGAGCCGATCTGCTTGTATGCGGCCTCGATACTGGTCTGGAGCTCCTCGTAGGGGACCTCCACGGTCAGCTTGATGCGGCTGGGGTCGAGATTCTCGACAGTGGTCTTCACGGGGGCTGCTCCCAGGGTCTTGAGTCGTCTTGAGTCATTGTCTGCGCCGAGTTCACGGCGGACGCCCGTTGCTCGGCGTCAATCCGTGTCATCTTAGGGCAACGGGCCGACTGGAGCGACAAGCCCTCA
The DNA here is from genome assembly GCF_900637295.1 of Actinomyces slackii. Classification (NCBI taxonomy): domain Bacteria; kingdom Bacillati; phylum Actinomycetota; class Actinomycetes; order Actinomycetales; family Actinomycetaceae; genus Actinomyces; species Actinomyces slackii. The sequence continues at coordinate 1,725,551 of NZ_LR134363.1, read as the reverse complement.
ATGAGGCTGGCCACAGGCGAGATCCTCAGGCTCGCTCCTCAGCCCGGCACGCTGCCCTCAATACCGCGATCATGACGGCAGAAGTCGGTCCTCTCCTGCTCCCGGATGCGCACCAGATGGGCGTCTCAGGCGCCGCGCATCGGCTTCATGTCACGGCCTCCCGTCGGGCTGGCGGGATTTGAACCCGCGGCCCCCTGCTCCCAAAGCAGGTGCGCTACCAAACTGCGCCACAGCCCGTAAGAGCCGATTGGGGCCACCTCGACGGCGACCCCAATGGACTCGTGGAGCGGGTGACGGGAATCGAACCCGCGCAATCTGCTTGGAAGGCAGAGGCTCTACCATTGAGCTACACCCGCGTGGACGGAGGAGCGCCAGCCCTCCCGACCGGCCTCAGCGCTCGATGAGGCCTTCCTTGTAGGCGCGCACGAGGCGGCGGGGCACAGTGACCTCACGACCAGCGATGCGCACGGTGTTGAGCTCGGTGAGCTGAGCCTTCCACTGCGAGCGGCGGTTGCGGGTGTTGCTGCGGGACATCTTCCGCTTGGGGACTGCCATGAGCCCGCTCCTCTCGTTTCATCCGGGATCATTAGATCCCACGTCAAACTGGACCGAGGGACACCCTAACGACTTCTCGCCGATCACTGCCAGTCCGCACTCCCGGCCGAGCATGTGACATCGATCCCGTCGGGCCCCGCATCCCGCGCCCACGGAGGTCCTCCACGCGCTGCCCCGTGCCAGGATTCCCACATGACCGAGCCCCGCGACTCCCAGGCCGCACCGACGCCCCCGGCCCTGACCACCGCATCCCGGGGCGAGCAGCCGGTCATCGACCTGGAGGTCAAGCGCTCCCACTTCCTGGGGCGCGCCGCCCGTGCGGACTCCCAGGAGGAGGCGCGAGCCTTCATCGCCCAGGCGCGGGCCGCGCATCCCGACGCCCGCCACCACTGCTCCGCCTTCATCCTGGCTCCCCCGGGCATGCAGCCGGTGGAGCGCTCCAATGACGACGGCGAGCCCTCCGGGACTGCCGGGCAGCCGATGCTGGAGGCTCTGCGGGCAAGCGGGCTGGTCAACACCGTCGTGGTCGTGACCCGGTACTTCGGCGGGACGCTCCTGGGCACCGGCGGACTGGTGCGCGCCTACTCCGAGGCGGCCTGCCGGGCGCTGTCCGCCGCCTCCCGGGTGCGCCTGGTCACGCGTCACATGTGGGATGTGCGCGTGCCCGTGGCCCAGGCCGGGCGCCTGGAGGCCGAGCTCAGGGCCACCGGCCCCCGGGGAGGGCTGGAGGTGGTCGAGACGATCTGGGGCCCCACCCACGCCATCCTGGCCCTGTCCACGGATTCGGCCGACGACGGCGCTCTGGCCGAGCTCCTGGCGGCCCACTCCCAGGGGCTGGCGGTCCCCGAGCCCGCGGGCAGCCGCATCATCGAGACCCCTGTTGACTCCTGATCCCTGAGCGCCGACGCGATGGGGCGACGGTGCGCGCATCAGCCCGGGATTAGGGCGCCGGATCATGCCCACCGCGAACATGTCCCCAGATCACATCGATCCACGGTCGTCATTCGGCCTGGCGGCGGGTAATCTGCCGCCAGGTCGTCGGCCGCGGCATCTCAGGCCCAGTTGATGACCAGGCTCGACACCAGGACGATGAGCCGCTGACGATGAGCAGCGGCGCAGGAGAGGAGGACCCCGTGATGACGATGCCCGTCATGCGTGCGATGTCCCCCTTCTGCTGTCGGTGTCTCCAGGGCGCCAGGCCCTGACTCTGTGCGCGCGTCGCAGCGCGCATGCCCGGCGCTCTGCGAGCAGGCTTCCCGCCCTCGACCCCAGCGGCCGCGAACCGCATCCCTCACGAACCGCTCAGGCATGAGCACCGGCGGCCTGCGCCCGCGGGCCCCGCCGACCGCACACAAGCAAAGGAATCACCATGGCCTACGCGAACGACGTCACCGGCCTCGTCGGCAACACCCCCTTGGTCCGCATCAACCGCGTCTCCGACGGCGCCCCGGCCACCATCCTGGCCAAGGTCGAGGCCTTCGAGCCCGCATCCAGCGTCAAGGACCGCATCGCCCTGTCCATCGTGCGGGCCGCCGAGGAGTCCGGTGAGCTCAAGCCCGGGGGCACCATCATCGAGGCCACCTCGGGCAACACCGGCGTGGGCCTGGCCATGGTGGGCGCCGCGCTGGGCTACAAGGTGGTCATCACCATGCCCGAGACCTTCTCCAAGGAGCGCCGCGCCATCATGCGCGCCTTCGGCGCCGAGCTGGTCCTGACCACCGAGGGCGGCGTTGCCGGCGCCGTCAAGCGCGCCGAGGAGATCCAGGCAGCCACCCCCAACTCCATCCTGGCCTCCCAGTTCTCCAACCCCGCCAACCCCAAGGTCCACCGTGAGACCACGGCACGCGAGATCCTGGAGCAGACCGACGGCGAGTTCGACGCCTTCGTCTCCGGCATCGGCACCGGCGGCACCCTGACCGGTGTGGGGCAGGTCCTGCGCGCCGAGAAGCCCGAGGTCAAGGTCTTCGGTGTCGAGCCCGCCGAGTCCCCGCTGCTGAGCGAGGGCTCCTGGTCGCCCCACAAGATCCAGGGCATGGGCCCCAACATCGTGCCCGACGTCCTGGACCAGGGCATCTGGGACGAGCTGCTCCACGTCGAGTCCGAGCAGGCCATCGCCTACGCCCGCCGCGCCGCCGCCGAGGAGGGCCTGCTCGTGGGCATCTCCTCGGGCGCCGCCCTGGCCGCCGCCGTGCAGGTGGCCCAGCGCCCCGAGTTCGCCGGCAAGACCATCGTCACGGTCCTGCCCGACACCGGTGAGCGCTACCTGTCCACGGTCCTGTTCCAGGACCTGCTCAACTGAGTCACGGGGGCGGCGCGGAGGCATGCCCGCCGCAGCGCGACGGCGGCGCCCCGCATCCCGGGGCGCCGCCGTCCGCTCCCCCTCAGGAGCCCGACCCACCGCCGCCGGGCCGCCTCCACTGTCATCCCACTGATGAGGAAACACCATGCATGACCCCAAGCGCTCCCTGTTCGACCAGGCCCGCGAGGACCTGGCCACCGCCCGCCGGCGCGACCCCGCGGCGCGCTCCAGCGCGGAGGTCGCGCTGCTCTACCCCGGCGTCCACGCGCTGTGGGCCCACCGCGCCGCGCACAAGCTCTGGCATCGCGGCCACCGCTTCGCCGCGCGAGCCCTGGCCCAGATCGCCCGCAGCGCCACCGGCATCGAGATCCATCCAGCCGCCAAGATCGGCCAGCGCTTCTTCATCGACCACGGCATGGGCGTGGTCATCGGCGAGACGGCCGAGGTCGGCGATGACGTCCTCATGTTCCACGGCGTCACCCTGGGCGGAGTCTCCATGAACCCCGGCAAGCGCCACCCCACCATCGGCTCCGATGTGCAGATCGGCGCCGGGGCCAAGGTCCTGGGGCCCGTCACGGTCGAGGACGGGGCGAAGATCGGCGCCAACGCGGTCCTGGTCAAGAACCTGCCCCAGGGGCATGTGGCCGTGGGCGTGCCCAGCCGGGCCCGTGACCCGCGCACGGATCCCGAGCTCATGCTCGACCCCACCATCTACATCTGAGGCTCCCCCGGCCCGCGTCACCAGGGCGGAGGGCATCGCAGAAGATGTCAGTGCGCCTGGCAGGCCGGGCACCAGAAGAGCCTGCGCCCGGCCAGGTCCTGCTCTCGCACCGCGGTCCCGCAGCGCAGGCATGGCCGCCCGGTGCGGTGGTAGACGTACCAGCGCCGCGCCTCCTGGTCTCCCGGGACCGGCTGGTCGGGGACGTCACGAGGATCAACGGTGGTGATGAAGCCCGTGGCCACGCCGTAGTCCATCAGTGGGACCAGGTCCTCCCAGATGGCCCGCAGGCGCGCCTGCGAGATCCGGTTGCCCGGGCGCAGCGGCGCCACGCCCACGCGGAAGAGGACCTCGGCGCGGAAGATGTTACCGGCCCCGGCGATGACGGCCTGGTCCATGAGCAGCTCGGCGATGGCGCGCCGCCGGGAGCGGGCCGCCTCCACGAAGACCTGTGGATCGCCGTCGGCTCGCAGCGGGTCGGGGCCCAGACGACGGCGCACCGCAGCCACGCCCCGCCCATCCAGCACCTCGCATGCGGCCGGCCCGGTCAGATCCGCCACCCCATGCTCACCCTGGAGGCGCAGGCGCACCGCGCCGCGCGGGTCAGGAGGCTGCCAGTCATCGGGAGCCGGAGCCGTCGGGCGCCCATCGTGGTCCTGCCCGCCGCTCAGCCCGGCGAGCGCTGACCCTCCCCCACCGCTCAGGGCATGCTCGCCGCGCTCCCCCACCCGGCGCCGCGGTGCCCCGATGGCGTGGGGCGCGGTGAACTCCCGATCGCCGTCGAAGGTCCATGAGCCGTACAGGCCCAGGTGGATGCGCAACCAGGTGACGGCCTCCTCCTCCAGCGGCATCCCCGCCTCGGGGCCGAAGGGGAGGAAGAGGTGCTTGCCGTGGGCCTGAGCGCCAAGGAGCACCTGGCCGTCCACGCGCTGCGCGCCGGCGCTGAAGCGCCCCTGGGGCGAGGAGGCGCGCAGGCGCTGTCCGCCGTAGAGCTCGCCAAGGGCGGCCGCCAGGCGGTGGATCGTGTGGCCCTCGGGCACGGCGCGCGCCTCTCAGCCCAGAGTGCCCGGCTGGCCCTCATGGACGCGCAACTCGTAGTCGACGAGCTGGGCGATGCGCCTGACATGCCGCTCATCGCCGCTGAAGGGCTCGGCGATGAAGGCATCGATGATCTCCAGGCCCTGGGCCAGGGAGTGCATGCGCCCTCCCAGGGCCACGATATTGGCGTTGTTGTGCTGGCGGGCCAGTTGGGCGGTCTCCACCGACCAGGCCAGGGCCGCGCGCACGCCGTCGACCTTATTGGCGGCGATCTGCTCGCCATTGCCGCTGCCGCCCAGCACCACGCCCAGGCTGCCGGCATCGGCCACCACCGCCTCCCCGCACGCCAGGCAGAAAGCGGGATAGTCATCATCCGGGTCATAGGCGAAAGCGCCGTGGTCGACGACCTCGTGCCCGGAGTCGCTGAGATGGGCGGACAGCGCCGCCTTGAACTCGAAACCGGCGTGGTCGGAGGCGAGGTGGATGCGCATAAGCGGATTGTGCCTCACGCGAACACCTGTGCGCACCCCGGGGTGAAGGCGGCTCACCTGCGGGGACAGCGCTAGCGTGTTCGCATGACTACCGCCTCCCCCTCGGAGCCCGCACTGTCCGCCCCCACCCTTCTGGCCGGAGTCCTCGACACCGAGGCGCGCGACACCGACGTGCGCCCCCAGGACGACCTGTTCCGCCACGCCAACGGCACGTGGCTGGCCACCGCGGAGATCCCCGCCGACCGACCGGGGACCGGCTCATTCGTCGCGCTGCGCGACGCCGCCGAGGCCGCCTGCCACGAGCTCATCGAGGAGGCCTCCCAGGCCTGGGTGACGGCGCAGCAGCCGGTGCCATCCTCCAACCGGGACAAGATCGGCGCCCTGTACGCCGCCTTCATGGATGAGGATCACCTGGAGGAGCTCGGCGCCTCCCCCCTGGCCTGCGATCTCGCACCGATCCTGGGTGCCAGTGATAAGGACGCGCTGGCGCGCGCCCTGGGGGCGGCCGCCCCCGCCGGCTTCATGGGCCCCATCGAGGCCGATGTCGAGGTCGACCTCAACAACCCCGACCGCTACACGACGTGGATGGGCCAGGCCGGCATCGGCCTGCCCGACGAGTCCTACTACCGCGAGGAGTCCCGGGCCGAGCTGCGCGCCTCCTACACGGGGCACATCGGCCGGATCCTGGCGCTCGCGGATCTGCCCGCGGCCCTGGGCTCCCCCGCCTCCGAGCTGGCCGAGCGCATCATGGCCCTGGAGACGGCTCTGGCCAAGGGCCACTGGGACAGGGTCTCGTGCCGGGATGTGGAGAGGATGAACAACCCCTCCTCCTGGGATGAGGCCGTGGCCAGCGCGCCGGGGTTCCCCTGGGCTGCCTGGCGCGAGGGACTGCGCCAGGCAGCCGCGGGCTGCGGGGTCGAGTCCACGTCATTCCTGGACGAGGCCATCGTCACCCAGCCCGACTACCTGCCGCATATGGCCGGCGTGTGGCAGGCCACGGACCTGGAGGACCTGCGGGCCTGGGCGGCCTGGCACCTGGTCCACGCGCGCGCCTCCCTGCTCTCGCGCGCCTTCGTCGAGGAGAACTTCGACTTCTACCGGCGCACCCTCCAGGGAACCGACGAGCTGCGCGCCCGCTGGAAGCGCGGCGTGGGGCTGGTGGAGTCCTGCCTGGGCGAGGCACTGGGAGAGCTCTACGTCGAGCGCCACTTCCCCGCCTCCCACAAGGAGGCGATGGAGGCCCTGGTCGACCGGCTCATCGAGGCCTACCGGGACTCGATCACCTCCCTGGAGTGGATGTCGGCCGCCACGCGCCAGCGCGCCCTGGACAAGCTGGAGCTCTTCACCCCCAAGATCGGCTATCCGGTGCGCTGGCGGGACTACTCCGCCGTCGCGATCACCCCCGGGGACCTGCTGGCGAGCGTGCGCAGCGTCGAGGCCGCCGATCTGGCCCGCTCCCTGCGCAAGCTCGAGGGGCCGGTGGATCGCCAGGAGTGGCACATGACCCCCCAGACGGTCAACGCCTACTACAACCCGACCATGAATGAGATCGTCTTCCCCGCCGCGATCCTCCAGCCCCCCTTCTTCGACCCCGACCTCGATGACGCCGTCAACTACGCGGGCATCGGCGCGGTGATCGGCCACGAGATCGGCCATGGCTTCGATGACCAGGGCTCGACCTTCGACGGCACCGGGAAGGTCTCCGACTGGTGGACGCAGGCCGACCGGGAGGCCTTCACCCAGCGCACCACCGCCCTCATCGAGCAGTACGAGGCCTACACGCCCGCCGCGCTGGCGGCCAAGCACGAGGCGGCCGGAACCCCCGCCGAGGATGTGCCCCATGTCAACGGCGCCCTGACGATCGGGGAGAACATCGGCGACCTGGGCGGCCTGGGCATCGCCCTGAAGGCCTACCGCCTGGCCCTGGCCCACCGGGGCATCGCCGTGGAGCAGGCCCCCGTCATCGACGGACTGACCGCCCTGCAGCGCTTCTTCTACTCCTGGGCGCGGATCTGGCGGGCCAAGAACCGCGACGACTACGCCGAGCTGCTGCTGACCATCGACCCCCACTCGCCGGCCGAGTTCCGCTGCAACGGGATCGTGCGCAACATCGACGCCTTCTACGAGGCCTTCGATGTTAAACCCGGAGATGCTCTGTGGATGGCCCCTGACCAGCGCGTATGCATCTGGTGAACCCCGAGTCGGCCCGCAGGTGCCGTTGAAGATCACATTTTCGCAACGAAAACAGTTGGCAGAGGCCCCCTGGTTCGCGTTAGTCTCTATCTTGTCACATTGGCATCACGACGCCACCTTCCTACCCATCCCACCCTTGGAGGTCTCCAATGCGTCTCGGACGCCCCCTCGCCGCGCTTGGCGCTGGCACCGCTATGATCGGCGCTTCCCTGGTCGCCGTTCCCGCCCTGGCTGATGAGGCCACCAACGGCAACGGAGCCACCAGTTTCGCCATCGCCCAGCCCAATGACCCGGCCGTTGACCCGGCGAACACCGCCTACGCGGTCTCCGGAGTCGGATGCACCGGACAGGACGCGCAGGTCATCGTCGGCCTGGTCCCGCCCGGTGGGAACGATGCGGATCTGAGCCGGACCGTCACGGTCACCCCCAGCGCTGACGGCTCCTGGTCCACCACGCTCAACATCCCCGAGCAGGTCGCCGGCGGCGACACCGCGAAGGACGGCTGGAGCGTCGCAGCCGCCTGCGGCGCCTACAACCAGCAGACTGCCCTCGCCGGCTACCCGGTCTTCTTCGACAACACCGAGGTCACCGGCAACTTCACGATCACCTCTGAGAACGGTGCCACCACCTTCAACGTGGAGCTCTCCGGACTCTCCGCCGGCGAGACCGCCCGGCTCACCCTGAACTCCGAGCCGGACCAGGCTGAGGTCGCCGAGCTCGGCTCGATCACGATCAACGCCGACGGCACCGGCACCGGCTCCTTCCCCGCCCCCGCACTGCCCGACGGCACCTACCGACTGGTGATCGTCGGCAGCCGTTACGGGGAGGGCGCCTCGTCCACCAAGCTGATCCAGGTCTCCGGCGGCACCTACTCCACCGTGGATGACGCCAACCAGGACGGCGGTAGCGGCGACAGCAACAGTGGCGGCATGGGCGGCGGCACCACCACCAACACCGGTGACGCCGGCTCGACTGAGGCCGGAAGCACCGAGAAGGGCACCACGGTCTCGGTGACCGCTGGCGCGACCCACGCCGCCGGCGCCAAGACCGACGGCAAGGACCTGGCTCGCACGGGCACCAACGGCCTGCTCATCGGCGGTGGCGCCCTGGCGCTGCTGGCCGTGGGCGGTGGAGTGCTCGTCGCTCGTCGCCGCAAGGCCTGAGACAGACGCACAATGACAGGATGACCCGCTCGTCCTCATCATCCTCCGCCGGGGAGGGAGCACTGAGAAGCGCTCCCTCCCCGGCGGAGGCTTTGCCCGCGGACGCCGATCCACCGCGGCGCAGGCGGGGCAGGCGGGCCAGGGCCGCCTTCTCGCACTGGTCGCGTCGGCGCAGGGTCGCCGTCGTCTCCGGCCTGCTCGCCGTGGCGCTGGCCGGCGTCGCCTGCATCGATGCCGCTGTGCTGGCTCATCGCCCCCAGCGCGTCGAGGTCGCCATGCCCCATGCCGCCGACCCCTCGGCAGCGCCCCCGCAGACCTGGCTGATCCTGGGCGTCGACTCCCGCCAGACCGTCCCCGAGGGCCCCAATCACTATGGGACCACATCCGATGTGCAGGGCTCCCGCGCGGATATCATCGCCGTCGCACAGCCCACCGAGGCTGGACTGACAGTGCTGTCCATCCCCCGCGAGCTGACTCTGCGATCCAAGGATGGAGGCATCGAGCGCCTGGCCACCAGCCACCTCGCCGGCCCACAGGCCACCGTCGACCTCCTGTGCCACGGACTGGGCGTGACCACCACGCACCTGGTCACCATCGACATGGCCCAGTTCGCCGGGATCGTCGACTCCCTGGGCGGAGTCGAGGTTGAGATCCCCGAGCCCGTCCGGGACTCCTACTCGGGACTCTCCCTGCCCACAGCCGGCACGCATCGGCTCGACGGCGTCCAGGCCCTCGCCCTGGTGCGCTCGCGCCACCCAGAGGTCCTGCGCGAGGGCACCTGGACCGCTCTCGACGAGGCCGAGGGGCACCAGAGGCGGGCCGAATCGGTCTCATCCGTGATGCGCGCGCTCGTGGCCTCCCTGGCCAAGGACGCCTCCCGCCCCTGGAGCGCACATCAGCGCGCCCACAGCATCGCCGGCAACCTGACTCTCGATCACGGCACCGGCCTGATGGACCTGTACTCCTTCGCCAGATCGGCCACCGCCGCCCGCGATGGTGGCGCCCTCTCCCTGGTCAGCGTCCCCGCCCCCGCTCAGGGCAACGGCCTGATCGCCTTCAGCAGCGATGAGACCCGCGCGGTTCTCGCCGAGCACGGGTACTCCCCCGGCTCCTGCGAGCCTGCCGGGAGCTGACCTCGCCCGATCGAGGCGGCTGCGCATCGGCACGCAACCTTCCTGATTGGGCGAGTGCCGCGGCGCGGTGCGACAATCCTGGCACTGTGACCGAGCGCCCCGGCCTGGCCGATGAGGTCGCCGAGGCACGCACCCCCGTATTCCCGCAGACAGGAGCACCATGCCGGGTCAGAACCTCACGCGCGAGGAAGCGATCGCGCGCGCCGCCACCGTGACCACCTCCAGCTACGACGTCGTCCTGGATCTCACCCGTGGCGAGACCACCTTCAGGTCAACGACCACCGCCCGATTCACCGCGACGCCGGGGGCCGATACCTTCATCGACCTGGTCGCCCCCACCGTCCACTCCATCACCCTCAACGGACGCGAGCTCGATCCCGCCGCGGTCTACGCGGACTCCCGCATCATCCTGGAGGGCCTGGCCCAGGACAACGAGCTGGTTGTCGTGGCGGACTGCGCCTACATGCACACCGGTGAGGGCCTGCACCGCTTCACCGACCCCGCCGATGGACTGACCTACCTCTACTCGCAGTTCGAGGTCCCCGACTCCCGCCGCGTCTACGCCGTCTTCGAGCAGCCCGACCTCAAGGCTTCCTTCACCTTCACCGTCACAGCCCCCAGCTCCTGGACGGTCTTCTCCAACTCCCCCACCCCCGAGCCCTCGAGCGCCGGCGAGGACTCCCACACCTTCGCCTTCGCCCCCACCGAGCCCATGAGCTCCTACGTCACCGCGATCGTGGCCGGGCCCTACACGGGGGTCACCGATGCGTACACCGCTGCCGACGGCCGCACGGTGCCCCTGGGCGTCTACTGCCGCGCCTCCCTGGCCGATCACCTGGATGCCGAGGAGATCCTGGAGATCACCAAGAAGGGCTTCGCCTACTACGAGGATCTCTTCGACACCCCTTACGCCTTCTCCAAGTACGACCAGATCTTCGTGCCGGAGTTCAACGCCGGAGCCATGGAGAACGCCGGCTGCGTGACCCACCGCGACGACTACGTCTTCCGCTCCCGGCCCGTCCAGGCGCGGGTCGAGCGGCGGGCCGTGACCATCCTCCACGAGCTGGCGCACATGTGGTTCGGAGACCTGGTGACCATGACCTGGTGGAACGACCTGTGGCTCAACGAGTCCTTCGCCGAGTACATCTCCACCCTGGCCACCGCCGAGACCACCCGCTTCACCGACGCCTGGACCACCTTCCAGACCATCGAGAAGGCCTGGGCCTACAACCAGGACCAGCTCTCCTCGACCCACCCGGTGGCCGCCGAGATCAGGGACCTGCACGATGTCGAGGTCAACTTCGACGGCATCACCTACGCCAAGGGCGCCGCCGTGCTGACTGCCCTGGTGGGCTATGTGGGGCGGAAGAGCTTCTTCACCGGCATCGCCAACTACCTGGCGGCCCACGCCTACGCCAACGCCGAGCTCTCCGATCTTCTGTCCGAGCTCGAGGCGGTCTCCGGACGCGATCTGTCGACCTGGACGCGCCTGTGGCTCCAGGAGGCCGGGGTGACCACCCTGCGCACCGAGCTGGACCTCGATGAGGCCGGCACCATCACCCGCGCGGCTATCCGCCAGGAGATTCCCGCGGGCTCCCCGGCCTCACTGCGCCCCCACCGCGTGGCCGTGGGCTGCTACCGCCTGGAGGACTCCGGGCGCCTGGAGCGCACCGGCCTCATCGAACTCGACGTCGACGGCGAGCTGACCCCCATCCCCGACCTGGTGGGCCAGTCCCGCCCCGATGTCCTGATGCTCAACGACGAGGACCTCACCTACGCCAAGGTCCGCCTTGACCAGGCCTCCCTGGCCACCGGCCTGGAGCACGTCGGGGGCTTCACCGCCTCCCTGCCGCGCTCCCTGGTCCTGGCCTCGGCCTGGGACATGGTGCGCGACGGCGAGCTGGCATCCTCGCGCTTCCTTGGCGCCGCCCTTGAGGCCCTGGCCGTCGAGGAGCACTCCTCGGTCATCCAGGGGCTGCTGGGGCGCATCACCACCTGCCTGTCCTTCTACCTGCCCCCCGAGCTGCGTCGCGACAGCGCCACCCAGGTGGCCGAGTCGCTGTGGGGTCTGGCCCGCGCCGCGGCGCCCGGCAGTGACAAGCAGCTCCAGCTGGTGCGCGCCCTGGCGGCCCACGCCGTCACAGCCGACCAGCTCGACGCCGTCGAGGGTCTGCTGGAGGGCGGTCAGGCCCTCGAGGGGCTCGTCGTCGACCAGGATCTGCGCTGGGAGCTGCTGATCGGACTGGTGTCCGCCGGGCGCTGCGGCCAGGCGCGCATCGATGCCGAGCTGGAGCGCGATGTCACCACCACTGGCCGCGAGCGCGCCGGGGAGGCCCGGGCGGCCATCCCGACCCCGCAGGCCAAGGAGGCGGCATGGCGCGAGCTCGTCGACAGCGCCTCCATGCCCAATGAGACCCAGGTGCGGATGCTGCGCGGCCTGACCAATGTGGAGCGCGATCCCGAGCTGCTGGCGCCCTTCGTGGCCGAGTATGCCCGTGAGGCTGCCGGGATCTGGGAGTCGCGGACCTTCCACATGGCTGAGAACCTGCTGTCGGGCCTGTGGTCGGATGCCACGGTCGGCCTGGAGGGGCTTGACCCGATCGGCGCCCTGGAGGCCTGGCTGGCCGAGCACGCTGAGGCGCCCGCGGCTCTGCGCCGCATCGTCCAGGAGAACCTGGACACCGCGGTGCGGGTGGCTGGGGCCCAGGCCGCTGAGCGGGCCGCCCGCTGAATCGCTGACCCGCGTCCAGGCAACCATCGTGGCGCCTGGACGCGGGGCGGGCCACGGGTCAGGGCGAGTGCGGGCGAGCCGAGCCCCAGCCCATGAGGCCGGGCAGCATGGCGGCGGTGCGCCTCAGGTTCTCCTCGCCCTCATCCAGCGCCTCCGCCAGAGTGCAGGGTCCGGGCACGATGGGCAGGACCGCGCTGATGCCCGACTCCAGGAGCCGCTGCCAGCCCTGCCCCACCCGTCCGGCCAGGACGACGACGGGCACCCGGTGGGCGATGGCGATGCGGGCCACGCCCCAGGGGGTCTTGCCGGCCAGGGTCTGCTCATCGACGCTGCCCTCTCCGGTGATGACCAGGTCGGCACCGGCGATCATGCGCTCCAGGCCGACGAGCTCGGCCACCACCTCGACCCCTGGGCGCAGGCCCGCGCCCAGGAACTCCAGGCCCGCCCATCCCAGTCCCCCCGCGGCCCCCGCTCCTGGGGCGTTGCGCCTATCGGCGCCCAGGTGCTGCGCCGCACGGTCGGCGAAGCGGGCCAGCGCGGCATCCAACGCGGCCACGTCCTGGGCCCCTGCCCCCTTCTGGGGCCCGAAGACGGCGCTGGCCCCACGCTCGCCCAGGAGGGGGTTGTCGACATCGGTGGCCAGGAGGATCTCGGTGCCGGCGAGCCTGGGATCCAGCCCGGCAGTCTCGATGCTCTCCAGGTCCCGCAGCCCGGCGGGCCCCGGGGCGATGGGCTGGCCGGCGGCGTTGAGGAGCCGTGCGCCCAGGGCCCTGAGCATGCCCGCGCCGCCGTCATTGGTCGCGGATCCTCCCAGGCCCATCACCAGGCGCCTGGCCCCCAGGTCCAGTGCCCTGGTGATGAGCTCGCCCACGCCTGCGGAGTCGGCAGCCCAGATGTCGCGCTCATCGGGGGCGATGCGCTCCAGGCCCACGGCCTGGGCCGCCTCGAGGCAGGCCGTGGCGGTGGTGGGGTCCCAGGCCAGGGTCGCCTCGGTGGGGCGGCCCAGCGCATCGGCGACGCGCACCGCCACCTCCTGCCATCCCCCGGCACTGACGAGGGCGGCAGCGGTTCCCTCCCCGCCGTCGGCCATGGGGGCGTGCAGGCAGCGGATGGTGGGATCCGCCGCAGCGAGCCCGTGGGCGAGTGCGGCGCAGGCCTGTGAGGCGCTGAGGGACTCCTTGAAGGAGTCGGGGGCGAGAACCACGGTGGTCATCATCGTTCTCCTTGGTGCGACCGGTCCGGGCGTGCGCCGGATCCGTGGTTCCAGGCAAGCCGGAGACCCCCGGCCTGTCAAGCGCCGATCGCACCGCCCGATGCCGCCAGCCGGTCACCGTCCAAGCGGTGCGCCCCGCCGCTGCCCCGGGATGCGGGCCGGGACCGCATGCGGCGGGCCACAATGAGGCTGGCCAGTCGCCGCCCGTCCGACCAGACCCAGGAGGAGCCCATGCCCCAGTCGCCAGGAACCACCCGCCCCTTGAGCGCAGGAGGCTCGTGATGAGCCTGGAGGTCTGCGCGCCCGTGGCCGGCACCGTCATCGCGCTCGCCCAGGTCCCCGATCCGGTGTTCGCCGGCCGGGTCCTGGGCCCGGGCATCGCCCTGGATCCCGATCGCGCCGCGGGTCGCACCGCCGTGGCTGTGGCGCCCCTGACCGGGAGGGTGACCAAGGCTCATCCCCACGCCTTCATCGTCGCCGACGCGCAGGGCCGCGAGGTGCTGGTCCACCTGGGGATCGACACCGTGAGCCTGGAGGGCCGGGGCTTCACCGTCCATGCCGTCGCGGGCGCCTTCGTGCGGGCGGGCACACCGATCATCACCTGGAGCCCTTCCGCCGTTGAGGCCGGGGGCCTGAGCCCGATCGTCCCCGTCCTGGCCATGGGGGGCGATGAGGGCGCCCTGGCCCCGGTCCCCGCCGGCACGGCCCTGGCCGCAGGTGATCTGCTCATGACCTGGTCCTGAACCGGGCCGTGAATCGCCCAGGGCGGGTCAGGAGCCCTGGCCCATCTCCTCTCGGACCGCCTTGAGCAGACTGGCCAGGCGGACGTTGCCGGGCAGGTCCTCGACGAGGACCACCTCACCCGAGCCGTCGGCCAGGGGCATCTTCCAATTGGGGTACTCGGTGTCCGTGCCCGGCTGGTTCTGGGCCCTGCGCTCGCCGACGCCGTCGACCAGGGCCACGCCCACCAGCGCCGAGGGGGTGCGCACGATGTAGCGGTGCAGGGCCTCGACGATGGTGCGCTCAGTCGGCTGCTCCTCCAGCAGACCGTGATCGCGCAATCGCACGAGCATCCGCTCGCGCTCCAGGCGGGCCTCGGCGCGCACGTGATCCACCGAGTCGGTCAGCAGGCCCAGGCGCTCGCGCAGCTCGACATGCTCATCGGCCAGGTAGCCGGCCGTGGGCGGCAGATCGTGGGTCGAGACCGTGGACAGGGCCAGGCGCCGGTAGGCCTCGGGCTGCAGGGGCCAGCCGTCATCCTGCTTCTCGAACCACAGCACGCTGGTTCCCAGCACCCCGCGGCTGGCCAGGTAGTCGCGGGCCCAGGGCTCCACGGTGCCCAGGTCCTCGCCGATGATGACGGCACCGGCGCGATAGGCCTCCAGCAGCACGACGCCGACCATCGCCTCGTGGTCGTAGCGCACGTAGGCGCCCGAGGAGGCGCTCCTGCCCTCCGGGATCCACCACAGGCGGAACAGTCCGATGACGTGGTCCACGCGCAGAGCACCGCAGTGGCGCAGCACCATGCGCACCATGTCGCGCAGCGGGGCGTAGGCGGTCTCGGCCAGGCGCACCGGGCTCCACGGCGGCTGAGACCAGTTCTGGCCCTGCTGGTTGTACATGTCGGGCGGCGCGCCCACCGTCACCCCGGGGGCGAAGGCCTGGGGGTCGGACCACACGTCAGCGCCGCGGGGGTGGACGCCCACGGCCAGGTCAGCCATGATGCCCAGGGCCATGCCCGAGGCCAGGGCCTGGGCCTGGGCGCGGGCGAGCTGCTCGTCGATGATCCACTGCAGCCAGGCGTAGAAGTCGATGCGCTCGGCCAGGCTGTGGGCCTCATTGGCCACATAGGCGGATTCGGCGTCGTGAAGCGTGGACGGCCACTGCGCGAGCGGGCCGTACTTCTCGGTCAGGGCGCTCCACAGGGCGAAGCGCTCCAGGCCCTCGCCCTGCTCGGCGCGGAAGCGCTCGAAATCGCGCTGGCGGGAGTAGGACCTGCCTGCGGCGAAGACGACCTCGAGGGCCTCGCGCTTGGCCTTCCACACCGCGTCGCGGTCGATGGGCTCGGCGTTGAGGTTGGACTCCTGGACCTCCTCGGCGGCCCACTGCACCAGGGAGCGGCGCGGACCTGACAGGCGCGAAACCTCCAGGATGGCCTCTGGGCGGATGTATATCGGGTTGATGAAGCGGCGCGTGACCGGCAGGTAGGGCGAGGGCGTCATCTCCCCGGCCGGCTCGGCGGCGTGCAGGGGGTTGATGAGCAGGAAGTCCGCGCCCTGGTCGCCCAGGTAGCTGGCGATCTCGGTCAGGTCGTCGGCGTCGCCCACGCCCCAGGACTCTCGCGAGCGCACCGAGTAGAGCTGGGCCATGGCCCCCCAGCCGCGCTCCCCCATGGAGGCGGGCAGGTCGAGGTGGTTGGGCGTGATGATGAGCGAGGAGGTGGCACTGGAGGCCGGCTGGCCCTGAGCGGGGCCGATCTCAGCGACGAGCGTGTGCCACCCCAGGGGCAGGTCGGCGGGCAGGCCGAAGGAGGCGCGCCCGCGCAGCACGCCGTCGACCTCCCGCGGCAGGGTGAAGTCCTCGATCTGGGCCAGAGGGCGCTCCCCGCCCTCCTCCAGGACCACGCGCAGGCTCGCATCCGCGCCATCGGGAAGGTGAACGGTGACGGTTGAGGCCCCTCCTCCGCGGACCACCACGGTGGGGGGCAGGGTGGCTCGCCAGGGGGCGATGTCATGCTCGCGCAGGGCGGACTCGATCTCCTCCTCAGTGCGAGCCTGAACGCCCAGCGCGGCTAGGACCGCGACAAGGGTGGCCCTGTTGGGAGAGGCGAGTCTGCCGTGGAAGTCCCAGTACTCAGTGGAGACACCATGGGCCTCGGCGAGCTGCTTGAGTCGCTCGGATGCGGGTGCGTGGTCGTCATTGAGCTCAGTCATGTGGGTGGGTCAGCCTTGCGGTTTGCGGTGATGCGCGAGGATGCGCGGGACGCCCCGCCGGACGGGGCTGGCGGGTGCTGGAGCCAATTCTGCCCTGTTCACCACCGGGCGGGAGACCGCCCAGCGGAACGGCGCACCGTGCGGCTGCGCTCTGATCCCAGGCATTCGGCCTCAATGGCGCGGCTCGGGGGCGCTGCCTGACGGGGAGGGGCTCCGATGTGGAGTGCACCTCAGGCCGCCGGATCGCGGAGGCCGAGGCTCAGAGCCGGGCGATCTCCGATGCGATGTCATCGGCCGTGGGGCCGACGACGACCTGGACCACGCGGCCCGAGCGCACCACGCCGAAGGCCCCGGCGGCGCGCAGCGCCTCCTCATCGACCTTCTCCTGATCCGCGACCTCCACGCGCAGGCGCGTGATGCACGGCTCCAGGTCAGTGATGTTGTCCTGCCCGCCGAGTCCCTCGACGATCTTGGCCGCAGTGCTCATGAATCCTCCTTGTGATCAGGTCCCTGTCCGCGCCCCTCCACGATGACGGGGGACGACGGGGCCTGTGGGACGCTCGGGGTCTATCGTGCTCGGCCTCACTTTATCCCAGGATGAAGCGGCCCGGGGCTCTGCCACGCACGTCCCCAGATGGCGTCACCTCATTCTTCCCCTGGCGGAATGGCCCCCTAGATGCCGCAGGCAGGGCACAATGAGGAACGATTCCATATCGCCTCCGACGAGGAGCACCGCATGAGCTCGTCCACCATCCCCACCACACTCGCAGGCATTGGCGTGAGCCCCGGTCTGGTTGCCGGACCGGTCGCTCGGATGGCCCCTCCCATCCCAGAGCCGGAGATCGCCACCCTGGCCTCGGACGTCGACCTCGACCAGGAGTGTCAGCGCATCGCCGACGCCGCCCAGCGGGTCAAGAAGGGCCTGGAACTCTCCGCAGCCGAGGCCAAGGCAGAGGCGCGCACTCTTCTGGAGACCACCGCGCAGATGGCGGCTGACCCCACCCTGACCTCCTCGGCCCAGGCCATGGTGCGCGAGCGCCGCCTGGTCCCGGCGCGGGCCGTGTGGGAGGCGGCCGGCACGCTGGCCTCCATGCTGGAGTCCCTGGGCGGCTACATGGCCGAGCGCACCCGTGACGTCGCCGATGTCCGCGACCGCATCGTGGCGGTCCTGACCGACTCCCCCATGCCCGGCATCCCCACCCTCCCCGAGCCCTTCGTCCTCGTGGCCGCGGACCTGGCCCCGGCTGACACCGCCCTGCTGGATCCCGAGAAGGTCGTCGCCTTCATCACCTCCGAGGGCGGGCCCACCTCTCACACCGCGATCCTGGCCCGCGCCCTGGGCATGCCCGCCATCGTGGGCACGGGCGAGGAGGTCACCGACGCCCTGTCCGACGGCGACATCGTCCTGGTCGACGGCACCAAGGGCGCCATCACCCTCAACCCCTCCGAGGACGCCCTGCGCCGCGCCAAGGAGTTGGCCTCGCGCGTGCGGGTCTTCAACGGCGACGGCGCCACCAAGGACGGGCGGGAGGTCCAGCTGCTGGCCAACGTCGGCGACGCCGCCGGCGCCCGCACCGCCGCCGAGGCGGGCGCCATGGGCGTTGGCCTGTTCCGCACCGAGTTCTGCTTCCTCGACCAGCCCGATGAGCCCACCATCGAGGCCCAGGTGGAGGCCTACACCGGCGTGCTGGAGGCCTTCCCCGGCAAGAAGGTCGTGGTGCGCACCCTGGATGCCGGAGCGGACAAGCCCCTGCCCTTCCTCACCGACGCCACCGAGGCCAACCCCGCCCTGGGCGTGCGCGCCTATCGCACCACCCGCCGTGACCCGGATGTCCTGGACCACCAGCTCGAGGCGCTGGCCAAGGCGGAGGCCGCGACGCAGGCCAAGGTGTGGGTCATGGCCCCCATGATCTCCACCGCCGAGGAGGCCAAGGCCTTCACCGAGCAGGCGCGCTCCTACGGCCTTGCCACCGCCGGCATGATGATCGAGGTGCCCTCGGCCGCCCTCATGGCCGACAAGCTCTTCGAGCACGCCGAGTTCGCCTCGGTGGGCACCAACGACCTGACCCAGTACGTCATGGCCGCTGACCGCCTCCTGTCCTCACTGGCGGACCTGTCCACCGCATGGCAGCCGGCGGTGCTGCGCCTCATCCAGCAGGCCTGCCAGGGCGCGGAGCCCAAGGGCCGCCCGGTGGGCGTGTGCGGTGAGGCCGCCGCCGACCCGGCCCTGGCCACGGTCCTCGTGGGGCTGGGGGTCGCCTCCCTGTCCATGACCGCCCGTGCCCTGCCGGATGTCGACGCGGTGCTGAAGTCGGTGACCTTCGAGGAGTGCCAGGAGCTGGCCCGCATCGCCGTCGACTCCCCGACCGCCGAGGACGCCCGCGAGGCCGTGCGCTCCAAGCTGCCGATCCTGGAGGAGCTGGGCCTGTGACAAGGCCCTATCCCCTCCCCAGTGTTGACGAGGAGCCCCTGGGCTCGGTCGCCCGAGTGCTGGGCCTCGCCGCTGGGGAGGGGGAGGACTCCTTCATCGGCAGCAGCCTGCCCCAGCTCTCCGGGAGGGTCTACGGAGGCCAGGTGGTGGCCCAGGGACTGCTGGCCGCCGCGGCCACCGTCCCCGATGATGGGGACGGCGAGCGGCTGCCGCACTCGGTGCACGCCTACTTCATGCGGGGAGGGCGCCTGGAGGAGCCGATCGACTTCGCCGTTGAGCGCCTTCACGACGGCCGGTCCTTCTCCCAGAGGCGCACCACCGCCTCCCAAGGAGGCACTGCGATCCTGGCCATGATCTCCTCCTTCCAGGAGGAGCAGGACGGCGCCCAGGCGCAGTTGGAGGCTCCTGCCGTGCCCGGTCCTGAGGAGTTGACCAGCGCACTGGAGATCTTCAGGACGATCGACCACCCCGTGGCCAGGTTCCTGGGCCGCACGGCGGCCTTCGACATCAAGCACGTTGAGGGCAACATCTACCTGCGGCCGGGGCCGGAGCGGGTGGGGATCCAGCACCTGTGGATGCGGGCGCGCGGGCGCCTGCCGGAGGACACGCCGCAGACCGTGCATCGCGCCCTGCTGACCTATGTCTGCGACCAGGTCATGCTCGAGCCGGTTCTGCGCAGCCAGGGACTGAGCTGGCGCAGCAAGGGCCTGAGCCTGGCCACACTGGACCACGGCCAGTGGTTCCATCGCGATGTTGATGTCAACGACTGGCTGCTCTTCGTTCAGGACTCCCCCTCCTCTCAGGGGGGACGCGGCATGGCACGGGCCCAGGTCTTCGACTCCTCGGGTCGCCTGGTGAGCACCATCGCCCAGGAGGGGATGGTGCGCATGCCCGGGGCGCAGTCCCAGGGCTCGGGGCGCTGGGGCATTCGTGTGGATGGGGAGGACGATCCGACGTCCTAGACGTCGATCCTCCTGATGACGTGCACGCGCCAGGAGCTCCAAATCCCGACCGGCATGGCTGCCCGGCCCGGCAACGATGAATGGTGCCTGTGGTTGACGATCTACCAGGATCGTCAACCACAGGCACCATTCATGGATCGGCTCGGCTTCATTCGCCTCAGTCGCGCGTGAGCTTCCGGTAGGTGACTCGGTGGGGGCGGGCGGCCTCGGGGCCGAGGCGCTCGACCTTGTTGTCCTCGTAGGAGGCGAAGTTGCCCTCGAACCAGTACCAGTTCGCCGGGTTGTCCTCATTGCCCTCCCAAGCCAGGATGTGCGTGGCCACGCGGTCCAGGAACCAGCGGTCGTGGGTGATGACCACGGCGCAGCCCGGGAACTCCAGCAGGGCGTTCTCCAGGGAGGACAGGGTCTCGACGTCCAGGTCGTTGGTGGGCTCGTCCAGGAGGATGAGGTTGCCTCCCTGCTTGAGAGTCAGGGCCAGGTTGAGCCGGTTGCGCTCACCGCCGGAGAGCACGCCCGCGGGCTTCTGCTGGTCAGCACCCTTGAAGCCGAAGGAGGCCACATAGGCGCGCGAGGGCATCTCCACATTGCCGACCTTGATGTAGTCCAGGCCATCGGAGACGACCTCCCAGAGGGTCTTCTTCGGGTCGATCCCGGCGCGGGACTGGTCAACATAGGACAGCTTGACCGTCTGGCCGATCTTCAGCTCGCCGCCGTCGAGGGGCTCGAGCCCCACAATGGTCTTGAACAGGGTGGTCTTGCCGACCCCGTTGGGGCCCACGACGCCGACGATCCCATTGCGCGGCAGCGTGAAGGACAGGCCGTCGATGAGGGTGCGCCCCTCGAAGCCCTTGTTGAGATCGGTGGCCTCCAGGACCTGGTTGCCCAGGCGCGGGCCCGGCGGGATCTGGATCTCCTCGAAGTCGAGCTTGCGGGTGCGCTCGGCCTCGGCGGCCATCTCCTCGTAGCGGGCCAGACGGGCCTTGGACTTGGCCTGACGCCCCTTGGCCGAGGAGCGCACCCACTCCAGCTCCTCCTTGAGGCGCTTGGCCAGCTTGGCGTCCTTCTTGCCCTGGACCTCCAGTCGCTTCTCCTTGGTCTCCAGGTAGGTGGAGTAGTTGCCCTCATAGGGGTAGAGGTGGCCTCGATCGACCTCGGCGATCCACTGGGCCACGTGGTCCAGGAAGTAGCGGTCGTGGGTCACGGCGATGACGGCGCCCTTGTAGGCGGCCAGGTGCTGCTCCAGCCACAGGACCGACTCGGCGTCGAGGTGGTTGGTGGGCTCATCGAGCAGGAGGAGGTCGGGGGCCTCCAGGAGCAGCTTGCACAGGGCCACGCGGCGGCGCTCACCACCGGAGAGGTTCTTGACCGGCGCATCCGGGGGCGGGCAGCGCAGCGCATCCATGGCCTGCTCCAGCTGGGAGTCGAGGTCCCAGGCGTTCGCGGCGTCCAGGGCGTCCTGCAGCGTGCCCATCTCCGCCATGAGGGCGTCGAAATCGGCATCCGGGTCCGCCATGAGGGCGCTGATCTCGTTGAAGCGGTCGAGCTTGCCCTTGATCTCGGCCACGCCCTCCTCAACGTTGCCCAGGACGGTCTTGTCCTCGTTGAGCGGCGGCTCCTGCAGGAGGATGCCCACGGAGAACCCTGGGGTCAGGCGGGCCTCGCCGTTGGAGGGCTGGTCGATGCCGGCCATGATCTTGAGGATGGAGGACTTGCCGGCGCCGTTGGGGCCGACCATGCCGATCTTGGCACCGGGGAAGAATGCCATGGTGACGTCATCGAGAATGACCTTGTCCCCGTGCGCCTTGCGCGCCTTGATCATCTGGTAGATGTACTCAGCCACAGGTCTGTACGCCTTTCGTCAGGGTGCGGGCTGGACGTGACTGCGCGCCGCCCCGCGACTGGACGCCGGGTCGTGATGCGCGCACTGCACCCAAGCCTACGACCCCACCGCCCCCGGGGCGACGACACCTCCCCATGAGACCGGGCACGCCGGACCAAGCTCACGACGGTTAGGAGACACCATGGCCAACTGAGGTGGGTGGTGATTCCGGTTCTGATGTAGCCCTTGTCGGCGATGCAGTCGCTGGGCTGACCTCCTCCAGGATCCCAGAGGTGGTGATGACCCTGGAGTCGTGGATGGACCCCGGCATGGGGTGCCAGGCCCAGATCAGGCGCCCGCCGGAGGCCATCACCTGGAGGTTAATGCCGGTGCGCTTGCGCTTGCCCGACTACAGGTCGTGCTGGTCCTTCCAGGACCAGCACGATAGGAGGGTGCCATCGATGATGTAGGCATCCGTGAGGGGATCTGCTCGGCGGTGGCCAGCAGGGGTCCCAGGGGCCTGGCGATGATCCGGGTGATTACCGTGATCGCTCGCGAGATCGTGGGCTGGGACACGCCCAGGACATCGACGATCCCGGTCTGGGAGGTATTGGTGCCAGGTACATCGATGTGGTCCGCACCGCTGTCAAGGGGCTGAGGATTCTTGATGCCAGGGCGATCTTGTCATCGCCCACGATCAGTTCCACCAATGCGCTCATCTGGGCCCCGCTCAGGCCTGTGATAGCCTTGATCATGACGGCTCGTTCCTGAAAGGTTTTATGTTGCAACTTGATTCTCTCAGACCAACGAGCCGTCACCCAGTCAACACGCCGAACCCCTCATCCCCTAAATAACCTTCCGATATAACATATCCTGAAAAATATTCAGCACCCCAAAAGGAGAAAACGTCATGAAGCATGCTATTTTGCGAGTACGCAACTGGTGCCTTGACCATCCCTGGCCTTGGCTGCGAAACTGCTGGGAATGGCTGACCACGCGCTCATTGTTCACAACCATCGGGCTGTGGATCGCTCTGATGCTTTGGGTCTATGGCCAGAATTAAACAAGATCGTGTGCTGGCGTGATGTTTGGGAGGTGTTCGAAGTCGTAGTCGAAGGTGCGGGTGTTGATGTAGCCCATGAATGCGGTGTAGGTCTCCTCGGGGGTGTCTCTCTGGATGTTCGCGATTGTGCCTTTGGCGGTGTTCCAGACGTGCTCGACCGGATTGTGGTCGGGTGCGTAGGGCGGCAGGTAGATGAGCTTGAGGCTCTCGAGCCGGCCTCCGGGCTGAAGCTGCTCTCTTAGCGCTTTGGCGTGGTGGAACCCGGCATTGTCGAGAACCACGGCGATCTTGTCGTTATCGGTCTCGCGCACCAGGCGAGTCAGGCAGGAGAGGATCTTCTCGGTGTTCTGGTTGCCCTCGATGGGGTAGACCTTGACCTTCTTGGATCTCAGGGACAGTGCGCCGAAGAAGGAGCAGGCGTTGCGGGTGCGGTCCACGTAGATCTTCGTTCGTTTACCCTGGGGCAACCACATGCGGCGGGTCTCAGCCTCGTGCTCCACGCGCACCTCATCGGCCGCGTACACCTCCCACCCGTCGCTCAGGAGGTCTGCGACCTCGTCTTGGATCTGGGCCATCCGCTTGGTGATGGCCTCCTCGTCGCGGCGCTTGTCAAAGGGGTCGGGCAGCTTGAAGCTCATGCCCGCAAAGTGCATGAGCAGCCGGTAGGAGGAGTCCGACTCGTACTCCACGTCGAATCTGGTCCTCACCACGTCAGCCAGGGCGGGAACATCCCAGAAGTCCGCCTTGATGCCGGACTGTGACGGTGGCCGGCTCAGAACCTCTTTGAGCTGCTCCTTCTGCTCGCGGGTGAGCTTGGCCGCATTCTGATTTCCCTTATGACCGGTGACCACCGAATGCAGACGGCTGACACGCCAAGACGCCAACCACTCCTTAACAGTCCTCACCGTGCGCCCCACCATCTCCGCAATGAAATCCAGGTCAACGCCGTGCGAGGCGTAGAGAATAGCCTCAGCTTTCAACCGGATGAGAATGAGGGAGTCACCTCGCTTCTTCCACCTGATAAGGACCTGCTGCTCCTCGTCTGTCACAACCACGTGCATGAAGAAATTCTACAACGAAAGGTGCCGTCATATCCAGCCCAGAAAGCCCCGGAATACGGTTTTGTTTAATTTCGGCCATATACGCTGCTTGGTTGGATCTGGAGCCCCAGACACTATTTCCTCGCGAACTGGACACTCGGCGCAGAAACATCCCCACTCGAACAGGTCAAGGTGACGCTCACGGCGCTGGGCGGCATCAGCGCTATCGGCTACCTGGTCATCAAGTTCCGGGAACGATCGTCGCTTGAACGAGGCGAAGCCGACGAAAAACTTTCGGCTGCGGTCGAGCAACTTGGCTCAGAATCACCTCAGGTGCGGATTGCCGGCGTACATGCTTTAACGAATGTAGCCGACACCTACGGCGGCAGTTACAATCAGCGCGTAGTCGACATCCTCTGCGGTTACCTCCGCACCGACCGTCTCCTCAAGGACAAGGATGGCAACACACGTTACGCCAATGACGAAGCCGGAGTCCCTGACCCCAACAAGCCCCTAAGCGCCGATGGAGCTGTCGAGTCCACTATCCTCAACGTCATAGCTGAGCATCTACGATCAAAGCAGAACGAAAATAAACACAAATTCCCCGTAACCACCCCTGGACCATGGAGCAATTGTCTCATAGACATTCATGGCGCAAAAATTACCGAAAATCTTAAGTTTCGCCGCACCTACTGGCACTCTCTCGACTCGACCAACACGACATTCGCTGAGGCAATAGACATTAGCGGCGCCGAATTCATGGGGGAATGCAACTTCAAGGGGACACGTTTCTATAGCGACCTAAATGCTCACGATGCAACCTTCAGGGGGATGTCTATTTTTGATTCTTGTCAATTTCAAGGAGAGACAAACTTCGCCAGAGCAGAATTTTGCGATTATGCCGGTTTTGCGGGTAGTAATTTCGACAGAGAGGTGTACTTCAATCGCAGTAAGTTCTACGCTAACTCTGTATTTATCTCGTCGTACTTCCACCAAGAGACTCAATTCGGTGAGTGCGAATTCACCGAAGAGACCGAATTCGAATCTGCCATGTTCTACGGTGCAGCCCTATTTGCGCGCTCATCATTCCAAGGCAAGGCGTTTTTCTATCGCACCCATTTTGCGAAAAGCTCGCATTTTGATGGAACAATTTTCACCCGAGACGCGAGGTTCACCGAATCAGTGTTCACCGGTGAATGTGTTTTCAGGGACGCCACATTCTACCGCCATGCATTTTTTGGAAATGTTAAATTTCTGCATGACTGCAGTTTCGATAACGTCACTTTCGCCCGTTCATGTCGCTTCGATTCGAGCACTTTTATGGGAGTAACTCGATTTGATGGTAGCATTTTTTATGGCGACACTAGCTTCGAAGAAATCGGCGCACCGGAATCTCCGACATTCTTCAATGCAACCTTCAGCGAGAAACGATTCAGTCAATCCACATTTCCTCCAGGGACACCTCTGTGCAATGGGCTGCCGCCAGGGGCGATCAAAAACAATTCTGACAAGTGATTTAGTCTATCTCAGCTCTTCGTGTTCTTGGTGTCAAGCGGTGAAGGGCGGTGTCATAGGGTCTAGCAACGATTCTGGTCAGAGGGGTGGGAGGTTGTGTGAAGCGTCCTGGGTTTCGCTCCATGGTCAGGATGCAACGGGTGTTGGGTCCTGCTGGTGAGTGTACTGAAGCGCCCTGGGTTTCGTTCCGGGCTACTTCCTCAAGGAGGATCGGAACATGCCCCAGAAGTACACCCCGGAGTTCAAGGCCCGGGCCCTGCAGCTCATCGAGGAGACAATCCAGTCCGAGCAGTGCTCGGGCTGGGCGGCCTGCACCGCGGTGGGCCAGGCCCTGGGCGGGATTTCGCCCCACACTCTGCGCAACTGGTGGAAGCAGCGCAGCATAGATCGCGGTCAGGCCCCTGGGCCGGCTACTGAGGAGTCAGTAGGGAGCTGCGCCGGTTGCGCAGGGAGAACCTCGAGCTGCGCCGCGCCAACGAGATCCTGCGGAAGGCTTCGGCGTTTTTCGCAGCGGAGCTCGACCGCCCCACGACGAAATGATCCGGTTCATCGACGAGCATCGTGATCAGTTCGGGGTCGAGGCCATCTGCCGCACCCTGCGTGCGACAGAGTGTGGGTTCATCACCTCCCGCGGCTACCGGGCCGCGAAGTCCCGTCCGGCCTCGACCGGCCCTGCGCGATGAGGCCTTGTTGCCCAAGATCAAGCGGATCCATGCGCAGAACTACTCGGTCTACGGGGTGCGGAAGATGCACCAGGCGATGCTCCGCGCTGGCTGGCAGATCGGTCGTGACCAAACAGCTCGGCTCATGCGCGTCGCCGGGCTGCAGGGGGTGCGTCGTGGTCGCAAGCCGGTCACTACCCGCCCAGCCGGTGACCCCGATACTCGCCCTGACCTGGTCCAGCGGCAGTTCACCCCAGAGCGTCCTCATCAGCTGTGGGTCGCTGACATCACCTATGTCAGGACGCTGTCGGGGTTCTGCTACACCGCGTTCATCACCGATGCCTGCTGCTCCCGGCGTATCGTGGGGTGGGCGGTCTCAGGGTCCCTGCACACTGCCGGGCTGCCGCTGCTGGCCCTGGAGCATGCTCTGGCCTCCACCGGCGCCGCCGCAAGCCGACAGGGCCTGGTTCATCACAGCGACCGCGGGGCTCAGTACGTCTCTCTGGCCTACTCGGATGCGCTGGTCACCGCCGGTGACCGCCTCGCCAGGCTTCCGTGGGCGACTCTTACGACAACGCCTTGGCCGAGACAGTCAACGGGCTCTACAAGACCGAGCTCATCGGCTCCCAGCGCCTCTGGGAGTCCACCCAGGCCGTCGAGCTGGCCACCATGGGCTGGGTCCACTGGTGGAACACACGGCCCGGTTGCATGAGGCGCTTTGCTACACCACCCCGGCCGAAGTCGAAGCCCAGTACACTCACCAGCAGGACCCAGCGCCCGTTGCGTCCTGACCACGGAACGAAACCCAGGGCGCTTCACTCCCGGAATCTCAACGAGAACAGGACCCCCGAAAACCAACCCAGGTGTCATGAGTCAGGCCCGAGGGCGTTTTCCGCCCCCACACACGCGACGGCAGGTCCGTATCCGTCCAACTCCCCGCTGACCGAGTTGCCAGCGAGCACTCTGGTGACGATCACCACTTCGGGAACGAGCACTGCCGCATGGACGGCCGCGCCGCGTCTGGCGAGGCGGTATCGAGGCCCAGGAGATGCCACCACACTGCTGGTTGCGATGGCTCAACCGCTGACACTCGAGACCTCCCCGGCAGACATCTGGGAAAAAAACCCAAGGATTCCGAGCACCGCAAAGATGATACCGATGAGGAAAGCAGCCTGCGCCACGCCGCCGTTCGTCGCACGACCCTGCTCGGCCGCCTGCTTGCCCTGGTACCCCATGATGGCGCCGGCAATCGCCGTGGGGAAGCAGCAGATCCCGAAGATCGCCAGACCCAACGCCCAGTTATTGAAAGTGTTCTTCTCGGTCGCGTTGCGGCCAAAACCTCCATAGGGACGCACTCCCCCAGGACTACGCCCGTTCGGGTGGGGCTTAAAGTTATATGACGCGGCACTTGCTCGAGCACGGGCACGAACGAAGGCGACCGCATGGTGATTCACCGCACACATTCGCCCATCGAGGTCATAGGTAAACAGGAGGACACCAGTCATATTCGCATATTCGATCGCGTTGCGAGTGTAGGTGCTGGAGGTAAAGAAAAAAATCTGTCGCCGCATACCCGCGATCGCAGCCCCCACAAGCTGCTGAACCTCTGGTCGACCAACGGGTTTGGAATTCAAATAAAACTTAACTTGGGCGACTGCCTGCGAACTGACAACATCCAAGCCACCATCCGCTCCATCTTTAGTTAACGCTGCGTCAATATAACCCCACCCTCGCATCCATCGGAGCGCATTAAATTCAGCCTCCTGCCATGTTGTAATTATTCTGTGATAAAATGGGGGCATCGCCATGAAGTTACTTTACGCGAAGACTCCGCATACTTCAAACCTGCGACGAGACTCATCTGGACTACTTACGAAAATGCTCTCATATCTCAAGTAGCGGTGTGGAGTACAGGAAGAGATCTCATACGAACCCTGCTTCTTACGCCCCCAGGAGCGCCAGGGGGACGACGGCCACCCCGTCGGGTCGCCGGTAGGCGGTGGTTCCGGCGGTCACCACCACCAGGTCGACGACGCGATCCGGCATCTGCTCGCGCAGCCACAGCACATGGCGGACATCAGCGTCGGAGACGGCCGCGGCGAGTTTGGCCTCGATCGCCAGGATCTGCCCCTCAACTCCCTGAACGATCAGATCAATCTCATGGTTGCCATTGCCAGTCCGGAGGTGGCTGACCGTGGCCTCGGCTGCCTGCGCCGCGACTCGGACGCCGAGCGCGACCAGGGACTCGAACAGAGGGCCCATCATGTGCGCGCCGGCAGGACCGAGCAACGCCCGGTCAGACAGGTCGAGAACGCGCGCGGCCAGCGCAGGATCCGCCAGGTGATGCTTGGGCGCCTGCTGGAGGCGACGAATCTGGTTGTTCGCGGGCACCCAGCCCGGCACGGGGTCGAGCAGCCACAACCTGGTCAGGTGGTCCCGGTAGGCGATCGTCGTCGACTTTGCCGGCTGCGATCCGTCGCCTGCGGTCGTCGCATCCAGGAGACGTGAGTAGGCGGTCGTGGTTGACGTGGCAGCTGCGTATGCCGCAAGCCAGCGGCGCAGCACCTCGGGGCGCCGGACGGTGAAGCCCTGGTCGGGAAGGTCTCTGTCAATGATCCGTTGCAGGAAAGCGTCAAGCATTCCCCTCTGGAGGCGAGGCGGAGCAGACATGATGCCAGGCATGCCACTGGAGGTGATGGCCCGGGCGTAGTCCACCACGGTGAACGTGGTATCCCCCCTGATCTCACCCTGAGTCCCGGCGAGCAGATCGGCGATGGAGACCGTGGGCACGGCGGCGCCGCGCTCATGCAAGGCCATGGGCCTCATCCGCAGGGAGAGGATCCTGCCCGCCCCGCTGTGCGTCCCGCCAGCGCTGGCCGGCGTCGCTGAGCCAGTGAGGAGGAATCGTCCCGGTGCTGCTCCACGATCGACGTCGCGCCGGACGGAGTCCCACACCTGCGGAAGGAGCTGCCACTCATCGATGAGAAGAGTGCCGGTGGGCGCCGATGTCAGATCGAAGTCCGCCTCGATGATGCTCCGCTGCGCGGGATTGTCGAGGTACCAGGCGGTGTCGGACCGACGCAGAGCGGTCTCTGTCTTGCCGACGCCCTTGAGCCCATCAATGGCGATGGCGGACGTCAGGGGAAGCAACTCGTCGAGCTCGCGATCAAGGGTTCTGACCAGGTACGCCATCTACCTACACTACCTCCAACATGACTTCTACCCTACCTCTAACCTGGTCTCTACGCTACCGTTAGCACGGTTTCTACACTACCTTTAGCACACCACTCCAGTGACGCCGCTGCGGAGGCGGCATCGGATACCGGAAGGTCGCAGCCAGGCTCGCAGCGCAGATTGGGCCGTGACCCCCATGGGGATCACGGCCCATGCCGATGCGGACAGCGACGGCGTGCGGCCCCGTCCCGCCGGCTCAGTCCTCGCCCTGCTCCTGCTGCTTACGCCACCGGATTCCGGCGTCGATGAAGCCGTCGATATCGCCGTCGAACACCGAGTCGGGGTTGCCGACCTCGTGGTTGGTGCGCAGGTCCTTGACCATCTGGTAGGGGTTGAGGACGTAGGAGCGCATCTGGTCCCCCCACGAGGCCTTGATGTCCCCGGCCAGTTCCTTCTTCTTGGCGTCCTCCTCCTGCTGCTTGAGCAGGAGCAGGCGGGACTGGAGCACGCGCATGGCCGCGGCCCGGTTCTGGATCTGGGACTTCTCGTCCTGCATGGAGACCACCAGGCCCGTGGGCAGGTGGGTGATGC
Organism: Actinomyces slackii; assembly: GCF_900637295.1. Taxonomy (NCBI): domain Bacteria; kingdom Bacillati; phylum Actinomycetota; class Actinomycetes; order Actinomycetales; family Actinomycetaceae; genus Actinomyces; species Actinomyces slackii. The sequence continues at coordinate 1,695,827 of NZ_LR134363.1, read as the reverse complement.
GCACGGCGGAGTCCGTGGTGTTGACGGACTGGCCGCCGGGCCCCGAGGAGCGGAAGACGTCGATGCGGATATCGGTCTCGGGGACCTCGATGTGGTCGGTGGACTCGATGAGCGGGATGACCTCGACGGCGGCGAAGGAGGTCTGGCGCCTTCCCTGGTTGTCGAAGGGGCTGATGCGCACCAGGCGGTGCGTGCCGCCCTCCACGGACAGGGTCCCGTAGGCGTAGGGGGCGTGGACCTCGAAGGTCACCGACTTCAGTCCCGCCTCCTCGGCGTAGGAGGTGTTGAGGACCTTGACGGCGTAGTCGTGGCGCTCGGCCCACCGGGTGTACATGCGCAGCAGCATCTCGGCGAAGTCGGCGGCGTCCACTCCCCCGGCGCCCGAGCGGATGGTGACCACGGCGTCGCGCTGGTCGTACTCGCCGGACAGCAGGGTTCGGATCTCCAGGTCGGCCAGGTCCTTGCCGATCACCGTCAGGTCCGACTCCGCCTCGGCCAGGATCTCGGCGGCGTCCTCGCCCTCCTCCTCGGCGGCCAGCTCGACCATGGCCTCCAGGTCCTCGATGCGCCCGGCCAGGGACTCGACTCGTTTGAGGTCGGCCTGGGCATGGGACAGGGCGGAGGTGACCGCCTGGGCGGCGTCGGGGTCATCCCACAGGTCCGGCGCTGAGGCCTGCTCGGAGAGTTCGGCGATGCGCGCACGCAGCGCCTCAGGGTCCGTCACCGCCGCGATGGAGGCGTAGGTGTGTCGAAGTCGTTCAATCTGCGCGGGAAAGTCAGTGGCCACGCCTGGAGTCTACGGCAGGGTCGCTGCCGCATCCTCCCACCGGGCTGTTCAGCCCAGCTCCAGGCTCTGGGCCTGCTGGAGCAGCGCCTCAAGGACGGCGCGCGTGGCGGGCCCGGGCTCGGTGCGCGTGGAGCGGTGGCGCACCACGAGCTGGCGAGTGCCCAGGCCCGGCAGGCGCGCCACCCCCACCCCCTCGGGAACGTCACCGGCGTAGACGGCCAGCTCGGGCAGCAGCGCGCATCCCAGGCCCTGGTTGACCATGGCCAGCACCACGTCGTAGTCGTAGGCCACATGCCGGGTGGTCAGGGGCGTTCCGAGATGCCTCTCCAGGCGATCCAGGGCGAAGGCCCCGGCCGTGGAGGGGGCCATGTCGATCCAGGTGGCGCGGACCAGATCGGCCAAGGTGGTGGGCGCGGGCTGCTCGGGGGGAACGACGACGAGCCAGGCCTCGTCCAGCATCGGCGCATCGGCCATGCCCCGGGGGGCGCGGGGCAGGGTGTGCTCGTCGCGCTCCAGGAGCACCAGGTCCAGCTCCCCGCGGCGCAGCCGGGGCAGGGCCGCCGCCTCCTCGGCCTCCTCGACGACCAGCTCCAGGCCGGGCCGGGTCTCCTCCAGGACGGTGAGCAGGGGCAGGAGCAGGGCGCGCACGGCCGAGGCGAAGGAGCCCACGCGCACCACGCCGGAGGGCACGGTTTCATCAAGATCAGCGAGCTCTCGTCTCGCTGTGGTCAACTCCGCCTCGATGCGCTCCGCGGTCTCGGCCAGGATGCGGCCGGCCTGCGTCAGCGTGGCCCCGGTGGGGAATCTGTGGAGCATCCGAGAGCCGCATTCCCGCTCCAATTGGCGGATCTGCTGGGAGACGGCCGAGGGGCTGACTTGGAGGGTCTCGGCAGCCGCCACCACTCCCCCTGCTCGATGGACGGCCAGGAGGATCGAGAGACGATTCGGTGAAATATCCATCACGGATGAGTGTACTTCAGTTCTACTACATGCCCCATGCTCATACCTGCGATTGATCTTCAGTGGCGAAGGGTCCACGATCCTCTCATGCACGATCTGCTCCCCCACCTCATCAGCGTCGGCGCCTGGGCCGGCGCCGCCGCCCTGCTCTACGCCTACGTCCTGGTCTCCCGCGGCAACCTGGCCGGCGACTCGCTGAAGTATCAGGCCCTGAACATCTCCGGCTCGGTGCTGCTCATGATCAACTGCGCCTTCACGGGCGCCTGGCCCAGCGTCATCGCGAACTTCTTCTACCTGGTGGTGGGCATCAACATCCTCCTGACCGTCAAGCGCAGCTACATCACCCGGCTCCTGCGCCGCAGGGCCGCGGGCATGCACCTCCGCCTGCGCCGCCCCGGCACCGCCCCCATCCCTGCGATGGCCCCTGCCGAGACCGTCTGAGAGTCCTGAACCCGGGGAGCGCGGGGCCGGCGGAGATCCGCCGGCCCCGCCGTCGTTCCCCGGGGCGATCGCCCGGGGTTGGCCGCACTGGGCCCCTCAGTTCACCGTGGTCACCCGGGCGCTTCCGGTGGCGGTGATCGTGATCCCCTCGGCGGGCAGGATCCCCCAGGGAAGGAACGGCGGGCGGGAGTAGGCCTGCAGCGTCACCATGGCGGTCGTGCTGTCCGAGGCCTCTGCCCTCACGATCCGCAGCCCCTCCATCTCCACGGCCCGGGCCTGGTGGGTGAGGTCCTGGACCGCGGCCTCCTGAACGGACTCGTCGGTCAGGACGCCGAGCAAAGGCCCGGCCTCGCCGTCGAAGTACTCCTCCTCCCCCACCCCATTGGCGCCGGCGGCCGCCGCCGAGTCCGCCAAGGAGGTCAGGGTCTTGACATCCAGGTAGACGGCGGTCGCCGAGGCGGTGACCAGGATCAGGGCGAGGACCACCGCGATCGTGCCGATCCCGAGGATCAGGGTCTGGCCCTCCTCGCGACGCACCCAGGCCAGGGCGCTGCTCATCGCGCGCCTCATCACCCCTCCTCCGGGAAGTCCACGGCGCGCTGGGCGTGAACGACGACGGCCTGGCGCCCTGCCCCGATCGCCCCCAGCCCCGGCAGATCCACGCCGACCTCCACCCGCAGAACCGCCCCCTGGGCGCAGGTTCCCGCGCATTCGAGGGACACGGCGCTTGCCGGGTCGACGTCGATGCCCTGGTCTGACAGGGCCAGGCCGGCTGCGGCATGGGCCCGGACCACGGCCTGATCGGAGGTGTCGACCTCCAGGACCCGGGTGGCGGCATCGGCGGCTGAGACCACCGCGAAGGAGGCCGCCTGGATCTGGGACAGTGCCACGATCAGGTAGAGGACCGGGACCACCAGCATGACTGTCCAGCCGATGAACTCCACCGAGGCGTTGCCCCGCTCCTCGGCCAGTGCCTCCGCTCGCGCCCAGGAGCGCAGCCGCGGGCTCACGGCAGCCCCTCGACGCCGACCAGCGAGGTCTCATCGACAGCATGTCCGGTCACGCTCAGGGCCCCGCCCGGCCCCAGGAGCCCGAGGACCGGGAAGGGCGCGGTGACCCGGACCTCGACGACGCCGATGCCCTGGGCCCTGGTGCGCGTGACGGAGACGGTGTCCACATAGCCCTCAGCCAGGGCGGCGTCCGCCAGGGCCCGCACGCGCGCCTCGGCCTCGGCCTCGGTTCCCCCGACCAGGGCCGCCCGCCGCGCCCCCTCCCCGGCGGCATCGATGAGGACATTGCGGGCATGCAGTCCCAGGGCCACCTGGAGCAGGGCGATGACGACGGCCAGGATGAGCGTGCCCACCAGCACGAAGTCCACAACCGCCGAGCCCTGCTCGCCGTGGTCCTCAGATCGCACCGGTGACCTTGCCGATGGCATCGAGGAAGACCTGGGTCAGGGTGGTGCCGGCCACCGCCCACAGGGCGACGACGAGTCCGGCCGTCATAAGAGTGACAAGGACCCAGCCGGGGACGTCGCCCCGCTCCTGGGCCCTCAGCCTCCGGGCAGCGCCGACCAGGCGAGTCCGGGTGGTGCATGGGATGAGGGCTTTCATCGGTGTCTCCTTGGATAGTGGGAACTGTTGCGGCTTGTCATGCTGCGGTGTGCCCCGGGATCGGCGTCCGGCGCCTATAGGCCCAGGCGCAGGACGAATAGCCCGGGGAAGAGGGCGAAGACCACGGTGATGGGCAGGACGAGGAAGACCACCGGCACCATCTGGGCGATCTCCCGGCGGCCTCCCTCCTCCATGAGGTCGCGGCGCGCGGCCTCGCGCACGTCGGCCGCCTGGGAGCGCAGCACCTCCGCCAGTGGCGTGCCGCGCTCCAGGGCCACGGCGATGGCCTCGGCCAGGCGGGTGACGTGCAGGCAGTCCACCCGCGCCTCGAGATGGTCCAGGGCCGTGGTCAGGACGGTGCCCGAGCGGATGTCGGTCAGGGTGATGGCGAGCTCGTCGATCAGGTCTCCCTGGCCCAGGTCCACCACCCTCTCGATCGCGGCCACGGGCCCCTGCCCGGCGCCCACCGCCAGGGCGAGCAGCTCGACGACGTCTGGCAGCTGGGACTCGATGCGCGCGCGGCGCTGGGTGACGGCGCGGGTGAGCCACCAGTCCCGGGCGGCTGCCCCGCCGACCGCCGCCACCACCGCGAGGATCACCAGGGCGGGGATCCGGGCCGATCCCGCCCATGCGGCCAGGGCGCCGACGGCGGTGGCGGCCAGGAAGGCGACCGCGCCCCACAGGAGCTGCTGGAGCCGGAACTGCTCCAGGCTCACCGTCGTGCCGGAGCGCTGCAGGCGGCTGCGCACCGAGGCCGAGGAGGAGCCCAGGGTCTCCAGAACCCCTCCCAGGCTGAGGACGGAGGCCGCGAGCATGTCGGTCATGGAGCGCCCGTCGGCATCGGCGGCCCTCAGCAGCCCGGAGCCGGTGGAGTGCTGATGGACATAGGGCTCCAGGCGCGCCACGAGGGTGGGGCGGCGCCGTCGCACCGCCGAGACGATCGCCAAGACCCCCAGGGCGCCCATCAGACCTGCCAGGCAGCCGGCGAGAAGATGGCTCATCGCAGGGTCCTCTCCTCCTCGGGAAGCCGGCCCAGGCGCAGCATGAGCCGGTAGGCGATCACAGAGACCACACCGCCGACCGCCAAAACCAGGGCGCCCGCTGACGTGGCATAGGCGGTGGCCGCCTGGGGGCGGGTGGACAGCAGGGCCAGGACCAGCCAGGGGGCCGCCACGGCGACCTTGGCCCCGTTGACGGTCCAGGACTGGCGGGCCTGGAGCTCGCCGCGAGTGCGCATGTCCTCGCGCAGCATCCGCGACAGCGCTCGAAGCAGGCTGCCCAGGTCGGTGCCTCCAACCTCGTGGGCCAGTCGCAGGGCCTCAACGATGCGGTCGGCCACGGGGTCGGCGAAGCGCGCCTTGAGCCGGTCCAGGCAGTGATCGAATCGGGCGGTGGCCGCATAGTCGGCGGCGAAGGCGCGGAACTGGGGGCGCACCGCCTCGGGGCCGCGCTCGCCCAGGTTGGCCAGCGCCTCGGGCAGGCTCATCCCCGCGCGCACCCCGGAGACCAGGGTGTCGACCGCCTCGGGCCAGATCTCGCGCAGCCGCGTGCGCCTGCTCCTGGCTCGCGAGGAGACGAGCAGGTAGGGGGCGCCGGAGAAGATGACGGCGAAGGCGGCCGCCACCGGCCAGGCCCTGGAGACTCCGAGGAAGGCCAGGCCCACGACCAGGCCCAGGGCGGCGCTGCCCGCCACGAACATGGCGGGGCTGGTGCGTCCGGCCCCGGCCTGGATGAGCAGGTCGGCGAGCTGAGCGGAGCGCTTCGAGCGCCACTGGGGAGGGTCGGAGGTGCATGCCAGCCAGATGAGCAGGAGGCCCACACCGCCCACGAGCCCCGCGATGGCGCCCATCAGGTGAGCTCCTGCCCACCGTGGGACCCGGCCAGCAGGGCGGCCAGGTCGTGGCCGGCGCGGCGGAAGCGCTCAGCCCCGGAGGGGAATCCCGCGCCGCGCACCAGGTGACCGGTGGCGTCCCGGCGGTAGACATCGGCCAGCTCGATGATCCCGGACTCCACGCGCCCCGACAGCGCGGCGATCTCGCGCACGCCGCGCCGCCCTCGAGCGTCCAGGTCCAGGTGGACCACCAGGTCCACGGCGGCGGCCACCGTGGGGACCACGAAGTCGCTGGAGACGTTCTCCCCTGCCAGGAGCGGCAGGGTGCAGATCTTGACCACGGCCTCGCGGGCGGAGTTCGCGTGGATGGTGCACATGGCGGGCAGGCCCGAGTTCATGGCGATGAGCAGGTCGAGGGCCTCGGCCTCGCGGACCTCGCCGATGAGAAGGCGGTCCGGGCGCATGCGCAGGGCCTCCTTGACCAGGCGGCGCAGCGTGATCTCCCCGGTTCCCTCCAGGCTGGCCGGGCGGGTCTGCATGGCCACGCAGTCGCGGTTGCGCAGGGCCAGCTCGAAGACCTCCTCGCAGGTGATGACGCGCTGGCCCCCGGGGATGGCGCCGGCCAGGGCCCGGACCATCGTGGTCTTACCGGCCTGGGTCGCGCCCGAGACCAGGATGTTCAGGCCCGCCTGGACCGAGGCGTCCAGGAAGGCGGCGGCGCTGCTGGTCAGGGAGCCCATGCGCACCAGGTCCGAGGTGCGCGAGGCCCTGGCCGAGTGCTTGCGGATGTTGAGGGCCCAGTGCTGGGAGGTGATCGGCGGGATGACGACGTGAAGGCGCTCCCCTCCGGGCAGCTGGGCGTCCACGAAGGGGCTGGCCAGGTCCAGGCGGCGCCCCGAGGCCCGCAGCATCCGCTCGACCAGGACCTCCAGGTCCTCGTGCTCCAGGATGGTGGTGGTCAGCTCCGGCCTGCCGTTCCTGGCCACGAAGACCCGCCCGGGGTCGTTGATCCAGATCTCCTCGATGGTCTCGTCATCCAGGAAGGCCTGGAGGGGGCCCAGGCCCACCAGGGCGTCCAGGGCGTGGGCGCCGGCGGCCTCAGGGTCGGCCAGCGGTGGGACCAGTCCGGCGTCGGCGCGCCGCAGGTAGTCGTTGGAGGCCTCGGCAACCAGGGAGGTCAGGGCGGGACCGTCCTTGAGCGGGTCGATGCTGCGGGCGCGCACGAGCTCGCGCACCTCGGCCAGCAGGAGGTCTGGGGCATCCATGGGCTTCGTTGCCTCTCGGGATGGCGGGGGCGGATGAGGACTGGGTGAGCCTGGTGTCGATCAGCGTCGATCGGCGTCGATCGGCGCTGACCTGCGACGACGACCGGCTCGTGATCACCGTCACGAGCAGACCCTAGATCACAACCGGGTCACGGCGCCAGAGGCAATCACCGCCCTGTGGATAACTCCTGCTGTAGTGGTATCGGCACATCCTTCCGTGGGGCGCCGATACATCAGTGACTGGCGCGGCTGACCGCGATGGGGCGGCCATTCACCTACGGTTGGAGCATGTCACAGTCTCCGCAGTCCCCGGACGCCCCCGACGCCGTCGAATCCGCCGATCCGGCCGGGCCCGCGCAACCGGGCACCCCGGAGACGACCCCGGATGACTCGGCGTCGCCGGACGCCGGGCCGGCGGCGCCCAGCGGCCCGGCCGAGCCCCATTCGGCGCTGGCGCTGGCGGCCCTGGCCACGGTGGCTGTGCCCGGTCTCAACGCGGCGCGCCTGGCCCTGCCGCAGAGGCGCACCGAGCGGCTGAGCATCATCGGAGTGGTGGACACCCAGGGACGCCACTGGGAGGTCCTGGAGGCCTTCGATGAGGCCACCGGGGCGGAGCTGGATGCCGAGGCCGAGGTCCTCAGGCGGATCGGACGGGTGGTGGATGCGGGGCATGTGTCCTTCGGGGTCTCCCAGTCGGGCGGCTCCCTGCGCAGCGGCGGGAGCCACATCCAGGTGCGCTCCTACATCGAGGGCCGGCCCATCGCCGTGGAGTCGCTGCGCCCGGGCCCCGGGCTCTCAGCGGGTCTGGGCAAGGCCCTGGGCGAGCTCCATGAGATGCCGACCTCGGTGATCTCGGAGTCGGGCCTGGCGGTCTACTCCGCGGAGGAGGTGCGCCAGCGCTGGCTGGCCCTGCTCGACGACGCGGCCCCCACCGGCCACGTGCCGCCGACGCTGCTCAACCGCTGGGAGGGCGCCCTGGAGGACACGGCGCTGTGGCGCTTCAGGCCGACGGTGGTCCACGGGGATCTGGCTGAGGAGAACGTGCTGACGGCCGGCGGCTCCGTGGTGGCGGTCAAGGGCTGGGCCCAGGCGCATGTGGGCGATCCCGCCGAGGACATGGCGTGGATCTACTCCTCGGTGCCGGTGGACTGCCTGGACTCCATCGAGGACGCCTATGAGGTGGCCCGCTCCGAGGGCGTGGACAGGCATCTGCGGGACCGGGCCGAGCTGGTCAGCGAGCTGAGCCTGGCGCGCTGGCTCATGCATGGCGTGCGCGCCCAGAGCCGCTCGGTGATCAGCGATGCGGTGGCGATGCTGAAGGACCTGGCCTCCCAGGTGGGCGAGGAGCCGCTCGTGGCCCCGGCCACCCCGCGGCTGGCCCCGGTCCCCGGGGAGCGGGTCAGCGCCGACCCGGATGCCTCGACCAGTGAGGTCACCATGGTCCCTGTCGAGGACGACGAGGACGACTGAGGCCCGGCCGGAACAACCGCCACCGACCACAATGGAGGCGATTGGGCCTCCCCCTCCATCAATATCCGTAAGGAACCATGCTGCGACCTGCGCCAGCGCAGCACGGGTCTGTGATGGCAGCGGCTAATCCCCTCCACATCGGTCACTCGTGCAGCCCTGGGGCCAGGCAGAGCAGCGCGATGGCCCAGACGAGGTTGACGATATTGAACAGGGCACCGTTCAGGAGGGGCTTGCCCGGGTAGGGCAACCGAGGCAGCAGCGACCATGGGAGCATCTGGACCAGCGGCGTGAACAGCACCGCCCACCGGGGCAGGGCCGTCCAGCCCGCTGCCAGCGGGACGCAGATGATCAGCCAGCCCAGGCAGATCGCGCCGATCGACGGCACCCATGCCAGGGCGAGGAAGCGCTCGGCCCTGCGCACATGCGGCGCGCAGGCGGTCACCTCCGGACTGTGGGCCGCAGGATCGCCGGCATCGGGCTCCCATTCCGCCGTGCCGCTGCGGTCCAGGGCCTCCTGCAGGCGCGCTGAGGCCAGGGCCAGCGGATAGAAGCCGGCGTGAGCCAGGGGCGAGTAGATGATGCCGATGGCGAGCAGTGCCAGGCCGGTCAGGCCGACCTCCGGGTGCGCCGCGTCACGCAGGATCACCCAGTGCGCCCACAGGCCGGCCAGGAACAGCGGGGCCGTGTACTGACCGATGAGCGCGCCGGCCGCCAGCCTCCTGTTGTTGATGCGGGTGTAGAAGGCGCCATTGTCCGACCCTGCCAGGGCGATGAAGCGCGCGTGCTCAGTCTTATCGGGCCGGTGGAAGCCCACGATGAGGGCGTCGCCCACGATCCAGGCGATGGAGGCGACGAGAAAGGCGAGGATGGAGACTGTGGTCAGCATGGGGCTCCCAGTCCGCGGGGACACGTGCGCGACAGCGCGATGGCTCAAGCGATGAGGGTGGCGGGGGCGCCCAGGAGTTGGAAGTCAGCACCATTGCCTCATTGCTAAGGCTTACCTTAGTCGCGTGAACTCCCTGTCACCACCTGCGCCGGCACATCGGCCGCACCTGGCGCCAGGAGCTGGGCCACGGCCTCCAGGGGCAGAAGGTCGGCGGGGGCGAGCTCCTCGACCTCCCCGCGGTCCACATAGGCGTAGGCGGCGCGCACCTGCCCGGTGGGCACGCCCTGGCTGGCGGCCCAGGCGTGGACGTAGACGCTGAGTTGGTCCACGGGGACGCGCCCGCGGCCGGTCTTCCAGTCGACGATGAGCCAGCCCCCGCCGGGGGCCTGGAAGACGGCGTCGATCCGGCAGCGCAGGGTTGTGCCCCCCACGGTGAGCTCGCGCTCCACCTCCGTGGCGTGCAGGGCATGGCCCTCCAGCAGGGGAAGGCTCTCCGCTGTGGTCAGCCACTGCTCCACGCGCCGCCTGTCCGCGGGGGCAAGCGAGTCGGGCACGCCCGCGTCACTGAGCGGGATCAGGGCGGCCCGCCCGGCCAGGCGCTGGGCGATGGCCTCGTGGAACACGGTGCCCAGGCGTCCGGCGGTGCGCGGCTCGGGGGGCAGGGGCCGGCGCAGGTCCAGGGCGAAGGCCGCCGGATCGCTGCGCAGGTCATCGAGCCTCGTGGCCGCGAGGTGGGTGGGGATGCGCACGCCGGGCGCCTGAGACTCCTGGTCCTGCCTCTCGGCCAGGAGCAGGGCGGCCTCGGTCCACCAGCGCTGCACCACAGGATCGCCGCCCGCGGCGCCCGGCGCCGGCCCCACCATCTCATGGGCCCGCCGGCCGGCCTCGGCAACGGCACGGGCGGCCTGGTCACGCGCCCGCCTCAGCGCGTGGCGCTCTGCCTCGGCGGCAGGGGCGCCGGCATCGGCGCTGTCCAGAGGCTCGGGCCACCAACCGGTGCGCACCTGTGTGGTCATCGGGTTGAGCGCGCCCTCCTCGTGCTCCACCCAGCCCTGCCCCCAGGGGGTGACCAGGTCGCGGCGCCGCAGCTCCTGGAGGAACCGGGAGGCGGGCTTGGCCTTGGAGGCCTCCCTGGCCAGGTGGGAGCCGGTCAGCAGCACGTCGTGGCGGGCACGGGTGATGGCCACGTAGGCCAGGCGGCGCTCCTCGGCCAGGCCGTGGCGCCCCAGGGCCAGGGCGTAGCGCCCCCACATCTCCTTGACCGTGTCCTTGTCATCCTGGCCGGCGCTGCCCGGCTCCAGCTCGCCCAGCTCGAAGGGCGGCAGGGTCTGGGCGTCAGCTCGCAGGGGGTGGGGGAACTCGTCCCGGGAGGTCATCCAGCCGGTGGTGGACACCGTCAGGTCCGGCTTGGGGGTGGGGCGGTAGGAGGGGAAGACGCCCTCGGTCATGCCGGCCACGGCCACGGTGTCCCACTCCAGCCCCTTGGAGGCGTGGATGGTCAGGAGCTGGACGGCGCCGGGCTCGGGCTCGACCTCGGGGGCCTCCATCCCGTTCTCCCGCTCCTGGGCGGTGTCCAGCCACCTGAGGAAGCCCGCCAGGGTCGGGGCCTCGATTTCATCGGCGTACTGCTGGGCGGTGGCGTGGAAGGCGTCCAGGGCGCGCCGCCCCATGGACTGGTCGGTCCGGGCGGCGAGGTCGATGTCCAGCCCCAGGGCCTGCTCGGCCAGGCCCAGGAGCTCGGGCAGCGGCAGGTGCAGGCCGGCGCGCACTCGGCGCAGCACGGCGCCCAGGCGCAGGGCGATGGTCCTGCCCATGGGGCTGAGTGCCGGCTCCTCGCCCGCCGCGCTCCCGTGTCTGTTGCTCCAGCCGCTCCGACCGACCTGGTCTGCTTGGTCCGGCTCAGCGGGCGCCTGGGCCTGCCGGGCGTCCTCGGCCCTGACGATGGCCTCCAGGGCCTCGCAGAGCTGGGGCGCATCGGCCTCCGCAGCGCCGGCTCCGGGGCTGCGGCTCAGACCGCGGGCGATGTCATGCAGGGCGGCCAGATCGGTGGGGGCGATGCCCGCACCGGTGAGCAGGCGCATGAGGCGGTCCCCGCGCTCGGGGTCCGCGGCCACCGTGATGAGGGCGCGCAGGTCGGCCACCTCGGGGACGGTGAGCATGCCGCCCAGTCCCACGATGCTCACCGGCAGCCCGCTGCGCTCCAGGGCCGCGGCGATGGGCTCGAAGAGGCCGCGCGCCCGGCACAGGACGGCCATCTGGGCCTGAGGGCTCCAGCGCTCGGCGAGGAAGGCGGCGATGGTCTCCGCCTCCTGAAGGGGGTCCTGAAGGTAGGCCCCGGCCACGAGCCCCCGGGCCAGGCCGGTCTGCGCCGGCCGGGGCTGGAGGGGCTCAACGGGGATGTGCTCGACGACGGCGTCGCCGGGCTCGGGCTGGTGGTTGCGCAGGGGCGCGGAGACGGCGTTGGCGGCCTGGAGGATCGCGGTGTCGTTGCGCCAGGCGGTGGACAGCGGCAGCACCGGTGCGCCGGGGCCACCGGCCCCGGGGTTGAACCGCGCGTGGAAGGCGTCCAACGCTCCAGCGCTGGCCCCGCGCCACCCGTAGATGGCCTGGTGGGGGTCGCCGACGGCGGTCACCCCTGAGCCGGCGAACAGCGCCGACAGGAGGCGGACCTGAGCCACGGAGGTGTCCTGGAACTCATCGAGCAGGACCGCGGGGTACTGGGCGCGCAGGTGCTCGCGCACCTCCTGACTGCCCTCGGCGATGCGGCAGGCCAGGGCGATCTGGTCGCCGAAATCCAGCAGCCCGTGGCGGCGCTTGTGCTCACGGTAGTCGACGGCGGCCTCCAGCAGCCCGTGCCACTGGCTCATGGTCTGGGGGGCCTTGCCCACCATGGACTTGCAGCCGCGGATGGAGGCCAGGGACTCGAAGAGATCGGCCAGATCGCTGAGACCGGCGGCGGCGTCCTCGACGCTGAGCAGGTTCTCGGACAGGGCCCCATCCAGGCGCAGCACCGCCTGAGTGGCCTGGCCGAGGCTGTCCACGGGCAGGGGCTCGGTGCGGGCCTCGATGAGGCCGGAGGCGATCTGCCAGGCACGGGCCTCGGTGATGAGGGTGGCCTCCGGGTCCACGCCGATGCGCAGCCCGTGCTCGCGCACGATGGTGCCGGCGAAGGAGTTGTAGGTGGCGATGGTGGGCTCGGGAGCATCCGGGGACAGGTCGGTCAGGCCCGATGCGGCGAGCTGGGCCAGGCGCGTGGAGACCCGCTGGGCGAGCTCGGCGGTGGCCTTGCGGGTGAAGGTCAGGCCCAGGACCTGGTCGGGGCGCACGGCACCGGTGGCCACGAGGTGGACGACCCTCTGACTCATGGTGGCGGTCTTGCCCGAGCCCGCGCCGGCGACGACGAGCAGGGGGCTCAAGGGGTGGGCGATCACGCGGGCCTGCTCCGAAGTGGGGGCATGAAGGCCCAGGACTCGGGCGAGCTCCACCGGCGTCAGGCCGTCCGAGGCCACGGGGCCTCGGCCCGCCTGCCCAGCGATGATGCGAGCCGAGGCGCCAGGACCCGTGTGCTGCGGATCAGGCGCTGGAGCGGTGGGGGCGCTCATGCGAGCACTCGCCTCCCTTCGGGCTGGACGGGGCAGGAGTCCGCCACTGGGCAGGTGCGGCAGTGCTTGCCGCTGCGTGCCTGAAGCGCCGTGCCCGAGGCGTCCAGGGCCGCGGTGCGCACCAGCTCGCGCGCCCAGTCCTGGCCGGTGTCAGGATCCGGGCTGGGAGCCAGAGCCGCGCCCTTGGGGCTGATGATGGTCGCCCCGTCCCTGCCTGGCTCCTTGCCCAGCAGGACCAGGGCGCCGCCGATCACCTCATGCCCCTGGGCCTCAAGGGCCAGACGGTAGGCGGCCAGCTGCGGGTGGTGCTCGGGATCGGCGTGGGGGGTCCTGCCGGTCTTGATGTCGATGAGGCGCGCCTTGCGCGGCTCATCGGGGCCATCGATCAGTTCGAGGCGGTCGATCCTGCCGGCCAGGATCACCGGGAGCCCGGGCCCCTGCTTGCCGTGGGCGCCCTCGCCTGGCGCGCTGGCGGGGCAGGCGCCTGCCGGGACGGTCGGCGCATGCAGGAGGAGGTCGGCCTGGATGGGGACCTCGACCTGCGCGGGACCGGGGACGGCGGCCAGGTAGGAGTCCAGGCGCTCCACCATGGCGCGGGCGCGCTCGGCCTCCTGCCTGCCCAGCCAGGTCGGCGGGTAGCCCAGGCGGGGCAGCTCGGCCTCGAAGGCCTCCATGAGGGCCGGTCCGCGCAGCTCCTCGCGCTGGGCCCGCTCGGCCAGGGCGTGGATGACGATGCCCAGGCTCTGGGCCGCCGAGGCGGGGGTGCTGCCGCCCTTGCGCTGGAGGAACCACCGCAGGGGGCAGTCGGTGATGGCCTCGACGTCGGAGGGGCTGATGCGGATGGGCCGCCCGGGCCCGACCAGCGGTGCCGTGGCCGAGGCCTGCCCGCCCGCCCAGGTGGCGGGGTCGGCGCCGGGGACGTGGGCGCGCTGGAGGCGGGCCAGGATCAGGGCCGCCTGCCCCGCGCGCCGGCGCTGGAGCTGCGTGGCCTGGGGCAGGTGCCCCAGGACGACGGCCTGCCGCAGCTCGCCGACCAGCCCGCGCAGGGTCAGGTCCCCGACGTCCTGGGCGGGCCTGACCACACCCTCCTCGTCGCGGACCAGGCCGGTGGTCCTCTCGGCGATCTCGGTGAAGAAGGTGGACGGGGCGTGCTCGGCATCAACGGAGGCGGTGACCAGGAGGCGACGAGTAGCGCGGGTCAGGGCCGCCACCAGCATGCGTCGCTCATCGGCTCGGACATGCGCGCGGGCCACGACCGGATCGACCTGCGCCACGGGCATGCCCTGGGCCCCGCGCGGCAGGCGCCCTGTGGCCGCATCCACCAGCAGGCCGGCACGGGTGATCGAGTCGCGCAGGCGCAGATCGGGCCAGGAGTCACGGTTGAGCCCCATCACGGCCACCACCTCCCACTGGCGACCGGCCGCCGCCGCAGGGGTCAGGATGGTCACCCCCGCGGGGCGGGCGCCATGGGGGGCCACCGAGTCCGAGGGCAGGGCCTCGGCGGCGAGCTCATCGAGGAATGCGGAGGCCGGGGCTCCGGGCCGGCGCTCGGCCCAGACCTCGGCGCGCTTGAACAGGGCGGTGACCACGTCCAGATCCCGCTCCGCGGCCTGGGCCAGGACCGACTGCGCTCCCCCAGCGCCCTCAGGCGCGCTCAGGGCGGTCTCGCGCCAGGCCTCGGCCCGCCCCGAGGCGGCCCATGCGGCCCACAGCAGGGATTCGGCGTCATGCCGTCCCTCGGCGAGCGCCTGGAGGACCGCTGCGATCACCTCGGCGCCCCGGCACAGCGCCTGGGCCTGGGCGGCCAGGGATTCGCCGGCCACCACCTGGTGGAAGGCGCGGGCCGCCTCCGGGGAGGAGACCGTGGCCAGCAGCGCATCGTCGGCACTGGCCACGGGGCGCTCTCCCACCCCCGGCTCGATCGCCGCCGGAGCAGTCTGCTCGGCGCGCAGCCGACGCCGCAGGCGGCGCAGGTCCAGGGCGCTCAGGCCGATCAGGGGGCTGGAGAGCAGCTCCAGGGCGCTGGCCCGCTCGGGGGGCTCCCGCCCCACCCGCCCCAGGCGGCCCTCAACACCGGCGCGCACCAGGTTGACAAGGGCGGCTGCGGCGGGCTCGGCGCGCAGGAGGACGGCGGGGCTTCCCGGGGCAACGGGCAGGCCGCGGCGCCTCAGTTCCCGAGCGGTGGCACTGGCCTGGGCCGATGAGCGGACGATCACGGCCATCTCCTGCCAGGCGGTGCCGTGGTGGATGCGCTCGGCCCGCAGTGCCCGGGCCACATGGGCGGCCTCCTGGGCGGGCGAGCTGGCCACGATCGCCTCGACCCCCTGCGGGGCACCGGGCGGCACGGCCCTCGGGGCGCCCGCCGCCGTGCCCGGCACGGGCGGCGCATCGCCACCGGCCAGTCGCGGGCGGCGGTGGGAGGCGGTTCCGGTGATGGGGATCCGCTCGGCCTGGTCCCTCCACAGCTCTGCCAGCGCAGGGCCGCCGCGGTGCCGAGTGCTCAGGACCAGGCGCTCGGCCGCCAGGCCGGAGCGGTCCTCCGCGGCAACCAGGAGGCTGGGGGTGCCGCCGCGGAAGGTCTCCACCGCGGCATCGGGATCCCCCAGAACCACCACCTGGGCGCGGTGCCCCGCGCCGTCGGGCGTGGCCAGGGTGGTCAGGAGACGGGCGGTGGCGGCGGTGCAGTCCTGGTAGTCATCCACGATGACCAGGTCGGGCACCGGACGGGGGGCGGCCACGGCGTCGGCCTGCCAGGTCTCCAGGGCCTCACGGGCGCGGTCCTGAAGACGGGCGGTGTCCATCTTGCGGGTCTGGGATCGCAGCTCCGGGCTGGGCCGGCCCTGGGCGTCCCAGGTGCGCAGGAGCTGGGAGGCCGGGCCCCAGATGGGCACATCCAGGGCCCTGCCCCACTGGGCGAGCTCCTCGGCGCTGATGCCCATCTCCGCGGCGCGGGCCAGAAGGTTGCGCAACTGGGAGCGGAAGGCGCGCGAGCCGACGGCCTCGGCGGGCAGATCCGGCCAGGAGATGGCGCCGACCATGGCGGCGAGGGCCGCGTCCTCCTCGGCTCCCGCCAGCAGGACCGGGGCGGGCAGAGGATCGGGCCGCTCGGTCAGAGAGGTGGTGAGGATCGTCAGGGCCAGTGAGGCCGGGGTGCGCACGCGCACACGCCCATCACCATGGCCCTGCCCCAGCAGATGGGCGGCCCGGGCGCGAAGCAGATCGGCGCGCGCCCGCGTGGGGGCCAGGAGGATGGCGTCCCGGCCCGCGGCCACGGAGCCTGTCAGCAGGCGCAGCGCCGTCGTCGTCTTGCCGGTTCCCGGGGCGCCGAGCACCACGACATTGGCATGCCCGGCGACCCGCTCCGCAACGGCCTGCGCACTGGGGTCAGCGGCGGGAAGCCCCGGCTGCTCCAGGGCAGGCAGGAGGCGGATCGGCTCGGCAGCGGCGGACATGGGGCCATCTCATCATGGGCCGCTGACATGGATGAGAAGGCCTTGCCCGGGCCGTCGGATCGCCACCGGATCGCGACCCGCCCCACCTCGGCGCGCCGTCCCGGTCACGTCCTGGGCGCTCGTCCGCGTGAGGCGAAAACCGGGAGATCCTCAGGTCCCGGGTGCGAGGCGGGGGGAGGGCTCCACGTATGATGACGGCAGTTGCACCCCGGCCCCGGCACGGCGGCCCCACCCTGAAGGAGCACCCATGCAGGTCACCATTGGCATCAAGCACTCGGGCCGCGAGCTGTCCCTGGAGACCTCCGCCTCGCATGACGAGGTGCTGGCCGCCGTCAAGGATGCGGACACCCGGGCCGTGACGCTCCGCGACGACAAGGGCCGCAGGGTCTTCGTGCCGGCCGGCTCACTGGCCTACGTCGAGCTCGGCGAGACCGAGCCCCGCCGCGTGGGCTTCGGCGTCTGAGCCCTTTGACGCACGCCACCCCACAACTGCATAGGCCCGAGACCCCAGGAGACGACATGACGTCCATCGGTCCTGCCGCCCCCGCCCCGCCATCGGACCAGCCGCCACTGCCCATGCGTGAGGGGCTGCGCGTCCTCTACCCCTATGCCCGCCCCCATCTGCCGGCCATCGGGGCCGGCATCGTCCTGGGCCTGCTGGCCACCGCCACCTCCCTGGCCACGCCCCTGGCCACCAAGCGGGTCCTGGACATCCTGGGCGGCGAGGGCTCCTTGATCGTTCCGGTCCTCATCCTGGTGGCCCTGCTCATCGCGGGCACGCTCGCCGGAGGCGCGCAGGCCTTCGTCCTGGGCAGGGTCGCCGAGCATGTGGTGCTCAGCGCCCGCACCACGCTCATCGAGCGCTTCTTCCGCGCCAGACTCATGGCTGTCCAGCGCTTCCGCACCGGCGAGCTCATCACCCGGGTCACCTCCGACACGGTCCTTCTGCGCAGCGCCGTCACCTCCTCCGTGGTCGATCTGGTCAACGGCATGGTGGCCCTGGTGGGAACCATCGTCCTCATGGGCGTCCTGGACTGGCCCATGCTGCTCATCGCCCTGGTGGCCGTTGCCGGGGTAACCGCCATGATCGGCATTCTCCTGCCACGAATCAGCCATGCCGAGGAGCGCGCCCAGGATGCCCTGGGAGACCTGGGCGCCACGCTGGAGGGCAGCCTGCGCGCACTGCGCACCATCAAGGCCTCGCGGGCCGAGGGCCGCGAGATCGCCCGGATCTCCGGTCAGGCGGAGCACTCCACCAAGCACTCGGTGCGCGCCGTGGTCTATGAGGCACTGGTGTGGAGCATCGCCGACGGCGGCATGCAACTGGCGATGATCGCGATCCTGGGGGTGGGTGCCTGGCGCGTGAGCACCGGCGATATGGCGACCTCCACGCTGGTGGCCTTCCTCCTGTACGCCTTCAACCTCGTCAACCCCATCACCGTGCTGTCCACGGTCCTGGCCGACCTCCAGTCCGGCCTGGCCGCCGCGGCGCGCATCCGCCAGACCGAGTCGCTGACCGCCGAGGAGGATGCCGAGCCCGCGAGCCGCCAGGCGCCGCCGTCGGCCCACGCCCCGGTCCTGTCCCTGAGGGGAGTCAGCGCCGCCTACGACGGCACCCCTGCCCTGGAGGCGGTGAGCCTGGACATCCCCCGCACCGGGCACACCGCCCTGGTGGGCCCCTCCGGCGCCGGCAAGACCACGGTGTTCTCCCTGCTGCTGCGCTTCCTGGACCCCACCGAGGGCACCATCGCGCTTGACGGCACGCCCTACAGTGAGCTGAGCATCGACCAGGTGCGATCCCGGATCGCCTATGTTGAGCAGGAGACCCCGATCATCCCCGGAACCGTTCGGGACAACGTGCTCCTGCGCTCCCCCACGTCCGACGACGCCGCCGCCTGGCGGGCCCTGGCCGCGGCCCGTCTCGATGAGCGGATCCGGTCCATGCCCCTGGGGCTGGACACCGTGGTGGCCGACACCCGCCTGTCGGGAGGCGAGCGCCAGCGCCTGGCAGTCGCGCGGGCCCTGGTGGGAAGCCCCGAGATCCTCCTGCTCGACGAGGCCACGGCCCAACTCGACGCGGGAACCGAGGCCGCCATCGCCGAGGTCATTGCCCAGGCCTCGCGCTCGGGGGCCGTGATCACCATCGCCCACCGGCTGTCCACCGTGCTGGACGCCGATCAGATCATCGTCATGGACGGAGGGCGCCTGCGCGACCGCGGCACCCACGCCGAGCTCATGGCCCGGGACTCCCTGTACCGGGAATCCGTCCAGGCACTGAGGATCCACTCCGCCCCGCCCGAGGCGGGCACCCAGACCGTCTCCCCGCACTGAGCCCAAGACCCCTTAAGCCGGGTCAACCATTAGAATAACCGCCTGCCCCCGCCGACTTGCCAGGAGTGGTGATGAGCCCGCACGAGATCGTCAATGACCACCTGCGCAGGCGCCGTCGTCGCCGCATGGTCCTGCACAACGAGACCTATGCCGCCGTCGCGCTCGCCCTGACCACCGTCATCGCCCTGGTGTGGGCGAATGTCGGGCACAGCTACCACGACTTCTGGGAGACCCCGGCCTCGCTGAACGTGGGGCCCCTGAGCCTGGAGCTGACCCTGCACGGCTGGGTCGACGAGGGCCTCATGGCGATCTTCTTCTTCATGGTGGGGCTCGATGTGCGTCGAGACCTCACACTGGGCGATCTGCATCTTCCCGGGCGAGCGCTGCTCCCCGCGGCTACCGCCGTCGGCGGGCTGGTGGTGCCCGTGGGCCTCTTCCTGCTCGTGACCGGCTCCGGCCCCGGGGCCCAGGCCTGGGGAACCGTCATCTCAACCGATACGGCCTTCGCCCTGGGCATGCTGGCGCTGATCGGCCCCAAGCGCGCTCCTCGCCTGCGGCTCTTCCTCCTGGCCTTCGCCGTCATCGACGATATTGGGGCGCTGCTGGTCATCGCCGTGTTCTACACCGACTCCCTCAACCTGGTCGCCCTGGCCTTCGCGGGAGCCGGACTGGTGGGCGTGTGGTGCCTCCAGCGCGCCGGGGTATGGCGGATCCTGCCCTATCTGGCCCTGGGGATCGTCACCTGGTACGCCGTCTACCTCTCCGGGGTCCACGCCACCATCGCCGGGGTGCTCATCGCCCTGCTCATGCCGGTCTACAACCTGCGCAGCCGCGACCTGGAGGGGGCCAACGAGATCTTCCGCCTCTTCCGCCAGGCACCCGCCCCCGGCACCGCCATGGCGGTGCGCGAGGCCCTGGCCTACTCCATGCCCCTCAACCAGCGCCTGTCATTCGCCTTGCCCCCGTATGTCAACTACCTGGTGGTGCCACTGTTCGCCCTGGCCAATGCCGGCGTGGAGCTCAACGGCGCGGCTCTGGCCACGGCCGTGTCCTCGCCCCTGACCTGGGGGGTCATCGTGGGCCTGGTCCTGGGCAAGTTCATCGGCGCCATACTGGGTGCCGGCATCGTCATGCGCCTGGTCCCCTCCTCCCACCTGCCCGGTCTGGACCTGCCCCGCGTGGCGGGGATCGGCGCCCTGTCCGGGATGGGCTTCACCATCTCCCTGCTGGTGGCGGGCCTGGCCCTGAGTGACGAGGCCCTGCGCGACCAGGCCCGGATCGGAGTGCTCAGCGCCTCCCTGCTGGCACTGGCGCTGGCGGCCGTCATCTTCAGGATCGGCGACCGGCTGTGGCCCCTTCCGCCCCCCGAGGACGAGTCCCTGCGCCGGCCCATCGATGACCACACCGACCACATCGTCGGCGATGTCAATGCGCCGGTGACCCTCATCAACTACGCGGATATGACCTTCGAGGGCCGCTGGCGACTCATGGAGGCCCTCAAGGGGATGCGCCCCATGATCGAGGACGGCCGGGTGCGCGTGGTGCTCCGCCACATGGCCTACACCCCGGAGGCCATCAATGCTGCCCTGGCCCTGGAGGCCGCCTATCTGCAGGACAAGATCTGGCCCATGCACGATGCCCTGGCCGAGTTGCGCGGCGACGTCGACGACCACACGATCTCCCAGGCCGCGGAGTCCGTGGGGCTCGACGTCGACTCCCTGTGGTCGCGCATCACCAGCGGCGCTGACGAGGCCAAGGTGACCGACGACGGCCTGGATGTCGAGGGCCTTCAGGAGGACGGCAGCCCCGTGGTCTACATCAACGGGCGCCGGCTGCACGGCCTGCTCCATCGGTGGACGCTCACCGAGGCCGCCAACGAGGCGCTGGCGGAGGTGAAGAGCTGAGGCCCTCAGCACCCCCGGGCCAGGCTCCCGGACAGCCGGGCGCCGAAGCGGCCCAAGTCCGTGACGTGAGGCGACAGCCACGGTCCACGACCCTCGCGGGCACGTCCTGAGCCTGGTCGGCGTGTTGCAGGTACTGCCCTGACGCGATATCGTTACCTCATTCTGCCCCGCCATCCTCCGGGATTGGCGGGGTTTTTTTGCCCGAATGAGGTACCCATGGATCGCGTCGCCGTTTTCTTCGACTACCAGAATGTCAGCGGCTGGGCGAGGCGCTGCTTCGCGACCAGCGACGGACACATCTGGCCCAAGGCCACAGCCGACCTCCTTGTCAACCGTCGCCTGCGTCCCAGCATGCTTGTCGAGACCCTCGTCTACCGCGGCCGCCCAAACCCGACGCGACAGTCAGTCTCCGCCCGGGCCAACGACCGCCAAACAGCCGAATGGGAGGCGACGGGAGCGACCGTGGTGCGACGCAACCTCCAGTACCCGCCCCAGTGGCCCAGCGTCCCCGCATCGGAGAAGGGGATCGACGTCGCTCTCGCCGTCGACCTGGTCAAATACGCTATCAGGGGCGACATCGACGCCGCGATCGTCTTCACCAGCGACAAGGACATCCTCCCAGCCATCGAGTTCGTCTACCAGAAGACCAGTTGCCACATCGAACTCGCCTGCTGGAGCGGAGGCCGTCGCCTTCGTGTCGGCAACACCCAGATCCCCTGGTGCCAGTTCCTCAACGAGGGCGATTTCCTCAGCGTCCAGGACCTGACTGACTATGCGGGACTCAACTGAAGACGGGGCTCAGGGTCACCCAGTGGCCAGAAAAGGACCCGATACGATCGAATCCCTGTACACGGTGCGATCGGAAGGAGGACGCCATGCCGTATAAGGGCCCACGCCTGAGCATCGCCAGCCTCCTGGAACAAGCCCAGGCTGCGCCACCACCAAGCCCTGACCAGCACGCTGGCATCGGCCTGCGCCACACCGCCGCTGGCAATGCAGCCCAGTGCACAAGGCTCCTCGCGCTGGGTGACGGGCCCGACGCACTGTGGCGCTACATCGTCCTGCAATCACTGGACGACTACACGTCAACCCTGCGCCGAGGCGGCCTCCTGCTGGCGGCGAGGTTCTTCGAAGAGGAGCCCCGCCCACCGGCAGCCCCCAGATCGACGCCGCCCTTGCCGCCTTGGCGGACCACTTGGCAGCCCGAGACGGCTGGCAATCACCCGCCTGGGCCCACAGCCCCACCCGGACCACGGACGCCTGGTATCCCGACATCCCCGCCTCAGCTCGGTCCAAGGCTCGCGTCGAGAGCCCCGAGGCCTTCCGGCGCAGGGGCATCTACCTCACCTCCCGCTCCCTGGAACGGGTATGAAGCGCTGGCCGCGCCCACCGTGCACTCTACGCAAAACGACCCATCGGAAATCGTTATATGACAGGCCTTCAGAGAAAGCGCCCCATCGCGGAGTACAACGCCGCACTGACAGCGGTGGAGACCTGAGGCCCTCGGCACGCCCGGGCCAGGCTCCCGGCCAGCCGGCCACTCATGTGGCCGACGCCATGCCCGCCACGGTCCACGATCCTCGCGAGCATCCACGATGAGTCTCGTCGAGGGATTGCGTGGCCAGCATCGGACGCGTACGGTAGGACCATAACTCCCCGCCGTCCTCCGGGACTGGCGGGGTCTAAATTTTCTCCGGAGAGGTTCCCGTGGCTCTCACAATGGCCGTCGTCATCGACTACCAGAACGTGCACCTCACCGGCGCGTCGCTCTTTCTCCCGGGCAGACCGTATGAGGAGGGCCTGATCGACCCCTACCGTTTCGCCTGCCAGTTGGCGCTTGCACGCAACGCCAAGGTGGACGATGCAGGCCGGCATGCGTCCGTGGAACGGGTTGAGGTCTTCCGAGGTCTTCCGATCCCAGAGGATGACCCCGATGCGTACCGACGCAACCAGGCTCAGAAGTCGCAGTGGGAGCGAGGACATCACGGTGTCGTCGATGTGACCCTACGGCCGCTGAAGTACACCTGGGAGTACCGCGACGGGGTCAAGACCCCGGTGCGCAGCTCCCGCCGGGAGAAGGGCGTCGATGTCCTGTGCGCGCTGGCCCTCGTCGACCTCGCGCGCTCGGGCCACTATGACGTCGTTGTTCTGGCCTCCCGTGACACCGACCTGGCTCCGGCGCTCGACGCCGCCGCACGCATCGGAAGGAGCAAGGTTGAGGCCGCCAAGTGGTTCGACCCCGCCTCGAGCTGGACCATGGGCAGGATCCGGACCGAGAAGAGGATCCGGGGTGCCTCATGTCAAGGTGCCCGCGAAATCTTCTCCGTGCCTCATGTAGGAATGCCCGCAAAACGGGTGGGGTGTCGGGAGGCTTTCTTGACGCGGATGCTGTGGTGGACGTCGGGCAGGGCGCTGGGGATCTGGGCGGCGTAGAGCTCGTCGGTCTTGGTCTTGGCCTGCATGATCAGGGAGGCCTGAAGGTCGTGGATGCGCCTGGCGATCTTGGCGGGGTTGAGGCTGTCGCGGTAGGCGATCAGCTCATCCTTGTGCTGGCCGGTCAGGGCATCAGTGGACAGGAGCCGCTCCAGCGGGGTGGCGGGGGCGTCGTAGAGGCGCTTGCGCCGCCCGGCCTTGTCGGTGCCCCACCCGACGGGCTTGCGGGTGGGTGTCAGGAAGTTGAGGCGGTCGTCGACCAGGGACCACAGGCGGTTCAGGGTGGCGCGCTCGGTGTCGGTGTCGTACCGGTAGTAGAAGCCGTAGCGGCGCACGAGATGGTTGTTCTTGGACTCGATGGTCGCCTGGTCGTTCTTGCGGTAGGGCCGGGCCCTGGTGAAGTAGATGCCCAGGTTGCCGGCCCATGCCACGACCCCGTGGTTGATGAACTCGCTGCCGTTGTCGAAGTCCATGCCCAGCAGCGGGAACGGGACGGCGTCGATGGCTGCGTCCAGGGCGGCAATGATGTGCTTCTCCGCGTTGTTGCGCATCGTGCGGGTGAACACCCACCCGGTGAGCACGTCGGTCATGTTCAGGGTCCGGGCGAACTCGCCCTTGAGGACCGGGCCGCAGTGGGCGACGGTGTCGACCTCGAAGAACCCCGGGGCGGCCTCGATCTCGTCACCGGCCTTGCGGATGGTGATCGAGTTGCGCAGCAGCGGCCCGGCCTTGGTGGTGCTGATCCCCCGGACGGGGTCCTTGGCGCGTACTGGGGCCAGGTACCGGTCGATGGTCGCCGCACTCATGGCCTCCAGCTCTGCCCGCACCTGGGGCGTGTATCGGGGCTCGTCATCCAGCTCCCCGTGGGACTGGAGCAGGTCGAGCAGCAGCGGCATGGACGCCGCCAGGTACTTGCCGCACTGCCCGCCACTGGCCGCCCACACCTTTTGCAGGACCTTCAGGGCGTCATAGGAGTACTTGCGGCCCCTGGGCCTGGGCGCCTCCTTCTTGGCCCCGCCAGGGCGCTTGGCGGCCTGGGTCAGGCGCCTGCGCGCGTTGTCCCGGCTCCAGCCAGTCACCGCGCACACCTCGTCGAGCATCCGCCCCTTATCGCCCTTGGACGCCCTGGCATACGCCGTGGCGTACTTCCTGGTGATCTCAGCCCTAGCCCCCATCGACAACTCGCTTCCCATGCCCACCACGGTCCGCGGATTTCGCGGGCACTTCCACATGAGGCACGGGACCTCCTTCGCGGGCATCCACGATGAGTCTCGTCGCGACGTGGACACGGCACCACAGATCATCCATAATGTGAGGGAGCCACCCAGTTGCAGCTGGATGGCTCCCGAGGGGCTCAGGCCCTGAGGTACTGAAGCAAGCAGATCAGGACCCCGGCAATGGCTGCGAGTGAGTTGACCACTTCGCACCATGTCGGGGTTCTATCATGCCTGAGGTCCCTAAGCACCCCCCCGCCGCCGTCATCCCCACAGGCCGGCCACTCACCTGAGCACTGCCATCACCGCATACTCTTCAAACACTTGCAACACTTAGAACCACTGCAATGCAAGCGTTCCTGGCGTGCCTCCGGGTTCGTGTCGCACCCCGGGGGCACGCTGGCGGCCAGGCTCTGACAACCGGCCCAGACCATCGATGAACAGTGGAATCGGTACAATGGGCGCCATGCAGACGCCCGGCGACGCCAGGAGGAGCCCGTGAGTACCAGCCAGCACGCCCCCTTCACCCCCGACCTGTGGTGGCCCGACCTGTTCGCCACGCTCACCCCGGCTGACAAGGACATCTTCATCCAGAGCCTCGCCGCCAACTGGCACGAGGGATGGGTCCCCAGCCGCGAAGATGTCGCCGACCTCATCGCCGTCCACCACGGCGACCTCACACCCCTCCAGGCCGCCCGCAGATCAGCTGACAGAGCCACCATCCTCACCACCGCACGTGCCGTCTAGCACCCAGCGCCAGCGCTGGCTCGCCTACCTCTACCCCGACACCGTCGTCACCCACCCCGACGGCACCATCGACGGCACCCTGCGCAACCTCCTTGACGAGCACGACGACAACCGCCTGACCGCAGCCGAGTACACCCTGACCTTCAACCGGGCCACCGAGCTCGCCCACAACCCCGACCTCATCGCCCCAACCCTCGACGACGCCGAGGTCCGCGCCGTCCACCACCACCTCTTCCAGGACATCTACCCCTGGGCCGGCCAGTACCGCACCGTCAACATGGGCAAGGAGGCCTCACTGTTCGCCACCGCCCCCGACGGCATCACCCGGGCCCTGGCCGCCATGACCCGCCATAACATCCGCGTCCCCTGGGCCCGCCTCGACCGCGACGACACCATCACCTGCACCGCCTGGACCATCGCCCTACTCAACTACGCCCACCCCTTCCGGGAGGGCAACGGCCGTACTACCAAGGCCTTCATCGACCGCATCCTGATCCCCACCCGCTATCAGGTCAACTGGGCCTCCATCGACCCCGACACCTGGAACCGGGCCAGCCAGGACGCCATGCCCCAACCCGGCACCACCAGGCCCCGACCACAGGTCCTGGCTGTAGTTCTCACCCACGCCCTCCAGCACCGCCCCACCACCGTCGCCGACGCGGCCCTGGAACGTGCCCGGCACATCTACCAGATGCTCCAACCCCCATCCCAGGCCACCACCCAGACACCCAGCAGCACCAGCCAGTCGACGCCTCCACCAGCCCCCGAACCGCACCAGACCCGCTACCAGAGGCCCAGGCTCTAGCGACGCCCGCACCAAGTCCTGGACTGCTGGGTGTTTTTCGGACTGTGTGTTGTGTTGGTCAGGCTGCCTTCTTGTGGTCCAGGAGCTCGCGCTCCACCTCGTTAGGAGTGCGATATCCCAGAGAAGAATGCAGCCGGGTGTGATTGTAGACCAGCTCGATCCATGAGGCAATATCATTCATGGCCTTGCCCCGTGTGGGATACACCATCCGGTGCACCCTCTCATTCTTGAGCGTGGCATTGAAGGACTCCGCCCACGCATTGTCCCAGCACACCCCGGTCCTGCCCACCGACAAGCGAATACCATAGGCGCCCAGGTGCTCAGCGAATTTCTGACAGGTGTACTGCGACCCCCGGTCGGAGTGAAAGATCGTCGTTCCTGTCACCGGCGGGCAGTTGCGCACCGCCATATCAATAGCCTGGCAGACAAGCTCAGTGCGCATGTGATCAGCCATCGCATAGCCCACGACCTTCTTCGTGGCGCAGTCCAGGACGGTGGCCAGGTAGACGAATCCCACCCAGGTGCGGATATAGGTGATGTCCCCGACCCACTTGGTTCCTGGCGCCGTGGCGGTGAAGTCGCGCTCCACCAGGTCTGGCCACTCCTTCAGGTCGGCCGCCGGGGTGGTGGTGCGAGTCCTTCGGCGAGGCTGAGCGGCCACCAGGCCGCGCTCGCGCATGATGGAGCGCACGGTGTCATGGTGCGCCACCACGCCTCTGCGCCCCAGACGGGCGGTAATCCTGCGGTACCCGTAGGTGCCGTCCGAGGCCTCGAACTCGGCCTTGATCAGGGCCGTCAGCTCTTCCCTTCTCATTGAGGTCGCCGATTGTGGCCGGTCCCGCCAGGAGTAGTAGCCCGAACGGGAGACCTTCGACCACCGGCACATCGAGACGATCGGGTAGTTGCCTTCCTCGCGATTGATGAGCGCATACTTGTGACTCACCGCTGTTCCTTCGCGAAGAAGGCCGCCGCTTTTTTCAGGAACTCGTTCTCCTGCTGCAGCTCGCGGACCTGTTTCCTCAGGCGGGCTACCTCCTCGGCTTCGGCAACCGCTTCTCTTTCCTCAGCGCTGCCGTGCTCCTTCCTGTGCTTCGCGACCCAGTTGCCCACCGTCTGGGGCACCAACTCGTAGGAAGCGGCCACCGACGCGATCGACCGTTCCTTCTCGATCACCTCGCGCACCACTTGTTCCTTGAACTCATCAGAGTACTTTGCCCTTGACATGGCTCCATCCTATCGAATCAAAGGAGGATGAAAATCCTCCCCTGTCCGAGAAACACCACTCACCCCATCCCGGGCAGCAGGTGGGGAGAGGCCTGCCGGGACCTCCCCCACCCGGCCACAGCGCCGCCAATGTCGCACCCCGATGAAGCAGAGGCAGACCGCCTGCCCCACTCCAGAACATGGAAGGCAAAGCCATGCGCCACGCTCTGACCCCCGACAAGCGGATCATCAGCATCGATACCTACAAGACCATGCCGCATCCCCCGCAGCCCCTGACATGCCCGGGCATCGGGCCCGATGGCGCCCACTGCACCGCCCAGGCTGGCCCCAGGGCCATCGGCTCCCCCTACGTACGGCCCCACTTCTGGGCCAGGGGCCACATCGACGGATGTGACGAGGGCGCGGCCGCCACCACAGGCCGGCGCAGGGCGCGCCGTGACGGCTCCACCACCACGCGTACCAGGCACACTGGACCCGAACTGGTCATCATCGACCCAGATCCGACTAACTCACCCATGGACCCCAGGACCTCTACCCGCCCCAGCCCCGCGGCACGCAGGACCATGACCACAGCAACCCCTGCAAACCGCCGCTCCCGCCGCACCACCAGCCGCACCATGCGCCTGACCGCACTGCTCAAGCGCGCCATCAACAACCAGGTCGACCCCCGGGCCATCCTCGTGCTGCCTGACGGCACCAAGGGCCGCGCAAGCCGCATCCTCAGGCCGCTGAACACGATCACCGCCGCGGACAGTGGCCTGCACACCTGCCTGCACGGGCGCATCACCGGCTACCAGGAGTACATCGCCACCCGAAGCGTCTTCCTCCACATCCAACCCACCCCGGGCACGAGCCCCCGCCAGACGGCCGCCATCATGATCCGCGCCGACCAGGCCAGCGCCGTCCAGGACAATCTCGACACCAGCATCGGCAGCCTCGAAGGCCACCACGCCATCGCCATTGGCACCGTGCGCCTGGCCCGAACCGGCAGCCTCTACATCGAGCTGGACAACACCAGCTCCCTGGCACACCTGCCCAGCCGAGGCCCTGTAAACCGCTAACACCCCTCAATGGCCGCGACAACAACCGAGCGGTCCCACAGCTCACCCGGCACGATCGACAGGAACAACGCAGGCTCCAGGCCGCCACTATCGGCCCAGTCCCACGCCGCCCTGATCGCCTCCAGGCTCGGCATTCCGGGCACGCCGAAGAAGCCCTCATCCAAGCGGAAGTCATCACGCCGGACATCCTCAGCGAACCAGTCCTGCCCCGACGGCCACAGCCCCGCCACTGCGGGAAACGGAACCGAGAAATCGTTCTCCCAAGGAACGCACAGTGGACGCATCCACTCCGGTAACACCGGATACGCCTCAACCCGCTCACACCAGGCCTTCCAAGCTATGGCCAGAATTAAACAAGATCGTGTGCTGGCGTGATGTTTGGGAGGTGTTCGAAGTCGTAGTCGAAGGTGCGGGTGTTGATGTAGCCCATGAATGCGGTGTAGGTCTCCTCGGGGGTGTCTCTCTGGATGTTCGCGATTGTGCCTTTGGCGGTGTTCCAGACGTGCTCGACCGGATTGTGGTCGGGTGCGTAGGGCGGCAGGTAGATGAGCTTGAGGCTCTCGAGCCGGCCTCCGGGCTGAAGCTGCTCTCTTAGCGCTTTGGCGTGGTGGAACCCGGCATTGTCGAGAACCACGGCGATCTTGTCGTTATCGGTCTCGCGCACCAGGCGAGTCAGGCAGGAGAGGATCTTCTCGGTGTTCTGGTTGCCCTCGATGGGGTAGACCTTGACCTTCTTGGATCTCAGGGACAGTGCGCCGAAGAAGGAGCAGGCGTTGCGGGTGCGGTCCACGTAGATCTTCGTTCGTTTACCCTGGGGCAACCACATGCGGCGGGTCTCAGCCTCGTGCTCCACGCGCACCTCATCGGCCGCGTACACCTCCCACCCGTCGCTCAGGAGGTCTGCGACCTCGTCTTGGATCTGGGCCATCCGCTTGGTGATGGCCTCCTCGTCGCGGCGCTTGTCAAAGGGGTCGGGCAGCTTGAAGCTCATGCCCGCAAAGTGCATGAGCAGCCGGTAGGAGGAGTCCGACTCGTACTCCACGTCGAATCTGGTCCTCACCACGTCAGCCAGGGCGGGAACATCCCAGAAGTCCGCCTTGATGCCGGACTGTGACGGTGGCCGGCTCAGAACCTCTTTGAGCTGCTCCTTCTGCTCGCGGGTGAGCTTGGCCGCATTCTGATTTCCCTTATGACCGGTGACCACCGAATGCAGACGGCTGACACGCCAAGACGCCAACCACTCCTTAACAGTCCTCACCGTGCGCCCCACCATCTCCGCAATGAAATCCAGGTCAACGCCGTGCGAGGCGTAGAGAATAGCCTCAGCTTTCAACCGGATGAGAATGAGGGAGTCACCTCGCTTCTTCCACCTGATAAGGACCTGCTGCTCCTCGTCTGTCACAACCACGTGCATGAAGAAATTCTACAACGAAAGGTGCCGTCATATCCAGCCCAGAAAGCCCCGGAATACGGTTTTGTTTAATTTCGGCCATAGCGCCACATCTCCCACGCCTGTCAATCCCACCGAGCCAAATACTCATCATCCACACCAGCACCGTCTTCAGATGCTTCAGATGGTCAACCACCCAGCCCTCAACAACCTCAGCACCCATCACCGCACCCCAACCGGCGATGGCGCCGGCGCCGTATGTGCCGGGCATGCAGAAGGCCTCGGCACCTGCTGGTGCCGAGGCCCCTGGTCTCGTAGCGGGGACAGGATTCGAACCTGCGACCTCCGGGTTATGAGCCCGGCGAGCTACCGAACTGCTCCACCCCGCGTCGGCCCGGCCAACGTTACCGGCCCGAGAGCAGCCGATCAAACCCGATCGGCGTGCCCTTGCTCACCCACCTAGCTCACCCCGCTCGCTCACGAGGCCGCTGCGAACTGCTGCGAGCAGTGCCGGCCACTGGGGCGCCACTGGGGCGACCGCCCAGCAGGCCCCGGGGCCGCGCCCGCTGGCGCCTCCCCGGGGCCCCGGATGCGGTCAGCCTCCGTTCTGGATGCGCTCGCGCGCCTTCGTCGCCCGATCAATGGCATCGCTGAGCCGCTGCTGAGCCTCGCCATACGCCGTCCAGTCGCCCTCCTGAAGCGCCTTGTCCGCGTCGTCGATGGCGGTCTGGGCGTCGGACAGCGCCGTGTCCAGGTCGGCCTGGGGGTCACCCGAGCCCCCCGCATCGGAGGCAGGCGCACTGGCAGTGGCCGAGGGCGATGGCTGAGCGGCCGTCGGGCTCGGAGTGGGCTCGGCGGTCGCCCCGCCCGCGGTCGGATCGGAGCCGTCGGTGGCCTGACTGGTGTCATTGGCGGCCGCCGCATCGCCATCGACCGCCTCCTCACCGGTGGTGGCCCCCGAGTCCCCTCCGAAGACCTGGTCCAGCGCCCCGGACAGCGTGTCGGCGAAGCCCACGCTGTCGCCGAAGGACACCAGCACCTTGCGCAGCAGCGGGTACTGCGTCCCCTTGGAGGACTGGACGTAGACCGGCTGGACGTAGAGCAGTCCACCACCCACCGGCAGTGTCAGCAGATTGCCCTTGATGACCTCCGATCCCTGCTGCGAGAGCAGGTTCAGGGTCTGGGAGACCTCAGGATTGGAGTCGAAGATGTTCTGCACCTGACCCGGCCCCGAGACATTCGATGATCGCGGCAGCTCCAGGAGTCTGAGCTTGCCGTAGCCGGGATTGCGCTGGCCCGGCTTTCCCGTGGCGGTCTCGGAGTCCACCGCGAGGAAGCCGGTGAGCACGTTCCTGTTGGTATTGCCTCCGATGATGTACACGCTGGACAGGGAGAAGCTCGCCTTGTCCTGTCCGGGCATCTTCAAGGTCAGGTAGTAGGGCGCCTGGACATCCTCCGCCGAGGTGGTCGGGTCGTCGGGCACCTTCCAGAAGTCGCCCCCGGAGTAGAACTCGGCGGCATCCTTGACGTGGTAGCTGGCCATGATGGTGCGCTGGACGTTGAACAGGTCCTCGGGGTAGCGCATATGGGCCATGAGATCGGCGCTCATCTCGCTCATCGGCGTCACCGAGCCGGGGAACACCGAGGACCAGGCCTTGAGGATCGGGTCCTTGTCATCCCACTCGTAGAGCGTGACCGATCCGTCGTAGGCGTCGACGACGGCCTTGACCGAGTTGCGCACGTAGTTGGACTCCTCGGGCGCCCCCAGGAGAGAGGATTGCGGGTTGGCGGTATTGACCGCCTCATCCAGCGACTCGTGCTGGGAGTAGGGGTAGTTGTTCGTCGTGGTGTAGCCATCCAGAATCCACTTCACCCGCTTGGGGGTCTTGGGATCGTCGTCGTCATCGACAACCGCAGGATAGGGGTTGCCGTCCAGGGTCAGCCACGGCGCCACCTTCGCCACCCGCTGGGCGGGGTCGCGGTCGTAGAGGATCTGGGAGCCGTCGCGCACCTCCTGGGAGAAGAGGATGTTGGCCTGCTGGAACTTCACCGCGTACAGGAGGCGGTTGAAGGGGTTGGAGACACTCGGCCCGCCATTGCCGGCGAAGGTCGTGTTGACCTGCCCGGTCTTGGACTCATCGTCGGGGTAGTCCAGCTCGCGGGGCTTGCCGCCGTCGTCACCGCCCACAATGGAGTACGACGGCGAGGCCTGGCCGAAGTAGATCCGCGGCTCGTACTCGCCCAGGTCGCCGCGCGAGGGGATCCCGCCCTCCCAGAAGGAGGGGTAGCCGCCGGAGGCCACGGTGTTGCCGTAGGCGGTGACCACGCCGTAGCCGTGGGTGTACACGGTGTGCTCATTGACCCAGGTGCGCTGCCCGTCCCCCAGGCCACCGAGATTGAGCTCGCGCACCGCGATCACCGTGTCACGGCTGGCCGAGTCCACGGTGTAGCGGTCCACGTTCAATGAGTTGGGGAAGGAGTAGTACTGCTTGTTCTGCTGGAGCTGCTGGAAGGTGGGCGAGACGAGGCCGGGATCCAGCAGGCGGATGGAGGCCGTGGATTCCGCATCGGACTGGAGCTGGCCCGCCTCAGCGGTGGTGGCGGCGTCATAGGCGGTGGTCTCGATGCCGTCCAGGCCGTAGGCCGCCAGGGTCGCGTCGATATTGCGCTGGATATAGGTGGCCTCCTGGCGCTGGGCATTGGGGTCGACGACGAACTTCTGCACCACGGCCGGATAGGCGTAGCCCACCAGGAGGGCGGAGACGATCATGACCGCCACCCCCGTGATGGGCAGGCGCCAGGAGCTGGAGCGCACCGAGGCCGCGAAGAGCACGGCCACGGCCACGGCGATGGCCGCCAGGATCGCCTGGGACGGGATCACCGCATTGACATCGGTGTAGCCGGCGCCGTCGAACTTCGGGTTGGAGGCGTACAGGGCGGTGTACCGCCCCAGCCAGTAACTGGCCGCCTGCATGAGCACATAGGCCGTGAGGAACACCGTCAGGTCGATGCGCGCGGCCTTGGTGAAATGCGGGTTGCGGGTCAGGGAGATGCCGCCGTAGAGGTAGTGGACGGCCACGGAGATGAGCCCGGAGAAGACCACCACATTCGACAGGTAGCCCAGCACGGTGAGGATCACCGGGAGGATGAACACGTAGAAGGAGATATCGATGCCGAACTGCGGGTCCTTGATCCCGAAGGACTCCGAGTTCATCGCCAGCATCACCTCCTGCCACTTGGGGGCCAGCTCCCAGGCCGAGCTCAGCACCGCCAGCACCGCCGGAACGCCCCAGGTCAGCCGGCGTCGCATCGGCTCGATCGCCGTGCGGTAGGCCTCCAGATTGCGGGCCGACTCATCGCCGGGAATACCGATCTCGCGGGCGCGATAGGCCCGGGAGATGGCGCCGAGCACGACGCCGAACATCACGCCGAAGCCCACCAGGAACAGCACGGCGACCGAGATCCACCACGTCCAGATGACCCGGGCGAAGCCGACCTGGTCGTACCACAGCACCTCCGTCCAGGTCTGAGAGGCCGCGGCGATGATGAGGCCGACGGCGACCAGGATGATGATCGTCAGCGCCAGCGGGCCTGGGCGGCGCCTGGAGCCCCCGGTGGTTCTGGGCTTGCTCGGCGGCCGGGGAGGGCGCGGTGAGCGGAAGAAGGAGCCCTTGGCCTGCCGGGCGGCGCCCTGGCCGCTGGGCTTATCGGGGGGTGAGGTGCGCTCGGTGTTGTCGTTGGACTCGTCGTCGGGCCGGGTGCTCACGATCACGCTCCGTGTCTGGCTGGGTCATGACACTTGCCGGCCTGAGGCGACCAGCAGGGCCTATCGTCCCACAGCACCCTCCTGCCTTCGCAAACCGGGGGCGAGACGACGGGAGAATGATGGGAGGATGGAGTCATGAGCCACCGCCTGCCCCCGCATGATGACCCTGCGGCCCCGCGCCTGGCCGCCCTCGCCCGGGCGGTGGTGGACACCGAGGAGCATGTGGCCGCGGGCGGCTGGGACGCCCCGGCGAGGGTCTTCGCCCTGGTGCGCACTCGCGCGGCCCTGGAGGCGGACCCTGACCTGGCCGATCTCCTCGATGAGGACACCGTCCGCGCCGCCGCCCATGACGCCGAGCTGCTGACCGTCGTCGAGCAGGAAGATCTGCCCGGCGGCGAGCTCGAGGACCTCCTGGCCCAACTGGCCTGGCCGCATACGGTGGACGGGGTGGCGCTGAGCGTGGAGCGGATCATGCTGCCGCCCGCCGCCCAGGAGGAGGCCATCGCCCTTCCCGACGCCCACCAGCGGCTGGCCTTCCTCGCCGAGCACCCCGACCGCCAGGACATCCGCATGGTGGTGGGAGTCCTGCGCTCGGGCGAGGCCTGGTGCGCGCTGCGCTCGCACTCCCACGACTCCCCCTCGGATGTCTATCAGGGCGCTGACCTGGTCCCCGGCCTGATCGAGGCGCTGGCCTCCACTCTGGACTAGTCTGGCCTAGACCGGCCCGGCGCGAGCTCCGCGCGCCTCAGGCGCCGGCGCGCTCCCAGGCACGGCCCCCGCGGGAGTGCCCTCAGCCCTGTGCCTGCTCCTCCGGCCCGGGTCCGTCCTCACTGGCTCCGCCCTCATCGTCCTCGTTGGATTCCTCGCGCTCCTCGCGCACCCCGTCGGCATAGCCGAGCGTCCCATCGAGCAGGGAGGCCAGATCCGCATCCATCTGGGCGTCCATGTCCTGGGCCATGCGGCGCATGGTGAGGAAGTCCTGAGGATTGGCCAGCTCGGCGGCGGTGGGCATGACATCGGGGTGGCTCCAGAAGCCGTCGCGCTCGGCGCCGCCCGCCTCGGCGCCCAGGTGGGACCACAGCTCGGCGGCCTCCCGGGCCCGACGGGGCCGGAAGTCCAATCCGATGAGGCGGGCGAAGACCTGCTCGGCGGGCCCGCCCCTGGCTCGGCGCCGTCGGATCATCTCCGCCAGGGCCACCGCATGGGGCAGATGCGGGGCCACGGCCTGCGCGGTGACGACCTCCACCCAGCCCTCGACCAGGGCCAGGAGGGTCTCGAGCCGCTCCAGGGCCTCGCGCTGGGAGGCCGTCTCCTGGGGCGAGAACATCCCGCCCTCCAGGGCTGCGCGCAGCGCCTCGGGATCGTGGGGGTCGACCTGGGCGACGGCCGACTCCATGGCCTCGGTGTCGATGCGGATCTCGCGGGCATAGGCCTCGACCGCGCCCATGACCTGGCCGCGCAGCCAGGGGACATGCGCGTAGAGGCGGGCTGTGGCGGCCTCTCGCACCGCCAGGAACATGCGAGCCTCGGAGTGGTCGATCTCCAGCCCATCGGCGAAGGCCTCCACATTGGCCGGCAGCAGGGCCGTGCCCGGCTCGCGGGTCAGGGGAAGGCCGGTGTCGGTGGCCCCCACGGCCTCCTTGGCGAGCTCGCCCACCGCCTGGCCGACCTGCAGGCCGAAGGCGGTTCCGGCCATGGTTCGCAGGATCGAGCCGAGCGCTCCCATCTGCTGGGCCTCCCGGCCCAGCTCGGCGGGCATCTCCCGGATCTGCTTCTCCAGGGCGGCCGCCAGCGAGGAGGTGACGGCCTCGGCCACAGGGGCGCAGACCTGCTTCCACACCGGCAGGGTCCGCTCCACCCAGTCCGACCGGCTCCAGGCCTCCCGCTCCCCCGGGGCGGGCATGACGTCCGTGGCCGCATCCAGCCAGAGGTCGGCCACCTGCAGGCTCTGGCGGATGGTGCTGGCCTCGGCCGCGGTCACCGTGGGGTCGCCGTCGCTGCGCGCCCGCTGCAGGGCGAGGTCCTGGCCCATGGACCAGTTGACCGGCTCGGCCGGGGAGGCCTGGAACATCTGCTGGAACTGGGCCCGCATGGCCAGCAGCTGACCCGGGCTGAGCTGGGAGATGTCCCCCATCCCGGGCATCTGGGCGAGGGTCTGGGGGTCGACGCCGGCTGATCGCAGCGCTCCCACGGCCTCGGCCGCCATCGTGGGGCCGAACAGGGAGGCCAGCGTCTTCTCCAGCTCGTCGAAGGGGTCCGGGTCCTCGCTCATATGGCTCCTCTCGCGGTCAGGTCTCCGATGCGCCAAGGCCGTGCGGCGCGCGTCTGCTCGGGCAACACCCCGATTCTCTCCGGCATTCCTGGCCACGGCAATGGGCCGCCCGCACCCCGCGGCCTTCGCGTCGGGGCCAAGGGCGACGGCGTCGGCCCCGGCTCAGGGTACCGGTCTCGTTTCCGGCCCCGGAGTCAGCGGCGAGCGCGGGGGAGCCCAGGACTGCAGGGGATCGCGGGGGCTCGCAGGGCGGCTGCGCATGGGAGGTCACCCACACATGGGAGCGAGCATTGCGCTTCTCCCAGGCGGATGGCCCATGATGTGGGGTGTGACCGAGCCTGACCGCAACGAGCCGAGCCCGCAGCCCGCCGCCAGTGCCGAGCCGTCGGCCGATGAGATCGCCGAGAGCGCGGAGAACGCAGAGAGCACAGAGAACGCGGACAACGCCGAGAGCGCCCCGACAGCCCCGCCCAGGCGGCCGTGGTGGCGCAGGCGCCGTCGTCTCCTGGTGCAGCTGGGGGCCCTGGCGGTGGTGGTGGGGCTGATCGTGGCCGCCTTCACCGTCCCCATCAACCAGGTGGTCATCCAATCCCCCGGCCCCACCTGGAACGTGCTGGCCGACGGATCCCAGGAGGGCTCGGAGGACCTGCTGACCATTGAGGGCATGGAGACCTATCCGGCCAAGGGCGAGCTGCGGATGACGACGGTCACGGTCGCCGGCTGCCCCGGATACCCGGTTCACACCGCGGATGTCATCGCGGCCTGGTTCTCCTCCTCCAAGGCCATCCTGGACCGTGAGCAGGTCTGCCCCTCCAATGTCACGGCCGAGGAGATCGAGGCCACGAACCAGGCGGCCATGACCTCCTCCCAGGACTCCGCCGTGGTGGCGGCCCTCAGCGAGGCGGGGGTGGAGAACTCCATGACGCTGTCGGTCAACGGGGTCAGCGAGGAGCAGACCACCAGTGATCTCCAACCCGACGACGTCCTGGTGGCCCTGACGCCCCAGGGCGGCGAGCGCACGGCCATCACCTCATTCGCCCAGCTGCGCGAGCTGATGACCACCATCCCCGCGGGCACCCAAGTCACCCTCGACATCCTGCGCGACGGCAAGGCGACCACCGCCTCCCTGACCACCATCGAGCGCCCGGAGCCCGCGGACGGGCAGGAGACGCAGGGGCAGACCGGCGGATCGATGCTGGGCGTCGCCCTCCATATCGAGGTCAACTCCGATCTCACCGTCTCCTTCACCCTGTCCGACGTCGGGGGCTCAAGCGCCGGCCTCATGTTCGCCCTGGGGATCGTCGACGAGATCACGCCCGGGGACATGACCGGGGGCAAGTCCATCGCCGGGACGGGCTCCATCGACTTCGCCGGGCAGGTGGGGCCCATTGGGGGCATCCAGCAGAAGATGGCCGGGGCGGCCAACGACGGCGCCAAGTACTTCCTGGCCCCCGTGGCCAACTGTGACGAGGTCGTGGGCCATGAGCCCGAAGGCATGGAGGTCTACGCCGTCGAGACCATCCACGAGGGGACCACTGCGGTCAAGGCCATCGCCTCGGGCGACACCTCCGGGCTGTCGACCTGCCAGCAGCGCCTCGACGAGAAGGGCTGAGTCGCCTCACCCCTCTTCCTCCCCTGCCTCCACGCTCCTCCCGCGACCGAGTTATCCACAGGCGGGCCTAAGCGGTGGCCGGAGCGGTGCCGGCATGCCAGGCTCATGATGCGCCCCCGAGGGCGCGCAGGAGCGGGCAAGGAGGCCAGATGAGAATCCGCGGAGACAGTGCGGTGCTGTGGCGCCGGCAGGGCGAGTCCCAGATCGGCACCGAGCCGGGGAGCACCACCGTCCTGGAGCGCCTGAGCGACGCCGAGCAGCAGTTCCTCGACCAGCTGCCCGCCGCCCTGCGCTCGGGCAGCGTCTATCAGGCGGCTCGCCGATCCCGGATCCCGGTGGCGCGCGCCCGTGAGATCACCCGGGAGCTGGAGGAGCGTGGCGATCTCATCGGGGGCCCGCGGGTCGAGCTGCGCAATGATGACGACGCCTACTGGGATCGCCTGGGGGCCGATGCCAGGTCTCGCGGCTCGGCGCTGAGCAAGGCCGTGGTCGGCGTCGATGGGACCTGCGCACTGACCCAGGAGATCGCCCTGTGCCTGGCTGAGGCCGGGGTGGGCACCATCCTGTGTCCTCACGATCCCCGCAGCGGTGGTTTCAGCGAGCTTCTGTCTTCGCGATTCCCGGCTGTCAGCACGCGCGCCCAACTGCGGGTGCGCCCTGATGTCATCGCGAGCATTGAGCCCCATGTCATCGAGCCCCTGCGGGCGCGGCGCCTGGCCCAGGAGGGAGTGGCGCATCTGCCGGTGCTGGTCCGTGAGGTCAGCCTCAGGGTCGGGCCCGTGCTGTCCGCCGAGTCGGGCCTGTGCGCCACCTGCCTGGACCTGTGGGAGCGCGACGCCGACCCCTGCTGGCCGGCACTGGCCACCCAGATGCGCATCCTGGAACCCCCGAGGGTCGAGCGCCTTCTTCTCCACCAGGCCGCCACCATCGCGGCGCGCGCCGTGCTGGATATCCTCCTGGCCGACGGCGCATGCCGCTCAGGGCCGCCCGGCCCCGACTGGGGCTCGCACAGCGTGGAGATCACGGGCCTCGATCCGGTGGGCCTTCAGCGCTGCTGGCAGGCCCACCCCGACTGCCTGTGCTCCCAGCTGGCCTGACTCCGGCGCCACTCCCCCGGGGCGCCTACTCCCCCGGGGCGGTGGCGCGCACCACCGCCAGGACCTGCCCCCCGTACTCCTGGAGCTTGACGGCGCCCACGCCGCGGATGAGGGAGAGCTGGGGAAGGCTGGTGGGCTTGACCGTGGCGATGTCGCGCAGGGTGGCGTCGGCGAAGACCGTGTAGGCCGGCCGCGAGCGCTCCTTGGCCGCCACCGCCCGCCAGGCCCGCAGCTCCTCGAACAGGGCCAGGGTGGCCGGGTCGGCGCTGGCCTCGAAGTCGGCGGCGGCCTGCTTGGCGCCGGTGCGTCCCTTGCCGGTGGCCCTGGCGGTGCCGGGGGCCTCGGCCTTGGGCCACAGGCCCTCGAGGAAGCGGGAGGGCTTGCGCGAGGCCCGCCCCCCGGCGTTGCGGGCTCGGGCGTAGGAGATGACCAGGTGCTCGCGGGCGCGGGTGACCCCGACGTAGAGCAGGCGCCTCTCCTCCTCGATGGCGGCGGCGCCCTCGGCCAGGGAGATCGGCAGCAGGCCCTCGCAGGCGCCGATGAGCAGGACGGCGTCCCATTCCAGGCCCTTGGCCGCGTGGAGGGAGGACAGGGTCACGCCCTCGACCGTGGGGGCGTTCTGGACATCGGCCCTCTCGCGCAGCTCGGTGTGGAAGGCCTCCATGCTCGCGCCGCGGGTCTGGGCCAGATCGTCGGCCAGGGCGACGATGGCGTTGAGGGAGTCCCAGCGCTCGCGCACCGCTCCGCGCTGGGCGGGGGGCTCCTGGCTCCAGCCCTCGCGGGACAGGACCATGCGCACATCGGCCCCCAGGTCCCCGGTCAGGGACTCCTTCTCGGTGCGGGCGGCTCCCAGGATGGAGACCATGGCCCGCTTGACCTCCTGGCGCTCGAAGAACCGCTCGCCTCCGCGCACCAGGTAGCCGATGCCTGCCGAGGCCAGGGCCTGCTCGATGACCTCGGACTGGGAGTTGGTGCGGTACAGGACCGCGATCTCGCTGAGCGGCACCCCGGCCGAGCGCAGGCGCTGGACCTGGGTCACGACGCCCTGGGCCTCGGAGACGTCGTCGTCATGGGCCTCGAAGCGGACCGCTGGGCCGCTGGGCCGCTGGGCCACCAGCTCGACGGCGCCGGTGGGCAGGCGCAGGGCGCCGCCGCGACGGGATCGGGCCAGGACCTGGTTGGCCAGGGAGACCACCTGGGGGGTGGAGCGGTAGTCGCGGGTCAGGCGCACGGTGCGGGCGCCCTGGTAGCGGCTGGTGAAGCCGGTGAGGTAGTCGGGGGTGGCCCCGGTGAAGGAGTAGATGGTCTGGGAGACGTCCCCCACCACGCACAGCTGGCGGCGCCGGCCCAGCCACAGGTCCAGCAGGCGCTGCTGGAGGGGTGAGACGTCCTGGTACTCGTCGACCACGAAGTGCTTGTACTGGCTGCGCACCTGGGAGGCGATGTCCTCGCGGTCCAGCAGGATGCCGATCTGCAGGAGCAGGACGTCCTCGAAGTCGATGACGCCGCGCTCGGTCTTGGCCTTCTCGTAGAGGGCCAGCACCTGGGCGACGGTTGCGGGCTCGATCCCGGCCACGCCGGTCCTGCCGGCGGCGATGGCGGCCTGAGCGTAGTCCTCGGGGAGGGTGAGGGTGACCTTGGCCCATTCGACCTCGGCGGCCAGATCCCGCAGGGTGGCCCGGTCGGTGGCCAGGCCCAGGCGGCGGGCGGCGGCTCCGACCAGGGGCGCCTTGCCGGGCTGGATCTCGGGGCGGCGCCCGCCGATGGCGGTGGGCCAGAAGTAGGTGAGCTGGCGCAGCGCCGCGGAGTGGAAGGTGCGGGCCTGGACGCCGGGCACGCCCAGGTCGGCCAGGCGCGAGCGCATCTCCCCTGCGGCGCGGGAGGTGAAGGTCACGGCCAGGACCTGGGTGGTCTGGTAGGCGCCTGAGGCCACGCCGTGGGCGATGCGGTAGGTGATGGCGCGGGTCTTGCCGGTGCCGGCTCCGGCCAGGACGCACAGGGGGCCCTCCAGGTGCTCGGCAACCTCTCGCTGGTCGGGGTCCAGGGCGTCCAGGAGGCGCGCGGCCTGGCCGGGGCCCAGGGTGATCGGCGGGTCCGGGGCGGGGCGGGGGGCGGTCGGGCTCATCGGGGCACAGCCTGCCACGGCCCGCTGACATCCTCCCGCCGGCCTGATCCGCGGCTCGGCTCACGGCCCCGCCGGAGGCCTGGCCGGCCCGGGCCTCCGGCGGAGGCGGGCTGGGTGGGGGCAGGGGCCGGCGGGCTCAGGAGGCGGGTGGGGCGGGAATGGGGCCGCCGTACCAGTCCTCAATGAGGAGGCGCCCGATGGAGGTGGGGCCGGGCAGGATGATGCGGCGCTCGGCCACCGCCTGGGCGAGCTCGTCGCGCGAGACCATGAGGGCCCCGGTCACCTCCAGGCCGTCGGGGCGGGCGGCCTGGTCCCCCGGCTCCAGGTGGGCCCGGTAGCCAAGCATGAGGGAGCGGGGGAAGGGCCAGGGCTGGGAGGCGACGTACTCCACGTCGGTCACCGTCAGCCCAGTCTCCTCGGCCACCTCGCGGGCCACGGCGGCCTCCACGGTCTCCCCGGCCTCGACGAAGCCGGCGACCACGGAGTAGCGCCGCTCGGCCCAGGCGGCGTCGTGGACGAGCAGGAGGCGGTCGTCCTGATCGCGCGCGGCGACGATGACGGCCGGGTCGGTGCGGGGGAAGTGGGTGGCTCCGCAGCCGGTGGGCTGGGGGCAGAGCCGGGCCCAACCCGATTCGGTGATGAGGGTGGTCCCGCCGCAGGCCGGGCAGTGGGCGGAGCGGGCGTGCCAGGAGGCCAGGGCGGTGGCGGCGGTGGCCAGTCCGGCGTCCCGGTCGCTCAGTCCGGCGCCCACGGCGCGCAGCGCGGACAGGGGGTGGGTCTCCAGCAGCTCGCGCAGGTCGGGATGCTGCTCGGCGGCGCCCTCGGCGTCCGCCCCCGAGGTGGGCTCTGCGGCGGCCTCCGGGACCTCGAGGGCCGGCGGGACGACGACGGCCAGCCACTGGGCGCCCTCCTGCCCGCAGGCCTCATGCTCGCACCCCAGGTAGAGGGTGGTCAGGCCCGTCATGTCCAGGGCGGCGGCGGAGATGTCGGGGAGCCGGGAGGCGGCATGCCCTGTCCCCTCCCAGACATCCTGGGCGCCGGGGGCACGGGGCGGGGCAAGTCCGTCGTCGGGCAGGTCGGGGTGCACGGCCGGCTGGGCCAGGGACACCCGGCCGCGGGCGTCGACGAGCAGGATCCTGGTGTCGGGGTCGGCCGCGAGGGCGAACAGCAGCCCCGGGTCGCTGCGGCGGGTGGCGGCCCGGTCGGTGGTCGAGCGCGCCAGGGCCAGGCGTTGGTTCTGCATGCCGCCACCCTAACCCCGCCCCTCTGGGAGTCGGCCTGAGTGATGCTGTTACCCACCTACGAGATGGAGTCCTGCTCAGCGGCGCTAGGGTGGGAGGGTGCCGATCCCTGAGCGCGTCTACCTCGACCATGCCGCCTCCTCCCCCGTGCGCCCGGAGGTGGCCGCGCAGGTCGCCGAGGACCTGGCCGGGGGGCTGGGGGCCTGGGCCAATCCGAGTGCGCAGCATGCCTCGGGGCGGCGGGCCGGGGCCCTGCTGTCCCAGGCCCGGGCCCGCCTGGCGGCGGCGCTGGGGGTGGATCCCCATGAGGTGCTCTTCACCTCGGGGGGCACGGAGGCTGACGCCCTGGTGGTGGCGGGGAGGGCGCGCGCGGTTCCCGGGGGTCGGGTGGTGGTCAGCCCGATCGAGCACCCGGCGGTGGCTGATTCCGCGGCGGCTGCGGCTGCGCATCTGGGGGCGGAGGTCATCACACTGGCGGTCGATAGCGCCGGGCGGGTGGAGTTGGAGTCAGTGGCGCAGGCCGTGGCGGCTTCGCCCGGGCGGGCGGGGGCGAGCCTGGTCTCGGTGATGGCGGCCAACAATGAGACCGGCGTGGTTGAGGATGTGGCGGGGATCGTGGAGCGCGTGCGGATGGCGAGCGGGGCGGGGCCCGGCCAGGAGGGGCATGTGCCGGTCCACAGTGATGCGGTGGCGGCCGTGGGCAGGGCTCCTGTGGATTTCCATGGCTGGGGCCTGGATGCGATGAGCCTGTCCGGGCACAAGCTGGGGGGCCCGGTGGGGGTGGGCGCCCTGGTGCTGCGGCGCGAGACCCTCCTGGTGCCGCCCACCGGTGGGGGCGGCCAGGAGCGGGGGGTGCGCTCGGGGACGCAGGACGTGGTGGCGGCCCGGGCCCTGGCCCTGGCCGTGGAGCTGGCGGTGGCTGAGCAGGAGGCGGAGGCGGCGCGGCTGGGCGGGCTACGGCGCCGGCTCCTGGAGGGGGCCTGCGCCGTGGAGGGTGCGCATGCAACTCTGCCCGACGACGCTGTCTGCCTGCCCTCCACGGCTCACCTGTGGTTCGAGGGCGTGGATGCCGAGGCGCTGCTCATGGCGCTGGATCTGGCGGGAGTGGATGCCTCGGCGGGCTCTGCCTGCCATGCGGGGGTGGCCCGCCCCAGTCATGTGGCCCTGGCCATGGGCCTGGATGAGGAGGCCGCCCGGGCCACCCTGCGCTGCTCCCTGGGGCCCACGACGACGCCCCAGGACGTGGAGCGCTTCCTGCGGGTTCTGCCGGAGGCGGTGAAGGCCGCGAGGCGGGCAAGGGCGTCGCGGGGTTGAGGGAAGGTTCCAGTTCGTCGGTGCTCTGCTGAGCGGACCGCTGCTGCTGCGTGTACCCGACACTCACGGCGCGCTTGCGCGGCCGACGCCGAGGCCTTCTCCGCTGACGCACAACGGTTCGATCACGGTGGCTCGGCGCCACGACGAAGCAGTCATTTGTGTCGGTGCCCTGACCTAATCTTTGTCTGTCTCCAAGGAGGGAGCCCCATGAGCCTGTCCATTGCCGCCCAGCGCGTGTGGGCGAAGTCCGGCTATGACCCGGAACGCCAGCGATGGCTGCCTCTGTGGCTGCACCTGCTCGATGCTGCTGCAGTGGCGGAGCACCTGGCCCGTACCTGGATCGCTCCTGCGATCGCCGACCTGTTGGAGCGGGAGTTCTCCGGCTCCCAGTCCACCCTCTCACCCGCCGACGAGTTCTGCCTCCTCGCCTCCTGGCTCGCAGGCATCCACGATATCGGCAAGTGCACGCCCGCATTCTCCATGCAGGTCGGAGGTCTCGATGACCGCATGACAGAGGCAGGCCTGAGCCACGAAGCCATTGACCCCATGGAACGGCGCAAGGTCCCGCATGCCCTGGCCGGCCACCACATCGTGGAGTCCTGGCTCGTGGAGGATCTGGACTGGAACGTCGATTCAGCCCAGGCGCTGGCGTCGATCGTCGGGGCTCATCATGGCATCCCGGCAACATCCTCCGCCTTGAACGATCTCAAGGCCCGTCAGCCCCTTCTGGGTGGCGAGCGCTGGAGCCAAGTTCAACGCGAGTTGTTGGACCTGGCGACTGAGCGCACCGGAGCAGGCCCTCTCCTGGCGCATTGGGCACAGCGGAGGTGGTCGCAGACCTTCCTCGTCGAGCTCTCCGGCCTGGTCATCGTGACTGACTGGATCGCCTCCTGCGAGGACTACTTCCCGCTCATGCACCTGGATGACCTGGGCCTGGAGCACTTCCTGCCGACAGCGCACTCAGGTCGCGCCGCCCGAGGGATCGCCCGCCTGGAGATCCCCACCCCGTGGCGGCCACGCGATGACGGTGAGACCGCCGACACTCTCCTCGCCTCGCGCTTCAGCCTGCCGCCGGGAGCCAAGGCCACCGATGTCCAAGAACGCGCTGTCGATGCCGCTCGCTCGATGCCCCTCCCTGGGATACTCATCATTCAGGAGTCCACCGGTGGCGGCAAGACTGAGGCCGCCAAGTTAGCGGTCGAGATCCTCGCGGCTCGTACTGGCCGCTCCGGAGCCCTCTTCGCTCTTCCCACCCAGGCGACGACGGACGCCATGTTCGCGCGCGAACTCGACTGGCTGGAGCGCATTGAGGACGCGTATGCCGCAGACGGGGCGCCCTCCACGTTCGCTGTCAGTCTCCAGCACGGACGGGCTCGCCTCAATCGGCAAGCGGGGGCTCTGCGCCGCGCAGGGTGGCAGATTCACGACCGTCTCCTTGGCGGGCTCGGCGGCGACGCTCCGGATCACGGTTCCCCTCAACCGCGGGACATCGGCCGTGACGAGGACGCCGCGCGTCTTTCTCATGGGGATGCAGGAG
Source organism: Actinomyces slackii (assembly GCF_900637295.1). NCBI lineage: Bacteria > Bacillati > Actinomycetota > Actinomycetes > Actinomycetales > Actinomycetaceae > Actinomyces > Actinomyces slackii. The sequence goes on along the minus strand of NZ_LR134363.1, from coordinate 1,651,447 downwards.
TCCCGGGACGCCAGCGCGCGGATCTCGCCATCCTCGCCTGGTTCGCGGGCAGGAAGAAGTCCATGCTCTCAGACTTCGTCGTCACCACGGTGGACCATCTGCTCTTCGGTGCGATGCGCGCACCGCATCTCGCCCTCAGGCACCTCGGCCTGTCCCGCAAGGTCGTCATCGTCGACGAGGTCCACTCCTACTCCACGTACATGAACACCTACCTAGACCGTGCGCTGACGTGGCTGGCCGCATACGGGGTGCCCGTGGTGCTCCTGTCAGCCACGCTCTCCGAGGCACGATGCGCTGCCATGGTGGACGCCTATCAGCGTGGCCTCGAGCTCTCGGCGGGGAGGAAGCCGCCGAGGACGCCCCAGCCCAAGCCGATCAGCACACCCTTCCCCTGTCTCGTCACTGCTGGAACATCCGAGGTCCAGGTCATGCCCACGAATGCCTCCGGCCGCCGCAGCACGGTGCGCCTCAAGCGCCTCACCAGGGAACTGGACCTGCCCCTCCTTTTGAACGACGCCCTGGCCGACGGCGGCTGTGCGCTCATCGTGCGCAATACGGTCCGGCGTGCACAGGAGACATACGAGCATCTCCGCGAGGCCTTCGGCGAGGAGGTGAGTCTCCACCACGCCCGTTTCACCATCGGCGACCGGATGGCCAAGGACGCCGATCTGCTCCGCCGTTTTGGTCCACCGCGCTCTCACCCCGAGAGGCCTTACCGGTCGATTGTCGTGGCCACGCAGGTGGTGGAGCAATCCCTGGATGTTGACTTCGACCTCCTCATCACCGATCTCGCCCCCATCGATCTCATCCTCCAGCGCATGGGGCGCCTCCATCGTCATGATCGTTTGCGTCCACAGCGGTTGAGCACAGCCACTTGCTACATCGACTGGCTGCCGAACACGGGGAATCCAGCGCCGCGAATCGAACCCGGCGCGAAGGCCATCTACGGCGAACAGGACATGCTTCTCACGGCGGCCGCGCTGAACGCCATCCTGGACGGAACCGGCACTATCACTACTCCTGATGATATCCACGATCTCATCGAGGCCGTCTATGGGCTGGAAGTCTCCATACCACCCGCGTGGCAGGAGGCCGTCGTCACCGCCCGAGAGGCTGCAGCACGGGAACTCGCAGCCAAGCACGACGCAGCCAAGGGGTTCCTCCTCGGTGAGCCCAAACCCTCAGGCAGGAGGGCGGACCTGGTTGGCTGGTTGCACACCGCTGCCAGTGACAATGAGGAGAAGGGGCGCGCCCAGGTTCGCGATGGCGAGGACTCCCTGGAGGTCATCCTGGTCGACCTTCACCGCCTGGGCGGCCAGGAGGAACTCCGCACACTCCCGACCGCGGCCGAGGCGCCAGGGGTGATCATCCCCACCGACAGGAAGCCTGACCGCGATGTTGTGCGTGCCATGGTCATGTCGACGGTCCGGCTTCCCGCCGGCGTGACACGAGGGGCGAGCTTTGATCGGGCGATCGCTGAGCTCGAGATTCATGTCGTACCCCCTTGGCAGGATGATCGTGATCTGAGGGGGCAACTGGTCCTCCCCCTCGTCGACGGGCGCACCGAGCTCGCCGGAACACTACTGGAGTACGACTCATCAACTGGACTCAAGGAGATCCGCCCATGACATCGACCTTCAACCTCCTGGACGAGCCTTGGATCAAGGTCGTCCGGATAAACGGCACTCAGGATGAGGTCTCACTGCTCACCGTGTTCGCAGAAGCGGAGACCATCGCGGGTGTTCATGGCGAGATCGCCTCCCAGGATTTCGCGATCCTGCGGCTTCTGCTCGCCATCTGCCACCGCGCCATGGAAGGGCCTGCCGACCTCGATGCGTGGATAGAGCACTGGGATGACCCCTCCACTCTTGGCGAGGCGGCAGCGAGCTACCTCATGCGGTATCGAGACCGCTTCGACCTGCGTCACCCGACTCATCCCTTCTTCCAAGTGGCCGGGATCCATGCTGCCTCGGGCAAGACCTCTGGGCTGGAATCACTGGTCGTTGATGTTCCTAACGGTCACCCGTTCTTCACCACTCGCATCTCCGAGGGCTTGGATCGGATGACGTGGGCGGAGGCCGCCCGCTGGCTCATCCATGTCCATGCTTTCGATCCATCCGGGATCAGGTCGGGTGCCGTCGGCGACCCACAGGTCAAGGGCGGAAAGGGATATCCCATCGGGCCAGGATGGACCGGGCAGATCGGTGGGATCCACCTCGAAGGCAGCAACCTCGCCAGAACGCTCCTGCTCAACACGACCGCGACGGAACTCGTTCCTGATCTTGAGGACGTTGACCCCGACGCCGACCTACCGCCCTGGGAGCGGGATCAGGACGGGCCGGCCGGCACCGCAGACCTCCCCCTGAACGGCCCAGTCACCTGCTACACCTGGCAGACCAGAAGAGTGCTTCTTCATGGCGACGACACCTTCGTCACAGGCCTCTTCCTCGGCAACGGTGACAAGGCGACGCCGCAGAACCGCTACTCGTCGGAACCCATGACGGCATGGCGCTACTCTGATCCGCAGACGAAGAAGTTCAGGGCAACCGTCTTCATGCCGAGAAAGCACCCAACTGATCAAGCCTTCTGGCGAGGTCTTCCCTCCCTCGTATCTCAGCTCAGCCCCACCGTGTCAGTCAAGGGCAAGGAGGTCACTCGCTACCGCTCCCCCGGAGTCGTGGTTTTCTACCAGGAACTCATGCGCCGGAGGATCACGCCCAACTCGGGCTTGATCCCGTTGCATGCTGTTGGTATCACCTACGGGGCGCAGGAGGCTGTCGTCACTGAGCTGGTCGACGATGCTCTCAGCCTTCCTGCAGCGCTGCTCGATCCCGACTCGCAGGAGAGCCGCCGTCTGGCCGTCATTGTCCGCGACGCCATGGAGGAGACGGAGCAGGTGGCTTACGCCCTTCGTCGACTCGCCTCCAACCTTGACCTCGCCAGCGGCGGAAGTCCGGACACGGCATCTGCGGCAGGGGATCGTGCGCGTGCTGCCTTCTACCAGGTCATCGACGAGGAGTTCCCCCGCTGGCTCGCCCTGCTTGACGAGAGGGACCCGAACCGATCTCGCGAGGAGTGGCGTGACTACCTGCGTCGCGAGGCGCTTCGTCAGCAGAACGCTCTCGCCAACACGGTTCCGGAGACCGCGTTTGCCGGTCGAGGTGAGGGAAACGGGCGCATGGACGTCAGCCGCGCCCTGCTCTTCTTCCGACTGGCGCTCACCAAGGTCCTTCCCCGACCGCCCAGCTCCGCATCATCCGACCACCGCACAGAAGGGACACCCGCATGACAGCGCTAGCCACCAGTACCCCTGAGGAGATGGCGGGGGCCGCCCCACCGGGGAAGCACCGCGCTCGTGCCCTTGGTTCGGTCGGGAGCTTCGTCGCCGAGCAGATTGATGGCCCGCGCGGAATTCAGGCTCGCTACTTGAGGGACGAGTCCTCGGGCCGCGCTGATGTTGCCGCGCTCCGCCGCGCATCCAGCAAGGCTCCCGGTGAGATCGCGGAAGTGTGGACGCTCACCCAGGTGAAGGTGCCAGACTTTGCCGGCGACGAGCCCACCTGGGAGGAGGTTGCCGTCCATACCGCCATGACCTTGTATGCCGTTCACCAGCAATCCCGCACCACGGGGATGTTCCGCCGTGGGATGGGCCTTGGTCATGCGGCACGAGACCTGATCGGACCTCCAGACCAGGAGAATCCCTCCGCACGATCCCGATTCAACGCCCTTGTCACGGCCACCACGGTTGCCGAGCTGTGTCGGCACCTGCGGACCTTCGTCTCCCTGCTGCGCGCACACGAGATCCCTCTCGACCACGCCATGCTTGCCGACGATGTCGTCGGCTTCCAGCGACCGGGGGGCGCGAGGAAGGTTCGCTTGACCTGGTCACGACAGTACTCCCGGAGTCACAGCGCGGAGCTCGCCTCCCATGAAGCCGCATCTGACGGCGACCACAGCACCAGCACCTCATCCACTACACAATCGGAGAACTGATCATGAGTACTTTCGTCGACATTCACGTCATCCAGAGCGTCCCGCCGAGCTGTGTGAACCGGGATGACTCCGGATCTCCCAAGTCAGCGGTCTACGGCGGCATCCGCCGTCTGCGTGTGTCCAGCCAATCCTGGAAGCGAGCCACCCGGCTTCACTTCCAGAATCACCTCGATGCGACCGACCTCGGCACCCGCACCAAGCGAGTCGTCGAGGTTCTCGCCGCCAGGATCGCAGCGGAAGCACCGGACCTCGCCGAATCCGCCGTCGGCTTGGCAGAGGACGTGTTCGGTGCGGCCAAGATCAAGCTCACCCCACCGCGCAACAAGAAGGACGCGCCTAAGGAATCGGGGTACCTCATCTTCCTGTCCTCCAGTCAGATCTCGCGGCTCAGTGAACTCGCCATCGCCTCTGCCAGCACTGGCGACAAGCTGGATCCCAAGCAGGTCAAGAAGATCTTCAAGGAGGAGCACGCTATTGATGTCTCCTTGTTCGGACGGATGGTCGCTGACGACACCGACCTCAATGTGGATGCCGCCTGCCAGGTGGCCCACGCCATCTCCACCCACGCTGCTGAGAACGAGTACGACTTCTTCACCGCGGTGGATGACGCCAAGTTTACCGCTGAGGAGCAGGAGGACGCAGGTGCGGGCATGATGGGAACAGTGGAGTTCTCCTCGGCCACCATGTACCGCTACGCCACTGTCAACCTGGACATGCTGCGAGAGAATCTCGGCGACGATGAGGCCGTGATTCGCGCATTGGAGGCCTTCATTAACGGCTTCTGCCTGTCAATGCCCACCGGCAAGCAGAACACCTTCGCCAACCGCACAGTACCGGATCTCGTCACCGTGCAGATCCGGAACGACCAGCCGGTCTCACTTGTCGGTGCCTTCGAGGACGCTGTCACCAGGAAGGAGGGCGAGGGGTATGTGGCTCAGTCCGTGGAGGCGCTGGCCTCCTACGCCGCCAACGTCGAGCGCGCCTACGGTCTCGCTCCCTCACGCTCCTTCGTCGTCAGCCTCAAGGACTCCGATGCAGTCAGCTCACTGGGCGAGCGCGTCGCCTTCCCCGACCTGCCGTCCCGGGTGCGGAACGCAGTGACGCCAGGAGTGCTCGGACAGGAGCAGTCCTGATGGCTGTACTGCTCCTGCGCCTCGCAGGCCCCATGCAAGCCTGGGGGGTGAAATCGCGCTTTACCGTCCGGGACACCGAGCACGCGCCGTCCAAGAGCGGGGTCATTGGCATGCTGGCCGCAGCCCTTGGGCGTCGCCGCACGGACCCGATCGAGGATCTCTTGAGACTGCGCTTCGGAGTGCGCAAGGACCAGCCCGGCACGATCATCCGGGATTTCCACACGGCACGGACCCTAGACGGCAGGGAATCCATGCCCCTGTCCGAGCGCTACTATCTGGCTGATGCTGTCTTCCTTGCCGGCATCGAGGGCGACGAGGCCTTGCTGACCGGTCTCGATGAGGAACTCCGTCACCCGGTCTTTCCGCTCTACCTCGGGCGCCGGTCGTGCCCGCCCACGCAGCCGGTCTCCTTAGGGCTCCGTCAAGAGCCCCTTTTGGAGACGCTGCAGGATGAGCCCTGGCTGGCCTCGTCATGGTTCCGACGCCGGCATCGTGAGAGTTTCATGGCTGAGCTGCTGATCGACCAGGACGCTCTTCGTGAGGAGGAGAGGCCGGGAAGTCCGATCGGTCATCGGGATGTTCCATTGGCCTTTGATCCCAGACGCCGCGACTACGGCTTCCGCAAGGTCGAGCGCCTCCTGGTCTCCCTTGGTGGAAACGACGGCCAGAAGATCATGCCTGAGGATCCGCATGACCCCATGTCGGAACTGGAGGTTGCCTGACCATGTTCCTGACCAAGATCGATCTTGATCCCGAGCGCCGTCTGGCCCGTAAGTATCTCGGCTCGCCTCAAGCGATGCACGCAGTCGTCATGAAGGCGGCCTCGGCCACTAGTCCTGTATCTGATGGTGGTACCGGCCGGGTCTTGTGGCGTGTCGACCAGGGGGCCTTCGGAACCTCTCTGTTCATCGCTTCTCCTGCCGAGCCTGACACTGCGCAGCTCGTCGCAGATGCAGCGCCCCTGGGCGCTCAGGCACGCGTCGGCGATTACGAGCCCTTCCTCAACCGTCTCGCGGCGGGACAGGTGTGGGCATTCCGATTGGCTGCCAACCCGTCTCGTTCAGCTCCCCGGGGACCCGGAGTTCGCGGGAAGGTCTATGGACATGTGACGGTGGAGCAGCAGCGGCAGTGGTTCCTCACCAGAGCCTCAGGGCACGGCTTTGAGCCCTTTGCCGGCTCTGATAACCCGGGAGAGGAGTCTGTTGTGGTCGTGAGACGAGAACGCCCTGTCTTCGGAAGAAACGACCCGCACTCCCAGCGCCGGGCACAGGTGACGATCAATCGGACGGTCTTCGAAGGGCTGCTTCGGGTCACTGACGCTGAGGCACTGCGCACGACACTCGTGTCAGGTCTTGGTCGTTCCAAGGCCTACGGCTGCGGCCTCATGACGCTGGCTCGACCACAGACTGCGTGACATGGCCAGGATGCTGCCGGTTCCAGTGACCGCACTACCCCGTGTAGCGGATCGCATGTCCTTCCTCTACCTGGAGCACTGCGTAGTCCACCGCGAGGATGGTGCCTTGACCGCCCGCAACGATCAAGGCACCATCCGGGTGCCAGCTGCGTCGCTTGTGGCTGTACTTCTCGGGCCGGGAACCTCCGTGAGTCACCAGGCGATGAGCCTTCTTGGCGAGTGCGGAACCACAGCTGTGTGGGTGGGCGAACGCGGAGTGCGCTACTACGCACACGGACGCTCCCTGGCCACATCCACGCATCTACTCATCGAGCAGGCAGCGCGGGTGTCGTCCCCGCAGAAGCGCCTCAAGGTGGCGCGGCAGATGTACTGCTGGCGGTTTGCTGGTGAGGATGTCGAGGGACTGACCATGCAGCAGTTGCGTGGCAGAGAAGGAGCGCGAGTACGCGAGGTCTATCGGGAGAACTCCAGGCGCACAGGCGTGCCGTGGATAAGGCGTGATTACCGACCCGACGATTTTGAGGCCTCTGACCCGATCAACCAGGCGCTATCAGCGGCGCACGCAGCACTGTACGGGGTGGTGCATGCCGTGATCGTGTCACTCGGCTGCTCACCGGGGCTCGGCTTCGTTCACACCGGGCACGAACGGTCCTTCGTGTACGACGTCGCTGACCTGTATAAAGCCGATATCACAATCCCGGTCGCCTTTGACGTCGTGGCCGAGGGCATGGAGGACCTGACGGGCACGACTCGTCGCCGAGTGCGGGACAGGATCTTCGAACTCAAGGTGATCGAGCGCGCCGTCAGAGACATCCATGCGATGCTCGAGGTCGAAGAGTCGGAGGATCTGGCGATCAACGTCGTCTCACTGTGGGACTACCAGAGGAAGGCTGTCGAGGGCGGATCGAACTACGCCGTGCTGGACGCTGAGGAGGCTGGCGCATGGTAGTGCTGGTCCTCTCCGCAGCGCCCGCGCAACTGCGCGGTTCGATGACAAGGTGGCTGATGGAAGTCGCGCCTGGAGTGTTCGTTGGTCATCTGACAGCTCGGGTACGCGAGCAACTGTGGGAATTGGTACGGGCCTACATCGGCGACGGGCGTGCGCTTCTCATCTGGTCGACACGCTCCGAGCAGCGCTTCGCAGTGGCTTCGCTTGCGCACGACCGGGAGCCCGTGGACATCGAGGGCTGCCTGGTGATGAGGACCCCGTACCGCCAGATCGAGGCGGCGCACGCCATCCCTGGTTCCGTCAAGCCAGCGAAGGAGTCGTGGTCGATCGCCGCTCGACGACGCCGCTACCGCAACTCGGCGGAGCGGGCGCTAGGTCACGAGTGAAGGTAAACGACCCCTGGTAGACTAACGGACCGTTGGGATTCCAAGGATTGCCAAGTGTAAACCCCGCGCACGCGGGGATGATCCCTTCGCCGTAGTGGGGGTGGTTCATGACGGGTTGTAAACCCCGCGCACGCGGGGATGATCCGCGGTCCGCCGCTCGGTGGGGACCTCGTTGCGCGTAAACCCCGCGCACGCGGGGATGATCCGCGGCTGATGGCGACGCGCTTCCTGTGCGATCCGTAAACCCCGCGCACGCGGGGATGATCCCCCATGGACAACCCCAATCAAACCCATCACAACGTAAACCCCGCGCACGCGGGGATGATCCGCCCATTGAGATTCAGGGGGCTGAGAGTCGAGTGTAAACCCCGCGCACGCGGGGATGATCCGCCGAGACCTATTGAGGCGATACCCCCGGCGTGGTAAACCCCGCGCACGCGGGGATGATCCGGTTCAGGCCCCCACCGATCTTCGCCGGCCACGGTAAACCCCGCGCACGCGGGGATGATCCGTGCAAGTTCTTGTGCGTGCACCCGTCCACTGGGTAAACCCCGCGCACGCGGGGATGATCCCAGCCTTGCGCTCATGATGCAGGAGATCGCGCAGTAAACCCCGCGCACGCGGGGATGATCCGCCCGCCTCCCGCAGCACGTGCAGAACCAGGGAGTAAACCCCGCGCACGCGGGGATGATCCGCCGGATTTGTGTGACGTGCACCATCGAACGAAGTAAACCCCGCGCACGCGGGGATGATCCCAGGAAAGGACAGTGGTTCAATGAGTAACGAACGTAAACCCCGCGCACGCGGGGATGATCCCGAACCTCGTGGCGTCGTCAGCTGTCTTGATCAGTAAACCCCGCGCACGCGGGGATGATCCCAAGACGCCACTCTCCCCTGCACCGTAGGTGCAGTAAACCCCGCGCACGCGGGGATGATCCCGTACCAATCCGGACTATCCAGCGGGAGCGCATGTAAACCCCGCGCACGCGGGGATGATCCCGTCAGAACGCTTGATGCGCTACGCAGGTACGGGTAAACCCCGCGCACGCGGGGATGATCCCCACCGACGGGGGGTTGGCTGCACTGATAGGCGGTAAACCCCGCGCACGCGGGGATGATCCCGGGCACCTGGAGCACCACGCCGTCTCGCCCGAGTAAACCCCGCGCACGCGGGGATGATCCCCACACCAAATGTCCGAACAAAACAAGACGTTCGTAAACCCCGCGCACGCGGGGATGATCCGGGCAGCCAGGATGGAGGTCTCAAGCGCGTCGCGTAAACCCCGCGCACGCGGGGATGATCCGTCCTAGAGAATCAGTTAGGTCACCCTCACCTCGTAAACCCCGCGCACGCGGGGATGATCCCGCACGCGCACACACGTACGCGCGCCCCCACGCGTAAACCCCGCGCACGCGGGGATGATCCGCCGTAGGGGCGATAGCCCCCAGGCCGATCAGTGTAAACCCCGCGCACGCGGGGATGATCCCCCCGGCCCGCTGAACCACCTACGGGGGGGGTTGTAAACCCCGCGCACGCGGGGATGATCCCATTCGTTCGATGGCGCACGTCACACAATCCCGGTAAACCCCGCGCACGCGGGGATGATCCCCGGCCGACCCAGTCCTCCCAGTGCTCGTCGGGGTAAACCCCGCGCACGCGGGGATGATCCCACCGAGTACGGTGGAGCAAACATCACCACGGGGTAAACCCCGCGCACGCGGGGATGATCCGCGGCCGACTGCTGTGCACCTCCCGGGCGATCCGTAAACCCCGCGCACGCGGGGATGATCCGTCCCAAACACCCCCTGTCTACTCCATCACACCGTAAACCCCGCGCACGCGGGGATGATCCCATCATCGGCACCACCTGGCTGCTGGCAGGGGGGTAAACCCCGCGCACGCGGGGATGATCCGGGAGAGCTCCCCCTCCTATGCTGGTCTCAGTCGTAAACCCCGCGCACGCGGGGATGATCCCATGTGTTCGTGGGTTGTTGAGGGTTGGATTAGGTAAACCCCGCGCACGCGGGGATGATCCCACAAAGCCGAAAACCGCGACACATAACGAGACGTAAACCCCGCGCACGCGGGGATGATCCCGCCATCGACGCCACCTGGCTGCTGGCAGGGGGGTAAACCCCGCGCACGCGGGGATGATCCGTCCCGCATCCAGTTCAGAGACTGCACGCCCATGTAAACCCCGCGCACGCGGGGATGATCCGTCCCACGCCTCCCCTAGGACCAAGGGCCCAAAGTAAACCCCGCGCACGCGGGGATGATCCGTCCTAGAGAATCAGTTAGGGCAGCCTCACCTCGTAAACCCCGCGCACGCGGGGATGATCCCGGATGTTCGAGCTAGATCGAGGTGAGACCACAGTAAACCCCGCGCACGCGGGGATGATCCGACAAAATCCCATCCGCGACGATATTGCAGGCCGTAAACCCCGCGCACGCGGGGATGATCCCAGCAACGCATAACGAGACCGCCATCACAACCAGTAAACCCCGCGCACGCGGGGATGATCCGTCCCACGCCTCCCCTAGGACCAAAGACCTAAAGTAAACCCCGCGCACGCGGGGATGATCCGGTGGTGGCGGTGATGTTGTCGATCAGGCTGTTGTAAACCCCGCGCACGCGGGGATGATCCCGCGCTCCTGGAGCACCACGCCGTCTCGCCCGAGTAAACCCCGCGCACGCGGGGATGATCCCCTGCCTGTCCATCGGGGTGGTGGCCCTCTCTCGTAAACCCCGCGCACGCGGGGATGATCCCTAGGCCAAAGAATGTACGCATGACTCTCTCCTGTAAACCCCGCGCACGCGGGGATGATCCCTGCTCAACCCAGTCCTCCCGGTGCTCGTCGGGGTAAACCCCGCGCACGCGGGGATGATCCCATCCGGAAGCAGCTCACCGCGCCTCTCCTCTCGTAAACCCCGCGCACGCGGGGATGATCCCAGTTCCGTCCCAGTACCTGACTGGCACCTCACGTAAACCCCGCGCACGCGGGGATGATCCTCTCTCGCCATCCTCGCCGTCCCAGAGCCTGACCGTAAACCCCGCGCACGCGGGGATGATCCTGACTGGCCCCCAATCCTCGCCGAGGCCGGCTAGTAAACCCCGCGCACGCGGGGATGATCCGTCTCCCACCATGTCTGCGACCCACGGGTCGACGTAAACCCCGCGCACGCGGGGATGATCCGGCCCGGAGGAGGGGAGTCTGATGCTGACAGCAGTAAACCCCGCGCACGCGGGGATGATCCGCCGTCAGGATCGCGCTAGCCAGCTCGATGTCCGTAAACCCCGCGCACGCGGGGATGATCCCCGGTCGACCCAGTCCTCCCGGTGCTCGTCGGGGTAAACCCCGCGCACGCGGGGATGATCCCTGTGCGTCCGCACCATCACGCGAGTAAAAGGTGTAAACCCCGCGCACGCGGGGATGATCCTCCTGGGGCGCAGCTCCCGCACGAACCGGTCGAGTAAACCCCGCGCACGCGGGGATGATCCGCCACAGGTTGTTCACCTTGTAGACGTAGCCGCGTAAACCCCGCGCACGCGGGGATGATCCCCTATCGACCCAGTCCGCCCGGTGCTCGTCGGGGTAAACCCCGCGCACGCGGGGATGATCCGCCACGACACGCCCGCACGCGCACACGCGCGCAGTAAACCCCGCGCACGCGGGGATGATCCCGAGGTTTTGGCTCGCCTCCCTGACGGCATGGAGTAAACCCCGCGCACGCGGGGATGATCCCCCCCGTCGGTGGTTCAGCGGGACGGGTTGGAGTATGGCCGAAATTAAACAAAACCGTATTCCGGGGCTTTCTGGGCTGGATATGACGGCACCTTTCGTTGTAGAATTTCTTCATGCACGTGGTTGTGACAGACGAGGAGCAGCAGGTCCTTATCAGGTGGAAGAAGCGAGGTGACTCCCTCATTCTCATCCGGTTGAAAGCTGAGGCTATTCTCTACGCCTCGCACGGCGTTGACCTGGATTTCATTGCGGAGATGGTGGGGCGCACGGTGAGGACTGTTAAGGAGTGGTTGGCGTCTTGGCGTGTCAGCCGTCTGCATTCGGTGGTCACCGGTCATAAGGGAAATCAGAATGCGGCCAAGCTCACCCGCGAGCAGAAGGAGCAGCTCAAAGAGGTTCTGAGCCGGCCACCGTCACAGTCCGGCATCAAGGCGGACTTCTGGGATGTTCCCGCCCTGGCTGACGTGGTGAGGACCAGATTCGACGTGGAGTACGAGTCGGACTCCTCCTACCGGCTGCTCATGCACTTTGCGGGCATGAGCTTCAAGCTGCCCGACCCCTTTGACAAGCGCCGCGACGAGGAGGCCATCACCAAGCGGATGGCCCAGATCCAAGACGAGGTCGCAGACCTCCTGAGCGACGGGTGGGAGGTGTACGCGGCCGATGAGGTGCGCGTGGAGCACGAGGCTGAGACCCGCCGCATGTGGTTGCCCCAGGGTAAACGAACGAAGATCTACGTGGACCGCACCCGCAACGCCTGCTCCTTCTTCGGCGCACTGTCCCTGAGATCCAAGAAGGTCAAGGTCTACCCCATCGAGGGCAACCAGAACACCGAGAAGATCCTCTCCTGCCTGACTCGCCTGGTGCGCGAGACCGATAACGACAAGATCGCCGTGGTTCTCGACAATGCCGGGTTCCACCACGCCAAAGCGCTAAGAGAGCAGCTTCAGCCCGGAGGCCGGCTCGAGAGCCTCAGGCTCATCTACCTGCCGCCCTACGCACCCGACCACAATCCGGTCGAGCACGTCTGGAACACCGCCAAAGGCACAATCGCGAACATCCAGAGAGACACCCCCGAGGAGACCTACACCGCATTCATGGGCTACATCAACACCCGCACCTTCGACTACGACTTCGAACACCTCCCAAACATCACGCCAGCACACGATCTTGTTTAATTCTGGCCATAAACCCCGCGCACGCGGGGATGATCCCGGCCTCTCGCGCGTGTGCGCGTGCGCGTGCAGGTAAACCCCGCGCACGCGGGGATGATCCGGCGTGGAGGAGGGGGGTCTGATGCTGACAGCAGTAAACCCCGCGCACGCGGGGATGATCCACAAGCGTTCGATGGCGAGCGTCACACAAATCCGGTAAACCCCGCGCACGCGGGGATGATCCCCCAAACCCAAAACCAAAACCAAAAACGAGACCGTAAACCCCGCGCACGCGGGGATGATCCCTACCCACGAACACATGTTCACACCAATCAAACGTAAACCCCGCGCACGCGGGGATGATCCCGGGGGCATCTAGTGCCGCCCGGTCCCCGCGCAGTAAACCCCGCGCACGCGGGGATGATCCCGCGTCACACCCCAGTCACCCCAACGAAAAGTCGTAAACCCCGCGCACGCGGGGATGATCCCTCGCCCCGCTGGTCCAGGCCCCAGATGAGGTCGTAAACCCCGCGCACGCGGGGATGATCCGCGCACCAGTGTGAAGAAAGAGTACCTGATCAAGTAAACCCCGCGCACGCGGGGATGATCCCGGCCTCTCGCGCGCGCGCGTGTGCGTGTGGGCGTAAACCCCGCGCACGCGGGGATGATCCCCAAGCTCCGCTGCGGATCTCTACCCGGTCACCGTAAACCCCGCGCACGCGGGGATGATCCGGTGACGTTGATGATGTTGTCGATCAGGCTGTTGTAAACCCCGCGCACGCGGGGATGATCCGCAACTGGTTAGCAGCCCGATCATCTACCGCTGGTAAACCCCGCGCACGCGGGGATGATCCCACGGGCAGGGAAGCGCAGGGCATCCGGCACAGGTAAACCCCGCGCACGCGGGGATGATCCGAACAGGACGTCCCCGGGGCGAAGCCCCTGAGTGTAAACCCCGCGCACGCGGGGATGATCCCCTCAGCCTCAATCAGGGCCGCCAGTGCCGCTTGTAAACCCCGCGCACGCGGGGATGATCCGTACTTCGCCCGGATCGACCAGTTCGTGTGCTTGTAAACCCCGCGCACGCGGGGATGATCCCCGGCAGCCCTCCACTGGGCAGCAAGCCAGTCCGTAAACCCCGCGCACGCGGGGATGATCCGTCCCAGGAAATCCCTTAGGCCACCCTTACCTCGTAAACCCCGCGCACGCGGGGATGATCCTCCACTTAGGCAAGCCTCACCTCTAGGACCAAGGTAAACCCCGCGCACGCGGGGATGATCCTGCTGCTTGGTCACCCCAGTAGGTGAGGGCCACGTAAACCCCGCGCACGCGGGGATGATCCGGAACCGGCGCCATTGCTCACCAGGATGCTCCCGTAAACCCCGCGCACGCGGGGATGATCCCCGGGGGGGGATCTCAGGCCGTCAGGATCGCGTGTAAACCCCGCGCACGCGGGGATGATCCGCAATCAGACAGGGCACCCAGTGGATGGGTGCAGTAAACCCCGCGCACGCGGGGATGATCCACCACGCGAATGAGAATCGTTCTCACCCGAGGGGGTAAACCCCGCGCACGCGGGGATGATCCCCGGGGCTGGGCTGCACTGATAGGCGGGCGGGCGTAAACCCCGCGCACGCGGGGATGATCCCGTCCCAAACGCCCCCTGTCTACTCCATCACACGTAAACCCCGCGCACGCGGGGATGATCCGCCACATCCACGCCGCACGCATCCACCGCACCTGGTAAACCCCGCGCACGCGGGGATGATCCGACCCAAACACCCCCTGTCAAACGCATCACACCGTAAACCCCGCGCACGCGGGGATGATCCGTCCCAGAGATTCAGTTAGGGCACCCTCACCTCGTAAACCCCGCGCACGCGGGGATGATCCATGCTCAGCACTGAGGCATTCCCCCCATCCCGGGTAAACCCCGCGCACGCGGGGATGATCCCATGCGGTCTGTCACGTCCCCCTGGTACAGGTAGTAAACCCCGCGCACGCGGGGATGATCCTCTGCCGTCATCTCGGCGACCCACGGGTCAACCGTAAACCCCGCGCACGCGGGGATGATCCCTGGTGGCCTTTGAGTCGGCCCTCCAGGGTCACGTAAACCCCGCGCACGCGGGGATGATCCGGATCACGGCCCCCGGGCTTGACCCGGGGGCCGGTAAACCCCGCGCACGCGGGGATGATCCCGATTGGGTCAGCACTGACTGTGATCCGACGGGGTAAACCCCGCGCACGCGGGGATGATCCCCGGTGTCCGTGTAGACCTCATAACTCTCTGCGGTAAACCCCGCGCACGCGGGGATGATCCGCACCACAACCACTCCGCTTGACACTCACCACCGTAAACCCCGCGCACGCGGGGATGATCCTAACAAGTACATAACGCACCACCGAGTCCTGCCGTAAACCCCGCGCACGCGGGGATGATCCCCGCACGCTCTAGTGGGTACAGGACGGCCACGTGTAAACCCCGCGCACGCGGGGATGATCCGCCTTCACATCGATTGGCATGACCGCGGCGATGGTAAACCCCGCGCACGCGGGGATGATCCTCTTCAGCGTGTCCAGGTTGGACTGGAGAGCGAGTAAACCCCGCGCACGCGGGGATGATCCGAGCGCAGTGCGTATCCGCAGCGGTCTCGGCGAGTAAACCCCGCGCACGCGGGGATGATCCCTTGCGCCGCGGCCGGGGTTGGTGTCCTATATAGTAAACCCCGCGCACGCGGGGATGATCCGATCTCACTGCCGGGGGAGTGCACGATGCGGGCGTAAACCCCGCGCACGCGGGGATGATCCCTCCCGGACCGTCACCTTGACGGCGTTGGCGACGTAAACCCCGCGCACGCGGGGATGATCCGTCGGGATGGTCGAGGCGCTCGGCGAGGCGCCGGTAAACCCCGCGCACGCGGGGATGATCCGCCGGAGATGCCCGCGGTGATCTCGTTGATTTTGTAAACCCCGCGCACGCGGGGATGATCCGCACACCCTGGCCGCCATCTGCAAGGTCACACAGTAAACCCCGCGCACGCGGGGATGATCCGGAGGAGCGCAAGGCGATCAAGACCATCCGCACGTAAACCCCGCGCACGCGGGGATGATCCGCGCCCTTGATGATCAGCCTGATCGGCTAGCGCGTAAACCCCGCGCACGCGGGGATGATCCGCCCGCGTCCAAGCGGAAGTCCTCATGGGCGTCGTAAACCCCGCGCACGCGGGGATGATCCGGCGGAGCCGACGGCGGTCCGCAGCGTCTCGCTGTAAACCCCGCGCACGCGGGGATGATCCGAGCCGTGGCCGGTGATACGTGCCGCCAACACCGTAAACCCCGCGCACGCGGGGATGATCCCGGTGGAGGGGGCACTCCGGGGCGTCGTGCTCGGTAAACCCCGCGCACGCGGGGATGATCCCGACGGACCTGTGCTTGTCGTGGCTCCGCTGCGGTAAACCCCGCGCACGCGGGGATGATCCCACCAACCCAGAAGGGAACAGAAATGTTCAGCGGTAACCCCCGCGCACGCGGGGATGATCCGTCATGCGGTCAATCTCGTCGCTGAACATTTCTGTAAACCCCGCGCACGCGGGGATGATCCATTGCGGCGCGGACTCTACGGGGTACCGCGCCCGTGTAAACCCCGCGCACGCGGGGATGATCCGGTCACGCCAGTGATGTGCTTGTCGCTGTCGTCGTAAACCCTGCGCACGCGGGGATGATCCCAGGCAAGACACCACAAGGTCGTCATCCACGGCGTAAACCCCGCGCACGCGGGGATGATCCCCCATTGATACTGCTGATCATCGACCACATGTAGTAAACCCCGCGCACGCGGGGATGATCCTATGAGACTCGCGTACAGGATCATCGCTGGGATCGTAAACCCCGCGCACGCGGGGATGATCCTGTGTTCTACCCGGATCTGAACCGTTACTGGGTGTAAACCCCGCGCACGCGGGGATGATCCCGGCCTCTCGCGCGTGGGCGCGCGTGTGCGGGCGTAAACCCCGCGCCCGCGGGGATGATCCGGGCGGGGTCGGCAAGACCTCAACGACCCTGGCGTAAACCCCGCGCACGCGGGGATGATCCCAAGTTCACCATCGGCCAAGGCGCCAGCCCCGAGTAAACCCCGCGCCCGCGGGGATGATCCCCTGGGGACGGCGATCAACGCCGTCGTCCCGGCGTAAACCCCGCGCACGCGGGGATGATCCCTACCTCAAGCAGTTGCAGCTTGGCATCAAGCGGTAAACCCCGCGCACGCGGGGATGATCCCAAGCCTGCGTTGGCACTGGATTTGATGGAGGAGTAAACCCCGCGCCCGCGGGGATAATCCGCATGGCGGCAAGCAGTAAGCCCCGCACACGCGGGGATGACCCCGGGGCTCGGATGACGCCAATCTCTCTGCGGCAGGCATGAGTCGGGTCCAGGACTGCCCCACCGAGAATCGATGGTGTCTTCTGGACCCAACCGCCACGGTACACCGATCCGACTACCAGTGCCAGAGTAAACCCCGCGCACGCGGGGATGATCCCAGGCCAGCGGTAGGCTCGGCGATCATGCGGGCGTAAGCCCGCGCACGCGGATGATCCAAGCTGATCAGCGGGCAAGGTCGCTGGACCTTCCTCGCCAGGGGCAGGAAGGATCACTGAGTCCTGAGCTGAGGGCGGCGGCACGGATGTCGTCGAGCGGCACCGACGCGTTTGTCCACCGTGAACAACTTTAAGACTTTCCGCCACTTACCGCAATAGTAAACGCGCAGGTCAGAGCATATTTCCAGTGCAGGACCTGCGAGCGGAGCTAGGTAAAGTTGTTCACGGTGGACAAAACTGGCGCGGATCACCGGCCGGTCCGCTGCCAGCGGGCCGATGCCAGGACGACATACTGAGCATGGCCGCACTCCCCCGGATCAATCATCTAGGCTTCTCACCCGGGCCGCGCCCTGCGCCGTCGGCCCTGAGCCGCTGCCCATCACCCCCAAGGAACCCTCATGCGCGTCCTGGCCGCCCTGTCCGGCGGCGTCGACTCCGCGGTCGCCGCCGCGCGGGCGGTTGATGCCGGCCATGAGGTCGTCGGGGTTCATATGGCTCTGACCCGCAACCGCGCCCAGACCCGCTCGGGCTCCCGCGGCTGCTGCTCCATCGAGGACTCCGGGGATGCGCGCTGGGCGGCCGAGCTCCTGGGCATCCCCTTCTACGTGTGGGACCTGTCGGAGGAGTTCGAGGAGCGAGTGGTGTCGGACTTCCTCTCCGAGTACCGCGCCGGCCGCACCCCCAACCCCTGCGTGCGCTGCAACGAGCGGGTGAAGTTCGACGCCCTGCTGGAGCGGGGCCTGGCCATGGGCTTCGACGCCGTGGTCACGGGCCACTACGCGCGCCTGAGCGGAGGCGCCGCCGACGGCCACCCCGGCGACCCCTCCAACCTTCGCCTGGCCCGGGCGGCCGACAGGGCCAAGGACCAGTCCTACGTCCTGGCCGTCTCAGGCATGCGGGGACTGTCGCGGGCCCTCTTCCCCCTGGGAGACGCCCCCTCCAAGGCCGCCGTCCGCGCCGAGGCCGAGGCCCGGGGCCTACCGGTGGCCGCCAAGCCGGATTCCTACGACATCTGCTTCGTGGCCGACGGCGACACCCGCGGCTTCCTCGAGCGCTCCCTGGGCAGCCGGCCCGGCCCCATGGTCTCCCCCGACGGCCAGGTCCTGGGCCACCACGACGGCTACTTCGGCTTCACCGTCGGCCAGCGCAAGGGCCTGGGCCTGAGCCGCCCCGCCGCCGACGGCCGCCCCCGCTACGTCCTGGAGACGCGGCCCGCCACCAATGAGGTGGTGGTAGGCCCCGAGGAGCTGCTGCGGCGCACCAGCATGAAGGCCACCGACCTGGTTCTCCTGACCGAGCCCGGCCACGAGAGCACATGGCCGCAGGTCAGCCTCCAGGTGCGCGCCCACGGCCGCCCCGTCCCCGCCACGGTGACCATCGACGAGGCCGCCGCAACGCTGAGCGCCGAGCTGCACGAGCCCCTGCGGGGCGTGGCCGCCGGGCAGAGCGCCGTCGTCTACGGCGGGCCCGACGGCGACCAGGTCCTCGCCCAGGCCACCATCGCCTGAGCCCTCACACCACTCATCGCCGCATGGCCGCAGCACTGCGGCCACGCGGCGCGCACGTACTCGGCCCGCGAGTCGGCCACCCGCGCTCACGGCCGCCGCCTCCGCGCCCTCACGCTCTGCGCACCCTCCCAATCTCCGCAAGGGCCAGACCGCTCTGGCAGAGGCACCAAGCAGCACCCCAGCGACAGGCCGCCTCGCCCCGCTCGGCTTGACACCTCACCCCACTTGTGTCACTGTACTAGTGCAGTAATACAGATGGTCCGACGAGGCCCTCTGACTGCGCTCATGAGCCCACCGTCCGTCCAACACCGAGGAGCCCCATGAACCGAGACGACTCCCGCCCCATCTGGGTCCAGCTGGTCGACGACCTGCGCCACCGAATCGTCTCAGGCCACTGGACTCCCGGAAGCCGGATCCCCAGCGTGCGAGAGCTCGCCGTGGAGGCCGGCGTCAACCCCAACACCGTCCAGCGCGCCCTGGCCGAGCTCGACCGCCAGGGACTGACCCTCACCGAGCGAACCGCCGGACGCTTCGTCACCAGGGACGCCACCACCCTGGCCTCAGCGCGCAAGCAGCTCGCCACCGGCGCCACGGACACCTACATCACCGCATTGACCGCCATCGGCATGGATCTGGACCAGAGCACCGCCCTACTCGCGGAGCGCTGGCACCACCCCGCAGGCCACGGCGAACCAGCACCAGGAGACGCATCATGAGCGCACCACCACTGACCGCCCCCGTGGGCACCATCCCCTCCCTGGATGGCAGCGACCCACTGATCACCACCCGGGGCCTGACCAAGGCCTTCCGCGGCAGGCCCGCCCTCAGCGGCCTGGATCTGGAATTGCCGCCCGGCCGCATCGTCGGCCTCATGGGCGCCAACGGCTCGGGCAAGACCACGCTGCTGAAGATCCTGGCCGGAGTCCTGTCCGACTACGACGGCCAGGCCACAATCGCCGGGCACGCCCCCGGACCTCAGTCCAAGGCCCTGACATCCTTCCTGCCCGACGCGAGATTCCTGTCCACCCACCTGACCCCAGCGGCAGCCATCGCGCAGTACTCCCGGCTCTTCGCCGATTTCGACGCGGCCAAGGCCGCCGAGCTCGTCCGCTTCTTCCAACTGCCCACCGACCGCACCATCAAGGAGATGAGCAAGGGCATGGGCGAGAAGCTGCGGATCAGCCTGACGATGTCGCGGCGCGCACGGGTCTACCTCCTCGATGAGCCCATCTCCGGGATCGACCCTGCCGCCCGGGACGTCATCCTCAACGGGATCCTGCGCGACTTCGACGAGCAGGCCCTCATGCTGATCTCCACCCACCTCATCGCCGACGTCGAGACCATCGTGGACTCCGTCATCTTCCTCAAGGGCGGGCGCCTGCTCCTGGCCGGCGACGCCGACGACCTGCGCCAGAGCCACGCCACGAGCCTGGACGCCCTGTTCCGCAAGGAGTACAGCTGATGCTCACCACACTCATCACCGAAGAGTTCCGCACCCAGGCTCCGCGCAACGCGGTGCTCGCCGGGATCATCCTGCTGGTCTCCGCCGCCTCACTGGGCCTGGCCTCACTGGAGATCCCGCTTCTCTCCCAGGTGCTCATGCTCCTGGGCCTGCTCGCCGCAATGGCGCTACCGCCGGCCGTGGGCATCCAGATGGCCATCGAGTACTGGCAGACCATGAGCGGGGACCGCGCCTATCTCACCATGTCCCTGCCGGTCAGGGGCCGCAGCGTCTTCGCCGCCAAGATCACCTACGCGGCCCTCATCATCCTGGTGTCCACGGCCATCAGCATGGCGCTCTTCCTGTGGTGGCTGGCCATTCTCGCCGAGCAGACGGGATCCTCCCTGACCGAGATCCTGACCCCCATGCGGGAGGCAGTGGGCACGACGATGCTCACCTACTTCATCGTCGTCGTACTCCTTGGCCTGGTCGCCAAGGCTGTCCAACTGGGCTCGATCATGAGCATCGGGGCCCAGGGCCGCTGGAACCACCTGGGCCTCGGCGCGCCGGCGATCGGGCTGGTCCTGCTCTACGTCGCCTCCCAGGCGCTGGCCCTCGTCCTGCTCGTGCTCATCCCCTTCTCCTACGACCTGACAACCGGCTCCATCGTGTGGGAGTGGATGCTGCCCAGCTTCATCGAGTCGGTGACCGCCGACGCCGAACCCACGGTCATCGGGCTGGGGGTGGCGGCCACGGATCCGCTGATCGCCGCGGGGCTGGCCTGGTGGGCAGTCCACTCCATCGAGCGGCACACCTGCCTGCGCTGAGCGCGCGCTGGGACCGGTTCTGCGCCGGGGCCGACTGCGACAGTCGGCCCCGGCGCAGAGACGGTTCTGATCGGCCGGCCCTGATCGGCTGCTCCTGATCAGTCGGTCCTGAGCGGCGGTCCTGATCAACGCCGGTGCCAACCGGGCGCGGCGACCAGGGCCTGCGGTCAGCCGCGCAGGCGCTCCAGCTCCTCGACCAGCTGAGGGACCACCTCGGTGACATCCCCGACGACGCCGTAGTCGGCCATCTCGAAGATCGGCGCCTCGGAGTCGTCGCAGATCGCCACGATCGTGCCGGCCCCCTGAATGCCGGAGGTGTGATGGATGGCCCCGGAGACACCCAGGGAGATGTACAGGCGCGGGGAGATCGTCTCCCCCGTCTGCCCGATCTGCGCGCTGCGCTCGATCCATCCCTCATCGCAGGCCACACGGGTCGCCCCCACGGCAGCCCCCAGGGGCTCGGCCAGCGAGCGGACCAGATCGAAGTCGCCGTCCACTCCGCGACCGCCCACCACGACGGTGCGCGCCTCGCCCAGGGCCGGACCGGTGGCAGCAGAGGCGGACTCCCGCGAGACCAGCTCCACGGCGGCAGTCTCGGCAGCGGGCTCAACGGCGAGGGCCTCGGCCTCCAGGGGCGCGGCGCCGGGCTGGGCCTCAGCCTCCACGGCGCCGGGGCGCAGGGCGATGATCGGGGTCCCCTCGGCCTGAGGCGCCACGGAGACGGTGGTGGACCAGGACCCGGACAAGACGAGCTTGGAGGCGCGCAGCTCGCCGTCGACCTCCTCCAGGTCGGCCGCGTCCGAGACGGCGACCGACCCCAGCAGCACCGAGGCGCGGCCGGCCAGCTCCTTGCCGCGATAGTCACTGACCACCAGGATCGCGCCAGGCCCCACGGCCCGAGCGGCGGCGACAACAGCGTCAGCGGCATCAGCCGCCAGCGCCGAGCGATCCCCCAGCTCGGCCACGAGCAGGCGGCTCGCACCCGCCCCGGCGATGGCCGCGGCGCCCGGGGCATCGGGGGCGCGCAGGCACAGGGCGACGACGTCGCCGCTCAGACGGCGCGCAGCGGTCAGCAGTTCGAGGGCGGGGCCGGTGGGCGCGCAGGCTCCGGCCTGGTCCTCCAGGTCGATGAGAACAAGCACAGGGGCGTCAAGCATGATGGTCGACTTCCTTCACGAAGATGGTCCGGGGGCTCAGGCCGTGGGAATGAGCTTGTTGTCCACCAGCCAGGCGGCGAGCTCGGCGCCGGCCCGCCCGGAGTCGGTCACGATGGTCCCGGCCTCGCGGGCGGGGCGCTCCTGGGTGTCGACAACCGCCACACCCGGGCCGGCCTCGAGCTCCAGGCCCAGATCCTCGCCGTCCCAGAACTCGACGGGCTTCTTCTTGGCCGCGCGCATGGCGGCGAAGTTGGGGTAGCGGGGCTCATTGGCCTGGTCGGTCACGGAGACCAGGGCCGGCAGGGGGGCGCGCAGCTCCTCCCGGATGGTTCCCACGGTTCGGGCGATGGTCACGACGCCGTCGGCGACCTCGAGGCTGTGGGCCAGGGTCAGCGCCGGCCGCCCCAGCGCCGCGGCCAGCGCCCCGGGGAGCATGGAGGTCATGGCATCCAGGGAGGCCATCCCGGTGATGACCAGATCCGCCCCGCCGATCCGCTCGATGGCGGCGGCCAGGACGCGGGCGGTGGTCACCACATCGGCCCCCGCCAGGGAGTCATCGGCCACGACGACGCCGGAGTCGGCCCCCATCTGCAGGGCGCGGCGCACCCCGTCCTCGGAGTCCTCGGGGCCCATGGTCAGCACGACCACCTCCCCATCCGACTCCTCCGCCAGGGACACGGCAGCCTCCACGGCATTCTCATCGAGCTCGTTGAGGACGTCCTCCTCCCCGCGAACCAGGCGACCGTCCTCCAGGCGGCGCTCGGACTGCAGGTCAGGGACGTGCTTGATGCAGACCACGATTTTCATGCGGCCAAGATTGCCATAAATGACCCCGGACCTTCAGCCCGGCCGCCCAGTGAGCGCCAGGTCATCCGGCCCGCAGGCCCGCATCGCCGGCATATGCGCAGATCACAGGCCGAACCGCTCGACTCAGAGAGTGAGACTTCACTGCCTGAGCGGTTGGTATCGTTAGCCGAGCGCCCCGAGAATGGGCCTTATGTCCCCGACGCCTGCGATCACCCCCGCCCCACGCGCTGAGCACGATGCCATCATCCGCCACGCATTCGGTGCGACCCTGCGAGGTGACGGCGCCGACTTCGTGGTCCACGCAGCCCACGCCGAGGCCGTGGACCTGTGCCTGTTCACCACCGACGCCGCGGGGGCGATCCTCGAGGAGACTCGCATCGGCATGCACGGCCCGCACCAGGGCGCCTGGAGCGCGCATGTGCCCGGGATCCGCGCGGGCCAGCGCTACGCCTACCGGGTCCACGGCCAGTGGAGGCCCCGGGAGGGACTGCTCCACAATCCCCACAAGCTCCTCCTGGACCCCTACGCCCGCGCCCTGGACGGCACGGTCACCCTGGGACCCGAGCTCTACGCCCACGAGGTCACCGAGGACCTCGCCCCCACCTCCCACGAGTGGCGCCTCTCCACCCTGGACTCGGCGGGCAGCACGGTGCTGGGGGTCGTCACCGGGCAGAGCTTCGCCGTCGTCGCCGGACCCCGCGTGCCCCGGGAGCGCACCGTCATCTACGAGGCCCACGTCAAGGGCCTGACCCACGACCTTCCCGGTGTGCCCGCCGAGCTGCGGGGGACCTACGCGGGAATGGCCCACTCGGCCACCGTGGACCACCTCAAGAAGCTGGGCGTGACCAGCATCGAGCTGCTGCCGATCCACGCCTCCTTCACCGAGCCCTTCCTGGCGCAGAAGGGCCTGACCAACTACTGGGGCTACTCCACGCTGAGCTACTTCGCCCCCGAGCCCTCCTACGCCACGGCGGCCGCCCGGGCCATCGGCCCGCAGGCGGTGCTCGACGAGGTGCGCGGCATGGTCTCCATCCTCCACGAGGAGGGCCTGGAGGTCATCATGGACGTGGTCTACAACCACACCTGCGAGGGCGGCATGGACGGCCCCTCCCTGAGCCTGCGGGGCCTGGACAACCTCGACTACTACCTGCACGGCCCCCACCGCCCGGCCCAGTACGTGGATGTCACGGGCACGGGCAACACCGTGGACTTCCGCTCCACGCGCGCCGTGCAGCTGGCCATGGACTCCCTGCGCTACTGGGTCACCGAGGTCGGGGTGGACGGATTCCGCTTCGACCTGGCCGTCACCCTGGGGCGCAACGCCTCGGAGTTCACCGCCCGTCACCCCCTGCTGGTGGCCATCTCCACCGACCCGGACCTGGCCGGGGTCAAGCTCATCACCGAGCCCTGGGATGTGGGCCCCGGGGGCTGGCGCACCGGGCAGTTCCCCGAGCCCTTCCAGGACTGGAACGACCACTTCCGCGACACCGCCCGCTCCTTCTGGCTCCACGACGCCTCGGAGATGTCCAAGGGGCGCCTGGGGTCGGATCTGCGCGACCTGGCCACCCGCCTGTCGGGCAGCGCCGACCTGTTCGGCTACGGGGAGTACCCCGGAGGGCGCGGCCCCCTGGGCTCGGTCAACTTCGTCACCGCCCATGACGGCTTCTCCCTGCGGGACCTGGTCACCTACGACCACAAGCACAACCTGGCCAACAAGGAGGACAACCGCGACGGCACCAACAACAACCGCTCGTGGAACCACGGCCATGAGGGCCCCACCGTCGAGGGCCTGAACCTGGGGCCGATCGAGGTGCTGCGCCGTCGCTCCATGCGCAACATGCTGGGCACGCTCTTCCTCAGCGCCGGAACGCCCATGCTCCTGGGAGGCGACGAGCTGGGGCGCACCCAGGAGGGCAACAACAACTGCTACTGCCAGGACTCCCCCCTGTCCTGGGTGGACTGGGACCTGGAGACCTGGCAGCGCGACCTGACCGCCACCACGCGCTTCCTCATCCACATGCGCCAGGCGCACCCGGTGGTGCGCCCGGACCGCTTCGCCACCGGCCGGATCCTGGAGGGCGACACCATCGCCGACCTGTCCTGGTTCGGCGGCGACGGCGAGCCGATGGACTCGGCGTCCTGGCACGATCCGCATATCCGCGTGGTCCAGATGCTGCGCTCGGGCCGCCTGTGGAACGACGACGACCTGCTCGTGGTCATCAACGGCTCCCTCGACCAGGCGGAGGTCCTCCTGCCCGAGGGCCACGGCGCGGACTGGCACGTGGCCTGGGACTCCTCCTGGGCGGTGCCCCAGCCCCACACCTCGCCCTTCGCCCTGGCCCGGCGCGTCAACCGGGGCATGCCGGAGAAGGAGGCCCGCTCCCTGGCCTCCCAGGAGTCCTCCAGGGAGCGGCCCTGCCGCCAGGACCGGCCCGGGGACACCACCTCCATGGACGCCCTGTCCCTGCGCGTCTACTTCTCCGGCGAGCCGCTGGAGACCCTGAGCCGCATCCGGAACTGAGGTGCCGGGGACGGGCGAGGACCGCGACTGCCTTAGGATCGCTCTCATGACGCACACCGATTCGACCGCCTCCCAGGCCACGGCCCCCGCCCCCTCCGCCGAGGAGGCCCTGGCCACCTCCACCTCAGAGGCCTCCCTGGCGCGCTCGATCGCCCGCAGCCGCGAGATCGAGGCTGATATGCCCGCCAACCCCGGCCGCTACCGCATGCTCACCGGCGTGCGCCCCACCGGCAATATGCACCTGGGGCACTACTTCGGGACCATGCGCACCTGGGCCCCGATCCAGGACATGGGCATCGATACCTGGATCCTCGTGGCCGACTACCAGGTGATCACCGATCGCGACGGCGTCGGCCCGATCCGCGAGCGCGTCCTGTCCCTGGTGTGCGACTCCCTGGCCGTGGGCGTGGACCCACAGCGCTCGACGATCTTCGCCCACTCGGCGGTGCCGGCCGCCAACCAGCTCGTGCTGCCCTTCCTGTCCCTGGTCACCGAGTCCGAGCTGCACCGCAACCCCACGGTCAAGGCCGAGCTGGAGGCCACCGATGGTCGCGCCATGAGCGGCCTGCTGCTGACCTACCCCGTCCACCAGGCCGCCGACATCCTCTTCTGCCAGGCCAACCTGGTGCCGGTGGGCAAGGACCAGCTCCCCCACCTGGAGCAGGCCCGGCTCATCGCCCAGCGCTTCGACAAGCGCTACGGGCGGGCGGACAAGAAGCGCCCGGTCTTCCGCCGTCCCGAGGCCCTGCTGGGGCAGGCTCCCCTGCTGCTGGGCCTGGACGGGGAGAAGATGAGCAAGTCCCGGGGCAACACGATCGAGCTTCGCATGAGCGCCGATGAGACCGCCAAGCTGCTCAAGAAGGCCAAGACGGACTCCGACCGGGTCATCACCTACGATCCCGCCTCCCGCCCGGAGGTGGCCAACCTCCTGACGCTGGCCTCCCTGTGCGGGGCCGGAGAGCCGGAGCAGATCGCCGAGCGCATCGGCGACGGCGGTGCGGGAGCCCTCAAGACCCTGACCATCGAGGCGGTCAACGAGTACTTCGCCCCGATTCGCGCGCGCCGGGCCGAGCTGGCGGCCGACGAGGCCTATCTGCTCAGCGTGCTGCGCGCCGGCAACGAGCGGGCCACCCAGGTCGCCACCGCCACCCTGGATGCCGTGCGCGCCGCCATGCACATGGACTACTGAGCGCCGGCCTATAACCCGCCGAGGTAGACATTGTCCGCCGAGATAGACGCATTCACCGTCTACCTCGGCGGAAAATGTCTACCTCGGCGCAGGGGGCGGCCCGCCGGAGCGCAGGGGCACAGGGCGCAGCGCAGGGGACGGCGCGAGAAGAAGAGCACCGTGGATGTGACGCGGAGGAGCCGAACACCGTAGGCTTGGACTGTGACCGCGAACACCACGCGCAGCGCCGCGTCCCAGTCCTCTGCCCCCACAACCACTGCCCCGATCCCGGCACCCTACGCCCCGATCGGTCGCATCCCCGTCACCGAGGTCTTCCCAGTAGTGGAGGACGGCCGCTGGCCGGCCAAGGCGGTGCCCGGTGAGGTCATCCCGATCCGCGCCACCGTCTTCCGGGAGGGCCATGACCGCTTCGGCGCCACCGCCGTTCTGGTGCGCCCCGACGGCACTGACGGCCCCAGCGCCCGCATGCGCGAGATCGCCGTAGGCCTGGACCGCTACGAGGCCCGCCTGGCAGCCGACTCCCCCGGGGCGTGGTCCTTCCGCGTCGAGGGATGGTCGGACCCCTACGGCACCTGGGCGCACGACGCCGGCATCAAGGTGCCCGCGGGGGTCGACGTCGAGCTCATGCTGGAGGAGGGCGCCAGGGTCCTGGAGCGCGCCGCGGCCGTGCCCGGGCGCGACGAGAACGACGCCTCCGCCCTGACCTGGGCGGCCGGGGCCCTGCGCGACGCCGGCCAGTCCCCTGAGGAGCGCTTGGCCACGGGCCTGTCCACCCAGGTCACCGACGCACTGGAGCGCCTGCCGCTGCGCGATCACGTCTCGCCGTCGGCCACCTACCCCCTCCAGGTGGACCGCTCCCGCGCCCTGACCGGCTCCTGGTATGAGATCTTCCCGCGCTCCCTGGGGTCCGGGGCTGACGAGCACGGCAACTGGCACTCGGGCACGCTGCGCACCGCCGCTGAGCGCCTGGAGCGCATCGCCGCCATGGGCTTCGACGTCCTCTACCTCACCCCGATCTCCCCGATCGGCCTGACCAACCGCAAGGGCCGCAACAACACGCTGACCGCCCGCCCCGGGGACCCCGGCTCCCCCTACGGCATCGGCTCGGCCGATGGCGGGCATGACGCGATCCACCCGGACCTGGGCAGCTTCGAGGACTTCGACGCCCTGGTGGCGCGCTCCCGCGAGCTGGGCATGGAGGTGGCCCTGGACCTGGCCCTGCAGTGCTCCCCCGACCACCCGTGGGTGGCCGAGCACCCCGAGTGGTTCACGGTCCTGGCCGACGGCTCCATCGCCTACGCGGAGAACCCGCCCAAGAAGTACCAGGACATCTACCCCCTGAACTTCGACAACGACCCCGAGGGCATCTACGCCGCCATCCTGGAGGTGGTGCGCACCTGGATCGCCCACGGCGTGACCATCTTCCGCGTGGACAACCCCCACACCAAGCCCCTGCCCTTCTGGCAGCGCCTCATCGCCGAGGTGCGCGAGGAGTCCCCTGATGTCCTCTTCCTGGCCGAGGCCTTCACCCGCCCGGCCATGATGCGCACCCTGGGGATGATCGGCTTCCACCAGTCCTACACCTACTTCGCCTGGCGCAACACCAAGGCGGAGATCACCGAGTACATGGAGGAGCTGAGTCGGGACACGGCCCACGTGCTGCGCCCGGCCTTCTGGCCCACCACGCACGACATCCTCACGCCCTTCATGACCAACGGCAAGGTGCCGGCCTTCAAGCTGCGGGCGGTCCTGGCCTCCACGCTGAGCCCCACCTGGGGCATCTACTCGGGCTACGAGCTGGCCGAGTCCACGCCCAGGCCGGGCTACGAGGAGCAGATCGACAACGAGAAGTACGAGTACAAGCCGCGCGACTTCGCCGCGGCGCGTCTCAACGGCATCGAGGATCTGCTCACGCGCCTGAACTCCGCGCGCGCCGCCCACCCCGCCCTGCGCCAGCTGCGGGACATCGTCTTCCATCCCACCAGCGATGATGCCCTGATCGCCTACTCCAAGCGCGTGGAGGCCGCTCACAGCCCCACGGGGGCCGAGGACGTCGTGCTGACTGTGGTCAACCTGGATCCGCATGGGGCCCGGGCCGGGGAGGTCTACCTGGACCTGGAGGCCCTGGGCCTGCCGGAGGGCACCGACGGCTCTCGCCCGGTGGTGCGCGTGACCGATGAGCTGACCGGGGAGTCCTATGAGTGGTCGGGCCAGAACTACGTGCACCTCGATCCCTTCGCCGGGCGCAGCGCCCACGTCTTCTCCGTGGAGGCTCTGTGAGCGCCGCTCATCCGGCTGGGCCCGAGGCGGTGGCGGGGCTGGCCGGC
This sequence comes from Actinomyces slackii, assembly GCF_900637295.1. Taxonomy (NCBI): domain Bacteria; kingdom Bacillati; phylum Actinomycetota; class Actinomycetes; order Actinomycetales; family Actinomycetaceae; genus Actinomyces; species Actinomyces slackii. Next base: position 1,622,304 of record NZ_LR134363.1, on the reverse strand, counting down.
TCCCCCGTCGCCCCGGCCGCCCCCTCGGCTGGGCCCGAGGCGCTCACCGCCCCGGCGGTGGCCACGACCTCGGGGTCGATCCCCGTTGTCCGGGCGCCCCTGACCGCGGGCGGCCTGCCGGCGCCGATGACCATCACCCCGGCCATTCCCGGGGTCCCGGTCCTGCCCGCCCAGGAGCGCCCGGGCGTCAGCGCCGACCCCCAGTGGTTCCGCACCGCCGTGTTCTACGAGGCGCTGCTGCGCTCCTTCGCCGACTCCGACGGCGATGGCGTGGGGGACCTGCCCGGCCTGATCTCCCGCCTGGACTACCTGGCCTGGCTGGGGGTGGACTGCCTGTGGATCCCGCCCTTCTACCCCTCCCCCATGCGCGACGGCGGCTACGACATCTCCGACTACACGGCCATCGACCCGCGCTACGGCACCATGGAGGACTTCCGCGAGCTGGTCCACCAGGCGCACCAGCGGGGCATCCGCATCGTCATCGACATGGTGCTCAACCACACCTCGGACGCCCACCCCTGGTTCCAGTCCTCCCGCTCCGACCCCGAGGGCCCCTACGGGGACTTCTACGTGTGGCGCGATGACGACTCCGGCTACCCGGGCACGCGCATCATCTTCGTGGACACCGAGGAGTCCAACTGGGCCTACGACGTCGAGCGCGGCCAGTTCTACTGGCACCGCTTCTTCTCCCATCAGCCCGACCTCAACTACGACAACCCGGCCGTCATCGAGGCCGTCCATGATGTGGTGCGGTTCTGGGCCCGCACGGGCGTGGACGGCTTCCGCCTGGACGCCATCCCCTACCTGGTGGAGGTCGAGGGCACCAACTGCGAGAACCTGGGGGGCACCCACGAGGTCATCGCCGGCATCCGCGCCATGCTGGACCGGGAGTTCCCCGGGGTCATCACCATCGCCGAGGCCAACCAGTGGCCCCATGACGTGGTGGAGTACTTCGGCACCGATGAGGCCCCGGAGTGCACCATGTGCTTCCACTTCCCGGTCATGCCCCGCATCTACTACGCCCTGCGCGCGGAGTCGGCCACGGCCATCCGCTGGGTCCTGGAGCGCACCCCCCAGATCCCGGCCCATGGCCAGTGGGGGACCTTCCTGCGCAACCATGATGAGCTGACCCTGGAGATGGTCACCGACGCCGAGCGCGAGCAGATGTACGCCTGGTACGCCCCCGAGGAGCGCATGCGCGCCAATGTGGGGATCCGGCGGCGCCTGGCCCCCCTCCTGGACGCCTCGCGGGCGGAGATCGAGTTGGCCCATGCCCTGCTCATGAGCCTGCCGGGCAGCCCCTGCCTCTACTACGGCGACGAGATCGGCATGGGGGAGAACATCTGGCTGGAGGACCGCGACGCGGTGCGCACCCCCATGCAGTGGGATGACTCCCCCAACATGGGCTTCTCCACGGCCGTGGACCCCGGCGCCCTGACCCTGCCGGTCATCCAGGCCCCGGGCTATGCGCATCTGACGGTGGCCACGGAGATGGGCCGGCCCGACTCCCTGCTGCACTTCACCCGCCGCCTGCTCCACCTGCGCCGGGCCCACCCGGTGCTGGGGCGCGGGGACTTCCGCCTGCGCGACACCAGCGATGAGGCGGTTCTGGCCCACACCCGCAGCGATGACCCCGAGACCGCCGATGGGGAGACGCTGCTGTGCGTGGCCAACCTGTCGGCCGTGCCGCGCTCGGTGCGCATCGAGGTGCCGGAGCTGGCGGGGATGTCCACCCTCGATGTCTTCGGCGGCACGGCCTTCCCCGACATCGATGACTCCGGACTCCTGACCCTGACCCTGGGAGCGCGCGGCTACTACTGGCTCGCCGTCGCCCCTGGCCCGGACGCGAGCCCAGCACCCGAGGGCGAGGACGCGGGCAGCACCGGCGCCCCGGCCCAGGATGACCAGGAGGGCGCATGACCACCACCCCGCCCACCGGTGCCGCGACCCGGGCCACTCAGGACCGCGCCGCTGCCTCGTGGCCCCAGGACGCCGAGCTCCTGGCGGCCCTGGAGCCATGGCTGCTGAAGCGGCGCTGGTTCCCCCTCAAGGGCGAGGCCGCCCCGGCGCCGGGCACCCTGAGCATCCTGGCCTGCCAGGAGCCGGCCCCCGGCGTGCGCAGCCTGCTCATCGCCGCGCCCCGTGACGGGCAGGGCGAGCCGGTGATCCTCCAGGTCCCCCTGGTCCTGGAGGAGGCCGACGCCCTGGAGGGCTTCGCCACCCCCGGCCAGGCCCCCGGCGCCCACGGGCTGATCGCCCAGACCCCCACGGGGGAGGTGGCCCTGGTCGACGGCGCCCATCACCCCGCCTTCTGGCGGGCCTGGGCCGCCGGGGCGCTGGAGGCAGGCACCGTGCTCGATGAGGCGGGCGCCCGAGCCATCATCCAGCGGGCCGAGCGCCTGCGCGTGACCACCGGCGAGCAGTCCAACACCTCGGTGATCCTGCCGGCCCCCGGGCCCGAGGGAGCCGCGGGCCGCCAGGATGGCGCCACCGGCGATCTCATCGTCAAGCTGCTGCGGGTGCTGGCCCATGGGCGCAACCCGGACGTGGAGGTCTCCGTGGCCCTGGCCCGCCAGGGCTGGGACCGGGTGCGCACCCCGGTGGCCTGGTCCCACCTGTCCTGGATCCAGCCCGATGGCTCGACCGCCTCCACGGACTCGGCGGTGGCCTGCACCTTCGTGCCCCGGGCCGACGACGGCTTCGAGCTGTTCTGCGAGTTGGCCGCCACGGATGACGCCAACGGCCCGGTGCGCGATCGGGCCCTGGCACTGGCCCGGGACCTGGGGGCCACGACGGCCCAGATGCACGGCCACCTCGCCGCCGCCCTGGGCAGCGCCGAGCCCGCGGCGCCCGATGACCTGGTCGCCGACCTGCGCCAGCGCTGCCGGTGGGCCATGACCGAGGTCCCCGAGCTCGGCAGTCGCGTCGAGAGCCTGGCCGAGGGCGTGGAGCGGATGCTGGCCGACCTGGCTGCGCTGCCCGCCCTGGACCGGGCCACCCGCGTTCACGGCGACTACCACCTGGGCCAGGTCCTCCACGAGATCGGGGGCGCCGAGCGCTGGTACGTCCTGGACTTCGAGGGCGAGCCCCTGCGCCCCCTGGCCCAGCGCAGCCAGGCCGATCAGCCGCTGCGGGACGTGGCCGGGATGCTGCGCTCCTTCGACTACGCCGCCGCGGTGGGCGGTGCCGCCCACGCCGACTGGCTGGCCGCGATGCGCTCGGCCTTCGCCCAGGGCTATGAGGAGGCCGCCCCGGCGCGCGATGAGCAGGGCCGGGCCGCGGCCGGGGTGCTGCTGGCCTGCCTGGAGCTGGACAAGGCCCTCTACGAGGCCGTCTACGAGGCCCGCAACCGCCCCGATTGGCTGGATATCCCGGTGGCGGCCATCGCCTCGCTCCTTCAGGGCCCCTCGGCCGGTCAGGAGGCGCCCAGCGAATCACCCTCATGAGCGCCGTCGGCGCCGCCGGCCATTGATCGCCCAAACCCTCCCCCGAACCCACCTTCGCATGGAAGAGTTGCCGCATGACAGACTCCACTACCCCTGAGCCCGACGACGTCCCCGACTCGGCCCCCTCCGGACCGTCCCCCATCCACGTGGAGCCGTGGGTGCTGTCCGATATCGCCTATGCGCGCCACCACAACCCCCACGAGATCCTGGGCGCCCATGTGGGCGAGCACGGCGTGACCGTGCGCACGGTGCGGCACCTGGCCGACGCCGTCGTGGTGGAGACCGCGCAGGGCTCCTACCCCGCGACCCACGAGCAGGACGGGGTGTGGACCGCCCTGCTGCCCGGCCAGGAGATCCCCGACTACCGCCTCACCGTCACCTATGGCGAGGAGAGCGTGACGGTGGATGATCCCTACCGCTTCATGCCGACCCTGGGCGAGATGGACACCTATCTCATCTCCGAGGGCCGCCACGAGGAGCTGTGGGAGGTCCTGGGCGCCCACATCAAGCGCTACTCGGGCCCCATGGGCGAGGTCGAGGGAACCGCCTTCGCCGTGTGGGCCCCCAATGCCCGCGCGGTGCGCGTGGTCGGCGACTTCAACTACTGGGACGGCACCGCCACCGCCATGCGCTCCCTGGGCTCCTCGGGCGTGTGGGAGCTGTTCATCCCCGGCGTGGGCGTGGGCGCCCGCTACAAGTTCGAGCTGTGCTTCGCCGACGGCTCCTGGCACCAGAAGGCCGACCCCATGGCCCGCGCCACCGAGGTCCCCCCGGCCACCGCCTCGGTGGTCACCGACCGCTTCCACGAGTGGCAGGACCAGGAGTGGATGGACAAGCGCGCCGCCACCGACCCCCACAGCGGCCCCATGAGCATCTACGAGGTGCATGTCGGCTCCTGGCGCCAGGGACTGGGCTACCGGGGGCTGGCCGAGGAGCTGGTGCCCTATGTCAAGGAGGCCGGCTTCACGCATGTGGAGTTCCTGCCCGTGGCCGAGCACCCCTTCGGCGGGTCCTGGGGCTACCAGGTCACCGGCTACTACGCCCCGACGGCGCGATTCGGCACCCCTGACGACTTCCGCTACCTGGTGGACAAGCTCCACCAGGCCGGCATCGGCGTCATCCTGGACTGGGTGCCGGCCCACTTCCCCAAGGACGAGTGGGCGCTGGCACGATTCGACGGCACCGCCCTGTACGAGGATCCCGACCCGCACCGCGGCGAGCACCCCGACTGGGGCACCTACGTGTTCAACTTCGGGCGCAACGAGGTGCGCAACTTCCTGGTGGCCAACGCCCTGTACTGGCTCGAGGAGTTCCACGCCGACGGCCTGCGCGTGGACGCGGTGGCCTCCATGCTCTACCTGGACTACTCCCGCGAGGACGGCCAGTGGCACCCCAACCAGTTCGGCGGGCGGGAGAACCTCGAGGCCATCAGCCTCCTGCAGGAGTCCACGGCCACCGCCTACCGCAAGCACCCCGGCATCATCATGGCCGCCGAGGAGTCCACCGCCTGGCCGGGCGTGACCGCCCCCACCGAGTACGGGGGCCTGGGCTTCGGGCTGAAGTGGAACATGGGGTGGATGAATGACACTCTGCGCTACCTGGCCGAGGACCCGGTCAACCGCCGCTACCACCACGGCGAGCTGACCTTCTCCCTGGTCTACGCCTTCTCCGAGCAGTTCATCCTGCCACTGAGCCATGACGAGGTCGTCCACGGCAAGGGCTCGCTGCTGTCCAAGATGCCAGGCGACGCCTGGCAGGAGCTGGCGGGGCTGCGCGCCCTGTACGCCTACCAGTGGTCCCACCCGGGCAAGCAGCTGCTGTTCATGGGCCAGGAGTTCGGCCAGGGCGCGGAGTGGAACGCCGACCACTCCCTGGACTGGTGGATCCTGGACGACCCCGGCCACCAGGGCCTGCTGACCCTGGTCAGCGATCTCAACCGCCTCTACAAGGACTCCCCCGCCCTGTGGACCGAGGACTTCTCCCACCGGGGCTTCGAGTGGATCGAGGCCGGCGACGGCGACCACAACGTCCTGTCCTACCTGCGCAAGGGCACCGACGCCGAGGGCCGCGAGGACCTCGTGGTCTGCGTGGTCAACTTCGCCGGCACCCCCCACGAGGGCTACCGGGTGGGTCTGCCCTTCGCCGGTGACTGGGACGAGGTGCTCAACACCGACTCCCAGACCTATGGCGGATCGGGCGTGGGCAACCTGGGTCGCGTCGAGGCCGAGGAGCTGCCCTGGAACGGCCGCCCGGCCTCGGTGCGCCTGCGCGTGCCCCCCATGGGCGCGGTCTTCCTGCGCCCCAGCCGGGACTGAAGTCCTATCGCTTGGCCTGAGCGCCAGCCGCTGATCGCCCGTCGGACACCGTTCCGGCGGGCGATCGCCGCTCTGGTCGAGCCTTGTTGGGGCATCGTCACACGCCCTGCCGTGTCCCCTGCGGCGCGGAGAGGGTAGGCTGCTGGCGGTTCCTGCAAGATTCTTGCAATCGAAGGATCATGCAGCCGCTGTCATCGCCGTCCCATGAGGAAAGAAGTCATGCCACAGAACCTGGTCACAAGCGCCCCCGCGCAGGTGCGCGCCGTCTCCGGCCGCCCCGCCGCCGCCGCAACCCCCATGGAGGCATGGCAGGGACTGTCAGCCGCCGTCGTCGACGCCATTGCCGATAACTGGTACGCCACCTGGCAGAAGTACAACGCCGGGCGCCAGGAGCACTACTTCTCCGCCGAGTTCCTCATGGGCCGCGCGCTGCTCAACAACCTGTCCAACCTGGGCCTGGTGGAGGAGGCCGGCCAGGCCGTGAGCACCTTCGGCCAGAGCCTGACCGAGGTCCTGGAGCAGGAGCCCGACGCGGCCCTGGGCAACGGCGGCCTGGGCCGTCTGGCCGCCTGCTTCCTCGACTCCTGCGCCACCCTGGACCTGCCGGTGACCGGCTACGGCATCCTCTACCGCTACGGCCTGTTCAAGCAGCTCTTCGAGGACGGCTTCCAGACCGAGCACCCCGACCCCTGGATGGAGGAGGGCTACCCCTTCGTCGTGCGCCGCGAGGAGGCCCAGCGCCTGGTCCACTACCAGGACATGGATGTGCGGGCCATCCCCTACGACATGCCCATCACCGGCTACGGCACCAAGAACGTGGGCACCCTGCGCCTATGGAAGGCCGAGCCGGTCCGGGAGTTCGACTACGACGCCTTCAACTCCCAGCGCTTCACCGAGGCCATCGTCGAGCGCGAGCACGTCTCGGACATCTCCCGCGTCCTCTACCCCAATGACACCACCTATGAGGGCAAGGTCCTGCGGGTGCGCCAGCAGTACTTCTTCTGCTCGGCCTCCCTGCAGCAGATCGTGGAGAACTACGTCGAGCACCACGGCTCGGACCTGACCGGCTTCGCCGACTACAACGCCATCCAGCTCAACGACACCCACCCGGTGCTGGCCATCCCCGAGCTCATGCGCATCCTGCTGGACGAGCACAGGATGGGCTGGGAGGAGGCCTGGGAGGTCGTCTCCAAGACCTTCGCCTACACCAACCACACCGTGCTGGCCGAGGCCCTGGAGACCTGGGAGGTCTCCATCTTCGAGCGCCTCTTCCCGCGCATCATGGAGATCGTCCGCGAGATCGACCGCCGCTTCCGCGCCGACATGGCCCAGCGCGGCCTGGACCAGGGCACCATCGACTACATGGCCCCCCTGTCCGGGGACACGGTGCGCATGGCCTGGATCGCCTGCTACGCCTCCTACTCCATCAACGGCGTCGCCGCCCTGCACACCGAGATCATCAAGCGCGAGACCCTGGGCGAGTGGCACGCCATCTGGCCCGAGCGCTTCAACAACAAGACCAACGGCGTGACCCCGCGCCGCTGGCTGCGCCAGTGCAACCCGCGCCTGTCCGACCTGCTCGATGAGGTCACCGGCTCCGACGCCTGGGCCAAGGACCTCTCGATCCTGGACCGCTACACCGACGCGGTCGACGAGTCCGTCTACGACCGCCTGGCCCAGATCAAGCGGGACAACAAGGCCGACTTCGCCGCCTGGATCGCCCAGCGCGAGGGCGTGGAGATCAACCCCGACGCGATCTTCGATGTTCAGATCAAGCGCCTCCACGAGTACAAGCGCCAGCTGCTCAACGCCATCTACATCCTGGACCTCTACTTCCGGATGAAGGAGGACCCCTCGCTGGAGGTGGCGCCGCGAGTCTTCATCTTCGGCGCCAAGGCCGCCCCCGGCTACATCCGCGCCAAGGGCGTCATCAAGCTCATCAACGCCGTCGCCGAGCTGGTCAACAACGACCCCGTGGTCTCCAAGACCCTCAAGGTGGTCTTCGTCCACAACTACAACGTCTCCCCAGCCGAGCACATCATCCCGGCTGCGGACGTCTCCGAGCAGATCTCCATGGCCGGCAAGGAGGCCTCGGGCACCTCCAACATGAAGTTCATGATGAACGGCGCCCTGACCCTGGGCACTCTCGACGGCGCCAATGTGGAGATCCTGGAATCCGTGGGCCAGGACAACGCCTACATCTTCGGCGCCACCGAGGACGAGCTGCCCTCCCTGCGCGAGACCTACAACCCGGTGTGGCACTACGAGAACGTCCCGGGCCTCAAGCGCGTCCTGGACGCCTTCACCGACGGCACCCTGGATGACAACGGCTCGGGCTGGTTCGCCGACCTGCGCCGCAGCCTCCTGGAGGCCTCCAACGAGCCCGCCGATGTCTACTACGTGCTGGGCGACTTCGCCGCCTACCGCGAGACCAAGGACGCTATGGCGGCCGACTACGCCGATGCCCGCGCCTGGCAGCGGCGGGCCTGGGTGAACATCACCCGCTCGGGCCGCTTCTCCTCGGACCGCACGATCAGCGACTACGCCCGTGAGGTCTGGAAGATCGAGGCCACCCCCATCGACTGATCCCCTCCACGGGATCGATCGGGCTAAGCCCCGCGAGGCCGGTTGCCGTCACTGCGGCAACCGGCCTCGCGCCCTGTCAGAAGGGGTTAGCAGAGTTCAGTAGAGGTCAGTAGAGGATGCTGGCCAGCTGGCGGCGGGCCCGGCCGACCTCGGGGGCGTCTGCGCCGATGACGTCGAAGAGCTCCAGGACGCGCAGCCGCGCGGTCTCGCGCTCCTCGCCGGTGTGGCTGCGCACGGCCTCCAGGGCCCGGCCCAGGGCCGCGTCGAGGTCCCCCAGCGCCAAGGCGGCGTCGGCGCCGGCCAGGGCCGCGTCGAGGTCCTGGGGCGCGGCGTCCGCCGCGGCCAGGAGCGCGGTGGGGTCCTGGCCATCCAGGCGGGCCAGGAGGCGGACCTGATTGCGGGCGGCCTTGAGGGTGTCGTCGCCCGGGCTCTGGTTGATGGCCCGGGTGTAGACCTCCTCGGCGGCGGTGAAGTCGCCGGCCTCGATGGCCTCGCGGGCGGCGCGCTCGACCTCGGTCTCCTCGGGCTCGGCCGGCTCGCCAGGAGCGGCCTGGCCCTCGACGGCGATGGTGCCGGTGATGCCGTTGGAGGCGGCCAGCTCCAGGAGCTGGTCCAGAACGGAGCGCACCTGCTCCTCGGCTGCGGAGCCCTGGAAGATCGGCACCGGCTGGCCGGCCAGGAGTGCCATGACGGCGGGGATGGCCTGGGCCTGGAGGGCCTGGGCGACCTCGGGGGCGGTATCGACGTCGACCCGGGCCAGTTGGAAGCGCCCGGAGTACTCGCCGACCAGGCGGCCCAGGAGCTCGACGAGCTCGGTGGCGGCCTGGCTGCGCGTGGAGTGGAGGACCACCAGGACGGGGACCTGGGTGCTGATCTCGGCGACGTCGCGCAGGGTGGTGGCATCGACATCGACGATGAGCGGAGCGGGCAGGCCTCCTGAGGCCTGGGCGCCAGCCGCTGCCGGACGGGCGGGCGCCGGCGCACCGGTCGCGGCCCCCGGGCCGCCGGCTCCTGCCGGCCCGGTCTTGGGGGCGAGGCTGGACAGGTCAACGGCTCCGAACATGCTCATGGGTTTGCCTTCCTCGGGCCATGCCCGCTCGACGGCGCGGCACTGGGCCGCTGATCAACGCGGGACATTGTGTCACCACACCCCCAAGGGCTATGCCGCTGACCGGCTCGACTCCGCTACGGGCCAAGTGCGACGCAGTGAGCCGCCCGATCCCCACTGGGGACAGGGCGGCTCACACGGGGTCCGCTGGGCGCTGGCCGCTCAGCCGGTCGGTGTGGCTGTGGGCGCGGGCGTCTGGTTGTCGTCGCGCTCGACCTTGGCCAGGACCGTGTCCGCGCCGAGGGCGACGGCCTTGCCGTCCCCGCCCTGGACTGGGATGAAGAAGGCGACCATGGCCTCGTAGGTGGCGGTGACGGTGCCCACAACAGCCGTGTTCTCCCCCAGCAGGGCGCCGATATCGCTGTGGACGTTGAGGGTCGCCCCATCGACGGTCCGCTTGAAGACGACCGTGTAGGTCAGGGTGGTCACGGCGATGGCTCCGCCGTCGGCGACATGCAGGCCGAGCAGACCGTCGCTGCCGGCCGCGGCCGTCACCTTGACCTCTCCCAGCCCGCCGAAGTCCACGCCTCGCTGAGCCGCCACCTGCTGGCGCAGCTGGTCGTCGGCGAAGGCCTTGCCGTTCTCGCCATCAGGATTGTTCAGGGCGTCGATGTAGGACTCCAGGACCGCCTGGGGGGTGGCCACCAGACCCTCGGTGTCGGCGACGACCTGCTTGGAGCCCTGGAGCAGGTTGTCGATCGGAGGAACCTCCGCGCCGGGGAAGAGCTGGACCCATGCCCACAGCTGGAAGTTGTCGCGCGCCGTGTTCTGGCGCATGGTCATGAGGAAGGGGGCGACGTTCTCAGAGGGCTCCTCGGTGACATTGATCGCCACTCGGGGGAAGTCCAGGGTCACGCCGGCCGAGCTGGTCTGACTGGTGGTGGCGGGCAGCACCTGGATGTGGGAGTCCTCCTTGGTGGCCGTGGCCAGGGCGTACTCAGCCTGGCGGAAGCGCGCCGCGGGGTTCTCCAGGAAGCCCTTGAGGAGCTCGGGGTCCTTCTTAGCATCAGCCGCGTCCATGCCGGTCTTGATCCGCTTGAGGACCTCCGCGAGCTTCTCGGGAGTCAGGGCGGACTGGGGAGCGGCGGACTCCGTGACCGTGGGGGTCGTGGGGGCCTTCTCCTGAGAGCAGGCGGCCAGGGTCATGGCGAGGGCCGAGGCGGTGCCTCCGGCCAGGAAGGCTCTGCGACTGGTCATCGTGCGTGCTCCTCATGCATCGGGTCCTGTGAGACGGGGACTGCGTTGGCGGCGTTGATCTCCTCGGCGGAGACCGTGTAGTCCTCCAGAGCGGCGCCGGGGGCCGTGGCCGGGAATCCTGCAGCCGGGGTGCCCTGGGCCACCGGTGCCGGGCCCGCAGGTGCGAGCGGCTCGGGGGTGGCAGGAGCCTGCGGCACGGCGAAGGCCCCGTGGGTGTCCTGGACCTGCGGGGCAGGCCACTGCGGGTCGTGCCCGGTGGGCACGGCAGCCTGATCCTGGCCGAAGGCCGCGTGGTCCTGGCCCCAAGTCTGCTGGCCCTGATCCCAAGCCTGCTGGGGCTGGTCCCACGTGCCCGTCGCTGCGGCGGTCGGGTCCTGGCCCCAGGCCTGCTGGCCCTGATCCCAGGCATCGGTCGCGCCGGCGGCCGGCTCCTGACCCCAGGACTGCTGAGCAGCCTGCTGCCCCTGATCCCAGACGTCAGTCGCACCGGCGGCCGGCTCCTGACCCCAGGACTGCTGAGCCTGCTGGGGCTGGTCCCACGTGCCCGTCGCTGCGGCGGTCGGGTCCTGCTCCCAAGCCTGCTGGCCCTGGCCCCAGGTGCCGGTCGCGGCAGTGGCTGGGTCCTGGCCCATCTGCTGACCCTGATCCCAAGCCTCGGCTGCACCGGCGGCCGGCTCCTGACCCCAGGACTGCTGAGCCTGCTGGGGCTGGTCCCACGTGCCCGTCGCTGCGGCGGTCGGGTCCTGCTCCCAAGCCTGCTGGTCCTGGCCCCAGGCGTCGGTCGCAGCCGTGGCCGGCTCCTGGCCCCAGGCCTGCTGGGGCTGGTCCCACGTGCCGGTCGCAGCAGTGGCTGGGTCCTGGCCCCAGGACTGCTGAGCAGCCTGCTGACCCTGATCCCAAGCATCGGTCGCACCGGCGGCCGGGGCCTGACCCCAGGCCTGCTGAGCCTGCTGACCCTGGCCCCAGGCCTCGGTCGCTCCAGGGGCCTGCTCGGGCATGGAGTAGGGCGTCTGCAGGGAGGCCTGCTCGTGCTGGCCGGGAAGTGAGAAGGCACCCGTCTGACCCTCGGGGGCCAGGCCCTCACCCTGACCTGATCCCTGTTGCCATGACGGGGCGAAACGGGAGTGGTCCTGCTCCGCCGGGGCGGGGTCGTCGATCACCGGGGGAACCTCGGCGGTCTCGCTCTCCATGGAGCCTGCCGCGAAGGAGGCAGGACTCCTCATGCCGGCCACTCCCTGGTGAGCCATGGTGGCGGCCTCGTGCGCACCGCCGAAGCCGCCAGCGGCCTGCGCAGCGCCGCCTGCAGCGTCACCTGCGGCCTGCACGGCCTGGTCCGCGCCCAGGGCGGCGTGCCCCTGAGCCTCCTCCGCCTGGGCTCCCGCCCAGGCGCCCGCGGCGGCGATTCCCTGGGCGGCCTGCGGTCCCTGAGGCACCTCAGGAACCTCGACGCCGTCGCGGTAGACACGCCCGGTGCGCGGATCGGTCCACTCCTCGCCCTCGGACTCGGCACGCTCCTTGTCCCGCTTCTCACGGCGGGTCAGCGGGCGGTCAGGGTCATCGAGCTGCGGGATGGACGCGGTGGACACGCCGTCGGCCGCGGCGACTCGCGCGGCGCGCTCGGCGGCACGCGAGCGGCGCTGGGCATCGGCATTGCGCATCTGGATGTCGATGAGGAACAGGAAGACGCCCACGAGGAACAGGACGCCGCCCAGCACAAGTCCGGCGTAGAAGTACCACGGCGTGGAGACGGTGCGCTCCCAGCTCAGCGTGATGCTCGGCGCCGCCGCCTTGCCGTCGGTGACGGCCATGATCACCGTCTGAGGATCTGAGGCGGACTGCTCGAAGGTCACCGTGCCCTTGCCGGTGTGCTGGTCCTCCCACAGGTCGGAGGCGGAGGCGGGGTTCTCACCGGAGGCCTCCCGGGGCGTGCACTCCCCCGCGGTGGCCCCAGCACTCGGCGTCTGCCCTCCCTGTGCGGGCGCGCCGCAGGCCTCCGTGACCTCCTCGGCCTGGAGGGAGGTGGAGTCTGCGGACAGGCCGGTGACCGAGATGTAGGGGTCGGTGGCGAGCCAGGCCTGAACATCGGCATCGCTCGCCACGACGACGCGCACATCGGCTCCATCGGCGGCCGTGGCGGTGACGGTGACATCGGAGCCGATGGTCCCCAGGACTCCGGGAGCGGTCACCACGTAGGGCTGGGTTGGATTCTGCGCAAGAGTCGCCTCGACCGTCGAGGAGGGCTTCCAGATGGTGGCGGAGCAGACGGCCAGGGCGATGACGACCAGTCCCAGGACGGTCACGATCGCGCTCAAGATACGTCGTTTCACGACGTGGTCTCCTATGTTCGCGGACATGTACGCCGACCCGCGCGGGGTCGCGCTCAGCGCGCCGAGGCGCGGCCGAGCAACCAGAATCGCATGAGATGGACCGGTCAACCGGCGACACAGGGCAATATCACACAGGGACACGCGCTCAGCGAAGTACTCCGTGCCCCGCCTGTACGCCTCCGTCCAGCAACCGACCCGGAACCGTCGGGGCATTTCCGAGCAATCGCATCCCATCGTGACCTTCCGCCGCTCCCAACGCGCACAATGTGTCACCGGTCACGCCATCGGAGTGCAGGTCCGGGACTGAGGCCGGTGCGCTGGGGGCCCAGGGATCGCTACGCTTGGCCAGGTGGCGGTGACCCTGACCGCCCAGCAGGAGGAGAACAACGTGCCCGAGGACTTCAGCGAGTTCGCGATCACGATGCGCGGCTACGACCGCGCGCAGGTCGATCAGCGACTCGAGACCCTGAACCGACAACTGGCTGACGCCCGCCGCGAGGTCGCCAGCCTGGACCAGCGCGCAATGACGCTCGCCGGTGAGTTGGCCGACGCCCAGCGCCGATTGCGCGAGGCGGACAAGCCCACCTACGCGGGCCTGGGCTCACGCATCGAGCAGCTGCTGCGCAGCGCCGAGGAGCAGAGCGCCTCAGTGCTGTCCAAGGCCAATGCGGAAGCCGATGCGCTGCTGACCCGCACCCGCACCAACGCCAAGAACCTCTCCGAGCGCAGCGCCTCGGAGGCGGCCACCCTTCTGGCAGAGGCGCGCCGTGAGGCCGGAGAGCTGCGCTCCCGCTCGGAGTCCGAGGCCTCCACCACACTGGCCAATGCCGAGGCCCGGGCGCAGGAGCTCGTGGCCTCCGCAGAGCGCAAGGCGGCTCAGATCTCCGCCGACTCCCAGGCGGCTGTCACCGAGATGCACGCCACAGCCGAGCGCGAGTCCGCCCTGGTGCTCTCCCAGGCCCGCAAGCAGGCGGCCGAGATCGCCATCTCCTCGGAGCGGGACGCCACCGCGAACCGGGATGCCGCGATCGCCGAGGCCGACGAGCTGCGCAGCTCCTCGGCCGCCACCGCCGAGGAGATCATCTCCGACGCCAAGCAGGAGGCCGAGCTCACCCTGGGCAAGGCCCGCCGGGAGGCCGAGGAGATCCTGACCTCGGCGCGCACCGAGTCCGAGGCCCTGCGCCGCTCGGCCGCCGACGAGGCCGCCGCCGCTCGTGCCGAGGCCACCGAGCTGCGCCAGCAGGCCACACTGGAGATCGCGGCCGCCCATGAGGCCGCGGCCCAGGAGGACTCCGACGCTCACGCCGCCACCAAGGAGCGCATCCAGGAGATGCAGGCTCAGGCGCAGATCCAGGCCGAGGAGGCCGAGGCCCGCCTTCAGGACGCCCTGGCCCGGGCGGAGGAGGTGCGCGCACGCACGGACAAGGAGACCCGCGACCGCCAGGAGCAGGCCCTCGCCCAGGCGGAGGAGACCCTGGCCCAGGCGCGTGTCGAGGCCGAGCAGATCGTGTCCGATGCGCGCGCTGACGCCGATGTGGCGGCCGCCGTGGCCACTCGCCAGCTCGAGGAGCTCGAGCGCCAGCGCGACTCGGTGTCCAGCTACCTGGCTGAGATGCGCGGAGTGCTGGGAGGCGTGCTTCCCCAGGCCCCGGTTCTTCAGCCTCTGGCCTCCCTGAGCCCTGCCGTTGAGGAGACCGCCGAGTCCGAGGACAGCGTGGCGCAGAGCCCGGAGTCGACCGATGCCACGAGTGCCCCGGCGCCTCCGCCGCCCTCGCCGTCCTCCCCCGAGCCGACCGACCCCACTGAGGCCATCGAGGCCGTCCCCGCCCCGCGCCCGCCCCGCGCCCGCCAGGGCAGGTCGCGCCGCTGAGCCAGCCCGGCCCACCAGTCCGGCTCGACCCGCGCTTCCTGCGCCCGCACGACGGCGCCCAGCACCTTCCCCAGGATGCCGGGCGCCGTCGTCGTCCCGTGCCCGGCCGCCACGGGAATCGGCGGCTCGCTCTACAGTAGGCTCATGAGCACCCAGGATCAGGCCCAGCCGGAGAATTGGGCGCGACGGCGCCGGGATGCGGCCGCTGAGCGGGCGCGCATGCTGCGCGAGCGCCAGGGCGCCGAGCATGCCAGGGCTCAGCGCATCGTCTCCCTCTTCCTGGCCGTTGCCCGTCACGAGGGGCTGGCCCCGGTGCCGCTGCGGGTGCAGGGCTATGGCGGGGGCAGCGCGCGCACGGGCCTCCTGGGCTGGTACCTGCGCGCCGATCAGACCGTGGCCATCGACACCGAGGGGCGCTTCTACGTCCTGTCCATGCCGCTGAGCCTGCGCCAGCGCCTGGCCGGGGCCCATCCGGCGCCCGAGCCGGTGCCGATGACCATCGGCGAGGGCGGGCGCGACGGCGACATCGTCCCCCTGCGCTTCGCCCTGGACCGCCTCCTGCCGGGCTGGGAGGAGCGCAGCCCCGAGCCCCTGGTCTAGAAACCGGTGACCCGGGCGCCTAGCGCCACAGGCCCCGCTCCCAGCAGGAGGTGTGCCAGTGCCGGCGCTCCTCCAGGCCGCGGTCGGCCCCGAAGAGCGACTCATTGGACCAGGCCACCACATGCGGCGTCCCGGCGGGGATGATCCGATGGCAGCCGGGGCAGGTGTAGGGCTTATCGCTGCCGCGCAGATGGCGCACTGTGAAGTCAGCGCCCCCTGGCCCGCGCTGGGTGCGCGGCACGGAAGCCAGGCGATCCATGTTCAGGGGCACATGGTCCCGCCCGTAGGGGCGCTTGGAGCTGCGGCGTGCCATGGCCCGATCACATCACGACGGGTCCGGCCTCTCAAACTCGTCCGCCTGGAGGCCGCCCTCAGCCCTTGACGCTGCCGGCCATGAGCCCGCCCACGAAGTACTTGCCCAACAGGATGTAGACCAGCAGCGTGGGCACGGAGGCAATGAGTG
Source organism: Actinomyces slackii (assembly GCF_900637295.1). Classification (NCBI taxonomy): domain Bacteria; kingdom Bacillati; phylum Actinomycetota; class Actinomycetes; order Actinomycetales; family Actinomycetaceae; genus Actinomyces; species Actinomyces slackii. The sequence goes on along the minus strand of NZ_LR134363.1, from coordinate 1,606,392 downwards.
CCCCGGACATCGAGGCCCCGTAGTCGGCCATGATCGAGCCGTGCGCCAGGTTGTTCAGGGCCAGGGTCACGGGCCCCGCCTGGGCTCCCCCGCCGAAGAACAGGGCGAAGAGGAAGTCGTTCCACGCCGAGGTGAACTGCCAGATGAGCACCACCACGAAGCTGGGGACCGAGATCGGCAGGACCACGGAGACATAGGTGCGCAGCATTCCGGCGCCGTCAACACGGGCCGCCTCGATGAGCTCGGCGGGGATGGTCTCGTAGTAGTTGCGGAAGATCAGGGTGGTGATGGGGATGCCGTAGACCACGTGCATGAGGATCAGCGTGTGGATCCCGAATCCGATCTCGGCACTGGTGATCAGGCGCATGAGGGGGATCATGACGGCCTGGTAGGGGATGAACATGCCGAACAGGATGAGGGTGAAGACCAGGTTGGCCCCCGGGAAGCGCCACTTGGAGAGCACGAAGCCGTTGGCGCTGCCCAGGATCGCGGAGATCACCGAGGAGGGGATCACCAGGGCCAGGGAGCGCAGCAGGCCGCCGGAGAGCTCCTGCCAGGCATTGGTCCAGTTGCGCATGGTCCAGGTCTCGGGCAGGAACCAGGTCCGCGAGGGGTCGGCCTCCACCGCCCCTTTGAAGGAGGTCACCAGCAGGACGTAGACCGGGATGAGGACGAAGACCACCGATCCCATGAGCAGGGCGTAGCGAAGAGTTGTCCCCCAGCGGGTTCCGGCGCTCAGGGGCCGACGGCCCGAGGCGGCGACGGCGCTGCGCGCCGGTCGTGTCATGGCGGTCATCATCTCCTCCCCTTGGCGTCGTGGATGAGATAGGGGACGACGGCGATGGCCACCAGGACCAGGAGGATCGTGCCCACGGCCGCGGCATTGGAGTAGTCGTTGTCCGTCATGAAGTTGAACATGTCGATGGCCGGCACCTTGGTGGAGTAGGTGCGCTGGTCGGTGATGGACATGACCAGGTCGAAGGACTTCAGGGACATGTGCCCGATGATGATGACGGCGCTCAGGGCGATCGGGGTGAGCTGGGGGAAGATGATGGAGCGGTACAGCTGCCACTCCGTGGCCCCATCAACGCGCGCCGCCTCGCGCAGGTCCTCGGGGATGCCGCGGAAGCCCGCCAGGAAGAGGGCCATGACGTAGCCGGCCAGCTGCCAGATCGCCGGCAGGGCGATGGCCAGGATCCCCAGGGTCGTGTCCTGGGTCCAGGAGCTCTCCAGGAAGCGCAGGCCCAGCATCTCGAAGAGGCGGTTGAGCCCCGAGGCCTGCTCACCCTGGGCGGAGTTGAGCAGCCAGCGCCACACCACGCCGGAGGCCACGAAGGACACGGCCATGGGGAACAGGAAGATCGAGCGGAAGATCCCCTCCCCCTTGATGGGCCGGTCCAGCAGCCAGGCCCACAGGAAGCCGAGGATGAGGGTGCCGGCCAGGAAGGCCACGGTGAACAGCACCAGATTCATGAAGGAGTGGCGGAAATCTGGGTTGGCGAACAGCCCGATGAAGTTGTCCAGACCCACGGGCTCGGAGCCCTTCCGCCCCGAGACCTGCCCCGCCGTGTGCATGTTCAGCAGGGAGGTGTTGATGTTGATGCCGATCATCCCGTAGACGAAGATGCCCACGAGGATGAGGGACGGGGAGATGAGCAGGAGCCCCGGCCCCCACTGCCTCCAGTCTCGACGACGGCGCCTGGCGCCCTGCCTGCTTGTCACTGCGCTTCCGCTCCTTCCTGTTCCTGCGCTCATGGACCCGCTCAGGTGGGGCGGGGCCGCCGGGCCCCGCCCCACCTGGGTCAGGAGGCCACCGCGTCGTAGGCGGCCTTGAGCGCCGCCTGCAGGGCGGCGGCGTCGGAGGCGCCCTGGGCGAACTTGGTCAGCGCATCGTTCATGGCATTGGTGGCCTTGGCGGGCAGGGCGGCGCCATGGGCGATGGAGGACACGATCGTGTCGGAGGCGAAGGACTCCATCGCCGCGCGCTGGTAGTCCGAGAATCCGGCCTTGTCCTCATCGCTGAGGTCCGTGCGCGCCGGGATGGAGCCCTTGACGGTGTTGAAGGCGATCTGCCCCTCCTTCGAGGAGATGCAGTTGAGCCAGTTCTTGGCGCCCCCGGGGTGGGCGGCGCCGTCGGGCAGGGTGAAGGAGTCGGCCAGGAAGTCGAAGACGCCATCGGTGCCGGGCACCGGGAAGTGGACGTAGTCGGTGCCGGCCGTCATCTTGGCGGCGTCGAATCCGGCCACGGCCCAGTCGCCCATGACGTTGAAGGCGGCCTTGCCGTCCATGACGGGCTTGAGGGCGGGCTCCCAGTCCTCGGTGTGCAGGGAGGTGTCGGTCAGGGCCACGATCTTGGCGTAGTGCTCCACCGCCTTGGTGACCTCGGCCCCGCCCCAGTCGGTGGTCCCGTCGAACAGCCCCGTGTAGGCCTGGGCGCCCAGGTCGGCGATGAGGACGGTCTCCAGCAGCTGGAGCTGGGTCCAGGCCATGCCCATGGTGATGGGGGTCAGGCCCGCTGCCTTGACCTTCTCCATGTCCGCGATCCAGGCATCCATGTCGGCGGCGGGCTTGGCGGGGTCCAGACCGGCGGCCTTGAGGGCGGAGACCGAGGCCCACACGACATTGGCGCGGTGGATGTTGGAGGGCACCGAGTAGATGGCGCCGGCGGAGTCGGTCAGGCGGTCCATGAGGGTCTTGGGGAAGGCGTCGCTCAGGCCGAACTCCTCGTACAGGCTGGAGACATCGGTGAGGTACTCGGCCTCGATGTCGTCCTTGAGCTCGGCGCCGGCGTGGGCCTGGTAGGTGTCCGGCGGGTTGCCCGCGGCCAGGTCCGCGGCGAGCTTCTGCTTGGCCTGGCTGCCCGCTCCCCCGGAGACCGCCTTGTTCTCGAAGGTGGTGTCGGGGAACTGGGTGTTGAAGACCTTGACCAGGGCATCCAGGCCGAGCTTCTCGCTGCCTGCGGACCACCAGGTGACGACGTCGACCTTGGTGGCGTCGCCCTGGCCCGCGGGGGTGGCCTGGCCTGAGCCGGAGTCCTGGCTGCCCGAGGTGCCGCAGGCCGCCAGGGTGGCGGCGATGGCGGTGGCCCCGAGTCCGGCCATGATGCTGCGGCGGGTGTACAGCGGTGTGGAACGCATCATCTGCTCCTTGTGAAACATCGTTGTTCCTCAGCCGCGGCATCCTCGCAGCGGCCGGAGAGACGATAAGAGCAGACGTATGTTGTCTGATCTCATCGGCTCATAAGGATATACCCTCCGCTGAGAGCTCCGCAAACCGCCCTGGGCCACGTGCCCCGACGCCCGGAGGTGAAGCCCGCGCACGGCGCTGGCCCGCCCGCAGACGAGGCTGCGGACGGGCCAGCGATGCAGGACCGATATGGGGCCAGGGGTCAGATCAGGCCCATCTCGGCCACGGCGGTCTTCTCCTCGACCAGCTCGGCGGCCGAGGCGTCGATGCGGCCGCGGGAGAACTCATCGATCTCCAGGCCCTCGACGATCTTCCACTCACCGTTGACCGAGGTGCAGGGGAAGGAGGAGATGATGCCCTCGGGGACGTCGTAGGAGCCGTCGGACATGATGGCCGCAGAGGTCCACGAGCCGGAGGTGCCCAGCACCCAGTCGTGGACGTGGTCGATGGCCGCCGAGGCCGCCGAGGCCGCCGAGGAGGCGCCGCGGGCCGCGATGATGGCCGCGCCGCGCTTGGCCACCGTGGGGATGAAGTCCTCCTCCACCCAGGCGCGGTCCGCCAGGATCTCGGGGATGGGCGCGCCCTTGATGGTGGCCTGGGTCAGGTCGGGGTACTGGGTGGTGGAGTGGTTGCCCCACACGGTCACCCGGTCGATGTCGCTGACATGCACCCCGGCCTTGGTGGCCAGCTGGGCCAGCGCGCGGTTGTGGTCCAGGCGGGTCATGGCGGTGAACCGCGAGGAGGGGATGTCCGGGGCGTGGGAGGCGGCGATGAGCGCGTTGGTATTGGCGGGGTTGCCCACCACCAGCACCTTGATGTCCTGGGCGGCACCGGCGTTGAGGGCCTCTCCCTGGGGGCCGAAGATGCCGCCGTTGGCCGACAGCAGGTCCGAGCGCTCCATCCCGGCCTTGCGGGGCATGGAGCCCACGAGGAAGGCGATGTTGGCGCCCTCGAAGGCGGCCTTGGGGTCATCGAAGATATCCACGGTGCCCAGGGTCGGGAAGGCGGCGTCGAAGAGCTCCATGGCGGTGCCCTCAGCGGCCTGGACCGCCTGGGGGATCTCCAGCAGGCGGAGGTTGACGCGCTGGTCAGGTCCCAGCAGGGCGCCGGAGGCGATGCGGAAGAGCAGCGCGTAGCCGATGTTGCCGGCCGCACCGGTGACGGTGATGTTGACGGGGGCGTTAGCCATCGAGGACTCCTTGTCAGGGTTCGTCGTCATGGGCGGCGGGCAGCGGCCCACCTGCCCAACGCTATGACGGCTGCCACCTGGGAACCTACCACGACGAGGAATTCGTGACTCTCACCACGGCCCTGAGGCGCTCGCGTTCCCCACGATCGACCGCCGAGAAGGGGACCGAAGCCCCAGGGCTGAGGCGCCGCCGCCCGCCAGACTCACCATGCCCGGTCATGCCCCGCACCGCTCCGCACGCCCCTTTACCGACCATCTTCCAGGTCTCTATAGTCGCATCGCGGCACGGTGCGCCCGGCTGCACCCTGCCTCCCTCCCGCATCCCAGGACGATCATGAGCTCACTGCGCTGGGCGTCTCGCCCGCTCCGTTCCCTCGCCCCGGCCCTGGCCCGCCGGCCCCGGGTCGCCTCGGCCCGGGGCCGACGCGCCAACGCCGCCGCCTTCACCCTGACCCTCCTGGGCGCCCTGGCCACCTGCTGGGCGCTCATCTCCACCGGGCGCGCCCTGGGGGCGCTGGTCGCGCAGGGCTCGCCCACCCCCTTCCTGCTGCAGGCCCTGGCGGCGGCCGGGGCCGCAGGGGCCTGCCAGGCGGCCTGCCAGATGATCGCCCGCTCCAGTGCCTCGGCCGAGGAGGCCCACCTGCGCCGCCTGGGCCTGACTCATCTGCTGGCCCTGGGACCGGCCCGGGCCACGGACCTGCGCACAGGCGCCACGGTCTCCCTGCTGGCCGACGGCGTTGAACGAATCGCCCTGTACCGCCAGACCTTCCTGGCACCCACCGCCGCGGCCGCCGCCGCGCCCCTGGCAGGCCTGGCGCTCCTGGCGCTGGCCGCCGATCATGTCACCGCCGCGGTCCTGGCCGGGGCGGTGATCGCGGTTCCGGCGGTGATCGCGGTGGCGCACATGGCGATGCGATCCCCCTCCTCGGAGTCTCGGCGCGCCCGCAGCCGCCTGGCCGCCGAGTACCTCGACGCCATCCAGGGGCTGACCACCCTGACCCTGGCCCGTGCCGCCCGACTGACCCGGGAGCGACTGAGCGAGGCGGGTCAGGACAACCGCCGCGCGGTGATGAGCCTGCTGGCCGGCAATCAGCTCGTCATCCTCATCACCGACGGCCTGTTCTCCCTGCTCGTCATCACCATGGCAGCGGGCCTGGCCCTGCACCGGCTGGGCACCGGTGCGATCGGCCCGGGAGATGCCCTGGCGATCGTCCTGGTCTCCTACGCGCTGCTGGAGCCCTTGCACCATGTGGGGGCCTTCTTCTACGTGGGCATGGGGGGCATGGCGAATCAGCGCGCCCTGCGCAGGCTGCTCTCCCGCCCGCTCGCGGGCACGGCGCCCACCGGCCAGGAGATGACGGAGTCGGGCCCGGCGCCCGAGGAGGACTCCGCCGAGTCCATGAGCGAGTCGGGCATGCCTGATGAGCCGGATGCGCCCGATGCGGCGCCGCCCACCTGCCCCCGGGCCGAGGTGCTCCTGGAATCGGTGGAGGCCACCTGGGAGCCCGAGGGCCCCGCCGTGGTCCAGGAGGTCGACCTGCGCGTGGAGCACGGGGAGCATGTGGCTGTCATCGGGCCCTCGGGCTCGGGCAAGTCCACGCTTGTGGCCCTGCTGTCCGGCGATCTGCTTCCCGCCTCCGGCGCCGTACGGGTGGCCGGCACCGAGCTGACCGCGGCGACCCAGGACACAGTGCGCGCCGCCAGTGCCCTGGTGTCGCAGTCCACGTGGCTGTTCACCGGGACCATCGCTGACAACCTGCTCCTGGCCCGCCCCGGGGCGACGCATGACCAGATGTGGCAGGCCCTGGAGTCCGCCAATCTCGACCGGGAGGTGGCCCTCATGCCCCAGGGCCTGGACACGCCCGTGGGCGAGGCGGGCATGGGCCTGTCCGGCGGGCAGGCCCAGCGCCTGTCCCTGGCGCGCGCGGTCCTGGCGGACCGCCCCCTGCTGCTGCTCGATGAGCCCACCAGCCAGGTGGACCTCGCCAGCGAGGCGGCCATCGTCGAGGCCGTGGAGCGCCTGTCGGGAACCCGCACCATCGTCACGGTCTCCCACCGCGCCGGCGCCCTGTCCCGAGCGGACCGCACGGTGCGCGTGTCCCAGGGCCGAGTCACCGAGGAGGCCTCATGAGCACCGATGCCCGCATCGAGGATCGCACTGGACGCACCGAGCACATGGATCCCCTGGACAACATGGAGCCTCTGGACAGTCTCCCCCAGGATCGTCATCCCAGCCGAGGAGAGCTGTGGCGCTGGCTGCTGGGGGTGACGCGTCCGGCTCTCACCGCCCTGGCGGGCTCGACCGCCTGCCGCGTCGTCGAGCAGCTGGCGGGGATCGCCATGCTGGCCCTGGGCGCGCACGCCGTGGCCAGCACTGCCCTGGCCCTGGCCCAGGGGCGCGCCCCGGGAGCCATCTGGCCGGTGCTGGCAACGATGGCGGCCCTGGCCGTCATCAAGGCGGCCCTGCGCTATGGGGAGCAGTTCCTGGGGCACATGGTGGCCTTCAAGGCTCTGGAGCTGCTGCGCGAGCAGATCTTCACCGCGCTGATCCCCCGCTCCCCCCAGGTGTCCCTGACCATGCGCTCGGGGGACCTGCTGACCCGCTCCACCAAGGATGTCGACCGCATCGAGGTCTTCTTCGCCCACACCATCGCCCCACTCGCCTGCGCGGTCGTGCTTCCCACCGTGGTCCTGTCCGCCATCGGCACCACCGTGTCCTGGGCGGTGGCCGGCGCCGCGGCGGCCGTGCTGGCCACCGGGCTGATCATCGTGCCCCTGCTGGGACGGGCCGCCGGACTGGCCGCCTCGCGGGCCGCAGCCCGCCAGCGCGCGCGCCTGAGCCAGCACGTCACCGACACCGTCCAGGGCATGAGCGAGGTGGTGGGCTTCGGGCGGAGCCAGGAGCGGGTCGAGGAGATGGGCCGCATCGACGCGGCCCTGGGCGGAGCCGTGCGCCCGGCCGTCACCTGGGCGGCGGTGCGTCGCGGCACCAATCATCTGGTCTGCCTGGCCGCCCCCATCGCCGTGGTGGCCCTGGGCGCCGGTCATGTGGCCGAGGGCGCCATCGAGCTGCCCGTGCTGGCGGCCGCCGCCGCGGCCGTGCTGCGCCTGGGCGACACGGTGCGCGGCATCGAGGATCTGGCCTCCGCCATGGCCACCGCCCAGGCCTCGGCCGAGAGGGTCTGGCAGGTCGTCACCGCGCCGACCCAGGCACCCGAGGGCACCAAGGACCTGACGACGGGCATCTCCCACGAGATCCTGTGGCAGGACGTCAGCTACACCTATCCGGGCGCCACCCGTCCCGCACTGGAATCGGTGAGCCTGCGGGCCAAGGCCGGGCAGTGGACCTGCCTGGTGGGGGCCTCGGGCTCGGGCAAGACAACGCTGGCCCAGCTGGTGGCCCGCTTCGATGCGCCCACCAGCGGGCGCATCGTCATCGACGGGGTGGATCTTGGCGACCTGCGCTCCCACAGCCTGTATCGGGAGATCGGCCTGGTCCCCCAGCACCCCCACCTGTTCAGGGCCACGGTGGCGGAGAACCTGCGGCTGGCTGCGCCGTCGGCCAGCCACGCCGAGCTGGAGCGGGCCTGCCGGGCGGCCGGCATCCATGAGGAGATCGAGGCCCTCCCCCAGGGCTACGACACCCTGGTGGGCGAGCGGGGCGAGTCGCTCTCAGGCGGTCAGCGCCAGCGCCTGGCCCTGGCCCGAGTGCTTCTGGCGCGCCCCACCACGCTGCTGCTCGACGAGTTCTCCGCGCATCTGGATCCCCAGACGGACGCCGCGGTGCGCGCCTCGGTGCGCGACTACCTGGAGGGGGCCACGATCATCGAGATCACCCACCGGGTGCAGTGGCTGGACCAGGCCGATCACGTCGTCGTCCTGGACGGCGGACAGGTGGTCCAGTCGGGGCGACCGGCGGATCTCCTTGAGGCCGACGGCCCTCTGCGCGCCCTGGCGGCCCGGGACTGAGCCGGGGAAGGGAGCCTGCCCCCAAGGCCCTGGCGCGCACGACCGCCCGCTTTTCCTTCATGGCAACGAGGAAGTGTCGGCCCTTGCGCACACGACCGCCCGGTGCCTGTCGCGGAGCCGGGCTCCACGGCTGGCGCCGGGCGGTCGCCGATGAGCGCGGGATGGGATCTCGTGGCCGAGACTGCCGCCCTGCGCTGCCCCTGCTGCTCAGGCCTGGTCGTGAGCTCGGACCTGGTCGTGACCCCGATGCTGGCGGCGCGCACGCGCGCCCTGGCGCCCAAGGCGGGACCGTGAGGGCCGGCGGGCCGCGCCCCGGCGCCCCTGCTGAGGCCGGTCGTTCCCCTTGTCGAGGTCCTCAGGGCTGACCACGCCCTCGATGCTGACGCCGTGCAGGTAGGCCATGCCGTCGAAGGCGAGCCTGCGGATATTCGCGGGCTCGGCCTCGTCCCCGATGCGCCCTCCGGCCATGCGGTCGACGATGAGGGCGATGGCGCCGTCGCCGGTGACATTCGTGGCAGTGCCGAAGGAGTCCAGGGCGATGTAGGTGGCGATCATGAGGGCCACCTGGTCCTCGTTGAAGCCGAGCATGGAGGACAGCAGTCCGGTGGCGGCCATGATGGCCCCACCGGGAACGCCCGGGGCCGCCACCATGGTGATGCCCAGCATGAAGATGAAGCCCACCCACTGCGCGGCGGAGATCTCGATGCCCTGGGACAGCGCGATGGCGAAGGCGAAGGCGAAGATCTTGGAGGTCGAGCCGGCCAGGTGGATGGTGGCGCACAGGGGCACGGTGAAGGAGGCCTGGGGTGAGTGGTGTTTCTCGGACAGGGGAGGATTTTCATCCTCCTTTGATTCGATAGGATGGAGCCATGTCAAGGGCAAAGTACTCTGATGAGTTCAAGGAACAAGTGGTGCGCGAGGTGATCGAGAAGGAACGGTCGATCGCGTCGGTGGCCGCTTCCTACGAGTTGGTGCCCCAGACGGTGGGCAACTGGGTCGCGAAGCACAGGAAGGAGCACGGCAGCGCTGAGGAAAGAGAAGCGGTTGCCGAAGCCGAGGAGGTAGCCCGCCTGAGGAAACAGGTCCGCGAGCTGCAGCAGGAGAACGAGTTCCTGAAAAAAGCGGCGGCCTTCTTCGCGAAGGAACAGCGGTGAGTCACAAGTATGCGCTCATCAATCGCGAGGAAGGCAACTACCCGATCGTCTCGATGTGCCGGTGGTCGAAGGTCTCCCGTTCGGGCTACTACTCCTGGCGGGACCGGCCACAATCGGCGACCTCAATGAGAAGGGAAGAGCTGACGGCCCTGATCAAGGCCGAGTTCGAGGCCTCGGACGGCACCTACGGGTACCGCAGGATTACCGCCCGTCTGGGGCGCAGAGGCGTGGTGGCGCACCATGACACCGTGCGCTCCATCATGCGCGAGCGCGGCCTGGTGGCCGCTCAGCCTCGCCGAAGGACTCGCACCACCACCCCGGCGGCCGACCTGAAGGAGTGGCCAGACCTGGTGGAGCGCGACTTCACCGCCACGGCGCCAGGAACCAAGTGGGTCGGGGACATCACCTATATCCGCACCTGGGTGGGATTCGTCTACCTGGCCACCGTCCTGGACTGCGCCACGAAGAAGGTCGTGGGCTATGCGATGGCTGATCACATGCGCACTGAGCTTGTCTGCCAGGCTATTGATATGGCGGTGCGCAACTGCCCGCCGGTGACAGGAACGACGATCTTTCACTCCGACCGGGGGTCGCAGTACACCTGTCAGAAATTCGCTGAGCACCTGGGCGCCTATGGTATTCGCTTGTCGGTGGGCAGGACCGGGGTGTGCTGGGACAATGCGTGGGCGGAGTCCTTCAATGCCACGCTCAAGAATGAGAGGGTGCACCGGATGGTGTATCCCACACGGGGCAAGGCCATGAATGATATTGCCTCATGGATCGAGCTGGTCTACAATCACACCCGGCTGCATTCTTCTCTGGGATATCGCACTCCTAACGAGGTGGAGCGCGAGCTCCTGGACCACAAGAAGGCAGCCTGACCAACACAACACACAGTCCGAAAAACACCCAGCAGTCCAGCCACCGCGTCGGACACGCCGTTCTTCTTGACCTGACCCAGGGTCACCGGGATGGTCGCCGCCGAGGAGGAGGTGCCCAGGGCCGTGAAGTAGGCCGGCAGCATCGTCACCATGGCGGTGATCGGGTTCTTGCCGGAGATGGCGCCCGCCACCAGGTACTGGACCGCCAGGATGACCACCTCCAGGACGAGGACCACCACGACCACCTTCAGCAGGGTGCGCATGATGTCCCAGGCCTCACCGGTGTAGGTGAGGTTGAGGAAGATGCCGAAGATGTGCAGCGGCAGCAGCGGGACGATGATCCTCTCGATGAGGCCGGTGATGATGGCGCGGAACTCGATCGCGCCCTTGCGCAGCACGCCGCGGGGCACCAGGGACAGCCCGACGCCCAGGAGGAAGGACAGCAGCAGCGCGGTCATCACCTCCATGGCCGGGGGCATCTCCACGGTGGTGAAGTAGTTCGTCAGCGCGCTCTGGGGCTCCTCGACATCGCGCAAGGACCCCTGGCTCAGGAAGCGGGGAAGGACCTGGGCGCACACCAGGTAGGTGATGAAACCGGCGAAGAGCGTCGAGCCGTAGGCCATGGCGGCGGTGATGGCCAGCCACCTGCCCGCCCCACGGCCGAGCTCGGCGATGGCCGGGGTGACCAGGCCGATGATGATCAGCGGGATCGAGAAGGACAGGAACTGGCTGAACAGTCCCGAGAAGGTGGCGAACACATTGCCCACCGGCGCGGGGATGAGGTGAGTGTCGCCAATGCGGATCGAGCCGAGCGCCAGGGCCAGAACGATGGCTGTGATCACCCATGGCAGGATGCCGCCGGGGATGCGAGGCGCCTCGCCGGGGCGCCGCTCGGTGGCCTGTGACATTGCAGATGCCTTCCATATCGTGAGGGGCGCCGGGGAAGGGCGCCATGAGACGTGGGGCAGACTGCCATATTCCCGCGGAATCAGCGCGCCGGGCCCGGCCTGCGGACACGTCGTCCGGGGCTCACTGCATGGCGGGCAGGTTGGCGTAGGGCGCCAGGAGGAAGATGATGATGGCCAGGGCCACGCCGAAGGCGACGTCGAAGCCCCGGCCTCGGGCGGCGATCCAGGACCCGTTGGGGCGCTGGAGCCGGACCATGGACAGGGCCAGGATGCCCACGGCCAGCCACAGGACCGCCGCGCGCCCCTGCCCGAGCAGGGCCAGGGCGGGAACGAGGGCCAGTCCCAGGAACACCGCGGCGACGGCCATGGTGCGATAGCGGCGCAATCGGTCCGTCGGTTCGTGCTCCTGGCTCACCCCCGCAGTCTAACCGCGCCCTGGCCGGCGCCCCTCCAGGCAGGATCCGCCGCAGATCACAGGACTGCGCCCCGGCCGCACGGAGAGGGCCTCAGTGGGAGAAGTGGCGGGCGCCGGTGAGGTACATGGTGACCCCGGCGGCCTGGGCGGCGGCGATGACCTCCTCATCGCGAATGGAGCCGCCCGGCTGGACCACGGCGCGCACCCCCGCATCGATGAGCACCTGGAGGCCGTCGGCGAAGGGGAAGAAGGCGTCGGAGGCCGCCACGGCGCCGGCGGCGCGCTGCGGAGGGGCCTCCTGGAGGATCTCGGCGGCATCCGCCCCGCCCACGGCGCCCGAGGCCGGTTCTGAAGCCGAAGCTGCGGCGTCCCCTGTGGCACGCGCCCCCAGGGTGTTGGCGCGCTCGACGGCCAGGCGGCAGGAGTCGACCCGGTTGACCTGCCCCATGCCCACGCCGACGGTCGCGCCGTCGCGGGCCAGCAGGATGGCATTGGACTTCACCGCGCGCACGGCGCGCCAGGCGAAGGCGAGGTCGGCCAGGGTCGCCTCGTCGGCGGCGGGCCCGGCGGCCAGGGTCCAGGTGGTGGGGTCGTCATCGCCGGCCTGGTAGGTGTCGCGCTCCTGGACAACGGCGCCCCCGGAGATCGGCTTGATCTCCCAGCCCTGGCGCGCCGGCGCCTCGACGACGAGCAGGCGCAGGTTCTTCTTGGCGCGCAGGATCTCCACCGCCTCCTCCTCGAAGGCCGGGGCGGCGACCACCTCGGTGAAGATGGGGGCGATCTGACGGGCCATGGCGGCGGTGACGGTCACATTGGTGGCGATGACGCCGCCGAAGGCGGAGACGGGATCGCAGGCGTGGGCCTTGCGGTGGGCCTCGGCGACATCGCCGCTGGCGCTGACGGCCACGCCGCAGGGGTTGGCATGCTTGATGATGGCCACGCAGGCCTGCTCGCCATGGTCGTGGGCGGCCCGCAGCGCCGCATCGGTGTCCGTGTAGTTGTTGTAGCTCATGGCCTTGCCACTGAGCTGGCGGGCACTGGCCACTCCCCCGATGGTGCCCGGCGCGGTGTAGACGGCCGCGCCCTGGTGGGGGTTCTCGCCATATCGCAGGGCGGCCAGGCGCTGGTAGCCGGCGCCGACGTAGGCCGGTGGCGCCTCCGGGCCCGCGGACTCACCCGGGTCAGAGGCTGCCAGGTCCACCCGGTCGGCCTCGACCTGCCGGGCCATCCATGTGGCCACGGCGGCATCGTAGGCGGCGGTGTGGGCGTAGGCCGCCGCCGCCAGGGACCTGCGCTCATCGAGGGTGAAGCCGCCCTGCTCCAGGGCGGTGGCGACCTCCCCGTAGGCGGCGGGGTCGGTGACGACGGCGACCCCCGGGTGGTTCTTGGCGGCGGCGCGCAGCATGGCGGGGCCGCCGATGTCGATCTGCTCGACGCAGGCGTCGAAGGGGGCCCCTGAGGCGACGGTGGCGGTGAAGGGGTAGAGGTTGACCACCACCAGGTCGATGGGGGCCAGGCCCAGGGAGTCGAGCTGGGCCAGGTGCTCGGGCTTGCGGCGGTCGGCCAGGATGCCGGCGTGGATGGCGGGGTGGAGGGTCTTGACCCGGCCCTCGAGGCACTCGGGGAAGTCCGTGACCTCCTCCACCGCGGTGACCGGCAGACCCGCGGCGGCGATGGTGGCGGCCGTCGAGCCGGTGGACAGGATCTCCACCCCGGCGCCCACCAGGGCGGAGGCCAGCTCGGTCAGACCGGTCTTGTCATAGACGGAGACCAGGGCTCGGCGCAGGGGCAGGCGGTCGGGGTTGATCAGACCATCGGTGGGCACATGAGCCGTGGGCACCGGGGCCGCAGCGGTGGTCGAGGCGGGAGTCGCAGTGGGCTGCTGGGAGGAGTGGCTGGTCACAAGATGCTCCTGGAGAGGCCGGGGTCGCGGGACGCCCAGGCGGGCGACGTCCCCTCACGTGGTTGTCCTGCCGCTCCCCGGTGGTGGCCCACCCTCGCCAGTTGCGGCCGGGATCAGTCTAGGGGGTGGTGGGCGATGATGCGCCCCAGCGGGCCCGGGCGTCAGGCGCGGTCCTCCTGGCGGACCAGGCGCGAGATGGTCTCGATGAGCTGGGGGGTCTCAGCGGCCTTGATGCGCTCGGTCAGGCTGGCCTCGTCGTCGTCGGGCAGGACGGGGACCTCCACCTGGGCGATGTGGGCTCCGGTGTCCACGCCCTCATCGACCCAGAACACCGTGGCCCCCGCTCGGGTGGCGCCCGCCGCCAGGGCGTCGCGGACGGCGTGGGCGCCGGGGAAGTCCGGCAGGAGGGAGGGATGGGTGTTGATGATCCTGCCGGGGAACCGGTTGAGGAACCCGGGGCCCAGGATGCGCATGAAGCCGGCGCAGACCACCAGGTCGGGGTCGTGCTCCCCCACGGCAAGGGCCAGGGCCTCATCCCAGTTGGCGCGCGCGGCGTAGTCCTCCATGGCCACGACTGCGGCGGGCACGCCGGCGGCGCGCGCATGCTCGATGCCCTGGCAGGGCTTGTCGGCGACGACGCCCGCCACACGCGCGCCGTACGCGGGGTCCTGGCAGGCCCGCAGGAGGGCGACCAGGTTGGAGCCTGTCCCCGAGACGAGCACCACCAGGCTCGCAGGGCTCCGCATGGTCTCAGTCATCGTCATCACCTGTGCTTCCTGCGCTCTTCCCGGGCTCGGCGCCCCGGGTGCTGGTCGGGCCCTCGGCGCGGGCGGCCTGGCGGCGCCAGTCGCTCCACGGGGCGGTGCCCCGCCGCGGGGCGGGCACGGTCTCGATGCGGTCGGTCGCCTCCCCCGCCTCCTCGTCCCTGCGGTCCCCTCCACGCGCTGAGGGGGATCCCGACGCGCGTGCGGGTCGGGGCGGCGCGGGCCGGGCCGGGCGCGGGGCGGGGTCAGGGCTGCGCTCAGGGGCGTCGTGGCCGCTGTCGTGAGGATCGCCGTCGTAGCCGTCATCGCCGTCGTCCTCATCACCGCCGGGTGCCGGCTGCGCTGCGGCGGCACCGCGGGAGGCCCGGCGCTCCCGGGCGGATTCGACGGCGGTCTCCACCGACTCCTCCATGCGCGACCTGGCTCCGCTGGCGGCCCCGGAGGCCAGGGACAGCGTGTAGGGGTGGGACAGGACCGCGATCGCGCCCAGCCCTGCGGCGACCTCCAGGAAGACGAACAGGACGGCGTAGCCGAGCTGGGGCCCGGTGGTGGCCATGCGCCCCGGCCCCACCGGTCCGGAGGCCGCCAGGCACAGCGCGCCCATCCCCAGGGCGACGACCGCTGAGGCCAGGAGGGCGGCGGCCACCGCATGGCGGACCCTCAAGGCGTAGAGGACCCGGCGGCGCCTCCAGGCGGCCACCATCGCCCCGGCGGTGACGACCAGCGGCAGATAGATGCCGGCCGTGCCCATGGGGGTAGTGGGCAGGAGCCCCAGCAGCGGCAGGCCGGGAACCGGGCCGGGCACCACCCGGTCCGGGGCGAAGACGCTGTCGTGGCCCACGGCGAAGCCCGCCCCCACCAGCCAGGAGCATGCCCAGACCGCTGCCGTTGGCAGCCAGCCGGCCTGCAGGGCGATCAGCCCCAGGGAGGCCATGATCCCGCCCCCGGCCACTGAGTCGTGCAGATGGGAGACCCTCCCCGCTCCCCCGATGATCGCGGCGATGAGGACCAGGGCGGTGAGGATGCCCAGGGCTCGGGTGGCGCCTCGGGCCAGGGACAGGCCCGGGCTGACCCAGTGGGGTCGGGCCTGCCACAGGCGCGTCAAGACCGGGTGCCGCACGCCCTCGCGGCGCAGCCTGAGGGCCACCACGGCCGCGGTCAGCGCGGCGATCCCCGCCACCGCGGGCCACACCTGCGCCCAGGCGGGGCCGGTCAGGCAGGCCAGGACGGCGGTGGCCGCCGAGGAGGCCACGATCCACGCCCCCGAGGCGATCGTGGTGGGCCGGGCGCGGCGCACGCAGTTCCAGGTCCACACCGCCTGCAGGGCGGTCAGCCCCAGCAGGGGCAGCCCCAGGGCGCCGTCCGGCCCAAAGGCCTGCCCCATCCTGCCGCCGAATCCCAGGCTCCACAGGGCGGTCCCGGTGCGCAGGCCGTCGCCCACCCCCAGGGCCGCTGCGGCGTCGAGGCCGGAGGACGACAGCGCGACCGCCACGGTGGTCAGCACGACCAGCAGCCAGCCCAGGCCGACGGACTCCAGGCCCGCTCGCAGTGCCCACGCCCAGTCGGCGGGGCGCAGCCGATCCAGGATCACGCGGCCCCGCCGGTGGTGAGCCCGTAGAGCTCTCGGGCGATCTGGGCCGTCTGGCTGGGGGTGCGGCCCACCTTGACGCCTGCGGCCTCCAGGGCCTCCTTCTTGGCCTCGGCGGTTCCCGCCGAGCCGGAGACGATGGCGCCGGCATGCCCCATGGTCTTGCCCTCGGGGGCGGTGAATCCGGCGACGTAGCCGACCACCGGGGTGGTCATGTGCTCGCGGATGTAGGCGGCGGCGCGCTCCTCGGCGTCGCCCCCGATCTCGCCGATCATGACCACCAGGCGGGTGTCGGGGTCGGCCTCGAAGGCCTGGAGGGCATCGATATGGGTGGTGCCGACCACGGGGTCCCCGCCGATGCCGATGCAGGTGGTGAAGCCCAGGTCGGAGAGCTCGTGCATGAGCTGGTAGGTCAGAGTGCCCGACTTGGAGACCAGGCCGATGGGCCCGGGGCCGGTGATGTCGGGCGGGGTGATGCCCACATTGGAGCGTCCCGGGGAGATGATGCCCGGGCAGTTGGGGCCGATGATCCGGGTGCCCTTGGCTGCGGCGTAGGCGCGGAACTCGGTGGCGTCGGCCACCGGGATGCCCTCGGTGATGACGACAACCAGCCGCATCCCGGCGTCAACCGCCTCGATGACGGCGCCCTTGGCGAAGGCGGGGGGCACGAAGACGACCGAGACCTCGGCGCCCGTGGCCTGCCTGGCCTCCGCCACGGTGCCGTGGACCGGGACCTCGACGGTGCCGGCGCTCACCGCCGCCGCCCCGGGACCCGTGGGCTCGACCTCGAAGGCCACGGTGGTGCCGGCCTTGCGCGGGTTGACCCCGGCGACGATCCGGGTGCCGGCGCTGATCATGCGGCGGGTGTGCTTGCGGCCCTCGGAGCCGGTCATGCCCTGGACGATGACGCGGTCGGACTCGGTCAGGAAGATGCTCATGGCTCAGGCCTCCTGGGCGGGGGTGTCGGTGGTGGGACGCTCGGCCTTCGGCTCCGCCGAGCCGATCCGCTCGGCGATGGCGGTCACGGTGTCGGCGGCCCCGTCCATGGTCTGGGCGACGGTCACGCCCTCGATGGCGGCCTCGGCGAGAATCCGGTGGGCGAGGTCGGCGTTGTTGCCGTCCAGGCGCACCACCACGGGCTTGGGCAGGCCGCCCAACGACTCCACGGCGGAGACGATGCCCTGGGCGACGGTGTCGCAGGAGGTGATGCCGCCGAAGACGTTGACCAGGATGGTGCGCACCTGGGGGTCGGAGGCCACGACCTCCAGGCCGGTGGCCATGACCTCGGCCGAGGACCCGCCCCCCAGATCCAGGAAGTTGGCGGGCCGCATCCCCCCATGGGCCTGGCCCGCGCCGGCCACCACATCCAGGGTGGACATGACCAGGCCGGCTCCGTTGCCCAGGACACCGACCTGCCCCTCCAGGCGAACGTAGTTCAGGCCGGCGGCCTTGGCCCGGGCCTCCAGGGGGTCGTCGGCCTCGGCGTCGACCAGGGCCTCGTGCTCGGGGTGGCGGAAGCGGGCGTTGTCATCCAGGGTGACCTTGCCGTCCAGGGCCAGGATGCGGCCGTCCTCGGCCAGGACCAGGGGGTTGACCTCCACCAGGGTGGCGTCCTCGTCGGTGAAGACGCCCCACAGCTGCTCGATGACCGCGGCCACGGCGTCGGCGGTGGCGCCCGGCTCGAAGCCGGCGGCCTGGACGATGCGCTGGGCGACCTGCGGGGTCAGGCCCTCCAGGGGGTCGACGCCGATGCGGGCCAGGGCCTCGGGGCGCTCCTTGGCCAGGGTCTCGATGTCCACGCCGCCCTCGCGCGAGCACATGGCCAGGTACTGGCGCTCGGCGCGGTCCAGGAGGATGGAGACGTAGTACTCCTCGGCGATGTCCGCGCCCTCGGAGATCAGGACGGTGCGCACCGTGTGGCCCTTGATGTCCATGCCCAGGATCGCCTCGGCGTGCTGGCGGGCCTCGGCGGCGCTGCGGGCGAGCTTGACGCCGCCGGCCTTGCCGCGACCCCCGGTCTTGACCTGGGCCTTGACCACGAGGAGGCCGGCGCCGGCCTGCAGCAGGCTGGCGGCCTCGGCCTCGGCCTGGTCAGGCGTGGTCGCGGTCCCGCCCCTGAGGACGGGCACACCGTGGGAGCGGAAGAGCTCCCTGGCCTGATACTCGTAGAGATCCATCGCTCGTCCTCCCGGGACGTGGTTGGTGACTGTCTGCGCCGCGGGCCAGCACTGGCCGGCACGCACCCTGTATGAGCCTAACGTTCCAGCGCCGCGCGCGGCGGGACGATGGGGACTGCGAGTCGGCGCGCAGCTGGGTGCTCGTCGCCTGATGGCCGCATCATGATGCTGTGCTGCGCAGGCAGGCCCGCGGCCTACCGGCAGCGCATGGGCCGCTGCGTCGACGTCGTCGGCCGGCGCTAAGCAGGGTCCCCGGCCGCGCGGATGGGGGCACAATAGGACCTGAGCACTGATGCCCGCCCGGAAGGATGCCCCATGACCGCCGTCGTCCCATCCCCCTCCCCGCTCAAGATCGGAGTCCTGACCTCTGGGGGCGACGCCCAGGGCATGAACGCGGCCGTGCGCGGCGTGGTGCGCACCGCCCTGCGCTTGGGCGCCAAGCCCTACGCGGTCATGGAGGGCTGGGCCGGCGCCGTCGCCGGCGGGGACGCCATCCGCCCGCTGGCCTGGGACTCCGTCAGCTCGATCCTCCAGCGCGGGGGAACCATCATCGGCACCGCCCGCTCCGCGGAGTTCCGCGAGCGCGCCGGGCAGCTGGCGGCCGCCCGCCACCTGCTGGCCCACGGCATCGACCGGCTCGTGGTCATCGGCGGGGACGGCTCCCTGACCGGCACCAACGAGTTCCGCAAGAACTGGCCCTCCCTGCTCGAGGAGCTGGTGGAGGGCGGCGACATCCCGGCTGAGACGGCCCAGGCCCACCCCGAGCTCATGGTCACCGGGATCGTCGGCTCCATCGACAACGACCTGGTGGGCGCCGACATGACCATCGGCACCGACTCGGCCCTGCACCGCATCCTGGAGGCCATCGACGACATCTCCTCAACCGCGGCCTCCCATCAGCGCACCTTCGTCGTGGAGGTCATGGGCCGCCACTGCGGCTACCTGGCGCTCATGGCAGCCATGGCCGGGGGATGCGACTACGTGCTGGTCCCCGAGCTTCCCCCGGGCCGCAACTGGGAGGAGGACATGTGCCTCAGGCTCAAGGAGGGCCGCGAGGCGGGGCGGCGCGAGTCCATGGTCATCGTGGCCGAGGGGGCCACTGACCGGGCCGGGAACCGCATCACGGCCGACGACGTCAAGCAGGTCCTGTCCGACCGCCTGGGCGAGTCGGCGCGAGTGACCATCCTGGGCCATGTCCAGCGCGGTGGCCGGCCCAGCGCCTACGACCGCTGGATGTCCACGCTGCTGGGCTGCGCCGCGGCCCGTGAGGTCATCACCATGGAGCCCGAGGCCGAGCCGGTCATCATCGCCGAGCGCCACAACCGGATCCGACGCCTGCCCATGATGAAGCAGGTGGAGGCGACCCGCGCGGTCAAGGATCTGGTGGCGGCGCAGGACTACCTGGCGGCGGTCAAGGCCCGCGGCGGCAGCTTCGAGCAGATGCTCACCATCTTCGAGACCATGTCCATCCCCCCGCTGCCCGATCACGACCCCAGCCGCGGCCCGGACGGCGCCAGGCGCAAGCGGGTGGCGATCCTTCACGCCGGCGGCCTGGCCCCGGGCATGAACACGGCGGCGCGCGCCGCCGTGCGCCTGGGCATCGATCACGGCTTCACGATGCTGGGCGTCCACGGCGGCTTCCCCGGGCTGCTGGACGGCGAGGTGCGCGAGCTGACCTGGGCCGACGTCGAGGGCTGGGTGGGCGACGGCGGCGCCGCCCTGGGGACGCGCCGGGAGATCCCCGAGATCGAGCAGCTCTACGCCCTGGGCAGGGAGATCGAGAAGCACGAGATCGACGCCCTGCTCATCATCGGCGGGTTCAACGCCTACCTGAGCGCTCACCGCCTGGTCACCGAGCGGGATCGCTACCCCGCCTTCCGCATCCCGATCGTGTGCGTCCCGGCCTCCATCGACAACAACCTGCCGGGCTCGGAGTTGAGCATCGGGGCGGACACGGCGCTGAACAACGCGGTGGCGGCCCTCGACGCCATCAAGCTCTCCGCGGCGGCCTCCCACCGCTGCTTCGTGGCCGAGATGATGGGCCGCAAGTGCGGGTACCTCTCGCTCATCTCGGGCATTGCCACCGGTGCTGAGAAGGTCTACCTCCACGAGGACGGCATCCGGCTGTCCACCCTGGCGGCCGACTCCGAGCGGATGGTGGAGTCCTTCCGCTCGGGCCGCAGCCTCTACCTGGTGGTGCGCAACGAGCGGGCCTCGGAGCACTACACCACTGACGTCCTGGCGCATATCTTCGCCGAGGAGGGCCGGGGGCTCTACGACGTGCGGGAGGCCGTGATCGGGCATCTCCAGCAGGGCGGCAACCCCACCGCCTTCGACCGGATCATGGCCACCAAGCTGGTGGCCCACGCCCTGGACCTGCTCGCCGCGGACCTGGAGGGCCGGGGCGACGGCGCCTCCTATGTGGGGCTGGTGGGCGGCAAGGTCTCCCACAGCCTCCTGGAGCGCATGAACGACGAGTTGGACCGGGATAACCGCCGCCCCCGTCACCAGTGGTGGCTGGGCATGCGCGACGCCGTCGACCTGGTCAGCCAGGACGTCGGGGTGCTGCCGCTGGAGGCGGTCCCGGACTTCGGCCAGGCCGTCGACCAGGCCGCCGCCGGCTAACCCTCCGTGACTCCGCCAATTTGCGTGAGTTCGTACTTTTCCGGGCCCGGAAAAGTACGAACTCACGCAAATTGGCGGAGTCAGGGGCGGCGGGGCTGCCTGAGCGCCAGCACCGTCAGGGTGAAGACCAGGGGGATGCCCGCGCAGACCATGAGCGCGGCGCGAAGGCCCGTGCCGCCGTCGTCGGGCAGCGCCGCCGCCACGGCGGACAGCGGCCCGCCCGCCTCGGCCAGGCCCGCCAGGCGCCCGGCCAGGGCGGGCCCCACGGTCGCCCCGCCGTCGCCGGCCAGAGCCAGGACCGCGAACATGGCGGCGCCGCCGGCGGGGAATCGTGCAGCGGTCAGGGAGATCGTCCCCGGCCACAGCAGGCTGATGCACAGTCCCGTCATCGCGCAGCCCAGCAGGCTGACCACCGGATGCCAGGCGGTGGCCGCCACCAGGTAGCAGATCACCGCGCCCGCGCTGGAGACTGCCAGGGCCACCCGCAGGTCGACCCGCTCGCCCGCCAGCCCATAGGCCATGCGCCCCAGGCCCATGAGCAGGGCGAAGAGCCCGGGGCCCATGAGGTCTCCGATCTCCTTGGGCACGCCCGTGGCCGACTCGGCGAAGAAGGAGGACCACTGCGCCATGGTCAGCTCGGCCGCCCCGCCGGTGACCATGAGGACGAGCGCCGCCAGGAAGACCGGGCTCCCCGCCAGGCGGCGAAGCGGCGTGCGCGACTCCTCCCCGACCGTCTCGGGGAAGGGCACCCGGGCGAAGACCAGGCCATTGACCGCCGGCACCAGCGCCCAGATGAGTGGCAGCACCGGCCAGGCGCCCAGGCCGATCAGCGCCAGGGCGCCGGTGCTCAGCATGACGACGGCCAGCTGCCCCCAGCAGTAGAAGGAGTGCAGCAGCGCCATGGCCGAGGCCTTGCCCTCGGCCGGCGAGGGCAGGTGCTCGACGACGGGACTGACCAACACCTCCAGCAGTCCGCCGCCGACGGCGTAGACGCTGACCGCGACCGCCAGGCCCCACATGGGGTCCATGACCTGGGGCAGGAGGGCCAGCAGCACCAGGCCCGCGGTGGCGGCGGCGTGCGCCACCAGCATGGGGCGCCGGTAGCCGACGCGGTCGATGACCCGGATGGCGGCCAGGTCGGTGACGAGCTGAACGGCGAAGTTCAGTGAGGCCAGGGCTCCCAGTTGGGCCACGCCCAGACCCAGCCGCGTGTGGAAGGCGATGAACAGCAGGGGCGCCAGGTTGTTGACGATGGCCTGGACCACGAATCCGGCGTAGCTGGCGCGCCTGGTGGCGGTGAAGGTCAGGGGGCGTGAGACGGGGCGAGTGGGCTGGGGGCGCACAGGCAGACCCTACTCCCCCGCCTCAGCGCCGGCTCACAGGGTGCCCAGGTTGCACTGCGCCAGGTAGCGCCGCGTGGCGATCGCATTGGGCAGGGGGAAGGCCGGGTCGACCGGGTAGAGGTCCTGCTCGACGACGACGTTGAGGTCCTTGCCCAGCCCCGCCAGGGCGTCGATGAGCGCCCGCATCTCGGGCTGGCCCTGGGGAGGGGTCACCGAGACCCCGTGGGCCACGGCCTGGGCGAAGGACCACCCGTTGCGGCGGGTCTCTGCCAGAACCTGGGGGTCCATGGCCTTGATGTGGACAAAACCGATCCGCTCGCCGTGGTCGCGGATGATCTTCAGGGGGTCGCCGCCGCCGTAGACGACGTGGCCGGTGTCCAGGCACAGGGAGACCAGGTCGGGGTCGGTGTCCGCCAGGGCGCGGGCGATCTGCTCGGCGGACTCGATGTAGGTGTCCCCGTGGGGGTGAACCTGGAGGGTCATGCCGTAGTCCTCGCGCAGGAGGGCGCCCACATGGTTGAGCCCCTCCATGTAGACCGCCCAGTCCTCCTCGTCGATGGTGCGCGGCTCGACCTGCTCAGAGGTCTTGTAGTCGATGTAGGGGGTGGGCAGGTAGACCAGGTGCTTCGCCCCGAGCTCGCTGACAAGGGCGGCGACGTCGCGGATCCCCTTCTCGGTGGCGGGCCAGTCCTCGCGGTGGTGCAGGGGGCCGCCCTGGGTCCCCGCCACAACCGTCAGGCCTCGGGCCGCGGTCTCCCGGGCCAGGACGGCCGGGTCGGTCGGGAAGTAGCCGTGGGGCCCGGTCTCCAGGTACTCGAATCCAGCCTCGGCCATCTGGTCGAGGGTGGTCATCGGGCCGATCTGCTGGTCGTCCTGGGGGAACCACACTCCCCAGGAGTCGGGCGCGATGCCGAGGGCCAGGCGGGAGTAGGCGGGGTCGGCGCTGCGGGCCTTGCACGGGGCCGCTGAGGGTGCTGCGGCGGTCGTCTCAGCGGTGGTGCCGGGGCGGTCCGCGCCGGGGGTGCTGGGGGTGTGTGCGGTGTCAGTCATGGGGGTGTTCATCCTCGTCGATGCTCGTTGACCTTCAGTTTTAGCACGTGCTAACGTCTGACGGGCACGACGTTACGGGCCGGACCGAGGCTGTGTCAACCGCAGCAGGCCCCTCCCGAGCGCAGGCGGGCAGCACCCGCTCGCAGCCCCGTGGCGGGGACCGAGCGGCCCAGCGCCGTCGTCGGACCCGGGCACGGCCGCCCGGCATCGGCGGCGCCCACAAGCACAACGAACCGAGCACCACCCAGGGAGGAACCCCATGACCACCATCACCATCGCCCTCATCGGAGCGGGCTACGCCGGGCAGTCCCACGCCTTCGGCTACCGCAACGCCCAGCTCGACGACGCCCTCAACGGCGTCGAGATCGTCCTGGACACGGTCGTGGATCCCAACGAGGAGCTGGCCAACCACGTGGCCGGCAAGTACGGATTCGCCAAGGCCTCCACCGACATCGAGCAGGTGCTGGCCGACCCGGCAATCGACGCCGTCTCCCTGGCCCTGCCCAACCGGCTCTACGTCGACATCGTCCCCAAGGCGCTGGCGGCGGGCAAGCACGTGTTCTGCGAGAAGCCCCTGGGGCTGGACGCCGCCGAGGCCGAGGTCATCGTCAAGGCCGCGCAGGCCTCCGATCGCATCAACGCCGTCGGCTTCTCCTTCCGCCGCATCCCGGCGCTGGCGGCCCTGCGCGACCTGGTCGCCGCCGGGGCCCTGGGGGAGATCGAGCACTTCCGCGCCCACTACTACGCCGACTACGCCGCCGATCCCGACCAGCCCCTGACCTAGCGCTTCATCCAGGAGCAGTCCGGCGGCGGCGCCCTGGCGGATATCGGTGCCCACGCCCTGGACACGGTGCGCCACGTCGTCGGCGAGATCACCGAGGTGACCAGCGCTCAGCTGGAGACGGTCATCAAGGACCGGCCCCTGCCGGCCGGGGGCATCGGCCACTCCCAGAAGGCCTCGGCCACCGAGCGCGGGGAGGTCACCAACGATGACATCGCCAATCTCTCGGTGCGCACGGCCACAGGGGCCATCGGCTCCATCACGCTGAGCCGCATCGCTCTGGGCACCCCCAACGACCTGGGCATCGAGGTCTACGGCACCCGGGGCCACGCCCGCTTCTCCTCGGCCTCCATGGACGCCCTGACCGTCTACCAGGCAGGCTCTGAGGAGCCCGGCATGGACGGGCCGCGCACGGTGGCGGCCGGCCCGGCCTTCCCCTACTTCGCCTCGACCGCGGCCATGCCCGGGCGCGGGGTCGGCACCGGCTATGGCGAGGCCTTCATGGCCGAGATCCAGGAGTTCGTCAAGGCACTGGCGGGCATGGGCGAGGTGACCAACCCCTTCCGCGACGCCATCCCCACCATGCGCGCCATCTCGGCGGCCCAGGCCTGCGCCGCCCAGGGTCGTCCCGTGGCGGTCGAGTGACGCGCAGACCCCGGGGACGGCAGGGTCCGCGGAGTCCGGGGTGGGCCCTGGGCCGGACACAGGGCCGGGCGGCGGCGGAGCCGCGCGCCTGCGAGGGCCGGGCCGGACGGGCCCGCGGCACCCCTCCCCCGCCGGCCGGCTCGCCTTGGCCGGCCGGCGGGCTCCCTATGATCGGGGCATGAGTTCCAGCCAGCGCCGCCGCTACGTCACGCAGGCCGACGTCGCGCGCGAGGCCGGCGTCTCGCGCCCCCTGGTGTCCCTGGTCATGAAGGGCTCGCCGCATGTCTCGGATGACAAGCGCCAGCGGGTCCTCCAGGCCGCTGCCGAGCTGGGCTACCTGGGCAACGGCCTGGCCACCTCGCTGGCGGGCAACCGCTCCCACTGCATCATCGGCTTCCTGGCCCAGGCGCTGTCCAACCCGGTGTTCGTCGACGTGCACGATGGCCTGGCCGAGGAGCTGATGGCGGCCGGGCACCGGGTGGTGGTCATGCAGGGCGGCATGGATCCCGCGCAGGAGGACCGCAGTCTGCGCGACCTGGTGGCGCTCCGCCCCGACGGCGTGGTCCTGGCTGGCTACGCGGGCTCCACCGGCGCCCTGCGCGCCGCCCTGCACTCCCTGCCGGTGGTCTGCGTGACCCGGGACGTGCCCGAGGCGGGGGTGGACAGCGTTGTGGGCGACGATGACGCGGCGGCCCGCGAGGTCACCGAGCGCCTCATCGCCCTGGGGCACCGGCGCATCGCGCATGTTCCCCTGCCCGCCTCCATCCCCTACGAGGACCGGGCCCGCAGCTATGCGGCCACGATGCGCGACCACGGCCTGGAGCCCCTCCTCATCCCCACCGATCAGGTCTCCTCGGCGAGCGCGGCGCGCGCCGTGCGGGAGGCGATCGACGCCTCGCTGCGGGCAGGAGAGCCACTGCCGACGGCGCTCTTCTGCGGCAACGATGTGCTGGCGCTGGGGGCGCTGGACGCGGTGCGCGAGCGCGGCCTGCGCGTGCCCGAGGACATCTCGATCGTCGGATTCGACGACACCGAGATCGCCGGCCGCCTGGGGCTGAGCTCGGTCAACCAGCACAGTCGTGAGCTGGGGCGCCTGGCCGCCTCGATCCTCGTGGCGCGCATCGGGGGCGGAGCCGCGGAGAAGGAGGCCGGTCCAGGGGCCGGCGAGGACGACGCCGCTAACGACGCCGGCTCCGTGCACCGCCTGGCCCCGACCTTCGTTCCCCGGGCGTCGATCGGCCCGCCGCCATGAGGCGGTCGCGGCGCCTCACTCGGCGATGGTCAGGATGTCCTCGACGTCCTGGCGAGTGGGGGCGAAGTCGCCCAGGGGGTTGCCTGCGGGGTGGCCCAGGGCCAGGCCGATGGCCAGGGTCTCCTCCTCACCGATTCCCATGACCTCGCGCACGATGTCCGGGTACTTGACGAGCTCGTAGGCGTTGATGGCGCCCAGGCCCCTATCGAAAGCGGCTAGCGCGATGAGAGCGGAGAAGGCGCCGAGGTCGTGGATCGACCACAGCGAGGAGCCCACGGGGATGGTGAGGTAGACGATGGCCTGCGCATTGAACAGGAGGCCCTGGGAGGCCCCGAAGCTCTCCGGCTCGTCAGCGAAATGCACGCTGATCTGATTGAAGAGATCGGCCATATTCGCCTGCGCCGCCGTCGACCACTCGGTGCGGGGCATGACGGGGAACTCGGTGTGGCCCTGCTCGCCCGACGCGACCCTGGCCGCGTGGAGCTCCTTGATGCGGGCCAGGGTCTGGCCGGTGGCGATGCGCACTCTCCAGGGCTGGGAGTTGGCCCACGACGGCGCTTTCTGGGCGGTGCGCACGATCTCCACCAGGTCCTGCCGGTCGACGGGCTGGTCGGTGAAGTCGCGCACCGAATGGCGCCTGGCCACAACCTCGCTGAACTCCATGATGCTCTCCTTGCTCGATGAGGCGACGCTCGATGAGGCGACGCGCGCAGCGTCCGGACCGTGCAACCGGCGGCGGCGACGGAGAATTCCCGGCGCGCCCCTGGCTTTCGTCTGTGGCACTGCGCGGGGAGGGAGTGCGCATCTGGGGCGCGCCCGGCGATGGTGGGGCGGTCCCCCGGCCCCGCCGTCAGCGCCCCTTGCGAGGCCCTGATTCTCGGCGCCCCAGGGGGTCTCAGGCCCTGCCGGCGAGGCGCCTTCTCCGCAGTATCAACGCCACGCCGATCAGGACTGCCGAGTGCAGCAGCCCGAAGACCGGCGAGAACAGGAGAGCGGCGAGAGGGCTCATGGGCCAAGCGCCAAGGGAGACGGGGATCTGGCCGAGGTTGGCCACGCTGTGGGCGAGCAGGCAGGGCCACACACTCCGCCCCGCCAGGCGCAGCTCGGTGAACAGCGGGGCCCAGGACATGCAGACCGGGACAGCCATGAGGGCGTAGACGAACCGGGGGACGTCCCAGACGCCGCGCATGAGGGCCTCGTCGAGCAGGAACAGGTAGTAGGGCAGGTGCCACAGGCCCCAGACCGCGCCGGAGACGATCCACACGGTGATGTCGGGCAGTCCCCGGGCCATGAGCGCTGGGGCGAGGTAGCCCCGCCAGGCGCCCTCCTCGGCGATGTTCTTGACCAGGGTCGGCACGACGGCGGCCGCCACCGCTGCCCCGTAGGGTCCCGGGCCCGCTGGCCCAAGCGCCCCGCACGCCCAGCCGATGGCGAGAGTGACCGCGAAGGCCGCCGGGAAGATGGCGAGCGCCAGAACGTAGGCGCTGGGACGCCCGGGCTTCCACGAGGCGATGTAGGAGCGCCTCAGGGAGCGGTCGCTCAGGGCGAGCGCCGCACCGGCGAGCAGCGGGATGAGGATCCAGATGAGGGCGGCTGGGGAGTCCATGGAGTGGGGGACGCCTGCCAGGCGGTTGACGGCCAGGCCGATCCAGCCGGAGGCCAGGACGATCACGACGTACAGGAGCAGGGGCATGCGCGAGAACATGCCCATACTGTACTTTGCAAGTATTCGACTTTACAAGTATCAGTTGAGGGTGACTCCTGCCCGTGCGGCATCCTGCTGCACAGCCTGTCGGGTTCGCTCGATCCACTCCAGCTCCTGGCGACTCCCGTCGATGCCGTATCTCAGGATCGCCGCCTTGAGGGTGGTGTCGAGATTGGCCTCATCGAACTCGATGGTCTCCAGAACCTCCTGGTCGGCGCGGATCGCGCGCTCAGCCTCATCCAGCAACGACAGCACCCTGTGGTGGCCGAGGGGCGCGGCGAGGAAGATCCGGGCGAGGAGGGAGTCCTTGGGCTGTCGGGGCTCCAGCGGGCTAGCGAGCCAGGCCTCGAGCTCGGCGCGGCCGGCATCGGTCAGGGAGTGGAGGCGACGGTCGGGGCGCCCGCTCTGGGTGATGACGCGCGTGGAGATCGAGCCGTCGGCCTCCAGGCGGTTGATGGTGCGGTAGACCTGCGACTGGTCGGCGTGCCAGAAGTGGACGACCGAACTGGCGAAGGCGCGGCTGATGTCGTAGCCGCTGAGCGGCTCGTTCGCGAGCATGCCCAGGATCGCGTGCCGTAGCTTCATGCCCTCACGGTAGTCCAGGAACTGCTCGCGCTCGCACCGCTGCCGCCTCAGGACCGCGCCGCGAGCTCCTTGTCCAGGGTCCAGATCCCGACGGCGGACACCTCCAGACCCGCACGCTCGCAGTACTGCCGGCGCTCCACCAGGACGCTGAGATCCCCGCCGCCGACGCCCCGGCTCGCAAGATCGATCCACGACTCCCCGGTGCCACCGCCGTCCAGGAAGGCTCGGAGGAAGTCGCCGTCCCACTGGACCTCGTCCAGCACCCACGGGCTCTGCTTATTGACGACCATGTGGAGGATATTGGCGAAGCGCTCCGCCGCCGCCCGCCGGTCACCAGACTTGACCTGGCAGATGTGGTTGCCCGTCTCGACGACGGCGGTGATGGGCAGGAGGAAGGTGTGCCCTGCCTCTGTCCGCTCCTTGAGGGTGCGCAGGACGCACTCCCGTTCCTCACCCTCTTTCGACCAACCCGGCACATTGACCAGGTGGTCGAGGACGGAGGTATCGATGAACCAGGTGCGGGGCTCCATCACTCGGCTCCGATGAGCCGCAGGAACTCCGAGTAATCGGCCGGCTCGTCCTCAGCTGGCCCGGTGAGCAGGCCTTGGGAGATCACGCGCCCGAGCGTCCCCCGCGCCATGGCCCGGTCGTAGCCGGGGAGGTCAGGCATGCGCGTCACCTGGCCGTCGTGACAGACGAGCACCTCCTTGGCATGCGCTCCCCCGATCGCATCGAGAAGCGCCGGGGAGTGGGTCGTGATAACGACCGAGACCCCCGCTTGGGCGGCCGCCTCCTCAACGAGCTCGAACAGACGCGCCGCATGCGAGGGGTGCAGACCATTCTCGATCTCCTCAATGGCGAGCAGGCTGCCTGGATACGTTTCACCTGCTCCCGGCAAACGATCCCCGACAATATTTGGCGCATGGATCAATGCAGTCGCGATGCCCAGGAACCTCAGCAGGCCATCGCTCATCGACCTGGCGTCCGTGCGACTGGTCGCCGACTCCTTGAGCGCCAGCATGACCTCGCGCCCCTCATCGGCGGTGACGAAGTCGAGCGACTCGACGGGGCATCCCGCAACGTCTCTCGTCAGAGTCTCCAACCTGCGGAACAGCAACGGATACTCATCCCTCATGAAGTGAACGACGGCAGACAGATTGGCCATGTTCGGCTCGACGGAGAGATCATCCTTCGAAACATAGGTCCGCATGCGGGATGCATCGACATCGAAAATAGCCACGTTCCGCAACGCCTGTGCAGTAACCGCGACTGCCTCGGTAAACCGATGATCAGGTGATTCGATCTCCACGCTCCCCAGGAAGGACAGGGCAGTATTCTCCGCAGATACGGAGAACGGCGCTTTCATCTCACCAAACATAATGGTGTTCATCATCCCGCTGTCATTGCCTTCCACAATGACAGCGGGAGACGGGCCCTCCGCCAGGCCGGTCTCGTGGAAATAAAGCGTCTCTCGCACCACCCTAATGTCAGGGATGTCAGGGCTCACCTCGACCTTAACGTCATACAGGTACTCCACCGGGTCCTCGCCGTCGACGCGCACCGTGCACCCGAGTTCGAAGGCCGTCTCCCCGTAGGGGGCCAGGCTCCCAGACCCTCCGCGCACAGGGCCGCCTTCACGGCGCTCGCCGTCGAGACTGTCACGCAGGCGCTCGGGCGTGGCCAGCCGCGACAGGACGTCCAGGGCGTCGAAGACATTCGACTTCCCGCTGGAGTTCCGCCCGGTCAGCACCGCCAGCCCGTCGAGCGGAACGACGGCATCCCGGAAGGACTTGAAGCGGGTGAGCCGCAACTCGGTCAGGCGCGACGTCTTCCTCATACCAGCATGCTACTCAGGCGACGCCGTGTCGTTGGGCACCTCGCGCCAAGCTCCACGATGGCCGGACCGTCGCTCTTGGCGGCCGGCGCCGGCCCGCAACACTCCTGGCCCCGGCCCGCCTCAGCGCAGCCGCAGGATGACCGAGTCCCAGCCCGCCAGGACCGGCCCGGCCCCTGCATGGCCCGAGCCGGAGTGCACCGCGGGGTCGCTCGCGCGCAGCAGCACCTCGGCCCCCGCCCAGCGCTCGACCTCCAGGCTCTCAGCGGCCAGCGCCTCCCAGAGCCCGCCGTCGCCCTCCAGCGCCAGGTCCTCGCGCGCGCACTGGGCGATGAGCAGCAGCTGCTCGCGGCCGGCCTGGGTGACCAGCTCGCGCAGGATCACCCAGGCGCTGGGGTGCTCGGCGGCCAGGAGCCGGAAGGTTCCCAGGGCCAGGACCTCATCCTGGTGGCGCAGCGCTACCAGCGCCCGATGGTGCTCGAAGACGCTGCCGGGCACACCCACCTGGGCGGCGGCGTTGATCTGCCCGGCGTTGGGGGCCACGTCGATCCAGGGCTGGCCGGTGGTGAAGCCGGCCCCCTCCCCCGGCTCCCACTGCACGGGGGTGCGGGCGTTGTCACGGGAGTTGACGGGCATGGCGGCCAGAAGCGCCTCGGGGTCGTCCCCGGCGGCGACGCGCTCGTGGTAGTGGTTGATGGACTCCAGGTCCCGGTAGGCGCCGAGCCCCGGGAAGACCGTGTTGGTCATGCCCAGCTCCTCGCCCTGGTAGATGTAGGGCGTGCCTCGGTGGGCGTGGAGGATGGAGGCCAGGGTCTTGGCGCTGATCTCGCGCCAGGCGGGGTCATCGTCGCCGAAGCGGGAGACGGCCCGCGGCTGGTCGTGGTTGTCCCAGTAGTTGGAGTTCCAGCCCCGCTCGGTCAGGTCGCCCTCGGGCCCCACCTGCGGTGCCAGGGCGGCCTGCCAGGAGGCCAGGTTGTCCTTGAGCGCCACCAGGTCCACGGGCCTGGGGTCGAACTTGCCCCCGGGCCCCTCGGCCAGCCCCACATGCTCGAACTGGAAGACCATGTCGAGCTCGGCGCGCTCGGGCCCGGTGTAGAGCGGCGCGTCGCTCAGCCGCACCCCCGGCGTCTCCCCCACCGTGATGACGTGCCCGGCCCGCGGGGCGAAGACCTCGCGGTTCATCTCCGCCAGGAACTCGTGGATGCGCGGGCCGTTGGCCACGGCGTGGAAGCCGTCCCCGAACAGGTCGCCCTCGCCCTGGGCGCCATCGGCCAGGGGGTAGGTCTTGGAGATGAGGTTGATGACGTCCATGCGGAAGCCGTCCACGCCCCGGTCCAGCCACCAGGTCATCATGTCGTAGACGGCGCGGCGCACCTCCTCGCTCTCCCAGTTGAGGTCGGGCTGCTTGCGGGAGAAGAGGTGGAGGTAGAACTCGCCGCTGCCCTCGTCCCAGGCCCAGGCGGACCCGGAGAAGAAGGAGCCCCAGTTGGTGGGCTCGGTGCCGGGCTGGCCCGGCACCAGGCCGGGCACCTGCCGGGCGGGCCGCCAGATGTACCAGTCGCGCTTGGCGGACTGCGCGCTGCTGCGCGACTCGATGAACCAGGGGTGCTCGTCGCTGGTGTGGTTGACCACGAGGTCCATGACCAGGCGCATGCCCCGCTGATGGAGCCCGGCGATGAGGGCGTCCAGGTCCTCCAGGGTGCCGAAGAGCGGGTCGACGTCGCGGTAGTCGGAGATGTCGTAGCCGTTGTCATCCTGGGGGGATCGGTAGATGGGGCTGAGCCACACGACGTCGACCCCCAGGGCGTCCAGGTGGTCCAGCCGGGCGGTGATGCCGGGGATGTCGCCGATCCCGTCACCGTTGGTGTCCTGGAAGGAGCGCGGGTAGACCTGGTAGACGACGGCGCGGCGCCACCAGTCCGGCTCCTGGCCCACGTGGCGGGGCGAGACGACGAGGGCGGGGACAGACTGGGCGTCCACAGGGGCTCCTTTGCGTAGGGCGGCTCTCAACTCCCCTATTCAACCCCCTCCGGGCCGACGGCGCAGGCGGCCTCGCACCGCGCCCATGGCCGCATGGCATGGAGGGAGGCCCCGGCGCGGTTCTGCGCCGGGGCCTCCCCTGTGGCATGCGGCCGGCCCTACTTCTGGGAGCCGCGCATGACCCCGGAGATCACCCAGCGCTGGGCGAAGACGTAGACCAGCACCATCGGGGCGATGGCCATGAGGTAGGAGGCGAAGGACACCGTGTAGTTCGTGTTGAACTGGCCCTGGAAGACGTACTGCGCCAGGGGCAGGGTGGCCTTGGACTCATCGGTGAGGATGACCAGGGGCAGCAGGAAGTCGTTCCAGGCCCACAGGCAGGTCAGGATTCCCACGGTGGCGTTCATGGGGCTCAGCAGCGGGAAGATGATTCGCCAGAAGATCATCCAGCGGCTGGCGCCGTCCATGGCGGCCGCCTCCTCCAGCTCCACGGGGATGGACTTGATGAAGGAGGTGTACATGAGGATGTTGAAGCTCAGGCCGTAGACGGTGTAGAGCAGGATGAGCCCGGCCTCGTTGTCCAGGTGCATCCAGGCGGTCTGCTTGACCACCGGGAGCATGATGATGGGGAAGGGCACGAACAGCGCCGCCACGAAGTAGTAGTACAGGCGGCGGAACCAGGGCCGGTGCATGTTGCGGCCCAGGGCGTAGGCGACCAGGGAGTTGGTCAGCAGGGTCAGGACGACGGCGCCCACCGTGATCGTGGCCGTGGCCATGAGTCGACTCGGGTAGTTGGTCATCGTCCAGGCCTCGCGGAAGTTGTCCAGGCTCCAGGACTGGGGCAGGGCGAATCCGGAGGCGGCCAGCTCGGCGGGGGTCTTGAAGGCGGTGACCACGGTGAAGTACAGGGGCACCAGGATGGTCAGGCTCAGGACGATGGCCAGGGCGGTGGTGAACCAGTTGGTCCCCCCGATGGCCACCCGGCGACGCCGGCGCGGCGCGGATCCGCGGGACCCGGATCCTGCCGCTCGGGCCGAGGAGGCGGTCATGGCTGTCGTGTTGGTGGTTGCTGTCATGGCTCAGACCCTTTCCCGGCTCTGGAAGAACTTCAGCTGCGCGAGGGACAGCAGGACCACGATGAGGAAGTAGATGATCCCGTTGGCCGTCTGGTAGGCGTACTCCCCGCCCTGGAACCCGTTCTTGAAGATGAGGTAGGAGATGGACTGGGTGGCCGTTCCCGGGCCGCCGCTGGTCAACGCCACCACCTGGTCGAAGACTCCCAGGAAGTTCTTGAAGGACAGGATCATGTTGATGCCCACGAAGGGGATGATGAGGGGCAGGGTCATGGACCACAGGCGCCGGGCGGGACCGGCTCCGTCCAGTGCGGCGGCCTCGTAGATCTCGTCGGGGACGGTCTGCAGACCGGCCAGGTAGATGATGGTGTTGTAGGCCGCGGCCTGCCACACCCCGACCATGACGATGGCCAGCCAGGCGAGCTGCTCATTGGCCAGCAGGGAGCTGCTCAGCCATTCCCATCCCAGCCACTGCCCCACCAGGGGAAGGTTGTTGGTGAACAGGTAGCTGAAGATGTAGGACACGATCAGCACCGGAAGGATGTAGGGCAGGAAGAAGATCCCCCGGAAGACGGAGCGCGCCTTGAGGGCGGAGTTGAGGATCAGGGCCAGTCCCAGGGAGATGATGTTGGTCAGGACCGTGGCCACGATGGCGTACTGGAAGGTGAACCCGTAGGAGCCCCAGATGATGTCATCGCTGAACAGGCTGACGTAGTTGGTCACCCCCACGAAGCGCCACTCGCCGTAGCCCTGGTAGTTGGTGAAGGTGTAGAAGAACCCGGTCAGGAGTGGGACGGTCAGCAGGATCGTGAAGAGGATCGCCGCGGGCGCCACCATCCAGATGAAGGCGCGCTCCACGGGCTGGGGCTTGTTGTCCCGGGCCCGGGTGGAGGCCGAGGAATTCGTGACTGATGTGCGTGCCATGGTGCTCCTCCTCAGGCCGTCTCGTTCAATCGCTTCATGACCTTGTTCCACTGCTCATCCAGGACCGAGACGAATGCGTCGACGTCGTGGTTGATGAGGAACTGCTGCATGTAGGCGTTGAGGGTGACCGCCTGGGGGAAGTTGTGGTCCGAGTAGGTGGCCACGCGTCCCTCCTCGAAGTAGGGGGTCAGGCCCTCCAGCGCCGGGTCCGTGGCGGACATGCCCTTCAGAGTGGGGTAGGCGACCTGCTCGCTGCAGTAGTCGGCCATATTCGCCTCGTTCATGAGGTAGTCCAGGAATCGCATGGACTCCTCGGGGTGCTCGGGCTCGGCCCCCATGGTCAGGGCCACGTCGACTCCGGAGACCACCTTGGTGTCCTTGGCGCTGTCCGCCGGGGTGGCGAAGGTCCCCAGGTTGATGTCCTCGTTGTAGGAGCGGATGGCGGGGATGGCGTAGGTGCCGTGCCAGTACATGGCGGCCTTGCCCTGGGCGAAGCCCTGGTTGGCGTCGTTGTATCCCAGCTCGAACTTGTTGGAGTTGCCGTAGGCGGCCACGGCCGACATCTTCTCCATGACCGGGCGCAGGTCGGAGAAGCTGGTGCCCGAGTCCAGGTCGCGGCGCTGCTCGTACCAGTGGGCGACGCCGTCGGTCAGGTACCCCCCGGAGATGGAGGAGAACATGGGCGCCCCGGTCCAGTTGTCCTTGAAGCCCCAGTAGAAGGGGTCGATCCCGGCGGCGGTCAGCTCATCGCAGATCTCGATGAGCTCGGCCCAGGTGGTCGGCGGGGTCAGACCGGCCTTGTCGAAGATGTCCTTGTTGTAGATGATGCCCGAGCCGTTGTTGGCGAAGGCCAGGCCGTTGTTCTCCCCCGGGGCGCCGGAGCCCAGCGTGGCCAGGATCTCGGCGATGGAGGGCTGGACGGTGCCCATCGCCTGGGAGGAGGCGAAGTCGCGGAAGACCCCGGAGTGGGCCAGGGCCCCGTAGTTGTAGTCACCGTTGATGGTGACCAGATCGGGCATGTCTCCCTTGACCAGTCGCACGCGCAGGGCGGTGACGTTGTCGGCCTGGAAGTTCTGGGTGACGACGATGTCCGGATTGGCCGCGTTGAACTCCTCGCAGATGCGGTCGAAGATGCCGATCGCCTCGCTCTTGAACTGGAAGAGCTCCAGGCGCACCGGCCCGGACCCCCGCGAGGAGCCGCAGGCGGATAGGGCTCCGCCCGCGGCCGCGAGCGCCCCCACCCTCGCCGACGTGGCGAGGAAGGAGCGCCTGCTCAGTGATGTCATGAGGACCTCCTGGTGTCCATGTGCTGGGCGGCGGCAGGGGGCCGGCGTGGGTGCCGGTCAGCCGCCCGAGATAATTTTGCATCAAAAGAAACTCTGAGGCAACCCCGGCGAGACCGCTCTCCAGATCCGACATCACCGCACGACAGGGAGTGTTCAGTGCTAGAACAAAGGGGGCTCATGGGGGACAATGCCGCTATGGAAGCATCCGTCCCCGCGCCCCCCTGGGAGCGGCTCAGCGATACCCAGCTGACGATCGTCGCGACACTGCTGCGCCGCGGTCGCATGGCGCGCGCCGACCTCATGGAGGCGGTCGGGGTCTCCGCCGGCTCGATCACGCGCCTGACCGCCCCGCTGCTGGAGGCCGGGATCCTCACCAGCCACTCCGAGCAGGTCGCCGCCACCGGCCGGCCCCAGTCACTGCTGGAGGTCCGCGCCGAGTCCGAGTCCCTCCTGGGAGCCACCCTGTCTCCGCATTCGCTGACCGTCTGCCTGACCGATCTGCGCCTGAGGGCGCGGGCCTCCATGCAGGTGCCCCTGGAGGAGCACTCGCCGCAGGCGGTCGTGTCGACCCTGCGCCAGGCGATCGGCGAGGTGATCACGGGTGCGCAGGGCCTGGCGGCGCCTGTGCGCATCGGCATGGCCCTGGGCGGCACGGCCCGCGATCGCCGCACAGTGGATCAGGCCTCGTTCTTCGGCTGGAGCGAGGTTCCCCTGGCGCAGATGGTCCGCGAGGAGATCGGCCTGCCGTGCACGGTGGGCAACGACGTGGCTGCGCTGGCCGAGGCCGAGGCCTGGTTCGGGGCCGGGCGCCAGCATGAGCGGCTCGATGTCATCACCGTGGGCGCCGGGATCGGCTTCGCCCTGGTGGTGGGAGGCCAGGTGGTCACCAGCCCATCGGCCGAGCTGGGGCTGATGGGCAGTCTTCCCGTGCCCGACGGCTCGCGCCCGCCGGTGGCCAGCCCGGCCATGGAGTGCCTGTCCTCCGCCGCCCTGGAGGGCGCCTGGCTGCGGCGCACGGGGCAGCGGGCCACGGCCCTGGACATCGCCGGCCGGGCCCGCCAGGGCCAGGCCGAGGCGGTGGAGGTGTGCGCCTCCTATGCGCGGCGCCTGGGGCGCTTCATCGCGATGGCGGCGGCCTTCACCCTGCCCCAGACCGTGGTGGTCATGGGCGAGCGGGCCGATGTCGCCGCCCTGCTGGAGGACCAGGTCATGGTGGGCATCGCCGCGGTGCGCCGGCCGGGGGCCGAGCCCATCGAGCTGCAGGTGCGCGACCATCGGCGCACGGACTGGGCGCGCGGCGCCGCCTGCCTGGCGCTGCGGGAGCGCCTGGGCATCACCGCCCCCCAGGCAGCCCGGGCCGCCTGGGCTCCCTGAGTCCCTGGGTCCCTATGTCCCTGTGCCCCTGACCGGTCGCCCTGCGCGCCCCGCATCGGGGCGCAGCCGGCCATGGGACTAGGCTCAGCCCGTCGCCCACCCGAGCCGAGCCCCACGGCGGCCGGCGCAGGGCCTGCCAACCCATGTCTCACCCGCCGCAGACACGCCACAGGAGTCGCGTCATGACCTCTCCCCTGTCCTCCGCATCCAGCCGGCCCCGCCCGGCGCCCGCCCGCCCCGAGGCGCTGGTGACCGGGGCGACCTACCGCTTCACGGTCCTGACCAGTCGCCTCATCCGCATGGAGCACTCCCCCACCGGGGCCTTCACCGATGCCGCCACCCAGCTGGTGGTCAGTCGCGACCTGGGCGATCCGGGCGCCTTCCGCGTCATTGAGGGCGCCGACAGGGTGGAGATCATCACCGAGCATCTGCACCTGACCCATGTGCCCTCCCTGGGCTTCACCCGCTCGGGCCTGAACGTGCGCCTGCGCTCGGCCACCGCCTCCCCTCACGGCGGCACCTGGTATCACGGGGATGTCTGGGACCCCCAGGAGTCCTTCCCCTCGAATCTGGGCGGCACGGCCCGCACCCTCGATGAGGTCGATGGCCGTGTCGAGCTGGGTCCGGGCCTGCTGTCCCTGACCGGCATCTCGGTGCTGGACGACTCGGCCTCCCTCGTGGTGACCGAGGATGAGTGGATCGAGCCGCGGCCCCAGGGCAGCCGCCTCCAGGACGGGGCCCAGGACCTCTACGCCTTCGGCTACGCCCAGGACTACCGCGGCGCCCTGGCGGACTTCTTCCGCCTGACCGGCCCCAGCCCGCTCATCCCTAGGGCCCTGCTGGGCAACTGGTGGAGCCGCTACCACCCCTACAGCGCCCAGGAGTACCTGGATCTCATGGACCGCTTCGCCGCCCAGGGCCTGCCGGTGTCGGTGGCGGTGATCGACATGGACTGGCACCTGGTGGACATCGATCCGGCGATCGGCACCGGGTGGACGGGCTACACCTGGAACCGCGAGCTCTTCCCCGACCCGCCGGCCTTCCTGGCCGCTCTCCATCAGCGCGGCATGCTCACCTCCCTCAACGTCCACCCCGCCCAGGGGATCCGCCGCCACGAGGAGGCCTATGAGGCGGTGTGCCGGGACCTGGGCCTGGATGCGTCCCTGGGCCAGGACGTGCCCTTCGACATCACCGACCGCGACTTCGTGGCCGCCTACCTCAGGCGCGTCCATCACCCCCTGGAGGATGAGGGCGTGGACTTCTGGTGGCTGGACTGGCAGCAGGGCGGGACGACGACGATGCCGGGGCTGGACCCGCTGTGGATGCTCAACCACATCCACTACCTGGACTCGGCCCGCCCCCGCCCCGATGGGGCCGGGGGCACCCGGCGCCGTCGGCCCCTGACCTTCTCGCGCTTCGCCGACGCCTCGAGCCACCGCACCCCGGTGGGCTTCTCGGGGGACACGATCACCACCTGGGACTCGCTGCGCTTCCAGCCCGAGTTCACGGCCACGGCCGCCAATATCGGCTACTACTGGTGGTCCCATGACATCGGCGGGCACATGTTCGGCCAGCGCGACGACGACATGGCCGCCCGCTGGAGCCAGCTGGGCTGCTTCTCCCCGATCAACCGCATGCACTCCACGCTCTCGGTGTTCAACTCCAAGGAGCCCTGGCGCTACGGCCGCGATGCGCGGGCGACGATGGAGGCCCATCTGCGCCTGCGCCACCGACTGGTGCCCTACCTCTACACCTGGGCCCGGCGCTCGGCCGCCACCCAGGGCCCGGGCGCGGGGCTGGGGCCGGTGCGCCCGCTCTATCACGACCACCCGGGCCAGGAGGGGGCCTACGCCCACCGGGGCTCCTTCATCTTCGGCGAGCTGGTGGTGGTCCCCTTCACCTCCCCCCTGGATCCGACCACGGGGCTGGGAAGCGAGAGGGCCTGGCTGCCCGAGGGCACCTGGTTCGACCTTCCCACGGGCAGGCGCTACACCGCCGGGCGCGGGGGCCGCACCCTGATCCTGTCGCGCCCCCTGGAGCGCCTGGCGGCCCTGGCGCCGGCGGGCTCGCTCATCCCGCTGGCCGGGGACATCACCGAGGCCGCCGCGGACAACCCCCGCAGCCTGGACATCGTCATCGTCCCGGGCGCTGACGGCTCCTTCACCCTGGAGGAGGACGACGCCTCGCCCTCCCCCGGCCCCCAGGGCGTGGCCCGCACCTCCATGTCCCTGTCCTGGCCCCGGGACGCCGAGCCGGGCAGGGCGGTGGTGCGCATCGCCTGCGAGGGGGCCAGCCAGGTGGTGCCCGACGAGCGGCGCCTGGTGCTGCGCCTGCTGGCCACCGGGGCCGACTCGGCCAGGCTGCGCATCGGCGGCGACGGCGGCGAGGACCCGGGCGCGTCGGGGGCGCGCGAGGCTCCCCTGCGGCAGGTGGAGGCCGACGGCTTCACCCTGGGCGCGCATACGGAGGTCGATCTGGGGGTCGTCTCGCGCCAGGACCTCGTGGCCGGTATCGAGGTCGAGTTCCTGGGCGCCGCCGCGCGCCCGGCCGACTGGCGCCAGGAGGTCTTCGCCATCCTGGAGCCGGCCCGCCTGCCCTACCTGGCCAAGGACCAGGCCTGGGCGGCGATCGACCGGGGCCTGAGCGGCACCGCCCTGCTGGCGGAGATGGAGTCACTGGGGCTTCCCCCCGAGGTCCTGTCCGCCGTCGCCGAGGTGGTCTGAGGCGCCTGGTGCGACCTCCATGGTCGTCGGGGCGGTGAGATGATCGGGGCACCATGCCTCCTTCCCCGACAGCCCGCCCCGCGCCCCCGGACTCCGGTCCCGACCGGCCGGCCATGTCCTTCCGCCCCGACCGGCGGTTCTGGATCGTCTACGCCTGCCTCATGGCGGTCATGTTCCTCTCGGCGATGTACCAGACCGTGGTGGCCACGGCCCTGCCCCTCATCGTCGGGGACCTGGGCGGGGTGTCGCAGATGTCCTGGACGATCACCGCCTACACGCTGGCCCAGACGGTGGCCATGCCCTTCTACGGCCGGCTCGGGGACGTCATCGGGCGCAAGCCCCTCTACCTGGCGGCCATCGCCCTGTTCGTCATCGGCTCCGCCCTGTGCGGACTGGCGGCCTCCATGGAGGTGCTCGTGGCCTTCCGCTTCCTGCAGGGCCTGGGCGGGGGCGGGCTGATCATCTCCTCCCAGGCCATCACCGGGGACCTCATCCCGCCACGGGTGCGCGCCACCTACACCGCCCCGATGGGCTCCATGTTCGGCATCGCCTCCATCCTGGGACCGCTGCTGGGCGGGTGGCTGACCGAGGCGCTGAGCTGGCGCTGGGTGTTCTGGTTCTTCCTGCCCTTCGGGATCCTGGCCTGGGTCGCGGTGGCCATGGCCCTGCGCCTGCCGCGCCACAGGGTGCGCCCGAGCATCGACTGGGCGGGCCTGGCCCTGGCCACGGCCGGGGCGGTGGGCATCGTCCTGATCGCCACCTGGGGCGGCAGCGCCTACTCCTGGACCAGTCCGGTCATCGCCGCCCTGGCGGCCGGCACCGTCCTGGCCTGGGCGGCACTGGTGGTCGTCGAGCGCCGGGCGGCCGAGCCGATCATGCCCCTGTCGGTGCTGACCGACCGGACCTTCGCGGTGGCCACGGCGGTCTCGGTGATCGCCCTGGGCTGCCTGTTCGGGCTCAACGGCTACCTGCCCACCTATGTGCAGATGGTCTTCGGGGTCTCCCCCAGCGCCTCGGGGCTGGTGCTGGTGCCCGGCGCCGCGGGCATGGTCCTGGCCTCCGTGATCGCCGGGGCCCTGGTCACCCGCACCGGCCGCTACCGGATCTTCCCGGTGGCGGGCAGCGCCGTCGCGGCGCTGGGGATGGCGGTGGTGGGCCTGGCCCCTCCCACCGCGCCACTGTGGTGGCCGAGCCTGGGGGTCCTCGTGGCCGGCCTGGGGGTGGGGATGTTCTTCCAACTCATCGTCCTCATCATCCACAACGCCCTGCCGGCGTCCCTGCTGGGAACCGCGACCAGCGCCAACAACTTCTTCCGGCAGATCGGGGTGACGCTGGGCTCGACAATCGTGGGGGTGGTGTTCACCTCGCGCCTGACCTCCTCCCTCCTGGACCTGGGGCTCAGCCCGCAGCAGGCCTCCTCGCTGACTCCCGACTCCCTGGGCGCCATGGACGCCTCCCTGAGGGCGGGCGTGGTGGAGGCCTACCACCAGGGGCTGTCCCCCGTGATCCTGGGTCTGGCCCCGATCCTCCTGGCCGGTGCGGTGATCGCCCTGGGGTTCACGGCCATCCCCCTGTCCACGCGCACGGGGCTGGAGCAGCGCAGTCTCGAGGAGTCCCGCCGGAGGGATCGACCCTGATGCGCAGTTACGAGCGCTGAGAGGCACCGATGGCCGCTGGCCCCCCACTGACGGCCTGCCGGGCGTGGGCGCCTGCGAGCGCCGCCCTCAACGGTTGAGCATTTACTCATGTCCCCTGGATCTCACGCATCGCCGCTCCCGCAGGCGCCAAAAAGGCCGTGACCAGCAATAATTGGCGTCATGGACCTCATCAATCGGGGTAGCGCACGCCCCTTCCCCACTCTGATCATCACTGTGCTGGCCGGCCTGGTCCTCAGTGTCCTGCCCTCCGCCCCCGTGGCTCATGCCGCCCCGGCTCCTCCCGTCCTATCACCCATGCCCCAGTCCGTGACCTGGCAGGGCCCCGCGGTGGACCTGACTGGAAAAGTCCAGATCACCAAGGTGGGGACCAAGGCCGGCGACGACGTCGTCGCCCAGGCGACCCGGATCGTCAAGAAGGCCGGAGGGACCGTGGTCACCAGCGGCGCCACGGCCCGCATCGTGGTGGGCACGGCCGACGGCAAGCCCGTCACCCAGGGCGGCCTCACCCTGGATGTCCCCACCCAGGCCGAGGGATACGCCCTGGCCACCGTCACCTCGGGGGTGCCCACGGCCGTCGCCGTGGGGGCCGACGCTGACGGCGCCTTCTACGCCACCACCGTCCTGGAGCAGCTCACCATCGGCGGCTCGGTCACCGGCGCGCTCATCAAGGACTGGCCCACCATGCCCGTCCGCGGAATGGTCGAGGGCTTCTACGGGATCCCCTGGAGCCACCAGGCGCGCATGGACATCATGTCCTACATGGGCGCCCAGCGCATGAACACCTACATCTACGCCCCCAAGGACGATCCCTACCTGCGGGCCAAGTGGCGCGAGCTCTACCCGGCCGCCGAGCTGGAGCGCATGAAGGCGCTGGGCAAGGCCGCCCAGGCCGCGCACCTGGACCTCGTGGTCACGCTCTCCCCGGGGGACAGCATCTGCTACTCCTCCGATGAGGACTACAAGGCCGCCGTGGCCGTGTTCGAGCAGCTGCGAGGGATCGGCATCAAGAACTTCTACGTCGCCTTCGACGACACCACCTGGGAGCTGGGCTGCGACTCGGACAAGGCCGCCTTCACGGGCGCCGGCGAGTTGGAGGGACTGGCCCAGGCCCAGGCGCATTTCCTCAACCGCATCCAGAGGGACTACATCAAGGCCAAGGGCCTGCCCGACCTGTGGACGGTGCCCACCCAGTACACGGGCACGGAGGCCACGGTCTACAAGACCACGCTGGGCAAGGCCCTCGACAATGCCGTGGCCGTGCAGTGGACCGGCATCTCGGTGGTGACCGACTCGATCACCACCGCCCAGGCCACCCAGGCCGCCGCGAACTACGGGACGGACAGACTCGTCATCTGGGACAACTTCCCGGCCAATGATGGGGAGAACCAGGCCCGGCTCTTCCTGGGGCCCATGCCCGCTCGCGAGGCCACCCTGGGCAGCGCCATCACGGGCATCACCACCAACCCCATGATCCAGCCCTACGCCTCGCGGCTGGCCCTGGCCGAGTACGCGAGCTTCACCTGGCACCCGGCCAAGCACGATGCTCAAGCCACCCGGGACAAGGCGATCGCCGAGATCGTGGGGAAGAGCTCGGGCACCGAGTGGGAGACCATGCAGGCCTTCATCGATGTCCAGGAGCAGTGGGAGTTCACCGGCTGGCAGGCCACCGACACCTGGAATGACATCTACCGCTTCATCTGGGCCCTGGAGGGCAGCGATGAGGCCTGGCTGGAGGCCAAGGCCGCCACGCTGCGCGCCCGCCTGCGCCTGCTGCGCAACGCCCCCACCACCCTGGAGGGCATCGCCGCCACGGGCTTCTACACCGACACCAAGCCCTGGATGGACGTGACCTCCAACTGGGCCAGCGCGGACCTTGCCGCCATCGACCTCCTGCTGGCCCTGCGCCGCGGGGACACCCAGGCGGCGCAGAAGGCCAATGCCACCATGGAGTCCATGGTCACCTGGACCACCAAGGGACGCGTCAACACGCTCGATGACAAGGGCAATGTGGTGACCAACGGCATCGTTCCCAAGGTGGGCGAGAACGCCATGAGCGAGCTGGTCGACCAGGCCCGCACGGCCTGGGCCAACCGCTGAGCCATCCCTGATCTCACGACGAGGCGGGCCCTCCCAGTGCCGGGAGGGCCCGCCTCGTGCATGGCGCCCCGGCAGCGGGCAACCCGGAGGTAGGGTCCTGGTCATGAGCACTTCACCTGACCCCGTCGCCGACGACGCGAGCCCCTCCCACCGCGAGGGCCAGGAGCCGGACCGGCAGCGCGCGCCCCGCTTCCCCCAGGCCGAGCCCTACTTCGCCGGCGATGAGCGCACCAACCGCGAGCGCATGCTCGCCGGGGACTGGTACGTCTCGGACGACCCTGACAACGCCCGGATCGCCGCCCATGCGCGCAAGATGCTCCACCGATTCGAGCAGGCCTTCGCCGAGGGCGACCCCGACTGCTGGGACCTGCTGCGCTCGGCGATCCCAGGGCTGGGCCAGGGCGCCCGCCTGCTGCCCCCGGTGCGGGTTGACTACGGGGACAACATCGTCGTGGGCGAGGGGACCTTCGCCAACTACGGCCTGGTGGCCCTCGACGTGGTGCCGATCCGCATCGGCGCGCACTGCCAGATCGGGCCCAATGTCCAGCTCCTGACGCCAGTCCACCCCCTGGAGCCCGCGCCGCGCGCCGCCGGCCTGGAGGCCGCCGACCCCATCACCCTGGGGGACAACGTGTGGCTGGGAGGAGGGGTGATCGTCTGCCCCGGAGTGACGATCGGGGATGACAGCGTCATCGGCGCGGGCTCGGTGGTCACCCGTGACATCCCCGCCCGGTCCCTGGCCGTGGGCAATCCCGCCCGGGTCATCCGCACCCTGGATGACTCGACCTTCGCTGCCCGTCACTGAGCCGCCCGACAGGGCGGGCGGGCCCCATCACCGCGGCCGCGACAGCGCCCGAATCCGTGCTGATTCAGCCGCGAGCGCCTAGGCTGGAGGTGGCACAAGGGCG
This sequence comes from Actinomyces slackii, assembly GCF_900637295.1. NCBI lineage: Bacteria > Bacillati > Actinomycetota > Actinomycetes > Actinomycetales > Actinomycetaceae > Actinomyces > Actinomyces slackii. The sequence goes on along the minus strand of NZ_LR134363.1, from coordinate 1,562,415 downwards.
AGCCGCACGATCGGGAAGGACCGGCCATGACTCCCAGCGATGTCGCACAAGGATCCGTTCAACTCCAGGGTGAGGATGCCAAGGACGCCTGGGTCGACCCCCGCCTCGCGGACCTGTGCCGGCGGGCGGCCGCTCGCGGGACGGTCCTGCTGCGCAATGACGGCGCCCTTCCACTGGCCTCTCAGGCTCCTGTGGCGGTCTTCGGGCGCGTCCAGGTCGACTGGTTCGCGGTGGGCTACGGATCGGGGGGAGACGTCAACGCCGCCTACACCACCACTCTCCTGGACAGCCTGGTCGCCGCCGGGGTCGCTGTCGATGAGGAGCTGGCGGCCGAGTACCGCCGCTGGTGCGCGGACAATCCTCCCCCCAGCGGCGAGTGGGGCCAGTGGCCGCGCTTCTTCGAGGAGATGCCGATCAGTGATGAGGCCATCGAGCGGGCGGCGCAGGCGGCCCGCACGGCGATCGTCGTCGTGGGCAGGGCCGCGGGCGAGGATCGGGAGAATGTGCTGGAGCCGGGCTCCTTCTACCTGACCGGGGCGGAGGAGTCCCTTCTGGAGCGGGTGGGACGGGCCTTTGAGTCGATGGTCGTGGTGGTCAACACCGGCAACGTCATGGATCTGTCCTGGGCCGACCGCCTGGGCGCCGGGGCCCTGATCCTGGCCTGGCCCGGCGGGATGGAGGGGGCCCGGGCGCTGGCGGATGCGCTCACCGGCGCCGTCGAGCCCGGTGGGCGCCTGACCAGCGCGATCGCCCACGAGTACCAGGACTACCCCAGTGCCCCCGACTTCGGTGCCGAGGACTACAACAACTACAGCGAGGACGTGTTCGTCGGCTACCGCTTCTTCGAGACCTTCGCCCCGGGGGACGTGCAGTTCCCCTTCGGCTTCGGCCTGGGCTACACCACCTGGCGCATCGACCCGGCCGGCCTGAGCGGGCCCGACGACAGTGATGGCCGTGCCCTGAGGGTGCGAGCCGCCGTCACCAACACCGGGGAGCGCTCGGGCTCGACCGTCGTGCAGGTCTACGCGGCCCCACCGGCCGGGCAGACCGGGATGACACGTCCCGAGCGCAGCCTGGTGGGCTTCACCCGCACCCCCGAGCTGGAGCCGGGGGCGCGGGCGGAGGTGGAGATCAGCGTCCCGATGCGCCGCCTGGCGGTGTTCGACGACCACGGAGTCACCGGCCATCCCGACGCCTGGGTCCTGGAGGCGGGCAGCTACCCGATCCTCGTGGGCGACGACGTCCAGTCCACCCGTTCGGCGGGCACCGTTGAGGTGGCCGAGCTGGAGGTCGTGCGCCAGTGCGAGGAGGCCCTGGCCCCGAGCGAGACTTTCAACCGCATGGTGGTCAGCCGGGATGCCGATGGCGTGCCGATGCCCGGCTGGCAGGAGGCGCCCACCGCGACCGCGGACCTGCGCGCCCGGATCGAGGAGCGCCTGCCCACCGAGGTCCCACCCGTGCCGGGCAGCCGGATCGGCTTCGCCGAGGTGGTCGCCGGCAGGGCCGGGATCGAGGACTTCCTGGCCCAGCTGAGCATCGAGGAGCTGGCGGACCTGACCTTCGGGGACATCACCATGGACTCCCCGCTGGGGGCGCCGGGCAATGCCGGCGCCCTGGGCGGGGTGACGCCGAGCCTGCGCAGCCGCGGCATCCCGGCGGCCATCACCACGGACGGCCCCTCGGGGCTGCGCCTGGCGACGCATGCGGCCCTCCTGCCCTGCGGCACGGCCCTGGCCTCGACCTGGGACACCGCGCTCATCGAGGAGCTGGCCGCCCTCCACGGCCAGGAGATGGTGGCCAAGGGCTCGGACATCCTGCTGGCACCGGGCATGAACATCCACCGCAACCCGCTGTGCGGCCGTAACTTCGAGTACTTCAGTGAGGACCCCCTGCTGACGGGGCTGTGCGCGGCCGCCGTGGTGCGGGGCCTCCAGTCCCAGGGGGTCGCCGCCTGCCCCAAGCACTTCGCCGCCAACAACCAGGAGACGGCCCGCACCGTCAGCGACTCGCGAGTCTCAGCCCGAGCGCTGCGAGAGATCTACCTGCGGGGCTTCGAGATCTGCGTGGAGGAGGCGGCCCCGCGGGTCATCATGACCAGCTACAACAAGATCAACGGGCAGTGGGCGCACTACAACTACGACCTGGTCTCCACGATCCTGCGCCGGGAGTGGGGCTACGCGGGGCTGGTGATCACCGACTGGTGGATGCGCTACGCCCCCGACCCGCTGTTCCCGGGGCTGGCGGACTCGGCCACCCGGGTGCGCGCGGGTGTCGATGTGCTCATGCCCGGGGGGCGCGCCCACACCTCCACTCATGAGGAGGGGCACGACGACTCCATCGTCGAGGGCCACCGCGAGGCAGGGCTGACCCTCGGCGAGGTCCAGGCCAGTGCCCGCCGCGTCCTGGAGCTCCTGGTGGCGCTGCACCGCTGAGGCCATGCTGACAGAGATGCTGAGGGGATCTGTCCACCGTGAACAACTTTAAGCTGCCCCACAGGGCAGTTCCTGGAAGAAACGAAGGGCTGACCTGCGCATTTATCATCGCGCCTGCGGCTGGCACTCACTAAAGTTGTTCACCGTGGACAGCACGGGGCGGGTTCACACCTTGGCGACCGGGGCGTAGCGCAGGATGAGGCGCTTGGTGACGGTGACCCCGTCGATGACGAACTCCACGCGCGCCGTGGTCGAGCGCCCGGCCCCCTCCAGACCAACGACCGTGCCCAGGCCGTAGGAGTCGTGGCGCACCTGGTCGCCGACTCGGATCCCGGCCACGCAGGCGGGAAGATCGGCCGGAGCCTGCTCGGGCTTCCCGGCGCGGGCCCTGCGCGCCTCGACCCGCTTGGCCGCCCGGTCCTTGGCGCTCTCGACGCGCCCGAGCCGACCCGTGCGAGTCCCCGCGCCCACCGGCGGGGCGAAGTCATCATCCTCGGTGCGGGTCGACCGCCCGGCTCGCGATGAGCGCCCTGAGAATCCGCCCTCACCCCAGCCGCTGCCCCAGCCCGTGGAGCCGCGCAGGAGCTCACTGGAGGAGGCCAGGCGCTTCCACTCCATGGTCTGCTCGGGGATGTCGTCGAGGAAGCGGGAGGCCGGCATCGCATTGGCCGCCCCCCAGGCGCTGCGCACCGCTGCGCGGGTGAGGTAGAGGCGCTCGCGGGCACGGGTCAGGGCCACGTAGGCCAGACGACGCTCCTCGGCCAGCTCGGAGTCCTCGGCCAGGGCCCGCATATGCGGGAAGGTGCCGTCCTCCATGCCGGTGACGAAGACGGCGGGGAACTCCAGGCCCTTGGCGGTGTGGACGGTCATGAGGGTGATCTGCCCCTGATCCTGCTCGGGGGCGTCGGGCAGCTGATCGGAGTCGGCCACCAGGGAGACCCGTTCCAGGAAGTCGGCCAGGGATCCATCGGGGTTGGCGCCCTGGAAGTCGGTGGCCACGGAGTGGAGCTCGGCGAGGTTCTCCACGCGGGTGGCGTCCTGGGGGTCATCGGAGGCGCGCAGCTCGGCCAGGTAGCCCGAGGAGTCCAGGGCGGCATCGAGGATGTCGGCCACGCCGTCACCCGCAGCGAGCATGTGCCGCAGTGAGGTCAGCAGCTCGTGGAAGCCGCGCACCTGGTTGCGCGCCCTGGTGGTCAGCCCCTCGACGGCCGGGGGCTCGCTCGGCTCGGCGGCCCCCCTTGCCCCGGCCGCCCCGGCCTCGCCGGCCCCCTCGCGCAGGGCGCCGGCGGCGTCGGCGATGGCCAGGCCGAAGGAGATGGCGTGGCGCGAGGCGTGCTCCGCCAGGGCGGCCTCGGCCTTGTCCCCCAGGCCGCGCTTGGGGACGTTGAGGATGCGGCGCAGGTTGACATCGTCATCCGGGTTGTCCACGGCGCGCAGGTAGGCGATGGCGTCCTTGATCTCGCGCCGCTCGTAGAAGCGGGTGCCGCCGACCACCTTGTAGGGCTGACCGGAGCGGATGAAGACCTCCTCCAGGGCCCGGGACTGGGCGTTGGTGCGGTAGAAGACGGCCACATCCGCGGGCCGCAGCCCGTGCTCATCGGACAGGCGGTCGATCTCCTGGCTGATCCATCGGGCCTCGTCGTGCTCGGAGTCGGCCACGTAGCCCACCACCGGGGCGCCGTCGCCGGAGTCGGTCCACAGGTTCTTGGCTCGGCGCCCCGTGTTGCGGGCGATGACGGCGTTGGCGGCGGCCAGGATGTTCTGGGTGGAGCGGTAGTTCTGCTCCAGCAGGATGGTCCGGGCCGAGGGGTAGTCCTTCTCGAACTCCTCGATGTTGCGGATGGTGGCACCGCGGAAGGCGTAGATGGACTGGTCGGAGTCGCCCACCACCGTCAGCTCCCCAGGCGTCAGGGGCGAGGCGGCCCCTGAGGCGCCGGGGCCGACCAGCTCGCGCACGAGCACGTACTGGGCGTGGTTGGTGTCCTGGTACTCGTCGACCAGGATGTGGCGGAAGCGGCGCCGGTACATCTCGGCCACCGCGGGCCGGGCCTGGAGGAGCTGGACGGTGCGCATGATGATGTCGTCGAAGTCCAGGGCGTTGGCGGCGGCCAGGCGGGCGGCGTAGGCGGGGTAGACCTCCGCGAGGTGGCGCTCCAGGGGGTTGGAGGTCTGGGCGGTCTCGGCGAACTGCGCCGGCGTGATGAGCTCGTTCTTCAGGTCCGAGATGCGGTGGGCCAGGACCTTGGGGGTGAAGCGCTTGGGGTCGATCCCCAGCTCGCGCACGATGAGGGTGATGAGGCGGGTGGAGTCGGCGGCGTCGTAGATGGAGAAGGTCGAGCGCAGCCCCGCGGCCTCATGCTCACGGCGCAGGATGCGCACGCAGGCGGAGTGGAAGGTGGAGACCCACATGCGCTCCCCGGCCGGGCCCACCAGAGCCGATACCCGCTCGCGCATCTCTGCGGCCGCCTTGTTGGTGAAGGTGATGGCCAGGATCTCCCCGGGGCGTGCGCGACCGGTGGCGATGAGATGGGCGATGCGGTGGGTGAGCACGCGGGTCTTGCCCGAGCCGGCGCCGGCGATGATGAGCAGGGGGGAGCCGGCGTGGATGACGGCCTCGGCCTGAGCGGGGTTGAGGCCCTCGATGAGGGCCTGGGGGTCGGCGACGCTCACGCCCCAGGGCCCCGTGGCCCTCGCCTGGGAGCCGGCGCGCCCCTGAGGGCCGACGGCGTCCTGAGCCTGGGCGGCGGCCCGGGCCTGAGCTCCGGCGACGAGGGCGGCCAGCTCGGCCTGGCGCTCCTCCCAGGTGGGGGCCACGGCCGAGGCATCCTGGGGGGCCTGTTCGAGGTCCTCGAGGTCCTCGGGGGCAGGCGGGGCCTCGGTGGGCTCCCAGGCGTCGTCGGGGGCGGCCAGTGCGGGCAGGGCGGCCTCGGCGGCGGGCTGGGCGCCAGGCATGGGCAGGGCCCCGAAGAGGGCGTTCATCGCTTTACTCATGGCGAGCCAAGCCTAGATGATCGACTCCGCGGAAGGCGGGCAGGAGTCGGCCGGCCCGCACGGCAACGCGGGTCCTCCGACCAAGCCCCAGACGCGCAGCCGGCAACGGGCCGGGCCCCGCGGGGATGTCCCTGCGGGGCCCGGCCCATGCGGCTGTCAGGCCTGCGACTCAGCGAGCCACGGAGCCCTCGGTGTAGTCCTGGTCCAGGTCGGCGCGCCAGGCGAACATGGAGCGCACCTCACGGCCCACCGTCTCGATCGGGTGGCCCTCGCCCTTGGCCCGCAGCTCCTTGAACTCCGGTCCGCCGGCGGCCTGGTCCTCCATGAAGCGCTTGGCGAAGGTCCCGTCCTGGATGTCGGCCAGGACCTCCTTCATGTGCTCCTTGACCTCCGGGGTGATGACGCGCGGCCCGGAGACGTAGTCGCCGTACTCGGCGGTGTCGGAGATGGACCAGCGCTGCTTGGAGATACCGCCCTCCACGATGAGGTCCACGATGAGCTTGAGCTCGTGGAGGACCTCGAAGTAGGCCATCTCGGGCTGGTAGCCGGCCTCGGTCAGGGTCTCGAAGCCGTACTGGATGAGCTGGGAGACGCCCCCGCACAGGACGGTCTGCTCGCCGAAGAGGTCGGTCTCGGTCTCCTCGCGGAAGGTGGTCTTGATGGCCCCCGCCCGGGTTCCGCCCACGCCCTTGGCGTAGGACAGCGCCAGCTCCCAGGCCGATCCGCTGGCGTCCTGCTCCACGCAGACCAGGACCGGCACCCCGCGGCCCGCCTCGTACTCGCGGCGCACCGTGTGGCCGGGGCCCTTGGGGGCGACCATGACGACGTCGATCTGCTCGGAGGGCCTGATGTAGCCGAAGTGGATGTTGAACCCGTGGGAGAACAGCAGGGCCGAGCCCGGCTTGATGTTGGGCTCGATCTCCGCGGTGTACAGGGCGGCCTGGACCTGGTCGGGAGCCAGCACCACGACGACGTCGGCCCAGGCCACGGCCTCGGCGATGGGCTTGACGGTCAGGCCGGCCTCCTCGGCCTTGGCCACGGAGGCCGAGCCCTCGCGCAGGCCCACGACCACCTCCACGCCCGAGTCGCGCAGGTTGAGGGCGTGGGCGTGCCCCTGGGAGCCGTAGCCGATGATCGCGACCTTCTTGGACTGGATGATCGACAGGTCGGCGTCGTCGTCGTAGAACTTCTCAGCTGCCATGGTTGCTTCTCACTTCTCCTTGAGTTGGTCGGTGATGGATCGAGGGCCGCGAGTGATCGCGACGGTGCCGGACTGGACGATCTCCTTGACGCCGTGGGGCTCCAGGGCCGTCAGCAGCGCTTGGATCTTGGATTCCGAGCCGATGGTCTCGATGACCACCGATGTGGGGGCGACGTCCACGACATGCGCCCGGAACAGGTCGACGATCTGCAGGACCGCGGTGCGGTTGGAGTCGTCGGCCCGAACCTTGATGAGGTAGAGCTCGCGCGCCAGGGACGTATCAGGATCGAGCTCGACGATCTTGAGGACGTTGACGAGCTTGTTGAGCTGCTTGATGACCTGCTCCATGGCCAGCCCCTCGGCGTCGGCGATCACCGTGATGCGCGAGATGGCCTCGTGCTCGGTGGGCCCCACGGCCAGGGAGTGGATGTTGAAGCCGCGTCGGGTGAACAGCGCCGAGACGCGCGTGAGCACGCCGGGCTTGTTCTCGACCAGGACGGACAGCGTGTGCTTGTGGCTCACGTATCTCACTCCTCTTCCCACTGGGGGCTCATGCCCCGGGCGTGCTGGATCTCGTCATTGGACAAACCGGCTGCCACCATCGGCCAGACCTGGGCGTCCGCCGAGACGATGAAGTCCACGACGACGGGGCGGTCATTGATGGCGTTGGCCTGGGCGATGATCTCGTCAACATCCTCCAGGCGCTCGCAGCGCAGGCCCACCGCGCCATAGGACTGCGCCATGGTGACGAAGTCGGGGACCCGCTGGGTGCCCGCACCGGTGTGCAGGTCGGTGTTGGAGTAGCGCTCCCCGTAGAAGAGGGTCTGCCACTGGCGCACCATTCCCAGGGAGGAGTTGTTGATGACGGCGACCTTGATGGGGATGCCGTTGATCGTGCAGGTGGCCAGCTCCTGGTTGGTCATCTGGAAGCAGCCATCGCCGTCGATCAGCCAGACGGGTCGATCGGGGCGGGCCCGCTTGGCGCCCATGGCGGCCGGCACGCCGTAGCCCATGGTCCCCGCCCCCGCTGAGGTCAGCCAGGTGTGCTGCTGGTGGAAGTCCAGGTGGTGGGCGGCCCACATCTGGTGCTGGCCCACGCCGGTGACCCAGATGGTGTCCGGGCTGGCCGCGCGGCTGAGGTGGGTGATGACCTCCTGGGGCTGGAGCAGGCCGTCGTCGGTGTCCGTCCACTTGGTGGGGTAGGTGGCCCGGATGCGGGCGATCTCCTTGTGCCAGTCGGTGGTGTCGGCCGGCTCCTCGGCGGCCAGGGCCTTGCGCATCTCCTGGGTCAGGGCCGGGACGACGTCGGCCAGGTCGCCCACGATGGGGACGTCGGCGGTGCGGATCTTGGAGATCTCGGCCGGATCGACATCCACGTGGATGACGGCGGCCCGCGTGGCGAAGGTGGAGGGCTTGCCGGTCACCCGGTCATCGAAGCGCGCCCCCAGGGAGACGACGACGTCGCTTCGCTGCAGGGCGCCGACGGCGGCCACCGTCCCGTGCATCCCCGGCATGCCCAGATTGAGGGGGTGCTCGGAGGGCATGACATCCAGGGCCGTCAGGGTGGTGACGAAGGGGGCGCCGATGACCTCGATCAGCTCGGTGAGCTGCTCGACGGGCACGCCGGCGCGGTTGAGCCCTCCGCCCAGGTAGAGGACGGGGCGCTCGGCGGCAGCGATCGTCTCGGCGGCCTGGGCCACGCGCCGCTGGTTGGGCTTGCCGGGAGGCTGGTAGCCGGGCAGGTCCATGGCGGGGGGCCAGACGAACTCCGTGAGCCCCTCCTGGGCGTCCTTGGCCACGTCGACCAGCACGGGGCCGGGCCGGCCGGTGGAGGCCAGGTGGTAGGCCTCGGCGATGCGCGGCGCCACGTCCTGGGGCCGGGTCACCAGGAAGGAGTGCTTGACGAAGGGCATGGTGGCCCCGACGATGTCAGCCTCCTGGAAGGCGTCGGTGCCGATGAAGCGGCTGTTGACCTGCCCGGTGATGGCCAGCAGGGGCACGGAGTCCATATGCGCGTCCGCGATGGCCGTGACCAGGTTGGTGGCGCCCGGGCCGGATGTGGCCACGCAGACGCCGGGCCCGCCTGTCACCATGGCGTAGCCCTCGGCGGCATGCCCCGCGCCCTGCTCGTGGCGCACCAGGGTGTGGCGGATCTTCTCACTGGCCAGCAGTGGGTCGTAGAAAGGGAGGATGGCCCCACCGGGCATGCCGAAGATATCGGTGACGCCCAACTCCTCCAGTGCCCGCACCAGAGCCTGGGCTCCAGTCAGCAGCGACTGGTCCTGGCTCGAGGGAGCGTCCTTGCGCGGCATCGCTCGCCCTCCTTATCTGCACGTCGGGTCCCCGGCGCTCCGCCGGACATGGGAACATTAGGCCAGGTCACACTGCCAGTCACGTCGGGACCCTGTGATCTCACATCGTGGGACCACGGACTGCGGTCTCCGGCTCCCGGTCGCGGGATGACGGCGTTTGCCCCTCCCCCACGGCGCCCGACGACGGTGCTGGTGGTCACCCCGCCCCCCTGCGCGGACGAGCGGCTGGTCACAAAAACGCGCCGTGCGCGGTCTTCCATGGGAGCTGCATGGGAGCCGGCAGTCGAGCATCGGCCCTTGGTCCGATGCCGAGTCCCGCCGTGATGCCACAATGGGCCGCGTCTTTATTGCCTATGTTGATCACTGCCGCCCTGCGCGGTGGCGGAATGGAAGGCGGCGCGTCCTCGTGGCGGACACGATCCTTATTCATCTGGGCGAGAACGCCGTTCTCGTCCTGTTCCTCCTCATCGGTCTGGGCATGCTGCTGGGCCATATCAAGGTGATGGGGGTGAGTCTGGGCGCGGCCGCCGTCCTCTTCACGGGGATCGGCCTGGCGGCCTGGGCGGCTTCCCGGGGTGTTCCTATTGAGGTGCCTCATGAGATGGGCATCCTGGGCCTGGCGGTCTTCACCTTCGCGATCGGCATCCAGTCGGGCCCCAACTTCTTCCACGTGCTGCGAACGGCGGCCGGGCCGCTGGCGATCATGCTGGTGGTTCTGTGCGCCGCCGCTGCTGCCGCAGTGGGTGTGGGGCGCGCTCTGGGAATGGACACGGCCCTGATCGCAGGGACTTTCGCCGGCGCGATCACCAACACTCCCGCCCTGGCGGCCGCCGGCAACGCGGCGACTCTGGCCGGCCACCCTGAGGGTGTCGCGGTGGCCACGGTGGGATACGCGGTGGCCTATCTCTACGGCGTGATCGGCATGCTCTTCTTCTGCCTGCTGGCTCTGCGCTACCGCCGCAGCGACAAGGACACGCCCTCTCCCCTGATCAATCGCACGATCCGCGTGGAGCGCGAGGACGGCCCCGTCATCGCCGACATCCTGGAGACGACCTCCGGCGAGCTGAAGTTCTCCCGCCTCAGGCGCGGGGAGACCGGGCCGATCATGCGGCCGGTCGACGAGGACCGCTTGTTCAAGGACGACCTGGTCACGGTGGTGGGGACTCAGGATGCGGTCAACCAGGTCATCACTGCGGTGGGTCATGGCTCATCCCACTCCCTCCTGGAGGACCGCCGCTACCTGGACTTCCGCAGGATCACGGTCTCCGATCCCAAGCTGGCCGGTCGCACCATCGCGGACTTGGACATCGATCATCGCTTCGAGGCCACGATCTCGCGCGTGCGCCGCGGGGACGTGGACATGGTGGGCACCCCCGACCTGGTGCTCCAGGAGGGCGACCGTGTCCGCGTCGTGGGCCCCACGGGGAGGATGAAGGAGATCTCGAAGTACTTCGGCGATTCCTCCCGTGGCCTGTCATCGATCAACCCGGTGGCACTGGGCCTGGGAATGGCCCTGGGCATTGTCATCGGTGAGGCCCAGATCCCTTTGCCCTCCGGGGGCACCTTCGCCATCGGGGCGGCCGCTGGGACGCTGCTGGTGGGGCTGGTCTTCGGCAAGATCGGGCGCGTGGGCAGTTTTGTCACAGCGATGCCCTTCACGGCCACGGCCGTGCTGGCCGAGCTCGGGCTGCTGGTCTTCCTGGCACGCGCTGGCGTGACGGCAGGCGGCCAGATCGCGGAGGCCTTCACCGGCGGCGACTGGTGGAAGATCCTGGTGACCGGATTCGTCATCACGACCATCGTGGGCATGGGCCTTTACGTCACCATGCGGTGGATCGTCGGCATGGGCGGCACGCGGCTGTCCGGTCTGCTGGGCGGGACCCAGACGCAGCCGGCCGTGCTGGCCTTCGCCAATGAGCGCACCGGCGCGGACCCTCGGGTCGCCCTGGGCTACGCCATGGTGTATCCGGTGGCCATGATCGTCAAGATCTTCCTGGCCCAGATCCTGGGCGGTCTGTAGCCTCGGCCCGCTTCTTGCGCGCCTGAACGGGATGGGCCGGCATGGGCCGGTACGGGCACAGCGCCTGGCGGTGGCCAGGCGGCCACGGTCGGGCGCTGTGCTCGTCATGGCAGACAGTTCCCTGCCGTCCTCTCCTGCGGCTCGGGCAGGGTGACGCCCGCGGAGGTGGAGATGTCGTGGCGCCAGTTGTGGTCGGTGAGAATTCGGGCGAGCGCCAATCCCACTCCGATTGCGGTGATGACGAAGAAGACCTCGATGAGATTCCCGGCGGCGGCGTCGACTGCCACTGTGGGGTCGGCGCCGTGCTCGTTGAGGGCGGCGATGGCCCGGTAGAAGGGGACGCCGGGGATCATGATGACGACGGCGGGCACGGACAGCGCGACCCGCGACTGCGAGGTGCGCCGCACGAAGGCCTGGGCCATGAGCCCGACGACGAGCGCAGCCAGACCGACGGCGAGCTGCCAGGGCACGTTGAGCTGGTCGATGAGCGCAAGGCGGCCCGTATTGGCCACGGTGCCGATCACCGCCGAGTACAGGCAGGCACGGGGCGGTGCGTTGAAGAGGATGGCAAAGCCGTAGGCCGCCACGAAGGAGCACAGGCATCGCAGGGCATAGAGGAGTGGGCCTGTCAGGATGACGGTATTCGCCGCCTCGACCTGCCAGTGGAAGATGTGGGTGACGGTCCAGACGGCCACGCCCGTTGAGGTCATGACCATGAGAACGTAGGCCGATCGGGACAGGGCTGAGGAGAGGTCCTGTCGCACGAGGTCCAGCATGGCGGTGACCAGGGGGAAGCCGGGAACGAGGAAGAGGATGGCCGAGATGATCCCGCCTTGATGATTGCCTTCGACCGCACCGATGAGGCGCAGGGTGGCCACGGATCCCATGTACACGGATGAGGAGGCGACTCCGCAGGCGAGCCAGGTGAAGAAGTGCTGGTACTGGTGGACGAGCATCCAACGGCGGATGAACTGCCCCAAAGAGGCGGCGATGAGTACGGCCAGGCACTCGGGCCATCCGCCGCCATTGAGAAAGCAGAATCCAGCGCAGGCGACACCGGAGGCCAGAGCATTGACGGGCGCCGAGTACAGGCCGTGCATGGTCTCGACATCGTCGAGCTCGGCGTTGAGCTCCTCGACCCGCTGGTGGGCACGCAACTCGTGGACAATGCGTCGCAGTCGCTCGAGTCTGGCGACATTCACCCCTCCTCTGCGCACCTCGGTGGTCTCCGTGCGAAATCGGTTGCCCACGTAGGAGGAGGTCACGATCTCCGTCATGGTCACTGTGGCCTCGTGACGATCGATGCCAACCGCTGAGGCGGCACGAGCCATGGAGGACTTCACTCGGTATGAACCGGCGCCGGCGGCCAGCATGAGCCGCCCGAGGCGCAGGACGACTCCGGACTGCAGCATGAGGCGATCATCGAGAACAGGATCGCCAGCGTGAGGATCTGAGGGCGGGGTCTGTGAACTCACGGAGCCATGCTCCTCCTCCGCCGAAGAGCAGACAAGTCCGAAGGCCTCGCCGCACCGAGAGCCGCAAACAAAATGGCCGGGAGGGGGCCCACTGTTGTTGGTGGGTCCCCTCCCGGGTGTGGTGTGTGCTCGGTGGTGTCCTACTCTCCCGCACCCTGGCGGGTGCAGTACCATTGGCGCTGGCGGGCTTAGCTTCCGGGTTCGGGATGGGTCCGGGCGTGTCCCCTGCTGCTGTGACCACCGAGACGGTGGTGGGGCTCCCCCTCCTCGTGTGTCCCCGTGTGTGTGGGGTGGGGGGTTGGTGCGGTGTTGCGGGTATTCGGTTGTGGTTCCCACCGTGTGTGGTCCACTGTGTGTGGTTCACTGTGTGGTGGGGTTGTGGTGGTTTTGTGTGTGGGTTGGTCGTGGACTGTATAGTGGGTGCGTTGGTGTGTGTGCTCGTTGTGGTTCCCCGGTGTGTTCCCGTGTGCTCGGGGTTTCCCGAGCGTGTTGGGGTTTTGGGGGGTTGTTTTGTGTTGGCCTATTAGTACCGGTCAGCTCGGAGGCCATTGCTGGTCTTCCACTTCCGGCCTATCTACCCAGTGGTCTGCTGGGGGCCTTCCACCCACGGGGGGTGTGGAGACCTTGTCTTGGAGGTGGTTTCCCGCTTAGATGCTTTCAGCGGTTACCCGTTCCGAACGTGGCTAACCAGCCGTGCCCCGGGCGGGACAACTGGCATACCAGAGGTTCGTCCGTCCCGGTCCTCTCGTACTAGGGACAGGTCTCCTCAAGTCTCCTGCGCGCGCAGAGGATAGGGACCGAACTGTCTCACGACGTTCTAAACCCAGCTCGCGTACCGCTTTAATGGGCGAACAGCCCAACCCTTGGGACCTGCTCCAGCCCCAGGATGCGACGAGCCGACATCGAGGTGCCAAACCATGCCGTCGATATGGACTCTTGGGCAGGATCAGCCTGTTATCCCCGGGGTACCTTTTATCCGTTGAGCGACGACCCATCCACACGGGATCGCCGGATCACTAGTTCCTGCTTTCGCACCTGCTCGACCTGTCGGTCTCGCAGTCAAGCTCCCTTGTGCACTTGCACTCGACACCTGGTTGCCGACCAGGCTGAGGGAACCTTTGAGCGCCTCCGTTACTCTTTAGGAGGCAACCGCCCCAGTTAAACTACCCACCAGGCACTGTCCCTGACCCGGATCACGGGCCGAGGTTCAGGCGCGCACCATGACCAGAGTGGTATCTCAACAGTGACTCCACCACCACTGGCGTGGCGGCCTCAGCGTCTCCCACCTATCCTGCACAAGCCATGCCACACGCCAATACCAAGCTGTAGTAAAGGTCCCGGGGTCTTTCCGTCCTTCTGCGCGAAACGAGCATCTTTACTCGTAGTGCAATTTCGCCGAGCTCATGGTTGAGACAGCGGGGAAGTCGTTACGCCATTCGTGCAGGTCGGAACTTACCCGACAAGGAATTTCGCTACCTTAGGATGGTTATAGTTACCACCGCCGTTTACTGGGGCTTGAATTCACCCCTTCACCACCAGGGGTGGTTGAGGGCTCCTCTTAACCTTCCAGCACCGGGCAGGCGTCAGTCCGTATACATCGCCTTGCGGCTTCGCACGGACCTGTGTTTTTAGTAAACAGTCGCTTCCCCCTGGCCTCTGCGACCCTCCCCCCTAGCCCGCATGGGGCTTCAAGGGTTGGGCCCCCCTTCTCCCGAGGTTACGGGGGCATTTTGCCGAGTTCCTTAACCATGATTCACTCGTGCGCCTAGGCATACTCTGCCCGACCACCTGTGTCGGTTTCGGGTACGGGCGGCTGGCACCATCGCGTCGAGGCTTTTCTCGGCACCACAGGATCACCCTACTATCCCCCACCAGTGGTGGGGTCACCATCACGCCTCACCCCCGTCATCCAAGACAGGCCCCCGGATTTGCCTGGGGACCGGGCTGCGCGCTTGAACGGGCCAAGCCATCAGGCCCGCGGAGGCTACCACTGTGCGTCACCCCTGTTAACACGCTTGCCTACCTGCGCGGAGGGTCCCCAGACCCAGCCCCCACCACACCCAGCCACCACCGAAGCGGCAGCCAGGTGCTTGCGTGGGGGCCTGGGCGTGGGTCAGCACCCGCGCGTCAGCATGGTCGGTGCTTCACCGGTACGGGAATATCAACCCGTCATCCATCGACTACGCCTGTCGGCCTCGCCTTAGGCCCCGACTCACCCAGGGCGGACTAGCCTGGCCCTGGAACCCTTGGTCATTCGGCGCTAGGGCTTCTCACCCTAGTATCGCTACTCATGCCTGCATTCTCACTCCCGCGCCATCCACCCCTGGGTCACCCCGAGGCTTCACCCGGCGCGGGACGCTCCCCTACCACCCACCACCCCTGCCAAAAGAAGCCGGGACAAGCCCAGCCCTGGAGGGATCATACGTGGTGGGTCCGCGGCTTCGGCGGTGTGCTTGAGCCCCGCTACATTGTCGGCGCACGACCACTTGACCAGTGAGCTATTACGCACTCTTTCAAGGATGGCTGCTTCTAAGCCAACCTCCTGGTTGTCTGCGCGACCGCACATCCTTTCCCACTTAGCACACGCTTAGGGGCCTTAGCCGGCGATCTGGGCTGTTTCCCTCTCGACCACGGAGCTTATCCCCCGCGGTCTCACTGCCACGCTAGCGCCCGACGGCATTCGGAGTTTGGTTGACGTCAGTAACCCTGTGGGGCCCATCAGCCACCCAGTAGCTCTACCTCCGCCGGGCAACACGCGACGCTGCACCTAAATGCATTTCGGGGAGAACCAGCTATCACGGAGTTTGATTGGCCTTTCACCCCTACCCACAGCTCATCCCCCCAGTTTTCAACCTAGGTGGGTTCGGCCCTCCACACGCTCTTACACGTGCTTCAGCCTGGCCATGGGTAGATCACCCCGCTTCGGGTCCAGGACGCGCCACTGAATCGCCCCATTCGGACTCGCTTTCGCTACGACTACCCCACACGGGTTAACCTCGCGACACGCCACTGACTCGCAGGCTCATTCTTCAAAAGGCACGCCACCACCCCACACCCACAACAAAGCAGGCAAGGGCTCTGACGGCTTGCAAGCGCCCGGTTTCAGGTACTATTTCACTCCCCTCCCGGGGTACTTTTCACCATTCCCTCACGGTACTATCCACTATCGGTCATCAGGAGGTATTCAGGCAGCCAAGTGGTCTTGGCAGATTCACACAGGATTCCACGAGCCCCATGCTACTTGGGAACCCCACCCACACCAGGAACACCACCGGTTACGCCTACGGGGGTCTCACCCTCTACGCCACGCCATCCCAGACGCCTCGGCTACCAGCACACCCAGTGCCGCCCCCCGGCAGAGAGACGAACAGCAAAGCCCCTACAACACCGCGCACGCAACCCCTGCCGAGTATCACACGCACACGGTTTCACCATCATCCGCTTTCGCTCGCCACTACTCACGGAATATCTTCTCCTACGGGTACTGAGATGTTTCACTTCCCCGCGTCACCCCCCGCGCCCTAGACAATTCAGACACGGGTGACACGACATGACTCGTGCCGGGTCCCCCCATTCGGAAACCCTCGGATCACAGCCCGCCAGCCGGCTCCCCGAGGCTTATCGCAGGCCACCACGTCCTTCATCGGCCCCTGATGCCAAGGCATCCACCGAACGCTCAAAAAAACAAAACAACAACACCACCCCCACACAACAAAAAGCCATGCAGAAGCAATGCGACACAACAAACAAAACACATTCACAGCACTACACGCACCACCCCCACGCACCCCAGGACAACCCCCAGGGACACGCAACAGGCGGCACGAGATGCTCGCACCCACTATACAGTTCACAACCAACCCACCCACACCCCACCCAGACAACCCCAAGCACAGGGCCGCCCAGCAGGGCCGGGCCACCAGGGCGCACCGCCCCAGAACCCGACAGCATGCCACCCCCAACCCGGCCACCCCCACCCCCACAACAATGGGGGTACAGGCAACCACAGGCCGGAGCACCACCGGCCAGGACAGGACGACCAGCGCACCAGCGCCAGCCCCCACCCAAGCACAGGTGGTGGTTCCTCATACCATTACTCAATCCCCCACCACCTGCCGGGGTGGCGGGAGTCTCCCAATCGGCGCCAGCGCCCCTGGACCCGTGTCCATGCGCGTCCCGGACCGGGCCCCAGGCAGGGGGCCCAACTGGTTTGTCCGGGCCGCGGGGTCTGCCGCGCCGCTATTCGGGCTCCTAGAAAGGAGGTGATCCAGCCGCACCTTCCGGTACGGCTACCTTGTTACGACTTCGTCCCAATCACCAGCCCCACCTTCGACCGCTCCCCGTAGGGCCACGGGCTTCGGGTGTTGCCGACTTTCATGACGTGACGGGCGGTGTGTACAAGGCCCGAGAACGTATTCACCGCAGCGTTGCTGATCTGCGATTACTAGCGACTCCAACTTCACGGTGTCGAGTTGCAGACACCGATCCGAACTGAGACCGGCTTTAAGGGATTCGCTCCGCCTCACGGCATCGCAGCCCTCTGTACCGGCCATTGTAGCATGCGTGAAGCCCAAGACATAAGGGGCATGATGATTTGACGTCATCCCCACCTTCCTCCGAGTTGACCCCGGCAGTCTCCCGCGAGTCCCCACCACCACGTGCTGGCAACACAGGACAAGGGTTGCGCTCGTTGCGGGACTTAACCCAACATCTCACGACACGAGCTGACGACAACCATGCACCACCTGTGACAGCGCCCCACAAGGAGGAGACCACATCTCTGCGGCCAGCGCTGACATGTCAAGCCTTGGTAAGGTTCTTCGCGTTGCATCGAATTAATCCGCATGCTCCGCCGCTTGTGCGGGCCCCCGTCAATTCCTTTGAGTTTTAGCCTTGCGGCCGTACTCCCCAGGCGGGGCACTTAATGCGTTAGCTGCGGCGCGGAAGACCCGGAAAAGGCCCCCCACACCTAGTGCCCAACGTTTACGGCGTGGACTACCAGGGTATCTAATCCTGTTCGCTCCCCACGCTTTCGCTCCTCAGCGTCAGTAACGGCCCAGAGACCCGCCTTCGCCACCGGTGTTCCTCCTGATATCTGCGCATTCCACCGCTACACCAGGAATTCCAGTCTCCCCTACCGCACTCAAGCCGGCCCGTACCCACCGCAAGCCCCCAGTTGAGCCAGAGGATTTCACGACAGACGCGACCAGCCGCCTACGAGCTCTTTACGCCCAATAATTCCGGACAACGCTCGCGCCCTACGTATTACCGCGGCTGCTGGCACGTAGTTAGCCGGCGCTTCTTATCCAGCTACCGTCAACCACCCCACACAGGAGGCGGCCTGCTTCACTGGCGAAAGAGGTTCACAACCCGAAGGCCTCCATCCCTCACGCGGCGTCGCTGCATCAGGCTTGCGCCCATTGTGCAATATTCCCCACTGCTGCCTCCCGTAGGAGTCTGGGCCGTGTCTCAGTCCCAGTGTGGCCGTCCACCCTCTCAGGCCGGCTACCCGTCACCGCCTTGGTAGGCCATCACCCCACCAACAAGCTGATAGGCCGCGAGCCCATCCCCCACCAGTAAAACCCTTTCCCAGCCCCACCATGCAGCAGGACCAGAGCATCCCGTATTAGCCCCACTTTCATGAGGTTATCCAAGGAGTGAGGGGCAGGTTACTCACGTGTTACTCACCCGTTCGCCACTAACCAACCCCAACAAAAAGCCAGGGCCAGCCCGTTCGACTTGCATGTGTTAAGCACGCCGCCAGCGTTCGTCCTGAGCCAGGATCAAACTCTCCAAAAAAACCTCTTCAGAGAAAAAACTCTCCCGGCCCAACCCACCCACACACCACCAACACAGCAGCACGCGGGCAGGCCAAACCAAAACAAAACAACCAGAGCACCCCCTCAAACCACACAACCACAAACAGCCGCACAGCCCAAGAAAATGCCCCAGCCAAAAATGGCATAAAAAACATGACACACTATCGAGATCTCAAACAACACACCCACCAGACACAAACCACACAAAAATGCAGCCCGCACCCAAAGGCGACCGGACGATTATAATCAGGCGATCATCTTCTCGTCAAGACCAGAATTCTAGTGAATCAGATCTCCGCGAATAGTCGATGCGCTCCGTCTCGCCGGACTGCCTGTCGGGTCGATCGCGAGATCAGACCCGCCGAAGCAGCAGACCGTAGCCTACACCGGGCGACCGCAACGCCGTCAAGCCGGACTGACATGCTGCGCATCACAGTTTAGTTACACATCCCACCATAATTGATTGCAAAACTACTTGGTCGAGCCCCATGAACCCTCTAGGGTCGCCTTCATGACGGTTCAACCCTCAACGTTGTGCCGTCTTGATCGCTGCCTCACTGCGCAGCGCAGTCACCTTCACCAAGGAGTGCTTGTGTCAGCTTCCCGCAAGAGCGCCGTTCGCGGCGACCAGATCGTCACCCGCCCCGGCGCCCGGCGCGCTCTGGCCATCGGCCGCATCGTCACCGGCTTCTACTTCCTGTGGGCCTTCCTCGACAAACTGCTCGGCCTCGGCTTCGCCACGCCCCCGGAGGGCGCCTGGATCAAGGGGGCATCCCCCACTCAGGGCTACATCGAGCACGCGGTCCAGGGGCCCTTCGCCGGGTTCATCAAGGCCTTCGCCAACCCGCTCGGCGACGTTCTGTTCATGGCGGGGCTGGCAGGCATCGGCACTGCCCTGCTCCTGGGCATCGGCCTGAGGGTCACCTCGCTTGCCGGCCCCGCGCTCATGTTCTTCATGTGGCTCTCCGCCTTCCCGCCTGCCGCCAAGGGCGTGGCCACCAACCCGATCATCGACTCCCACTGGCTCTACGCCCTGCTCATCATCGCCGTCTGCGTGACCCGCGCCGGCGACACCTGGGGCCTGGGCAAGTGGTGGGCCTCCAAGGTCGGCGACTCCTGGCTGCGCTGAGTCGGTCAGACCCCGCGCCCACCGAGGTAGACATTTCCCGCCGAGATCGACGCAGACGACGTCGATCTCGGCGGGAAATGTCTACCTCGGTGCGGCCCATCTCAGCGCGCGGGAGGCCCGCTCAGGGGATGGCCAGCCCCTGCCTGTCCGCCAGCTTGCGCACCGCGCCCGCCACGGCCTTGGCCACGCGAGTGTCGAAGGCCCCCGGGATGATGTAGACCGGGCTGAGATCCTTCTCGTCGATGACCGAGGCGATGCCGGTGGCCGCTGCGCGCAGGAGCTCGGTGGTGATCTCCGTGATGCCCGTGTCCAGCAGGCCTCGGAAGAGCCCGGGGAAGGCCAGCACGTTGTTGATCTGGTTGGGGAAGTCCGAGCGGCCCGTGGCCACCACCGTCGCATAGTCGGCCGCACCGATCGGGTCGACCTCCGGGGTCGGGTTGGCCATGGCGAAGACGATGGCGCCCTCGTTCATGACCTCCAGGTCCCCCGGCTCGAGCAGATTGCCGGAGGACACGCCGATGAAGACGTCGGCCCCGGCCAGGCCTTCCTTGAGGGTGCCGGTGACCTGGCGCGGGTTGGTGTTCTCCGCCAGCCACTTGCGGTGCTCGTTCATGCCCTCGGTGTCCTTGGCGGACAGCGCGCCGTCACGGCCGTAGCCGACGATATCCGTGGCGCCGTGAGCCATGAGGAGCTTGGCGATGGCGCTGCCCGCCGCGCCGACGCCCGACAGGACGATGCGCACATCCTCGATGCGCTTGTCCACGATGCGCAGCGCGTTGATGAGGGCCGCCAGGGTGACGATGGCCGTGCCGTGCTGGTCGTCATGGAAGACGGGGATGTCCAGCTCCTCGCGCAGGCGCGCCTCGATGTCGAAGCACTTGGGCGCGGCGATGTCCTCCAGGTTGATGCCCCCGTAGGCGGGTGCGATGGCCTTGCAGATCGCGATGATCTCCTCGGGGTCCTTGGTGTCCAGGGCCACCGGCCAGGCATCGACATTGCCGAACTGCTTGAAGAGCACGGCCTTGCCCTCCATGACCGGCATGGCAGCCGCCGGGCCGATGTCCCCCATGCCCAGCACCGCCGTCCCGTCGGTGACAACCGCCACCGTGTTCTTCTTGATGGTCAGCATGCGGGCGCGCTCGGGGTGGTCGTAGATGGCCTTGCACACCCGGGCCACGCCGGGGGTGTAGACGCGGGCCAGGTCGCGCCGGTTGTGGATCGGGTAGGTGCCGACCACCTCGATCTTGCCGCCGACATGCGCCAGGAAGGTCGAGTCCCCGACGTTGCGGACCACAACGCCCTCGATCTCCTCGAGCCGGGCGACCAGCTCGCCACGGTGCTTGGAGTCGCGCGTATCGGCGGTCAGGTCGACGGTGAGCGTGTCACCGCCCGCCTCGGCGACGTCAACGCCAGTGACCACTGCGCCGGTGGCTGTGGCGGTATTGACCAGGCGCGCCACCGCCTTCTGGGAGGCCGGCACCTCCAGGTGCAGGGCGACGGTGTAACTGGGGCTGGGCTGGACCATGGGTGCTCCTCAGGAGTTGCGGGACCGATCGCGCCGACATGCGCTCATCGGGCCAATTCAGCATCGCGAGCCTACTCCTCCGCACCCGGAACACCGACAGACTGATGGTCCCACAACGATCGCATCGTGAGACGAGTGGCTGAGATCCATCTCCCAGCCCTCGGCTCGCACCACACGCGGCACGCCACTGCCCCCGGCTCACCGATCCCATCACCAGGAGTCTCGCCGGCCCCGACAGCAGCACTGAGATCAGCACGGACAACCGCACTGATCGACGGCGCAGCGCCGCCGCGCAGGCGGTGAGGCCGGCCTCCCCTCAGGGCGGCCGGCCTCACGGTCACCGGGCATGCATTGGGCAAGCACCGGGCAAGCACCGGACAAGCCAGTGCTCAGGCCTGCACGCGCTCCATGACCAGCTCGCGCACGCGCTTGGCGTCGGCCTGCCCCTTGGTGGCCTTCATCACCGCGCCGACGATCGCCCCGGCGGCCTGGACCTTGCCGGAGCGGATCTTGTCAGCCACATCCGGGTTGGCGGCCAGCGCCTCATCGACCGCGGCGAGCAGTGCGCCGTCGTCGGAGACGACCTCCAGGCCACGGGCGGTGGCCACCGCCTCGGGATCACCCTCGCCGGCCAGAACCCCCTCCAGGACCTGGCGGGCCAGCTTGTCGGTCAGTCGCCCTGAATCCACCAGCCCCTGGAGCTCGGCGATCTGCGCGGGGGTGACCGCCATGTCCTCCAGGGCCAGCTCCTGCTCCTTGGCGGTGCGGGAGAGCTCACCCATCCACCACTTGCGAGCGGCCTGTCCCGTGGTCCCCGCCTGGGCCGTGGCCTCGATGAGCTCCAGGGCGCCGGCGTTGACGACGTCGCGCATCTCGGTGTCGCTCAGCCCCCACTCGGCCTTGAGGCGGCGGCGCTTGGCGGCGGGCATCTCCGGCAGGCCGGCGCGGATCTCCTCAACCCACTGGCGCGAGGGCGCCACGGGGACCAGGTCGGGCTCGGGGAAGTAGCGGTAGTCGTCGGCATCGGACTTGACCCGGCCGGCGCGCGTGGTGCCGTCGGCCTGACCGTGGCGGGTCTCCTGAAGAACCTCTCCCCCGCTGGCCAGGATGGCCGCCTGGCGGGAGATCTCGTAGCGGACCACCTGCTCGATCCCGCGGAAGGTGTTGACGTTCTTGGTCTCCGTGCGCGTGCCCAGCGGGGCGTCGGGGGACTCCCGCAGGGAGACGTTGACGTCGGCGCGCACGTTGCCGCGCTCCATGCGGGCCTGGGAGACCCCCAGCGCCCTGAAGATGTCCCGCAGGGTGCGCACATAGGCGGCGGCCACCTGCGGGGCCCGGGCACCGGCGCCCTCGATGGGACGGGTGACGATCTCCACCAGGGGGACGCCAGCGCGGTTGTAGTCCACCAGGGAGTACTGGGCTCCCTCGATCCGGCCCTCGGCCCCACCGATGTGAGTGTTCTTGCCCGCGTCCTCCTCCATATGGGCCCGCTCGATGGGGATCGTGAAGGCGGTGCCGTCCTCCAGCTCGATCTCCAGGACGCCGTCATAGGCGATGGGCTCATCGGACTGGGAGGTCTGGAAGTTCTTGGACAGGTCCGGGTAGAAGTAGTTCTTGCGCGCGAAGCGGCAGGACTCGGCGATCGAGCAGCCCAGCGCGAGCCCGATGCGGATGGCGTACTCCACGCCGGAGGCGTTGACCTGGGGCAGGGCGCCGGGCAGGCCCACCGAGGTGGGGGTGACCATGGTGTTGGGCTGGGCGCCGAAGACATTGGGGGCGGCGTCGAACATCTTGGTGGCCGTGCCCAGCTCGACATGCACCTCCAGTCCCAGGACCGGGTCGTAGCGGCGCACCGCCTCCTCGAAGTCCATCAGGGTCTCGCTCATCGCTTCTCCTCCAGCTCGGGAGCCCGGGACAGCAGCGGCGCCCCCCACTCCTCCTCCAGGGCGGCCTCCAGGACGGCGCCCACACGGTACAGACGGTCATCGGCCCGCTGGGGGGCCAGGATCTGGAAGCCGACCGGCAGGCCGTCGTCGCTCAGCCCCGAGGGCAGGCTCATGCCGGGCACGCCCGCCAGGTTGGCCGGGATGGTGGTGACATCCAGCTTGTACATGGCCAGCGGGTCGTCCTTCTCCCCGAATCGGTAGGCCGTCACCGGGGCCGTGGGCGAGACCAGGACGTCGAAGCCCTGCCAGGCCGCGGCGAAGTCGCGCTGGATGAGCGTGCGCACCTTGAGGGCCGAGCCGTAGTAGGCGTCGTAGTAGCCGGCGGACAGCACATGGGTGCCCAGGATGATCCGGCGCTTGACCTCATCGCCGAAGCCCGCCCCGCGCGTGGCGGCCATGACCGTCTCCGCCGTGACCGGGCCGGAGGCGGGCTCCACGCGCAGGCCGTAGCGCACGCCGTCGTAGCGGGCCAGGTTCGAGGAGGCCTCGGCCGGCATGATGAGGTAGTAGGCGTCCAGCGCGTACTCCAGGTGGGGCAGGGACACCGTCTCGACGCTGGCCCCAGCGGAGCTGAGCAGCTCCAGGGCGGCGTGGAAGGAGGAGACGACGCCGTCGTGGTAGCCCGGTCCGCCGTCGAGCTCGGCGATGACACCCACGCGCAGGCCGGTGAGGTCTCTGCCTGCCTGGGCCTGGCGCACCACCTGGGCCATGCCGCGCGGCGCGTCGGCCAGGGAGGTGGAGTCCAGCGGGTCGTAGGAGGCGATGACGTCGTGCAGCAGGGCGGTGTCCAGGACGGTGCGGGCCATGGGCCCGGGCGTGTCCAGGGAGGAGGCCATGGCGATGACGCCGTAGCGCGACACGGTGCCGTAGGTGGGCTTGACCCCCACGGTTCCCGTCACGGCCGCGGGCTGGCGGATGGAGCCGCCGGTGTCCGTGCCCAGGGCCAGGGGGGCCTGATAGGAGCCGACGGCGGCCGCCGAGCCCCCTGAGGAGCCCCCGGGGATGCGCTCAAGATCCCAGGGGTTGGCAGTGCGCTTGAAGGCCGAGTGCTCCGTGGAGCCGCCCATGGCGAACTCATCGAGATTGGTCTTGCCCAGGATCGGGGTGCGCGCGGCGCGCAGGTTGGCCACCGCGGTGGCGTCGTAGGGGGGGATCCAGCCCTCAAGCATCCTGGAGGCGGCCGTCGTGGCCTGCCCGCGGGTGACGAAGAGGTCCTTGACGGCCACCGGCACCCCGGCCAGCTCGGCGACCTCCTCGCCGCTGCGCCTGGCGGCGTCGGCGGCATCGGCATCGGCCAGGGCGCGCTCGGCGTCGACGTCGAGGAAGGCGCCCACGGCTGCGTCGACGGCGGCGATGCGGTCCAGGTGGGCGCTGGTCAGCTCGCGCGAGGAGACCTCGCCCGACGCCAGTGCCGCGGCCTGCTCGGCGGCGGTGGAGGTGATGGACAGGCTCATGAGGCGCTCTCCTCCCCCAGGATCTGGGGCACGAGGAACATCGAGTCCTCGGCCGCCGGGGCTCCGGCGAGCAGCTCCTCGACATCCAGCACGGGACCGGGCTCATCAGGCCGCAGCACATTGGTCAGGGGGACGGGATGCGAGGTGGCGGGCAGGTCCGGCGTGACCACGCTGGTGACCCGGGCGAAGGAGGAGGCGACGGCGTCCAGCTCGCCGGCCAGGCGCTCCACCTCCTGGGGGCTCAGGGCCACGCGCGCCAGTGCGGCGACACGGGCCACCTCGTCGGATGAAATGGCTGACATGGGCGCGAGTCTAGATGATGGACTCCCCCGGCCGGGCGGCCCCGCAGGCACTGAGGGCCACGGGGCCAGAATCCGCCAGGCGGGCGCACGGCTGGCATGGGTCGGCATGGGTTGGCATGGGTTGGCATGGTGGGCACTGCCCATTCATCCTCCAGGCGGAGGCGGTGCACGATGGAGTCGTGATCACTTTGTGACCGTCTCGGGCCGAAGCGGGCCGAAGCGCCGGAGCGCACCGGGCCCGGCTCGCGCGACCCGAGACCAGACCTGCCCCGAATGGAGACGGACCTATTCGACATGACCGCCATCCCCACGCATCTCACAGTCGGACACCGGCGCCATGTCCTTGACACCGCCCCTTTTCACGACTGTGATGGGCACGGAGATTCTCGCCTTGGTGCCAGCAGGGCAGAGCATGGTGCGGTCGGGTCCAGGACTGACCATGATCCGCGCTCCGCTGATCGCTGCCCGGACTGAGAGGACAAGGATTCATGAGCAACGACGAGTTCGCCCCGGGCGACCCGATGACCGAGGCCATCGACGCCCCGCAGGAGACCGCTGTGCTCTCCTCGCCCTACGGCATGTCGATCGCATCCGTGCCGCGCCCAGCCTCATCGGCCAGCGCGCAGGAGGCGGGGGTCGCTGCGCCGCCCCCCGCTCGCCGCGGCTCAGGACTCTCCATGTCGGCCGCCACCCCGGTGGAGGCGGTGGAGGCAGTGGAGACAGCGGACCCCGGCGCCGTCCCCATGGCGCCGCAGGATGCGCCGACTCCAAGCCCGCAGCCCGCTGACGCCGTGGACACTGACGCCGTGGATGAGGCCCCGGTCGCCTCGGCGGTGGACGCGCCCGAGCCGGCCCCCCTCGATGAGCCGACCGCGAGCGCCGTCGCGCCCGCCCAGGGCACTGAGGGCGCCGAGCCCCTGGAGGCCGCCCCGCCCGCAGCGCCCTCACCGACCGCCGGCCCTCAGGATGAGGCCACCGACAGCGCTGGGCCCCACAGCACTGGGATGGCCGACCAGGATGAGACCCCGACCCCCGCGGAGGGGATGCCGGCCCAGGGCCCGATGCGGACCTCCATCCTCAGGTCCGAGCCCCTGGCCCCGATGGCTCGGGCGACCGCCGCTGACGCGCCGCTGGAGCCCGAGCCCGTTGAGCCTGAGGAGCCGGCACTGGCGGCCTCGCACAAGAGCGCCGGGAGCGCTGACGCCAAGAGCACCGACTGGAGCCGGGAGCCCGTCTACGACGCCGGACCGCGCCGTCGTCGCTGGCCCCTGTGGGTGGCGGCCGCGTCCTTCCTGCTCCTGGGGGGCGTGGGCGCTGCGGGATACGCCTATGCCTCCCACTACGACGACCTGGCCGTCCCCGGAACCACTGTCGCGGGGACCGACGTGGCCGGCAAGAGCCGCGAGGAGATCGTCAAGATCGTCCAGGACAAGGCCGGTGAGGCGACCGTCTCCATCTCCGGGGATGTCACCGCCACCGCCACGCTGGCCGAGGCGGGGGCCACCGTGGATGCCGAGGCGACTGCGGATGCAGTGATGGCCCATGGCGACGGGATCGTGGATCGCTTCCGCGCCCTGGTCAGCGATAAGAGCATCCCGGTGGTGGTCACCACCGATGAGCAGGCCGCCGCTGACTACGCCACCGGTCTCATCCCGGCCGACCGCGCCAAGGCGGTCAATGCCTCCGTGGTCCTGGGCGAGGACGGCTCCACCTTCTCGATCACGCCCTCCTCGGCGGGGACCTCCCTGGACTCGGCCTCCTTGAGCCAGGCCGCCACGAAGGCCGCCCAGTCCCTGAGCCCCACCAGTGTCGAGCTGACCTTCTCCACCTCGGATCCCGCTGTCTCCGACGCTCAGGCGCAGACCGTGGCCGACAAGGCCAACACCTGGGTGTCCCAGGATGTGGTGATCACGGTCGGCGATGATGAGTCCTACACGGCGGACACCCAGGAGAAGGCCTCCTGGATCACGATCTCCGAGTCCCCCGACTCCGCCCCCACGATCGCGGTGGACTCGGGCAAGGTGGGCGAGTGGGTCACGCTGATGGCGCAGGACGCCCACAAGGACCCGGTCAACGGGGTGCGCAATGTCAACCCCAAGGGCCAGGTGGTGGAGACCTCGGTGGAGGCGGAGAACGGGCGCACCATCGACAATGCCGACGCGGTGACCGCCTCCATCGTTGAGTCCCTGGGCGCGGGCAAGGCCTACTCCGGGAGCTTCGAGACCACCACCGTGGAGGCCACCTGGAAGGATCGCACCATCGCCGAGGGCGCGGAGAAGCTGCCCTACCAGGCCGCGCCCGATGAGAAGTGGATCGACGTCAATCTCACCAACTACACGGTGACCGCCTACCAGGGGGCCACCGTGGTGCGCGGCCCCATGTCGATGGTCGACGGCGCCGCCGAGACCCCCACGGTCGAGGGCACCTACAAGGTCTACCTGCAGTACCCCTCCCAGACCATGGAGGGGGACAACGTGGACGGGACCCGCTACAAGGTCGAGGATGTGCCCTGGGTGACCTACTTCCACGAGGGCTACGCCTTCCACGGCGCCCCCTGGCGCTCCAGCTTCGGCTACTCGGCCTCGCACGGCTGCGTCAACATGACGGTGGCCGACGCCCAGTGGATCTACAGCTGGGTCAGCACGGGCACCACGGTGGTCAGCCACCGCTGAGCCGGCCCGTCGGATCGCCCACGACGAACATCAGCAGGCCCGCCCGATCATTCGGGCGGGCCTGCTGCTGACTGTGACCGGGCCCTGCCGCGGGCCCGGGCCCCTCTCGGCGCCTCAGGTCACTGGCCGGCCGCCTGCTCCACGGCGTCGGGTCCGCCGGCCAGGAGCGCGACGAAGCCCTCCTCGTCCAGGATGGTCAGGCCCAGCTCGCGGGCCTTGGCCTCCTTGGAGCCGGCCTTGTCCCCCACGACGACGTAGCTGGTGCGCTTCGAGACGCTGCCGGCCGCCTTGCCGCCCCGCTCGATGATCGCCTCCTTGGCCCCATCGCGGGTGAAGCCCTCCAGGGAGCCGGTGACCACGATGGTCAGGCCCTCCAGGACACGGCCCGCCGGCTGCCCCGTCTCCTGGGCGCCGGCCTCCCCGGCCAAGGTGTGCGCCCCGCCCGCATGGCCCTCATCGGCGGTGCGCACCCCGGCGGCGGCCCAGCGCTCGAGGATCTCCCGATGCCAGTCGACCTCCAGCCAGGAGCGCCAGGAGGCGGCGATGGTGGGCCCCACCCCCTCGACCTGGGCGAGCAGCTCCTCATCGGCCTGGCGCAGTGCCTCGATGGAGCCGAAGCGCGCGGCCAGGGCGCGTGCGGCCGTGGGGCCCACGTGGCGGATCGACAGGGCCACCAGCACCCGCCACAGGGGCTGGGAGCGAGCCGCGCGGAGCTGGGCCAGCATGGCGGTGGCGTTCTTGGCCGGCGCGGTGGGGCGCTTGATCTCGCCCTTGGCGGTGCGGATCTCCTTGGACCAGAAGTAGCGGCTGCGCCGCCAGTCCCCGGTGGGGGCGCCTCGCCGCATGATCGGGCGCCACACGTGCACCTCGCGCAGGTCCTCGGCCACCAGGTCGAAGATGCCCACCTCGCCGGTGAGGACCGGCTCCTGGAGCCCGATCCCCGCCTGGTCGAGCATGGCCTCGACCGCTGCCATGCGCTCGGCCGGGGCCAGGGCCTCCAGCGCCTGGGGCTCCAGGGCGAGGGGGCCGGTCTCGGTCTCCAGGGTGCCGCCGGCGGCCAGGGCGGCCAGGGCCTCGGGGCGGGAGGCGTCGGGGCGGGTCAGGGCTGCGGCCGCCTCATCGCCCAGGCCCTCGATGTCGAAGGCCCCCCGGGAGCCCAGGTGCGCTACCCGCTCGGCGAGCTGGGCGGGGCAGGATCGGGTGTTGGGGCAGCGCAGGTCCACATCGCCGTCCTTGGCCGGGGCCAGGTCGGCTCCGCAGGAGGGGCAGGCCCGGGGCATGACGAAGTCGCGCTCGGAGCCGTCGCGCTCGTCGATGATCGGCCCCAGGATCTCGGGGATGACGTCCCCCGCCTTGCGCACGATGACCATGTCCCCGATGCGCACGCCCTTGCGGGTCACCTCGGTGGCGTTGTGGAGGGTGGCCCGGGCCACGGTGGAGCCGGCCACGAGCACGGGCTCCATGATCCCGAAAGGCGTGACCCTGCCCGTGCGCCCCACCTGGACGTCGATGTCCAGCAGGCGGGTGTGCACCTCCTCTGGCGGGTACTTGTAGGCCGCCGCCCAGCGCGGGACCCGGGAGGTGGCGCCCAGGGCGCGCTGGGCGGCCCGGTCGTCGAGCTTGAAGACGATGCCGTCGATCTCGTGAAGGAGGTCATGGCGGTGCTCGGCGTAGCGGGCGATGTAGGCCTGCCTCTGGGCGCTGCCGCGCACGACGGCGTTGTACGGGGAGACGGGCAGCCCCCAGGCCTCCAGCAGCTCGTACCACTCGTGCTGCAGGGCCGGGGGCTGCCAGCCGGGGGCCGGGCGGATGGCCCCCACCCCGTGGGCGATCATGGCCAGGGGGCGCGAGGCGGTGATGGCCGGGTCCTTCTGGCGCAGGGAGCCGGCCGCGGCGTTGCGGGGGTTGGCGAAGACCTGGAGCAGCGGGGAGCCGGCGGCCTGCCGCGCGAGGTTCTCGGTGCGGCGGGCCTCGTTGAACTCGTGGAAGGCGGCGGTGGGGAAGTAGACCTCGCCGCGCACCTCGAGCAGCTCGGGATGATCCTGTCCTGCCAGGATCAGGGGGACCGAGGCGATGGTGCGCACATTGCCGGTGACGTCCTCGCCGGTGGTGCCGTCCCCGCGCGTGGCCGCACGGGTGAGCGCGCCGTGCTCGTAGGTCAGGGCGATGGCCAGTCCGTCGATCTTGACCTCGGCGGTCATGGCCGCCTCGTCGTCGGGGACCCCGGTCTCCACGGCCATGCGGGTGGCCCAGTCCTGGACCTCCTCGATGGAGAAGACGTCCTGGAGGGAGTACATGCGCTCGTGGTGGGGGGCCGGGGCGAAGTCCGTGGTGGCGCGACCTCCCACCGAGCGGGTGGGCGAGTCCTGGCGGGCCAGGGCGGGGTGGGCGGCCTCCAGCTCCTCCAGCTCCCTGTAGAGGCGGTCGTAGTGGGCATCGGATACGGGGCTCTGGGACTCCACGGCGTTGTAGTAGGCGTCGCGGGCCTGCTCGATCATCCGCACGAGCTCTGACCAGCGGGAGCGCGCCGCGGCGGGGATCGCCGTCAGCGGCGCCTGGGGGGTTGAGGAGGCTGTCATGGTGCCTATCCTGCCTCCTTCGCCCCGTCCGCCGGCGCGGGGCGCGTCCTGGTGGCGCCTGCCCCCGTCCCCGTGGATGGCGGGATGCCGGGGTGAGCCGTGGCAGGAGCCTGTGGAGAAGGCGTCAGATCCCCCCGCGTGTCCACAGGGCGGGGGATGTGTCATGACACCGCCCTCGCTCATGCCCACCCTGGTGCCCATGAGCACAGCAGTGATCGACGCGGCCTCGGCGAGCACCGCCACGGCCATGACGACCATGGCAGCCCCTGCCGACCAGGAGGGCGGGCTCGGGCCGGCCCCGAGAGCGGACATCCCCGGCGCGGCGGGCGGGCAGGATCCCGCCATGAGCTGCGCCACCGCCGCGGTGGAGGCGCTGGCCTCGACCTGGCACCTGGCGATCCTGGAGGGCCCCGACGCCGGGCTCGTCCTGCCGCTGCCCACCAGCGGCTCGCTGGGGCGCGGCGCCGTGCTGCGCGACCCTCAGGTCTCCCGCTGCCACCTGCGCGTGCGCCAGCGGGCGGGGCGCGTCCTGGTCCGGGACGCCGGCTCGGCCAACGGCACCCGCCGGCGGGCGGCCGGCCTGTGGTGGCGCCTTCGCGGTGAGGCCCGTCTTGGCGAGGGGGCGCGCCTGCGCCTGGGGGCAACGGTGGTCGAGCTCCGCCGTCGTCCCCGAGAGCTGAGCGTGCCCGCCCCTCCCCCGCCCCGATCCGCCGCCTGGATGCTCGCGGGATCCATGATCTGCATGCTCCTCATGGTCGGCCTGGGAGCCGTGGTCATGCGAGGCGGCGGGCGCAGCACCATGGGACTGCTCATGCTCGCCCCCATGGCCGTGATGACCGCCATGAGAGTCGTGCCCCTGCTCGCCTCCCGTCGGGGCGCGGGCCTGGCCTCCACGCGCCCTCCCCGCCGCCTGCGCCATCCGGGGTGGCGCGGCGGAGAGCCCGATCCGCCCACCATGCTGCTCGCCCTGGCCGCTCGGTCACGGGGGCCGCATGCGCTCGGCTCCGCCCCGGGCGGCGCATTCGGGGAGGCTCCGCCATGGGACGGCGCCCCGCTGCTGGCTCGTGCAGGGGGCGGGGATCCGGGCTCCGTGAGCCCTGAGGACGGGCAGTCCCGCTCCTCGTGGCGCCGCGGTGGCTCCGGCCGCGCTCAGGCCCAGGAGGATCTGCGAGCGTGGACCGACCGTCCCGAGCGCCGTCGGGTCCTGGCCCTGGCCGACGGCGACTGCCTGGCCCTGACCGGCCCGGGCTCCCACGACACCATGGCCTGGTGGTGCGCCCAGGTCCTGGCCCGCGGCGACGCCACGGCGAGGCTCAACGGGTCGGCCGTGGAGCTGGCATGGGGGGCGGGAGCGCGCGAGCGCCGCGCCGCCATCATGTCCTGCCCCACCGATCGGATCCCGGCCAGGGCCGTGACCGCCAGGAGCGCTCCGGCCGGGGCTCCTGCCTGCTCCCCGGCCTGGTGGGACGCGGTCTGCCTCCTGGGCGGTCTGACGCCCGACTCGGCAGGGCCGGGCGGCGGCGGGCCCCCGCCTCAGCGGGTGCTGCTGGCGGAGGTCATCGGCGAGACCGACCCCGAGGAGCTGAGGCGGTCCTGGGCCCGCAGGGCCCAGGGTGGGGCGGGGGGAGGGCTCGTGGCCGTGCTGGGCGTGGGGGCGCGCGGCCCGGTGCGCGCCGACCTGGTGGCCCACGGCCCGCACGCCCTGCTGGCGGGGACCACGGGATCGGGCAAGTCCGAGCTGCTCATCTCCTGGCTCCTCCAGCTGGCGCTGGAGGCCGGTCCCGCTCAGCTGAGCCTGGTGCTGGTGGACTACAAGGGAGGCGCGGCCTTCGGGCCGCTGGTGGGGCTGCCCCACACCGCCGGCGTGCTGACCGACCTCGACCCTGCGGGGACCCTGCGGGCGCTGTCGAGCCTGGAGGCCGAGGTGCGTCGCCGCGAGCGCCTCCTGGCCCTCCACGGCGTCAAGGACGCCTCCTGCCTGCCGCCCGAGGCCATGCCCCGCCTGGTGGTGGCGGTCGATGAGTTCGCGACCATGGCCGCCGAGCACAAGGAGGTCCTGGACGCCCTGGTGCGCGTGGCCGCGCAGGGCCGCAGCCTGGGCATTCATCTCATCCTGGCCACCCAGCGGCCCCAGGGGGCGGTCTCAGCGGCGATCCGGGCCAATACGGCCCTGCGGGTGTGCCTGCGGGTCCTGGATGCCGCGGACTCGCGCGATGTCCTGGGCCACGACGGCGCCGCCCGGCTGTCGCGCCATCCCGGCCGGGTCATGATCTGCGGGGCGCAGGCCGAGGGCGCCGCCCAGGTGCTCCAGGCCCCCTGGTGCGGGTCGCAGGCCGAGGTCGAGGAGATGGTCGGGCTGATCGCCAGGGCCGCCCAGTCCGGGGCCGCGCCGTGGCGGCCCTGGGCCCCCGCCCTGCCCGAGCGCATCGATGCCGACGGCGCGCGCAGGCTCGTGGCCGGGCTGCCTGGGCATGGCGCGGCCGGTCAGGGGCGGCAGGCCGCGCAGCCCGCCGACCAGGGCGGTCAGAGTGACCAGAGCGGCCAGGATCGGGGCGTGCTGCTGGGGCTGACCGATCTGCCCGAGTCCCAGAGCCTGGGCCTGTGGCACTGGAGGCTCGGGCAGGGGCTGCTGGTGCTGGGCTCGCCGGGATCGGGGCGCAGCAGCGCCGTGCGCGCCGCGGCGCTGGGCGCCCTGGACCAGGGCGTGGGCGTGCACCTGTGCTCCTCGCGGCCGGTGGGGATCGATGCGGGGGCGCCGGGGGTGGGCAGCGTCGTCGGCCCCGAGGATCCTCGGCGCCTGGCCAGGGTCTGGTCCCTGGCGGCCAGTGGGGAGCTGGCCGGGGACCTGGTGTGCCTCGACGACGCCGATGGGCTCCTGGCCGCCGTCGATGAGGCCCTGGGCGCCGGTGAGGGGCACGCCCTGCTCGAGGCGATGATCCGCGCCGCGTCTGCCACGCGGACCCACATGGTCATCAGCGCTCCCCTGGCGGCGGCAGCAGCGCGCTGGGCCACCGGCCTGGGACTGCGCCTGGTGCTGGGGGCCTCCTCGGGGACGCAGGCCTGCCTGGCCGGGCTTCCCCGCGGGATGGTCACCGGCTCCTCGCCGGGGCGGGGCGTCATCCTGGAGGGGGCGACGGCGACCTCCTGCCAGGTGGTGATGCCCGCTGCGGCCGGGCCGGCCCGGCAAACAGCCGGGGGCCGGGGCCCCGCCCGCCCGGCGCTGCGCGTCGAGCCCCTGCCGCGCCTGGTGCGCGCCTCGGAGCTCGAGCAGGACGCCTGGGCCGTGGGGGGTGATGAGGCACGGCCCATGCGCCTGGCCCCAGGGACGAGCGTCCTGGTGGTGGGGCCTGCCGGCTCCGGGCGCTCCACCGCCCTGGCCGCACTGCGCAGGAGCCTGGTGGCGGCAGGAGGCCAGGCCCTGGTGGTTGATGATCTGGATCGCGCCGATGCGGCCGCATGCGCCCAGGTGGAGGCCGAGCTCCTCGCGGGCGGCTGCGTGCTGGCCGCGGCCATGACGGAGCGAGCGGCGGCCACCTATCGAGGAGCGCTGGCGGTTGTGCGCGAGCGCGGGGCGGTGCTCGTGCTGTGGCCGGCGATGGGACCGGCGGCCCAGGTGGCGGGGATGGGGCTGCGCGCCTTCAGCGATCCCAGGGCCGCGACTCTGCCCGGTCGCGGGGTGCTGGTGCACCGCGGAGTCTGCACGCCTGTGCAGGTGGCGGCGGGAGACGTGACCATGTGAGCGATTCCCGAACAGGTCCTGTGAGGATCACGACAGGGTGTCGGCGCAGGTCTCACTGTCGGACTCTTGCCTGGTGACGTGCGGCATGTGAAGGTTGGACCCAGATATCGGCGCTGCCTCCGCCCACGCGGGGCCCGCGGCCGTTGGCAGGAATGAAGGGAGCCCTCATGGATTGGCGCAGTCAGGCAGCATGCCTCACCGTGGACCCCGAGCTCTTCTTCCCCGTGGGCAACACCGGCCCGGCCATCGCCCAGATCGCCCAGGCCAAGGAGGTGTGCGCCCGCTGCGAGGTGGTGGACACCTGCCTGAAGTGGGCGCTGGAGAACGGCCAGGACGCCGGCGTGTGGGGCGGCATGAGCGAGGACGAGCGCCGCTCCCTCAAGCGCCGGGCCGCCCGGGCGCGCCGCTCCTCCTGAGCGCCGGCGCTCGCCCGCCCCGCGGGCATCGCAGCGGGCCTCATCGGCCTCCACTCAGTGGGCCGGTCCCAGGTGGGCGTGGATGACGACGTCGGTGCCCCCGCTCTGCGAGGCCGGCTGCCAGTCGATCGATCCCCGCAGCTCCCCGCGCACCAGGGTGGTCACGATCCGTGTGCCCAGGCCGGTCATGAGCGTGCCCGGCGCCAGTCCGGCGCCGTTGTCCATGACATGGACCTCCAGATCGTCCCCGTCACGATGGGCCCGCACCACCACGCGTCCGTCGCGCCCATCCAGCCCGTGCTCAACGGCATTGGTGACCAGCTCGGCCAGGACCGTGGCCAGGGCCTGGGCGGTGTCGGCCCGCACGATCCCGAAGGTTCCCTCCAGGGCGGTGCTCACCTCCCCGCTCGGAGTGGCCACCACGGCCGCCATGCGCAGGATGGAGGAGAAGACCTCATCGAAGTCCACCCGCTCGTCAACATTGCGGCTCAGGGCCTCATGGACGGTGGCGATCGTGGTCACGCGCCGCTCGGCCTCGGCCAGGGCGTGACGGGTCTCCTCATTGGAGGCGCGGCGCGCCTGCATGCGCAGCAGGGCCGAGACCGTCTGCAGGTTGTTCTTCACCCGGTGGTGGACCTCGCGGATGGTGGCGTCCTTGTTGAGCAGGACCTGCTCGCGGCGCCGCACCTCGGAGACATCGCGCACCAGCAGCACCGCGCCGGCCCTCCTGCCCTCCAGCTGCAGCGGGATGGAGCGCACGGCCAGGAACACCCCGCTGATCTCCACCTCGGTCAGCCAGGCCTGGCGCCCCATGAGGACCACGGCCAGGGTCTCATCCACTGGGGTGCGCGCCGGGATGATGGAGGTCACGGCCTCGGCGAGCTGGCATCCCTCCAGCTCCCCGACCAGTCCCAGCCGGTAGAAGCAGGAGCGCGCATTGGGGCTGGCGAAGATGACGGTGCCGTCCTCGTCCAGGCGCAGGACGCCGTCGGCCACGCGGGGCGTGCCGTGGCGGATCGTGGTGCCCGCGCCCGGGATGGGGAAGCTCCCCTCGGCCATCATGCGGCACAGCAGATCGGCCAGATCCGACATCTGGCGCTCCACGACGATGCGGCCCCCGCGCATGACCCCCACCGCGGACTCACGGGTGACCACGGCGATGGCGCGGCCCTGGCGGACCACGGGCACGTACTCCTCGTGAACGGCGATGCTGCCCGTCCAGTAGGGCTCAACGGCATCGCGGATCTGCGCTCGAGCCAGGGCCTGGGAGGCCATGGCCTCGCGGGCCGCGGGCATGCGCCTGCCCACCACCTCCTCGACATGGACGGTGTGACCGCCTGAGGGGCGGGTGTGCCCGGCCGCCACGAAGCGCCCGGAGCTGTTGAGCACCCACAGGACCAGGTCCGAGGTGGACAGGTCGGCGATCACCTGCCAATCGGCCACCAGCTGGTGGAGCCAATCCAGATCCACATCGGGCAGATCCGCGTCGTCTCGCAGGGCACTGAGCAGGGAAGTGGACACAGGAGAAGGCTATAGTCCCGGCCGCCGCCAGGCTCGTCAGACGCCTGATGTGTCCGCGCAGTGCGCGCCAGGCGTCCATCCGGAGCACCGCCCGCCTCCCGGGAAAACCGCGCGCTCGCGGGCGAATCAGGGGGCCGTTCGGCTCGTGGCGGCCCGCCGGGCGTGGCAGGATCAGCCCATGAGGAAGACACTCACCATCACCTACCCCGCCGATCCCACTCGCACCAGCGCCATGCTGGCCGATCCCGAGTACCACAAGACCCGCGTCTCCCGCGTCGGCCTGGAGGACGCCACCATCGAGGTCGCCCCGCGCGGCCAGGGCTTCGTGGCCTCCCTGTCCGGCAGCGTCGACCCCTCGAGCCTGCCGGCCGTGGCCGCCAAGATCGTGCGCTCCGGCGTGTCCTTCACCGTGACCGAGTCCTGGGGCGAGCCCGCCGCCGACGGCTCGCGCACCGGCGCCTACGACATCGATGTCAAGGGCGCTCCCGTGCGCGCCAGCGCCACCACCTCCATGGCCCCCCAGGGCGAGACCACGGTGGTGACCGTGGACCTGGATGTCAGCGTCACCGTCCCCCTGGTGGGCAAGACCATCGAGGAGAAGGCCGCGGGGCGCATCGGCGCCGCCGTGGCCGATGAGGAGGCGCGGGCCGCCGCCTGGCTCGCCTCCCACTGACGCCACGGACACCACTGACGTCACTGCCACCGCTTCCCTTGCCCGACGCCTGCCCCGCGTGGTCGGATCCCCCGATCCCCGCGGGGCGGGCGACTTTCTTCCCGGTTCCGCCCGGGGCGCAGCCGGGGCGCCGATATGGCTCGGCACGGCCCGGCCATGGCACGATCACCGCATGAGC
Source organism: Actinomyces slackii (assembly GCF_900637295.1). Lineage (NCBI taxonomy): Bacteria > Bacillati > Actinomycetota > Actinomycetes > Actinomycetales > Actinomycetaceae > Actinomyces > Actinomyces slackii. Next base: position 1,526,031 of record NZ_LR134363.1, on the reverse strand, counting down.
GCGAATCCTGCCAACCACACTGACCACGCTGACCCCACCAGCCCCCGCCAGGCCGCACCCGGTGCGGTGTGGGCCGAGCGCACGGGCACCCGCCAGTACATCGGCCGCAACTCCAAGGGCGCCGAGGTGCGCGTGGGCATGGGCCCTGGTGAGTTCTCCCCGGGCGAGCTGATGAAGATCGCCCTGGCCACCTGCAACACGCTGTCCGCCGATCACCGCCTGGCCAAGGCCCTGGGCGAGGGCTTCACCGCCACCGTGGGGTGCTCCTCGGTCAAGAACGAGGCCGAGGAGCGCTACGAGTCCTTCCAGGTCGAGATCGTCACCGACCTGTCCGGCCTGGAGGACTCCGCGCGGCAGACCCTGACCCGGCGCGTCGAGGCCGCCATCGAGCGCGGCTGCACCGTGGGGCACACCATCGAGCAGGGCGCGACCATCACCATGGAGCTCGTCGACCCCGACGAGGACTGAGAGCCCGGCGCCCCGCACCCGTAGCGATCACAGCCCCAGGAGGATCCATGCCCTCTGCCTCAGGCAAGGCCACCGCCGTCGAGCAGGCGCTCGACAAGGCCATCGCCATTCCGGCAGCCCGCATCTCCGAGCGCGTGGCCCGCATGCGCCGCGATCGCCCCGGCGCCGACACCGCCGAGCTGGTGGAGATGGCGGCTGCCCGCTTCCGCCGCGAGGCGGGACTGTCCTCAGGGGCCGTGGGGGCCTCTGCGGCCCTGCCCTCGGTGGGCACCGGCGCCGCCGCGGTCCTGACGGTGGGCCAGACCGCGGTCTTCATCGCCTCGGCCGTCACCTACGTGCTGACCGTTGCCGAGCTCCAGGGCCTGCGGGTGGTGGATGCCGAGCGCCGTCGGGCCCTGGTGCTCTCGGCCCTGCTGGGGCGCGAGGGCTCCGAGGCGGTCCAGGGCCAGCTGGGCCTGAGCTCCCTGTTCTGGGCCGCCCAGATGCTCGCTCAACTGCCCATGCCCACGGTGCGCTCGGTCAACGCCCAGCTGGCCAAGCGAGTGGCCAAGCGCGCCGCCACCCGCGGCGGGGCCCTGGCCCTGGGGCGCCTCATCCCCTTCGGGGTGGGGGCGGCCATCGGCTGGACCGGGGGCCGGGCCCTGGCCAACCAGGTCATCGAGGGCACCCGGGCGGCCCTGGGGCCTGCCATCGTGCTGCCCGCTCACGCCGAGGTGATCGAGGCATGAGCGGCTACCCGGCCCTGGAGGAGATGGGGCTGAGCGCTCCCCGGGGCGCCGATGTGGCCTATGAGAACCTCCTGGCCGAGGTCCTGGCCCACGGGGCGCCCAAGACCGATCGCACCGGGACCGGGACCCGGTCCCTGTTCGCCCGCCAGCTGCGCTACGACCTGGCAGCCGGCTTCCCGCGCGTGACCACCAAGTTCGTGGCCATGAAGGCGGTCAAGGGAGAGCTCCTGTGGTTCTTGCAGGGCGCCACGAATGTGCGCTGGCTCCAGGAGCGGGGCATCACCATCTGGGATGAGTGGGCCGATGCCGACGGCGAGCTCGGCCCGGTCTACGGCGCGCAGTGGCGCTCCTGGCCCACGCGCTCGGGCGCAGCGGTGGACCAGATCGCGAGCCTCATCGAGACGCTGCGCACCGACCCGGACTCGCGGCGCATGCTGGTCTCGGCCTGGAACGTCTCCGAGCTGGGGGCCATGGCCCTGGCTCCCTGCCACGCCTTCTTCCAGTGCCATGTCTCCGGCGGCCGCCTGAGCCTTCAGGTCTACCAGCGCAGCGCGGACATGTTCCTGGGGGTGCCCTTCAACATCGCCTCCTACGCGCTGCTGACCCATATGCTGGCCCAGCAGGCGGGCCTGGAGGTCGGCGAGCTGATCTGGACCGGCGGGGACTGCCACATCTACGACAACCACGTCTCCCAGGTCCGCGAGCAGCTGGCCCGGGTCCCCCGGGCCCACCCCTTCCCCGTGCTCCGCCTGGAGCCGGCCGAGTCCATCGACGCCTACACCATGGAGTCCATCGACGCCTCCCAGGGCTACGAGCATCATCCGGCGATCAAGGCGCCGGTGGCGGTCTAGGCATGGGCGCGCCTGGTGGGCCGGGCCCGGGGCCGGGCGGCCTGGGGATGATCTGGGCCCAGGACATCACCGGGGTCCTGGGCGCCGAGGGCGACATGCTGTGGCGGGTGCCGGCGGACTTCCAGCACTTCAAGGCCTCGACCATGGGCTGCGGCCTGGTCATGGGGCGCACCACCTGGCAGTCCCTGGGCGGGGCCCTGCCCGGTCGGCGCAATGTGGTGATGACCAGGGACCCCTCCTGGAGCGCGCCGGGGGCCCTGCGCGCCTCCAGCCTGCGCGGGGCCCTGGCCACGGCGGCCGCCGGGCTGAGCGCGGAGCTGGGCCCGGACCCCCGCCAGGGTCAGGCGCGCCTCCTGCCGCGCCTGTGGGTGATCGGCGGGGGCAGCGTCTACGACCAGGCGATGGCCGCGGGGCTGCCCGATGTCCTCGTGGTCTCGGTGCTGGATCTGGACGCCACGGCGGTCGCCCGCGAGCGCGGCCTGCCCGACTCCTCCCTGGTGCGGGCCCCGGGGATCTCCTCCCAGGAGTGGGTCATCGATCCGGCCGGCTCGGACCCCCCGGGGCTGTGGCGGCCGGTCTCCGGCGATGCGCGCTGGCGCGTGGAGACCTGGCGCCACCTGTAGGCACTCCCCTGCTCGCGCCGAGGTAGACATTGTCCGCCGAGATCGACACATTCGCCGTCTACCTCGGCGGGGAATGTCTACCTCGGCGCGGGGGCGACGGAGTCGCGCTCGACGAGCCTGGGCACGAGCACCTGGTCGGTGGCCAGATAGCGCTGCTGGGCGCGCCCGATCGCCCGCTCCAGGGCCAGGCGCGCCATGAGGCGGGTGTCCTGATCGATGGTGGTCAGCGGCACCGGGCAGGTGCGGGCCCTGCGGGAGTCATCGAAGCCGATGACCGAGATGTCATCGGGCACGCCGATGCCACGGACGGCCAGCTCCTGGACCATTCCCGCGGCACAGCGATCATTGAAGGCGGTGATGGCCGTGGGCCGCTCGGTCAGGCCCAGCACGTCATGGACAGCGCGGGCCCCGTCCTCCTCCTCCAGCCCCCCGGCCACCACCGCGGCGCGCGAGCCGAGCCCGTGGGCCGTCATGGCCGCGCGATAGCCGCTGCGCCGCTCGGCGGCCGAGGGGGCCCGACCACCGTCGACGTGCACGATGCGACGATGCCCGGCGGAGACGAGACGATCGACCGCCAGGCGCTGGCCCCCGGCGTCGTCGATCCGCACGGTGTCCACCCCGGGCACGCTCATCGGCCGGGCGACGACGACCACCGGCACCTCCTGAGCCAGTGCCCTGAGCCGGCGAGTCCCCATGGCGGGGGCGAGCATGATGATGGCCTCGCAACGGTCTGTCAGGAGCGTCTCGACCGCCTGCTGGTCGTCGACCGGGCCGACGACGGCGGACAGGACCATCTCGTAGCCACTGGCCCCGATCGCCTCGTACAGGCCGGCCACGAGCTCGGCGTGAAAGGGCTGGAGCACCCCGAAGGTCACGCCGATGAGACCCGAGGCGCTGCGGCGCAGGGCGCGGGCGCGCTGGTCGGGCCGGTAGCCGATCTCCTCCGCCACCGCGCGCACCCGCCTGCGCGTCTGCTCCGAGGCCCCGGGAGCGCCGCGCATGACGATCGAGGCCAGGGACACCGAGCAGTTGGCGCGCTCGGCCACCTCCACCAGGGTCACCCGCCCGGTCCTGCGTGATGATGGCATCGGCGGCCTCCTCTCAGGAACCATGTGTAGAAACTAGAACGTTCTTGCCCTGATTCTAGAGATACTCCACTGATATCACAGTAATCGGCGAGTCTCGTTGCAGACTTCCTCGACTGCTCTGTCCAGAGTCTTCTAGAACGTTCTAGCCTGGCATGGCCACACCACGGTGCCGCAACGGCCCGATCGGGCCCGCAGGCGCCAACCAGCGCTAGCACGACAAGGACGTCACCATGCCTCCCATCGCATCCAGCCTCCTCCATCAGCATCTCGCCCCGTCACCGCAGGTCCCTTCCAGCAGGAGGGCCGCGCGATGACCCCGATCTCCACCGACCCCGGCAGCGCCTTCACCTTGGCCGCCTGCGCCGAGATGATCCTCACCGACCTGCCCTTCGCCGAGCGCGCCCAGCGCATCGCCGCACGCGGGCTCAAGGTCGAGATGTGGGACTGGACCACCAAGGACCTCCCCGCCCTGGCGGCACTGCGCGCCGACGGCGTCGAGATCGTCTCCATGACCGGCTACACCCAGGGGGACCTGACCACCGACGACGGCGCGGCCCGCTTCCTGGCAACCGCCGAGGAGTCCCTGCGCGCCGCCGAGATCATCAACTGCCCCCGGCTCAATGTGCACGGCACGGGCCTGGGCGAGGGCGGGATCCCCGTGGTCGCCAACGCCCACCCCAGCCCCGGCGACTGGCTGAGGGCCGCCGACACGCTGCGGAGCCTGGCCGAGCTCGGACAGCGCGCCGGACGGGTCTTCACCCTGGAGAACCTCAACCTGGCGGTGGACCACCCCGGCTGCCCCTTCGCCCGGGCCGAGGAGACCCGTGCGCTCGTGGCCGCCGTCGCCTCCCCCCATTTGCGCATGAACCTGGACCTGTACCACGCCCAGATCGGCGAGGGGAACCTCATCGAGCTGTGCCGTGACTCCCAGGAGTGGATCGGTGAGATCCAGGTGGCCGACGTCCCCGGGCGCTGCGAGCCCGGCACCGGGGAGATCAACTACCCGGCCATCGCCCGGGCACTGGCCGCGATGGGCTACCGCGGCACCGTGGCCATGGAGGCCTTCGCCTCCCAGACTGGTGAGCAGGCCCTCGACGAGTTCATCAGGGCCTTCACCGTGGAGGGAGGGCAGGACTCATGACGCAGCGCCCCAGTACGCGCATCACCGACCCGCGGGTGGATCGCCGCCTGTTCACGATCCGCTCCATCGCGACCCTGGGCGGTCTTCTCTTCGGCTACGACACCGGCGTCATCTCCGGCGCCCTGCCCTTCTTGAAGAACCCTGCCTCCCAGGGCGGGCTGGGGCTCAGCGCCTGGGACGAGTCCATCGTCACCAGCTCGCTGACCGTGGGCGCCGCCATCGGGGCCCTCGTCGGCGGCCGGCTCTCCGACCGGTTCGGGCGCAAGCGCAACATCATGACCGTCGCGGTCATCTTCCTCATCGGAGCGCTGGGATGCGCCCTGGCGCCCAGTACCGCGACCCTGACGGTCTTCCGCTTCATCCTGGGACTGGCGGTCGGCGGCGCCTCGGCCACGGTGCCGGTCTACCTCTCGGAGATCTCCCCGGTGGAGATCCGCGGCACCATGGTCTCGCGCAACGAGCTCATGATCGTCACCGGCCAGCTGGCGGCCTACACCTGCAATGCCGTCATCGCGACCCTGTGGCCCGGTGCGCATGCCTGGCGCTGGATGCTGGTGATCGCCACGCTTCCGGCCATCGGCCTGTGGGTCGGCATCCATCTGCTGCCCGAGTCCCCGCGGTGGCTCGCCTCCAAGGGGCGCGCCGCCGAGATGTGGGAGGTGCTCAACGAGGTGCGCATGCCCGACTCGGTCCAGGCCGAGGGCCAGGACATCATCGCCCGGGTCGAGGAGGAGGCCCGGATGGGCAAGGGCTCCTGGACGGATCTGAGGGTGCCGTGGATCCGGCGCATCACCATGATCGGCATCGGCCTGGCACTGCTCTCCCAGCTCACGGGCGTCAACGGCATCATGTACTACGCGCCCACCATCCTCATCTCCACCGGGATGGGCACCCAGGCCTCGATCGTGGCGACCATCGCCAACGGCGTGGTCTCGGTGGTCTCGGTGTACATCGGCATCGCCTACTTCCTCAAGCGCCTGCCGCGCCGGCGCATGATCCTGACCGGGCAGTCCGGGTGCGTGGCCTCCCTGACCGCTCTGGGACTGGTCTTCCTGCTGCCCGAGACGCCTGTGCGCAGCTACCTGGTGCTGCTGTTCATGCTGAGCTTCCTGTTCTTCATGCAGTGCTTCATCGGGGTGACCTTCTGGCTCATGCTCTCCGAGATCTTCCCGATGCGGGTGCGTGGCCTGGCCAACGGGGTGGCGGTGTTCTGCAACTGGGTGGGCAATGTCATCGTGGCCTTCGCCTTCCCCAACCTCATCGAGGCCGTCCAGGGCAGCGTGTTCTTCATCTTCGCGGTGATCAACCTGGGGACCCTGGCCTTCTACGCGCGCTTCCTGCCCGAGACGAAGGGGTACTCCCTGGAGTCCCTGGAGCGCCACTTCGAGGAGCACTACTCCTGACCGCCCGCCACACTGCCCACCAAGGACCGGCGCTCCCGCGCCGGGACCGACGCCGAGGTAGACATTGTCCGCCGAGATCGACGGTGAATGCGTCTACCTCGGCGGAAAACGTCTACCTCGGCGCGCTGGGGGTAACGCGCAGGGAGCCGGCGGGCGTCACAGGCCCTGGTCGGCCAGCCACTGGGCGGCGATGGCTCCCGCCTCGAGCTGCTCGCTGGTGGAGCGGGCGTTGAGCGCGCGCAGCTCCTCCAGGCTCAGCCGCGCCGAGACCCGGTTGATGGCCGTGGCCGCCACTGCCGGCAGCGAGGCCGACACCAGCGGCGTGACCTGCTGGGGCAGGATGAGCCCCCGCGGGTCTTCCAGGACCACCAGCCCCTTGTCCTCGATGACAGGGTCGGAGGTGTAGATATCGGCGACATCCACGGTGCCGTCAACAAGAGCCTTGACCGTCAGCGGCCCCCCGGAGTCCTCCACAGGGGTCACCGAGGCCTTGACCCCGTACACGGACTCCAGGCCCTGGGGCCCGTAGGGGCGGGTGGCGAACTCGGAGTTGGCCGCGATGCTCACCGTGCGCCCCAGCGAGGCCAGGTCCGCGATGGAGGTCAGGGAGTGGGCCCGGGCGGTGGCGGCGGTGACGGTCAGGGAGTCCTGGTCGGTGGCGGAGGCGGGCGTCAGGGCCGTCAGGGCCTCGGGCAGGGCGCTGAGAAGCGCGCTGTAGACCGTCTCGGCGTTCCTGGCGGTGGCCGAGGCGTCGTAGTACTGCAGCAGGTTGCCCCCGTACTCGGGGATCACCTGGATGGCGCCGGACTCCAGCTCGGGCAGGTAGACCTCCCTCTGGCCGATCTGGAACTGGCGCTCCACCACCAGGCCCGCGGACTCCATGGCCCGGGCGTAGAGCTCGGCGATGATCTCATTGGAGTAGTACTGCTGGGAGCCGACGACGATGGTCCCGCCCGGCGCCCCGCCGGCCCTGTCCTGGGCGAAGGGGTCGCGGTTGGAGCAGGCGGCCAGGCCCCCGGCCGCCAGCACGGTGCTGGCCAGCAGGAGGCGGCGGCTCAGGGCCGGGCGGCGCGGGCCGGAGGAGGCCAGAGCGGCGTTCATGAGATGTCCTTCCGGTGATTCCGGGAGCCCGCCGGGGCGGTGAGGCGCTGGAGCAGGGCGAAGACGCATTCGCTGACCAGGGCCAGGGCGATGACCAGGATCGCTGAGGCGAGCATCATCGTGTAGTTCTGGGTCTTGAGCCCCAGGAACATGAGGCGCCCCAGTCCCCCGGCCCCCGTGTAGGCGGCCAGGGTGGCGGTGGCGATCACCTGCAGACTGGCCGAGCGCAGCCCGCCCAGCAGGAGGGGGGCGCCCAAGGGGATCTCGACCCGGGTCAGGATCTGCGCCTCACTCATGCCGCTGGCGCGGGCGCCGTCCACCGCGGTGGCCTCCGCGGCCCGGATCCCGTTGATGGCCCCCGCCAGGGCACTGGGCAGGGCCAGGATGACGAAGGCCAGCAGGGGCGCGGCCAGCCCGATGCCCAGAACCAGCCCCGCCAGGGTGATGAGTCCCAGGGTGGGAAGCGCCCGGGCCGATCCGGTCAGGGCCTGGACCCAGATCCGGCCATGGCCCGTATGACCGGCCCACCACCCCGCGGGCACACCGATGAGGGCCGCCAGCCCCACACCGGCCAGTGAGTAGCCGGCGTGCTGGGCCAAGAGGAGGCCAATGCCCATGCTCCCCTGCCAGTGGGCCGGATCGACGATGTAGGCCAGGGCGCCCAGGAGGAAGATCATGACTGCCCCTCCCGCACTGCGCCAAGACCGGCGCGCGTCTCGGACCGCTGCTCGGCGGCGCTGAGCCCACCGGGCTCGCTGTGCCCACCGGGCCCGGGCCCTGCGGATCCATTGTCCTGGCCCGGATCGGCGGGCTCAGCGGCGCGCCCGCGCGTCCAGGGCAGCACGAGCCTGCCCGCCAGGAGGATGGCGCCGTCCAGCAGGAGCGCCAGGGCCACGGTGAGCACCAGGCCCGTGACGATCTCGGCGAGCAGCCCCCTCTGGAAGCCGTCGGTGAACAGCCGCCCCAGGCTGCGCACACCCAGCACCGCCCCCACCGTGGTCAGGGAGACTGTGGAGACCGCCACCACCCGCAGGCCGGTGAGGATGGCCGGGCCCGCCAGTGGCAGCTCCACGGTCCAGAAGCGGCGCGCTCGCCCCATGCCCATGGCGGTGGCCGCATCCAGGACCCGGTGCTCGACGGCGTCGAGGGCATCGACGGTGGCCGGCACGAGCAGGGCCAGGCCGTAGAGGGTCAGGGCCACCACCACGTTGGTCACGTCACGGATGCCGGTGGCCAGGATGATCGGCAGGATGACGAACAGCGCCAGGGAGGGCACGGCGTAGAGCAGGGAGAAGCCCGAGACCAGCACGATGCGCAGCGGCCTGGCGCTGCGGGCCAGGCCGGCGATGGGGATGGCCAGGATCAGGCAGGCGGCCAGCGCGGGCAGCACCTGGCCCAGGTGGGCCAGGAGGTAGCCGAGGATGACCGGCAGGTTCTCCAGGACCCAGGTCACGAGCGCTCCCCCGCCAGGGACTCGGTCTCCTCGCCGGCCGCCTGCGCGGCTCCAGCACTGGGGGCGGCCGGCGCCGGCTGCCGACCCAGCCGCCCCACCACCCTGCCCGCGCCGTCGAGGACCACCGTGCTGCCGGCGCGCTCCTGGAGGCGCAGGTGGCGATCGGCGTCGTCGAGCCCCAGGAAGCGGGCCACGAAGTCGTCGGCGGGGTCGGCCAGGAGCTCGGCGCCCGATCCGCGCTGGGCGATATGGGCGCCCTCGCGCAGCAGGATGATCTCGTCGCCCAGGGCCAGGGCCTCCTCGACGTCGTGGGTGACGAACAGGATCGTCTTGCCCAGCTCGGCCTGGATGCGGGACATCTCCCGCTGCAGCTCGCGGCGCACCAGGGGGTCGACCGCCCCGAAGGGCTCGTCCATGAGGAGCACGCCCGGGTCGGCGGCCAGGGCGCGGGCCACTCCAACGCGCTGGGCCTGGCCCCCGGAGAGCTCATGGGGGTAGCGCCGGGCGAGCTCGGGCGCCAGCCCCAGGAGGTCCATCAGCTCGCCGGCGCGCTCGCGGGCCGCGCCCCGGTCCTGCCCCAGCAGGCGCGGGACGAGGGTGATGTTGTCGATGACCCGGTGGTGGGGAAGAAGTCCGGCGTTCTGCATGACATAGCCGATGGAGCGGCGCAGGCTCACGGCGTCGGAGGTGGCGATGTCCGTGCCGTCGATGAGCACCTGTCCGTCCGTTGGCTCGACCATCCGGTTGACCATGCGCAGCAGCGTGGTCTTGCCGCAGCCGGAGGAGCCCAGGAGAACCGTGGTGGTCCCGGCCTCGATCTGCGCGCTGAAGGAGTCCACGGCCGGCGCGCTCTCTCCGGGGGATCCGGGATAGCGCTTGGTCACGGAGTGGAACTCGATGGTGCTGCTCATTAGGGGTATCGCCCTCCTGCCACTGCGGTCATGGGTTAGATCGACGGGATGGGACTGGGGCGACTGTTAACCCGACCGTATCAGGGATCGCCGACTAATGCGCGTCAGAATCTACCGCGTGGCGCCCGGGCACGGGCCGTGCGCTGCCCGTATGCCCTGCCTCGGCCTGTCGGTCCCCGCTCAGGTCAGGCGCCGGTAGCCCTCCATGAGGGCGCCGTTGTCCATGATGAAGGGCGGGGCGACCTCGCCGGTGGTGTCGACGTCATAGCGCGTCATGAGCACCTCGTTGATCTCCTCGCGCGAGGAGAAGGTGGTCAACTGGTAGGGCTCGGGGAAGGCCAGCTTCTCGATGAGGTGCAGCTCGCCGCCCTGCCCCACGAGCAGGACCCCGGCATGCCCGATGAGCAGCAGGTCGGTCTCCACCCGCGAGTGCAGGACCACCGAGAGCAGGCGCACCCGCGGGTCCTCCACGAAGGACAGGCCCCGCTCCTTCCACACCGTGGTCATGCGCTCGATGTGGGGGCCGACCTGCGTGTCGGCAACACTGCGCACGCAGGTGTAGAGGGCATCGAAGCGGGCCCGGTCTCCCTGGTCGGGCAGAGCCGTGGGGTCGACCTCCAGAGTGAGGCGGTCCAGGTCGAGCAGGTCGGGGGCGTCGGGCTCGACGCTCCCGGTGACGGTCACGAGGTGACCGGCCAGGCCCACGGTGGTCAGTCGGCAGTTCCATCCGGGGAAATCGGGATTGGTGGCATCCCATCGCGCCTGGAGGGCGTAGGCGTCATAGGCGGGAGGATCACTGGCCAGGGAGTGGAATCCGGAGGCGAGCTGGGAGGTGTCCACCGAGTCGTGGTAGCGCTGGATATGGGAGTCCAGCAGATCGGATCGCTCCGGTGGGATGCCGCAGGCATCGAGGATGTGCCGCAACTGGGCCCGGGAGCCCTCATCGACCAGGTTCGTGTAGAGCCCCGGTGCGGGCACCTGTGCCACGTAGGGACTGCGGGACGGGGTGGCTGAGGCCGTGGCACCGGGCATGGGCGCCTGGGGCGAGCAGCCGGCCAGGGCCAGAGGCGCGCACACCAGCCCTGCGGTGAGAAAGGCTCGACGATGCACAGGCGCCTCCATCGTGTCCGGGACTGCGAAGCGGCCGGGCGCAGTGCCGCGCTGCGTGAGAACACGGTCGTGCCACTGCGCCGCATGCCCCGGGATGGCTCCGGGGCACCGCGTGGGGAAGGGAACGCCACAAGTGTAATTCACTGACCGCCGGCCCCGGGATGCCCCCGCGATGCGGGCGTCCCCGCGTCGGCCTGTCACCGATGGGCGATGGCCGCGCCGATGCCGGGCGCGGGGCTCACCGCGCTCTCCCCGCCGGCCACGGTGCGGGGCCGGGTGAGCGGGTCACGGCGATGGGACCAGGAAACCCGGCGTCGTCGTCTCAGACCAGGAGGCCGACGGCGGTGGCCACCACGGCCAGCAGCGGCAGGCCTCCCTGCTTGAGCGCGGCGGCGCGGTGGGGGCGCGAGGAGAGCAGGAGGACGAGGGCCGCGGCGAGCATGGAGCCGGCCCCGGCCAGGACCAGCGCCGCGCCGATGCCGGTGCGCCCCACCGCCACCAGGGCGATGCCCACAAGGACCTCGATGGCCAGGAACAGGTTGTAGAAGCCCTGGTTGAAGGCGTAGAAGGCGTGAGGGCGCGCCTCCTGCGCCGTTCCGCCGAAGGTCTTGCGGGCCAGCGGCCCCTCCCAGGCGATCGACTCCATGTAGAAGATGAGCACGTGGAGCGCCGCTGCCAAAGCGGCTGCGATGAGCCCGACGACGAGCATGGAGATCCTTCCGACGCGTGACGATACCCGCCCGATTCTGCACCTGACCCGCGCCGAGACCGATCAGGCGGGCATTGCGGTTGCAGCACAGTGCGACTCGCTGACGCGCCCGAGCCCGCCCGGCCTCGCCCGCGATCGCCCTGCGTCGCCCTGACCCGAGGCGGCTCAGCGGTAGGCGGCGACGACCTCGACGCGGTTGCCCTCAGGGTCCAGCAGGGCGATCTCGTAGTAGCCGTCCCCGGTCTGGCGGGGGCCGTCGACAACCTCCACCCCGGCCTCGCCCAGGCGCTGCGCCATGGCGTCCACGGCGGCGCGGTCGGGCACGGCGAAGGACACATGCGCCCAGCCCAGGCGGTCCCCCTGGCCCTGGCCGGCGACGTCGGGCCGAGTCATGAGCTCCAGGCGCGCGCCGTCGCCGAAGCTGAGGATGTAGGTGCGCAGGCCCGTGCGCGGATTGTGGTAGAGCTCGTTGGGGACTCCGCCGAACCAGGAGGCGTAGAAGTCCTTGGCGGCCTCGAGGTCGGCCACCCAGAGCGCGGCATGATCGATGGTGGTCATAGCCGCCACCTTAGATGGAGACTGCGGCCCCGGGGAAGGCCGGGATGCCGGACGCCCCTCCCCGCCTCTGCCCTCGTGACCGGGCCTGCTCCCCGGGGTGTGGAGGCGATCCCCCTGTGCTAACCTCCACACTCACATCTGGATCCAGTGTTAAGCAGCCCACACACTCGGGCCTGCGCGCCCGTGCTCAGCAGGGCGCCTGGACCACGAAGCGCGGCCGCCACCAAGGGCCGCCCCCACTATCGTCAAGGAGGACGCCATGAACCAGGACATCTCTCTGCCCGGCGCCGGGCCCGCCGTCCCGCGCCCCAGCCCCCAGGACGCCGTCGAGCCCGCACCCGAGGCCATTCAGAACGCCTGGGTGCAGGACTGGCGCGCCCAGGAGGAGCGGGCCCTGGCCGACCCCCAGGCCTACTGGGCCTCACGAGCCCAGGAGCTGGAGTGGTCGCAGACCTGGGACACCGTCCTGGATGACAGCCGGGCCCCCTTCTTCCGCTGGTTCACGGGCGCCAGGACCAACATCGTGACCAATGCGGTGGACCGCCACCTGCTCACGGCCCGCAAGAACAAGCTGGCCCTGATCTGGGTGGGCGAGGACACCGAGCAGGTGCGCACCTACTCCTACTTCTCCCTGGCCCGCGAGGTGGACACGATGGCCAACATCCTGCGCGCCATGGGCGTGGAGAAGGGGGACGTGGTGACCATCTACCTGCCCCGGATCCCCGAGGTCTTCTTCGCCATGCTGGCCTGCGCCAAGATCGGCGCCATCCACTCGGTGGTCTTCGCCGGCTACTCCAGCGACGCGCTGGCCGCGCGCATCGATGACTCGCAGTCCCGGGTGGTCATCACCGCCGACGGCTCCTGGGTCAACGGCAAGGTCTTCCCGCTCAAGGACCTGGTGGATGAGGCCGTGCGCTTCTCCCCCACCGTGCGCAGCGTCATCGTCGTGCGCAACACCGGCACCACGGTGGAGATGGACCCCACCCGCCACCACTGGTACCACGAGATGTGCCAGCTGCCGATCGCCAAGGGGCGCTGCGCCACTGAGCAGGTCGACGCCGAGGACCCCCTGTTCATCCTCTACACCTCCGGCTCGACGGGCGCGCCCAAGGCCATCATGCACACGCACGGCGGCTACATGGTGGGCACCTATGCCACGCTGCGCGACTCCTTCGACATCCACGATGAGGACCGCTGGTGGTGCACCGCCGACCCCGGCTGGATCACCGGCCACTCCTACCTGGTCTACGGCCCGCTGCTCAACGGGGCCACGGTCTTCATGTACGAGGGCTCGCCCACCTACCCCTACCCCGACCGGTGGTGGGAGATGGTTGAGCGCTACGGGATCACGAGCTTCTACACGGCCCCCACGGCGATCCGCACCCTCATGCGATTCGGGGAGGCCTGGGTGCGCCGCCACGACCTGTCCAGCCTGCGACTGCTGGGAAGCGTGGGCGAGCCCCTCAACCCCGAGGCCTGGCGGTGGTTCCACCACGTGGTGGGCCAGGACCGCTGTCCCATCATCGACACCTGGTGGCAGACCGAGACCGGCATGTTCCAGATCACCACGGTGCCGACCATGCCCGGCAAGCCCGGGGCGGCGGGCCGGCCCGTGTTCGGCCAGGAGGCCGCCGTGGTCGACGAGAACGGCGTCGAGGTGGAGGACGGCACGGAGGGCTTCCTGGTGCTCAAGCATCCCTGGCCGGCCATGCTGCGCACCATCTACGGGCAGGACGAGCGCTATGTCAACACCTACTGGTCCACCTACCCGGGCCTGTACCTGACCGGGGACTCGGCCAAGCGGGACGCCGACGGGTGGTTCTGGATCATCGGGCGCACCGACGACGTCATCAAGGTCTCCGGCCACCGCCTGGGCACCGCGGAGATCGAGTCGGCCCTGCTGACGCACCCCGACGTCGTCGAGGCCGCCGCGATCGGGCTGCCTCACGCGGTCAAGGGCAATGCCGTCCACTGCGCCGTGGTCCTGGCCCCGGGGGTGGAGCCCGACCGGCACCTGGAGGACGGGCTGCGCCGGCATATCGCGGCCACCCTGTCCCCCATCGCCAAGCCGGACTCCTTCGAGTTCCCCGAGGCCCTGCCCAAGACCCGCTCGGGCAAGATCGTGCGCCGGGTGCTGCGCGCACGGGCCCTGGGCCAGGACGAGGGGGACCTGAGCACGCTCGACGACGCCTGACCCCATCAGTGCCTGGGTCAGGCGGGCCGCCTCAGGCCGCGACCTTCCTGACCCAGGCGATCAGGCTCTCCGCGGGATTGCCCCCCAGCTCGGCCATGGCGTGGCCCTGGCCCCACACCGGGGCGAAGTCAAGGCTGGAGACCCCGGCCTGGGCCAGGGCCAGGGCCAGGTTCGCCTCCATGGTCAGGGGGGCCTCGCGCTGCATGATGCCCGAGCGGATGCGCCATGCCGGGGCGATCGTGGATGTGCCGCGCCCCGGGGAGGAGGTCAGCAGGAAGTGCAGGGGGTCGTACATGGCCACCCGCTCGGTCATGCTCGTGCCCTGGGCGTCGGTCGTGACGATGTCCTTCTCGTATCCGCTGGCGCCGGCCTCGGCGCTCCACCCCTCCAGGGAGCGGTAGTCGGCCTGGCCCAGGGCCATGATCCGCCGGCTCATGGCCGAGAAGTGCCGTGGGGTGTCGCCTGAGCCCATGAGGAGGTTCTCGGGCTGGCCGCGGTCGGTCCCGTCGAAGGCCCCCACATCCTTGAGGGCCGGCTTCTGGGAGGCGATGAAGCCCGCCAGGCCGTTGACGGAGGCGGTGCCGGCCGCGGCGTCGTAGGTCACCCACTGGCCCTGGGCGTTCAATGAGGCGATGTAGTCCTCGATGGTGGGGTAGGTGATCTCCTCCGGGGTGCCCGGGGACGAGGTGTAGGGGAAGGCGGTGGCCTGGAGGAAGTCGTTGAGGCAGGACTCGATGAGGCGCACGAGGTAGTCGTAGTAGGAGCCGGCCAGGTCGATGCCCTCCTGGGAGGGCTCCAGGGTCAGGGGCAGGCCGGTGGAGTCGACCAGGCGCAGGGAGTTGAGGTGCGCGGCGTAGGCCCGTGCCAGGTCCTGGGAGTAGCGCCTGGTCCAGGTTCCCTCCGCACGGCTGCCCTCAGCGGTGAACTGGCCCATGTTCCACTCGTAGGCCCCGTTGGCCGAGTCCAGCGAGACGATGGGGCACCAGCACATGACCCCGGCCACCGCATCGGACAGGGCATGACCCGTGGTGTCCGTGGTGGCCGCTCCCAGGGCCGCCAGGTAGGGGGCGTAGAGCCGGCAGTCCCCCGAGGCGCCCAGGACGGCGCCGAGCCCGCCACCGGCGCCCTGGCCGAAGACGAAGATCTTCTGGGCATCCCCGGGCAGGAGGGCGGCGTTGTAGCGCAGGTAGCGCACCGCGGCCTTCAGGTCCGCCGCCGCCCAGGGGGCGTTGCCGGTGTAGGCCTCGGCGTGGGTGTCAATGCCGCGCGTGCCCACGTGGACGTAGATGAGGCCCGCCTCGACATAGGCCCGGACGGCGTCATAGGAGAACTCCGTCATCGGGGCCTGGGAGGCGTGGTCGGGGGTGTCGATGGGCAGGATGGTCGGGGCGTTCTCGGCGGTGAAGCCCCCCAGGGCTCCCGGGGAGTTGACCGAGGCGGTGTAGGTGCCGTCGCCGTTGTCGGTGGCGCTCATATAGGCGCCGGGCACGAAGATCGCCAGGGTCTGCAGCTCCGGGGCCTGGGGGGTGGCCGCATAGCGCAGGCCGAGCTGGTAGTAGACATTGGTGGCCGAGTCGTAGGACCAGGCGGCCTGGTTGACCGCCAGCTCGGGAGCCGTGGTGGGCGCCGCCTGGGCCGCCGAGCTGCCGGAGGAGGCTCCCAGCGGTCCCCGCCAGGAGCAGGCGCCGAGCCCTGCGCCCGCGGCCAGGGCTGAGGCAGCGCTCAGGGCGCTGCGGCGCGTGATGTGCATGGCGGGTCCGTTCTGTCGATGCTGGCCGTCCTGTCTTACTACACCCGGGGCCGCATGCACCACTGCGACGGCCGCATGAGGCGATGCCGGTGCCGCCGGCCCCGGGCGGGGCGGCGGCACCGGCATCATCGGGCGCGGGCCCGCGCTGTGGCGGGCCCGCCGGCGTCACTGGGCGGCGCTGGGGTGGGTCATGTCCATGGGCACGACCCAGGCGTCGAACTCCTCGGCGGTGACGAAGCCGAGCTCCAGCGCGGACTCGCGCAGGGACAGGCCCTTGTGGTGCGCGTTCTTGGCGATCTTGGAGGCCTTGTCATAGCCGATGTGGCGGTTGAGCGCGGTGACCTGCATGAGGTTGGTCTCCAGGTTGGCGGCGATGCGCTCGGCATTGGGCTCGATGCCGTAGGCGCAGTTGGTGTCGAAGGACACGCAGGCATCCCCGAGCAGTTGGATGGACTCCAGGACGCACCAGGCCATGACGGGCTTGAAGACGTTGAGCTGGAAGTTGCCCTGGCTCCCGGCGAAGCCGACCGTGGCGTCGTTGCCGAAGACCTTGGTGGCCACCATGGTCATGGCCTCGCACTGGGTGGGGTTGACCTTGCCGGGCATGATCGAGGAGCCGGGCTCGTTCTCCGGGATGATGAGCTCACCGATCCCGTTGCGGGGCCCCGAGGCGTACCAGCGCACGTCATTGGCGATCTTCATCAGGGCGTCGGCCAGGACTCGAAGCGCGCCGGAGACCAGGACCAGGGCGTCGTGGGCGCCCAGGGCGGCGAAGAGGTTGTCCGCCTGGGTGAACTCGATGCCGATCTCCTGGCTGATCTTCTTGGCGGTCAGCGCCCCGAAGTCGGGGTGGGCGTTGAGTCCGGTGCCCACAGCGGTCCCGCCGATGGCCAGCTCGCGGGCGCGGGAGTCGGCGTAGCGGATGCCGTCGATGGCGAAGTCGATCTGGGCCACCCAGCCGGAGAAGACCTGGCCCAGGGTGATGGGAGTGGCGTCCTGGAGGTGGGTGCGGCCCACCATGACGACGTCCTTGTACTCCTGGGCCTTCTTGTCCAGGGTCTCGCGCAGCTGGTTGATGCGCGGGTACATGGCCGCCAGCTCGTCGACCACGGCGATGTGCATGGCCGTGGGGAAGGTGTCATTGGAGGACTGGCCCCGGTTGACGTGGTCGTTGGGGTGGACGGGGGCCTTGGAGCCCATCTGCCCGCCGGCCAGCTCGATGGCGCGGTTGGAGATGACCTCGTTGGAGTTCATGTTGGACTGGGTGCCCGAGCCGGTCTGGAAGACCACGAGCGGGAAGTGGGAGTCGAGAGCGCCGGAGATGACCTCATCGCCGGCGGCGGCGATGAGGTCGGCGATGTCCTGGGGCAGCTCGCCGAGCTCGGCGTTGGCCAGGGCCGCGGACTTCTTGAGCACGCCCAGGGCCTTGATCATGGGCCGGCCCCACACGAAGGTCTCGCGGCCGATGTCGAAGTTGGTCAGGGAGCGCTGGGTCTGCGCCCCCCAGTAGCGGTCGGAGGCGACCTCGACGGCGCCCATGGAGTCGGTCTCGGTGCGTGTCCTCGTGCTGGTCTCAGATGCCATGGCGCCAGGCTACCGCGGCGGGCCCGCAGGCCCCCGAGGACCGGCGTCCTAACATGGGGATGTCACGCGGCGGCGCCGTCGCAGGGCGGCTGTGTAGTCCGTTGCGGTGGTGTCGGCCGGCCGCGACCGCCTCGCGAGTCATGGCGTCCAAGGCGCCGCTGCGCTCCTGGGCGGACTGGCGCTGGTACTCGACGACGTCGACCAGCCGGGCCCGACGGTGCCTGCCCGCTCGAACACGAGCATTTGCGTCGAGGACGAGCGTTTGCGTCAATTGGCCGTGTGCGGACCTCAGTCGGATGACGCATACCCTCGTCCGGTACGCAGAAGCACGTCCGACTCCGCCCGCCGCTCCTCTGCCCCACTGCCCGACGGCGCCCGCCGCTCAGTGACTGCCAGCGCCCTTTAATGCCCCGCGGGGCCGATCTCCTCCAGGACCGCCTCGATGGAGCGGACCAGGGTGGGGCGAGCACCGGCCGCCAGGCGCAGGACCTCCTGCGGATCGGTCGGCTCCGAGGCCAAGGACAGGTCGGACACGACGCTCAGGCCGGACACCGCCACACCGAGCTGATGCAGGGCGATGGCCTCCAGGACGGTGGACATGCCCACGCAGTCAGCGCCCAGGCCGGCGAGCAGGCGCGCCTCCGCCATCGTCTGGTACTCGGGGCCGCGCAGGGCCGCGTACACGCCCTCACGCTGGGCCGCGCCCCTCGTAGAGATGGGTGCGGCGCTTAACCGTCTGCGATTGGCTGCTGCTGGGGCTGGCCTCGGGGCGGCCTTCCTCGCGGTGGAGGAGACCGCGAGGCGCGTGTCCGTTCTCATGGTCGAGAACAGATCCTTGACCTCGCTCATGAAGATGGCGATGTGCCTGGAGGACGATCCGACCTCGCGCCTGGCGTGCATGGATATGCCGGCTTTCGGGATCTGGCCGACGTCGACCGAGTTCGATCTTGCTGCCGTGACCTATGCGGGCCACGCGGTGATCACCGCCCTGGTGGCGGCTTGCCTGGGACTGGCCTGCCATGCGTGGTGGAGGGCCGGGACATGGTGGCGCGATGGCGGCGGCGGAGCCCGGGCGGCCGCCGTCGTGCTGCGGATGACCTGCTGGATGCTGCCGGCCTGGGCGCTGTGGGTGGGGGTGGCCGACCACATGACCTACCTCGATGATGTCGGCCAGCCGGGCCCGACGGTGCGGCGCACGCGTGGGCAGGGGCGGGTCCCACCATCCCGTCCCTGCCCACGCGAGTCCCACCCCGGGCGCCGCTCCGCTTACCTTCGGCGCGGCGCCACGATGACGGCGGGCCCCAGGCGCCCAGGTGCAGAGCGCAGCCGGCCCTCGCCCACCGAGAGCCCGACGGCGTCGAGGGAGTCAAGCGCGCGAGCCCGCCGCCAGTCGAAGGCCTCCGGCAAGTCGTCCAGGGCCGCATCCACCGCTTCCAGACCCAGCAGGACGGCGTGGTCCTCGTGGGAGATCAGGCGGGCGCCCTCGATGGAGCAGGCTCGGTCCCGCAGCTCCTGGGTGGCACCGACGAGCTCGGCCTTGGCCACGCTCATCCACTGCCCCAGCCCCTCCAGGCTGTCTCGCTGAGGCTCGGGGATGGTGCCATCGGCGCGGGGGCCCACGTTGAGCAGCAGGCGACCGCCACGCGCGACCACATCGGCCAGGTGAGCCGCGAGCCCGGCACCGCTGAGGTACTGCTCCCCGGTCTCCTGGCGGTTGTACCCGAAGGACAGCCCGATGCCGCGGCAGTTCTCCCATCGCTCGGCGCCCTCAGACTCCTGCATCGCCTGGTACTCGCTGGTCTCGTAATCGCAGTGGAACCCGCCGAAGCGGTCATTGACCGCTCCCTGGGGACACAGGCTGTAGTAGTTGCGCAGCAGCATTCCCAGGCTGTTCTCCTCGAAACTCTTGGCGCAATCAGGCCAGTCGATATCGTTCCAGAACACCTCCGGGTGATAGCGCTCAAACAGGTCCATGCAATGGACGTAGATGTACCGGGCGTACTCCGGATCGACCGTGCGGGCGAATCGATCCAGATCCTCCTGGCAGAGCACGGGAGGGAAGGGCCGGTAGTGCCAGTCCAGGCCCCCGGAGTAGTAGACGCCGAAGTGCAGGCCCCGACGGCGCACCGCCCGGGCGATATCGCCGACCAGGTCGCGGCGGGGCCCCCGCTCGACGGTGTTGCGCCCGAAGGTCCCCGGAGCATCCCACAGCGCGATGCCGTCATGGTGCTTGGTGGTGGGGATGACCAGATCAGCGCCCGCCCGGCTGAAAAGGCCCGCCCAGTCGTCAGGGTCGAAGTGCTCGGCGCGCCACATGTCCAGGAAGGCGTCGTAGGGCAGCGTCCCATAGGTGGCCCGGTGGTGGGCCTGGGCCGGGCTGCCCTGGATGCGGATCGTGTTGAAGTACCACTCGGCATAGGCGTTGTGGGTGAACCACTGCGTCTCGTCCGGCTCGGTGCCCAGCTCTCCATGAGGCTCGGCCCAGGCCGGCACCGAGTAGGCGCCCCAGTGGATGAAGATCCCCAGCACGGCCCGGTCGAGCCAGGCGGGAGCATGTGTCTCCAGGGCCTGGTCATGAGGCGATGTGCTCGTTCCAGCCATGTCATCGACCTCCGAATGCGCCCAGGGTCACGCCCTTCTCCAACTGGCGCTGGAGGAAGGCGACGATGAGGAAGGAGGGGATGACCGAGATGGACACCGCCGCCATCATCGGCCCCCAGTCCGTCCCCCGCTCGCCGGAGAACATCTGCAGGCCCAGCGAGATGGTGGCCAGGTCGGCGTCGTTGATGACGATCAGCGGCCACAGGAAGCTCGACCAGTAGTCGATGAAGGAGAACACGCCCACCACCAGGATCGGCGCCCGCAGCAGCGGGATGAGAATGCTCCACAGGATCCGCAGATCCCCTGCGCCGTCGATGCGCGCCGCCTCCTCGAACTCCAAGGGCAGGCTCAAGATGAACTGCCGCAGGAGGAAGGCCCCGAATGCCCCGAAGGCGAAGGGCAGGATGAGGGCGGCGTAGCTGTTGACCAGGCCCATGGACTGGAAGCCGATGTACAGGGGGATGACCAGGACCTCCTGGGGCAGGACCAGGGTCCCCAAGAAGAGCAGGAAGAGATGGTCCCGGAAGCGGAAGCGCAGCCGGGCGAAGGCGTAGGCGCTCAGCAGGGAGACCAGCATGGTCAGCAGTGCGCCCAGGGAGGCCACGACGATGGAGTTGAGGATGATCCTCCCCAGGGGGATCTGCTCAACCGCCTCGGAGTAGTTGTCCCATGCCAGGCGCGAGCCCGTCAGCGAGGCCCCCGAGGAGAACACCTCCGAGGTGGGCTTGAGCGAGGTGACGACCATCCACACGAAGGGGAAGAGGAAGGCTGCGGCGATGAGCGCCAGCAGCGCATGGGAGACAAGGGATCCCGCTCCCCGGCCGTTTCTAGGAGTCATAGTTCACCCACTTCCTCTGCTGACTGAACTGCAGAGCCGTCAGCAGCATGACGATGACGAAGAGCACCCAGGCCAGCGCGGAGGCGTAGCCGAGCTTGTCGAAGGCGAATCCATTGCGGTACAGCGACAGCACAATGGTGTTGGTGGACTCCCCCGGCCCTCCCTTGGTCAGGAAGAAGGGCTGGGCGAAGACCTTGAAGGCACCGATGACCGTCATCACCGTGCAGAAGAAGAAGGTCGGGGACAGGATGGGGAAGACGATGAGGAAGAACTTGCGCCAGCCGACGGCGCCGTCGATCTCCCCGGCCTCCAGGACCGAGGGGCTGATCCCGTTGAGCCCCGCGGTCAGGACCACGATGTTGTAGCCCAGCCCCTGCCACAGGCTCATGATCACCAGTGAGATCATGGCCAGGGTCGGGTCGTTGAGCCAGGGCAGTCCCTCCACCCCGAGCTTGCCCAGGAAGGCGTTGACCACGCCGTCGTCGTTGAGCAGCAGGCGCCAGATGAGCGCATTACCGGCCATGGGCGTGACCACGGGGATGAAGAAGACCACCCGCAGCACCCGCGACCACCCCTCGCGCAGATGCTGGAGCCAGTAGGCCAGTCCCGTGGAGATGACGAGGTTGGCGGCGGTGTAGAGCAGGGCGAAGACCACCGTGTTGCGCAGCACCGTGTAGAAGGCGGGATCCCTTCCCGAGAACATGCGCAGGTAGTTCTCCAGCCCCACCGCCGTGGGCTCGCCGGCCAGCGACCAGGAATAGAAGGAGATGACCAGCGAGGCGGCCAGCGGCAGGGCGATGAACAGGGCGAACCCGCTCATGCCCGGCGCCAGGTAGCACAGGGTGCGCAGACCCTCATGCCTGCGACGGGGCGCTGGAGCCCCGGTTGCCGCGCTCATCAGCCCGCCGCTTCCTGCAGGTCCTTGAGGATGTCGGCGGCGGTGCGGCTGCCGCGGAAGCCCTCGGGGCAGTACTGGCTGAAGGAGGTGGTGATCTGGTTCCAGTTCTCGGGGGTGATCAGAGGCGTTCCGTTCTCCAGCAGGAAGGTGATGGCCTCCACGCTCTCAGCGTGCTTGCCCTCGGCCCATCCATCGATCTGGGACTCCACCGAGGGGACCGTGCCGCGGGTGCGGGCCACCTCGCCCACCACGGTGGGGTCGACGAGCTTGAGGATGTTGGCGAAGGCGGCGTCCTTGTCCGGGCAGTTCTTGGCGACACCGAAGCCCGACCCCTGGATGAGCCCCACCGCCTTGCCCGAGTCGCTGGGCACGACGCACACGCCCAGGTCCTCGCCGAGCTGCTCGGCGAAGGTGGAGTACATCCAGGGCCCGTCGATGATGGAGGCCGCCTCGCCGGAGGTGAAGGCGCCCTGGGCGACCTCGTCGCCGTCGGAGGCCGAGGGGGCCTTGGCCACGCTGTGCTTGGCCGCCAGATCGAAGGCCTTCTGCACCGAGGACACGAAGACCTTGCTGGTCAGGGCCGGCTTGCCCGCATCGTCGAGCACCGTGGCGCCGTCGGCGTAGGCGAAGGTGCCCGGAGCGTTGTCGAGGAACCCGGGCTTGATGGCGATCCCGTACTTGCCGCCCGTGGTCAGCGTCTTCATGTCGGACAGGAACTGCTCGTAGGTGTAGGAGGTGGGGGGAAGGCTCAGGCCCGCCTCGGTGAACAGGCGCCGGTTGTAGAACATGACGTCGGGCTCGGCGTCGTAGGGCAGGGCGTAGATCTTCCCGTCCACGGTCATGCCCTCGATCATCGCCGGGTTGTAGATGGAGACATCGACCCCGTGCTTGGCGATGAGGTCGTCCAGGGGCTCCATGACCGAGACCAGCTCCTTGGTGCGCGCCGCCTGGGTGGTGAGGATCCCCGGGGCGTCCTTCTCGGTCATCCGGGTCTTGGCCTTGGCGTAGTAGTCGTTGTAGGACGGGCCGGAGAACTCCAGCGTGAAGTCCGGGTGGCTCTTCTTGACCGCGTCGACGAAGGCCTGCCACTGGGCGCGGTCCGACTCGCTGGAGACCCAGGCGAACATCTGGTTGGGAGCCTTGGCGTTGGAGCTCGTGGAGCCCGATGAGCAGGCGCTCAGCGAGGCTCCGGCGCCCAGAACTGCCAGGGCGGAGGCCGAGATCATGAGGGAGCGACGGGAAATGAAGGCGTCCATAATGAGCTTCTCTCTTCCTTGAGTGAGGCGCGTTGAACTTCATCCGCACTTCGCCATCCGGTGATGGCACGACCACAGTGTGCGGAGGCATTGTTGGCGCTCACATGGTAGTCAATGATGATTCGTGGAGCAACGGAGGAAATACACGCTCCGCGCGAGGCCCTGCGACCCCTGCCTTTTCAGGGCGTCGGGGCTCATGACCGGTTCACAGGACTCCCTTCTTGAGGATGAGGTTGCCGTACAGCGCCGTCTCCCCGGTCAGGACGACGGCGTAGAGGCTGGGGGTGTGCTCGTAGAAGGCCATGCGCTCGATCCGGCGCACGGCCACTGGGCCGGCCGCGGACTCGGCCTCGTTCCAGATCCGCTCGTAGACGTCCCAGACCTCGGGTCGCGGATCGTCGCCCACGGTCTCCATGAGGGCGACCTGGTAGTCGCTGTAGCGGTCCAGCGGCATGAGGGTGAGGATCGACCGCAGCAGGTCGGGGATCATGAGCCCGTCGGCGCGCACCGTGCGCGGATGGAGGCTGTGGCCGGGGAAGTTGGCGTCGGCCAGGAGGATCTCATCGCCGTGGCCCATCTCCATAAGGATCCGGACCAGCTCGGGGCTGAGATTGGCGGGGATATGTCGCAGCATGGGTCTCCTTGTCGGGGGGATCGGTCAGTATGCGCTCACCGCGGGGGCGCGGCGGGATGATGATCGTGCCTAGCGGATCCGGGCCCGCGCCAGCCGCTCTCGCATATCGGTGAAGGCGGAGGGGTCCTCGGGCTCCAGCACGGCGCGCTGGCAGGACTGGCGCACGATGGCGTCGCGGTCCTGGGGCCGGGCGGCCCCGGTGGCCTCGAACTGCGCCAGCAGGTTGCCCATGGCGCTGGCCTCGACCGCACCGATGACGACGGGCCGCTGGCAGGCGGTGGCCGTCATCTGGGCGAGCAGGCGGTTGCGCGCTCCCCCACCGACAAGATGGATAGGAGCGCCGGGGGCCAGGGCGGATCCGACCAGCCCGGCCAGCCGCTCGGCGTGCTCGGCGTGGGCACAGGCCAGGGACTCCAGGATGAGGCGGACCATCTGGGCGCGGCCACTCGGCTCGATCCCGTAGTGCTCCTGGCACCATTCGCCAAGCGCGGCGGGCATGTCCCCCGGCGCCATGAAGGCGGGATCATCGGGGTCGACGACGACGCCCAGGGACCTGGCCCGCCCGGCGGCCTCGACCAGCCCGGCGACGTCATCCTCCCCCCAGGCCCTCTGGCACTCCTGGAGGAGCCACAGTCCGGTGAGGTTGCGCAGGAGGCGCACCCCGCCATCGGTGCGGACCTCGTTGCTCAGCCCGGCCTCCAGGACTCCGGGCTCCACGATCGGCTCGGGCACGGTGGCCCCGATGAGGCTCCACGAGCCGCAGGAGATGAACAGGGCGGTCTGGTGGGGGGCCAGCCCCAGGCTGTGCACCGCGCAGGCCGTGTCGTGCCCGCCGGGGCGCACGATGGCGGTGCCCGTGCCCGCGATGCTCCCGCTAACGACGGCGTCGTCGACCAGGGGCGCCAGCCAGGACTCGGGCAGGTCGATGGCCTGGGCCATGACCGGGGACCACTGCCTCGCCCCGGGGGCGGCCAGGCCGGTGGTGCTGGCGATGGCCCGGCCCACGCCCACCGGGGCGCCCAGCTCGTGGGCCAGCAGATCGGGCAGGGGCAGGAGCGCCCCGACGCGCTGGGCCAGCCCGGGCTCCTCCTGGAGATCGGCGAAGACCTGGTAGGAGGTGTTGATCTCCATGGGGAGCACTCCCGTGGCCTGCCAGGCGCCGGCCCGATCGATGCGCCCCTCCAGGGCGGCACTGTGGCGCGCCATGCGGGCGTCGCGGTAGGCGCGCGGCGGGCGCAGCAGCGCGCCGTCGTGGTCCAGCAGGCCGTAGTCGACCCCCCAGGTGTCGATGCCGATGCTGGCGGGATGGGTCCCCAGGGCCTGGCGGGCGGCATCCAGACCATCGGCCACGGCCGAGTTCAGGGCCTCGATGTCCCAGCACAGGGAGCCCTGGCGCATCTGGGCCCGATGGGTCAGGCGATGGACCTCCTGGGTGACCAGCACGCCGTCGCGCAGGGAGCCCAGGATGGCCCGCGCGGAGCTGGAGCCCAGGTCCAGGGCCAGGGCGCTGGCGGCCTCGGTGCGCTCCATCCCCGTCGCCTACCGGTAGAGCGGGCCGAAGGCCGCGCAGGCTCGGAAGTCCGCGCTCTCCAGGTCCGCGGTGCCGAAGGGGATCCAGGCCTTGGGGCGCATGATCCGCTCCGGCGGGATGTTGTGCATATAGACCGGGATGCGCAGCATGGAGGCCAGCGTGAGGAGGTCGTCCCCGAAGTGGCCGTACCCGGTGGCCGTGTGGTTGGCCCCCCAGTGGGCCATCCACTCGTAGACCGAGGCGTGGGCGCCCTGGCCGGTCAGGCGGGGGACGAAGAAGGTGGTGGGCCACAGCGGGTCGGTACGGCACTCGATGATCTCGCGGGCCTCATCGGGCAGCTCGATGGTCCAGCCCTCGGAGATCTGGAGCACTGGCCCCAGGCCCGCCACGATGTTGAGGCGAGAGGCGGTCACCGGCATGCCGCCGGCGGTGACGAAGTGCGTGGAGAAGCCCCCGCCGGGGAAGTACTCGGCGTTGGCGGGGTGGAAGGTGGTGGCCTCCAGGTCCGCGGCGATCTCCTCGGGGGTGATCTGCCACCAGGGCTTGATCACCGGCCGGCCCTGCTCGTCGCGCTCCTGGCCGGTGGCGTTGAGGGTGGTGGCCCCGGAGTTGCGCAGATCGATGAAGCCCTGGGCGGCCACGCCGTCGAGCTCGTGCCCGGTGACCCGCTTGACGGCCTGCGGGCTCCAGTAGGTGCGCACATCGCTGAAGAGCTGGGGGCGGTGGGTGAGCACGGAGTTGAAGAGCATGGCCAGGGCGTTGCAGGCGTCGGCCTCGGTGGCGAAGACGGACTCCTTGCGCGGGCCGTTCCAGTCGAAGCTCGTGTTGAGCAGGGTCTCCATGATGTCGGCGTTGGGGCGGCAGTCGGTCCACTGGCGCTGCCCCTGGAAGCCTGCGGCGATGGCGTCGTGGCCGCCGGCCTCCTCGATGTGGCCGAGCTCGGCCAGGCGGGGGTTGCCCTCCATGAGGTCGCGGGCCACGAGCAGCATCTTGACGGAGTAGTCGAACTGGCGGTCGTACTCCTCCTGGGTGCGGGTGTTGGCCTCAGTGTTGTGGTTCTCGCCGATGCGCAGGCTCTGGCGGGCCCAGGCGATGGCGGTCTCGTACTCGACGGGGTCGTAGATGCCCTGCTCGATGCGCCGGTCGATCTCGATCATGTCGATGTACTCGGTGCGCATGCCCAGGTAGTCGGCCAGGACCTGCTCGGGCGGCCGGCATCCGGCGATGCCCATGGAGACCGTGCCGATGGACAGGTAGCTGCGGCCCTTCATGAGGGCCACCCCCAGGGCGCAGCGCGCGTAGCGCAGGATCTGCTCGACGACGTCGTCGGTCAGTCCTGAGTCGTCGGCGTCCTGGACGTCGTGCCCGTAGATGCCGAAGCAGGGGATGCCCATCATGTTGTAGGCGGCGGCCGCAGCCGCCAGGGTCACCGCGCCGGGGCGCTCGGTGCCGTTGAAGCCCCAGATGGCGTGCGGGATGGAGGGGTCGAGGTCGAGGACCTCGGTGATGTAGTTCCAGGAGGCGGTCACCGTCAGCTCGGCGCCGATGTTCTCGGTGCGGAACTGCTCCTTGACGGCCACGGCCTCGCTGACGCCGCCGATGCTGGTCTGGGCGATGACGCACCGCACCGGGGAGCCGTCGGGGTAGGTCAGGCGCGAGGAGATCAGCTCGGCCACGTCCTCGGCCAACTGCCTGGTCTTGCCCTCCAGGGACTCGCGGACTCCGTGGCGCCGCCCGTCGATGAGCGGGCGGATGCCGATGGCGGGCAGGGATGAGGAGGAGAGCTGTGGTGACACGGCGATGGCCTTTCTTGCTGGGCGACGGTGACCAGCCCTCACGAATGTGAGCGCACACATGGATGATGGCATGAGTTCATATAGACGTCAAGGCACGTTCCATGCACTCTACGCGTTGACATGAGAGCGCTACCATGCCACAGTGTCGACACCGCTCACGCGCATCGGCGCGCGCTGGCACCCCACCCATGAGAGGACACGCCATGCTCCTTGACCAGGCCCGCACGCAGATCACCGCCGCCTGTCAGCGCCTGACCGATGACGGCCTGGTGGTGGGCACCGCGGGCAACCTGTCCATCCGCCAGGGCGACCTGGTGGCCATCACCCCCAGCGGCCTGCCCTACTCCGACCTGCGCCCCGATCTGGTGGCCGTTGTCGACTACGCCTCGGGCAAGCAGATCGAGGGCCCCCTCAAGCCCGCCAGCGAGCTGGACCTGCACCTGACGGCTCTGCGCAGCACCGGCCTGGAGGCGGTGGTCCACACCCACTCCCCCGCGGCCACGGCCGTGGCCAGCCTGGCCGATCTCACGGCCCTGCCGGCCGTTCACTACTACATCTCGATGTTCGGCGGCCCCGATGTCCGTGTGGCCGACTACGCCACCTACGGCACGCCCGAGCTGGCCCGCAATGTTGAGCGCGCCCTGGAGGGCCGCACGGCCGCCCTCATGAGCAATCACGGATCGGTGGTGGCCGGGCCGGACCTCGAGGCCGCCTACACCCTGGCCCAGGAGCTGGAGTGGGTCTGCGAGCTCTACCTGCGGGTGCGCAGCGCCGGGCCGCCCAAGATCCTCCCGGATGAGGAGATCGCCGCGGTCATCGCCAAGATCGCCGACTACGGGCAGCGGGCGCCCAGCGCCTGATCTCAGCGGGGATCGACCGGCCTGCTCGATTCGCGGATCACCAGCTTGGCGTCCAGCAGCACGTCCTGGGGCTCCCGCCCGCTGGCCACGGCGACCACCTGGGCCATGACCGCACGGCCCAGGGCATGGAAGTCCTGAACGACCGTGGTCAGGGCCGGCACGAGCATGCGGCTGGCGGGCACGTCGTCGAAGCCCACCAGCCCCACGTCATCGGGGACGCGATAGCCGGCATCGTGCAGGGCGCGCATGACCCCCAGGGCCAGGTCGTCATTGGCGGCGAAGACGCCGTCAGGGGAGGCGCCCAGGGCCTCGGCGCCGGCGCGGGCGCCGTCCTCGGCGGACCAGCCGCCGGCATCGACCACCACTGCCTGGACTCCCTGCTCGGCGCAGGTGCGCACGAAGGCGTCTCGGCGGGCAACCGCGTCGGCATTGGACAGATCCCCGGCCACATGGACCAGGCGGCGCCTGCCGGTGCGCACCAGGTGCTCGGTGGCGGCAGTGGCGCCGGCGG
This sequence comes from Actinomyces slackii, assembly GCF_900637295.1. Lineage (NCBI taxonomy): Bacteria > Bacillati > Actinomycetota > Actinomycetes > Actinomycetales > Actinomycetaceae > Actinomyces > Actinomyces slackii. The sequence goes on along the minus strand of NZ_LR134363.1, from coordinate 1,497,434 downwards.
CCTGGTCGATGGCCACGGTCGCGGCGCCGGCGATCCCGCCCTGCCCCGCCATGAGGATGCGGGGGCTCTGGGTCGGCCTGGAGTCGAGCTCCTCGAGGGCGGTGATGCGCCGGGCCAGGATGATCGAGGCCTCCACCCGGTAGCCGGCGAGCTCGTCGAGAGCCGAGTGCACGGCTCCCGGGGAGTCATCCGGGGCGGAGGTCACCACCAGCTGGTACCCCTCCTGGCGAGCGGATTCGGCAATGGCGGCGAAGGTGGAGGCCGTGCCGTGGCTCAGGCGGGACATGAGCAGGACGCCGATGGTGCCGCTGCGCCCCGCCGCCAAGGAGCGCGCCGCGAGATTGGGCTGGTACCCCAGGCGCTCGATCGCGGCATTGACCCGCGCCCGGGTCTCGGGGCGAACGGAGGGATGGTCGTGCAGCACGCGTGAGACCGTCTGCTGGGAGACTCCTGCCGCACGAGCGACGTCGCTCATCACCACCGCGCGCATGCGCACCCTGCTTCCTGACGAATCCCGCCGCAGGGGCCTGGGCCGGGGGAATCCCGCACGGCGCCAGCCCCTTGTTCCTCGCACAATGATAATCACCGCTTACGCCCGCGCGCCTCAGGCGCGGGCGACACGCAGTGGCGAGTGCTGGGCCCTGGGCGCCTCCCAGCGCCGCTCAGTGACTGCCAGCGCCCTTTAATGCCCCGCGGGGCCGATCTCCTCCAGGACCGCCTCGATGGAGCGGACCAGGGTGGGGCGAGCACCGGCCGCCAGGCGCAGGACCTCCTGCGGATCGGTCGGCTCCACGGCGAAGGACAGGTCGGACACGACGCTCAGGCCGGACACCGCCACACCGAGCTGGTGCAGGGCGATGGCCTCCAGGACGGTGGACATGCCCACGCAGTCAGCGCCCAGGCCGGCGAGCAGGCGCGCCTCCGCCATCGTCTGGTACTCGGGGCCGCGCAGGGCCGCGTACACGCCCTCACGCTGGGCCGCGCCCCGCAGGACCCGGGCCAGCCCCGCGTCCCACACGGTGCGCACATCAATGAAGACCGTGCCGTCGAAGGGCGAGGCACCGGTGAGATTGAGGTGGTCGGTGATGACCATGACCTCGCCGATCCCCCACTCGCGCAGGCAGCCACCCGCGTTGATGAGCACCGCGGCCCGCACACCCGCCGCCGCGGCGGCCCGCGCCAGGGCCACCACCGGGGCCGGGCCGCGCCCCTCGTAGAGATGGGTGCGGCCGTGGGCCACGAGGACGCGCCGGCCTCCCGAGGCGGTGGGCCTGCGGTAGGAGGACAGGAGATCGAGGTGCCCCGGCGCCACGGGGGCGCTCACGCCCGGCAGGTCCGACAGCGGCAAGCGGGCCTCCGACTCGCCCCAGTCCGCGAGCGCCTCCTCGGCTCCCGATCCCAGGACGACGAGCAGGTCGTGGCGGTCGACCCCGGTGCGGCGGGCGATCTGATGGGCGGCCTCGAGGGCCGGGCCGGGACCCGCATGCCCGCTCGACGCCGCCAGGGCCTCTAAGCGCTCGGCGCCAAGGCCGCCGGGCCACGGCCCGCTCATGCGCCGGCCTCCTGCGCCGCCTCCTGGGCGGCCACTCGCCGTCGGCCTAGGAGCAGGTGGCCCAACAGGCCGGTGAGCAGGGAGACCAGCACGCCGAGATTGGCGTAGGCCCAGTCCCCCTCGCGCCCGCCCAGGGGGCCCAGCAGGTAGCCCTGCCAGGACAGCCAGGAGGCCGCGGAGTTGACCACCAGGCCCCATCCGAGCACCGAGCCCGCCCCCACCAGGGCGATGGCCTCCCAGTTGATCGAGCCGTAGACGCCGTCGGGGGTGAACAGGGCCTGCTCGTCGTAGTCGCGCCGGCGCATGATGACCTCGGCGATCATGATCCCCGCCCAGGCGGCGATGACCACGCCCAGGGTGGTCAGGAAGCCCTGGAAGGGCCCCAGGAAGTCCGATGCGCCGAAGGTCACGGCGATGGTGCCCAGGGCCATGATGGTGGCGTCGATGGCGGTGGCGGTGTGGCGCCGCAGCGGCAGGCCCGTGGCCAGCAGGGACAGGCCCGAGGAGTACAGGTCCATGATGATGCCCCCGGCCAGTCCCAGGATCGCCACGACGGCGAAGGGAACGAGGAACCAGGTGGGCAGGATCGTGGTCAGCGCGCCGATGGGGTCGGCGTTGATGGCCTGGCCCAGCTCGGCGTCGGAGCCCACCAGGAGGATGCCGAAGAAGACGAGGACCACCACGGGCAGGGCCGAGCCGAGGGTTGTCCATCCCACGACCCCGGCCGAGGAGGCCGAGCGGGGCAGGTAGCGCGAGTAGTCGGCGGCCGCGTTGACCCAGCCCAGCCCGAATCCCGTGGCCACCATGACCAGGGCCCCGATGACGGCGGCCGGCGGGCCTGCGGGCAGCCCCGCCAGGGCGGCGATATCGATCTGCGGGGCCACGAGGATGAGGTAGATGACCGTCAGCGCCCCCGTGGCCCAGGTGATCCAGGTCTGGACCCGCATAATGGCCTCGAAACCGAGGATCCCCGCGCTGGCGGCCAGGCCCACGGTCACCAGGAAGCCCACGATCTGGGCGCCGGTCTCGTTGTGCCAGCCCAGGGCGCGAAGGACAGTGGCCGAGGCCAGCGTGGCCAGGATGCACAGGACGGTCTCCCAGCCCACGGTGAGGATCCAGGAGATGGCCGCCGAGAGCCGGTTGCCGTTGTAGCCGAAGGCGGCCCTGGACAGGGCCAGGGTGGGGGCGCTGCCGCGCTTGCCCAGGATCGCGATGATGCCGCACAGGCCGAAGGACACCACCACCCCCACGGCTCCGGCGATGACGGCCTGCCAGAAGGACAGGCCGAAGCTCAGCACCCATGCCCCCCAGGACAGCCCCAGGACGGAGATGTTGGCCGCGAACCAGGGCATGAACAGGTCGCGGGGCCGGCCCTTGCGATCGGATTCGGCGATGATGTCGAGCCCTGCGTTCTCCAGCAGGGACATGTCAGTGACGCCCTCGGTGCTCATCAGCGCCTCCACGATGCGACAGCGGTGCAGCAACGGGACGATGATATAGGCCTCACCGATGGTCCGCCTGGGTCAGCACGCGCAGTGCCTCGGCGGGGTCACCGCCCGCCAATAGCCAGTCCCGGGGTGATAGACCGTCGAGATCCTCGGGGTCTGCCGCGGTCATGCGCGCCTCAACGGAGGCGGGCGTCAACTGTGGGCGCAGAGCGGGGACGATCGCAGCCAGGCCGGGCAGGGGGAGTCCGGCCTCGAACTGCCAGGTGGGATAGCGCAGACTGCGACCATCGGAGAAGGCGTAGTACCTGCGCCCCGTGGCACGTGTGATAGCGGAGGCGGAGCGCCCGAGCATCTGGGCGACCTGGCGGGTGGAGAGCGATTTGGCCAGGCGGCGCGCCGCAGCGATGGCATCCTGGCGGGCGGCCACGATCTCGGCCTGGCGCCGATCAGTCAGCAGGCGCTCGACCTCCTCCTCACTGGTGATCTCGTCGCGCGCCTGCGCGCCCAGGAGCCCGGCCTGCTTGGCGCTGTGGCGAAGGAAGTCAACCATGGTCCCGGGCAGAGGCGCCGCACCGGTCCGTGCGCCGCGGCCCTGCGGCCTCATACCCGCAGCCCCAGTCCCCGCATGCGTGAGACGGCGCCCTGGGAGAGGACCTCGTGGAACTGGCTGGCGCTGCGCTCCCCCAGCAGCTCGGGGAACTCGGAGAGCAGGCGCTGGAAGGTGCTGATCTCCTCGCCCACCACGCGCCGTGCCCACAGGCCCAGGCGCGCCGCCAGCTGGGTGTCCCCGGCGATGGCGGCGTCGAGCTCGGCGGTGGCGTAGCGGCCGATCGGATCGGCGGCGAGCTCGTCGATGAGGGCGGTGCGCACGGGCTCGGGCAGGGAGTCGCTCAGGGCCATGCCGAAGTCGATGAGCAGGCCGAAGGCGAGGTAGGTCTTGACCAGCCGCTCGGCCCAGTCCAGGGGGCGCAGCCGCGCGTCGAAGTCGCCCAGGACGCTGACGAAGCGCTCGGCGGCGCCGTAGACGTCCACTCCCGCGGCCGAGGCGTGCTCGACGATGCGCTCGAAGCAGCCGACCTCCCAGGCGCTCATGCGCAGCAGCGCCAGGCGCGCCTCCATCGACGGGGCCTTGTCCGCATCCTTGGCGTAGCGCACGCAGGCGGCGGTGCGCGAGTAGGCGACCACCCCGACCACGCTGAGCTCGTGGGGGCCGACCTGCATGGGGGCGCTGGGCTGGGGCGTGTCACTCATGGGGGTCAGCGTAGTCACGGCCGCGACCGCGCGCTGGAGCATCGGGGCCCATCATCCGCGGTTGGACGGCCGTCGTCGATCACCATCGATTCTGCCGACCCGTCGGTGACTTCGGCCACGCCCAGCCGGGGAAAAGGGCGGTCGGGGACGCGGATCACCCCGCGGACCGCTAATCTGGCCTCGTCCACGGTTGCCCGGTCGTCCAGCAGCCCGGTCCCGCGAGCCGCCAAGGCGGCCATGCACGGGACTCCATTCCACGATCGGCTGCCTTTGATCGCATCGCGTCGGCCCGCCCGAGAGTCTCGGGCTCGCTGCGCCTGCCGCCGGTGGCGCCTCACCTCGACGAGCCACCCGCCAGCGCCCGCGCGCCGACCAGTACAACCAGACAAGGAAGCTCGTGACTAACGAGGATCGCAGGGACGACGACGTCGAGCCCGCTCAGCAGGACGCGCCTGCCACCCAGCCCGCCTCCGGGATCATCGAGACCGCCGGGGCCCACGCCCCCGTCCTGGAGGAGGCCACGCCCGACATCACCGATGAGGGCGGCCAGGCCGAGCTGGGCGCCCGGCGCTTCGCCGACTTCGGCGTCGAGCCGGAGATCTGCCAGGCCCTGGCGGCCAAGGGCATCACCTCGCCCTTCCCCATCCAGGCCCTGACCCTGCCGGTGGCCCTGACCGGCCAGGACATCATCGGCCAGGCCAAGACCGGGACCGGCAAGACCCTGGGCTTCGGGATCCCCCTGCTCATGGACACCCTGGGCCCCGGGGAGGAGGGCTGGGACGAGGACCCCGCCTCCGGCTCCCCCCAGGCCCTGGTGGTCCTGCCCACCCGCGAGCTGGCCAAGCAGGTGGCCGAGGAGCTGGCCACCGCGGCCGCCCTGCGCACCGTGCGCATCACCCAGGTCTACGGCGGACGGGCCTACGAGCCCCAGATCGAGGCCCTGGAGAGGGGCGCCGAGATCGTCGTGGGCACCCCGGGGCGCATCATCGACCTCATGGATCGCCGGGTCCTCAACCTGGAGCATGTCACCACCGTGGTCCTCGATGAGGCCGATGAGATGCTGGACCTGGGCTTCCTGCCCGATGTGGAGAAGATCCTGTCCCGCACCCGCCCCGACCGCCACACCATGCTCTTCAGCGCCACCATGCCCGGGGCCGTGGTCACCCTGGCCCGGCGCTACATGACCAAGCCCACCCATATCCGCGCCCAGGACCCCGGGGACGAGGGCATGACCGTCAAGTCGGTCCAGCAGGTCGTCTACCGCACCCATGCGCTGAACAAGGTCGAGGTGGTCTCCCGCATCCTGCAGGCCGAGGGACGGGGGCGCACCATCATCTTCGCGCGCACCAAGCGCACCGCCGCCCGCGTCGCCGAGGACCTGGCCGCGCGCGGCTTCGCCACCGCCTCCCTGCACGGCGACCTGGGCCAGGGCGCCCGCGAGCAGGCTTTGCGGGCCTTCCGCAACAACAAGGTCGATGTGCTGGTGTCCACGGATGTCGCCGCCCGGGGCATCGACGTCGACGACGTCACCCATGTCATCAACTACCAGTGCCCCGAGGACGAGAAGATCTACGTCCACCGCATCGGGCGCACCGGGCGGGCGGGCAACTCCGGGACCGCGGTGACCTTCGTGGACTGGGATGATGTCCCGCGCTGGAGGATCATCGCCAAGGCCCTGGGCCTGCCCATCGAGGAGCCGGTGGAGACCTACCACACCTCCGCCCACCTCTTCGCCGACCTCTCCATCCCCGAGGGCGTCACCGGCAGGCTCCCCAAGGAGATGAGGGTGCTGGCGGGCCTGGACGCCGAGGAGATCGAGGACCTGGGCGAGACGGGGCGCTCGCGCCGGGCCGATCGGGGCGAGCGCGGCCGCGGGCGCGGCGGGCGCTCATCGCGTGGCTCTCGCTCCGGCCGCGGGAGGGCGGGCCGCCAGGATCCCGGCAGCGCCGGCGGGACCGGTGAGGCGGGTCAGGACAAGCCGCGCCGCACGCGCACCCGCACGCGCAAGCGCACCCGTGGCGGGCGGCCCATCACACCCCCGCAGGAGCAGTAGGCATCGCATCCGCGGGCCGGCCCCATCGGGGGCCGGCCCGCCTCAGATCCAGGCGTCCAGGAAGGCGAACACGCCATCGGCCATGATCTGCACGGCGATCGCGGCCAGCAGGAGCCCGAAGATCCTGGTCAGGATGCGGATCCCCGACTCCCCCATGAAGCGGTTGAGGCCCAGGGAGAAGCGCAGGGTGAGCCAGACCACGAGGTGGGTGCCGATGATCGCCGCGGTCACCGAGACCCATCCGGCCGCAGCCGCGCCCGCCGTCTCCACCGCCACCATGGCGGCCACGATGGCCCCGGGCCCGGCCAGCAGGGGCGTGCCCAGGGGCACCAGGGCCGCGTTGGCGGTCACCGAGTCGGGGTCGGGGCTCTCATCGGCCTTGCCGGTCAGGAGCTCCAGCGCCACCAGCAGGAGCAGGAGGCCGCCGGCCACCTGGAGCGCCGGCACCGAGATCCCCAGGAACTTCAGGATGTAGCGCCCGAACACCGCGAAGGCCAGGATGACCCAGAAGGACACCCAGGTGGCCTGCCGGGCGGAGGCCGCCCGCTCGGTCGGGCTCTGACGGCCCGTCAAGGACAGGAAGATCGGCACGGCTCCCAGGGGATCCTGGATGACCAGCAGGGTCATGAAGGAGGTGGCGAAGAGCGTGGGGTCGAAGACTGACTGGAGCATGGGCCTTCCGGTGGGTGTGGACACGGCCGCGGCGCGGCGGCGCGCCGACGGCGAGAACGAGCACGAGGGTAGCGCCGACCATGTCGGATGTCGTGCTCGCAGGCCCTGACGGGAGGACCGGCTCAGGGCTCGACCAGGCCCAGGGCGCCCTCGGAGACGATCCGCTCCAGCAGGGCGGGCGCCATGAGGTTCTCCCCCAGCGCGTTGGGCTTGCCGCCGCCGTGGTAGTCCGAGGCTCCGGACTCCCCCAGCCCCAGACGGCGGGCGAGGCTGCGGGCCTCCTGGCGCTGGGCCTCGTCGTGATCGCGGTGATCGACCTCCAGGGCCGCCAGCCCGGCGTCGGCCATCTGCGCGAAGACCTCGTCGGGCACGAGCCTGCGCTGGCGCCGGCCCGCCCGGGGGTGGGCGGCCACGGGCACTCCCCCGGCGGCGCGCACCAGGGCGCAGGCCTTAACCGGGTCCAGGGCCCAGTGGCGCACGTAGTAGGGCGATGCCGTCGCCAGGGGGCCGGCGAAGACGGCGGAGCGATCCGGGAAGCATCCGGCCGCCACCAGGGCATCGGCGATATGGGGCCGGCCGATGGTCACCGTCCCTCGGGTCTGCTCCACCAGGTCCGTCCAGCTGATGGGGTAGTCGGCGCTCAGGCGCTCGACCATCTGGCGGGCGCGGGTCTCGCGCGAGGCCCGCGCCCGCTCGAAGGCCGCGGTCAGGCCCGGGTCATCCGGGCGGTGGAGGTAGGCCAGCAGATGGAGGGTCACGCCGTTGGAGGAGCAGGAGATCTCGGTGCCCCGCAGCAGGGCGACCCCGGTGCCGGCCACCGCTGCCGCGGCCTCATCCCACCCTGCCGTGGTGTCGTGATCGGTCAGGCCGATCACGTCCAGGCCCGCCACCGCGGCCGCGGCCATGAGCTGGGCCGGGGTGTCGGTGCCGTCCGAGCAGGCCGAGTGGGTGTGGGGGTCGATGCGCACCGGCCCAGTCTAGGCGGGCCCATGACCGCCTCGTGCTCCCGGCGAACTGGGACGATGAGCCCCCAGCGGGGCCCGGTTCGGTGCAAGACTGCTCGCATGTTTCCCAGCTCCACTCCTCCCGCCCCACGCCCAGACCCTCAACCCGTGCGCTTCGGCATCATCGGCTCGGGCTTCATCGCCCAGTGGTTCGCCGATGCGGTCGCCCAGGAGTCCGCCGCCCAGATCGTGGCCGTCACCTCGGCGCGCCCCGAGCGCGCCCGGGCATTCGCCGAGCAGCACGACGTCGCCCACGCCCACACCAGTGTCGAGGATCTGCTCTCCGCCCACGGCCCTCACAGCGATGACCCCATCGACGTGGTCTACATCGCCTCCCCCAATGCCTTTCACGGCGAGCAGGCCATCGCCGCCCTCCAGGCGGGATTCCATGTGCTGGTGGAGAAGCCCTTCGCCCTCAACCTCATGGAGGCCCGGGCCATGGTGGAGACCGCCCGCCTGGCCAACCGCTTCCTCATGGAGGCCTGGCTCTCGGCCTTCGAGCCCGGTGTGGCCCGCCTGCGCGAGGCCCTGCCCCGCCTGGGCCGCATCCATCGCGCGGTCCTGGTCAAGGAGCAGTTCTCCTCGCGCATGAGCGCATACCGGGAGGGCTCGCTGCCGGCGACCTTCGACCCGGCCATGGGCGGGGGCTCGCTGATGGACCTGGGCATCTACCCGGTGAACCTGGCCATCCACCTGTTCGGCCGGCCCGATCGCGTCACCGCCTCCGGCCAGCTCCTGGACTCCGGCGTGGACTCCCACGGGACGGTGGTCCTGGACTATGAGCACGGCGAGCACTCCGGGCTGCAGGTGGTCTGCCTTCACTCCAAGACCTCGCAGGGAGGGGTGGACTCCATGATCGCCTCGGATCACTCCGCCCTGGTCTTCGACGACTGCCAGTGGCCCAGGCGCATCGAGCTGCACGAGTCCGGCTCGGGTGACCAGCGCACCGAGAACCTGTCGGTGCGGCGCCGCGGAGCCCAGCTGCGCTACGAGCTGGCGGAGGTGTGCCGCCTGGTGCGCTCCGGGGCGCACGAGTCCGGGCTCCACCCGCTCTACGCCTCAGAGGCGGCCGTCGACGTCCTGTCCCAGGCCCGCGCCCAGACCGGGGTGCGCTTCCCCTCCGATCCGGAGCGGTGATCGGCAGGGGCGCGAGCGCCGTCAGCGCGGTGCCGCGCCCCCTGCGATCCGGGGCCGCGACCCGGCGCGGTGATCCGGAGCGATCCGGAGCGATCCGGCCGGTCCTGCGCACCTCCTGCGGGTCGTGGCACCGGCGGCCCGCTGGTGGAAGGATGCTGCCATGACACGCACGCCCAGCAATGATGCAGCGCCCAGCCAGGACCAGCCCATCTCCGAGCGGGGATCCAACCGCTCCCACCGTCCCTCCAGCCGGGCCTTCCGCGACTTCATCGCCTCAGGATGGGGACCGCGCCCCGATGCCCTGCCCAAGGCCAGCCCGGCGGCGCCCTGGGCGGCCCAGCGCCGCCAGGCCTTGGGCGCGCTCTTCCCCTCCGAGCGCCTGGTCCTTCCCGCCGGCCCTCTCAAGGTGCGCAACAATGACTGCGACTACCGCTTCCGCCCGCACAGCGCCTTCGCCCACCTGGCCGGCACCGGCCAGGACTTCGAGCCCGACGCCGTGCTCGTCCTGGAGCCGCTGACGGTCCCCGGCCAGGAGCTCGGGCAGGGGCCCACCCATGAGGCGGTCCTGTACTTCCGGCCCCGCGCCTCGCGCAGCTCCGAGGAGTTCTACGCCAACGCCCGCTACGGGGAGCTGTGGGTGGGGGTGCGCCCCTCCATCGAGGAGGTCGAGGCCGCCACGACCATCCGCTGCGCCCACATCGACTCCCTGCCCGATGCCCTGGCCAAGGATGCCGGGCCGGGAGCCGTCCAGCTGCGGGTGATCGCCCAGGCGGATGAGGCCGTGACCGCGCTGGTGACCTCGACCCGCCAGGCCGCGGGCCTGGCCACCGGCCAGGAGGCCGAGGAGCTCGATGACCGCCTGGCCGAGGCCGCCAGCGAGCTGCGCCTGCGCAAGGACGCCTGGGAGATCGACCAGCTCCAGGCCGCCGTGGACGCCACCCGCGCCGGATTCGATGACCTCATCCGCTCCATCCCCCGCGCCACGGAGCATCATCGCGGCGAGCGAGTCCTGGAGGGGGCCTTCGCCGCCGTGGCCCGCCAGGAGGGCAATGGGCTGGGCTACGACACGATCGCGGCAGCCGGCGACCATGCCAACACCCTGCACTGGATCGCCAACGACGGCCCGGTCCGGCCCGGCCAGCTGGTGCTGGTCGATGCCGGGGTGGAGGTCGACTCCCTCTACACCGCCGATGTCACCCGCACGATCCCGGTCGATGGCCGCTTCACCGAGGTCCAGCGCCGCGTCTACCAGGCGGTCCTGGACGCTGCCGACGCCGCCTTCGCCCGCGCCAATGAGCCCGGCTGCCGCTTCACCGATGTCCATGCCGCCGCCATGGAGGTCATCGCCGCGCGCCTGGAGGAGTGGGGCCTGCTGCCCGAGGGGGTCAGTGCCGCGGACTCCCTGGAGCCGGAGGGCCAGTACCACCGGCGCTGGATGGTTCACGGCACCAGTCACCACCTGGGCCTCGATGTCCACGACTGCGCCCAGGCCCGCCGGGAGATGGCGATGGATGCCCTGCTGGAGCCGGGCATGGTCTTCACCATCGAGCCGGGCCTGTACTTCCGGGCCGACGACCTGCTGGTGCCCGCTGAGCTGCGCGGGATCGGCGTGCGCATCGAGGATGACGTCGTCGTGCGCGAGGACGGCTCGGTGGAGTCCCTGACGGCGCAGATCCCCCGCACGGTCGAGGAGGTCGAGGCCTGGGTGGGCGGACTCATCTCCTGACCCCCTCCCGAGCCGCTCCCGAGCCGCGGCCCGGCGGCGCGAGAGGAGACTCACCCCTCGACTCATAAAGAAAATTCGATATGATGGGGGCATGACGCCGCCGCAGGACTCCTCGGAGCACCACCACAGCCACGATCACGCCACGGGATCGTCACGACCGCGCCTGGCCATCGCGCTGGCCCTGACCTCGACGGTTCTCATCGCCGAGGTCATCACCGCCCTGCTCACCGGCTCCCTGGCCCTCCTGGCCGACGCCGGGCACATGCTCACCGATTCCGCCGGCCTGATCATGGCGCTGGTGGCCGCCGGCCTGGCCGCGCGCCCGGCCACCGACCGCTCCACCTGGGGGCTGCGCCGCGCCGAGGTCATCGGCGCGGCCCTCCAGGCCGGGATGCTGACGGTGGTCGGCGCAGTGGTGGCGGTCCAGGCGGTGCGCGCCCTCATCTGGCCCTCCCCCATCGAGGCTCATGGGATGCTCATCATGGGTGCCATCGGCCTGGCCGCCAATGCGATCGCCCTGGTGGTTCTGGCCGGCGGGCGCGGGGCGAGCCTGAACATGCGGGCGGCCTTCCTGGAGGTGGCCAGTGACGCCCTTGGGTCAGTGGGCGTGATCCTGGCCGCCCTGACCGTGGCCCTCACCGGGTGGCACCGGGCCGACGCCGTGGCCTCCCTGGTCATCACCGCGCTCATCGTCCCGCGCGCCGCCGCCCTGCTGCGCGCGGCCATGCGGGTGCTCATGGACTTCACGCCCGAGGACCTGGACCTGGCCGAGGTGCGGCGCCATATTCTCGAGGTCGAGCATGTCGAGGCCCTCCATGACCTGCACGCCTGGACCGTGGCCTCCGGCATGCCGGTGCTCACCGCCCATGTGGTGGTCAGGGACGAGTGCCTGACCGAGGGCTGCACCGAAGAGATCCTGGACCGCCTCCAGGAGTGCGTGGCCGAGCACTTCCCGGTGCGCATCGAGCACGCCACCTTCCAGCTCGAGCCGGTCTCCCACCTGGCCCATGAGGCCCAGTACTGCTGAGCGGGGCACCATGGCGGCGCCCCCCGTGGTGCCCGCCGCCTCCCGCAGCGCCGGGTCAGCGGTCGCGGCGATAGCGCCTGCGGGTGGGCTCGGGGATATGGGCCGGCTCCGCGCCCTCCAGGTGCTGGCGGGCGAAGGCCAGCGCGCTGGCCAGGCCCTCGCGCCGCTGCTCCGGGTTCATGGAGCGGGTGGTCACCTCCACGACGACCTGGCCGCCGCCCTCCTCGAAGCCGGTGGAGGCCAGATGAGCCAGGACCCCGGCGCAGTCCTGGTTGCCCTGGCCGGGAAGGAGGTGGTCGTCCAGAGGGCCGGGCACGCCGTCGGTCAGGTGCAGGTGGCGCAGGGTGGGGCCCAGGGATCGCGCCATGGCCAGGGCGTCCGAGCCCGAGGTGGCGGCATGCGAGATGTCCAGGGTCACCGAGTGGTAGCCCTGGCCCACCGGGTCCCATGTGGGCGAGTAGGCCTGGAAGTCGCGGGTGGAATGGGCTGAGCGCGGCCGCCAGGTGAACATGTTCTCCACCGCCAGGTGCACCCCGGTGGTGGCCTCGCGCCGGGCCACCCCGGCCACGAAGGAGCGCGCGTAGCGGGTCTGCCAGAAGAAGGGCGGGTGGAGGACCACGGTGGGCGCCCCCAGGTAGTGGGCGAGCTCGATCGTGCGGTCGATCTTGTCCCAGGGGTCGGAGCCGAAGACCCCCCGCGTCACCAGGAGGGTGGGGGCGTGGACCGCCAGGACGGGCTGATCGTGCTCCTGGGACAGGGCGGCCAGGCGGACCGCGTCCTGGGAGGCCTTCTCGCCCCAGACCATGACCTCCACGCCGTCATAGCCCAGGGACTGCGCCATGGCGAAGGCGTCGGCCACCCCTCCGGGGTAGACGGAGCCGGCGGACAGGCCCACGGGGATCGCCATGATCAGTCCTCGTCCCGAGCCTTGGCCCCCGAGCCGGAGTCATCGGGGCGGGGCCGCAGGAAGGGGTCGTAGTCCTCGGGCACCCGGGCGGGCTGCGTCTCAGGGGTGTCAGGGCCCTGGGGATGCTCGGCCTGCGGGGACTCCGGCAGGGGCGCGACGTCCTGGCCGTCACCGGCCTCGGCCACCACCTGGCCGTAGCCGGAGGGATCCGCCACCGGGGTGACGCGCACGCCGAAGCGGGGCTGCTCATCGGGGCGCGAGCCGAAGGCCGTGGGGCCATCCGAGGACGCCTGACGGGCTCGGCGCCGCTCCTCGGCGCGTCGGGCGGACTCCCCGCCCCGGGTGAGGTTCCCGGGCACCCGGGCCAGGGCCAGGGCTCCCTCGCGGGCGTCCTGGGAGGCGATGATGGAGTAGCGCGAGGCGATGACCTGGCTGATGGAGGTGAAGTCGCGCCGCCCCCGGGTCAGGGCGTAGCCCACCACCTGGAAGATGATGCCCCACAGCACGCCCAGCAGGACGCAGGCCACCAGGGGAACGCTCGTGGGGGCCGACTGGCCGAACATGGCCATCATGGCCGCGAAGAAGATCCCGATCCACAGGCCGGATCCCGCCCCCGAGGCCACCGCCCGACCCCAGCTCATGCGCCCGGTGATCCGCTCGACCTGACGCAGATCGGTGCCGACGATGGTGAGGTACTGGACCGGAAAGCCCTCATCGGACAGCGCGTCCACGGCGTGCTGGGCCTCGGCGTAGGTCGCGAAGGAGGCGATCTCCTCGCCGCGCGGCATGGTGACATGGCGGGAGGATCCCAGTGCGGGGCTCGGCGTCAGATTGGCGGTCATGGGGGAATCGTCGCACGCGCAGGCGCGCGCGGGAACCAGATCGGAGCGGCCTTCACGCCCAGGGCGCATAGTCTTGGCTTGTGGAGAACACCAGGACGCGCACGACAAGCAGGGTTTTTGTGGCCCGTCTCATCGGCACCTCCGTCTTCGACCCGCTGGGAGATGCCGTGGGCAAGGTCCACGACGTCGTCGTCCTGCTCCAGATGCGCGGGGAGCCGCGGGCGGTGGGATTCGTCATCGAGGTCTCCTCGCGGCGCCGCGTCTTCCTGCCCCTGTCACGGGTCACCGCGATCGAGCCGGGGGCGGTCATCACCACGGGCCTGGTCAACATCCGCCGCTTCAAGCAGCGCAATGTGGAGACCCTGGTGGTCGGCGAGCTGCTGGACCGGGTGGTCTCCCTCAAGGACGGCTCGGGCACCGTGACCGTGCGCGACGTGGCCATCGAGCGCGACCGGGGCATGGACTGGAAGGTCACCCGCCTGTTCGTCCAGCGAGGGTCGACCGGCCCCCTGGGCCTGCGCCGCGGGGAGACCTTCACGGTCAGCCCCGATGAGGTCACGGGGCTGGCCGGCAGCGTCGAGCAGCAGGGCGCCACCGCCCTGCTGGCCACCCTGGAGGACCTCAAGCCCGCCGACCTGGCCGATGTCCTGCGCGACCTGCCGCGCGACAGCCAGCTGCGCGTGGCCGGGGAGCTCAGCGATGAGCGCCTGGCCGACGCCCTGGAGGAGCTGGGCAATGAGGCGGCCGTGGCGATCCTCTCGCGCCTGGACGCCTCCCGGGCCGCCGACGTCCTGGATGTCATGCAGCCCGACGACGCCGCGGACCTGGTCAGCGGGCTCCCCCAGATCAAGGCCGCCGAGCTGCTGGGCCTCATGGAGCCCGAGGAGGCCGAGGACGTGCGCCGCCTCATGGCCTATGACGAGTACACGGCCGGTGGCCTCATGACCACCGAGCCGATCATCCTGCCCCCTGAGGCCACGGTCTCGACCTTCCTGGCCCATGCCCGCAAGGCGGAGATCCCCCCGTCGCTGGCCGCCATAGGATTCGTCTGCCGCCCGCCCCTGGAGACGCCCACCGGCAGGCTCGTGGGCGTGGTCCACCTCCAGCGCGCCCTGCGGGAGAGGCCCCAGCGGATGATGGGCTCCATCCTGGACACCCATATCGACTCCGTCCACGCCGAGGACTCCATCGGCACCGTGACCCGCCTCCTGGCGACCTACAACCTCACCGCCCTGCCCGTGGTCGACGACGCCGGCCGGCTGCTGGGCGCGGTGGGCGTCGACGACGTCCTGGACCACCTCATGCCCGATGACTGGCGCGAGGCCGACGAGGCGGTCACCGACGATGCGATCGAGAGGAGCGCCAATGCCTGATCAGCTCGACCAGCCGCTGCCGCACAACCGCTGGCGGTGGCTGCGCTGGACGCGGCCCTCGCGCGCCTCGCGCTCCGACACCTCGGGGCGCGTGGCCGAGGGCATCGCCCGCTTCTCGGGGACCCCGACCTTCCTCATCTGGCTGACGCTCTTCGTGACGGTGTGGATGGCCTGGAACTCCTGGGGCCCCGAGGCACTGCGCTTCGACCGGGCCAGCCTGGGCTTCACGGCGCTGACCCTCATGCTCTCCCTTCAGGCCTCCTACTCCGCTCCGCTGATCCTCCTGGCCCAGAACCGCCAGGATGACCGCGACCGCGTCACCGCAGAGCAGGACCGCCAGCGCGCCGAGCGCAACCTGGAGGACACCGAGTACCTGACCCGGGAGATCGCCTCGCTGCGCCTGGCCATGAACGATGTGGCCACCCGCGACTTCGTGCGCTCCGAGCTGCGGGACATGCTCTCGGAGATCCTGGCCGAGGAGCGGCGCACCCGCGAGGAGCTCGCCGAGTTCGCCGAGCCAGCCGAGGACGATGGCCAGGAGGAGAGGCACGAGGGCGGGCGCCAGGCCGGCCCTCCCCCTGTGGCCCGCCGGCAGGATCCTGATCGGCACTGATGCACTGATGGCCTCGGATAGGCGCTGACCTGCGCTCTGACGTGCTCTGACGTGCCTTGGGCCACGGCGAGTCCCCTGTGCGCGCCCGTAGGATGGGCCCATGCCACTACCCACTCGTGAAGCAGTCATGGAGGCGCTCAGTCGCGTCGATGACCCCGAGATCCGCCGTCCCATCACCGACCTGGGGATGGTCGACTCCATTGACATCGGCGAGGACGGCGCCGTGACGGTCGGCGTGCTGCTGACCGTGGCCGGCTGTCCGCTCAAGGACACCATCACCGCGGACACCCAGCGGGAGGTCGGGGCAGTGGAGGGCGTGACCTCGGTGTCAGTGACGCTGGGGGTGATGAGCGATGAGCAGCGCTCCGAGCTGCGCCGTCGGCTCCGGGGAGGGGCGGCCGAGCCGGTCATCCCCTTCACCCAGCCCGGGAGCCTGACCCGCGTCTACGCGGTGACCTCCGGCAAGGGAGGGGTGGGCAAGTCCTCGGTGACGGCCAACCTCGCCGCGGCCATGGCCGCTCAGGGCCTGAGCGTGGGCGTGGTCGACGCCGACATCTACGGCTTCTCCATCCCCCGCATGCTGGGGGTCGACCAGGTCCCCACCCAGCTCGACGGCATGATCGTGCCGCCGGTGGCCCATGGCATCAAGGTCATCTCCATCGGCATGTTCGTGGAGGACAAGCAGCCGGTGGTCTGGCGCGGGCCCATGCTGCACCGCGCCGTCCAGCAGTTCCTCACCGATGTCTTCTGGGGCGACCTCGACGTCCTGCTGCTGGATCTTCCCCCCGGAACCGGGGATGTCACCATCTCGGTGGCCCAGCTGCTGCCCAATGCGGAGATCCTGGTGGTCACCACCCCGCAGGCCGCGGCGGCCGAGGTCGCCGAGCGCACCGGGCTCATCGCCACCCAGACCAAGCAGCGGGTGGTGGGGGTCATCGAGAACATGTCCTACATGCCCCAGGCCGATGGCTCGCGGGTGGAGATCTTCGGCTCGGGGGGCGGCGCCAGCGTGGCGGGGTCCCTGAGCCAGACCCTGGGCTACGAGGTGCCGCTGCTGGCCGAGCTCCCCCTGGACATCCGCCTGCGCGAGGGCTCGGATAGCGGTGTGCCCGCCACCGTGGGCCAGGAGGGCAGGCCCTTGGCCGATGCGCCCGCCGCCCTGGTGCTGGTGGAGGTGGCCAAGCGCCTGACCCATCGCGCCCGGGGACTGTCAGGCCGCAATCTGGGAGTCACCCCCACGCGCTGAGCGGCGCGGCGCCCGCCCGCGCCCCGGAGCACCACCCCGTGATGCGCGTGGCGGAGGCTCGGTGGAGGCTCGGGCACCGGCTCGATCCGGCGGGAAGGTCCACAGGAATGTCCGCCGCAGCGGGGCCGTCGGGCTCAGTGGGCCTGGCTCATTGGGCTTGGCGGGTCCGGGCGGCGGCGTTGGCGGCCCGCACGATGTCGCGCGGTGAGACAGGGCGCGCAGCCGGGGCCGGGCCCTCGGCCTCGGCCAGGCTGACGGGCACGGTGGGCACGGTAGGCTCGGCGAGATCATCAGTAGACCCAGTGGGCTCGGCGGACTCAGTGGATTCTGCCGTTGTGCTCGCCGGGACCGGGGCCTGCGCGTCCGCGTCCGCCTCCTGGGCGTCCTCCGCCTCCGTGGGGCCCTGACCGTCCTGCCCGGCGTCGTCCTGCCCTGCCTCGGGGGCCGACTCCGCCGGTGCCGCGGGCTCGGCCTGCCCGGGCTCAGTGGCCCGCTCGGCACTTTCTGCGCTGTCGGCGCTGTCGGCGCGATCAGCCTGCCCGGGTTCGGCGGCCTGGGCGGTCTCCTCGGGCTCATCGCGCGCCGCGGTCTTGGCGGCAGCGGTCGTGGAGGCGGCCTTGGCCTCCTCCTTCTTCTCAGTGATGCGCTTGCTCAGGGAGTCGGCGCGCTCCTTGGAGACCGCCTCCTTGACAGCGCCGGCGGCGGCCTCGGAGGTCTCCTTGGCCGCGGCGGAGACCGAGCGGAAGGGGTGGGCCAGGTCCTCACGGATGGCGTCGAGGTCCTCCCCCAGGGCATCGCGCACGATCTTGCGCGGATCGTACTGGCGGGGGTCGAGGTCCGACAGGTCCAGATCGGCCAGCTCGGGGCCGACCTCCTCGGCGATCTGCGTGCGGGCATTGTCCAGGTAGACGCGCAACTGGCGCACGAGCTGGGTGAGCTTGCGCGTGTACTCCGGCAGGCGCTGAGGGCCCACCACGATCACCGCCACCAGAATGATGACGGCGAACTCTGCTCCTGAAATGCCGAACACGCCGCTCAGTATAGGGAGCCTCCCGGGCTGCGCCATGTTCCGGCGGCCCCGGCGGCGCAGGCAGCCCAGGCAGCCCAGGCGACCCCCGGAGGCCCCGACGCTTCTGCCGGGCGATCCGCGCCGGTTACCTGCTCGGGGTCGGTTTGCTGGAACAATGGCCCGCAGGGGCCGCGCCGGGCGGCCCCGAGCAGGGAAAGAGGCTCATGGTGAGTGCGGACAAGACGCTGAGCTGGTCCTACACGCAGGACTTCCTCGCGGAGGATGAGGCCACAGCCCAGGCCCGGATGCGCGGCCTGGAGCTCGGCATCATCCCGGTGTCCACGGGGACGGGGGCAGCGCTGCGCATGCTGGCGGGCTCCGTGGGCGCGAAGTCCGTGGCGGAGGTCGGCACCGGCACCGGTGTCTCCGGGCTGTGGCTGCTGGCGGGCATGGGGCCCGACGGCGTGCTGACCACCATCGACGTCGAGCCCGAGGTCCAGCGCGAGGCGCGTCACGCCTTCGACGCGGCCGGCTACCCCACCTCCCGCATCCGCATCATCCAGGGCCGGGCCTCCGATGTCATGCCCCGGATGGCGGCGCGCAGCTATGACATGGTGGTCCTGGATGTCGACCCCCAGGAGTCGGCCTACCTGGCTGGTGACGCGCTGCGGATGCTGCGCATCGGCGGGGTCCTGGCCGTGACCCGGGCGCTGTGGAACGACCATGTGGCCGACCCGGCCCGCAGGGATGCCGCCACCGTGGCGGCCCGCGAGCTGGGCAAGGCCATGCGCGACTCCGATGCGCTGCTGACCACGCTGCTGCCCGTCGGCGACGGCCTCCTGGTCGCGGTGCGCCAGGCCTGAGAGCGGGCGCACCAGAGGTCAGAAGGGGTCAGCAGAGGTCAGCACTTCAGACCGGCGGGCACAGGCTGGATGGGCGCGCCCGCATAGCGGAGGGCCGGGCCCATGGGCCCGGCCCTCCAACCGTGACAGGCTGTGCCGATCAGATCTTGGCGTTGGCCAAGGCCTCGCCGAGCTCCTTGACCTCATCAGCGGTGATCTCGAGGACAAGGCGGCCTCCGCCCTCCAGCGGCACCCTCATGATGATGGCGCGGCCTTCCTTGACGACCTCGAGAGGACCGTCGCCAGTCCGGGGCTTCATGGCAGCCATGTGCTCACCTTTCGTCAGTGCGACGCGGACTTATCGCCGCGAGACCTGCCACATTCTACGCCATGGGCGCACAGTTATCGGCAGATCTCCATCTCATGACGCGGCTCACGCCACGGCGATGCGCCTTGACACCTCCGCGCGCGGACTCGCGGGGTCCGCTCAGCCCTGGGAGGCCCGCCCCTCGCGGAGCCTGCGGGCCGCGGCGACCACGTAATCCACGGCCTCCTCGGCGCTGTCCACGACATGGACGAGATCGGGGTCCCCCGGGGAGATCATGCCCGCCTCGACCACGGTGGAGCGCAGCCAGTCCAGCAGTCCCGACCAGTAGCCGGAGTCGACCAGCACGATCGGGAAGGAGGAGATCTTCTGGGTCTGGACCAGGGTGAGGGACTCGAAGAGCTCATCGAGGGTGCCCATGCCTCCGGGCATGACCACGAAGCCGTCGGAGTACTTGACGAACATGGTCTTGCGGGCGAAGAAGTAGCGGAAGTTGATCCCCAGGTCCACGTACTCGTTCATGCCCTGCTCGTGGGGCAGCTCGATGCCCAGGCCCACGGAGACCCCGCCCGCCTCATGGCATCCCCTGTTGGCGGCCTCCATCATTCCCGGCCCTCCACCGGTGATGACGGCATAGCCGGAGCGGGCCAGCCCGGCACCGACCTCGCGGGCCACCGCGTAGGAGGGCGCCTCCGGCGCTGTGCGCGCCGAGCCGAAGACGCTGATGGCCGGGCCGAGCTCGGCCAGGGCGCCGAAGCCCTCGACGAACTCGGCCTGGATGCGCATGACGCGCCACGGATCGGAGTGGAGCCAGTCGGCCTCCTCAGAGGAGCTGAGCAGGCGCGCGTCGGTGGTCTGAGCGGGGATCTGGGTTCCGCGCAGAAGCACGGGGCCCTTGCGGTAGGTCTGGCGATCGGTCATGGGGCTCATGCTCCCCCATGTTCCTGAGCGGCGGGCGAACCGCCGCGCCCACTGAGCCCACTGAGCCCGCTGAGCTCACTGACCTCGCCGAGTCCACTGAGCCCGGCGCGCTCAGCGCACGTGGAGCTGTCGGGCCGCCTCGGAGACCGTGCCGGACACCGAGGGGTAGACGGAGAAGGCATTCATGACCTGCTCGACGCTCAGGCGCTGGGTCACCGCCAAGGTGATGGAGAAGATCTGCTCGCTGGCGGACTCGGCCACCACCACGCCTCCCAGCACCACGCCGCTGCGGCGCTCGGAGGTCAGCTTGACGAAGCCCTCGGTCACGCCCTGCATCTTGGCGCGCGGGTTGCGGAACAGGGGCACGGTGGTGGTCACCGCATCCAGTCCCACCGCCTCGGCCTGGGCCTGCCCCAGGCCCACCGAGGCGATCTCGGGCAGGGTGAAGACCGCCTGGGCCACGGTCTCGGTCTCCAGCGGGGCCACGGCGTCGCCCAGGGCATGGCGCATGGCGATCTGCCCCTGCATGGCCGCCACCGAGGCCAGCGGCAGCACGCCGGTGCAGTCCCCCGCGGCGTAGACGCGATAGGCGGTGGTGCGCGAGACGCGGTCGACGCGCACATGCCCGCTCTCGGTCAGCTCGACCCCGGCCTCCTCGAGTCCCAGGCCCGCGGTGGCCGGCACCGCCCCCACCGCCATGAGGCAATGGGAGCCGCGCACGGTGCGCCCGTCGCTCAGCACCACCTCCACGCCCTCATGGTCGGTGCCCTGGTCGATCAGGCGCGCCGCCACGGCCCTCGTGCCTCCCAGGACCTCCATGCCACGGCGCTGGAAGGCCGATTCGACCAGGACCGCGGCATCGGCATCCACGGTGGGCAGGACCCGGTCACGGCTGGAGACCAGGGTCACGCGGCTGCCTAGGGACAGATAGGCCCCGGCGAACTCCGCCCCGGTGACGCCCGAGCCCACGACGATGAGGTGCTCGGGCGCCTGGTTGAGGTCGTAGAGCTGGGTCCAGGTCAGGATGCGCCGCCCGTCCGGGGCGGCGTCGGCCAGGGTGCGGGGGCGCGCCCCGGTGGCCAGCAGGACGACGTCGGCCTTGAGCTCCATCTCGCGATCCCCGGCGGCCCCGGGGATGTGGATGGTGCGCTCCCCGTTGGCATCCAGTCCGCCCAGGGCGGCGCGCCCGTAGACCACCTCGATGCCCTTGTGGAGCATGCGCGCGGTCAGGTCGTGGGACTGCTCGGCGGCCAGGGCGCGCACCCGCGCGTTGACCGTGCCCAGATTGACGCGCACCGCCTGCTCCCCCTGCCCCACGGTGATGCCCAGGCTGTGGGCCTGCTCGGTGGTGACCAGCCACTCGGCGGTGGCGATGAGGGTCTTGGAGGGGACGACGTCGGTCAGCACGGCGGAGCCTCCCAGGCCCCGGGCCTCGACGAGCTGGACCTGGGCGCCGAGCTGGGCCGCCACCAGGGCGGCCTCGTAGCCCCCGGGGCCGCCGCCGATGATGACCACGCGCAGGCCACGGCGCACGGGCGAGGCGTCGGTGGGCAGGACCGGGGTGCTGGGCGCTGAGGAGAAGGCGTCATTGCTCTGGCTCATGGTGACAGTGTGACGCATCAGCCAGGAGGTGCTGCGCGTCGAGACGCGCCCTGTGTCTGGGAACACCCGTGAGTGCTGTCATGGTACGGACGATCAGCGCGCCGGCCGCGGTAGCGTCTCGGGCATGACCCTGTCTCCGGCGCAGACTCTCGACCAGGCTGTCTCCTCCTGGATCACCCACGACCCCGACCCGGTCACCCGCGAGGAGCTCTCCGGCCTCCTCCAGGCTCATCTCACCGGCGAGGCCGGGGCCACGGCGGCCCTGAGCGAGGCCTTCGCCGCCCCCCTGGCCTTCGGCACCGCCGGACTGCGCGGGCGCCTGGGCGGAGGGCCCGGGCGGATGAACCGGGCGGTGGTCATCCGCGCCGCCGCGGGCCTGTCCGCCTTCCTGCGCGACCGGCTCGGCGAGGGCTTCACCGTGATCATCGGCTTCGATGCGCGCCATGGCTCGGCGCAGTTCGCCCGGGACACGGCCAGCGTGGTCACCGGGGCCGGCGGGCGGGCCCTGCTGTTCGACGAGCACTGCCCCACCCCGGTGCTCGCCTTCTCCCTGCGCCGCCTGGGCGCCGATGCGGCCATCATGGTCACCGCCTCCCACAACCCTCCCCAGGACAACGGCTACAAGGTCTACCTGGGCGGCCGTGCGGTGACGGACTGGGGGCAGGGCGCCCAGATCGTTCCCCCGTACGATGAGCAGATCGCCGCCGCCATCGCCGCCGCCGCCCCGGCCAACGAGATCCCCATGCCCCAGGACGGCTGGGAGGCCGTGGACCCCCGGGTGATCGAGGAGTACCTGGAGCGGGCCGTCAAGGCGGCTCACACGCAGGCCGCCGCGCCGCTTCGGATCGTGCTGACCGCGATGCACGGGGTGGGCGGAGCGCTGTGCCGCCAGGCCCTGGAGCATGCGGGATTCGATGACATCGTGGAGGTGGCCGAGCAGGTCGACCCGGACCCCGACTTCCCCACCGTCGACTTCCCCAACCCCGAGGAGCCCGGCGCCCTGGACCTGGCCCTTGCCCTGGCCCGGGAGCGGGACGCCGATCTCATCATCGCCAACGATCCTGATGCCGACCGCCTGGCGGTCGCGATCCCCGACCCCACGGCTCCCGGGGGGTGGCGGCAGCTGACCGGCGATGAGCTGGGCTCCCTGCTGGGCGAGCAGGCCGCGGAGCTGGCGGCCTTCGCCGGCACGGGGGTGCTGGCCAACTCGGTGGTCTCCTCCCGGCTGCTGCGCAGCATCGCCCGCGCCCACGGCCTGGGGCACCGCCAGACGCTGACGGGCTTCAAGTGGATCAGCCGGGTCCCGGACCTGGTCTTCGGCTATGAGGAGGCCCTGGGCTACTGCGTGGATCCCGGAGCGGTGCGGGACAAGGACGGGATCTCGGCCGCGGTGCGCACCGCGGTGCTGGTCTCAGTGCTCAAGCAGCAGGGTCGCAGCGCCGTCGACCTGCTCGACCGCCTGGCCCGCGATCACGGCCTGCACGCCACCAGCCCGCTGAGCATCCGGGTTGAGGACCTGGGCCTCATCACCACGATGATGGAGCGGCTTCGGGCCGGCGGGGCCCCGGCCCGGCTGGCGGACTCCCCCGTCACCGCACGCTTCGACCTGCTCGACGGCGCCCCCGACGGCATCGGCGGCCACCTTCCGCCCACTGATGGCCTGGTGTGGACCACGGCCGCCGATGACCGGGTGGTGATCCGCCCCTCGGGAACCGAGCCCAAGCTCAAGTGCTACTGCGAGGTGATCCTGGCCGTGGAGGGCCGCCCGATGGTCGAGGTCCGCGCCGAGGCCGAGCAGCGCCTGGAGGCCATCAAGGCGGACCTGCGCGGGGTCCTGGGCATCGGCTAGCCGAGGCTCCCGCGGCTCTCGCGACGGCGCCGCATCATCCGCGGGATGATGCCGTGGCGCGGCGAGCCCAGGTAGGCGGCGCCGAAGGCCAGGGACTGGCACACGATGATCCATCCCGCTGAGGAGGCATTGGTCCAGTAGGCGATGTAGAGGCCTATCACCGTGGAGCCGGTGGCGATGGCCGGAGCCACCAGGAGCATGGTCCCCATGCGGTCGGTCAGGAGGTGGGCGGTGGAGCCCGGGATGATGAGCATCGCCACCACGAGGATGACGCCGACCACCTGAAGGGCCACGATGGTGGTCAGGGCCAGGAGCACCAGCAGCAGGGCGTTGATGCGCGCCGGGCGCAGGCCGATGGCGTGGGCGTGGGTCCGGTCGAAGGCGAAGAGCGTCAGGTCCCGGCGCTTGGCCAGGAGCACGGCGGTCACGACGGCGGCCAGTGACAGCACCATGGCCCGGTCGACCGGGGAGATCCCCAGGACATTGCCGAAGATGATGGAGTTCAGGTCCGTGTTGGCGGGGTTGCGGGATTTGAGGATGAGCCCGGCGGCGAAGAAGGCGGTGAAGACCACGCCGATGGCGGCGTCGCCCTTGACCCGGCTGGTGTCGCGCACCACGCCGATGAGGGCCACCGAGGCCATGCCGAAGACCAGTGCCCCCAGTGTGAAGGGCAGGCCCAGCATGTGGGCCAGGACCACTCCTGGGAGCACCGCGTGGGAGATGGCGTCGCCCAGCAGGGACCAGCCGATGAGCACCAGCCAGCAGGACAGCAGGGCGCACACCAGGGAGGCCGCCGTGGCCACGAGGAAGGCGTTGGTCATGAAGCCGTAGGAGAAGGGCTCGGTGAGAACGGTGATGACGGCGCTCATCGCAGCATCCCCTCCCCCGCGGCGGCCTCGGCGCCGAAGGCGTGGGCGATGGCCTGAGGGGTCAGGACCTGCTCGATGGGCCCGGCGGCCAGGACCCGCCCGGCCAGCAGGACGGCGTCGTCGGCCAGTTCCCTCAGCGAGCCCAGGTCATGGGTGGAGACCAGGACGGCGCAGCCCTCGGCGGCCAGCTCGCGCAGCAGGCCGACGATGGCGGCCTCGCTGACGCGGTCCACGCCGGCGAAGGGCTCGTCGAGCAGAAGGAGGCGGGCGCCCTGGGCGATGGCCCGGGCCACGAAGACGCGCTTGCGCTGGCCCCCGGACAGCTCGCCGATCTGCCGTCGGGACAGGCCGTCGATGCCCGTGCGCTCCATGGCCGCCTCCACGGCTTGCCGGTCTGCGCGCGAAGGTCGGCGCAGCGGGCCCATATGCCCGTAGCGGCCGGTGGTGACGACCTCGCCCACGCTGATGGGGAAGTCGCGATCGACGGCGTCCTCCTGGGGGACGTAGCCCACGACGCCCCGGCGCCGGGCGATGGCGCCGGGGGTCCCGTCGATGATGATGGTGCCGGCCTCGGGGGCGACCAGGCCCATCACCGCGTTGAACAGGGTGGACTTGCCCGATCCGTTGGCTCCGACCAGCCCGCAGATGCGGCCGGGCAGGACCTCGAGACTGGCGTCATCGAGGGCCAGGAGCGGGCCGTAGCGCACGCTCAGCCCGCGCACCTCGAGCATCGGGGGCTCCTGGCCGGCAGGGAGTTGACGGCTTGTCACTGCTGCTTCCCGCCTGTCAGGCCCTGCGCGATGACGGCGGCATCGTGGCGGATGAGGGCCAGGTAGCTGGGGGCCTCGCCCTGGGCGTCGGTCAGGGAGTCGACGTAGAGGGTGCCGCCGAAGGTGGCGCCGGTCTCGGAGACGACCTGGCGCATGGCCTTGTCATTGACGGTGGACTCGCAGAAGACGGCGGGCACGGAGCGGGAGCGCACGAGGTTGACGGTGTCGGCGATCTGCTGGGGAGTGCCCTCGTTCTCGGCGTTGACGGGCCACAGGTAGCCCTCCTCCAGGCCGGCGTCGGCGGCCAGGTAGGAGAAGGCGCCCTCGCAGGTGACCAGGACGCGCTGATCGGCGGGCAGCGGGGCGATGGCGGCGACCAGCTCGTCCTTGACCGCCTGGAGATCGGCCTTGTAGGCGACTGCGTTGGCCTGGAAGTCCGCGGCGTGGTCGGGATCGAGCTCGGCGAAGGCCGTGGCCATGGTGTCGACGTAGGACTGGGCGTGCGTGGGGCTCATCCAGGCGTGCGGGTTGGGCTGGCCGGCATAGGACTCCGAGGCGATCTCGATGGGGGTGATGCCCTGGCTCAGGGTTACCGAGGGGGCGTCGCTGCCCGCGGTGAACTGCTCGAACCAGCGCTCCAGGCCAAGGCCGTTGGCCAGGATGAGGTCGGCTCCGGCGGCCGCCTTGATGTCATCGGGGGTGGGCTCGTAGTCGTGGATCTCGGCTCCGGGCTTGGTGATGGAGCGGATCTCCAGGTGGTCTCCCGCGACCTGGCGGGCCATGTCGGCGATGACGGTGAAGGTGGTCAGCACCACCGGCTTGCCCGAGCCCTGGGTGGCTGCCGGGCTGCAGGCGGGAAGGAGCAGGAGGGTCAGGATGGTCGCCAGGGCTGCGATGACCCGGCGTCGCGAAGAAGGGAAGATGGACATGCCCCCATCATAGTTTCGGGCACCCGAAACCATGCAACTCGAGCAGCGCCCACCTCATGCGCCGCCCCCACGCCAGGTGCCCGCCCCGCGCACCGCCCCCACTCGCCGAGGTAGACATTGTCCGCCGAGGTAGACGTCGAGTGCGTCTACCTCGGCGGACAATGTCTACCTCGGCGTGAAGGATTGGAGGGGTCAGTCCTCCAGGCCGGCGAGGACGGCGGCGGATGCGGACAAACCCAGCCTGCTGGCTCCGGCCTCGACCATGGCGAGGGCGTCCTGCGCGGTGCGGATGCCGCCGGAGGCCTTGACGCCCAGGCGGTCGCCGACGGTGGCGCGCATGAGGGCGACGGCGTGCGTGGAGGCGCCGCCTGCGGGGTGGAACCCGGTGGAGGTCTTGACGTAGTCGGCTCCGGCGGCCTCGGCGGCGCGGCAGCAGGCCACGATCTCCTCATCGTCCAGGGCCGCCGACTCGATGATGACCTTGAGCAGAGCCTGGCCGCAGGCCTCCTTGACGGCGCGGATCTCGGCCTGGACGCCGTCGACATCGCTGAAGTTGCCCTCCTTGACCAGGCGGAGGTTGACGACCATATCCACCTCCTGGGCGCCCTTGGCCACGGCCTCACCGGCCTCGGCGGCCTTGACCGCGCTGGAGTGCGCCCCGGAGGGGAAGCCGCAGACGGTGGCGAGGTGAAGGCCCTGGGGAACCTGGAGGGGCAGCTGGTTCGGGGAGACGCAGATGCTGTAGGTGCCGAGCTCGGCGGCCTCGGCGACGAGCTCGGCGACGCGGCCGGCGGTGGCCTCGGGCGCGAGCAGGGTGTGGTCGATCATGGCGGCGATCTGGGCGCGGGCTGGCGTCATGGGAGTCCTTCCTGTGCTGCGCCGGGCGGCGCGGGGGCCGCGGGCGCGATGGTGGCCAGAATACGGGGCCAGCCGCCGAGCTCGCGGGGCCCTGGACGGCGGGGGTCGCGCGCCGCCGCCAGGTCCACGGCCCGCACGGCCCCGGTGCCGGGCTCGTAGAGGTGGAGTCGCGCGGGTCCGGGATCCTCCTGGCCGATCAGCCTCCAGGGCAGGGCCAGGACGTAGTGGCGGGGAATGGCCGGGGGCAGCAGGAGGGCGGGCCCGGTGGGCTGGTCTGCGCGCCGCGCCCGCAGGCCCAGGCCGGGGTCCCCTCCGGTCAGGAGCAGGACCGGCGCCCCGGTGGCCGCATGGTCGCGCATCTGCTCGACGACGCCGCCCCATCCTCGGCGCCGATCCGCCACCCAGCGCACGCGGTAGGCCGCACCGGTCAGGGCGCTCATCTGGGCGGCGAGTGCCCAGGGCGTGGAGCCCAGGGCCCCGGGCCAGGGCGCGATGCGCAGGCCGCGACGGTTCATCATGGATTGGAGCCGCTTCTGGCGCCGGCGCAGGGCCTCCATGAGCTGGGCACCGCGGGCCTTCTGGGGGCCCGGGCCGGGCCCCGCCGCGAGATCGGCCTCCAGGCCGGTCGCAAGATTGGCGTCGAGCGTGGTCTCAAGGTCGGCGGCCAGGTCGGCGGCCTCGGCGGGGTCGAGCAGGAGCCGGGCGGCCAGCACGCAGGCGGCGCCGCAGGTGGTGGTGTCGGCCTGCGTGAGGGTCACGGCGTCACCGCCGCGCCTGAAGCGCCCGACCCGCAGCCGGTAGTTGACGACCGTGGCGCGAAGGCCCATGGGAGAGTCCCTGTCCGTCTGCGTCCGTCCCTGTCCGTCCATTCGATCCTCGACGGCTCAGGCGCCGATGCGCTCCAGGACGATCCCGGCCTGGCGGCGGGCGCGCGCCTGGGCCGCCTGCGGGGAGTCCGGCTCACTGATGACGATGCCCCCGGCCAGGGCCTGGCGCGCGCTCGAAGCGCTCGGGGCTGGCGGTGTGCAGCGTGAGCAGCGCCTGCCCGGCCCTCACCGCGTCCCCGGGCTTGGCGTGCATCTGCACGCCCGCCACGGCCTGGACCGGGTCCTCCTTGCGGGCTCGGCCCGCCCCCAGGCGCCAGGCGGCCACCCCCACGGCCAGGGCGTCCAGGGCGGTCAGCACGCCGTCGGCCGGCGCGGTGATGACCTCGGTGTGCGGGGCCACGGGCAGGGGCGCGTCGGGGTCGCCGTCCTGGCGGCGGATCATCTCGCGCCAGCGGTCCATGGCCCGCCCGTCGGCCAGGGCGGCGCGCAGCTCGTCCTCGCCGATGGGCCGGCCCGAGGCGTCGAGCATCTCGGCGGCCAGGGCGATGGTGAGCTCGACGACGTCCCGGGGGCCCGCGCCGGCCAGGACCTCCAGGGACTCGGCGACCTCCAGGGCGTTGCCGGCGCTCAGGCCAAGGGGGGTGGACATGTCGGTCAGCAGGGCGCGGGTGGTCACGCCGGCGTCCTGCCCCAGTTCCACCATGGTGGTGGCCAGCTCACGGGCCTGGTCCATCTCCTTCATGAAGGCCCCCGAGCCCACCTTGACGTCCAGGACCAGGGCGCCGGTGCCCTCGGCGATCTTCTTGGACATGATGGATGAGGCGATGAGCGGCACGCAGGAGACGGTGGCGGTGGTGTCCCGCAGGGCGTAGAGACGGCGGTCGGCCGGGGCCAGGCCGGAGCCGGCGGCGCAGATGACGGCGCCGGGGCCGTCGGCCCGGAGCATGGCGGTGATCTCCTCATTGGACAGCGCCGCGCGCCATCCGGAGATGGCCTCGAGCTTGTCCAGGGTGCCGCCGGTGTGGCCCAGGCCCCGGCCCGAGAGCTGGGGGACGGCCACGCCGAAGACCGCCACCAGGGGCGCCAGGGGGAGGGTGATCTTGTCCCCCACCCCGCCGGTGGAGTGCTTGTCCGCGGTGGGCCGGCCCAGGGCGGTGAAGTCCATGCGCTCCCCGGTCTCGATCATGGCCCGCGTCCAGCGGGCGATCTCGGCGCGGTCCATGCCGCGCAGGTAGATGGCCATGGCCAGGGCGCTCATCTGCTCCTCGGCCACGGCGCCGCGGGTGTAGGCGTCGATGACCCAGTCGATCTGATCGTCGGCCAGGCGCTGCCCGTCGCGCTTGGCGGCGATGATGTCGACGGCGTCGAAGGGCTCGAAGGCCGCGCTGGGGGTCTGGGTCCTGTGGGCGCTCATGGCTGACCTCCTGTCTGGGCGGGTGGGGTGGGCCGGTGGGCCCGCCTATGGGGCGCCCGCGTCCTGGGGCGCGATAACGGCCTCGATGTCCGCGCTGGTGAAGCGGTCGGGCAGGACCTCATCGATGGTGGCGATCCCCGAGGGCATGGCCAGGAGCATGGCCGGGTCGGCGTGCTCGGACAATAGCTGGCGGCAGCGCCCGCAGGGGGCCAGGGCCGCGCCGTTGGCGTCCACGCAGGCGAAGGCGATCAGGCGCCCTCCCCCGGTGCGGATGAGCTCGGAGACGAGCCCGCACTCGGCGCACAGGGTCACCCCGTAGCCGGCGTTCTCCACATTGCAGCCCGAGACCAGGCGCCCGTCGTCGACCAGGGCGGCGGCCCCGACCTTGAAGCGGGAGTAGGGCGCGTAGGCCCGCTCCATGGCCTCGGTGGCCAGCTCGCGCAGGCGCTGCCAGCAGGCGGCGTCGATGCTCTCAGGCATGGGGCGGCTCACGGGTAGGGCACCCCCTCGGCGGCGGGGGCGCGCACCTTGCCCACGAATCCGGCCACGGCCAGGATGGTGACCACGTAGGGGATCATGAGGATGATGTTGGCCGGCACGGGGCTGCCGATGACGGAGATGGTCTGGCCCACGGCCGTGGCGAAGCCGAAGAGCAGGGAGGCGCCCAGGGCCCCCAGGGGCCGCCAGCCGCCCAGGATCATGGCGGCCAGGGCGATGTAGCCGTTGCCGGCGGCCATGTCCTTGGTGAAGGCCAGTCCCGATCCCAGGGTGAAGAAGGCCCCGCCCAGTCCTGCCAGGGCACCGCCCAGGACCAGGTTGTTGACGCGGGTGCGCATGACGTTGATGCCCACGGTGTCGGCGGCCTTGGGGTGCTCGCCGCAGGCCCGCATGCGCAGGCCCCAGCGGGAGCGGAAGAGCATGACCGACAGCACGGCCACGGCGAGGTACATGAGGTAGACCAGGATGGTCTGCTTGAACATGACCGGCCCGATGACCGGGATCTGGGCCAGGACGGGGATGGGCAGGGCGGGCAGGCGCATGGCGGCGTTGAGGCCGGCGGGGTTGTGGGCCAGGACGGTGGAGAACAGGAAGCTGGTCAGGCCCAGCACCAGGACGTTGAGGACGACGCCCACGACGATCTGGTGGACCCGGTGCTTGAGGCCGAACAGGGCCAGCAGGAGGGCCACGAGGATGCCGGCCAGGGGCGCGGCGATCAGTCCCACCCAGGGGCTGGAGGCCATGGAGGCGACGACGGCGCCCAGGAAGGCCCCGCCCAGGAGCTGGCCCTCGATGGCGATGTTGATGGTGCCCGAGCGCTCGCCGATGAGCCCGGCCAGGGAGCCGAAGACCAGGGGGACGCTCAGGGCCAGGGCCGAGGACAGGATGGTCACCAGGGGGATGACGGAGTCGCGGCCGGCCCCCACCCAGGTCAGGAAGGACAGGGCGAAGGCGGCGCCCAGAATGGCCTTGACGCCGATCCCGATGGCGGCGCGGGCCCTGGCCCGGTGCAGGGCCCAGGCCGCC
The DNA here is from genome assembly GCF_900637295.1 of Actinomyces slackii. NCBI lineage: Bacteria > Bacillati > Actinomycetota > Actinomycetes > Actinomycetales > Actinomycetaceae > Actinomyces > Actinomyces slackii. Next base: position 1,466,844 of record NZ_LR134363.1, on the reverse strand, counting down.
GCCCCGGCGCTGAGGGCCGCCAGGACGCCGATGACGGCGGCGGCGGGCAGGTGCAGGACGGGCAGGGCGAGGAAGTCTGCCGAGGTTGCCAGCTGGAACCTGGTCTCCCCGCGGGCGGCCAGGGCCATGCCCAACTGGAGGAGGGCGGCGACGGCGCCGATGATGGGGATCTTCAGGGCCAGCGGCGCCAGGGCGGCGGGCGCTGCCGCCAGGGCCTGGAGCTCGGGCGCGTGACCGGCAGTGCCAGCAGTGCCAGCAGTGCCAGCAGTTCCAGCAGAGCCGGCGGGACCGGCGCCGCCGCCCTGGGAGGCGGTCTGCTCCGAGGCGGGAGCTTCTGGAGAGGATGGTGATGGGGCGGTCATCTCTCAGGCCTCCTGGGCGGTTGCCGGGGCGGGGCTGCGGCGGGCGCGCATCCATGATCCCTGGGCGGGCAGGCGGTAGATGGCGCGCACCAGCGGGGGTGCGGCGATGAAGAGCACGATGGTGGACTGGAGCACCAGGACGATGTCGATGGGGGTTCCGGTGGCCGCCTGCATGGTGGTGCCGCCGGCGCTCAGGGCGCCGAAGAGCAGCCCGGCCAGGACGGTGCCCAGGGGCGTGGAGCGCCCCAGGAGGGCCACGGTGATGGCGTCGAATCCGATGGTCCCGGCCACGGACAGGCCCAGGTACTTCTGGGTGCCCAGCAGCGGGGCGGTGGCCGCCAGCCCGCACAGGGCGCCGGAGACCATCATGACCAGGACGGTCACGCGGGGCACGTCCATGCCGGCGGTGCGGGCGGCGGCGGGGTTGAGCCCGGTGGCGCGGAACTGGAAGCCGATGGCGGAGCGCTCCATGAGCCACCACACCCCCACCGCCGCGGCCAGGGCCACGAGGAACCCGGCGTGGAGGCGGAAGGCCGATCCGGCCAGCAGCGGGTAGTGGGCGGCCTCGGAGAGGTAGAGGGACTTGGGGTTGGCGTTGCCCTCGCCGATGAAGGCGTCCAGGGTGAGGATCTGGGCGAGCAGGTAGCCGGCCACGGAGTTGAGCATGATGGTGACGATCACCTCGCTGGCCCCGGTGCGTGCGCGCAGGACTCCGGCGATCCCGCCCCAGATCAGGCCGCCCAGGGCCGCCCCGATCATGGCCGCCAGCAGGTGGAGGCCCACCGGCAGGTCCCAGATGATGCCCACGTAGGCGCCGGTGATGGCGCCCACGATGATCTGCCCCTGGCCTCCGATGTTGAACAGCCCGGCCCTGAAGGCCACGGACATGCCCAGGCCCGCCAGGATGAGGGGGGTGGCGTTGGTCAGGGTCTCGGTGAGGGGGCGGATCATGCGGGTGGCGGAGGCGGCCCGCCAGTCGATGAGGGAGCCGCGCAGCAGGGAGGTGTAGGCCTCGGCCAGGGCGGTGCCCGAGGCGCTGAGCATGTCGGTGGGCCGGGCCAGGAAGTAGCCGGCGGTGGTGCGCACCTGGTCGTCGGCGATGAGGATGAGCAGGGATCCCACGATCATGGCGGTGACCACGGCCAGGACGCCGATGAGGGCGGAGGACTCGGCGATCTGGCGCAGCAGCGGCGGCTGGGCCTGTCCCTGGGCCTCGGGGGCGTCCTGGGGGGTGGTCGGGGCCTCCTCCTGGGGCGAGGGGCTGGGCGGCGGGGACTGGCTCATCGCTCCTCCTGGGGCTCGGGGCTGGCGGCGCCGCTGCGGGACTCCTGGGCCTGGTGGTGGGCCTGGTCGGCGGGGATGCCGGCCATCATGAGGCCCAGGACGTCGCGCGGGGTGTCGGGCTCGACGATGCCGACAATGCGGCCCCGGTACATGACGGCGATGCGGTCGGCCAGGGCGTAGACCTCGTCGAGCTCCGAGGAGATGATGACCACGGCGGTGCCGGTGTCGCGCTCGGCGACGATGCGCTGGTGGACGAACTCGATGGAGCCCACGTCCAGGCCGCGGGTGGGCTGGGAGGCCACCAGGGCGGTCAGGGGGCGGGAGAGCTCGCGGGCCAGGATGGCCTTCTGCTGGTTGCCCCCGGACAGGGTGGAGATGGGGTCGGCGACGTCGGTGACGCGGACGTCGAACTCCTGGCGCAGGGCCTGGGCGTTGTCGCGCACCCTACGGGGGGACAGCCAGGGCCCGGCGCCGAAGGCGGGGTCGTCGTAGCGGTCCAGGATCATGTTCTCGGCCACGGAGAACTCCGCGACCATGCCGTCCTCGGATCGGTCCTCGGGGACGAATCCCAGCCCGTCGCGCAGGCGGCGGTGGACGTCGTGACCGGTGACGTCCTGGCCGCCGAAGGCGATGCTCCCCGTCGAGGGGGTGCGCAGGCCCAGGATGACCTCGGCCAGCTCGGACTGGCCGTTGCCCTGGACGCCGGCGATGGCCAGGATCTCCCCGTTGCGCACGTGGAGGTCGACGTCGTCGAGCAGGAGGGTGCCTTCCTCGGCCAGGGTGACGCCCTTGAGGGTCAGGCCCTCCTCGCCCGGCTCGGCGGGGGCCTTGTCCACGGTCAGGGAGACCTCGTGGCCCACCATGAGGCCGGCGAGCTCGCTGGCTGAGGCGGTGGGCTCGGCGCTGCCCACCACGCGGCCGCGACGGATGACGGTGATGGTGTCGGCGACCTCGCGGACCTCGCGGAGCTTGTGGGTGATGAAGACGATGGAGGTTCCCGAGGCGGCCAGGTCCCGCATGATGGCGATGAGCTCGTCGGTCTCCTGGGGGGTGAGCACAGCGGTGGGCTCATCGAGGATGAGGACGCTGGCCTGGCGGGACAGGGCCTTGATGATCTCCACGCGCTGCTGGACGCCCACGGGCAGGTCCTCGATGCGGGCGGCGGGGTCGACGTCGAATCCGAAGCGCTGGGAGATCTCGGTGACCTTGGCGGCGGCGGCCCGGGTGTCGATGATGCCGGCCGGGCCGGTGGGCTCGTAGCCCAGGGCCACGGATTCGGCGACGGTGAAGACCGGCACGAGCATGAAGTGCTGGTGGACCATGCCGATGCCCGCGGCGACGGCGTCGCCCGGCCCGGTGAAGGTGACGGGCTGGCCGTCGATGAGGATCTGCCCGCCGTCGGGCTGGTAGAGCCCGTAGAGGACGTTCATGAGGGTGGATTTGCCGGCGCCGTTCTCACCCAGCAGGGCGTGGATCTGCCCGGGCTCGACGCTCAGATCGATATGGTCATTGGCCACGAAGGATCCGAAGACCTTCGTGATCCCGCGCAGTTCGAGCTTCACTCAGGACTCGCTTCCGAAGCTGGGGTCTCAGATGCCATCAGGTGCAGGGGGATTCTATGCCAGGGGCGGCGACCCGCTGCGGGCCCGGGCCTGGTGGGCGCGGGCCCGCATGCGTGCGGGTCAGGAGGGGTCGTAGGGGGTGGTGACGTCGATGGAGCCGTCGATGATCTGCGTGCGCAGCTCCTCGACCCTGGTCTTGACCTCGGCGGGGACCTTGGAGTCCTGGTCGTGGAAGGGGGCCAGGGCGACGCCGCCGTTGTCCAGGGTGCCGATGTAGGGCTTGGAGGTGAAGCTCCCGGAGGAGGCCTCCTTGACGGTGTCGAAGACGGAGGCCCCGATCTCCTTGACCACGGAGGTCAGGATGAGCGGGCCGCCGTCGGTGGCCTCGAAGCCGTCGGAGTCGACCCACACCACGAGGTCGTCCCCGGAGGACTCCTTGACGACCGAGAGCGTGCCCAGGCCCACGGGTCCGGCGACGGGCATGATGACGTCGGCCCCCTGGGAGATGAACTGGTTGGTCAGGGACTGGCCCTTGGCGGTGTCGGAGAAGTTGCCGACGAAGGAGCCGCCCTTGGGGTTGTTGATGTCCCATCCCAGGACCTTGACCGAGGCGCCCTTGTCCTCGTTGTACTTGGCCACGCCCATGGCGAAGCCGTGCATGAAGATCTGGACGGTGGGGATGGGCTGGCCGCCGTAGGTGGCCACGGTCCCGGTCTTGGACATGGCGGCCGCGGCGTAGCCGGCCAGGTAGGCGGACTCGGCGGTGTTGAAGCGCAGGGGCTTGGCGTTGTCCAGGGAGAGCTCCTCGCCGCTGGTGTCGCGGAAGACGTCGTCGATGAGGGCGAACTCGATGTCGGGGTTGGCCTTGGCGGCGGTGGCCAGGTCGGTGGCGAGGTTGAAGCCGACGCCGAAGATGAGCTTGCAGTCCTGCTGGATGAGGGAGTCGATGTTGGTGGGGTAGTCGGCGGCGGACTCGGACTCCACGGTGATGGTCTTGACGCCCAGCTCGGCCTTGGCCTTGTCCAGGCCCTCCTTGCCGGACTGGTTGAAGGACTGGTCGTCGAAGCCGCCCTCGTCGGAGACCATGCAGGCGGTGAAGTCGGAGGCGCCTGCGGCACCGGAGCCCTGCTCGGGGGCGGCGCCGCAGGCGGCGAGGGTCAGGGCGAGGGCAGCGCTGAGCGCTAGGGCAGGACAGGCCTTCTTCATGGGGACCTCCAGGGTGGATCAGGATCCGCCGACCGTCGTGGGCGGCGTTGAGATCTCCATGGTACGACGCCGCCGTGACGGCGACTGCCAGGGACGACGCCCCGGCGCGCCCGCCTCCGCCGACCTTCAGCGCGGTGGAAGGTGGCAGAGCCCGACCGGGACGCGGTCACCGCCGCCCTGCACATCGAAGGTCTGCGGCGACACATCCATGGGGCTGAAGGGATACCCTCTGTTACCTGTCGCGACCTGAGGGCCCTGAGGAGGACGCATAAACCACATCGGCGTGGGAGAGGTGTCCAAGAGTGCGGCACGTAAGGCTGGAAGTACACTGCGTGAGCGCTGGCGTGGCGATGTGGAGGCAAACGATCTTGTTGACGTTCTGTCGACGATTGACGCCTACCGACGCTCGTTCGCCAAACCTATGGCTACCGTCAGTGACCAGTTGAGCAAGCTACTGACACATCGTGGCATCGAAGCGGAGGTGAGCCAACGACTCAAACGTATGCCGACCATCGTCGAGAAGATCGCCCTGCGCGAGTCGAGGCTAGATCTGTCTCGCATGCAGGACATTGGAGGGTGCAGAGTCGTCCTGCCGACAGAAGGTGCCGACCCTGTCTACCGTGTCGACAGCATCGTCAACGATCACTGGGGAGAGGCGGTCAAAAAGCGTTCTGACTACGTCACCAACCCTCGGAGGTCCGGATACCGAGCCATCCGTCGTCGAGCAGGACGGACGACTCATCGAGATCCAGTTGCGGAGCCGCTTGATGCACCAGTGGGCCGAAGTGGTCGAGGCGCTCAGTGAGGTGTTGGGGGAGAACTACAAACAGGATGGGGAGTCCGTCGTCCAGGACTGGGCTCGATTGCTGTCGAGGAGGTATGCTGGCCGCGAGGGGGTCCCACGCCTAGCCACGAGGATGAGGCCAGGCTCACCGACCTGGCAGTTGACCTTCAGGCTATGCTCCCACCGCGAGCTAAGGAGCAACCGTGACGACTAGAACTGGCAGCATCCAGCAGTTTCTGCTCATCTACGATCGCCATCGTGACGAGCTCATCTCTCATGAGTCCTTCGGTGACGACGTTGATGCTGCTACCACTGCGTACCGTGCCGCCGAGATGGAGTACCACGACCGGCCTGAGATCAACATCGTCCTGGTGGGGGCCGAGTCCTTGGATGCCATCCGGGTCACTCACAGCACCTACTTCACCGGTGCTGTCGCCCGGCTGCGCAACTCTCTGGACAACCTCATCTGAGGCCAGCATCCCGGCCTGAGACACGTGCGCCAGCACGCGAAATCAAGTTGTCAGTTCAAGCCCCATCCAATGCGGTGGAGTCGAGGGTGGCGCCGGCCTGTTTCAGGGCGGCATCGATGAGGTCCTGGGGTCGGAGGTCGGCGGGGCTCTTGCTGGGATTGGTCACAGAGATCCACATCTGCCCGAGCTGGCCATTGCGTATGAAGCGCAGGAATATGCGTTGCGTTGTCACGGCCTTCCCTCGCCTCTCATCAATGATCGTGCTCGTGTATCCCACAACCCCTTTTGGTAGGGAATCTGATGACAGGGAGGAGAAGAACTCCGTACCCTGGTCACCACTATTATAGACCGACCATGACCCGAGTTCGTCGCACGATGCGATGTCAGCATAGTACTCCCCCATGACACCATCGATCCCAGTCGACTGAACGATCAATGTCTGCTGAACTACCACACTATCGGGCAGCAAGATTTGAACCGTGGTTTTTGGCAACACCTCATCTTGGGACCACTGAAAACTGAGATCATGTCTCAACGCACCACAACTGGAATCATGTTGAAATTCAATGATCGTTCGCCGCTCCGCAGACTGGACATCACGCACAGTCAGCATGTAATCCGCAGTTGCAACACGAGGATCACGATCCGGCGAGCACCCACCCACAAGCACCAGACACGCAACAACAACCCACGACATCACACGCCGAATAAACATCCTTTACTCCACCAAATCATCAACCTCAGAAACTGTTCGCCACACCATTGTTCACCGAGATTCCAGCCGAGGCGTTATCACTGGAATAGCAACCGAAACCACTCTTACCCAATTCACACATACTGTCAACAATCTTGTCAAGTAGGCGTCGATGAGCCTTGAGATGGCACCGCTCCCGCCGTGGGGTAGGCGGAAGGTAGAGCAAGCGCCAGGTACGACGCCAGCCGAATCATGCGATTCTTCAATTCGGCATCAGGGATGGAATCACTTCCCTCCCTGTCGAAAGCTTTCAAACTGAGAGTCCTACCAGAGTCAGAGAACCAAACGTAGGCCGCTCTTCCACCTCCTGGACCCGGGGAGAAGTAGTAACTACTCCCGTCAAGACCGTCATCTCGAGACTCAAGCGACACTCTATAATTTTCAGGAAACTTCAATAACTCATTCTCGTCGGTGATTTCGTCGCCATAGAAATAACTACTTTCTGTATATCCTATTTCTATGCCAGCGTCATCGAACATCAAATCACAAAAAAGAATGTAGTCGTCCCGACCACCCCACGCGAACTTCGTACTATCCATCAGAGTTGACTCGAACGCGTGAGACGCGCCATCCGCGGAGAGCGGGCCTTGGCAAAGAGAAGAAGAAGTGCCCTTCGTTGCGTCGGCACCCTGACGGATTGGCCAGAGACTACAACTACTTACACTCACCACAATAAGAAGAGCAAGACAACCGATCAACTTGCGTGATTCAGACACGAAATAACTCACAGATTATACTATCGAATCAATTCCAAACTGAATGTCAAAGGCGATCATTCGCTTTTTGTTTTCTCAATCACCCTTCCCTGATCCGGGTGTACTCGTAGCCCCCGCTGACTCGGGTGCGCCCGAAACGTTCCAGTTATCATATCCTTCCACTCCAGCCTGCTCCAGTTCATCCCAATAATAGAAGGATTGTCCACCGTAATCACCGGCTGCGTCAAGTCGTCGAAGCAACGGGGAGTTGGCCGTTGAGGAGTCGGGTGAAGGCTTCGGTGGGGGTGAGGCAGCCCAGGCGGCGGCGGGGGCGGTTGTTGATCTCCTCGGCGATGCCGGTCAGGTAGGGCTGGTGATCGGGGATCACTGTGCCTTTGGGGAGGTAGGCGCGGATGCGGCGGTTGGTGTTCTCGTTGCTGGGTCGCTGCCAGGGCGGGTGAGGATCGGCGAAGTAGACCGGCATCTGTGTGGCCAGGGTGATCCTGGTGTGCTGGGCCATCTCGCTGCCCCGGTCCCAGGCCAGAGAGGCCCGCAGCATCTTTGGCAGCTCGTTGAAGTACTCGATCACCTCCTCGGCGGTGGTCTCGGCGTGCTTGGAGGGCAGGGCCAGCAGCCCGGCCAACCCGCTCACTCGTTCCACCAGGGTGTGCTGCGCACGAGGCACCGTTCTTCCCGATGATCAGGTCTCCTTCCCAGTGCCCCGCCACCCGGCGCTGATCAGCGTCCTGGCCGCGCCGGCAAGGGCACCATGCCGATGATCGGACCGCCCCGGGAACGGCCGGTGGTCCGGGGCCGACGCCGGGTCCGCTTGGAGGGCAGCATGATCCCGCGCCGGGCCAGCTCGCCGCGCGGGATCGCGTAGATGTACTGGTAGATCGACTCACCGGAGATGGTCCGGCCCTTGGCATCGGGAGAGCTCGCCATACGCTCCACCGTCGGGTCTGCCGCCTCCAGACGCAAGCGGCCCGAGATCTGGTTCGGGGTCCATGACGCGGCCAGATCAGCGTCCACCCGCGCTTTGAGCACCGGGTCAGCAGCGACCTTGCGCCGCTGGGGCCGGGCCCGGCGGCGCTGCGCGGCCACGTCCGCGCCAACAGCCTGGTACCCGCGCGTCTTCATTGAGTTCCGGCGGATCTCCCGTGAGATCACCGACGGGCACCGACCCAGATGCCGGACGATCCGACGCACCGACCAGCCCGCCTTCAAACCCGTAGCGATCTCCGAGCGATCACCAAAGGACAGCTTCCTCCGCCCCACCCCAACACCTCCGATCACACCCCCACCAACCAGGAGCGTTGCTTCCACGCTACGACACCACCCGTGGATTGATGGAGGAAAAGGAGAGGTGACGTGTCGCATGAGAATGCGTGTGGGGTCCAACTGCCAGCTCAAGCGCCGTCCAATGCGGTGGAGTCGAGGGTGGCGCCGGCCTGCTTCAGGGCGGCATCGATGAGGTCCTGGGGTCGGAGGTCGGCGGGGCTCTCGCCAGGATTGGTCACCGAGATCAGTATAGCTCTATATTTTCCTTGACGTTGGACCAGCAGGAACACGCGCTCAGTCGTCATCGTCGGACGATTCTTATCCCACGACATGGTACTTCTATAACCCACAACACCCTGCGGAAGGGAATTTGAAGGCAGTGCGGAGATACTCTCCGTACTCGTCACGCCAGCTTCCCACAATGACCAAGGGCCGCTAGACGCGCACGCTTCAATATCTTCTTGAGAGCCTTTGGCAAAAGTATCGTAGGCGATATACTCAACGTTCAACGACTGCTCAACGAAACCGCCTCCTGGAAGATGGATACGAATCATTGTCGTAGGCAGGGCTTTATCTTCTGACAGGCCAAGAACGAGGTTCATCTGCAGGTATGGCCGGCTTTAAACAAGGTTTCCTTCTGGTGGGGTGATTGGTAGGTGTTCGAAGTCGTAGTCGAAGGTGCGGCTAGTGATGTAGCTGGTGAACGCGGTCCAGGTCTGCTCGGGGGTGTCGCGTTGAATGTTGGCGATGTGACCTTTCGCGGTGTTCCAAACGTGCTCGGTGGGGTTGTGGTCCGGCGCGTAGGGCGGTAGGTAGATCGGGGTGATACGGTCTAGTGCCTCGCCGGGCTCGTACAGGCCGGTCAGGGCCTTGGCGTGGTGGAATCTGGCGTTATCCAGGACGACAGCGATCCTGTCGTTGTCTGTTTCGCGTGCCAGGCGAGCCATCGCCAGGATGATCTGTTCGGCGTTCTGGTTGCCCTCGATGGGATAGACCTTCATCTTCTTGGTGGTCAGGCTCAGGGCCCCGAAGAAGGATTGGGCCGAGCGCGTGCGGTCAACGTGGATCTTGGTGCGCTCGCCCTTGGGCAGCCACATACGACGGGTCTCGGCCTCGTGCTCCACACGGACCTCATCGACGGTGTACACCTCCCAGCCGCCGGCCAACAGGCCGGCGACCTCGGCGCGGATCTGCGCCATCCGCTCGGTGATGGCCTTCTCATCGCGGCGCTTGTCGAAGGGATCGGGCAGCTTGAAGCTCATGCCGGCCAAGCGCAGGAGCAGCTGGTAGGAGGAGTCCGAGGCGTACTCCACGCCGAACCTCGCACTGACCACGTCGCGCAGGGCGGGTACGTCCCAGAAGTCGGCGGCGATGCCGGACCGCGATGGTGGCTGGCTCAGGACCTCCTTGAGCTGCTCCTTTTGGGTGCGGGTGAGTTTCGCGGCGTTCTCATTTCCGGCGTGACCGGTCACGACGGAATGCAGTCTGGTGCGCCGCCAGTCCGCCAGCCATTCCTTCACGGTTCTCTCGCACCTGTCGACCATTTCAGCGATAACACCCACGTCAACGCCACGGGACGCGTAGAGAATCGCCTCGGCTTTCAATCTGACCAGGATCAGCGTGTCATTGCGCTTCTTCCATCCCAAAAGGACATCGCGCTCATCCGACGTGACATCAACCCGCATGCGCCCATTCTATACCTCGCCCGCACCAATATCCACCCAAGAACACACCGGAATACGGTTTTGTTTAATTCCGGCCATAACTACGATTCGTTCCGATCAGGTAGTGATCAGCAATCTCTCGCCGCTCCGCAGAATGGATATCACGCACAGTCAGCATGTAATCCGCGGTCACGTCACGAGGGTCACGATCCGGCGAGCACCCACCCACAAGCACCAGACACGCAACAACAACCCACGACATCACATGCCGAACATACATCATCACCATCAACGAGCCTTTTTTATCAGGGTTGCTGAACGGGGCAGATACCGTGGATTGATGGAGGAAAAGGAGAGATGACGTACCGCATGGGAATACTCGCAGGGTCCAACTGTCGGCTCAAGCGCCGTCCAATGCGGTGGAGTCGAGGGAGGCGCCGGCCTGCTTCAGGGCAGCATCGATGAGATCCTGCGGCCGAAGGTCAGCGGCGCTCTTGCTGGGATTGGCCACAGAGATCCACATCTGCCCGAGCTGGCCATTGCGTGTGAAGCGCAGGAATATGCGTTGCGTTGTCACGGCCGTCCCTCGCCTCTCATCAATGATCGTGCTCGTGTACCCCACAACCCCTTTTGGCAGGGTATCCGCCGGAAGAGCGGAGAAGAATTCCGTGCCATCATGACCACCATTGACAGGCCACGACGCGAATTCTTCACATAATGCGATGTCAGCATGGTAGTCTTTAATGCCATCACCAATAGCAGTCGAGCGAACAATCAACGTCTGCAGAACCACCACGTCTTCAGGCAGCAAGATCTGAACCGTAGTTCTCGGCAAAGCCCTGTCTTGGGACGACGGAATATTGAGATCGCTTCTCAACGCACCGCAACTGGAATCATGCTGAAATTCAATGATCGTTCGTCGCTGCGCAGCCTGGATGTCGCGCACAGTCAGCATGTAATCAGCGACCTTCGCATGCCGATCAACCTCCTGAGAACACCCGGCCACAAGAGCAAGCAACAACGCTGGAACCAATATGCGAGCACCGCACATAGTACACCTCAGGAATTAAATAACATAACCACTAAACCGGGTCTCTCAGTAGTACTTGCTAAAAGGATCCTTGAAAGACCCCTCAACATCACCCCTAGTCGCACCAGCGGGCAGGAAGCCCGCATTGTTCCCCGCGACGTCCAACAGGTCGCTGTTCACTTTATCCAGCGTCTCTGCGGCAGCGCTATCAGTCCTTGCCCTCTCGACAAGATCATTATACTCGGCCCTCGTCATAAGGCGATACGTACCATCAGGGTTTTGAACCGCCGACTCATTGCTCGAACCCAATGACTCTACTCCTTTCTGGTATCCATTGAGACCGTCAGCGTCAGCAGAGAGAAGGAGGCTGCGAGTGAACTGCTGCATCGCAATGTTGGCTTGCTTTTCCATGTCGGCAGTTGTTGCAGCAGTACTATCGGCCCATTTTTTCTCGGCCCGACTCTTCAGGTCGTCGATCATCTTGTCTGAGGCCCACCCAGCAACCGGTGCAGCAGGCCCTGCATACTTGGAGGCCAGGCCAGTAAGTTCCGAAACTGGTGCTCCAGCCAGGTCGACCCAAGCCTTCACGTAAGCGTCATGCGCCTGAGCATCCTTAATTTGGCCAGTCCCAATAGAACTCGCCACAAAGCCTTCTGTCTTGGCTAGGCGTTGGGAGGCATCATTGAACTCCGGATTAGTCATATCTTTATGAATCATTTTTTCTTGGTAGGAGTTCTGAGCCTCTCGGAGTTTAAGAAATGCCCCACCGTCCCTGCCAACAATATTGAGCACTTCGGATAACCGATCAACATCGAATCGAGGCATGATACCCAAAGGATTATTGTTGACGTCATGGTCTTCTGAAACTTTTCGAAGATTACCTGTGTCCTCGTTGTCGAAGATGGAATAGTTCATTCCCTGAATATAAGTTTTGAGAATATGCGCGAGAGCGCCTGCAGCGGCAACCCCCTCCACTGTATCCTTAGTAAGATGGGGATTATCCACATAACCGAAGTCCCGACGCCCCCCTAATCCGTTGACGGCAAGTGCAGCAATCTCTGCGGCACCCCTCGGATGATTCTTCACGACGTTGTAACTAGTCGAAGCTGTCTCGAGCGCCTGCGAGATGGCGGCAAAATCATCATTATACTTGCGCTCAGTGACCCAATATTTGGCTCGCTCGGCATCCTCGATGAAAAAATCGTATGCCTGAGTAGGATGATACGATAGATCTTTGATAAGGGACGCGGGAGCATCATACACCACCTTGAGCTCTTCTCTATCATAAAGAAGGGGAAGGAATTTCGAAGTGTCTATCAATTCGAACGGACTCTTCCTTCCTTCTTCGACGGCCTTCCGCTCGTGGTAGTCTGCTTGGCGTTGCCGCACCATAAATAAAGGAGCCAGAGGCCTCCGAGTTATTATAGACAAGGAATGCTAGCGCCTCAGTCAGGGGGCCACCTGAAGAGACTTTGGCGTAACGAGAGTTAGAGGACACGCCATTCACGGCCACATCGATCAAATTTTTTCCAAATTTCTCAGCCTTTTCGTCAGACCAGCCGCTTGTCGCGGTGTTTAGCCCGGCCTTCAATAGTTCAAGAGTTTTTTTAGCGGTTGCCACCTGCTCGTCACTGGACCCAGGCCTGACTCCAGTATGCAAGCCAACCGTTGTGGTCAATGCGAGAGTGCCTTCCTCACCCAATTCGTCATACATTGACCCCATGACAGTCTGGTTGGCGTTCCATTTGCCCATATACGACTCGAGCACGGCAATTCTGGGATCATTCCTCTTGTGGCCAGAGGATGCGATTTCCCCACCGAATTGACCAATGGTTGTCCCCAGTTGCTGCTGCACCGCGACAGGATCAGTCGAGTCCTTTCCGGGCACCTCATATGACAGTGTGCCCGTTTGAGGGACATTCCCAGTGTCCCCCGTGTTGTGAATGATCGCCATGTCAACCCGCGCATCCAAGGCTGTTGCATGATCGCGGAGCGTCTGAACCTCAGTTGCCAAGGTAGACAGACTCGTCGAGCTGACCGTCTCGAGGCTGTCAGCGCCAAGGGACAGATTACTCCCTCGGAACTCGACATCCGTCGCTTTTGTACGCATCGCATTAGCGACACCACGAAGTTCTTCTACTTTGACAACAACCTTGGTGGCCACAATAATCTCTCTCTCAAAAACAACTGATCTCTAAAAACGGACTACGCCATCGCCAGCGCGGCGCCCAACGTTCCACCGCCGGACATAAAGGGATTCACCCACGTGGCTTTCCATTCATGCTCACCAGGCACCTCAACTGTTTCAGGCTCCTCCCCCAGCGCGCGATCCGCCTCGTCGTCCTGATTGGTGAAGATCGTCTTGATCCTTGTCCCGAGGTCTCCGATGTCCACCACCCAATCGTCGGCTGCGGGAGATTCCCACGCCCCATTAGTCACCGAATCACAGATCTTCTGGCACGGATTGCCTCCACTGGGACTCACATCGTCCAGGTACAACTGGGTCAGTTGTGCGTACTGCGAGACGGACTCTCGATATTTGTTGGTTTCCTGTGTCATGCGCTCTCCAGGTGACAACCTAACTATCTACCGGCGCCGATGGTAGCACAGGACGAGGCGCGAACGCCTGCGATCAGGCCAGCAGTCACATCCGTATTTCACGTGCCTCTCATACTAACGATACTTCCAGCGATCGTTCATGCAACACTCATTTTTCAATCCAACCGCGGCACCTGGACCCATTGCCAGCCGCTTGTGGTGATCATGACGCCCCGTCCCTTGGGCACGGGCCCGCCGACCGAGCGGGGCAGGCGCGCGGACAGGAGCGTGCCGTCATCGGATGAGCGGGGCGCCAGCACCAGGCCCGTGCGCGCTCTCTTGACCCTGACCATAAGACCCCCGTACATGGCCATGGCCTCCTCCACGCCGGAGGAGAGCAGCATGCCTCCATGGGCGTCCCGGCAGTCCCGCAGATGCTTCTCCATGACCGCGCACATGACATGGTCATTGCCGACAAGATCGTAGTCGTCCACGACAACCAGCGTCTCGGGCCCATTCGTGCGCAGCAGGTCCTCCAGATCCGCCGCCGTGGACTCCAATCCGAGCACGCCGACCACGCCCGGGTGCGCGGACAGGGCCTCCAGCGGGGAGCGGCGAGGCAGGACCAGCGCGACGGACAGGCCATTGGCCAGTGCCGTCTGCGCGCCGAAGGCCAGGGCCGTCGAGCGCCCCGAGCGCCTGGGGCCCGCCACCAGGACGCCATTGCCGATATCGTCCATGGCCATGGGGATCAGCCCCAGATCGTCGCCACCCACGGCCAGGGAGAAGGCACCCGGCGGAAGTTCGGGCCCCATGTCCAGGGCCTCGCGCGTCGAGAGCGTCACCGGCAGCTCATCGACCCGCCCGGGCCGCTGGGCCCGGGGGATCTCGCCCCAGCGCGCCGTGGACTCCCGCCCCGCCTCATGGATCGCCGCCACCTGGGCCGTGCCCGCGGCCTGCTCGGTGAGCATGGCCAGCTGCACCTCCCTGGGCCAGGTCCCCGTGCGGAACGCCCTGCCCACCGGCATCGTCACGGGCACCTCCCGGGCCCGCATCCCGATCACCTCATAGTCCTCAGCGGCGGGCAGCTTGAGGGCCAGACGGTCCTCCAGCATCATGCCGAACCGCCCCCGGAAGACCGTGCGGTCCCCCGCCACCACCACGCGCAGGCCCACGGCAGGCCCCTCGCGCATGAGCGTCTCCACGCCCTCCAGCAGGGCCCCGCCATCGACGGACTCGAAGGTCGCGGTGAAGGAGTCCCAGCGGTCGATGAGCAGCACCAGGTAGGACATCGCCTCCTCGGGCCCGGCCGCCAGGCGCTGCTCGGCAAGCGAGGCGAAGCCATTGGCCGCCAGGTACTGCTGGCGGCGCGAGACCTCCGAGCCCAGAAGCGCCAGGAGCCGGCGAACCCGCTCGGGCTGGTCGCGCGTGACCACCGCCCCCACATGCGGCAGGCTCACACAGGGAAGCAGCGCGCCCGTGCCCGCATCGATGCCGTAGATATGCACCTCGGCGGCCGAGGTCGTGCGCGCCACCGCCACCGCGATCGCCCGCAGCAGCGAGGAGCGCCCCGAGCGCGGCCCCCCGGCCACCCCCAGGTGCCCGGCACGCGTGTAATCCCAGCTCATGGGCCGCTGGTCCTGCTCGCGGGGAAGATCCTCCAGCCCCAGCAGCAGCGGGGGCAGGAACCCGGACCGGCGGGGATCGTCCAGCGGCTCCAGGGCCTCAGGGGCCTCCGGAACAGCCTCGGCTACCGGGTCCCCGGAGTCGGCCCCGCCGGCTTCTCCCACCCCGCCCGCTTCTGCGGCAGCGCCGTCGCCCTCGACCTCTTCAACCGGGGCGGGCACGCGCCCGGTGCCCTCATCGGCCAGGCGCTCCAGCTCCCCCAGGGTGACCATCTCCGGCAGCGGCGGCAGCCACGGACTGTGCGGCTTGGGCCGCCCCAGGGAGGCGAAGGCCGAGCCCATGGCATTGACCAGGGTCGCCAGATCGGTGGGGATCGTGGCATCCTCCTCCAGCACCGGCCCGGCGGCCTCGGGGCGCGAGAGCTCGCCGAGCGTCAGCTCCGCCGCCCGCAGCTCGGCGCGCGGCGTCGCCCCCCGCGGACGGCCCCCCACGCGGGAGGACTGGAACTGCCGGAGGCTGGCATGCCCCAGGCGGGCATAGGCCCGCCCCGGCAGCGAGGGCGGGATATGCGCCGAGGCGGAGTGCTCGATGACATCCTGGGAGTCCCCCTCATCGGTGACCCGCAGGGCGATGCGCAGATTCGTGTTCGACTTGATCTCCGCCGAGACCACGCCCGCCGGCCTCTGGGTGGCCAGCACCAGGTGAACGCCCAGAGAGCGGCCGCGTCGGGCGATGTCCACCAGGCCGGTGACGAAGTCCGGCAGCTCGGCCACCAGCGCCGCGAACTCGTCGATGATGATCATCAGCCGCGGCATGGGCTCATCCCCGGGCTGCATGGAGGCCACGTAGTCCTCGATGTCCTTGGCATCGGCGTCGGCCAGCTGGTGCTCGCGGCGCCGCAGCTCGGCCCCCAGGGACTCCAGCGCCCGGGAGGTCAGGTGCCCGTCGAGGTCGGTGACCATGCCCACCGTGTGCGGCAGTCGCGCGCAGTCCTTGAAGGCTGCCCCGCCCTTGTAGTCCACCAGGACGAAGGTCATCGACTCCGGCGTATTGCCCACGCACAGGGAGGCGATGATGGTCTGCAGCAGCTCGGACTTACCCGAGCCCGTGGTCCCGGCCACCAGCGCATGCGGCCCATCGGCGCGCACATCGAGCCAGAACTCGCCCTCGGCGTCCTCCCCCACCAGCGCCTTGGTGGTGCGGCTGACCCGCTCCCAGGCGCGCAGCACCGTCTGAGCCTCGGGCTCGGGCATGGGCAGCACATCCAGGAGCCGGGAGCTGGAGGGGATCGCCCCCTCCGCCCCCGAGGCCGAGACGTCATGGACCGGGGCCAGCGCCCGGGCCACCCGCTCGCACCAGCCCGCGGGCACCTGGTCGAGAAGAACATGCTCGACCTCATCAACATCCGTCTGGGACACCGAGGGCAGGCCCGGCCCCGTGGAGACCACGGCCCGGCACTCCTCGGGGAGCGAGGTGCGCTCCGCGTCGATGCAGATCACCCGGATCCCCACCGCGGGGCCATCGCGCAGCACCCGGATCATGCCGGGCCTCTGGCGCAGGGCGTGGGCGCCGTCGAGCACCACGAGGATCTGGTTGCCCCCGGCGCCCCTGCCGCCGTCCTTATCGGAGCGGGCCTCGACCAGGTCGGCCAGCTCATTGATGCGCCGCATCACCGACTCGTCATCGGCCCCGATCCTGGCGCGCGCCCCCATGCCCTCGGGATTGCGCAGATGCGGCAGCCAGCGCGCCCAGGCCCAGCGCTCACGCGCCGCCTCCTCCTGGCCCGGGTCCATGATGAGCACCATCTCCAGCTCGGCGGGCGAGTGCAGGGCCGCGGCCTGGGCCGCCATCCAGATCGAGACCAGGTCCCGCTGCGCCCCGGCGATGCCTACCACCCCCAGCGCCGCCAGCTGCAGGGTCACGGGCACATCCGGCGCCGTCCACCGCAGCTTCTCCTCATGGCGGGGCCGCTCCGGATCCTCCAGCACCACATCGCTGGCCAGGTCGGCCGTCCCCACGCGCAGCTCCAGCCAGTCGGGGTCCCGGGGCCTGCGCTCCCACAGATCCGCCCGCGGCCCCGTGGCCCGCAGCATGACCTCGGCCGGGTCGGGAGAGTCCAGGCGCCGCAGGCGCCGCTCCTCGGTCAGGGCGACGAAGGCGGCGTTCTCCGTGGCCTCGCGCTGCTCCTCATAGGTCTTCATCTGGTCGCGGTAGGTCTTCTTGGAGCTCGAGCGCCCCTGGACCTGGTTGGCGATCATCATGATCGGGGACAGGACCATGAACATCAGGGAGAAGACGCGCCGCGTCATGAGGTACATGCCCAGTCCCATGACCATCGGGGAGATCATGAGCGCGAAGGGGATGGGCGGCTTGCGCGGCGGCTGCGGCTTGCGCGGCAGGGAGAACTCGGTGCGCCGAACCGGGCGGGCCAGGCGCGGGGGCCGGTTGAAGTCGATGGTCGTGGCCCCCGGCGTGGGGGTCATCACCGCATCGATGCCCGGCACGGCCCCCACCGTCAGCAGGCACTCCCCCACGGTGAGCACCGCACCGGCCTCCCACAGGGTCTCCTCCTCCAGCGGGCGGCGCTCGAGCTCCACCAGATGCCGGTGGGCGGCCGGGTCCAGCTCCTCGCGCCCCTCGAGATGAGGGGCCTCGTCCTCCTGGATGTCCCGACGGCGCTTCTTGCGCCGCTTGGGGGGCTCGGCCTCCTCCTGCCCGGCCTCGGTGGCGAGCACGAGGGGCCCTGGCAGGGGGCGACGGCGCGGATGCGGGGGCTCGGCCATGCGCTGGGCGACCTCCTCTCGCGCCGTGATGAGGACCTGGCCGCCGGCCTGGACCGCCAGGCTCGCCACCATCTCCTCAACGCCCTCCAGGGCGATGTCGCAGCCGGGGCCGCCCAAGGTGTAGCGCCCCAGGCTCAGGCGATGAACCGCCCCGGCGCCTCGCCCTGAGACCACCCGCAGCTCGACGACGCCGCCGGGCTCGACGTCGTCGGCCAGCGCTCCCCCCAGGCCCAGGAGCATCCCGTCATGGACCGGCCCTCCGCCCAGGGGGGCCTGAGGATCCAGGAGGGTGGAGCCGACCCACAGGTCGCAGGCCTCCTCCTGCAGCCGCTCGCCGCCCTCGACCACCAGCCGCAGGGCGCCGGACTCCACCGGGGCGGGAAGGCGGTTGGCCAGCACCGCGGCCAGGTCGCCCACCGTGGAGTCGGACTGGGCGGCGACAATGAGATCCTGGGGCCGGGCCTCCGGCTCCCCGGAGCGCACGACCGAGATGAGGAGCTGCACAGCGGACTCCTTATGCGGGGATGCGGCGCACGGAGATACCGGGGGCCAGATCCTCCACGAGGGCGGCCGTCGCCGGGTCCAGCAGCATGAGATCGTCCAGGCCACTGGCATCCAGGAGGGACTGGACATCCCGCTCCAGCTCGCCGCGGCCCCTGCGGGCCGCCAGGCGCAGCCGGTCGCGCCACAGCTCCTGGTTGAGCTCGACCATCTGCAGGCCCGCGTCCACCGCCGCCGCCGCGCCGTCGGGGTCGGTCTCCCCCGTCAGCTCGACGATGCGGTGGGCCGCGTCGACAACCAGGATGTCGGCCTGGTGGGCGGTGCGCACCCGGGCCAGCCAGCTGTACTGCCCCTCGGGGACATCACGTCCCACGGGGCCGCGCACCAGGCGCAGCGCCTCCTTGAGCAGCTCGATCTCCCGATCAGGGGGGCAGAAGCGCGACAGCTGCAGCAGCGAGCGCAGCACATCCCAGTCCATGACCACGCCCGGCCCCATCCACAAACGGCCCTGGGAGTCCTGGCGCACGTGGGGGGAGCCATCGGCGTCATGCCCCAGCCAATCGCGCAGGCGCTCGATGAGGGAGGACACGACGTCCCCCGTCACGCCCAGCGGCCAGAGCATCGCGCCCAGAGCATCGGGGCGGATCCCCTCGGGGTGGAGGGCCACGCAGATCGCGGCCTCGGTCAGGATGGAGCGGCGCGCCCGATCCACGGTGCCGCCTGCCTCCACCAGGGTCTGGCCCAGGATCTGGATGCGCACGGGCGCGGCACGCAGCGCCGCGGCGACCACCGGGGGCTGGGGCGGGTCGGGGATGGGCGGGCGGCTGCTGTCCACCGGGACCTCCACGGCGAAGATCTCCTCCAGGGCCGCCAGCTCCGACTCCGTGGCTCGCGTGGCCCTGACCGTGATGCCCAGCGGGTCGATGTGGGCCGTCCCCGAGGCGTCGATCTCGATGCGCCACCGCGAGTCGCGGCCCGTGCCGGTGCGCACCAGGGCGGTGCTGCGGCCGGGGGGCAGGGGCGGGAGGACATCCTGCCCCGCCACCAGCATGAAGGTGGTCGCGGCCTGGGCCCGCGGACCGGTCAGGACGGCGTCGGCGGGGCTGGGCTGAGCCGGCGAGGCGGCGAGGGAGGCGGGGTCCTGGAGGCGCCCGGCGGTCATGCGGTGCAGGGCGGGGGGCAGCCCGGCGCCGGCCACCGTGGCCTGATCCGACCAGGGGTTGGTGCACAGCTCCAGGGCGAGCGCCCCCACGACCTCGGCGGCCATGGTGGGGTCACCGGTCACGCAGACCTCGCCGTCGGCGGAGGCCAGGTCGATGAGGATGTCCGTGCCCGCGGCGTCCCGCCCGATGGTCACCAGGCCGGGCAGCGGGGAGGCCGCCCCCGAGGGGCTGGGCTCGCGCCCGGCGGGAAGCGCCCAGGTCAGCCCCTCGTCCTGGACCTGCCAGGGGTGGGGGGCCACGGGGATGGGGCGGGACAGGCGCAGGTAGCAGGCGGCGTCGCTGATGGCCACGGCGTAGGGCCGGGGCTGCTCGGGCATCTCGCTCAAGGAGCGCAGCACCGCGTCCAGGCGTCGGCAGCGCTGCTCATCGGCGCCCACCCTCAGGAGGCGCTCGACCTCCGCGGCCTCCTCGCTGATGGTCGGCACCAGCCACTGACGGCGCCTGCGGGCGAGCATGGCCACCAGGGAGGCCGCCAGCAGGGAGCCGACGGCGGGCACCTGGGCGGGAGCGATGTCCTGGGTCATGAGCGCGTGGGCGGCGCCCTGCTCCTGAGCGGTGGGAGCCGGCTCCTGGGGCGCGGGCGGGGGCGGGGCGGGGTTGGTCACCGGGACGGCCACGACGCGATCAACCGACTCCGCCGACTCGGGCATGACCAGCAGCCAGCCGGGCTGGATGAGGCGGGCCAGCTCCAGGGAGCGCCCGTCGGGCTGGAGGCGGCCCACATTGAGATCGTAGATCTCCGGGTAGGAGCGCCCCTCCCCCAGGTTGCGCTCGGCGATGTCCCAGAGGTTGTCGTGGTACCGGCCGTCGGGGGGCTGGACCACGTAGACGCGCTTGCCCTCCAGCTCGGCGCCGGTCTGGGCATCGAGCTCGATGTCCCCCAGCATGTAGCGCACGCCCTCGGCCGGACGGGCCTGCGGGTCCTGCGTGGAGTCCCCTGGGGCGGAGGCGGGCGCGGCCTGCGATGCCGTCTGCCCGGAGGCCTCGACCTGCGCCTGGACCCCGGCGGGGGCCTGGGCGGGCAGGACCGGTGCGGCAGCGGCCGCGGGGGCGGCCATGGCGCTGACCAGGAGCATGGCAGTCACCAGCTTGCGGGCCAGCGCCTGGGGTCCCCCGGACAGCGGCACATGAGCGGGCACTCCCCGCCCCCGCAGCGCCGAGACCAGCTCGACGACGGTGCACACCGTGAACTGCAGCCAGGCCAGCCACAGCACCCAGATGAGCACCCCCATCAGCACCGTGACGGAGACCTGCTGCATGAGCAGCGAGGCGTCGAGGCTGGTGGGGATCGGCGGCAGGCCCAGGAACTGGAGCATGAGCACGGGCAGCCCGACGATGATGAGCAGCAGCACCAGGCCGGCCAGGATCGAGCGCAGTGGTGAGGGCCTGTCCTGGCCCGTGGGGACCCGGAATCGCTCCGGCCCGATGGTGGCGGTGCGTGCGTTCACGGCTTGTCCTCCTCGAAGATGCCGACGGCGGCCCGGGCCTTCCCGGTGGCCGTCACGTGGACGGAGCTCATGCCCACCAGCCTGAGCATGGTGGTCGGTACCTCGTCCTCGACGGTCACGCTGACCGTCTGCGAGGACACCGTGACCCTGGAGTCGCCGGTATGCCCCACGCCGTCCAGGTAGGCGCGGGCGGAGGCTGAGGCCGCCGGGGCGTCCAGGGTGATGGCCGCGGTTCCGCGCAGACCGCTGTCAGCCAGGTTCTGAGCCCCGGCTCGGGCGGCCTGCTCGGCGTGGTCGGTCATGGTGGCCCTGGCGTTGAGGACGCGGCCGCCCTCAATGCACAGTCCGGCCACGAGCATGAGGGTGGCGGCGATGATGACGGTGAAGACCGACACCGATCCCCGCTCGCCTCCGCGCCCCGCATGCCGTGGGCTGCGTGTCATCATCTCGATCCTCTCCAGGTGTCCACGGGGGCCGTGGATCGTGCTGTCACGGTGGTCGCCCCGGGAAGGAAGACCAGGCCCAGATCGGCCAGGGTCACACGGCACCTGACCGTGACCTCCACTCTCCCGCCGCGACCGAATGAGCCCACATTGGTGGTCGAGCTGCAGGCGGCGCCGGCGGTATCAGCCTGGGCCAGGCTGGCGTTGGCGGCCGCCGACGCGGCGAAGGAGGAGCGCTCCATGGAGGCCGCGCGGGCGGCGTCGCGCGAGGCCGCCTGAACCATGCCCTCGGCCGAGACCAGGCGGCCACCGGCCACCGCCACCAGGATGATGAGCAGCAGCACCGGCACCATGACGATCATCTCCACGGACATCGTCCCGGCCTCGGCCCTCCGCAGGGCCCTGGCCCAGCGAGTCAGCCCACTCATCGGTCCTCCCTGAAGCTCTCGATCTGCGAGGTCACCGTGGCCGTGACGCGCGGGGCGAATCCGGCGACGATATCCATGGACTCCCCGGAGACCTCCACGGAGACCTCCTGGCCCCGCACGGTCACATCGACGACGACGTCCTGCAGCGCGCCGCCCCCGACCCGGCGGGCGTAGGCCACGCCCTCTACCTGGGCGACGGCCGGGCTGTCACCGCCGCGGACCTGCCTGGCCACCTCGCGGGCGGTGGTTCTGGCCACCTCATTGCCGTACCAGCTCAGGGCGACCTGAACCGTCATGAGCACGATGAGCATGAGCAGGGGGAAGAAGACGAGCAGCTCCACACTGGAGGCACCCGCCTCCTCCCGCAGGCGACGAAGGCGCGATCGGAGAAGCATGTCAGGGGTCCGCCGGTTCTGCCGATGAGCCGCTCAGGTCGGACGCGGGATCTGAAGGTTGCTCGAGGCGTCGGTGACCAGGCGGATCACGGCGCGGCCGACGACGGCGGCCACCACGATGAGGAAGCCGGTGATGATGACCCACTCGACCGTGGAGGCACCGCGCTCCCCTCCCAGGCGCGCCGTCACCCGCTCACACACGTTTCCGGCGAGGATCTGCAGAGTGCATAGAAGCTTGATCATGATCCGTTTCTCTTCCTGTTGTGGATAGGCGTACAACTGTGAGGGCAACTACATATTGCCCATAATCCCGGCCAGTGCCGGGTAGACCAGAAAGATGATGAAGCCCATCGCGATGACGAGCTGCGCCACGAGCATCGACTCGGAGTTCTCCCCGGCCTTGCCCTCGGCCTCGGCCAGGTCCTTGCGCCGCATGCTGGTGGCTCGGGCGCCCAGCGACTCGCGGATCTTGGCGCCGTCCTCCGCCACCAGCGCCAGGGCGGCGGACAGGTCCCGCAGCTCGTCGATGCGAAGCTGCGTGCCGAGCTGCCCCAGTGCCGCCCACGGGGTCTCCCCCCGCAGGCGGGCGATGTCAAGCGCGTCCCGGATCCGCACCATGGCCGGATCGTTGCAGAGCCTGGAGGCGGAGTCCAGTGCCTCGGGCACGCCCCGCCCCGCCGACAGCGACATGGAGACCAGGTCCAGGAAGGAGCCGACCACATGGCGGAAGTCACGGCGCGCCGCCGCGGCCTGACTGCGCAGCCGCAGGGTGGGCAGCAGCGCCGCGGCCACGCCCAGCAGCAGGCTGACCAGCACCGGGACACTCCACTCGAAGCGCGCGCCGATGATCTGCAGCAGGGCGACCCCCACCACGGGAATGGCGAAGGCGCCCGCCCCCGCCAGGATGGAGACCGCCAGATGGCGCTCCAGGGAGCGCCCCATCACCGAGAGATCAGCGGTGATCGAGGAGATCTCGATCCCCGAGCGCCGCAGCAGGGCGGCCCCCCGCAGTCCCAGGATGTCCATCCACTCCGGAAGGGCCGCCTCACGCGGGCTGAGGCGGCGCACGTCCTGGCGCAGGCGGCGCTCATCGCGCCGCGTGTCCAGCTCGGCCAGCGCCGCCGCGGGCTGAACGGCCGGGGGCACGAGCAGCAGGATGAGCATGACCACGCCCGCGCCGCTGACAGCGCCCCCGATGAGGATGAGGTTGATCATGGCGTCCCACCTGCCTCATCGATCTCCCCGGCTGTGGTCATGAGGAATCGGCGGGGGAGCTTGACCCCGGCCAGGCGGCGCATCCACAGCATGCCCACAGCGAACAGGCTCACCACCACCAGCAGCACCATCTGTCCCTGAACCGACTCATAGGGCTGGACGAAGCTGCGGTTGAACAGTGCCAGGCCCAGCATGACAGCGATGGAGAACAGGACGACGATCTGCGCCGAGCGCCTCGTCCCGGCCCGGGAGGCGGAGACGCGCTGACGCATGTCCAGCTCCGAGCGCGCCGCGTCCGCCAGGGAGCCCAGCAGCTGGCGCAGGCCCGGGCCGCGCAGGCGGGCATTGATGATGAGGGCGGAGACCACGAGATCCGCGGTGGGGTCGTTGAGATCATCCGCGAACTGCCGCAGCGCCGTCGGCAGGGGGACGCGCACCCGCATGCGATCGGCCAGGAGGGCCAGATCATCCCTGATCACCGGGGCGGCGGCGTACACCGTGGCGGGAATCGCCTGCTCCAGGCCGACCGCGCCGGCGATCGTGTCCCGCAGGGACTCCGTCCAGGTCGCCAGCGCCTCGATCCGCGCGGCGGCCAGCTTCTCCTGCCGGGCCCCGCCGAAGAGCATGGGCCAGACCATGACCAGCACCGCGCCGGCCACCGCCAGGACGATCCAGCGGGTCGCCACCAGCAGGGCCACCCCCACCAGTGCGGCGACGATCGTGCGCCGCGACAGGCGCTTGAGCAGGTCAGAGGCCTCCCCGGACTCGGACTCGGGCAGGAGACCGACGCCCATGAAGAAGCCGACCAGGAGGAAGATCCCTCCGCCGACCATCGCACCGGCCAGGATGGCCAGAGTCGCCGTCGTCTCGTTCATCGCATCTGCCCCCCGTAGGCGGCGGCCGGGTCGTAGCCGACCTCCATGAGCTCGGCGGCGCAGGCGATCGGGGCGGCCGGCTGGGCCATGCCGGTGCCGTCGTCGGCGAAGATCTCCGAGGACAGCACCCGTCCGTCCACACCGTTGACCTCACGGACCGAGGCCACGAAGCGCCGCATGGTCCCGCCCTGGCCGAACCGGTTCTCCCGGGTCAGGAAGATGACGAAGTCCACGGCGCCGGCGATGAGCAGGTTGGTTGCGTCCTGGGGCAGGTGCTCTGCCGACTGGATCGCGTAGGTGGCGATCCTGTTGAAGACCTCGGAGGAGGAATTGGCGTGGATGGTGGACAGTGATCCGTCATTGCCCTGGCTCATGGCGTTGAGCATGGTGACGATCTCGTCTCCCAGCACCTCTCCGACGATGACCCGCGAGGGGTTCATGCGCAGCGAGCGGCGCACGAGATCCGCCATGGAGATGGCGCCCGCGCCCTCGGAGTTGGGCAGCCGCTCCTCGAAGGCCACCACATTGGGGTGGAGATCGGCGAACTCCCCCAGGCCCAGCTCCAGGGCCCGCTCCACGGTGATGAGCCGCTCTCCCGGAGGGATCTCATTGGCCAGGGCCCGCAGGAAGGTCGTCTTGCCGGCGTTGGTGGCCCCGGCGATCATGATGTTCTTGCGCGCCCGCACCGCCGCGGAGCAGAAGGCCGCCAGGCGCGGGCTCAGCGTGCCCAGGCCCACCAGCTCGTCCAGGCCCACGCGGTCCAGTCGCGCCCGGCGCACCGAGACCGCCGGGCGGGAGCACACGTCCATGACCGCCGAGAGTCGCGAGCCATCGGGCAGGCGCAGGTCCAGCTGCGGATTGGCCGAGTCGAAGGGCCTGGAGGCCAGGCCCGAGTAGGACCCCAGGACCTGGACCAGCTCGACCAGCTCGTCATCGGACTCGGCCACCGGGGCACCGCGCTCCTCGCGCCCATCGGCGTACTGGATGAAGACGTTGTCATAGCCGTTGATGTCGACGTTCTCGACATCGGGATCCTCCAGCAGCGGCTGGAGCCTGCCCACGCCGAACAGCGCGGCATGGATGCCCTGGGAGACCTCCTCCTCGTCCTGGGCGGTCAGCGGGCTGAGGCCCGCGGCGATCGCCGATCGGGCGTGCTGCTCCAGGACCCGGCCGATGAGTGCGCGGGCGAACTGGCGCTCATCCTCAGGGGTCATGGGCGGGATGCCGGAGGAGGCATCGTCGCGGCGCTGCTGGGCCAGGAGGTCGGCGACCTCCTCGCGCATCTCGCGCACCAGGTTCTGATCGATGCTCATCGCGATCCTCCGCTCCTGGCCCCTCCGGCCAGATTCGCGGTCAGTGTCCTGCCCGATCTGACCAGCATGGTGCGCCCCAGTGGGCGCGGACGGCGCCCGGCCAGGGCGTCGGCCGCGGCGGGGTCGTGGGCCAGCACGCCCAGCACGGGGACGTTGAAGCCGCTGGCCTGCAGCAGTCGGGAGAGGTCGGCGCCCTCATGGCGGCTCTTCCACGGGGCGATCAGGATGACGCCCAGCCGCACCTGCTCGGAGCGGTGGGCGGTGTCGTTGATGATCCAGGACAGGCGCTCGCGCAGGTGGCCGTAGTTCTCCACCCCCGGTCGGGTCACCAGGATCGTCAGATCCGAGGCCAGCGCCACTCCCAGGCTCGGCGCGCCCGGCGCGATCCGGCCCACATCGGCCACCACATCGCCGTGACTGCGCAGGCAGGCCGCCAGGGCGGCCCAGCCCGCGCCGATGGCCGCGGCCTGATCGGGGCGGGACAGGCCCAGGAGCACCTCCAGGCCGCCGTCGATGGTTGTCAGGTGCTCGGCAACCGGGGCCTTGGGCTCGCGGCGCACCGCCGCGGCCAGGGAGACCACCCCCCGGTCGGCATCCAGGGGCAGGCCCTGGGCGGTGCGGGAGCGGTAGAGCAGGTCCGAGCCGGCGGGGTCCAGCTCGGCCATGATGACCGGGCGGGGCCAGAGCGCGGCCAGGAGATGTGCCGAGGTGGTCACCCCCGGCGCCCCCTTGGCGGAGGCCAGTGACACCAGCATCAGTTCTCCTGGATCGGCTGCTCGGAGGCCACGAGGACCAGGGCGACGGTGCCGCCCGCGGAGGCCGCGGCAAGAGCGGCCGCGTCCTTCTGCTCAACCGCCACCGAGACCAGGGCGCCCGAGGACCAGTCCCCCTCGGTCCCGGAGGTCGGCGTCGCGCTGATGATCTGCGCTCCGGCGATGGAGACCGACTGGCCGTTGATGTCCACGACGTCGACCTTGTCCCCCGGGCGGAAGCCCTGGGAGGGGAAGCGCCCCGCCTCCAGCGACATGCCCACGACCTGCTTGCCCTCGGCCGGGATCGAGCTGCCCGTCAGCTGGGAGGTGTCCAGCAGCTGGCCCTGGGCGACCTGAACCCGCGCGGTTCTGCCCACGACCTGGTCCGCCTGGCTGGCGGGGATCAGCGTGCCCAGATCCGCCGAGACAGGGGCGGCGCTGAGGTCCTCCTTGGTGATGACGGTCCCCGCCTCGATGGTGTTGGCCGCCACCAGCATCTGGACGCGCTGGTCGAGCCTGGTCGCCAGGAGCGCGGAGAGCACGGCTCCGCCGACGATGAGCAGCACGGCGAGAACCGCCAGCAGGGGCCTGCGCTCACGGGGCGCCGAGGGCAGGCGCGCCGAGCCGTCCTGCTTGGCGGCGCGGGTGGAGCGCATGCCTCGCTCATCGCGCTCACGACGGCGCTGGGCGCGCCCGTCCTGGGGCTGGGACATGGAAGTGAACCTCTCGCTCCGGGGGATAAGGCGCGAACACCGTATCTCAATCGTGACCGTGGCGTGTAGAGATGTGGCATGACAATCAGTACGATCCTGTGGGTACATCTCTCCTTGCGCGATGATGCGAGTCATGTAAGGGTGTGCTCCAGCAGCAGGACGCAGTTCACACTGCCCGCTGTCTTCCGGCGTCGACCGTCGCCGGGACTCGCTGAAAGAACCGCAGCCCTTGAAGGAGACCCAATATGTCTTTGCAGGCAGACCTTGACACTCTGGCCACGCTGTACGACACCCTCTCCAAGAATGTTCAGTCATGCCACGACATCCAGACCTCCACGGACAGCTCCCTGTCCGGCGCCGTCTGGGAGAGCCCCAACGCCACGGCCTTCCGCGCCGCCTGGGATGAGTTCAAGCCCAAGCTGGTCGCCTTCGAGCAGGCTCTAGCCGATGGCGCCACCGACGTGGCCAACAACCACAACAACAACGCCGCCGCGAACGGCGTGACTGACGCGCGTCAGCTCACGCCCGTCTCAGCGGTCGCCTGAGCGGCGCGCCTCGAGCATCACCCTCGAGCATCATCGCAGTGCCGGCTGCGCGGTGTTCCCACCGTGCGGCCGGCGCTGCTGCATGCGGTTCTCAGTGCAGCGATATTGAGAACCACGCAGCCTCCCGTTTCACCATAAGAAAAAACGAGAAGTATTGATGGTTCAATGACCTTGAGAATCGCCAGATGACATTCGGGATTCTCTCAGAATATTTGGCTAATGCGTAATGCCGTCCACCGCTGCGCAGGCTCACAGCAGAGCATCGCTGCCCTGGGCCGCGAGCCTGTCCACAACGGTCTTGACGCCCTGAGCGCGCGCCGGGACCGTCACCAGCAGGGCGTCGGGCGTATCGACGACGACGACGTCGGGCACTCCCACCAGCGCCACCGTCCGACCGGTGGTGGTGGCCACGAGGGCCCCGGGGGAGTCCACCGCCTCAATCGCGCCCCCGGCCCCGCCGGCCGGCCCCAGACCGACCGGGGATCCCTGGGCCTGAAGGATCCTCACCCCGGCCGCGGCCCCCTCCTGCTGCGCGGCGATGAGCCCGGCCAGGGCATCGAATCCGCCGACATCATCCCACCCCATGGCGACTGGGATCGTGGCCACCCCTCCCGCGGCGGCCACGGGCTCGGCGATGGCATGATCGATGGCGATGCTCTCCAGCCCCGGCCACACCCGCGCCATGACCTCCTCGCGCTGCGGGGTGTCCCAGGCCTCGGCAATGGCCGCCAGGCCCTGAGCCAGCTGGGGGCGCAGGCGGGCCAGGTGGTCGAGCAGGACCCCTGCGCGAGCCACGAACATGCCGGCGTTCCAGCGGTAGTCCCCGCTGTCCAGGTAGGTCTGAGCGGTCTGAAGGTCGGGCTTCTCGGTGAAGCCCAGCACCCGGCGCCCCGCAGGGGCCCCGGCCGCCCCGATATGGTCCCCGCAGTGAATGTAGCCGAAGGCCGTTGACGGGCCCGTGGCCTCGATGCCGATGGTGACCACCCACCCCTCCTCGGCCAGAGCGGCGGCCTGGCGCACGGCATCGACGAAGGCGTCCTCCTCGGCGATGGTCTGGTCGGCGGCGAAGGACCCGACGACGGACTGGGCCCCGTGGCGCCGGGCGATGACCGCGGCAGCCAGGCCGATCGCGGCCATGGAGTCGCGGGGCAGCGGCTCGGCCAGCAGGTTCTCGCGCGGGATCCCCGGCAGCTGATCGGCCACGGCGGCCACATGCGCCACCCCGGTGACCACGGTCGTGCTCGCCGCCACCGGGGCCAGGCGCTCGACCGTGCCCTGGAGGAGGGAGCGGCCCGTGCCGGTGAGGTCCAGGAGGAACTTGGGGCGCTGACGGCGGCTCAGCGGCCACAGCCGAGTGCCCGCGCCCCCCGCCGGGATGATCGCGTGAATCGGCTGCCCCCTCCGGGGCTCCGACAGGTGCTCGCTGTGCTCACTGTGCTCGCTGTGCTCGTTCTGCTCGCTATATCCACTGTGCTCGCTCATCGGTGCAGACTAACGGCACCGCCCCTCCCTTTCACGGAATCGGCGGGAGCGATCCGTGCGCCTCAGGGCGAGTCGGCCTGGCCGGAGGGTGGGCGGCGCAGGAGGCGGGCCAGCCAGCGGGGAGGATCGGGCAGGCGGAGCCAGCCGGGCCGACTCGGGGCCGGCGGGGAGGGCTCCTCAGGGGCCGCCTTCAGGGGCACGGGGGCCACGTAGTCGGGATGCTCAGTGGGGTCGGCCTCCAGCGAGCCCGTGATCGACTGGCGCGGCCAGGCCAGAGTGGCGGGAACCGTGAGGGTCACGTAGTTGGGCCGCTCCCGGCCGTGGACCTCGGCAGGATGCACCACCGGGCGCGGCATGGGCGGGTTGGCCGTCCAGGCGGCCACGAGCAGCAGGACCCGGCTGGCCAGGTGCAGCCAGACCACCAGCACCACCAGCGTGGCGGCCGAGGCCAGCAGGGGATTGTCCACCGCCGAGCCCACCGCTCCGGCCCCCGCCTGGCGCAGCGCGCCGAAGGCCACCGCCCCCAGCGCGCATCCGGCCGCCAGGTCGCGAAATGGTGGGCGGATGCCGCAGACCGTGATGATGAGCCCCAGAACCGCCGCGTCGATGAGGAAGGACACGATCAGCCCGGCCACCCATGCGCCCCTGCCCGTCAGCTCCACCGGCACCCCCAGCGCGGCACCGACCTCCCCCGCCACCACCGTGGTCACCAGGGTCGCCATCGCCGTGATGAGCACGCCCAGCAGGATCACCACGAATCCCACGAGGTTGACCGCCTGCCCCACCACGGCGCTGGGCGGCAGGTTGACCATGCCGAACATGGCTCGCAGCGCCGTCTTGATCGCGCCCATGAGGCTCATCGCCGAGTAGACCAGGACCGCCCCGGCGATCACCGAGCCCAGGGTCAGCGGCGAGTCCAGGATGAGCTGGTCGATGGTGACCATCCCACCGTCCCCGGTGTCCAGGACGCCGGGAAGTGCGGCATCGATCTGGGTGATCACCGCCTGTCGCAGCGCCGGGCGGTCTCCGAGCGCTGCCATGATGACGGTCACCCCGATGGCCAGCGCCGCGAAGATCGAGGACAGCCCGGTGTAGGCGATGCCGCCGGCCATGAGGGCTCCGCGCCCCGTGCTGTAGCGGCTGAGGGTCCGTCCGATCCGCGAGCGCCCCCACAGCCCCTTGGCGCGCCGCAGCAGGGCCGCCATGGCGTGTCAGCCCGCCACCGGAAGGGGCGCGGCGGTGAAGGAGGAGGTGGAGATGATCTCCCAGGTCCCCTCGGCGCTGAAGCGGTAGAGGTGAAGGCTGGATGCGGTGAAGGCGATATCCAGCTCGGCGCCGGCGCCGGCGGCATTGTCGAGCCCGGCGTCGTCGACCTCATGGGCCAGGGTGACATGCGGGTGGAAGGGGAAGCTCAGGGGCCTGGCCAGAGGGCCGTCCTGGTCGCGCACGGAGCCCTGGAGGCAGTCGCACTCGGCGACTCCCTGGCTCAGGGAGAGGAAGACCACCGGGCTGATGGGCCTGAAGGTGCCCACATCCTGGAGGTGGACGGTGAAGGGCGCCGTGCGCGCGGCCACCCGGGCCAGGTGCTCGGTGATGTCCCCCAGGCGGTCGACGTCGACAGCGGTGGGGGGAAGCAGCGTGATGTGGGGCGGCACCACCTGGGCCAGGGGGTCTCCGGCCGCGGCCCGCACGGCGCGGACCTTGGCGGCATCGCGATCGGGCAGGGCGATGGCCACGCCGATGATGCACTGGTGAGCGTCAGGCGCAGGCAGGTGCATACTCCTGATCTCCTTTCCTGTGCAGGGAGCGCGATGACGGGGAACGGGACCATGGTGACACTACCGCGATTCAGGACCAAGTTCCCAGCCGGGCCCCTCCTGAGGCCGCATGCCGACCTTGACGCACCAAGACGGGCTTGGACGGGCATGGCCGCGGGGCGGGTCTGGCAGGATGGGGCCATGCACCATGCTGCTGCCTCCGGTGGCGCCCGGCCGGCGCCGATGCTCGCCCGTCAGCGCCAGGAGCACATTCTGGAGCGCGTCGCGGCCACAGGCGGAGTCCGCGTGGCCGACGTCGTCGAGGAGCTGGGCATCTCAGAGATGACGGTGCGCCGGGACATCACCGAGCTGGTGAGCCAGGGGCTGGTTGAGCGCGTCCACGGAGGGGCGGTCCCCTCCAGCCCCACCAGTGCTGAGCCCCGCTTCCAGACCAAGTCCACCCTCCACCCCGACGCCAAGCGGCGCATCGGCGCCGCGGGGGCGGCGCTGGTGCGCCCCGGGGACTCCCTGGCCATCTCGGGGGGCACCACGGCGCTGGCCCTGGCCCGGGCGCTGACCGAGGTGGAGCACTTCGGGACCCTGACGGTGATCACCAACTCCCTGCCGGCCGCGCAGCTGCTCTTCGACGCGGCTGATGCCTCGCGCGCCGAGGGCCGCGACGCCCCCTCGATCGTGCTGACGGGGGGCGAGCGAACGCCGTCGAGCGCCCTGGTGGGCCTGGTGGCGGTCGATGCCCTGCGCACCATTCGCGTTGAGTGGGTCTTCCTGGGAGCCCACGGCTTCACCCCGGAGGCCGGCCTCATGACGCCCAATCTCATGGAGGCCTCCACCAATCAGGCGCTGGCGGCCACGGGGCGCAGCGTGGTGGCCGTGCTCGACTCCTCAAAATGGGGGGTCCTGGGCCTGCGCTCCTTCTGCCACACCCGGGACATCGGGGTCCTCATCACCGAGTCCCAGCCCGATCCGGCCACCGTCCAGGCCCTCGACGAGGCCGGGGCGCGCCTGGTCATCGCCACCTGAGACCGGGCCCGGCACCGCGCCCCCATCACATCCCCACCGCGTCCTCACCGCATCGTCACCGTCCTCCACCCATCCGATCACATCGTGAATCAGGAGATCATCATGAGCACATCGTCGTCCTCCCCCGTCTTCTCCCCCGCCATGGAGCCGGATGAGGGGGCTCGGGCAGCCACCGAGCTGTTCCGCGAGGTCTTCGAGGCTGAGCCCGACGGCGTGTGGAGCGCCCCGGGGCGCGTCAACGTCATCGGGGAGCACACGGACTACAACGGCGGCCTGGCCCTGCCCATCGCCCTGCCGCACCGGGCCTACCTGGCGCTGCGCCGCCGCGATGACCGCACCGTCCGCCTGGTCTCGACCCAGACGCGGGAGCAGGTCGATGTCCTGGACCTCGATGAGATCGGCCCCAAGGGCAGCCCGGGCGAGGTGCGCCACTGGGCCTCCTACATCGCGGGGGTGGCCTGGGCGCTGGAGCAGGAGGGCGTCTCGGATCTGCCCGGATTCGACGCGGCCCTGGTCTCCTGCGTGCCCCTGGGCGGGGGCCTGTCCTCCTCGGCCGCGCTGGAGTGCTCGGCCGCCGTCGCCATCGATGAGGTGGCCGGGCTGGGCCTGGCCGGCAGCGCCGAGCAGCCCGACGACGCCGGACGGGCCCGGCTGGTCGCGGTGTGCGTGCGCACCGAGAACGAGATGGCCGGCGCCCCCACAGGCGGCATGGACCAGTCCGCCTCGCTTCGCTGCCGGGAGGGCCATGCCCTGGAGCTGGACTGCAGGGACGGCTCGGTGACCCATGTGCCCTTCGATCTGGCCGCTGAGGGGCTGGCTCTGCTGGTCATCGACACCAAGGCCAAGCACTCCCTGGTCGATGGCCAGTACGGGGCGCGTCGCGCCGCCTGCGAGCGCTCGGCCCGCATCCTGGGGATCGAGCTGCTGGCGGATCTGTCCGCACAGGATCTGCCCGCGGCGCTGGAGCGCCTGGAGGCCAGTGAGCAGGGCAGCCAGGAGGACGCCGACATCCTCGTGCGCCGCACCCGGCACGTGGTCACCGAGATCGCCCGCACCAAGGAGCTGGTGGCGCTTCTGCAGGACGGCCGCCCTCTGGCCGGGGAGAAGCTGGCCGCCGTGGGCGCCCTCATGGATGCCTCGCATGAGTCGCTGCGCGTGGACTACGAGTGCACCTGCCCCGAGCTGGACACGGCGGTGGAGGCGGCCCGGGCCGCGGGGGCGCACGGGGCCCGCATGACCGGGGGCGGGTTCGGGGGCTCGGCCATCGCCCTGGTGGACGCCGGCGCCGTCCAGGAGATCGCCCGGGCCGTTGCCGCCGCCTATGAGAGCCAGGGCTTCAACCCGCCGGCCTTCCTCGACGCCGTGCCCAGCGCCCCGGCCGGCCGCGTCCACTGAGGGCAGGCCCTGGCCGGCGATGAGCGCTGGGCCGGGACCTCGCTCAGATCTGAGTTCTCCCTCACGTCCTCCACCTCCGCCCTGTGGCCCCGCACCGTGGTCCACAGGGCGGGGTGCGTGGGGCGCATGTTCATCCTCAAGCATGATTCCCGCAGGCCAGGGGCGGCTTTAGGCTGCGATCAGACGCACATGAATTCTGCCCAGACATCGAGTGAAGGAACGCTGTGAAACGCTACATCATGCCTTCGATCAAGGTGCTCATCGCCCTGATCGTCGCCGTGGCCCTGACCAAGATCGCCTTCTTCCCCTCATCCGGCGCCCAGGACCAGAGCGCACCGGAGCCCCAGTTCGCGATCAACGCCCCCACCATCACCGTGGCCAAGGCGGACATCTCCAACTCGCTGACCGTCGAGGGGCAGATCGTCGAGGACGCTCCGAAGGAGGCCAAGGCGACCATGGCGGGGACCGTGGCCCGCCTCGTCTACGAGGACGGGGCGCAGGTGGCCGCCGGCGAGCCGATCCTCACGCTGAAGAAGACCGAGGCGCAGGAGCCGGTGACCTCCACCGATGAGGAGGGCAATACCACCACCGAGCAGCGCGAGCCCAAGGTCACCTGGGAGGATGTCTACGCCCCCGTCGGCGGAACGATCACCTACAAGGTGATCAAGGATCAGGAGGCGACGGTCGGCACCGTGGTGGCCACGGTGGCCGCCGGCAGCTACTCGGCCAAGGGAAAGGTGACCGCGGCCCAGCAGTACCGGCTGACCAACCCCCCGACGGAGGCCTCGGTGTCGGTCGACTCCGGGCCCGCGCCCTTCTCCTGCACCAACCTGAAGATCGGCACCAAGGACGACCAGACCTCCAAGACCGACCCCACCACGGGGGACACGACCACCACCACCGGCGACGGCACGAGTGTGGAGGTGCGCTGCTCAGTGCCCGGCGATCAGCAGGTCTTCCCCGGCCTGAAGGCCAAGATCACCATTGACGCCGGATCAGCCTCTGATGCGATCGTGGTTCCGGTGACCGCCATTGAGGGGAACTACTCCACCGGGAGCGTCTGGGTCCTGTCCGACCCCAAGAAGCCGAGCTCGGCGGTCAAGACCGAGGTGTCCCTGGGGATCAACGACGGCAAGAACGTGCAGATCACTGAGGGCCTCAAGGAGGGCGCCACCATCCTGCAGTTCGTCCCGGGCAAGGACATCCAGCGCACCGGCACCCCCAACACCTGCGAGAGGGACCAGTCGGCGTGCTATGACGAGAACGGCAAGGAGATCTCGTGACCGCGCTGGTGGACATCCGCGGGGTGACGCGCACCTTCGCCATGCCCGACGGCGAGACCCTGGAGATCCTCAAGGGCATCGACCTGAGAGTCGAGCCCGGTGAGCATGTGGCCATCGTGGGGCGCTCGGGAACGGGGAAGTCCACGCTGCTCAATATCCTGGGCCTGCTGGACAAGCCGACCTCGGGCTACTACGTCCTGGATGACCAGGACACCTCCCGCATGGGTGAGACCCGCCGCGCCAAGCTGCGGGGGCGGACCTTCGGATTCGTCTTCCAGTCCTTCAACCTCATCCCGGGCCTCAACACCACGGAGAATGTGGCTGCCCCCCTGCTCTACTCGCATGGCACCGCCTTCTGGACCCGCACCAAGCGGGCGGAGGAGTTGCTGACCGCGGTGGGCCTGGAGGCCAAGATCGGCGCTCGCGTGGATCGGATGTCCGGCGGTGAGCAGCAGCGCGTGGCCATCGCCCGGGCCCTGGCTCGCCGTCCCCGGGTCATCCTGGCCGACGAGCCCACCGGGGCCCTGGATGTGGACACCGGCAACGCCGTCATGGAGCTCCTGGAGCGCCAGTGCTCCGAGTCAGGCTCCGCCCTCATCATGATCACCCACGACCTGGCGGTGGCCGCGAGGGCCTCGACCCAGTACCGCCTCGATCACGGGGTTCTCACCCGCATCGAGGTCTCCTCGCACAAGATGGGATCCCTGGAGGAGTTCCAGGAGGTCATCCCCGGCATGGCGCCACCGGCGGCCGCGCCCGCACAGACCGCGCCCACGGCGATCGCGCCCACGGCGGCACCCGCACAACCCTGGACGGAGAGACGAGATGGCTGAGATCTTCGGAGCTCTCACAGAGGCATGGGGGCAGGTGCGCATCGGCAAGCTGCGCGTGCTGCTCTCCCTGGTCGGCGTGGCCGTGGCCGTGGCCGCCATGACCTTCGTCATCGCCCTGGGGCAGGTCGCGGTCCAGACCATTCAGGATCTCAACGATCAGATCAGCGGTCGGCCGGGCACGATCTCCCTGACGGTGACCCCCAAGAAGGCCGATGAGAACGCCCCTCAGGACGAGTCGGCGGACCAGGGCACAGGCCAATCCGACGGTCAGTCCGACGGCCAGGCGAGCGCCGCCTCGCAGGGAGGCGCGGGCGCGCAGGGCGGGGCAGGAGCGCAGAACGCGACGAGCACGGTCAGCTCCAGCCGGCAGAGGGAGAGAATCTCCACCGCCATGGACGACTTCGTGAAGCGCTACCAGATCAAGCACTCCACGACCTTCTACGACGTCCCCCTGCGTCTGGCCTTCCCCGAGGGCCCGGCCAAGGTCACCTCCACGGCGGTCTCCAGCCAGTACCGGGTGCTGCACCGCACCCAGGTGGAGCAGGGACGCTGGTTCCGCCCGGATGACTCCGATGACCTCTCGCCCTCCCTGGTCGTCAGCCAGAGCGTGCTCCAGCGCATGGGCATCGAGAAGCTCGAGGCCCCGGTCACCGTTGAGGCCTACGCCCCGGTGCACACCACCTTCACCATCGTGGGCGTCCTGCCCCCCGACCCGTCGTCGAGCATGTGCTTCGAGCAGAACGAGCAGGGCCAGACCGTCAAGTGCGCCGAGCCTCTCAAGGCCTATGTGCTGCGCGACTCCCTGGAGCAGGTCCTGCCCAAGGACTACCCCCTGCCCAATCCCACCCTGGAGATCTGGGCCGGCAAGAGCGGCGACCCGCAGATGCGCACCCTGGTGCGCAATGACTTCGATGCCGAGTTCGGCGCGGGCTCTGCCCAAGTCCGCTCCAACCTGCAGGGAGCCGGGGCCGGCAACCAGGGCGACACCTTCATCAGGGTGGTCACCGCTGCTGGCATCTTCGTCATGCTCCTGGGGGCCCTGTCCCTGGTCAACATCTCTCTGGTCACGGTGCGCCAGCGCATCCATGAGATCGGCGTGCGACGATCCTTCGGCGCCACGAGCCAGCGGATCTTCTTCTCCATCATGCTCGAGTCCGTGGTCGCCACGGTCATCGCCGGCCTGGTGGGCATCGCCCTGGCCATCGTGGCGATGAGGTACGTCCCACTGGTGGCCATCCTGGGGGCCGAGCCCCTTGTGCGCCCGCCCTTCCCGATGACGGCCGCCCTCATCGGCCTGATCTCGGCGGCCGGCGTGGGATCCCTGGCCGGCATCGTCCCGGCCATCGTGGCGGTGCGCATCCGCCCCATCGACGCGATCCGCTACTGAGCCTCCTCCACGCCGAGACGGCGGCGCGCCGGGCATCCTGCCCGGCGCGCAGCCGTCTCGGCGTGGAGGTGGATCCGCCGGTCAGTCGTACTCGACGACCAGGGGGGCGTGATCCGACCAGCGCGAGGCGTAGTCGGCCGCCCGGTCCACGGTCGCGCTCATGGGGCGCAGCCCCGGGGTGGCCACCTGGTAGTCGATGCGCCATCCCGCGTCATTGTCGAAGGCCTTGCCGCGCTGGGACCACCACGTGTAGGGACCCTGGGCCTCAGGGCCGGCCAGCTCGCGGGCGACGTCCACCCAGCCCGAGGCGAACCAGGACTCCAGGTGGGCGATCTCCTCATCCATGACCCCGGCGATCTTGTTGTGGTTGGGCTTCCAGTTCTTGATGTCCTTCTCCGAGCGCACCACGTTGAGATCGCCGGCCATGATGACCTGCTGGCCGCCGTCGCGAGAGGCGGTCAGGAGATCGGCCATGCGGGCGTCGACCAGGTCCAGGTGGGCGTACTTCTGGTCCATCTTCTCGGTGCCCAGCTGCCCGGAGTGCAGGTAGGCGGAGATGACGGTCAGCGAGGACCCGTCCGCCAGGGACAGGTCGACCTCCAGCCAGCGCCCGGAGTCGACGTCGGGCTCGGGGGTCCCAGGGGCGGCGATGCCCTGGCGCACGGCGCCGATGGAGGCCGGGCCGCCCTCGCGCACGGCCACGCTCACCCCGGCGCGGCCCTTGATGCGGCAGGGCCAGGTCACGGCGGTGTACCCGGGGAGAAGGCCCGCGGCGATGGCCTCATCGGCGCGGACCTCCTGGAGGAGGAGGACATCGGGGGCGCTGGAGGCGATCCACTCCCCCATCCCCTTGCGGGCGGCGGCACGGATGCCGTTGACATTGACAGTGGCGATACGCATGCCCCCAGCCTACGGGCGCGGGGCGGGCAGGGCCTGTTGCCAGGGCCGGCGACCTGGGACCATGGGGTCATGAGCCAGAGCGATCCTGCCCGCATCCGCACGATCCACGCCATTGTCTCGGGCCGCGTCCAGGGCGTGGGATTCCGCTACGAGTGCGCCAACCACGCCCAGGGCCTGGGCCTGGTCGGCGAGGTCCGCAACCTGCCCGACGGCGATGTCGAGGTCATGGCCCAGGGCCCGGCCGACGACGTCTCCCGCCTCGTGGCCTGGCTCTACCACGGCCCCGACTGGGCCCGGGTTCGAGGAGTGCGGGTGAGCGAGATGCGCGCCGGGAGCCTGTCGGGGCGCCGCTTCGAGATCACCTACTGAGGGCCGGACGTGAGCGGCGAGGGGCTGAGGCAGGACGCGCCGGCAGCGGTGGACGGCACCGGTGACACCGAGGGCATCGGGGACACCGGGGGCACGGCCCAGCGGTCCTGGAGCCGCATGTGGTGGGGGATCGCCCTGATGATCGTGGCGGCCTGCCTGCCCCCGGCGGCCCAGCTCGGGGCGTT
Organism: Actinomyces slackii; assembly: GCF_900637295.1. Taxonomy (NCBI): domain Bacteria; kingdom Bacillati; phylum Actinomycetota; class Actinomycetes; order Actinomycetales; family Actinomycetaceae; genus Actinomyces; species Actinomyces slackii. The sequence continues at coordinate 1,428,322 of NZ_LR134363.1, read as the reverse complement.
GTCGCGGATCTCGACCCTCCTGTGGCTGGCCTCCATGCCCCTGTGCCTGGCCGGGGCGGTGCTGGCCGGCCAGGGCATCATCGCCCTGCGCGCCCAGCGCCGCGCCGCCGAGGAGCGCGAGGCCGGCCTGCTGTGATCCACTGAGCCGGTGCTCGGCCGGCTGCGGGCGGGCGCTCTCGCCGCCGGCGGGCCAGGGCCCGGGGCGGCTCAGAGTGAGCGCCCCGAGCACTGCGCCCGGGCACAGCGCGAGCGGGCTCAGGCGCGGATGCCGGTGGCCCTCTCCGCGGCCTCGACGACATTGGCCAGGAGCAGGGCCCTGGTCATGGGCCCCACCCCGCCGGGGTTCGGGGAGAGCCAGGAGGCCACCTCATCGACGCCGTCGGCCACATCCCCCGCGATCCGGGCCTTGCCGGTGTCGGGATCCACCACGCGCGAGACTCCCACATCCAGCACGACGGCGCCGGGTGCCACCATCTCCGCGGTGATGATGCCGGGGCTGCCGGCCGCGGAGATGACGATATCCGCGCGCCGGACATGCCCGGCGAGGTCGGCGGTGCCGGTGTGGCAGACGTCCACGGTGGCGTTGACCTCCTTGCGCCCCAGGAGCAGGCCGATGGAGCGGCCCACCGTCACCCCTCGGCCCACCACGCAGACATTCGCGCCTGCCAGGTCGATGCCGTGACGGGTCATGAGCTCGATGCAGCCCCGCGGGGTGCAGGGCAGCGGGGAGTCGATCGGGCCCGAGCCGCGCAGGACCAGCCGCCCCAGGTTGGTGGGGTGCAGGCCGTCGGCGTCCTTGTCCGGGTCGATCCGCTCTAGGACGGCGCTGGCGTCCACGCCGGCGGGCAGCGGCAGCTGGACGATGTAGCCGGTGCAGGCCGGATCGGCGTTGAGGCGGTCGATGGCGGCGACGACCTCGGCCTGGGTGGCGCTGGCGGGCAGGTCCTCGCGGATGGAGGTGATGCCCACCTCGGTGCAGTCGGTGTGCTTGCCGGCCACGTAGCGCACCGATCCAGGGTCCTCGCCCACCAGGATTGTTCCCAGGCCGGGTCTCACGCCCCGCTCGCCCAGGGCCCTGACCCGCTGGGCCAGCTCGGCCTTGATGGCGGCCGCCGTGGCGGTGCCGTCCAGGACCTGTGCGCTGCCCGCCCAGGGCGCCCTCACTGGGCCAGCCCCTCGTAGAGGGGGAAGGCGCCGGTCAGGGCCTCGACGCGCCCGCGCAGACCGGCCAGGAGCTCCTCGTCGGCGCTGCCCGCGGCGCCGTGGATGAGGGCGGTGGCGATGATGTCGGCGACCTCGGTGAACTCCGCGGCGCCGAATCCGCGGGTGGCCAGGGCCGGGGTGCCGATGCGCAGGCCCGAGGTCACGCGCGGGGGGCGCGGGTCGAAGGGCACCGCGTTGCGGTTGACGGTGATCCCCGCGGCGTGCAGGAGGTCCTCGGCCTGCTGGCCGTCCAGGGCCGAGTCGACCAGGTCGACCAGCACCAGGTGGACATCGGTGCCCCCGGTGACGAGCTTGACGCCGGCGGCGCGCACGTCCTCGGCCAGGAGCCGCTCGGCGATGAGGCGGGCGCCCTGGAGGGTGCGGGCCTGGCGCTCGGCGAACTCCTGGGTGCCCGCCAGCTTCATGGCCACGGCCTTGGCGGCGATGACATGCATGAGGGGGCCGCCCTGCTGCCCGGGGAAGACCGCGGAGTTGAGCTTCTTGCCCCACTGCTCGGCCCGGTTGGACAGGAGCATGCCCGAGCGGGGCCCGCCCAGGGTCTTGTGGACGGTGGTGGACACGACATCGGCGTGGGGCACGGGACTGGGGTGCAGGCCCGCGGCCACGAGCCCGGCGAAGTGGGCCATGTCCACCCACAGGGCGGCGCCGACCTCATCGGCGATGGCGCGGAAGGCCTCGAAGTCCATGTGGCGCGGGTAGGCCGACCATCCGGCGATGATGACCGTGGGCCGCTCGCGCAGGGCGGCCTCGCGCACCTGCTCCATCTCGATGCGGTGGGTGGTCTCATCGACCCCGTAGGCGGTGGCGCGGTAGTTCTTGCCGGAGAAGTTGATCTTCATGCCGTGCGTCAGGTGCCCGCCGTGGGCCAGGGACAGGCCCAGGATGGTGTCCCCGGGGGTGGCCAGGGCGTGCAGGACCGCGGCGTTGGCCTGGGCGCCGGAGTGCGGCTGGACATTGGCGTACTCGGCGCCGAAGACGGCCTTGGCGCGCTCGATGGCCAGGGACTCGGCGACGTCGACCACCTCGCAGCCTCCGTAGTAGCGGCGGCCGGGGTAGCCCTCGGCGTACTTGTTGGTCAGCACCGAGCCCTGGCACTCCAGGACGGCCCGGGGCACGAAGTTCTCCGAGGCGATCATCTCCAGGGTCCCGCGCTGGCGGGCCAGCTCTCCGGTGAGGACCTCGGCGATCTCGGGGTCGAGCTCGACCAGGGGCTGGTTCATGGCATCAGCGGTCATATATGTCCTCCGTGGGTGGGGCGCGCACGGTGCGCGCAGGGGGCGGGCGATCCGCGGCCCAGGCGGGCGACCCCGGAGTCTGCTGTTCATGCCGCTCCCCGGTGGTGATCCACCCGGCGCCAGTCGCGACGGGCACAAGCCTAGCGCGCCAGGCGACGCAGCGCCCGTGGGGCGCCTCCGCCTGGCGTGAAGGCGTGGTGCTCGGCCTGGCCGACGACGCCTCCCCCGCCGGGTCGGACTACTGAGCCGGCCACCGGATCAGCCGATGATCCGCGGAGCCGGGCCCTGGGCCAACCGCGAGCGCCCCGAGCCCGGCTCCGCCCGCTGGGGCCCTCAGCGGAGGTCAGCGGAGGTCAGCGGAAGTCCGAGAGCGTGGGCTTGGTCATGGCGGCCATGGTCTGCCAGGCCCCGGGCCGGCCGATGAGCTCGGTCATGTTCTCCGGGGTGATCGTCCAGGAGATGCCGAATCGGTCCTTGAGCCAGCCGCAGGCCTCGGCCTCGGGGACCGCCGAGAGCCCCTCCCACAGCAGATCGACCTGCTCCTGGGTGGCGCACTGGATGGTCAGGGAGACCCCCATGGAGAAGGTGAAGGGGTGGAGCACGCCGGAGTCCATGAGGGTCAGCTCCTGCCCGGCCAGGCGGATGAAGCCCTGCAGGAGGGCGGGCTCCTGCCCGGGCTGGGCGGGGTAGAAGGACATCTCACCGATTCCCGAGTCCCCGAAGGCCCGGTCGAAGAGCTCGACGTACTGGCGGGCGGCCACCCCCGCCTGCCCCTGGCTGTGGGGGAACATGAGCGCGGGGATGACCTCCACGCCGCGGTGCGCGCGCTGGGGCGCGCGCCCGTCCGGCGGCGCGATGCCCTGACCCGGGCCGAGCTCACTGGCGGTCGCCGCCCTGCCCACCGAGCCCACCAGCAGCTGCCAGCTCACCCCGTAGCGATCCTCCACCCAGCCGAAGCGCTCGGAGAAGGGATAGGCCCCCACCGGCATGAGGGCCCGCCCGCCCTCGATGAGGCACTGCCACAGGGAGTCCAGGCGGGCCGCGGGGTCGGGGCAGTAGTCGGGGTCGATGACGACCATGAGGGAGATGGAGGGATTGGGCCGGTTCTGCGGGCCGGCGTTGATGGCGCTGAGCTCCAGCCCCGCCAGGCGGAAGCGGATCTCCAGGACCTGCCCGGCCATCGCCTCCTGACCGGGCCCCAGATCGTGATCCGGGTAGTGGGAGGTGGCCAGGACGCCGGTGCCCCCGCGGGCCTGCTCGTCGTCGGCCAGGGCCTCGGCGAAGGCCCGGACGTAGAACTCCACGGCCTGGGGCGCGCTGCGGTCGAACCACAGGGCGGGGACCACGCGCTGGATCTGCTCGCTCATGGCCTCAACCTACAGGCCGGCCCGCGCGCCCTCACTGCTCGGCCTGGCCGAACCAATCCCCCAGGCCGTCGTCGACGCCGATCCAGGCCAGGGCGCCGGGCATCTCCTCGGGGCGCAGCAGCACCTGCTCGAAGGCCGCGCGCACCTGGTCGCGCACCTGCGGCTCCCCCACGCCGGTGACCACGAGATGACAGCGGGGCTCGACCAGCGGCTCGCTCTGCGCCTGCCCGGCCGCGGGGACCTCCTTCCAGGCCCCGGCATCCCCGACGCTGACCGCCCCGCCCGCCACCTCCCAGGCGCATACCCGCCCGGGCCTGCTGGGAAGCCAGAAGCAGCCCCGGGCGCACAGCCCCGATCCGGCCAGGTCGGCCACGAGCTCGCGCAGGCGCCCGGGATGGAAGGGGAGGGAGGCGCTCAGGTCCAGGGTCCACACCCCGTGATCACCGGGGCCGCCCCAGGCCTGGGTGGTGGCGGGGTGGACCCGGCGGATCGCCTCGGGGGCATCATGGTCGATGGACAGGAGGCACTCCAGGATCGGGGCGCTCAGGCCCGGGAGCAGGAGAGTCTCATGGGGCCGCAGGTGCTCGATGAGATCAGCCCCGACCCCGGCGGTGTCATGCCCCAGGGACAGTACGACGTCGGCGTAGCCGAGGTTGACCATGTGAATCTCCCCGGTGCAGCGCTCGTCGCCGGGATAGGAGGCCAGTCCGGCGTCGGCCAGCAGCCTGTGCTCCAGGAGCTCGTCATGCGCGACGGCGGCATCCAGGACGTGGGCCACCGCCGCCAGGCGCACCCCGGGGGCCAGGTCGGCGAGCTCGGCCGCCAGGCGGGGAAGGAGGTGGACCAGCTCGATGGCCGGCGGCAGGAGGACCACGGTGGCGCCCTCGGGCTCCTGCTCGGCGCGGTCCTGGGCCACGGCGATGAGCACCTCGCGCAGGGAGCAGGTCTGGCAGTGGCCGGGCATGGGCACATCCAGGATCTCCGGGTCCTGCCCCAGGGCCTGCTGGCAGCTCAGGCGCACCACGCCGCGCTCCGCCAGGTCGGGATGCAGGGTGGCGGTCATGACCATGGCCTCCTGGCCGGACAGGGCCAGATCGACCAGGCCGAGCAGCCCCGGGTCCAGGGCGCTGATGAGGGACAGTCGATGGGCGACGTCGGGCACGGGACCTCCACAGTTGACGGGAACCAGAATCATTCTCAATAATGCATGCCATGACCACCTACTGCCAAGTCACAGGGGCCCGACCGGTCTTCGGCCGCTCGGTCTCCCACTCGCATCGCCGCAGCTCGCGGCGCTGGAGCCCCAACCTCCAGCGCAGGCGCTACTGGGTCCCCTCCCTGGGGCGCACCGTGCGCCTGACCGTCTCGACCAAGGGGATGAAGATCATCGACCGCCAGGGCATCGACGTCGTCGTGGCCCGCATGCTCGCCCGGGGGGAGAGGCTGTGAGCACCCGTGCCAAGGACCTGCGCCCCATCATCAAGCTGGTCTCGACCGCCGGCACCGGGCACACCTACGTCACCCGCAAGAACCGCCGCAACACCCCCGACCGCCTGGTGCTGCGCAAGTACGACCCGGTGGTGCGCCGGCACGTGGAGTACAAGGAGTCCCGCTGATGGCCAAGACATCCAAGATCGCCGCCCAAGCCCGCCGCCAGGCCATCGTGGCCCGCTACGCCCAGCGCCGCGCCGAGCTCAAGGCCGCCAGCGTCAACCCCCACCTTCCCCTTGCCGAGCGCAGTGCCGCCATGGCCGCCCTGCACGCCCTGCCCCGCGACGCCTCCCCCACCCGGCTGCGCCGGCGCGACGCCGTGGACGGCCGGCCCCGCGGGCACATCCGCCTCACCGGCACCTCCCGGGTCCGCTTCCGGGAGATGGCGCTTCGCGGCGAGCTGCCCGGCATCGTGAAGTCCTCGTGGTGAGGGCAGCGTCATGAAACCCGGCATCCACCCCGCCTACGCGCCCATCGTCTTTCGCGACCGCTCCGCCGGCTTCGCCTTCCTGACCCGATCGACCCTGACCTCCGACCAGACCATCGAGTGGGAGGACGGGCGGGTCTACCCCGTGGTGGACGTGGAGGTCTCCAGTGCCTCCCACCCCTTCTGGACCGGCCAGGGACGGATCCTGGACACGGCCGGACGCGTGGAGAAGTTCCGCCGCCGCTACGGCCTGGAGTAGGCCGCCCCGCCCGGGCGCCCCCGCGGGGCCCGGGCGCCCGCCGCCCCGGGGCACCGCGGCCCGGCTGCCCCTGGCACCGGTCCCCGGGGCAGTCCACCCACCATCACAAGAGCAGGAGACCCATGAAGGTTCGCGCATCCATCCGATCCCTTGCCAAGCAGCCCGGCTCCAAGGTCGTGCGCCGCAGGGGCCACACCTACGTCATCAACAAGAAGAACCCCCGCTTCAAGGCCCGCCAGGGCTGACCCGTGGCCCGGGAGCCGCGGCCGCCCTCAGCGCAGCCTGTCGCGAGGGCGGCCGACCGGCGGCTGCCTGGCGGACGGCTGCTCCTCGGGGGCGAGCCCTGCCGCTACCCTGCACCCATGTCCGACTCAACCCATCTGGTCCTGTCCCTGTCCTGCCCCGACAAGCCCGGCATCGTCCACGCCGTCACCGGGGCGCTGGCCCGCCGCGGCGGGAACATCACCGAGTCCAAGCAGTTCGGGGACAGCGACACCGGGCTGTTCTTCATGCGCGTCCAGGTCGAGACCACCGTGCCGCGCCTGGAGCTGGAGAAGGACCTGGAGGCCCTGGCCGGCGACTACGCCATGGAGTGGAGCCTCGATGAGGTGGGCCGCCCCATGCGCACCCTCATCATGGTCTCCAAGGAGGGGCACTGCCTGACCGACCTGCTCTTCCGCGCCCGCAGCCAAGGCCTGCCCATCGATGTGGCCGGGGTGGTCGGCAACCACGAGGACCTGCGCGCCGTGGCGGAGTTCTACGGCGCGCCCTTCCACTGCATCCCCGTGACCCGCGAGACCAAGGAGGCCGCCGAGGCCGAGCTGATGGCCCTGGTGGAGTCCCTGGGGGTCGAGCTGGTGGTCCTGGCGCGCTACATGCAGATCCTCTCCCCCGCCCTGTGCGAGCGCCTGCACGGCGGGGTCATCAACATCCACCACTCCTTCCTGCCCTCCTTCAAGGGGGCGCGCCCCTACGCCCAGGCGCATGAGCGCGGGGTCAAGCTCATCGGTGCCACCGCCCACTACGTGACGGCCGATCTCGATGAGGGCCCCATCATCGAGCAGGACGTCACCCGCGTGGCCCATGAGGACTCCGTGGCGGCGCTGCGGGCCAAGGGCCAGGATGTCGAGCGGCGCGTGCTGGCCCAGGCGGTGCGCTGGCACACCGAGCACCGGGTGCTCATGAACGGCCACCGCACGGTGGTCTTCGCCTGAGTCGGCCCAAGCGCAGGAGAGCCATGGTGAACCACTCCTCCCCTCTTGGGCCGGGCGTGAGCGAGGCGCTGTCGCGGGCAGCGACCGTCGAGCCGAGCATTGCGCGGCCGGCAGGGCCGCGCCTGGCGGTCCTGGCCTGCCAGGACCGCCGCATGGACGTCATGAGGATCCTCGGGCTCAGCGCCGGTGAGGCCTATGTGATCCGCAATGCCGGCGGGATCCTCGATGATGGCGCGCGCCGTTCCCTGGCGATCTCGCAGCACGCGCTGGGCGTCACCGAGATCATCGTCATGCATCACACGGACTGCGGGATGTCGCGGATCGAGGACGAGGCCTTCCTGGCGCTGCTCGAGCAGCGCACGGGGGCCAGGCCCACCTGGTCGCCCGGCGGCTTCGCGGGGCGCAGCGCCGAGGAGCATCTGCGCGATGTCCTGGCCGATCTGGCGGCGGACCCGTTCATCCCGGACGGGGCCGGCGCCCACGGACTGCTCTACGACGTCGCCACCGGGGCCATCAGCAGCCTCGACACCGTATCCTGACCGCACACGCAGCGCGTTGGGCGCAGCAGCGATGGGACAAGGAGGCTGTTCATGAGCGGTATCGGGGACACAGAGGCTCAGGCACTGCGCAAGGTTCTCATCGATGCCCTGGGGCGCTCGCGCGAGCGCCTGGACCGGGCGCTGGAGGGCGTGAGTGCCGAGCAGGCCAATGCCCGGCCGGTGGATGGGCTCGCACCGCGGATCGACTCGCTCACCTGGCTCGCCTGGCACACTGCCCGAGCGATCGACCTGCAGATCGCGCCGTTAGCGGGCCGCGAGCCGGAGTGGACGGCGGGCGGCCATTCCACGCGATTCGACCTGCCCCTGCCCGATGACACCGAGGACTGGCGGCACACGCCCGAGGAGTCTGCGCAGGTGGAAGTGCGCGACCTGTCGGTGCTGACGGCCTATCTCGACGCCGTCTACTCCAGCGCCACCGGCTTCCTGGAGTCGCTGGATCCAGCGCGCCTTGATGAGGTGATCGACAGGGAATGGGAGCCGCCCGTGACGCTCGGTGTGCGCCTGGTATCGATCATCGACGACGCATCCCAGCACTCCGGCCAGGCCATCTACGCCCGCCGACTCCTCGGCCTGCCCGGATAGCCCTGTGGACCGCCCCGCTCAGAGGCAAGGCCCTACTGCGAGTCACCCGGGGGCGAGGCAGGAACAAGCCGGCCGTCCACCTCGAGCGACCACGGGCCACGGGCACCATCGGCCTGGGCGCTTACTCGACCATCCGCGCAGCTCACGTGGAACGTGGCGGCCTGGAAGCCGTCGTGCGCCGGCACCACCACCTCCCGCTCATCCCCATCGGCAAGGCAGAAGCAGCGCAGCGTGAGGTCGGCGGCCCAGTCGGCCTGCGGGTCGGCGGTCGCCCCCGTCACCGGCACCACGCTGCCCTGACGCACGTACAGGGGCAGGGAGTCCAGACCGTGACGCTCATGCACCCAGCGCGGCCCGATCACGGTGCTCCCGTCCCACCAGGAGGTCCAGGTGCCCTCGGGCAGGTAGACGTCCACCTCACCATCGGCATCCATGACCGGCGCCACCAGCAGGCTGTCCCCGAGCATGTACTGGGTGTCGACGTCGCGCGCGCCGGGATCGTCGGGGAACTCCAGGAACATCGACCGCATCATGGGCGTTCCCGTCGCGTGGGCCTCGCCGGCCAGCCGGTACAAGTAGGGCATGAGCGAGAGCCGCAGGGTGATGAAGCGGCGGGCTACCTCGACCGCCTCCTCATCGAAGGCCCAAGGCACGCGCACTGAGCTCGAGCCGTGCAGCCGTGCGTGGGAGGATAGCAGCCCGAAGGCCAGCCAGCGCTTGAACACCTCGGGATCCGGAGTCCCCTCGAAGCCGCCGATGTCGTGGCTCCAGTACGCGAACCCGGAGGAGGTCAGCGACAGTCCCCCGCGCAGGGTCTCCCCCAGTGAGGCGTAGGTCGACTCGTTGTCCCCGCCCCAGTGCACCGGGAACTGCTGGCCGCCCGCGGTGGCCGAGCGGGCGAAGACGATCGCCTCGCCCTCCCCACGGCGCTCCCGCAGCAGGTCGAAGACGGTGCGGTTGTACAGGTGCGTGTAGTAGTTGTGCATCTTCTCCGGGTCGGAGCCATCGTGCCAGGCGATGTCGGTCACCGGGATCCGCTCACCGAAGTCCGTCTTGAAGCAGTCCACGCCCGCATCCAGCAGGGCGGCGAGCTTGCCCCGGTACCACGCGACTGCTTCCGGATTGGTGAAGTCCACCAGGGCCATGCCCGCCTGCCACAGGTCGGTCTGCCACACGTCGCCGCTCGTGGTGCGCACCAGGTAGCCACGGGCGAGGCCCTCCTCGAACAGGGCCGAGCGCTGGGCGATATAGGGGTTGATCCACACGCACACGCGCAGCCCCCGCTCCTTGATGCGGGCCAGCATTCCCGCCGGGTCGGGGAAGGTGTGCGGATCCCACACGAAGTCGCACCAGTGGAAGCCGCGCATCCAGAACGTGTCGAAGTGGAAGACGCTCAGCGGCAGGTCGCGCTGGGCCATCCCATCGATGAAGGACATGACCGTGCGCTCGTCATAGTCAGTGGTGAAGGAGGTGGTTAGCCACAGTCCGAAGGACCAGGTGGGCACCATGGGGGCGCGACCGGTCAGGGCCGTGTAGCGGCGCAGCACATCCTTGGGGGTCGGGCCGTCGATGAGGTAGTAGGTGAGCCGCTCCCCCTCGACGGAGAACTGGGTGCGGGTGACGACCTCGCTGCCAACCTCGAAGGAGACCCCGCCGGTCTCGGCGACGAACACCCCGTAGCCGGCAGTGGTCAGGTAGAAGGGAATGCCCTTGTAGGCCTGATCAGAGGCAGTACCGCCGTCCTCATTCCAGATGTCCACCCGCTGCCCGTTCTTGGTGAAGGCCCCGAAGCGCTCCCCCAGCCCGTAGACCCGTTCCCCGGGCCGCAGAGCGAGCTGCTCGCGCATGTAGGTGGTGCCGTCAGGGCCGACGATATGGGCCAAAGCACGAGGCAGGCTCGCCGTCAGCGCCCGGCCGCCGGAGGTGAACTCGGCCCTCCAGTCGGCGCCCTCCCGCAATGTCACCGCCAGTGACCCGGCGCGCAGGGTGACGCCCGCATCCGTGCGCTCAACCTCGCCCCGGTAGTCGGATGGCACGTTGACGGCGAAGTGCGGGCCGCGGTCGCGCCGGCCCCGATGGTGGACGGCCTCTACCTTGATGACACCGTCGGCGACGGCGGTGAAGGCGACGGAGATGAGGCCGACGTTGAGGGTGTCGCCACGTGTGGCGACGGGACGGACGGGGGCGTGGGCGTGGACGGCGCCGGCGGGATCGACCGTGAGGTCGAGCAGGCCGCGGGCCTTGTGCACGGCATGGCCCTGGCGATCGAGCCAGTAGCCGTTGGAGAATTTCATGCGGGCTCCTTGATGATGAGTCGAGTGGCGGGCACGAGTGAACACCGGTGGTGGGGCCTCTCCGAGCCGAGTGCGGCAGGGGCGACGGCGATGAGCCTCGGCCCCAAGGACTGCGGACCGCGCAGCGCCGACCGGCCGCGGCGAGGGGTCACTTCACCGCCCCGGCGGTCACTCCCCGGGTCAACGTGCGCTGGAAGAACAGGAAGAACAGGAAGGTCGGGATGAGCGACACCAGTGCGCCGGCGTTGAGGGTGGGCACGTCGAGCATGCGATCACCCTGCAGACTGGACAGAGCGATCGGCACCGTCTGGTTGTCATTGCTGGTGAGCATGACCAGCGGCATGAAGAACTCGTTCCAGGTCCAGATGAAGAAGAAGATCATGAGAACGCTCAGGGTGGGCCGCACGATCGGGTAGACCACCTTCCACAGGATCTGCCAGCGGCTGGCACCGTCGAGCTCGGCCGCCTCCAGCAGGGCGCGCGGGAAGGTGCCCAGGACGGAGGCCAGCAGGTAGGTGCCGAAGGCCGACTGGATGACCGTGAAGATGATGACGATCGACCAGGGGTTGTCCGTGAGGCCGACGCGCTGCGCCATGGTGAACAGAGGGTAGATGAGCCCCTCCTGCGGCAGCATATTGGCGATCATGAGCACAGCGACGATCCAGGCCCGTCCCCGAACCCGCCCCACGCCGATGGCATAGGCGTTGAGCAGGGACAGCAGGGCCCCGGCCACGGCCACGAGCGCGGAGGTCCACACCGAGTTCCACAGTTTGACGGGGAAGTTGACCCGCTGCCAGAAGTAGGCCAGGCCGTCGGTGTAGATCTCCTGGGGCAACGACAGCGGGCTGCCACCGGAGTAGTCGGCCGGGGACTTGAAGGCGTTGATGACCATGAGCAGGAACGGGGAGATCATGAACAGGGCGAACAGGCCGACGACGGCGAGCACCAGCCACCGGCCCGCCCCGCGGTGGAAGCGGTCCTTGCGCCGACCCGAGGGCGCAGCGCCGGCTGAAGCCGTCGATGGTTGTGCGGACATACGCGTGGTCATATCAGCGGCCCTCCTCATCACGGCGCTCGCTGCGATTCTGGAAGATCTGGATGACACCCGCGATCACGATGATGACCACCGTGAGCACGGTCGAGATCGCAGCGCCATAGCCGACCTTGGACTTGTCGAAGAAGTTGAGATACGAGTAGTAGCTCGGCACCAGGGTGGAGCTCTCAGGACCGCCGCGGGTGAGCACATAGATGGGCGCGAAGACCTTGAGGGCCGCGATGGTGCAGGTGAGCACGATGACAAAGGTCTCCGGCCGAATCTGCGGGACGGTGATGGCCCGGAATCGGGCCATCCAGCCCGCGCCGTCGAGCTCGGCGGCCTCGTACAGCTCCGGATCCACCCGTTGGAGAGCGGACATGAAGATGACGGTGGGGTAGCCGATCTGGATCCAGATGAGCACGAACATGACCGAGGGCAGCGCCGTCGACGTGGATCCCAGCCAGTTCGGCGGATCCGTCACGCCGATGCTCCGCAGAACGGTGTTGACAGCGCCCGTCTGCGAGTTGAGGATCCAGTTCCACACAATGCCCGCCACGGAGATCGGCAGGATCTGCGGCAAGTAGTACATCGCGCGCAGCGCCGCCGCGGTGCGCGAGTTGAAGTGCTTGCCGATGTAGTCGAACAGCACAGCGGCCAGCACCAGACCGATGAGGGTCGGGATGATGACCATGGCGACGATCATCGCCATCGAGTTGCTGAAGGAGGCCCAGAACTTGTCATCCTCAAGCAACTCGGCGTAGTTGTCCAGGCCGATGAAGCGCATGGGCGACATTCCGCCCTTCCACCGGTGGAGGGAGTACCAGACGTTGAGTACCAGTGGTACCAGGATGATGACGGTGAAGGCGATGGCCCCGGGGAGCAGATACGGCAGGTAGGCCAGCGACCGGGACCTGCGTCGCGCTGACCGGCTGCGTCCGTTGCTCACTGCTCAGTCCTCGACGACGATCTCGGCCTTGCCCTCCTCATAGGCGGCCTTCAGATCGGCGAGGACCTGCTCGCCGGACTTGGAGCCGTTGATGAGGGACTGCATGGCGGAGGTGATCTGGTCGTAGAAGCCGGCCACCGGCCAGTCGGGGTAGAAGGCGAGTCCGTCCTTCTCGTTGATCTGGGCGAAGTTGTCCGTCATGGTGCGGGTCTTGTCGTCCTTGATGGTGGCGGGGTCGCCGGCAACGGGAAGTCCGCCCTTCTCCCCCAGGATGGCCTGGACCTCCTCGGACAGGGTGATGTCGATGAAGTCGTAGGCGAGCTCCTTGTTCTTGGCATTGGCCGGGACCACCCAGAGGTTCCCGGAGGAGCCGGGGAACAGGTTGGCACCGGGGAAGAGGAACTGGTCCCAATTCGTCTTCGCCATGTCCGACACGATCCGCCCGAACCACCAGGACCCGGAGACGAACATCGGGAAGCTGCCGTTGATGAAGGCGGTGCCGGCGTCCTCGGCGGTCAGTCCGGCCGAGTCAGCGGCGATGTAGCCCTTGCCGATCCACTCCACGAGCTTGTCGGTGCCCTGCTTGACCGGGCCGGAGGTCCAGTTGACGTCGCTCTTGAACAGCTGATAGGCGTCGACGAAAGAGCGGTCGGCATGGGCGAGGATGAGCTGGTACCACAGCTGTCCCATGGGGTACTCCGAGCCCGCCTCGGCAAGCGGCACCTGCCCGGCGGCGACGAAGGCGTCGCACACCGCCTCGAACTCCTTGAGGGTGGTGGGCACGCTCAGCCCCGCCGCATTGAACATGTCCTGGTTGTAGTAGACGAAGACGTACTCGCCGTAGTTGGGCACTCCATACCAGTCGCCGTCACCCATGAGGCCGTCCTCGGTGTAGCGGGCGGTGGTCTGCAATGAGGCGGCCAACTTGGTGTCCCAGCCGCGCTCAGTGGCCTGCTCCGTCAGCGGCTCGATAAGCCCCTGGGAGGCGAGCTGCCCGGCGGTGGAGTTGCCCTTGTTGTACTCCATGATGTCCGGGACATCGTCGCCGGTGAGCACGATCTTGGCGTTCTTCTGGAGTTGCTCGAAGGTCTGGTCCTCGATCTTGACCGTGACCTCCGGGTGCTTCTCCTTGAAGATCTCCACCGCCCGGGCCCAGGCCTGCCCCATGGCGGAGTCGTCGGACTCGTAGTCCCAGATGATGAAGGTGTCCGAGCCCTTGCCGGATGAGCCTGAGGACGGGCCGCAGCCGGTCAGACCCAGCCCGAGCAGGCTGGTGGCAGTGGCGGCCAGGAGGGCGTTGAAATTCCTGCGCTTCATGGTGTGGTTCCTCTTCGTTGAGTTCATCGAGTCTCCCCTGGGGGAGGGCGGTGGCGGAGTCCCCGGCTCCTTGGTCCGGGGACGATGTGGGGATCAGCGGCCGGGGGCGGGCCCGAGGCTCTCGCCATCGACGACGGCGCAGGTCACCAGCTGGTGGCAGTCGGCCGGATCGAGCTGCTGGTCGAGGATGGCCAGGAGGGCGCGGGTCGCGAAGGCGCCCATGCGCTCTCCGGGCGCGTGCGTCGTCGTCAGCGCCGGTACGGTCATGGCCCCCAGAGTGGGGGATGAGACCGCGCCGACGACGGAGATGTCCTGGGGGACCCTCAGTCCCAGGCTCTGCAGCCCGGCGAGCAGTCCGAGGGCGGCCATGTCGTTCATGACGACGATGCCGGTGGGGCGCTGCTCGTGCTCCATCAGCTCGCGGGCAAGGGTCTGTCCGGCATGCGGGTTGGCGTCGCAGGCGAAGGCCAGCGGGGTGAGCGAGCGCTGCTCCACCGCTTGGAGGTACCCCTGTCGGCCCCGGATGGCCGGGCCGTAGCCGGCCTTGGCCTGGGCGTCGGGGCGACCGATGAAGGCGATGCGGCGGTGACCTCGGCGGTGCAGCTCGGCGACGGCGTCGTCGACGGTGCGCTCAAAATCGATGTCGACATAGGCCAGGCCGGTCGGGTCCGCGGTGCGGCCCACCATGACGAAGGGGAGGTCGGCGGCCTTGAGAGCGGCGACGCGCGGATCGTCCACCTCGACCTCCACGAGCAGAACGCCGTCGGCCTTGCCCTGCTGCACCAGTGCCACGAGCTCAGAGCCCGCCTTGGTCTCATCCAGCGGCCATACGGCAAGGCTGTAGCCGTGGCGAGAGGCCTCGTGCTGCGCACCGCGGACGATCTCGAAGACGGTCTCCCCCATGGCGGTGTCAAAGCTGGGGAAGGTCATGGCCAGGGTATGGGAGCGGCGACTGGCCAGTCCTCGGGCCATGGCATTGGGCTGGTAGTCGAGCTCGTCCATGGCGGCGCGAATGCGGCGGGCGGTCTCCGGCGCCACCGGGCGGGCGCCGGAGAGCGCATAGGAGACGGTCGAGACGGCGACATGCGCGCGGCGGGCGACGTCCTGCATGGTGGCCATGGGCCGCCTCCTTCGTCGACGGGCTCCGGCGCGATGCCGGTGCCGGTTCCTCCCTGAACCTGTTGGATGGACTGTGCCTAAGCGCTGCCGGGACGAGTGACTGAAGAACCTCAATCGAAGCGCTCCGACGAAGCGCTTCGATAAGTGTGAGTCACCGCGGCAACAGGGGGCAACCTCAGCGGGGAAACGTCGAAAATTTCGACTCGCAGCGCCTGCGCCGACTCACTGCGCGCTGACCTGGTGGGCCCTGCGCCTCGCGTCGCGCCCGGTCCCGTATGCAGGGACATGCAGGGCATGGCGACGAGGGTCTGAGTGAAGGTCAGGCGGTGCGGGGGGCGGCGAGGTCCACGTCGGCGCCGCGGCGCAGGACGCGCACGGGGGCGAGCTCGGCGTCGGTGACCAGCACATCGGCCCACAGGCCCGGCCGCAGGGCGCCAATGCTGGCATCGCCCAGGATCCGCGCGCCCTGCACGGAGGCCGCGTAGACGGCGTCGACAAGATCCACGCCGCCGCGCCAGGTGGTGCGCACGACGTCGAGCAGATGCGCCGTGCCCCCGGCGATCGCCTGCCTGCCGGTGAGCCTGGCGACACCGCCAGCCACGGTCACGGCCGCCGGGCCGAGCACGTAGTCGCCGTCGGGCATGCCTGCCGCGGCCATCGCGTCGGTGATGAGGACGACGCCATCGCGCCCCAGGGTCTCGAACATGTCGAGCACGATCGCGGGGTCGAGGTGGACGCCGTCGCCGATCATCTCCAGGACGCACTCCCCGCGCCGGGCGGCGGCCAGGAACTCGGGCACCGGCCCGGGAGCGCGGTGATGCATGGGTCGCATCCCATTGAACAGGTGGGTCGCGGTCGAGCGCGCCGAGCGGACGGGCCGGCCGGCCTCCAGGCGCGCGGCGATGCGGGCGGCGGCGTCGGCCAGGGCGGCGCGCACGGCGGGGGCCTGGGCATCGGTGTGCCCGAAGGACGGCAGGGCGCCGCCCTCGATGAGGGCGGCATTGACGCCCTCGTCCCCCGTGATGCCGGGCTTCTCCGGGGCGATGGTCATGGTCACCACATGCCCGCGCCCCAGCTCGATGAGCTCGCGGGTCAGGGCCGTATCGGGGTCGAGGATGTAGGTGGGGTCCTGGGCACCGCAGCGCTCCACCGAGACGAAGGGCCCCTCGAAGTGGATGCCGGCCAGCTCACCGGCATCGCACAGCTCGGCCAGGAGGGCCGTGCGCTCCTTGAGCACCTCAGCGGCGGCCGTCACGCAGGAGGCCACGAGCGAGGTGGTGCCGTGACGGCGGTGCTCCAGGATCGAGACCATGGCCTGCTCGGAGCTGGCGGCATTGGGGAAGGACTCCCCGCCCCCGCCGTGGCAGTGGACGTCGACCAGGCCGGGCAGGAGGTAGCCGCCCTCGGGGGCCGCCCAGGCGCCCTCCAGGGCCTGACCGAAACCGGCAACGGGCGCCGCTGCCGCCTCGCCGACCCAGGCGATATGCCGCCCGACGACGACCACCGCCCCGTCCTCGATGATGCCCTCCGGGGTGATGACCCGCCCGCGCAGGGCGGTGGCAGCGCTACTCATACCCGCAGTCTAGGCCCAGACATCAGACAACTGCATGTGAGGCTGGCGCCGCCAGGGCGCGGTGCCGCCGGGGCGCAAGACCGGCGTCCCTCAGCGGGCCAGCCGCTCCTCGACGGCGCGCACCGCCCGCTCCACATCCCGCTCCAGCCGGGCGCTGCGGCGCGCCGAGTCGGCCCAGATGAGTCCGGCGCCCACCGGCCGCACGGCCACCACGCGCCCGCGGTCCACGAGGATCGGCCGGAACATGCCGTTCATGGAGGGGCAGATGAGCCTCTCCCCCGCCGCATCGGTCAGGCAGCTGCGGTCCTTGTAGCCCACATGCAGCTCATCGAAGGAGGCCAGGAAGCGGGTGCGCTCGGCCTGGGCGCGGTGGGCGGCCAGCAGGTCGGGCAGGTCAGCGCGCAGATAGAGCGTCTCGGCTCCCCGGGGCACGGTCCCGCCCGGCTCCATGAGCTCCAGGCTCCCGCGCGCCCCGCCTGTGGCCAGCCCCCGGGCCAGGGGGACTGCGCCGCTGGCCGGATCGGCCGCGTAGCCCTCGGCATTCGTCATCTCGACGGCGTCCTGGAGCGCCCGGGCCGCCTCCCGCTTGGGCATCGTGGTCCAGCGCGATAGATCCGCGGCGCTGACTGGGCCGTGACTGGTGGCGTAGCGCCGGGCGATCTCCGCCAGGGCGGCGCGGTGCCCCTCCTGGCCCTGGGCCGCTCCCCCGCTCCCGCCGGGGCCGGTTCGCGTATCGGGCAGCCGTCGCGCGTCGATGACCAGGTGCTCCCCGCCGCTGCGGGGCCCCTGGACCAGGGCCCCCACCGCGTGGAGCCCGACGATGAGATGCCGCTTGGCGTAGGAGTCATCGGCGCCTGCGGCGATGAGATCGGGCAGGACGCCCTCGGCCTGCCAGGCCTCGATGAGCTCGGCGCGCGTGCAGCCGGGGCGCCCCTGGTCAGCGGCGCGCTCGATGGCCTGCCAGGCGGCGCTCGCGGCCCGCTCCAGGCCCGCCGAGCCGTGCCCGAAGCGCTCCTCATCGGCCCGCATCCATGAGGCCATGCGGTGGAGCAGGGCCTCGCGCATCCAGTGGTAATCGGCCGCCGTCGTGATGTGGACGGTGCCGCGCATGGGCCAGGAGCGCACGAGCCCGCCGGCCCCGAAGGCCTCATCGATCTGCGGCATGCCCACCGCCTCGCCGGTGCGCGAGGCGATGGCGTGGGGGATCGCCGAGACCTGCTGGCCCTGGATGGCGAGCTGACGGCGCACCGCCTCAACCGGGTCCGGGGCCGCGGTGGCGGGAACGAGGCCCTGGGCCACGATCCTGGCCAGCGAGACCTCCCGGGGCAGGGGCTCGGCCGCCGGGGCAGGGCGCGCGGGGCGCGCGGGACGAGTGGGGCGCGCGGCCATCAGAACAGCCTCGACTCGGCGTCGTCCATCCCGCGCATGGCGTCGTAGTCGAGCACCACGCAGCGGATGCCGCGATCCTCGGCCAGCACGCGGGCCTGCGGCTTGATGGTCTGCGCGGCGAAGACGCCCTGGACGGGGGCGAGCAGGGGGTCGCGCCCCAGGAGCTCGAGGTATCGGCTGAGCTGCTCGACGCCGTCGATCCCGCCCACGCGCTTGATCTCCACCGCGACCGAGTGGCCCTGGGCGTCCTTGGCCATGATGTCCACCGGGCCGATGGCCGTGGGGTACTCGCGGCGCACCAGGCGGTAGCCGGGGCCCAGCACCTCGATCTGCTCGGCCAGGAGCTCCTGGAGATGGGACTCCACCCCGTCCTTGGTCAGGCCCGGGTCCACTCCCAGATCCTGGCTGACATCGGAGATGACCTCGTAGAGGCGGATGACCAGGCGGTCCTCGGTCTTGGTGGAGTGAACCTGCCACACGGCGCTGACCCCCTCCTCGCGCTCCTGGTCATCGGGGTCGCTGACACTCAGGCGCGCAGGCGCGGTCATCCAGTTCAAGGGCTTGTAGGAGCCACCATCGGAGTGGACCAGGACGGAGCCGTCGGCCTTGAGCATGAGCACCCGGGTGGCCCGGGGCAGGTGGGCGTCGAGACGGCCGGAGTAGTCCACGGAGCATGAGGCGATGACAAGGCGCACCGGCCCACCCTAACGGGTAGTCTCGGCCGCGGACCGGCACCCGGGCAGTCGTATCGCGAGAGGAGTCCCTCATGAGCCCTTCCGAGGGAGCCCCTGCTCCTCCCAGCGACCTCTACAGCGCCAACGCCGACATCTACGCGGCATTGGCCCTCCCCTACGTCGAGGCGATGAGCGCCGCGCTCATCGAGATCCTCGGTCGCGACGGCGGCCCTCCTGCCGGGCTGCCGATCCTCGACCTCGGCTCGGGCACCGGCTCCCTCCTGCCCGGCCTCGCCACCCTCGGGGCCCATCCGCTGTACGCCGTCGAGCCGCATCCGGCCATGCGGGCGGGGCTCATGGCCACCGTCTGCGCCGCTCCCGGCCTGGCGCCGCGCGTCACAGTGCTCCCCGGGACGCTCGACGACGCCGCTCCCCTCCTGCCCTCCCGCCTGGGCGCGATCACCGCGCTCAACATGCTCGGTCACCTCGATGAGGCCGCTCAGGATCGCTTCTGGGGCTTCGCGGGCGAGCGCCTGCCCCCGGGAGGCGTTCTGGCCATCGCGCTCCAAGGCCCGCTGGAGCCCATCGAGGTGCCATGGACGGACTTCGGGCAGAGCGCCGTCGGCGGACTGCGGTACGGCACCGAGGGCAGGGCCGAGCCCGACGGCGAGACGATGCGCTGGACCATGCGATGGACTGTCCGCACGGCGGCGGGCGAGGTGCTCCAGGAGCGCACGGCCCGCACCGACTGGAGGATCCTCAGCCCGGAGGGCCTGCGCGACCAGGCCGCGCGGGTGGGGCTGGAGCCGGGCCCGGCTCGCGATGACCTCCTCCTGCTCTCCTTCATCCGTCGCTGAGCGCTGGAATGGTCCTCGCCCCGGCTCGCCGCCCCGCCATCGCCCGGATCGACGGAGGATCCCCCGTTGGTCAAGGCCCACCGCATCCTGAGGAGTCCCCGGAGTGAGCAGCACGCACGCCGCACTGCCCTCGGCCCCCGCCGCCGATCCCGCGAGCTGGCGGCTCCCGCTGCGCCGGGGCCCGTACCTCACCGGCACGACGGGGCCGAACCGGCTCATCGGCCTCGACGCCGCCCGGGGCCTGGCCCTGCTGGGGATGATTGTGGCGCATGTGGGGGCCACCTCCTGCGGCCTGACCAGCCTGGAGGGGATCCTGGCCCTGTCTCATGGGCGGTCCTCGGTGCTCTTCGCCGTGATCGCGGGCTTCTCCCTGGGCATCATCACCGGGCGCCTGGAGCCCCATCGCGGCGATCGCCTCGTGCGCACCCGTCTGCGCGTCCTGGTGCGCTCGGGCCTTCTGCTGGCGCTCGGCGCGGCCATGGCCTCCCTGGGCACGCCGGTCGCCGTCATCCTGGGCTTCTACGCCGCCTGGCTGTCCCTGGCCCTGCCCTTCGTGCATCTGGGTCCCCGCAGGCTGCTGGCGCTGGCCGCGGCCACGGCGGTCCTGGGCCCCTTGGCGGTTGGGGCGCTGATCACGCTGCCGGCCCACACCGGCCTGATGGTCTTCGGCACCGAGGACGGCAATACCGCCATGCTGTCCTTCCTCGTCAGCGGCGCCTACCCGGGACTGGTGTGGATGGCCTACATCTTCCTGGGCCTGGGACTCTCGCGCATCGACTGGCAGCCGGCCCGACTGTGGCGCCTGGCGGCCGCGGGCGCGCTGTGCGCCGTCCTGGGCTACGGCGGCGCCGTGGTGGTCGGCATGGTGCTCATCCCCGACAGCCACGACTCCCCCGTGCTCGTCTCGCCCCGCCATGCGCAGGCCTGCCACGAGGGTGGGGCGGGCTCGGTCCCGGCCGTGCCCGGCGACGGCTCCATTGAGCCCGCCGATCCAGGCCCAGTCGCCCCTGAGCCCATCACGCTCGACGAGGTCCAGGAGCAGGCCCCGCTCGCCGGCCCGACAGGCCCTTCCCTGCCCGGGCTCGACCTGGAGTCCCTCATCACCGCCAGACCGCACACGAACACCACCTTCGAGGCGCTGGGCTCCGGGGGCGTGGCCATGGTCGTCATCGCCCTGGCCCAGCTCGTGGCGCTGCGTCACCGGCTGCTCCTGGCGCCCCTGGCGGCAGTGGGCTCCATGTCACTGACCGTCTACTGCGCCCACCTGGTGGTCATCGCCGCGGGCGGCCTGGGGCCGGGCAGCGGCAACCTCTCAGCCCTGGCCCTGGGCGGGGGCTGCATCGTCTTCGCCATGGCCTGGCTCGCCGTGTACTCCCGCGGCCCCCTGGAGCACATCCTGCACGTCGTCTCCGTGCGCGCCACCCGGGCGCCCTAGAAGAGCCGGGGCTGCTCGGGGGCCGCCGACTCCACCCAGGAGATGAGGGCCGAGTAGGACTCATCCATCATCGCCAGCTCGAATCTGCCGGAGGGATCGGCGCACACGACGTCGACCACGCGACCCTGGGCGCGGCGGTGGCGGGCCTCCAGGAGCTCCAGCTCCAGGCGGGACCATGACCGGGTGGGCCTCAGCGACAGCGACATGAGCCGGTACCAGTCCAGGGACTCGTGCCGGAAGGCGGCCACCCCGGAGAACCAGCGGGGCCCGGCGCGCCAGGCGCACTCGAAGGAGCCGACCTGACCGGCCAGGAAGCGCAGGCGGACGAGGAAGGCGGCGATGAGCAGCACGATGGCCAGGGCGATGATCGCCACGATGGTCCACGCCTGCGCCGTCATCCTCAGGCCTCCGCGCTCAGTCTGGCCTCGTCGGCGGCGATGGTCACCGTGTCATGGTCCACCGAGCAGAACCCCCCGCGCACCTGCAGCTCCAGGACGGTGCCATCCATCTCGGTGAGTCGCAGGGCTCCCGAGCCCAGGAGGGCCAGGAGGGGCTGGCGCCCTGGCAGGATGCCAGCCTCGCCGTCGATCAGCGGGACGGAGGCCTGCTGGGCCCGCCCCTGCCAGACGAGCTCGGTGGGGTTGACCACCTCGATGCTCAGTGCCACGGTTCCTCCTGCCTGTCCTGTCCGACTCAGGCCCCGAGCTCGGCGGCGCGGCGCTCGAGGTCCTCGATGCCGCCGATGTTGAAGAAGGCCTGCTCGGGCAGATGATCGTACTCCCCCTCGCAGATGCGGCGGAAGGCCTCGATGGTCTCCGTCAGCGGGACGGTCGAGCCGGGCACGCCCGTGAACTTCTCGGCCATGTAGGTGTTCTGGGACAGGAACTGCTCGATGCGCCGGGCCCGGGCCACCGTGATCTTGTCCTCCTCGCCGAGCTCGTCGACGCCGAGGATCGCGATGATGTCCTGGAGCTCCTTGTTCTTCTGCAGGATGGACTTCACGCGGGTGGCCACCCCGTAGTGCTCGGCTCCCACATAGCCGGGGGCCAGGAGGCGCGAGGTGGAGGCCAGGGGGTCCACGGCCGGGTAGATGCCGCGCGAGGCGATCTCGCGGGACAGCTCGGTGGTGGCATCCAGGTGGGCGAAGGTGGTGGCCGGGGCCGGGTCGGTGTAGTCGTCGGCGGGAACGTAGATGGCCTGCAGGGAGGTGATGGAGTGGCCTCCCGCCGAGGTGATGCGCTCCTGGAGCTGGCCCATCTCATCGGCCAGGTTGGGCTGGTAGCCCACCGCCGAGGGCATGCGGCCCAGCAGCGTGGAGACCTCGGAGCCGGCCTGGGTGAAGCGGAAGATGTTGTCGATGAACAGCAGCACGTCCTGGTTCTGGACGTCGCGGAAGTACTCGGCCATGGTCAGGGCGGACAGGGCCACGCGCAGACGCGTGCCCGGGGGCTCGTCCATCTGGCCGAAGACCAGGGCGGTCTTGTCGAAGACGCCGGCCTCCTCCATCTCCACGATGAGGTCGTTGCCCTCACGGGTGCGCTCGCCCACGCCGGCGAAGACGGAGACACCGCCGTGGTTCTGGGCCACCCGCTGGATCATCTCCTGGATGAGGACGGTCTTGCCCACGCCGGCCCCGCCGAACAGGCCGATCTTGCCGCCCTGGACGTAGGGGGTGAGCAGGTCGATGACCTTGATGCCGGTCTCGAACATCTGCTCCTTGGACTCCAGCTGGTCGAAGGCCGGGGGCTGGCGGTGGATGGGCCAGCGCTCGGTGATCTCCAGGCTCTCGCCGTCCGCGAGGTTGAGGACATCGCCGGTGACGTTGAAGACGTGGCCGCGGGTCACATCGCCCACGGGCACGGTGATGGGGGCGCCGGTGTCGCGCACCTCGGTTCCGCGCACCAGGCCATCAGTGGGCTTCAGGGAGATGGCGCGCACGATGTTGTCCCCCAGGTGCTGGGCGACCTCGAGGGTGATCTCATGGGCCTGCGCGCCCTCGCTGGTGGCCTGCACGGTGACGCGCAGGGCGTTGTACATCGCCGGGATGGCCTCGGGCGGGAACTCGATATCGACGACGGCGCCGATGATCCGGGTGATGCGTCCCGTCCCTGGGGTGGTGGTGTCAGCCATGTTCGTTCTTCCGTGAGTCCTCGACAGATGGTCCGTGGGGCGGCCTGTCCCGCTATCCCGAGCCCAGGGCGTCGGCCCCGGAGACGATCTCGGTGATCTCCTGGGTGATGTCGCCCTGGCGCGCGGCATTGGCCAGGCGGGTGTAGGTGATGATGAGCTCGTCGGCGTTCTCCGTGGCGGTGTGCATGGCCTGCTGGCGGCTGGCCAGCTCGGAGGCCGCGGACTGCAGGATGGCGTTGCGGATGCGGCTGGCGGCGTAGCGGGTCAGCAGGGCCTGCATGACCTCCTCGGCGCTGGGCTCGAACTCGTAGAGCGGCAGGGTCGGTGACGCGGCGGGGCCCTCGCCCTGCACGCCGGCCTCATCGTGGTGCGCGCCCCCATGGGCGCCCTCGGAGTCCTCGGAGTCCTCGGAGTCCTCGGGCTCCTCGACGTCCACCACGGTCAGGGGCAGCATGCGCCGGACCTCGGGGACCTGGGAGACCATGGAGACATAGCGGGTGAAGACGATGTGGACCTCGCCCACTCCCCCCTCCTCGGCGGTGGCCATGAAGGCATCCAGCAGGGTGGTGGAGACCTCGGCCATGGTGGCCTCGGTGGGGCGGTCGGACTCCCCGGTCCAGGCCCGCTCGATGGGCCTTCCTCTGAAGGAGAAGTAGGACTGGGCGCGGCGGCCGAAGGTGTAGACCACCGGCTCCTTGCCCTCCTCGACCAGCTGGGCCAGGAGTCTCTCGGACTCCCGCAGGATGGTGGCCGAGTAGGCCCCCGCCATGCCGCGGTCCGAGGTGCAGACAAGAACCGCCACCCGGGGGTTGCCGGAGTGCTCGGCGATCTCGGCGAGGATGGGGTGGTCCAGGCTGGCGTAGGAGCCCACTGCCGCCACGGCATGGCTCAGGGCGTGATCGTAGGGGGAGGCCTCATGCGCGTTGCGCCGCGCCTGACCGATCCTGGAGGAGGCGATGAGCTCCATGGCCCGGAACACCTTCTGCAGGGTCTGGGTGGATCGGATGCGCTGCTTGTAGACGCGCTGGTTTCCTGCCACGGCTCAGCCCTTCTTCAGGACGATCTTCTCGTGGGTGCGCTCGGCCTGGGCCGGCTCCTCGGGCTCGGCGGCCTGAGCCCCGAGCAGCTGCCCCTTGGCCTGGTAGGTGGTGCGGAAGGCCTCGACGGCCTCGCGCAGAGCGGCCTCGGTCTCCTCCTCCAGGGCGCCGGAGGCCTCGATGGTCTCCAGGACCGGGGTGTTGCGACGCAGGTGGTCCAGGAGGGCCTCCTCGAAGCGCAGCACCTCGGAGACCTCCAGGTCGTCCAGGTAGCCGTTGGTGCCCGCCCACACCGAGGCGACCTGCTCGGCCACCGGGTAGGGGGTGTACTGGGGCTGCTTGAGCAGCTCCATGAGCCGCTCGCCGCGGGTGAGCTGGGCGCGGGTGGCGGCGTCCAGGTCGGAGGCGAACATGGCGAAGGCCTGCATGGAGCGGTACTGGGCCAGGGTGATCTTCAGGGTCCCGGCCACCTTCTTCATGGCCTTGATCTGGGCGGCGCCACCGACTCGGGACACGGAGATGCCCACGTCGACGGCGGGGCGCTGGTCGGCGTTGAACAGGTCGGACTGCAGGAAGATCTGCCCGTCGGTGATGGAGATGACGTTGGTGGGGATGTAGGCCGAGACATCGTTGGCCTTGGTCTCGATGATGGGCAGTCCCGTCATGGAGCCGGCGCCCAGGTCATCGGAGAGCTTGGCGCAGCGCTCCAGGAGGCGGGAGTGCAGGTAGAAGACATCCCCGGGGTAGGCCTCACGGCCCGGCGGGCGGCGCAGCAGCAGGGAGACGGCGCGGTAGGCCTCGGCCTGCTTGGACAGGTCGTCGAAGACGATGAGGACGTGCTTGCCGGCGTACATCCAGTGCTGGCCGATGGCCGAGCCGGTGTAGGGCGAGAGGTACTTGAAGCCGGCCGGGTCCGAGGCCGGGGAGGCCACGATGGTGGTGTACTCCAGGGCCCCGCGCTCGGCCAGGGTGGCGCGCACGGCGGCGATGGTCGATCCCTTCTGGCCGGTGGCCACGTAGATGCAGCGCACCTGCTTGTCAGGGTCCCCGCTCTGCCACGCGGCCCTCTGGTTGAGGATGGTGTCCAGGGCGATGGCGGTCTTGCCGGTCTGGCGGTCGCCGATGATGAGCTGGCGCTGGCCGCGGCCGATGGGGATCATGGAGTCGATGGCCTTGAGCCCGGTCTGGAGGGGCTCATGGACGGACTTGCGGGCCATGACACCGGGGGCCTGGAGCTCCAGGGCGCGGCGGCCCTCGGCGGCGATCTCACCCAGGCCGTCGATGGGCCGGCCCAGGGGGTCGACCACGCGCCCCAGGTAGGCGTCCCCCACCGGCACGGAGAGGACCTCGCCGGTGCGGCGCACCACCTGCCCCTCGTCGACGCCGTCGAAGCTGCCCAGGATGACCACGCCGATGCGGCGCTCCTCCAGGTTCATGGCCAGTCCGGCGGTGCCGTCCTCGAAGGTGAGCAGCTCATTGGCCATGACGCCGGGCAGGCCCTCGACGTGGGCGATGCCATCGGCGGCGAAGACAACGTGCCCGACCTCCTGGGCGGCGACCTCGGCGGGCTTGTAGGACGCGGCGAACTCGCTGAGGGCCGAGCGGATCTCCTCGGGCCTGATGGTCAGCTCTGCCATCTGTCGTCTCCTTGCGTCTGTATGGGGTGAAGGCTCTGTATGGGGTGGCCGCATGGGGCCGGGGCTGGGTGGGGGCCGCTGCCGGCCGGGAGCCGGCCGCTAGCCGGCCAAGCGCTCTCGCATCTCGGCCAGGGAGCCGGCGATGGTGCGGTCGATGACGTGGTTGGTCACGGTCACGCGCATGCCGCCGATGACCTCGGGGTCCACCACCGTGTTGAGCTCGACCGCATGGCCCAGTCTGCGAGTCAGGATGGCGGCCAGGCGCTCCTCCTGGGCGGCGCTCATGGGGACGGCGGTCACGACGTCGGCGATGGACCGCAGCTGGAGGGCGGCGGCGAGCTCGACGACGCGGCGCAGGTTGCGCACCGGCCCGCCCTCGCTGCGGTGGCGCACGCACCAGCGCACCAGGGCCATGGCGGGGGCGGAGATGCGCGAGGCGAAGAGCCGCTCGGCCAGGCGCACGCGCGAGGCGGTGCTGGTCTGCCGCGAGGGCTTGAGGGCGGCGCGCAGCTCGGGGTCGGCCTCCAGCTGCCTGGCCACCGCGAAGACCTCCTGCTCGATGTCTCCCACGGTTCCCTCGGAGTAGGCGCCGCTGAGGATCGACTCGATGCCCAGGTCGTGGAGGTGGGAGATGAGGTCCACCGGATGGGACCAGCGCCGCCGGGCCATGGCCCGGAGGAGCTCGACGACGCGCTCATCGGCCTTGCCGGCGAAGAGCCGGGAGGCCAGATCGGCCTTGTCCTGGGGCTCGCGCCCAGGATCGGTCAGCGGCCCGCTCAGGGACCCCTTGGCGATCTGGTGCGCCATGGCCAGGATCTGGGTCCCCAGCTCCAGGCCATGGGATCCGGCGGCCCGCAGCACGGGCCACCAGGCCTGGGCGACGGCCTTGCGCGTCTCGGCGGTTCCGGCGCTCACCGCGCCTCCTGAGCGGGGGCGCCGCGATCCATGCGGTCCAGGCCCGGGGTGGGCGGGGCGGCCTCGAGCTCGTCGAGGAAGCGGTCGATGACGCGGGAGGACAGCTCGGCGTCGCGCAGCTGCTCGCCGACGATCCGCTCGGCCAGGGAGGCGGCCAGCATGCCCACGTCAGTGCGCAGGGAGATCTGCGCGGCCTGCTTGTCGGCCAGGATCTGGCGGTTGGCCCCCTCCTGGATGGCGGCGGCCTCCTCCTGGGCGGTGGCGCGGGCCTGGGCGATGATCTGGCCGGCCTGGGCCTGGGCGTCGTCACGGATGCGGGCGGCCTCGATGCGGGCCTCCTCGACCAGTCGGGCGGCCCGCTTCTCGGCGTCGGCCTGCTCCGCCTGCGCCTTGGCCGTCAGGTCCAGGCCCTGCTGGATCCGCTCGGCGCGCTCATCGAGGGTCCGATAGATCCTGGGCAGCCCGAAGCGCCCCACCACCAGGAGGATGAGGAGCAGGACGACCGCGGCCCAGAAGATCTCGTAGAGCGGGGGAAGCAGGAAGGATGTCCCCCCTGCCTCCTGATCTGCGGCGGTGACGGCGGCGGTGAGCATCAGCTGACGACGAGCGGCAGGACGAAGCCGATGAGGCCCAGGGCCTCGACCATGCCCGCGGTGATGATCATGTTGGTGAACAGGCGGCCGGCGACCTCGGGCTGGCGGGCGGTGGCCTCCTGGGTCTTGCCGGCCAGGATGCCGATGCCGATGCCCGGGCCCAGGGTGGCCAGGCCGTAGCCGATGTAGGCGAATGCCGCAGTGGTCATGTGTGCTTCCTTTGGTTGCTGCGCCCGGGGGCGCGGGGTGGGTCGGAATCGGGGCCCGCAGCCCTGAGGGGCTAGTGGGCCTCGATGGAGAGCTTGATGTAGACAGCGCTGAGGATGGTGAAGATGTAGGCCTGCAGGACGGCGACGAAGACCTCGAAGAGGGTCATGATGATCATGGCCGCGCCGGTCAGCGCCGCCACCGCCGAGGTGGCCTGCAGGTGCATGAGCAGCGTGGTGGTCCCCAGGTAGGTCATGGCCAGCAGCAGGTGGCCGGCCACCATGTTGCACAGAAGACGCAGGGTGAGGGTCACCGGCCGCACCACGAAGGTGGACAGCAGCTCGATGGGGGTGATGAGCAGGTACATGGCCTTGGGCAGGCCGGGGGGGAAGAGCTGGGAGACCAGGAAGGCGCCCAGGCCCTGGGCGCGGATGCCGGCGCCGATGAAGGTCACGTAGGTGGTCAGGGCGAAGACCAGGGGCACCGCGATCACCGAGGAGGCCGCGATGTTGAGCCCGGGCAGGATCCCCGCCAGGTTCATGGCCAGCACGCCCAGGAAGACCGTGGTCAGGTAGGGGGCGAAGCGCCTGCCCTGGCGGTTGCCCAGCATGCCCACCCCGATGCCCTCGCGCACGAACTCGGCGACCAGCTCCAGGGCGGCCTGGCCGCGTCCGGGCACCTGCTTGAGGCGCAGGGCCGCCACGGCCACGATGAGGCACAGCGCCAGCCCCATGACCAGGCGCACCAGGATGAGGCGGTTGACCTCCAGGACCGTGCCCTGAGCCAGGAAGGAGGCGGGGAAGAAGTCACCGATCCCCGGGGCGTGGGGGTGCTGGGTGAAGGCGGGCACGGCCGTGGCGGCGATGATCGCCACGAGGACCACCAGGCACGCCCAGTACCAGCGCGGCTTGGCGTGGGCGCCAGGCGCCGTGCTCGTGGTCGCTGCGTCGTCGGTGACGGTCTGCGTGGACAGGGTGTCCTCCTGCGTGTCCTGACTGAGAGTGCGGAACGCGCACATGCTACCAGCCCATCACCGCTGCTCCGCCACTTGGCGGCTGTCTCCCATCAGGTGGCTCACCGCTCTCCTGCGCCCGGATCGACGGTGAGGAGGCGCGCGCGGGACAGCACGATGGTCTCGGCGAGCATGCCCACCAGGATCGCGGCGATGAGCCCGACGCCGATCATCCGGACATCGAGGCCCAGCGCCCGCCCGCCCAGCAGCGCGACCACGAGGATCGCGATGCGCGCGATGTAGCCCCCGCCCACCCATCCGGTCATCACCGCCGGTCCGGAGCGCACCATGCGCCCCAGGATCAGCCAGATGGAGCTGAGCATGGCCGCGGTGGCCAGCGCCGCCACCGCCAGGCTGGCGGCGGGCCGGGCAACAGGGCCCACCAGCGCCCACAGGCTCTGAGCGGCGATGAGCGCGCCGGTGGCGATCATAAGGATGCGGCGCAGGCGGGCGACGGCGCTCAGCAGCGCAGGGCTCGCGGCGGGCGCCTGGGCGGGACGGGGCTCAGCCATGACGGTCCTGGGTCGAGCGGGGCGCCGCGGCGTCCTCGGCCCGAAGCGCGGCATCCAGGGCGCTGACCGGCTCATCGGCGGCTGAGACCAGGCGCGAGGAGACCACCCGCACATGGCGGGCCCCCGTGCGCCGGGCCACCGTGGCGCGCAGGCCCGGCATGAGGTCGATGGTGATCACCAGGGCCAACGCCACCCCGAGCACGGCTCCGGCCAGCACCCAGTGCAGCGGGATGAAGGCCATGGCCGCCACGGAGAAGGAGGCCACCGCCGCCCACACGTACATCACCAGCACGGCCCGGCGGTGGGAGTGCCCGGCGGCCAGGAGCCGGTGGTGCATGTGCATGCGGTCGGGGTGGAAGGGCGAGTGCCCCGCCAGGGTGCGCCGCGTGATCGCCATGATCATGTCGGTCAGGGGCAGCAGCAGCACCGCCAGGGGCACGAGGATCGGAAGGAAGGCCGG
This sequence comes from Actinomyces slackii, assembly GCF_900637295.1. Classification (NCBI taxonomy): domain Bacteria; kingdom Bacillati; phylum Actinomycetota; class Actinomycetes; order Actinomycetales; family Actinomycetaceae; genus Actinomyces; species Actinomyces slackii. The sequence goes on along the minus strand of NZ_LR134363.1, from coordinate 1,398,820 downwards.
AACCGCGCGGGAGCCCTCCATGCTGCCGGGATCGATCTGCCCGGTGACGATGATCGTGGCCGCGGCCGAGACCAGGCCCAGCTGCATGGACCCCGAGTCCCCCATGAAGATCGAGGCGGGATTGAAGTTGTGCGGCAGGAATCCCACGCATACGCCGATCAGCGCCGCCACGATCGTGGCGGCCAGGGAGGTGTAGGACTCCGGGGAGGTCGTGCGGGTGAGCACGTAGGTGTAGAGGAAGAAGGCCACCGCTCCGATCCCCACCATCCCGGCGGCCAGGCCATCGAGCCCGTCGACGAAGTTGACGGCATTGATGGCGGTGAGCACCACGATGACCGTGGAGACCAGGGACAGCCGCGACGAGCCGATGGTCAGCCCCCCGATGGGGAAGGTGAGGAGCTGGACGCCCTGCCAGGCCATGACCCCGGCGGCCAGGGCCTGACCGGCGAGCTTGGCCATCCAGTCCAGCTCCCACAGGTCATCGACCACCCCCAGCACGCAGACCAGCCCCGCCCCCAGGACCACCGCCCAGGCACTGGAGTCGATCACCCCGGCCAGGTAGGGGATCCGCGAGGCCACGGTCACCGAGCTGGCCAGCCCGATGAACATGGCCACGCCGCCCAGGCGCGGGATCGGCATGGAGTGGACATCGCGGGCGCGCACCGGCGTCAGGGCGTTGGAGACCAGGGCGACGTGACGGACGATCGGGACCGCGAGATATGTCACGGCCGCGGCCACGGCCAGGACGAGCAGGTAGACCTTCACGCGCCACCCCCTGCGGGGGCCGCCGCGACGGCGGGGCTCGAGCCCGCCGCGGGCGCGTGCCCGGCCAGGACGGCACGGATCCGCGACTCCTCCAGGGCGCCGCGGCGCAGGATCGTGCCCTCCTCGGCGGCGCGCGAGGACAGGTCCACGATGGTCGAGGGCACCGGCCCGGGGGTGGGCCCGGCGTCGAGCAGGGCGATGCTGTCAGGCTCCAACTGGATCTGCGGCTCACCTGCCCCACCCGGATCATTGAGCCTTCGCGCCCTGCCGGCGAAGGCCCGCTCCGCCTGGTCGGCCGTGGTGGCCGGGGGCTGACCACTGAGGTTGGCACTGGTCACGGCCGCCGGGCCGGAGCGTGCCAGCAGCTCCAGGGCCAGGGGGTGGTTGGGCATGCGCACGGCGATGGTCCCCCCGGTCTCCCCCAGGTCCCAGTCCAGGCGCCCGTCGGCATCCAGGACCAGGGTCAGGGGCCCGGGCCAGAAGGCCTCAATGAGGTCCTGGGCTCCAGCGGGGCACTGCGCCAGGCCCTGGAGGTCCTCGGGGCTGGAGACCAGGATCGGCGGGGGCATCTGGCGCCCCCGCCCCTTGGCGGCCAGCAGCCGGGAGACGGCCCCTCCATCCCCGGCGGCGCAGCCGATGCCGTAGACGGTATCGGTGGGCAGGATGACCAGGCCGCCCTCGCGCAGATGGCGGGCGGCGCGCTCAACAGTGCCGGAGGCGGGGCGGTCGGTCGGCTCCAGAGACGGGCTCACAACCCGCATCCTCGCACGGATGACCCCCGCCCCTCCATGAGGCCCTCCCCTCGCCCAGGGCAGGGCGCCTCCCACCGCAGGAGCGGCCGCGGGAGCGCCGGGCTCAGCGCCCGGCGACGCCTCACACGATGTGACGGGCCACGGCCCAACGGGTCAGCTCATTGCGGTTGGACAGCTGGAGCTTGCGCAGCACCGCCGAGACATGGGTCTCCACGGTCTTGATCGAGATGAACAGGTCCGCGGCGCACTCCTTGTAGGTGTATCCGCGGGCGATGAGGCGCATGACCTCGCGCTCGCGGGCCGAGAGGCGGTCGAGCTCGGAATCGGCCACCGCCACCTCCCCGGCCCCCGCGCCGAAGGCGTCCAGGACGAATCCGGCCAGGCGCGGGGAGAAGGCCGCGTCGCCCGCGGCAACGCGCCGCACCGCCTGGGCCAGGTCCTCGGTGGTAATGGCCTTGGTGACGTAGCCGCGCGCCCCGGCGCGGATGACTCCCACGACGTCCTCGGAGGCGTCGGAGACCGACAGCGCCAGGAAGCGGGTGCCGGTCGCCTCGTGGCAGGAGGCGACCACCTCGGCCCCTCCCCCACCGCTGCCTCCCGGCAGGTGGACGTCCAGGAGGACCACATCGGGGGCCAGGGCGTGGACGGCGGCGATGGCGCCCTCGACGTCGTCGGCCTCGGCGATGACATCGAGGTCAGGGGCGTGGGCGGTCAGCTCGGCGCGCACACCGGCGCGCACCAGGGCGTGGTCGTCGACGACGAGGACCCTGAGGCGGGTCTGGGAGTCGGTGGGCTCAGAGGGGTGGGGCATGGGTGATCCTGTTCTGCTCGGGGTGACGGGCCGGGCGCGGTGGGTCAGTCCTCGGGCGGACCGATGGGAAGGTGCAGGCCGACCTCGGTGCCCTGCTCCAGGCGCCTGACCCGGGCGCTGCCCCCATGGCGCTCCATGCGGGCGATGATGGACTCGCGCACGCCATGGCGGTCCGGGGCGATCCGGGCCAGGTCCTCGACCTCGAAGCCGGGGCCGCGGTCGCGGATGAAGACCTCCAGGCCCTGGGACCCGGCCTCCATGTAGAGGGAGACCGGGGGCGCGCCGTGGCGCACGGCATTGGACAGGGCCTCGCGCGCGGCGGCCACGACCACCTCGGTGGAGCGGTCGGGGGCGCGGTCGCCCACGCAGATCACCTCCACGGCCACGCCGTGGCGATCCTCGATCTCCCCGGCCAGGTCCTGGAAGGCGTCGGCCACGGAGGTGCCCGGCTCGGGCCGGTCGGTGTAGAGCCATGCCCGCAGCTCGCGCTCCTGTGAGCGGGCCAGCCTGGCCACCGTCTCCGGCTCCTCGGCGCGCTTGCGGATGAGGGTCAGGGTCTGCAGGACCGAGTCGTGCAGGTGGGCGGCGATATCGGCGCGCTCCGCCTCGCGGGCCTCGGCGGCGCGGGTCTCCGCCAGGGCCCGATTGGTGCGCAGCCACAGGGGGACCAGGATGAGGCCCACCCCCACCACCAGGGCCCCGCCCGTCAGCGCCCCGGTGAACAGGTCACCCGGTGGGGTCTCGGAGGCCAGCCACAGCAGGATGCCGACGGCGACCAGCGCGACTCCCCCCGCCAGGCGCAGCACCGCCCCCACGCTGCGGGTTGGGCCCGTCAGGGCGTCGATCTGGGACCAGGCCAGGGCCGCGCCGGTGATGATGAGGAGCAGCGGAAGGATGCTGCCGGCGTCGCGCAGACCGCCGGCGCGCCAGACGGCCAGGAGGATCGCGGCCACGATGAGGGCGGCGCCGCCCACCAGGCCGCGCAGGCGCAGCGAGACCGGGGATGTCGATGCGGGCCGGGAGGCCAGGCGGGAGCGCGCCGTCGGGCGAGTCCCCCAGGCCTCGGCCCACGGGTCGCCGCTGGGCACGGCCACCCACAGCATGAGGTAGAGGAGGAGCCCCGGCCCTCCCGCGAGCGCCAGGACGAGGGCGGCCAGGCGCACATATCTCACCGGCACGCGCAGGTGGGCCCCCAGGCCGGCGCAGACACCGACCAGGATCCTGGGGCGGCGCCAGGACGCCGGCAGGGAGGCCAGGGCCTGCTGGGGCAGGGGTGCCAGGGTGCGGCCCGGCCGCCTCAGCGGGGGCCGCCACACCGTGCCGGCAGGCCCCGGACGCCATGGGGCACCGGGGACTGGAGCAACGGGAGCCACGGGGACGCCGGGTTCCAGGGGGTGAGGCATCCCCTCCGCCCCCGTGGCGGGTGCGGCGCTCATGGCACCCGGGGCGGCGGGGGCGATGCGCCCGGCGGGAGCGGGGCCTGGCCGCGTCGTCGTCATGGTCTCATCGTGGCACGCCGGCCCCGCCTGCGGGGGCCTCGGGGCCGGATATCCGGGTCCCTCGGGGAGGAAATCCGGGGGCTGTCAGGGTGTTCCCCGATCGTGATGGAGGGCCTGTCAAGGCGAGCATGGAGTCATGACGCAGCACACAGCATCCGATCCCTTCCGCCCTCCAGCACAGCCCCAGTTACAGCGCTTACGGCATCCCGGGCCTCCTCGCCGCCTGAGCCTGATCGTCCTGGGGCTCATCGCCCTGGCCACCGCGGCGGTGGTCGCCGCCATGCTCACCGGGTCGGTGGGCGTGGGCAATGGCGTCCTGCTGATGGCCGGCCTGCCTGCGGCGATTCTGGGGGCCGGGGTGATGCTCAGCGGCGCCGGCCGCCGTCGCGGGGGCTGGATGTCCTGGCTGGGATGGCCGGCCATCGTGGTGGCGCTGCCGGTCCTGGCGCTGGGCACGGCGATTCCGGCCTCCATCAGGGCGCTGCCCCGCCAGGAGATCGCCGCGAGCACCGGCCGCACCGTCTACTCCTGGTCGGACATCGTCGCCGCGGGCTCTGGGAGCACCCGTGCGCTCCCGGCGCAGGTGGCCGGGGAGCTCGTCGTGGACCTGCGCGGAATGCCGCAGGACGCCGAGGTCACCCGCATCGAGGTCGAGCTCGGGGTGGGCGCACTGGAGGTCCTCACCGATCCGGATGCGCAGGTCGGTGTTGAGGCTCAGGCCAGCGTGGGGCCACTGTCCGCCAAGGTCCCCAGTGACTGGAGCATGGACGGGCTCCCCTCACCATCCATTGATGTCGAGACGGCCTACACCGTGCATGGAAAGCCGGTCGAGGAGGGCGTGGAGTCCTCAGGGCTGTCCAGGTCGGTGGCTCTGCGGCCCGAGGGATCATCGAGTCCTCGGGTGACCGTCCACTCGCGCCTGGGGGCCGGGGCGGTGTCGGTCCTCAGCCCCCAAGGGGTGATCTGGCAGGGTGACGCCTCTCAGGAGGTGTGGATCATCGAGCACTGGAGGGACGAGGACGGCCGCTGGCACTGGGGGGAGACTCCGGTCCCGGGCATGACCCACCCGGCGGTCAGCGCGGAGGACGCCTCCGTCTGCCTCAACTCGGCGCAGGCAGCCGACTCCCACGACGACGACGACCAGGACGCCGACTGGGACGACTGGGAGGAGATCAACCACCTGAGCCAGTCTCAGCGGCACGACTACGACCAGTGCATCCAGCGGGTCCTCCGCTCCCCGCACGGCGCCTCACCGACCCCGGCGCAGCCGAGTCCCACGGCCACACCATGAGCGGGGCGGCACGATGAGACCCAATCAGACCATGGGCGCCACGGGGCACTCCCGCGGACTGCCATCAGTGCCGTACCCATTCGGCAGTACCTCGTCCCGCTTGTCGGGGCCCCAGCACATCGATCGAGCACCCACCAGGAGAATCCCATGAGCAGTCACGAGGGGCCCACGAGCCCCGAGAGTCAGGATCCGAGCGCCGGCCCTGCCGGGACGCAGGGCCCGAGCGACCCGCCCCGCTCCGCCGGCCACGCCCCCGACGGCGAGCAGGGTCCTCCCAGCGGGCCGGGGCGCCCGGGGTATCACAGCGGACCGGGGCCAGGCGGCGCGCCGGGTGGCAGCAGATCCCAGGGCCCGCGATCCGGCGGCTTCTTCGCCTCACTGCGACACAGCGGCCTGATGCGCACCGATCAGCGCTGGGTGGGAGGAGTCGCCGGAGGGGTGGCCCTGCGGCTGGGCATCGACCCGATCGTAGTGCGCTGCGTGTGGGTGGTCATCTCCGTCTTCTCCGGCATCGGCCTGGTCCTCTACGGCCTGGGCTGGGCGCTGCTCCCCGAGGAGTCCGATGGGCGCATCCACGTCGAGGAGGCCATCGCCGGGCGGGTCAATGCCGCTCTGGCGGGGGCGATCGGCGCCATGCTGGTCGGTCTGACCATGCTCGACGGCGGTCTGATCCCCACCTGGTATGCCGAGGCGTGGGGGCTGCCGGCCTTCGGCGGCATCCTGTGGGGCCTGTTCTGGGTGGGCCTGCTGATCCTGGTGGTCATGAGCTGCCTGAGCTACGCGGACCGACGGCGCGAGCGCCCGAAGCCCTCCCCCATGGCCGGGCCCTTAGCGCCGGGCGGGACGGGAGCGCCGGGCGGGCCGAGCGGGCCGAGCGGGCCGGGTACTTGGCAGCGCAGCGCGCCCGGTGGCCCCGGTGGGCCGGGCGGGCCGAGCGCGCCCGCAGGCCCCGCTGGAGCAAGTGCGCCCGTAGGCCCCGGCATGCCCGCAGGCGCTGCCGGAGCAGGCGCGCCCGCAGGCCCCGGCGGATCGAGTGGTCCGGGCTGGCATGGCGCCCCGGCCCAGCCGGGCGCGCCTGCCGGGCCGAGCGCCTGGCAGCACAGGGCTCCGGGCGCTCCGCCTCTCCACCGCGCAGCCCCGTACCAGCCTGTCCCGCCCCGGCCCGTGCCCCCGAGGAGGAGGGCACCGCGTCGGGGCCCTGGCCGGGGTCTGAGCCTGGTCGTCTTGGGCCTGTCCCTGGTCACCCTGGCGGGCTGCCTCCTGGCCATCGACCTGGGGAGGGTGACGACGACCAGCGGCATGCTCATCGCGCAGGGAGGCCTGACGGCGCTGCTCGGCGCCGGAGTCCTCCTGTCCGCCCTGCGGCGCCGTCGTGGCGGCTGGATGTCAGGATTCGGCGTCCTGGCCTTCATGATCGCGCTGCCGGCGCTGGCCATCGGCCCCTATGTCACAGGGCCGACCATGACCACGGTGGGGGACGTGACCTACACCTGGCAGGAGATCGCGGATCAGGGCGCTGGCTCTCGGGGGGCGGTCACCCTGGGCAGGCACGGCGTCGGGAACGTGATCCTCGACCTGCGCGACATGCCCGCCCCCCAGGACGCGTCGGCAGTGCCACCAGTCGTGGAACTCGAGCTGGGCGCGGGCGACCTGAGGATCCTCACCCGCGCCGGGCAGGCGGTGCGGGTCGATGCCCGCACCGGCGTCGGCTCCCTGTCCGCGGATCTGGTCAGCCCCTGGTCCGACGCGCACGGCACCACCATCGACCGCAGCGGCGCCGAGGGCGACTACACCCTGGCGGGCGAGGAGATCCACCGCTATCGGCAGGACACGGGGGGCGTTGGGCGCACGATCACCCTGGACTCCCCGGCGGCACGCGAGAGCGGACCGGCGATCACCATCAGGACGCGGGTGGGCACCGGCGGCCTCAACCTCACCGAGCAGCCCGCTGAGGTCACCTGGTCGGGAAGCGCGGAGGGCCCGACCTGGGTGGTCGACACCTGGACGGACGCCCAGGGCGAGCACCAGGATCCCGCCGCGCAGTGGCCCGTGCCCGGCATGGAGCACGCCGCCGTCACCTCGCAGACCGCCCAGGCCTGCCTGGCGGGCCTGTCCTTCCCCAACCACGTCCCAGACCCGACCTGGCGGGATGTTGAGGAGCTCTCCTCTCAGGAGCGCCAGGCGTATCAGGACTGCCTGTCGCGCGCCTGGCAGGAGACCGGTGGGCGAACGTCCCCTGAGGACGGGGCCTCCGAGGCCTCGGCCTCCCCCAGTGCCGCGGCCGAGCCCACAGCAGAGCCCACGGCCTCGCCGTCGGCTCAGAGCACATCGACCAACTGACCAGCACCAGACCATCGACCCAGGAGCACACATCATGACCAGCACCGAGTCCACGCACGACGACACCCAGCCCATGACGGCAGACCCGCAGGGGCAGGCGAGCCCCATGAGCCCGGCCGAGGCCGAGGCGCATGCAGTCACCGATGTCATGACCACCCCGGTGAGTGCCTCCACCGAGGCGCCCACCCAGCCCATCTCCCCGTCATCAGAGCCGTCGGGGACCAAGCCCATGCCCAGTGCCGCGGCGGGCGAAGGATCCGATGCGGTGTGGTCGGCCAGCAGACTGCCCGAGCGCGACGACGCTCCCCTGAGGACCAGTCCGGTGACTCTGGTGTGGGGAGCGGTGCTGCTCGTCGTGGGAGGGCTGCTGATCGCCGTCGGCCTGGGGGCGCAGATCGATCTGGCGATGACGGCGATCCTCCTGCTGGCCGGCACCGGCGTGGCGCTCCTGGCCATGGCCGCCCTCCCCACGCGCCGCTCGCGCAGCTGAGGCGGACGATAAGCGGCCCGTGGGCGGTGGCACACATGGTGTGCCACCGCCCACGGGCCGCTCGGGTCCGGGTCAGCCCTGGTGGACGATGGCGGTCTTGAGGTCCTCCACGGCGGCGTCGCCCAGGATGTGGCGCACGATCTCCAGGCCGAAGTCCACAGCCGTGGCCATGCCCCGCGAGGTGATGATCGCGCCGTCGACCACCACGGCCGCCTCGGAGAGCCGGGCCCCGTGCTTTGCCAGGACGCTCATGAATCCAGGATTCGAGGTGGCCTCCCGCCCCTGGAGCAGCCCCAGCTCGGCCAGGATGGAGGGGGCGGCGCAGATCGCGGCCAGGGGCCGGCCCGCCTCGCCGCGAGCGCGGACCTCGGCCATCAGCGGCTCGCAGGCCTTGAGGTTGGGGGTGCCGGGCAGGCCGCCGGGAAGGACGAGCATGTCGTAGTCGTCCAGGCTGATCTCCTCCAGGGTGCGGTCAGCGGTCAGGACGATGTTGTGGGAGGAGGTGACTGTGCGCTCGGGGGTCACCGACACCATGTCGGTGGGGATTCCGGCGCGGAAGAGCAGGTCGACCACGGCCAGGGCCTCAACCTCCTCCAGACCCGGGGCGATGAAGACCGCCACCTTCGTGTCAGTGGTCGCCTGGATAGCGGGCATGGTTCCTCCTTGATGGGTGGGCGGCCGACTGCCGAGGGGACGGCCGGCCCTGGCACCCTATGCCCACCGGCCGCGGCGCGGAAGAGCCTCACGGCTCGGCTTCGCGGTGGGCGCGGCGCGGCAGACCGCCTCAGCCCTCAAGGATCCCGTTCCAGGACAGGAAGTCGATGGTGGTGGTCATGGCCCGCTCCCAGTCGGCGTCCGCGAAGCCGTGAGCGGCGCCGGGGACGGTGACCAGCTCGGCGTCGGGCATGATGCGGGCGGCCTGCTGGGAGACGGCCAGGGGGACGGAGCGGTCCTGGTCGCCGTGCACCAGGAGGGTCGAGCGCCGGTAGGAGGCGATCTCGGCCTCGATGTCCAGGCCCCAGGCGTCGACGGCGTAGGCGCGCCCCAGGCGGTTGCCCCGGTAGTCGTAGTGCTGGGGGACCCGGTCCAGGGAGCGGAAGTGGGCACGCAGGTCGCGGTCCAGGCCCAGGGCGGGGTACCACAGGGCCAGGGCGCTGACGCGCTGAGGGTGGCGCGCGGCGGCGAGCGCGGCCACCGCCCCTCCCAGGCTCAGGCCGAACAGCGCCACCCGGGAGGCATCCACCTCCCCCCAGGCGGTGGTGTGGGCCAGGACCTCCTCGAGATCGGCCAGCTCGGTGAGGACCGACATGGCCAGCGGATCCCCCTCGCTGGCACCGCCTCCGCCGCCGCGGAAGTCGAAGCAGACGGCCACGGCGCCGGCCGCGGCGAAGCGCAGGGCCATCGGGGTCACGCGGGTGTGGGAGCCGTCCATGCCGTGGCAGCAGATCACCAGGGGCGCGGGGGCTGAGGCGGAGGCGGTGCGGGGCACGTAGGCCAGGCCGCCGAGGCGCTGGCCGACGACCGAGAGCGTCAGGGGGCGGGAGGCGTAGGGGCTTGGTGTCATCGTGGCGAACGGTGCCACACTGGGCGCCCCAGCGCATATCGCCGCACGGGGCCCGGCAGTGCAGGCGGGGCGCCGGCGTGTCACAGACCTGAGGTCCAGGGCAGAAGAACCCTCCGCGTCAGCTCGCCGTCCTGCTCGGGGGTCGACCAGGTATCGGTGAGCTCGGCACGCATCCTCGCGCTGAAGGCCGTGGGCTTCCATTCCCCTTCCTGATAGCCCCGGCCGTACCTGAGCTCGGAGTCATCGAGGGGGTGGTAGGCCGGTGCGACGTAGGCGCGCGCCTTGGCCACCTGCTCCTCGGTCAGCGGCATGGCCACGTAGGCCCCCTCGGTGGTCTGTCCGCAGCGCGAGGGGTCCGAGATCCCCGAGACCTCGACACTCATCCCGGTGTCGCCTTCGCTGACCCTGACCGATGTCACGGCGCAGACCGGTGTGGACAGGCGCAGGATGATGGCCGAGCCCTCACCGATCGCGGCCTCGCCCCCACCGACAGTCGTCGCCTGGGCGACGTCGAGCGTGCCCAGGGCCACCTTGGAGTCAATGACGTTGGCAGCGGCGAAGGCATTGGGATGGTCACCGGGCAGCCAGGGGTAGTACAGGGCCTCAACGCCGATCGGCTTGGAGGAGTCGGAGGAATCCGGCGTCGCCTGAGGGTCGGTGAGCACAGGCGCGAAGAGCGTGACCGGCTCCCCTGAGCCGACGTCACTGTTGACGGCCGAGGGGAAGGGATCGACGGCCGCGGCCTCCACGGTTGCCTCGGCGTAGCCGTCATCATCAGTGCTCGGCGCCCACGGGTTGATGTAGGTAAAGGTGCTGGAGGCGCTTGCCTCCGCCTGGGCATCGCCCGATAGGTTAGCGATCTGGCCGGCGGCAGACAGGCAGACGACGAGCCCTACAACGCCGCCGATCCGCGTGAGTGCGTAAGAGGCATCCGAGGGCTCGTTGGCCTCGGGGTTGCGGAACTGCCAGGAGGCGGTGGTCCTCCACATGCCCTTGGGGTCGATCACCGACCACAGCAGTATGAGCGCTACGAAAATCAGTACAACAATCGCTGCCGCCATGCTGCGATCCTATGCACATTCTCCTGGTCAGGTGGGCGGATTCCGACGACGAACTGCCAGGACGGAACACCCTGCTGCGGCTCCCCCTCGCCTGACGCGCGCATTGCGGAGCACCGTGGCCCCGGGCGGTGCGGGCACCGCCGGCGAGCGGGGAGACCTCGCGACCTACTGGCCGTGCGGGATGAGGCCGACGAGCTCGTGGGGGGTGTAGGGCTCCTCGAGGTAGGCGACCTCCTCGGGGGTCAGGCTCACCTCCAGGGCGCGCACGGCGTCGTCGACGCGGCTGGGGCGCGAGCAGCCCACGATCGGCGCGGCCACGCCCTTGGCCCAATGCCAGGCCAGGGCGACGTCGGCCATGGCCACCTCGCGGCGCTGCGCGACCTCGGCGACGCGCTCGACGATCGGCATATCCGCCGCTCTCCCGGCGTCGTACTTGCTGCGCATGGTGCTGTCCGTGGTCGAGCGCACCGAGTCCGAGTCCCAGGTGGGGCGGGTCAGGTGGCCCGAGGCCAGAGGGCTGTAGGGGGTCAGCGACATGCCGAACTGCTTGGTCACGGGGATGAGCTCACGCTCGTCCTCCCGGTAGAGCAGGTTGTAGTGGTTCTGCATGCTGGCAAAGCGCGTCCAGCCGTTGGCGTCGGCCACCACCTGCATGCTGTGGAGCTGGTAGCCGTACATGGCCGAGGCTCCCAGCGCGCGGACCCTGCCGGCGCGCACCAGGGAGTCCAGGGCCTCCATGGTCTCCTCGATGGGGGTCTCATAGTCGAAGCGGTGGATGATGTAGAGGTCCAGGTAGTCGGTGCCCAGACGCTCCAGGGTGCCGGTGATCTCCCGCTCGATGGCGGCCCTGGACAGGCGCCCCTCGTTGAAGTAGACCTTGGAGGCCAGGACCACGTCCTCGCGCTTGACGCCCAGGCTCTTCAGGGCGCTCCCGATGAACTCTTCACTGGTGCCGTGGGCGTAGACATTGGCGGTGTCGATGAAGTTGAGCCCCAGCTCCAGGGCTCGGGCGATGACGGCCCGGGTCTCCTCAGGGCCGATGACCCACTGGTGGAAGTCGGGGAAGACCTTGCCGAAGCTCATCCCGCCCAGGCACAGGCGGGGAATCGTGATGTCGGTGGTGCCCAGCGTCGTGTACTCCATGATGCCCTCCTTCGTCGCGCGCCAGCGCTCCTAGCCTGTCACACCAGGCGAATCCCAGGGCGCGGATGGCGAAGGACGGGCTCCCCTGACCTGAACGGCACCCCCGAAGCCTGGCGCGATTCGATGCGAGTACTGACGCACCACTGACGCGGACCTGAACGCGTCCTCCACACTGCGGTCTGCGCACCGCGGTGCGGTTCATCGGCCAGGGCTCATCAGCGCTGGACACGAGCAGGACCGTCTCGCCAGTCGTCCCACTGCCGGCGTAGCGCCCTGCGGAGGCAAGGCTCCCTGTGGGGCATTGGGCCCGTGCTGATCTTCCGTAGGCGCTGGATAATGGTGATCACACCGATCGAGTTGGGAGAACGATGCTCCACCCCACGCCCCATGTCATGCCCCATGCGCCCAGCCGCCGCCGCGCACTGGCCGTTGCCTGCGCCGCACCGCTTCTCGCCGTGTCCGGGTGCGAGCTGTTGTCAGGCGCCCAGACGGCAACACGCTCATCGGGCACCCCGACTGCTACGCGCTCATCGGGCACCCGGATCGTTCCGCGCGAGGAGCCCACATGCCCGACTGAGGGCGAGGACCGGGTCCAGGTCTCCCTGGAGGCGAATCACACGACTCCCTATGAGTGGAGGTACACCATGAGCACAGACGGTGTCCTCGAGGAGGACTGCTCGGAGTACCTGACTGATGAGCATGAGGAGGGCATGACCGGCGTCGGGGGAACAATGATCTTCGTGTTCCGAGCCGTGGCGGACGGCGAGGTCACGATCACCTTCACCTACGCCTCCCTCTTCGATGACGACGCATCGTCGTCCCCCACGGAGCCCTCCACATCCCCCACCGAGGACGCGGAGGCCAGTCCACAGGACAGCGATGACGAGGTTGTCTACACCTACCGGGTCCGCAATGGGGTGATCAGCAGCGTCTGATGCCAGGCACCGATCGACCCGCGTGGCGGGATCCCGGTGGCCACTGCCATACCATGAGGTCAACGGATGATGAGAGAAGGCGGAGAAGATCATGGCCGACCTCAGGCAGTACACGGTGCACGCCTTCACACGGGAGGTCTTCGCGGGCAACCCGGCCGCGGTGTGCATCATGGACGAGTGGATCGACGACGCGCTCATGGCGCGCATCGCGAAGGAGAACCGGCTCTCCGAGACCGCCTTCGCCGTCGGGGGCGGCGGGCGCTACCGCCTGCGGTGGTTCACACCGGGCGGGGAGATCGACCTGTGCGGTCATGCCACCCTCGCAACCGCCGCCGCCGTCCTGCGCTTCTACGAGCAGGGTGCCAGCCGCATCGCCTTCGAGACCCTCAGCGGCGAACTCGTCGTGACACGCGCCGACGACGATCTGCTGGAGATGGACTTCCCCGTCTATGACCTCTCTCCCGCCCCGGTGACCGATGCCATGGAGCGAGCGCTGGGCGCACGTCCGGTGGAGGCCTGGATGGGCCGCGACCTCATGTGCGTCCTGGGCTCTGAGGAGGAGGTGCGCGACCTGGCCCCGGACCTCGACGCGATCGCCGCCCTGGACGGCCTGCTGGTGCATGTCACCGCCCGAGGTCGCGAGCACGACTGCGTATCACGCACCTTCGCGCCCAAGCTCGCCGTCGACGAGGACCCCGTGTGCGGCTCGGGGCACTGCCACATCGCCCCGTACTGGGCGCGCACGCTCGGCAAGGACCGGCTCCGCTGCTGGCAGGCCTCCGAGCGCGGCGGCGAGATCGTGTGCACGATGCGCGGCGACCGGGTGGCCCTCGCAGGCCGCACCACCCTGTTCGCGGAGTCAGTCATCCATATCTGACCCGGCGCCTGATGGCATCGGCCCCGGCCTTGCGCGCGCAGCGGTCAGGGCCTCAGGCACGCCAGCGGGACCACGAGGACGCCGTCGTCGCGCCGAGCACGGGATCGACGAGTCGATCCAGGTAACTCATCTGCCCTCCCACCAGCAGCGTTCCCAACTTTGGACCGTTTCCACTCCCGAGTTCGGACCGCTTCCACTCCCGAGTTCGGACGGCATGCCACCCACCCTCCTACCCCGTCGGACATCGGGCAGGGGCTCAGGCCTCCCCCGCTGCCCTCGCCCCTCCTCACGGCCCCAGCGCGTTGAGGGGGAAGGTGATGGCGCCGTCGGGCAGCGGCATGACGGGGCCGTCGGCGGTGATGACGGCTGTGAACACTGGAGGAGGGGTCCGCGCAGTATCGATGTCTGCCACCAGGGCGGCGAGAGAGGCCTGCGCTGCAGGGATCTGGCGCTGCCCCAGTTTGACCTCGAAAGCGGCCCAGCGCCCGTCATCAAGCTCCACGATGGCGTCAGCCTCCCTGCCCGCCTTGTCCCGGTAGTGGTAGAGGCGGCCGCCGCACATCTCGGAGAAGATCCGCAGATGCTGCACTGCCTGGGACTCGAACCACAAACCAGCGGTTTCCAGGTCCTGCATGAGGCGCTCCGATGACGTCGCCGTCACGGCCGCCGCGATCGCAGGGTCGACGAAGTGCAGCTTGGATGAGGTGCGCACCGCGTACCGGGACCGCAGATGCGGCGCCCAGGCAGGCTGCTCCTCGATGATGAAGAGGCGCCTGAGCGCCCCCACATAGGCGATAGCGGTTTCCGCGCTCAAGGACCGTCCAGCCACATCCTTGACAATGGTGCTGAAAGACGCCTCTGTTGCGATGTGCCGAGCCAGGGAGCGCATCAGGGCTCGCATGCGCACGGGATCTCGCCGCGGTTCACCGTCCAGGCGACCGATATCGATACTGACAACGTCCTCAACATAGTCGCGCAGACGGCGCTGCGCCTGAGCGGCGGTCAGGTCGAGATCTGCGGGCCACCCTCCATGCACCAGGTCATACAGGGCATCCCGCACGCCGACGCCCGCACCGAGCACCGGCGTCGGGACCTCGCCATCGAACAAGCTCTCCAGAGAGACGCTGCCGTCCCCCCGGCCGCGCTCGAACAGGGTCATGGGTCGCATTCGGATCCGTGAGATCCGGTGCGCGCCGGAGTGCCGCGCAGCATCCTCAGCAGGGACGGACGACCCTGTGAGGATGAATTGCCCCGTGCGACGACGCGCGTCAATCTCCCTGCGCACGAGGTTCCACAGCGAGGGCTCGACCTGCCACTCGTCGATGAGGCGCGGCGCATCGCCAGCGAGGAGCAGCGAGGGATCAACGTCCAGGGCAGCCCGCAGCTGCGGCAGCCCGGAGTCCAGCGCAACCTCGGACAAGGCGTGCTGACGTCCGGTCATGGTCTTCCCACAGGCGCGGACGCCCTCGATAAGGATGCCACCCGAGTAGCCGAGAACATCGTCGACAAGTCGATCCACAACCCTCGGCAGATAGCCCTCTTGCTCCACAGGCCCCTTCTTCCGCCCTTGTCGCGCGCTGCCAGTACGGCAACTGGCGCCATTCTAACCGGGCATGTGGCGCCGCTCCAACCGGGCATGTGGCGCCGCTCCAACCGGGCATGTGGCGACCGGTTGCTCGCCCTCACAGCCCCGGCAGAGGTGGGGCTCGCAACGGTTCATCAGATGTCACCGAGCCCGAGAGGCCGGTCGAGTGCGTCGCGGCCGATCCCGCGGCCCGCGGTCCCCAGGAGCCGGGCAACAGGCTTGCCCGCCCTCGCGATCATGACCTCCTCGCCGCGCTCCACCCTTTTCAGGAGATCGGAGAGACGTGCTTTGGCCTCAGTCACGTTGTACTGCTTGGTCATCACACAACGATCCCACCATGTTCTAGATTGGCCAAGACACGATGACCAATCTGCATCAGATGTCCTCAACCGGGCATGCGACCCTGCATGACGGCCCATGGCACCGTCCCGGCGGAGCTGGACAGGGACCCGCTTGTCAGCCGCCGAGCGCGGGGCACTGGCACCACTCCTCTTGCAGCCTCGTCGGCCTGGCGCTACCCCAACCCTGACCTCGACCGGAGCTCAGCGCCCTGCTCTATGATCGACGGATCGCCTGCAGAGCTGAAAGGACAGTGACCATGACCGTCGCTCTTGTACCGGTTGAGGAGGGCGACCTCGTCGCCTTCAAGAGGCAGATGCAGGAGGCGTTCCGGCTCGGCGCTCCCGACGGCGTGGGCGAGCACGGTGAGGTCCTGCCTGAGGAGGACGTCGACGAATCGCTCGCGGCCGCCGGCGCCGTCGCCCTGGCCGCAGTCGTGGACGACGATGTCGTCGGGGGCGCGGTGGTCATCATCGACCCCGCTGATGGCCATGGCCGCCTCGACCTGCTCTACGTCAGGCACGGCGTGCAGAGCCGCGGCCTGGGTCAGGCGATCTGGCAGACCATCGAGGCCCGCTACCCGAGCGTCGAGGTCTGGGAGACCATCACGCCCTACGCAGACGAGCGCAACGTCCACTTCTACGTCAACCGCTGCGGCTTCCACGTGGTCGAGTTCTTCCACCAGGGGCACCCCGACCCGAACACACCACCCTCACGGCCTGGTCTCCCACAGCCCCCGGCGCGAATGCTTCGCCTTGAGAAGAAGAGGATGGCGAGCCGGCTCTGCCCTCAGTGAGGGTGCCGAGTGGTGCCGGGAGCCTTCTGGTCCGGCCGGTCCGGCAACGTCCTGACGAGCACCACGCAGACGGTGTCGGTCTCGCCGTCGGCGTCCTCCTCGATCAGGGTCTCACGTGCCGCGAGCCTGTACCCGCGGTTGGCGAAGAACTCGTGATTATCCGCTTCGTCGGTGTACAGGAAGACCCGCTGCCCCGCGAGGTCCGACTCCACCGCGTCGAGCAGTCTGCTGCCGATACCCTTGCCCGTGACCTCGGGCTCCGTCACGAGAAGGATGATCTCGGCATCAGGGGCGGGGTCGAGTCGGGAGACCAAGTGCTCTCTCATCGCCAGGTACCTGTCGTCGCCGCCTCCGCGCTGAAAGACCCGCTCAAGGAGCGTGAACGCCCGGTGATACAGGGCGAAGCGGGACCTGGCGTAGGGCCGAGTCCCTCCGTGCCGGTCCGCCAGGGCGAAGCCGACGAGCCTACCGGCGTGGTAGGCGCCGTACAGGTGCGTGGAGCGGGCGATCGCCTCGCACAGGACGTCACGCCCATACGCCCAGGACTCCAGGGCGTTCCTCGAGAACCGGTCGAGCCTCAGGCCCGCGGAGGCGAGCGCCTCCGCATCGGCCAGGTCGGCCCCCGGCCTGAACTCCCTGACTGCCACGGTCCTTCCCCCAAGACTCTCCTGCTGCTGACGCTGGAGGCCTGAGGCGCGTGAGTCCCACTGCACCGAGAAGGACGAGGCGGCCGACGCGAACGAGACGCAGGCGAGCGAGAACCGAGCGAACTCGACGACCCGGCCCGTGCTCTCCACCACGGCCGCCAGCACCATGCTCCCGAACAGCAGCCCCGTGGAGACGCACACGAGCAGCAGGGACACGAGCGCGGTGACGTAGCGGTTCTCGGGCTGCTCCAGGAAGGGCTTCCAGGCGACGGCGTAGGCGGTGAGCCAGACTCCTGCGGCGATGATGGTCGTCACGACTGTGGCCAAAGGGCTGGTTGTGCCGTTGGTGATGACGCTGACCATCAGGTAGTCCGCAAGGAGCACGGCAACGGCGACGACGACGAAGGCACTGGTGGCGACCGTCCGGCGGGCCTCGGTGTGCACGACAAGGCCCCGCATGAACTGGCGGCCGGGCAGCGCAACCACCATATTGCCCACGAAGAGCAGTGCGGTCTCGGCGAGCATCTCGACAAGCGGGCTGGCCAGTGTCAGGGCGTTGATCAGGAGTGCGAGCGCGCTGAGCGCGCCGACAACGGCGACAGCCCGGGCCAGCGCTTTGAAGCGCCTGCTGGGGTGGATCGCCACGGCTCCTCCTGGTCCTGAGCGGGGTGGCCCGCCGGGCGCTATCGTCCACTGCGCCCGGCTGGCGCGTCAACACAACAGCGGCACCGAGCCTGACCCGTCCCGGGCCCCGCAGGCGGAACGCCCGACTCGCGCTGCCTGTGGCGGGCCCAAGCAGCGCCTCGCAGGCGCCACCTGTAGCGCCTTCACGCAACCCGGTGGCGCGGGTGACCGGTTCTCCCCAACGCCACCGGGTTTGGACAAGCCGCCGGCGGGCCGAAGTCTCTCCTGGAGTCGCGCTGCTCGCCCCCGGCAGTGAGCCCGGCTCAGTCCCCCTGGTCCTTCTGATCCCTCCACCTCTTGAGGCCGGGCAGAACAGCAGCCATACAGGAGATGGCCTCATCCTCGGTCATGTGGACGCCTCTGGACATCAAGGGGGCGCTGTACTCGATAAGCTCCTCCGGCGTAGGGGATGCGGAAGTAGTCGAGATACTGCATAAAACGGTCCTGCGCGGCACGGCAGGTCTCCAGGAGGAATCCCGGATGCGAGTCCCATTCACGCAGACCCCGGTAGTAGAAGGCCTTCATATCGTCGGTGATGACAAAGGGGACGACATCGCTGGCCAGACACTCCCTCAGCATGACTAGTCTCCCGACCCGCCCATTACCGTCCTGACAAGGGTGAATGCGCTCGAAGCGCACGTGCATGTCGACGATCTCCTCCAGCGTGTGGGGGCGCTCCGGCTCGTACCCGATCAGTATCGTCGCGATCTCGTCATCGACATCCTCGGGCGCCGTCGTGGTCTGGCCACCGGCCTCGTTCGGGACCCGCTTGTAAGCGCCGACGGCGAACCACTCCTTGCCGGCATCTGCGGTGGCGGCCTTGAGCAGGCCGTGAAGGCGCTTGAGCGCTTCCTGGTCGAGTGGCTCACCCGCGTGGTCGATGACGGCGTCGACGGCACGGAAGTGGTTGGAAGTCTCCACGACGTCGTCGACGCGCACGGGGCCGCCAGAGGCATCGAGCGTGCGGGTCTCGAAGATGAGACGGGTCTGCTCCTCGGAGAGCCGGCTCCCCTCAATGCGGTTTGAGGAGTAGGTGAGGTCGATCTGAAGGCGGTAGTAGATCCCACCCTTGATTCCCTGCGCCTTTTCCGCCCGCAGTCGATCCAGCAGCACGGACCCGGACGAGGTCTCGGGGACGCCGAGCATGCACGCCTCCTTCAGAGCATCATTCCCACTCGATGGTGCCCACGGGCTTGGGGGTGAGGTCGTAGGCCACGCGACACACGCCGGGGACCTCAGCCAGGATACGGGCGGTGATCCGCTTCATGAGCGGCCAGCCCAGCTCGGGCACCTCCGCCGTCATGGCGTCAACCGTGTTGACGCAGCGGATGATGACGGGCCAGTCGAAAGCGCGCTCGCCGTCGCGCACACCAGTGGCGCGCATGTCCGGCACGACGCAGAAGTACTGCCAAATGTCCTGGCCTGCTGCCTCGATCTCCTCGCGGACGACGGCGTCGGCCTCGCGCAGCGCCTCCAGCCGGTCGCGGGTGATGGCGCCCAGGCAGCGCACCCCGAGCCCCGGGCCGGGGAAGGGCTGGCGCTCGACCATGGACTCCGGCAGGCCGAGCCGCTTGCCGACGACGCGCACCTCGTCCTTGAACAGCAGCTTGACGGGCTCAACCAACTCGAAGTCCATGTCCTCGGGCAGTCCGCCCACATTGTGGTGAGCCTTGACGCCCTTATCCGACTCGAGGATGTCGGGGTAGATGGTGCCCTGCCCCAGGAAGCCCACACCGTCGAGCTTCGCCGCCTCCTCGGCGAAGACGTTGATGAACTCGGCCCCGATGAGCTTGCGCTTGGCCTCAGGATCGGTGACGCCCTCCAGCAAGCGGAGGAAGCGATCTGAGGCGTCGACGTAGACGAGATTGGAGCCCAGGCGATCGCGGAAGACCTCGACGACCTGCTCGGATTCACCCTTGCGCATGAGGCCGTGATTGACGTGGACGCTGACCAACTGCTTGCCGATCGCCTCGATGAGCAGGGCGGCGACGACGGAGGAGTCGACGCCGCCGGACAGGGCCAGCAGGACCGTGCCGTTGCCGACCTGCGCGCGCACGGCCCGGGTGGCCTCGGCGATGAAGGCGTCCGCCAGTTCGGGGGTGGTGATGCGCTCCATGTCGGCGGGGCGCTGGTTGGAGGTGAGGTCCACTGCGGTCTCCTTCATCGTCGAGTGCGGTCCTGCCCGACCCTACTGCCAATCTCACCGAGGGGAGGCAATGCGGTCGACGCGCACCGCCACGGAGACAGGCCAGCCGCCGTCGTCGACCCGTTCCTCGCGGCGGGTCTTCGTCCTGAGCCGTCTGGCCGCTATCTCTTTGCCGCCTCAGCGGCTCACTCCCACTCGATGGTGCCCGGAGGCTTGGAGGTGCAGTCGAGCACCACGCGGTTGACCTCGGGAACGGTATTGGTGATGCGCGTGGAGATGCGGGCGAGCACGTCATAGGGCAGACGCGTCCAGTCGGCCGTCATGGCGTCCTCACTGCTGACGGGCCGCAGCACCACGGGGTGGCCGTAGGTGCGCCCGTCGCCCTGGACGCCCACGGAGCGCACATCGGCCAGCAGCACCACGGGGCACTGCCAGATCTCGGCGTCGAGCCCGGCAGCACTCAGTTCCTCGCGGGCGATGGCATCGGCGGCCCGCAGGATGCGCAGGTTCTCCGCCGTCACCTCGCCGATCACCCGAATGCCCAGGCCCGGGCCGGGGAAGGGCTGGCGGGCCACGATCTTCTCGGGCACGCCCAGCTCGCGGCCGATGGCGCGCACCTCATCCTTGAACAGCTCGCGCAGCGGCTCGATGAGCTCGAAGTCGAGGTCCTCGGGCAGGCCGCCCACATTGTGGTGGCTCTTGATGTTCGCGGCGCCATCCCCACCGCCGGACTCCACGACGTCGGGGTAGAGCGTGCCCTGGACCAGGAAGCGGATCTCGCCACCGGCGGCCCCCACCTCCTCAACGACGCGGCGCTGGGCGGCCTCGAAGGAGCGGATGAACTCCCGGCCGATGATCTTGCGCTTGGCCTCCGGCTCGGTGACCCCGGCCAGCGCCCCCAGGAAGCGATCGGTCTCGTCGACGGCGATGACGCGAATGCCCATGCCCTCGGCGTAATCGGTCTCGACCTGCTCGCGCTCCCCGGCGCGCAGCAGCCCGTGGTCCACGAAGATGCAGGTGAGCTGGTCGCCCACGGCCCGGTGGACGAGGGCCGCGGCCACCGAGGAGTCCACTCCCCCGCTCAGCCCGCAGATGACATGGGCGTCGCCCACCTGCTCGCGGATGCGGGCGACCTGCTCGTCGATGATGCTGCCCGGCGTCCAGTCGGCGGCGATCCCGGCCTCATGGCGCAGGAAGTTGACCAGGGCGGCCTGGCCGTGCTCGGAGTGGAGGACCTCGGGGTGCCACTGCAGGCCGTAGAGGCGCCGGGCGCGGTCCTCGAAGGCCGCCACCGGGGTCTGCTCGGTCGAGGCGGTCACGACGAATCCGGTTGGGGCCGCCTGGACGGCGTCGCCGTGGCTCATCCACACCGCCTGCTGCGCCGGCGTCCCGGTGAACAGCCCGCAGCCGGCCTCCACCCGCGCCTGGGTGTTCCCGTACTCGCGCGTCCCGGTGCGCCCCACGGTCCCGCCCAGGGCCTGGGCCATGATCTGGAAGCCGTAGCAGATGCCCAGGACCGGCACATCGGCCTCGAACAGGCCCGCATCCATCCCCGGGGCGCCCTCGGCGTAGACCGACGACGGCCCTCCCGACAGGATGATGGCGGCCGGCTCCTTGGCGAGCAGGGCCTGGGCGCTCATCGTGTGGGGCACGATCTCGGAGTAGACGCCGGCCTCGCGCACACGGCGCGCGATGAGCTGGGCGTACTGGGCACCGAAGTCCACGACGAGGACGGGGCCGGTGCGGGAGGCCGTCGACGCGGAATCGCGGTGAGAGCTGGCAGGAGCGGGGTGGCTGGTCGTCACCGGCTCAGGATAGCCGGGCGCAACCCCGCCGGCCCGAGGCGCCCCGGTAGGGACCGCGCGCCCCTGCCACCACCGTCCCTCCTTGACGGGGTGCTGCTCGCCCGGGCAGAGCGTCGCCATGGCGGGCGGGAGCGGCCTCGGGCGCGGCGGAGTGGCACCGAGGAACGCAAGACAAGTCACTCTTATGGGTCTGGATACATCCAGAGGTAAAGCCGTAGAGTTGTTGTCGACGGAGGACCCTCCGCCCAGCCACACCAAGGCTGCACGCCGCCGTGCAGGGACGCACGGCGAACCCGACGGACCTGCTCGGCACCATCACCGAGAGGATCACTCGCATGACCACCACCCTCATCGAGCGCACCGACCAGGCTCCCACCGCCGCCAGCGGCGCCGTTCCCGGAGCCGTGCCGACCACCGTGCCCGTCGCCGCCCCGGCCGTCGCCGAGGCCACCCGCCTGCCCTTCGCCGCGACCATGGTCACGATGATGGTCGCCGTCATGATCCTGGGCGTCGTCGGAGCCGTCACCGCGATTCCGACCCTCCTGTTCGCCTCCGCGGTGCTGGGCGCCATCACCGCGGGCATCGCCATCTACACCGGTGCCAACATGATGACCGTCTGAGACAGCCCCTCACGCCGCCCACCCGGGCGCGCCCGCCGCCGGCGGCACCACCGGGCGTCGTCGTCGTCCGCCATCAACGGCCGGGCGGCTCCAGGGCGGGCGCCCCAGCCCTGGAACCGCGCCGCAAGCCGTCACAGCGACATGTCCACCACGGCACGGCCCTGGACCTCGCGGTTGTGAAGGGCCTCGTAGCCGAGCCTCGCCTCCTGGAGGGGGAAGCGGCGGGAGACGACGTCGCGGTAGTTGATGACCCCCTGGGCGGCCAGGTCGACCACGGCGGGAAGGTCCTGGCGAGTGCGCGCCCCGTAGGAGCCCAGAATGGACTGCGAGCGGCGCACCGTGCGGTTGATCTCCACCCCGGCGGTCTGGACGCCGGCCCCCAGTCCGATGGGCACCATGCGCCCGCCGTCGGCCAGGACGTCCAGGGCGGTGGTCCAGGTGGCCGGGATGCCCAGAGCCTCGAAGGAGACGTCCACGCCCTTGCCCCCGGTGAGCCGGAAGACCTCCTCGCGGGCGTCGTGGGTAGACGAGTTGACCACGGCGGTGGCCCCGTAGTCGAACATGGGGGCGAGCTTGTCGTCGTCGACGTCGATGGCGATGACCTGTCGGGCCCCGAAGGCCCGGGCGACCTGGACGATATTGGTGCCCACGCCGCCGGTGGCCACCACCGCCACGGTCTCCCCGTAGCGCAGATCCGCCCCGCGGCGCACCGCGCCGTAGGCGGTCATGGCGGCGCAGCCCAGGATGGCGGCGGGCACCATGTCGATGGACTCGGGCACCGGCGTCACCGAGGTCGAGGGCACGACGGCGTACTGGGCCAGTCCGCCCATGGAGTACATGGCCACGGGCTCGCCCTCAGTGGTGGCCAGGCGCGTGGTGCCGTCATAGAGAAGGCCCTTGAGCCGGTTGAGCTCGAAGAAGGGCCCGCACAGCTCATCGCGGCCCGCCGCGCAGGCATCGCACTGGCCGCAGGGCATGAGGAAGCCTCCGGCCACGCTCTGGCCCACCTCCAGCCCGGAGTGCTCGTTGCCGGGGCCCAGCTCGACGATGGTCCCGGAGACCTCGTGGCCGAGCACCGCCGGCAGGGGGAAGGCGATGGCGCCCCCGATGACGTGGAGGTCGGAGTGGCACAGCCCGCAGGCCGCCACCTTGATGAGGACCTCACCGCTCTTGGGCCGGGGGGTTCGCAGGGTCTCGATCTGAAGGCCCGTCTTGTGGTCGCGCAGGACCGCCGCCTGCATGGTCGGGGGGATCTGAGTGGTCTCATCGCTTGTCATGGTGGGTTCCTCTCAATGGATCAAGCATGTGGGGCGACGGCGCCTGTCGTGTCATCTCGCCTCGTCGCACTCTCAGAGTACGTGCTTTGTCATGACAAACAGGAGGGAACAAGGTCCCGAGATCCCTCCTGCCAGGGCTTGGGCAGACATGAGGCGCTTCCCCGACCACAGCGCCGTCGAGGGCGCCCAGGACGAGACCTGCCGCCCATGCCCACTGCGCGACCTCAGGGAGGTGCGCGGCCGGGGCGGATTCACGGCCCGGGCGCCGTGGATCTCATGGGCGGCAGGTCAGAAGAGTTGCCGTGGTGTGCAGTGCCCCGCACCACGGGCTCAGCGTCTCAGCTGTACTCCTTCTCGAAGCGGACCTCGAGCTCCTCCAGGGAGTGGTACTTCGTCTCGGGGACGAACTTCATGTAGAAGATGAGCGAGAGGAAGTTGATGCCGGCGAAGATGATGTAGGTCAGCGCACCGCCCATGAACTCCATCATGCTCGGGAAGACCGCCGCCACAATGCCGTTGGCAATCCACAGGGTTCCAACGGCCAGTCCCATACCGGTGGCCCGCATCTGCATGGGGAAGATCTCAGCGAGGAGCACCCAGGTCACCGTTCCGGACTGCTTGGCGAAGACGAAGATACTGATGATGATCAGCACCAGGTAGGGCGCGAAACTCGGAGCACCAGCGATATTGCCCTCGTCATCCTGATAGGGCTGGATGAAGAAGAAGAACACCGCTGCCAGCACGCTCAGGGACACCACGATGGAGGCCTCCTGGTAGATGCCCACGTGCCGTCGGGCGAACTTGGTGACCAGCCACAGGCCGACGGCCGAGCCCACGAAGGAGACGAATCCGGAGACCACATTGAGACTGATCGAGTCGCTCATGGGCAGGCCTGCGGCGTTGAGCACCTTGGGCGTGTAGTACATGGCGGTGTTGATTCCGGTGAACTGGTCAGCCAGGCCCAGGATGATGCCGATGATGAGCAGGCGCCTGGTCCACCTGGTGCTCCAGATCCTGCCCAGCTCCCATTTCTCCTGGTTCTCCTCAGCGCGCTGGACCTCGAGCATCTCGTTGATCTCGTCAGCCATGGGGCCGTCCTTGGACTCGTCGCGCACGCGCTTGAGAGCACCGATGGCCTCGACGATCTGACCGTTGGCCACATGCCAGCGGGAGGACTCGGGCATGAGGCGGATGCCGATCCACAGGGCGATGGCGGGCAGGGAGGCCAGGATGAGCATCCAGCGCCACGTGCTGCCGTTTCCGTCGACGGCGATCACCGCGAAGTTCTTCACCGTCTCCCACTGGACGGACTCCCCCGCCCTGGCGATGATCTCCCCCTTGGAGTTGACGACATTGCCGCCCAGCTCCACCTCGGGCCCACCGCGGTGACTGGCGATCCAGGCATTCATCGCGAAGGCGAGGAACTGGCCGAAGACGATCATCATCTGGTCCACGGCCACCAGGGTTCCGCGGATGCGCTTGGGAGCGGTCTCACCCAGGAAGACCGGGACGGTCACCGAGGCCCCGCCCACGGCGAAGCCCAGGATGACGCGGCATACGTAGAGCAGCCAGATGTTGGGCGCCAACGCGCAGCCCACAGCGCCCAGGAAGAAGACGAGGGCCAGCAAGGTGATGTTATGGCGGCGTCCGTACTTGTCGGACAAGTAGCCTCCCACAGAGGCGCCAAGGGCCGCCCCCAGGCACAGCAGCCCGCCGATCCACCCCTCCTCGAAGGGCGTCAGGGCCAGGCCATGGGCGTCATGCGGCAGGTACATGTAGGGCAGTGCCCCCGAGATGACGCCGGTGTCATAGCCGAAGAGCAGGGATCCCAGGGTGGCGACCAGGGCGATCAGCCCGAGAGAACGCTTCTTCCCCGACGCTGGGGTTTGGTCCACCAACTCCTGGATCTTCTGCGGCGAGTAGTCCACCGCGGACGAAGATGTGTCAGACATTGATTCTCCTTGTGTGCTCCGCCGTCGCTGGCGGATTCGTGAAAGGGGCGCTGCTCAGGTCGTATCTGCCAGCACCGGCTCCACAGCGCTGGAGCCGATCGACCTTGGGACGGACAGGTCTCAGTCGCGGCACGCGGGCGGCATCCACGGGTGTGCGAGCCGCTCAGCGGGCCGCGACTGAGGGAAGGGCTGCGGGGCTCTAGAGGCCCAGGCCCTGGGTGATGCGCTCGAGCATGCGCCGATTGATCTCATCGGCCCGCTCGTGCCAGCCGAAGACGCATACGGAGATGACGCCGTCGAAGGAGATGTCTCGCAGGGTGGCGAAGACGGTCTCCCAGTCGACCTCCCCATTGCCGATCTCGTTGTGCTGGTGGACGGTGACATCGGCGCCGGGCGGGTTGATGATGTAGCGGTTGCCGTCATTGGCGCGGTGGTTGAAGACGTCGGCCATGTGCACCTCGCGCAGCTTGCCGGCCTCGTGGGCGCTGCGGATCATGCGCTCGACGTCCCCGGCCCCGTCGGAGAGGTGGAAGGCGTGCGGGCAGCAGAACTCGTAGCCGATCCAATCCTTGTTGACCGCCCGGACCAGGCGCAGGGCCTCGTCGTGCAGCTCGACGAAGTCGTAGGGGTGGGCCTCCATGTTCAGGCGGATGCCGTAGCGCTCGAAGTCATCGGTGAGCTCCTCAATGGAGCGGAACCACTGCTCCTGGCTGCGGCGGGCCTGGTTGCGGTCACCGGAGAACTCCGAGGTGATCTCGCGGACGTCGAGCTGGTCGGCCAGCTCCAGCAGGCGGCGCCAGTTGCGCACCTGGGCCTGGCGGTCCTCCTCGATGGGCGAGGCCCAGTTGAACACGGGATTGAGGGTGCGCACCCGCACCCCGGTGTCCTTGGAGGCCTGGAGCAGCTCGGCGACGAAGGCGTCATCGGCTGCGGGGCGGTGATGCCACAGGTGGAAGTCGGCATTGGGCGAGAGCTCCACATGCTCAAAGCCCAGCTCAGCCGCCTTGCGCAGCGTGTCCACCGTGGACATGCTCCGGTAGTACATGTTGGGGTCAAGGGCGATATCGACCATTGCGGTCTCCTCTCGGGATGACGACTGCGTCACTTGTCATGATCCTGTCATGACAAAAAAGTCTCAGGGGCGTTTTCAGACGATGGGTGGGAACGGCCGGGGCGGGGCCCGCGGAGCGCGACGCGCGCGGCGAGGCGCCGCCCCGGCCGACGGGATCGCTCAGGCGTAGAACTCGGGCTTGGCGATCATGGAGACGGCGACCTCCTTGCCACCGTTGTCCAGGGACTCCAGGCCGGCGTCGACCACGCAGGTGGCGGCGTAGCCGTCCCAGGCGGTCGATCCGGTGTGCTCATCGCGCTCCACGGCCCGGATCCACTGCTGGACCTCCTGGTTGAAGGCGTCGTGGAAGCGGTCGATGTGACTGCGGCAGATCGGGTTGCGATTGCCCAGGGAGTCACGGGTGACCGTCCTGTTCTGGTCGCCCAGGCGAATGGTGCCGGCCTCCATGACCAGCTCGCACTCGATGGAGTAGCCGAACTGGATGTTGACGTTGATCTCGTCGTCGATCAGCACGCCCGACTCGGTGGTGGCCACCAGGACCAGGGGGTCGGTCAGGTGCTCGAAGCGGCGCGAGGTCGAGCGCGGGGTGTCCACGCGCACCGAGACGATCTCCTCGCCCAGCAGGTAGCGGCAGATGTCGATCTCGTGGATGGCGGTGTCATCGATCATGTTGCGGGTGACATAGCCCTCCGGCACCGAGGGGTTGCGGTGGCGGCAGTGCACCAGGGTGGCGTAGCCCAGCTCTCCGCCCTCCAGCGCGGCGCGCATCTCCTGGTAGCCGGCGTCGAAGCGGCGCATGAAGCCCACAGTGACCAGCTTCTTGCCGGCCCTCTGCTCGGCCTCGAGGATGGCGATGCAGTCCTGGGGCGTCGTGGCCAGCGGCTTCTCGCACAGCACGTACTTGCCGGCCTCGATGGCGGCGATGACGTCGGGGGCGTGAACCTTGCCGAAGGTGGCGATGAGAACGGCGTCGACCTCCTCATCGGCGATCAGCTCGGCGCCCGTGCCGTAGGCCTTGGCGCCCAGGGGCTCGGCCACCTCCTTGGCGCCCTCCAGGTTGAGATCGGCGACGGCGACGATGCGCCCGCCGGCCAGCTCTGTCTCAATGCGCTCGACATGGGCGCGGCCCATGCCCCCGGCGCCGATGAGTCCAATGCGTACAGTCATGGTCTTCTCCTCGTGGGTGTCGTGGCTTTCCGTTGCGCGGGGCCGCTCAGGCCAGTCCCAGGCCGCACTCGGCCAGGTAGGTGCGCATGTTGATGGCGTTCTGCTTGGGGAACGAGGGGTCGCAGGGGTAGCAGTCCTGCTCGCAGATCGCGTAGATCGGCTTGTCCAGAGCGGCCAGGGCGTCGACGAACTCGTGCATCTCGGGCAGGCCGGCGGGCGGGCAGACCGAGGCCCCCTTGGTCACGGCCTCGCCGAAGGGCCAGTCCTTCTCATGGGCCTCGCGGGTGATGTCCTCGTCGAAGGCCTTGATGTGGACGTAGGTGATGCGCTCGGGGTACTTCCTGCACAGCTCAACGGGGTCGCCGCCGCCGTAGACCACGTGGCCCGAGTCCAGGCACAGGTTGACGTAGGCCGGATCGGTGGCCTCGAAGATGCGGGCGATCTCCTCGGGGGTCTCGATGTGGGAGTCGCCGTGGGGGTGGAGGACCATCTTCAGGCCGTAGTCGTCCAGGAGCATCTGGCCCAGCGCATTGGCATGCTCGACGTAGAGCTTCCAGGCCTCATCGGACAGGACGCGGTCATCGGTCCACTCCCAGGTCTTGTCATCGCGGTAGAGCGGGGGCAGGTGGACGATGTACTCCGCGCCGACGGCGGCGTGGGTCTCGGCGATGGCGCGGAAGGTCCTCAGGGTCTCCTCCCAGGCCTCCTGCTTGTGCAGGATGCCCCAGCCGGTGCCGGCCACGACCCGCATGCCGAACTCATCGCACCACTTCTGGAGCTCCTTGGGGTCGGTGGGGAAGTAGCCGAAGGGGCCGGTCTCGATGACCTCGAAGCCGGCCTCGGCCATCTCCTCCCAGGCCTGGCGGGGGTCCATCTGCTTGGGGTCCTCGGGGAACCACACGCCCCACTGGTCGGGGCACACGCCGATGGTGAGCTTGGAGTACTTGGGATCGTTGGTGTTGACAGCCTTGGACGTCATTGTCTTCTCCTCGATCGAGCATCATCCGAATCGTTTCGGATGCGAGACCAGCGTACCTCACCGATCCGAGCTCGCACCAGACTTTGACAGCACAAAGTCATCAGACCTTGCGCAGGGCCCTGTGGACTCGCCCCCGCGCGAGAACCGGCCCCATCACCGTGAGGTGATGGGGCCGGTCAGCTCAGGCCCGTGCGCGGACGGGCTCATGCCATGAGGCTCACTCGTAGACGGCCTGCTGGATGTCCTCGTCCTCCATGTTGGTGGCGTCGTACCAGAAGTAGCCCGAGTCGATGAACTTCTCCACGCTCTCGCCGTTGACCACCTTCAAGGCGGTCTGAACGGCCTGGTAGCCCATCTGGTAGGGGTTCTGAGTCACCGAGCCGGCGATGGCCCCGGAGGTGATGAGGTCCATCTGGGGCTTGCCGGAGTCGAAGCCGACCACCTTGGCGCTGGCGCCGGCGGTCTGGACGGCCTGGGCCGCGGCGACGGCGCCGTCGTCGTCGGTGGCGAAGATCCCCGCCAGATCGGCGTTGGCCTGGATGATCGCCGAGGCGTGCTGCTGAGCCACGGCCTGGTCGGAGTTGTTGTACTGGACGTCGACGATGGTGATCCCCGGGGCGTTGGCGGTGATCCACTCGCGGAAGCCGTTCTCGCGGTCCTGCCCGGTCAGGGAGGTCTGGGAGTGGCAGATGATCGCGACCTTGCCCTTGGCGCCCAGGAGCTCGGAGAGGTGCTTGGCGGCCTCGGCCGCGGCGGCCTTGTTGTCCGTGGCCACGGTGGACACCGGGATGTCCGAGCCCGGGACGCCGGAGTCGAAGGCGACCACGGGAATGGACTCGTCGGCGAACTGCTGGAGCACCGTGCCCTGGGCATCGGAGTCCAGTGCCGCGAAGACCAGCGCGGAGGGCCGCTTGACCAGGGCCTGCTGGAGCTGGTCGTTCTGGCGGGGCACATCGGTCTCGGTGTCGGGGCCGTTGAAGGTCACCGAGACCTTGAGCTCCTTGCCGGCCGCCTCGGCGCCGGCCTTGACCGTCGCCCAGAAGGGGCTGGCGTAGCCCTTGGCGATGACGGCGATGCTCTTGGAGTCCCCGCCGCCCCCGGAGCGGCCGCAGGCGGCGAGCCCGGCCAGGGGGACGAGGGTCATGCCAGCGGCGAGGGCGTGGCGTCGGGTGAGGTTCATCTGTGTTCTCCTTGTGCGGTGGGATGGTCGGCCCGTCCTTGGGCCCGGGTGGGATGAGCCGCTCGGCGGCCCGGAGTCACTTCTTCTGGCGGCGGGTGTCGAGGTAGACCGCGGCCAGCACGACGATGCCCAGGAGCACCTTCTGCCACTGGTCGGGGATGGACATGAGCACCGCTCCGTTGCGGATGGTGGCGATGACGATGGCCCCCACGACCGAGCCGACCACCGAGGCCCGCCCGCCCAGCAGCGAGGCGCCGCCGAGCACCGCCGCGGCGATGGCGTACATCTCGTAGGACTGGCCCACGTCGGGCTTGCCGGAGGCCAGTCGCGAGGCCATGAGGACACCGGCCATTCCGGTGAAGGTGCCGCCCAGCGTGTAGACGTAGAACTTCCAGCGCCGCACGTTGACGCCCGACAGGCGCGTGGCCTCCTCATTGGAGCCGATGGCCAGGGCGTAGCGGCCGATGAGGGTGCGGTTGAGCAGGTACCAGGCGATGGTGGCGGCGATGGCCAGGAGGAAGACGGCGTTGGTGATCCCCATCGTCTTGCCCTGCCCCAGTCGCAGGAAGGTGCCGAACTCCGACAGCGGGATCGCCGAGGTCCCGGAGATGACCATGGCCATGCCCCAGGCCACGAGCATCATGGCCAGGGTGGCGATCATCGGCTGCATCCTCAGATAGGCCACCAGGATCCCGTTGATGCAGCCCATCGTGGCCCCGGCCGCCAGGCCCGCCAGGACTCCCAGGAGGATGACCATCGGCGTGCCCATGCCGGCGCCGGCCGCCCACTTCATGACCACGGCCAGGCACACCCCGGTGAAGGCGATGCCGAATCCGGGCGTCAGGTCGATGCCCCCGGTGGCGATGACGAAGGTCAGGCCCAGTGCGAGCAGCACGTAGACCGAGGCGTCCAGCAGGAGCGCCGAGAAGTTCGAGACCTGGAGGAAGTAGGGGCTGGCGATCGAGAAGGCGATGATGAGGATGAGCTCGGAGACCACCACGAGCACCTGGGAGGAGTGGCGCTGGAGGAACCCGGTCTTCACCCCCTTCTTGGTCTTCGAGACGGGCGCCGGGGCCTCGACGGTTGCGGGGGTGCTCACTTGGACTCCTTTGTCTGCGCGGCCTGGCCGGTGGCCAGGGCCATGATCGAGTTCTGGGTTGCCTCCTCGTTCATGAGAGTGCCGGTGACCCGGCCCTCCCACATGACCACGATCCGGTGGGCGAGGCGCAGGACCTCAGGGATCTCGGAGGAGATGACGATGATGGACTTGCCCTGGGCCGCCAGGGCGTTGAGCAGGTCGTAGATCTCGTCCTTCGCGCCGACGTCGATGCCGCGCGTCGGCTCATCGAAGATGAGGATGTCGCAGTCCCGGGCCAGCCATTTGCCGATGACGACCTTCTGCTGGTTCCCACCCGAGAGGTTGCGGGCCAGCTGCTGGATGGAGGGCGTCTTGACCCGCAGGCGGCCCACGTAGGTCTCGGTGGTGCTGGCGGCCTTGGAGTCATCGACGATGATTCCGCGGGACCAGGTCCGGTAGGAGGGCAGTGCCGTGTTCTCCACCAGGTCCTTGTCCAGCAGGAGCCCGTAGCGCTTGCGGTCCTCGGACAGGTAGGCGATGGAGTGCTTGACCGCCTGCTCGGGCGTGGCGATGCGAACCTCCTTGCCCTCGACCTCGATCCGTCCCGAGGTGTGGGGGTCCGCGCCGATGAGGGCCCGGGCGGTCTCGGTGCGCCCGGCCCCCACGAGGCCGGCGAATCCGAGGATCTCTCCGCGGCGCAGGTCGAAGGAGACCCCCTTGAGCAGGTCCTTGGTGGACAGGCCCTCCACCCGCAGGACCGTCTCGCGCTCCCCCTCCAGGGGCTCGGGGCGCAGGTTGGACTCGATGCGCCGGCCCACCATCTGCTCGATGATGTCGTCGATGCTCAGGTCCTGGGCCGGGGAGGTGGCGATCCACTGCCCGTCCCGCATGACCGTGATGGTGTCCGAGACCCGCTTGATCTCATTCATCCGGTGCGAGATGTAGACAATCGCGGTGTCCTCCTTGACGAAGTCCTCCATGACGGCGAACAGGGCCTCGGTCTCCCGATCGGTCAGGGCCGCGGTGGGCTCGTCCATGATGAGGATCTTGGCGTCGAAGGACAGCGCCTTGGCGATCTCGACCATCTGCTGGGTCGCCACGGTCAGATCGCCGACCTTGGCGTCGGGGTCCAGGTGCAGGCCCACGCGCTCCAGCAGCTCGTCGGTGGCCTGGCGCATCTTGGACGGCGAGAGGTTGAAGCGGATGCCGTTGTACTGCTCGCGGCCGAAGAAGATGTTCTGCGCGACCGTGAGGTCGGGCATGAGGTTGAGCTCCTGGTGGATGATGGAGATCCCCTTGGCCTGGGCGTCCAGGGGCCCACTGATGGTGGTCTCCTCCCCTGCCAGGCGGATGATCCCGTCATCCGGCTGATGGATTCCCCCCAGGACCTTCATGAGGGTGGACTTCCCCGCCCCGTTCTCGCCGACCAGGGAGTGCACCTCCCCCGGCCTCAGGGTGAATTGCACGCCATCTAGCGCGAGGACGCCGGGGAAGCGCTTGGTGATGCCCTCGGCCTGGAGAAGAGGAGCCGTTGAACTCTCACTCGTCATCTCACATACTCTCCTTCCTGTGAGTGGTGGTTCGACGCGCCCGGGCAGGATCGCCCTGAGAGCACGATCTGCTGATCAGGGCTGAATGTCGGCGACCCGCACCGGCCGGCCCTGCTCGCGCGAGACGCCCAGGGCGATCGCCACCCGCAGCGCCTCCATGGCGTCGCGGGCCTCGCATCGGCTCGTACCGCGCCCGGCGACCACATCGATGAAGGCGGCGAGCTCGCGGCCGTAGCAGTCGGCGAATCGGGCGATGAAATCGACCCAGGGCTCGGGGCCCGGGAAGTCCGCGCCGGGCTCGACGCTCACCAGCGGCACCTTGGGCTCCAGGCCGACGGTGGCATTGCCGAGGGTTCCCGAGATCTCCATCCGCACGTCGTAGCCCTGGCCGTTGTTGCGGGAGGTCTGGGCGGTGACCAGGGTGCCGTCGTCGAGCCTCAGGAGGGCCACGCCCTCATCGATGTCACCGTGCGCACGGAAGTAGTCGGCGCCGCGCACCTGGCCGAAGGCCATGACCTCCTCAACCTCACGGCCGGTGACCCAGCGCAGGGCGTCGATGTCGTGGATGAGGCAGTCCCGCCAGATCCCGCCGGACATGGCCACGAAGGACTCCGGGGGCGGTGACTGGTCGCAGGTGAGCATGTGCACGCGGTGGACCTGGCCGAGCTCACCGGCCTGCACCCGGCGCCTGGCCTCGGTGTAGGCGGGATCGAAGCGGCGCTGGAAGCCGACCTGGGAGGCGATCCCGGCCCGCTCGACGGCCTCGATGCAGCGCTGGGTCCCGGCGAGGTCGGAGGCCAGGGGCTTCTCGCAGAAGAAGGGCAGGCCCGCTCGGGCGCAGGCCAGGACCAGCTCCTCATGGGTGGCCGTGGGCGTGGCGATGACGACGGCGTCGTAGTCCTCGGCCCGGGAGAAGACCTCCTGGGGCGTCGTGTGCGCCACGGTGATCCCCGAGGCCGGCTCAAGGCTCTGGGCCACCTGCTGGGCGCGCTGGGGATCGGCGTCGGCCACGGTCAGCGCGACCTGATCGATCTGCGCCAGTGCCTCGGCATGGCCGACTCCGATGCGTCCTGCGCCCAGCAGGGCGCATCGGATCGCTGAGGCAGCGGTCTGGGTCATCGGTGACCTCGTTTCAGGGCAGGGCGAGAAGCCTGGGAAGGCCTCCCGCGATTGTTGAGCACAGGCATCTTCGCCTGCAATCTCACCGCTCTGGGATGCGGCTAGGGAACTGTAGCATACTCGAACGTCCTGACATATTACGTCTTACGTCGCGAGCGGGGCGTGTCTGCGCCCGCGGCGCGGAGGCCCGGGCGCGATGGCGCCCTCTCAGGGATTGGTCGTCCCCGAGAGGGCGCCGTCGTGCCTACGGCGCGTGAGTGCGGCTCACTCCTCGCGCTGGAATGACATGGTGGCCGCGAAGGTCTTCTCCGAGGGCCAGCGGGAGGTCACGGCCTTGGCCCGGGTGTAGAAGCGCACGCCCTCGGGGCCGTGGATGTGGGTGTCGCCCAGCAGCGACTCCTTCCAGCCGCCGAAGGAGTAGTAGGCCACCGGCGTGGGGATGGGCACGTTGATGCCCACCATGCCGGCCTCGACGTCCAGCTCGAAGCGGCGGGCCACGCCGCCGTCGTTGGTGAAGATGGCCGAGCCGTTGCCGAAGGGCGAGGAGTTGACGATCTCGATGGCCTCCTCGTAGGTCTCGGCGTGCACGATGGACAGCACCGGGCCGAAGACCTCCTCGCGGTAGAGGTCGGAGTCCAGGGGGACGTTGTCCACGATGGTGGGGCCGACGAAGTGCCCCTTCTCGTGGCCGGGGATCACCAGGTCGCGCCCGTCGAGGACGACCTCCCCGCCCTTGGACTCGCCCTCGTTGATGAGGCCGATGATGAACTCCTTGGACTTGGCGTCGATGACCGGGCCCATCTCCACGCCCTCATCCATGCCGTAGCCGACCTTGATCTTCTCGGCGTGGGCCTTGACGCGCTGGGCCAGGTCCGGTCCGCAGCCGCCCACGGCCACGACCACCGGAAGGGCCATGCAGCGCTCGCCGGCGGCGCCGAAGGCCGCGGCGGACAGGTGCTGGGCGGCGAAGTCGAGGTCGGAGTCGGGCATGACGATGGCGTGGTTGTTGGCCCCGCCCAGCGCCTGGACGCGCTTGCCGTGGGACACGCCGGTGTCCTGGACGATGTGGGCCACCGGGGTGGAGCCCACGAAGGAGATGGCGTGGATGCCGGGGTGCTCCAGGACCTTGGTGACCATGGTGCGGTTGCCGGAGACGACGTTGAACACGCCGTCGGGAAGGCCGGCCTCCTTGTAGAGCTCGGCGGTCAGCAGCGCGGCCGAGGGGGTGGCCGAGGCCGGCTTGAGGATGAAGGCGTTGCCGGTGGCGATGGCCACCGGGTGCATCCACATGGGCACCATGGTGGGGAAGTTGAAGGGGCAGATCCCGGCGACCACGCCCACGGGCTGGCGCAGGGTGTGGATGTCGACGCCGGTGGCGATGTCGTAGGAGAACTCGCCCTTGAGGGCCAGGTTGATGGCCGTGGCGAAGTCGAGGGTCTCGCGGCCGCGCTGGATCTCGCCGACCGCGTCGGAGTAGTTCTTGCCGTGCTCCTCGACGATCAGACGGGCCATCTCGTCCTGGTGGGCCAGGACGAGCTCGCGCATCTTGAACATGATGGCGGTGCGCTTGGCCAGGGAGAACTTGGCCCACTCCTTCTGGGCGCGGGTGGCGACCTCGACGGCGTGATCGAGGTCGGCGTCGGAGGCCTGCAGCAGCTCCTTCTCCACCTCGCCGGTGCCGGGGTTCTCCACCGGGAAGCGCCCGATGGGGGTGCCCTCGTAGTACTTGCCGTCGATCCAGTGGGACAGCGTCTTCATCGTCTTTGACTCCTCAGTGTTGCGGGCATGTCGCCGCGGAAGGGCAGTCCCAGCGCCGACGGCGCCGCACCGCCCCAGGCGCCGCGCTGGCGGCGTATGGACATCTCGTACTTTAGTCCCAGCACCCTGAGTTTGTCAGCACAATTCGAGCAACGAGACGAGCATCGCATCCTGTGGACGGTCGGCGCCGCTGCGGCCATCACCTGCGGGTGCGGGAGGTGGCGGCGAGAGGCTCGGAGCATCAGGAGGACCATGGATGCCGACGGCGTCCAGCAGGACCGATGTCCCACGCCGACGCCCTGAGCTCCGGAGGCGCCTGCCTCGATCCGGGATCACCGGGCAGACCCCCCGGTCGCGAGGAGGGCCGATCGACCCCGACCGCCTGGCGCACCTGCTCGGCGAGCTCCGACTCAGACCCCCACACCGCGGCCGCCGCCTCGGCTGCGCCACCGCAACATCAGGATCCTTCTTCAGTGGACACGGAGGACGCCTCCGGGGAGGGGGACACACTCGCAGGAGGAATCCCACCAAGATAAAGCGGAACCACGCCGGGATCATACACAATATTCACATAATAAACCCAAGTCCCTCCAGCCTCGTCAGTGGGAAGAGAGATAAGCGGACCTGGATTGACCGCCAGAAGCGTCACCACCCCCAAACCTTCGATATGAACGCTCTCGCCCAGACGTAGTTCATACCACTCCTTCTCCCCTGTGTAATCATCCGCCCACACAAGCACCCCTACCCACTCATGCCCACGAGAATACATCTTACCCGGCCCCAGCCTCCCTTCCTCATTCTTAAGCGGAGGAATGGCTCCAGTAGATACATATTCATCAGCCCCTGCCTCTACTCCCTCAGGAAGCGGAACACTCCGCAGCGAGGGCCGCGTCCACCACACATATGGCCGAAATTAAACAAAACCGTATTCCGGGGCTTTCTGGGCTGGATATGACGGCACCTTTCGTTGTAGAATTTCTTCATGCACGTGGTTGTGACAGACGAGGAGCAGCAGGTCCTTATCAGGTGGAAGAAGCGAGGTGACTCCCTCATTCTCATCCGGTTGAAAGCTGAG
Organism: Actinomyces slackii; assembly: GCF_900637295.1. Taxonomy (NCBI): domain Bacteria; kingdom Bacillati; phylum Actinomycetota; class Actinomycetes; order Actinomycetales; family Actinomycetaceae; genus Actinomyces; species Actinomyces slackii. Next base: position 1,362,463 of record NZ_LR134363.1, on the reverse strand, counting down.
GCTATTCTCTACGCCTCGCACGGCGTTGACCTGGATTTCATTGCGGAGATGGTGGGGCGCACGGTGAGGACTGTTAAGGAGTGGTTGGCGTCTTGGCGTGTCAGCCGTCTGCATTCGGTGGTCACCGGTCATAAGGGAAATCAGAATGCGGCCAAGCTCACCCGCGAGCAGAAGGAGCAGCTCAAAGAGGTTCTGAGCCGGCCACCGTCACAGTCCGGCATCAAGGCGGACTTCTGGGATGTTCCCGCCCTGGCTGACGTGGTGAGGACCAGATTCGACGTGGAGTACGAGTCGGACTCCTCCTACCGGCTGCTCATGCACTTTGCGGGCATGAGCTTCAAGCTGCCCGACCCCTTTGACAAGCGCCGCGACGAGGAGGCCATCACCAAGCGGATGGCCCAGATCCAAGACGAGGTCGCAGACCTCCTGAGCGACGGGTGGGAGGTGTACGCGGCCGATGAGGTGCGCGTGGAGCACGAGGCTGAGACCCGCCGCATGTGGTTGCCCCAGGGTAAACGAACGAAGATCTACGTGGACCGCACCCGCAACGCCTGCTCCTTCTTCGGCGCACTGTCCCTGAGATCCAAGAAGGTCAAGGTCTACCCCATCGAGGGCAACCAGAACACCGAGAAGATCCTCTCCTGCCTGACTCGCCTGGTGCGCGAGACCGATAACGACAAGATCGCCGTGGTTCTCGACAATGCCGGGTTCCACCACGCCAAAGCGCTAAGAGAGCAGCTTCAGCCCGGAGGCCGGCTCGAGAGCCTCAAGCTCATCTACCTGCCGCCCTACGCACCCGACCACAATCCGGTCGAGCACGTCTGGAACACCGCCAAAGGCACAATCGCGAACATCCAGAGAGACACCCCCGAGGAGACCTACACCGCATTCATGGGCTACATCAACACCCGCACCTTCGACTACGACTTCGAACACCTCCCAAACATCACGCCAGCACACGATCTTGTTTAATTCTGGCCATACCCACACCCGCACGCCACCACAAGCAGCACGACGATAAGACTGAGCAGAACTCTCCACATGAGACGTGGTTTCCCGCCTCGGAACCACCGGGCATCAACGACATTCACTGCGATCATTCTCCGATACCCGTGCCTGCGACATACTTCTCACCATCCGCAAACTGATCGCCAGTTGCGGCGCTCATGCTGGCGCGCGCAGCCTCGATCTCATCAATCCCAACGGCCAAAGACATGATGCCTCCTCGCACCTGCTGCGCGGGCCCGTGCCACGCGCACCGAGGCTCAGCCTATCCGCCGCCCGCGCCCGGCGCAGAAGTATTCACCGTCCAATCCTCCCCCGCCCCACCGAGAATCCCACCCCGCCCCCGACAACCATCCCCCACAACCGGTCAGGCCCCCGCCCATAGCTGGGCGGGGGCCTGACCGGCCTGACTACTGCCTCCTCACAGAGGCGCTCTCACAGGTAGTGGCGCTGGGGGGCGCGGTCGCGCTCGTAGTCCTCATAGGCCTTCTGCGTGGACTCCAGGCGGGAGACCCCCGAGACCGGGACATCCCACCAGCTCGAGCCGGGAGGGTTGGGCCCGTAGAGGTCGGTCTCGATGTGGATCATCGTGGCCCGGTCGCTGGCTGCGGCCTTCTTGTAGGCCTCACGGAACTCCTCAATGGTGCGGACCTCGAGAACGTCAAGGCCCCAGGACCGCGCATTGGCGGCGATGTCCACGCCCGCGATCAACTCGTCGTCGGCCAGGTGGCTGCCGGTGCCCCGCTGGCGGTACTTGGTGCCGAAGCGCTGGGATCCGCGCGACTCCGACAGCGCCCCGATGGAGGCGAAGCCGTGGTTCTGCAGCAGCACGTAGATGACCTTGATCCCCTCCTGGACCACGGTGGCCAGCTCCATGGGCAGCATCTGGTAGGTGCCGTCCCCCACGATGGCCACGACCTCGGAGTCGGGGCGGGCCAGCTTGACGCCCATGGCGGCGGGGACCTCGTAGCCCATGCAGCTGAAGGCGTACTCCACGTGGTACTGCACGGGGGTGCGGGCCTGCCACAGGGCCTGGAGATCACCGGGCATGGAGCCCGCGGCGTTGATGACGATGTCCTCATCCCCCATGAGCTCGTTGAGGGCGCCGAAGACCTCGGTCTGGGCCGGGGCCGGGCCGTGATCGCGGTGGTAGCACTCCTGGACCCTGGCCAGCCAGGCCTCGCGCTCGGCGGCGATCTCAGCGGTGTAGGACTCCTCGACCCGGTGACCCTCCAGCGCGCCGGCCAGTGCCACCAGGGCCTCGCGGGCGTCGGCCACCACCATCTCGGCGCTCTCCTTGGCGGCGTCGAAGGCGCAGACATTGATGTTGACGAAGCGAACGTCGGGGTTCTTGAACTGGGTCTTCGAGGCGGTGGTGAAGTCAGAGTAGCGGGTGCCGATGCCGATGATGAGATCGGCCTTGTCCGCCAGGTGGTTGCCGCTGTCGCCCCCCGTGGAGCCCACGCCGCCCACCGCGCAGGGGTGATCGGCGTTGATGGCGCCCTTGCCGGCCTGGGTGTCCGCCACCGGGATGCCCGTGGCCTGGGCCAGGGCGCGCAGCTCCTCGGAGGCCTCGGAGTAGATGGTCCCCCCGCCGGAGATGATGAGCGGGCGCTTGGCCGCCTTGATCATGGCCACTGCCCGCTCCAGGGCCGCGGGCTCGGGCACGGGGCGGCGCACATGCCACACGCGCTTGCGGAAGAGCTCGACGGGCCAGTCGAAGGCCTCGGCCTGGACGTCCTGGGGCATGGCGATGGTCACCGCGCCGGTCTCGGCCGGGTCGGTGAGGACCCTCATGGCATTGAGCAGGGAGGGGATGAGCTGCTCGGGCCGGTTGATGCGGTCGAAGAAGCGCGAGACCGGCCGGAAGGCGTCATTGACCGTGATGTCCAGGGTCGTGGGGTCCTCCAGCTGCTGGAGCACCGGGTCGGGGATCCGGGTGGCGAACTGGTCGGAGGGGAAGAGCAGCACTGGCAGGCGGTTGGTGGTGGCCAGAGCGGCACCGGTGACCATGTTGAGACTGCCCGGGCCGATCGAGGCGGTGCACATGTAGGTCTGGAGCCGGTTGGTGGTCTTGGCGTAGGCGGCCGCCGCATGGACCTGGCCCTGCTCGTTGCGGGGCATGATGTAGGGCATCTCGCCCTCGCCCTGGGCGGGGTCGACCTCGTTCTGCAGCAGGGCCTGGCCGATCCCGGCCACGTTGCCGTGGCCGAAGATGCCGAAGGCCCCGGCGATGAGGCGCTGCTCGACGCCGTCGCGCTCGGAGTACTGGTTGGTGAGGAATCGGATCGTCGCCTGGGCGACGGTCAGGCGGACAGTGCCGGCATAGGCTTCGTTGCTCACGTGCTCTTTCTTCCCTACGTACAGGTGGATGGTTTGCGGATCGATGCGGGTGGAACTGGACCGGTGGTGACCGCTCAGTTCATGGGGGTCATGGGCAGGCGGGGATCGACCTCCTGGTCCTCCCAGGTCTGACGCACCCAGGTGTGGTGGGGGTCGTCGGTCATGAGCCAGGTCGAGTCCTCGGCGGGCCCCGCCATGACGTTGAGGTAGTAGAGGTCGTAGCCGGGGGCCGCCACCGAGGGGCCGTGGTAGCCGTAGGGCATGATGACGACGTCGCCGGCGCGCACCTCGGTGCACACATCGATGTCGTGGCCGGGCGAGGGGTAGATGCGCTGGATGGCGAAGCCCTCGGCGCTGTCATCCCCCACGCCGCCCTGGCGGACCTCGTAGTAGTAGATCTCCTCCAGGACGCGCTCGACCTCGGTGTGCTCGTCGTGCTTGTGGGGCGGGTAGGAGGACCAGTTGCCCCCCGGGGTCAGCACCTCGCAGGCCAGGAGGTGGGAGGTGCTCACCTCGTTGCCCAGGGCGTAGTTGTTGACCTGGCGGGAGGAGGGGCCGGCCCCGCGCAGGCCGGTGCCCACCTCGGAGCGCGGGCAGTAGCGCAGGGGCAGGTCCGCCGTCGCCTTGGCCCCGGGCAGGGCCAGGCGGGCTCCCCGCTCCGCCGCGGTGACGCGGATGTCGGTGCGCCGCGGGACGTAGACGTAGTCGGTGATGTCGGTGAAGACCGACTCGCGCCCGGCCACCTCATAGGCGCTCCCACCGGCCTCCACGGTGCAGCCCCCGGACAGGGGCAGGACGAGGAACTCGTGCTCGCCACCGGGCACCTCGGCGCTCTGCCCTGGCTCAAGAGCGATGACGCGCAGGGACGACCACTCCCACCCGGCTCGCTCGGGATCCAGGTCGAGCTCGTAATCCCCGTGGGCGAGCTCGCCGCGGCGGATGATGTACTGAGACTGGTCTGACTGGGTCATCATGTCCTCATTTCAGTGGTTCAGGAGTTCAACGGCTCTGTCAACGGCACCGGCCACATCCCCGCTGGGAGGATAGAGCAGGGACCTGCCCACGACCAGGCCCCTGACATTGGGCAGGGCCAGGGCCCGGCCCCAGGAGGCCAGGACCGCGTCGGCATCCGAGGAGACCTCTCCGCCCAGGATGAGGCTGGGCAGCGTGGTGGAGTCCATGACGCGCTCCATGTCCTGGACGCAGGGCAGCTTCAGCCAGGTGCGCGCCGAGCTGCGCCCCAGGCCCTGGGCGACGGCGATGGAGCGGATGACCGCCTCGGGGCTCAGGTCGTTGACGGCCCGCCCGTCGCGCCAGCGGGTGAGGAAGGGCTCCACCATGGCGGACAGCCCCCGCTGGCTCAGCGAGTCGATGGCCCGGGCGCTGGCCTCCAGGGTGTCGGCGCTGCGGGGGTCCTCGTAGTTGATGCGGGTGAGCATCTTGCCGCCGTCCAGGCCGGCCTCCCCGATGCCCTGGGCGTCATAGCCGCCGAATCGGTCATCCATCTCGAAGCTGGATCCCTGAAGGCCGATCCGGTTCATCGACCCCCACACGAGCTTGCCGTCCAGGGCGCCCAGGAGGGCGAGGTCCTCGATGATGTCGGCCGTGCCCAGGAAGCCGTTGACCCCCGGGCGCGACAGCGCCGTGAGGCAGCGCCGCAGGAGCTCCTCGCGGGAGGCCATGGCCAGCGGGTCGCCGCCCGCCCCCAGGGCGCCGCGGGCGGGGTGGTCGCAGGCGATGACCATGAGGGCCTTGGTGCCGGCCAGGTCGCCGCGGGGCCGGTGGGCCAGCGCCTGGGCGATGCGCTCGGGCTCCGTGGCGCGGATACGAGTCAGCGCGGCGATGAGGGGCTCATCGACATCGATGGCGGTCGTGCGCGTCATGCCTGTCCTCCGTGCCTGTATCCGGGGTGCTGCTGGTTGCTCATGCGGGATCCGCCTGCGGGCCGGTTCACAGCTCCGTGCCCCCCGGGGCCACGGCCTCCCGGTTGGCCCGCATGAGGTCGAGCAGCTCTGGCTCGGTGGGCATCGCCGTGGAGCACTCCAGTCGCGAGGAGACGATGGCCCCCGCGGTGGAGGCGGCGTAGATGGTCTTCTCCAGCGGCCAGCCCGCCAGCAGCCCGTGGCACAGGGCGCCCCCGAAGGCATCCCCGGCGCCCAGGCCGTTCTTGGTCTCCACCCGGGTGACGGGCATGACCACGCGCTCGGAGCGGGTCTTGGCCAGAGTCCCGGCCAGGCCCTGCTTGACGATGGCCAGCTCCACCCCGGCCTCCAGGAGGGCGTCGGCGGCCGCCTCGGGATCGCTGTGCCCGACGGCGACCTCGCACTCCTCGCGGTTGCCGATGGCCACGGTGACCTTGGGCAGGAGGGCGGACACCTCCCGGTGGGCGGCCTGGCGGCTCTCCCAGAACATGGGCCGGTAGTCCAGGTCCACGATCGTCAGGCCCTGGCGACGTCGGGCATCCAGGGCGGCGTGATGGGCCGCGCGAGAGGGCTCCTGGCTCACGCCGGTGGCCGAGACCCAGAAGATGGAGGCCGAGCGGATCGCCTCCATGGGCATATCGGCGGCGGTCAGCTCCAGGTCCGGCGCCGAGGGCTCGCGGTAGAAGTAGAGGGGGAAGTCGTCGGGCGGGAAGATCTCGCAGAAGGTGACGGGGGTGTTGTAGTCGGCCTTGGTCACCACGTACTCGTCGTCGACCCCCAGGCGCCGCATCTCGGTGCGCACGAAGCGACCGAAGGGATCAGCGCCCACGCCCGTGACCACGGCCGAGGTGTGCCCGTAGCGCGCCGCGGCCACGGCGACATTCGTGGGGCTGCCGCCCAAGAACTTGCCGAAGGTCTCGACCTCCTCCAGGCCCACGCCCACCTGGAGCGGGTAGATATCGATCCCGCAGCGCCCGATGGTCAGGACATCCAGTGCAGGCGTCGTCGAGGCGGTCATGAGTCACTCTCCCACGTCGTCGGGGTGGAGCAGGGGCCGGCGGCCCCGTGCCGTGATACACGAAGCCTGCCCCACGAGCACCCCCCGGGTCAAGCAATTGTCAGAACATATTGCGCTCCGAGCACGGCCGCTCCAGAGGCCGCGCCGCGTGACAAGACCCCCGGCCGCTTCGTATGCTCGCAGCACTGATTCGATCAGCGCCCACCGCACCCACCCTCACTCCGCCCCCAGTCAGGTTCTCCATGTCCGCGGCACGACCCACCCCGACCCCCTTCGCGCTCGACATCACCATCGACCGCTCCAGCTCCACCCCCCTGCACATGCAGATCTCAGAGCCGCTGGCGGCCCTCATCCTGGACGGCACCCTGGCACCGGGCACCAGGCTGGAGGACGAGCTGTCCATGGCCAAGAGGCTCCGGGTCTCCCGCCCCACCGCTCGCCAGGCCCTCCAGGCCCTCGTGGACCGCGGGCTGCTCACGCGCCGCCGGGGCGCGGGCACGAGTGTCGCCCCGCCCCATGTCCACCGCCCCATGGAGCTGACCAGCCTGCTGGCGGACCTGGCCGCAGCGGGCCATACGACCTCCACCACCCTGCTGGACTATGACGAGCACGCCGCCAGCGCCGAGGAGGCCGAGCTGCTGGAGACCGAGGAGGACACGCCGGTGGTCACCTTCACCCGCATCCGCATGGCCGACGACGAGCCCATCGCCGTCCTGCACAACCTCATGCCCGCCGCCATCGCCCCCAGCGCCGAGGAGCTGGGCGCATCCGGGCTCTACGACCTCATGCGGGAGTCGGGGGCGATCCCCTCCAGCGCCAAGCAGATCATCGGCGCCCGCAACGCCACCACCCGGGAGGCCGAGCTCCTTCACGAGCGGCGCCGCGCCGCCCTGCTGACCGCCAGGCGCACCACCTACGACCAGTCGGGACGGGTCATCGAGGTGGGCAAGCACATCTACCGCGCCTCGCGCTACTCCTTCGAGACCGCCCTGTTCACCGCCTGACCCACCGCCCGGCTCCGCCGGACGGGCCACACGGGCCCCACCGGCCCCAGAGACGCCGTCGGCCAGCGCCTTGACGCGGTTTGTCATGACAAACCGTTGACAGATGCCCCCTCCATCTTCTTCAATAGGGGCACGGTCCGCGCATGCAAGGAAGCCCGCTCGCGGACGACCCCCGAAGAGAGCAGACAGATGAGCATCGAATACACCCCCGGACCGCTTCTCGACGCCGCCCGCAGCACCCCCACTGCGCTGTGGAACGACTCCGCCGACCCCAACGAGCTGCGCCAGTCGATCTCCTTCGGAGGCGTGGGCGCCACCTGCAACCCCACCATCGCCTACACCTGCATCAACCAGCGCAAGGACGTCTGGCTGCCCCGCATCGCCGAGCTGGCCGAGGAGATGCCCGAGGCCAGCGAGTCCGAGATCGGCTGGCAGGTGGTGCGCGAGATGAGCATCGAGGCCGCGGGACTCCTGGAGCCCATCTTCGAGGAGCACAAGGGGCGTAACGGCCGCCTGTCCATGCAGACCGACCCCCGCCTGGCCCGCAGCGCCAAGGCCCTGGCGGACCAGGCCGAGGAGTTCTCCGGCCTGGCCAAGAACATCATCGTCAAGATCCCCGCCACTTCCGTGGGCGTCAAGGCCATCGAGGACGCGACCTACCGCGGGGTGTCCATTAACGTCACCGTCTCCTTCTCCGTGGCCCAGGCCGTGACCACCGGCGAGGCGATCGAGCGGGGCCTCAAGCGCCGCGAGGCCGAGGGCCTGGACACCTCCACCATGGGCCCGGTGGTCACGCTCATGGGGGGCCGCCTGGACGACTGGATCAAGATCGTGGCCAAGCGCGATGAGCTCTTCATCGACCCCGGCCACCTGGAGTGGGCCGGCGTGGCCGCCCTCAAGCGCGCCTACCAGGAGTTCCAGTCCCGGGGCCTGCGCGCCCGCGTCCTGTCCGCCGCCTTCCGCAATGTCATGCACTGGTCCGAGCTGGTCGGCGGCGACCTGGTGGTCTCCCCGCCCTTCGCCTGGCAGGAGATCATCAACAAGTCCGGCTACAAGGTCACCAACCGCATCGATGTTCCCGTGGCCCCCGAGATCATGAAGACCCTGCTGTCGATCCCCGAGTTCGTGCGCGCCTACGAGCCCGACGGCATGACTCCCGAGGAGTTCGACTCCTTCGGCGCCACCCGCCGCACCCTGCGCGGCTTCCTGGAGGCCGACCAGGACCTCGACACCCTCGTGCGCAACGTCATCATGCCCCAGCCCTGATCACCCCCTCCGGCGCTCGCCCCGCGCCCTGGGCCGCGCGGGGCGTGCCCGTCCCCCATCCGTCTCACCACCACTCAATTCTCAAGGAGCAACGATGCTGAGAATCGCCGTCATCGGAGCAGGCCGAATCGGCCAGGTCCACGCCAAGACCATCGCCGCCCACCCCCAGGCCGAGCTCGCCCTGGTCTGCGACCCCATCGAGGAGGCCGCCACCGCCCTGGCGCAGACCTACGGTGCCCGCTCATGCACCCAGGCCGAGGACGTCTTCGCCGACCCCAAGGTCGACGCCGTCATCGTGGGCTCGCCCACGCCCTTCCACATCCCCCACCTCCTGGCCGCCGCCAAGGCCGGCAAGGCGGTCCTGTGCGAGAAGCCCATCGCCCTGGACATGAAGGACGTCGAGGCGGCCCGCGCCGAGCTCGACGCGGTGACCACCCCGGTCATGTTCGGCTTCAACCGGCGCTTCGACCCGAGCTTCGCCGCGGTGCGCGCCGCGGTGGAGGCGGGCAAGATCGGGGAGCTGGAGCAGCTGACCATCATCAGCCGCGACCCCGCCGCCCCGCCGGTGGAGTACATCAAGGTCTCCGGCGGCATCTTCCGGGACATGACCATCCACGACTTCGACACCGCTCGCTTCTTCCTGGGCGACATCGTCGAGGTCCACGCCATGGGCCAGAACCTGGACCCGGCCATCAAGGAGACCGGGGACTTCGACGCCGCCGTGGTGACGCTGCGCGCCGCCTCGGGGGCGGTGGCCACGATCATCAACAACCGGCACTGCTCCTCGGGCTACGACCAGCGCCTGGAGGCCTCGGGCCGCGAGGGGGCGCTCTTCGCCGAGAACATCCGCCCCACCACGGTGCGCCTGTCCAATGCCGAGGTCACCGACGCCCAGGAGCCCTACCTGGACTTCTTCCTCGAGCGCTACGCCGACGCCTACCGCCTGGAGCTGTCGGCCTTCATCGAGGCCGTCGAGGCGGGCACCACTCCCCCCACCTCCATCGCCGACGCCGTCGAGGCCCTGCGCCTGGCCGAGGCGGCCACCGAGTCCGCCACAACCGGCCAGCCCGTGCGCCTGAGCTGAGCTGGCACTGACGCCGAGGTAGACATTTTCCGCCGAGATAGACGCATTCACCGTCGATCTCGGCGGAAAATGTCTACCTCGGCGTCAAGCGTGCCGGGGCGCCGTCGTGTCCCGGATGAGAAGACTGGGCATGACCGAGTAGGTCGAACCCCCCAGCTCGCGCTCCCGGCGCACCACGCCCGCGGGCATCTGCCCCGCTCGCTCAGGATGCGTGCGCGCCAGCAGGGCCCGCACGGCGACCTCCGCCAGCACCCCGGCCTCCTGGCGCACCGTGGTCAGGCTGAAGGAGGAGGCGCCGGTCAGCGGGATCCCGTCATAGCCGGTGACGGCGACCTCCTGAGGCACCCTGACCCCCCGACGGCGAAGCTCCATGAGGGCCCCGACGGCGCAGTGATCGTTGAAGCACAGCAGCGCCTCGGGCAGCGGGCCCTCCCCCTCCATCAGGGCGCACACGGCCCGCGCCCCCGACTCCTCGTCGGCCCCGCCGGGCAGGACGCGGACCTGGTCGCCCAGGCCGTGCTCGGTCATGGCCCGGGAGTAGATGCGGACCCGGGGCGCGGCCGAGGTCTGCCTGGCGCCGTCGACATGGACGATGGCGCGCCGACCGGTCATCACCAGGTGGTCCACCAGGGCGGTGACGCCGACGTCGTCGCGCGAGTTGACCTCGTCAACATCCTCCAAGGAGGTGTCGCGGCAGATGAGCACCGTCTGGGCGCGCCGCGCCGCAGCGGTCAGGACGGGGTCGGAGGCATCGGGGTCGATGAGGACGAGCCCCTCGCAGCGCTCGGAGAGCAGGCCCTCCAGGCCCTGGGCGACGCCGCGGTGCGGGGTGGAGGCGGCCAGCACCAGGGAGTGACCGAGCTCCGAGGAGGCGCGGTAGAGCCCGTCGACGATGAGCCCCTGGAAGGCCTGGTCGACGGCGAAGCTGGCGCCGATGAGCCCGGTATGGCGCTGGCGCAGCATGCGGGCGCGCGGGTCCGCGCTGTAGCCGAGCTCCTGGGCCGCCTGGAGGATCTGGGCGCGGGTGGAGGCCGCCACCCCGGCCTGGCCGTTGAGGGCCGCCGAGACCGTGGAGATGGAGCGGCCCGTGCGGGCCGCGACCGTCGCAATCGTCACGCGGCCATCGCGCCCTCGCGCCATGAATATCCTCTCCTCGCCCGGGCAGTCATCGGCAATTCTCCCGATGAGCCCAGATCCTACCGTGCCGCCCCGCCCCGGCGGCCGCGCCGGCAGGGCCCGGCCGCCCCCAGAGGCCATCGCGACCACCGCCCACACTCACCCTTGTCCTGACATACGAGTCCTGTTACGGTGAGGATCAGCAGGGCTGGCAGGTGTTCTCACACCGTCGTCGGCCACCAGAGCACCCGACATCGCCGTCGGAAAGGACCGGACATGACTGAGCAGGATGGACGGAAGTCGCTGGGTGTCGGGGTTGTCTCCCTGGGCTGGATGGGCCGCCTCCACACCCGCAGCTACAAGGCCGTTCGCGAGCGCTTCCCCGAGCTGGGCGTGACCCCGCGCCTGGTGGCCGCCGCGGATCCGGTCGATGAGATCCGTGACGCGGCGCTCCACGAGCTCGGCTTCGAGCGCGCCTACGCCGACTACCACGAGCTCCTGGCCGATCCCGAGGTGGAGGTCGTCTCCATCTGCGCCCCCAACTTCCTGCACGAGGAGATCGCCCTGGCGGCCATCGAGGCCGGCAAGCCCTTCTGGATCGAGAAGCCCATGGGCACCAGCGCCGCCCAGTCCCGGCGGGTCGCCCAGGCGGCCGAGGCGGCTGGGCTGGCCACCGCCGTCGGCTTCAACTACCGCCACACCCCGGCCATCGAGTACCTGCGCGAACTCGTGCGCGACGGCGCGCTGGGCCGGATCACGAATGTGCGCGTCTGGCTCATCGCCGACTACAACTCCTCACCGCACAGCCCCCTGACCTGGAGGGCCTCGCGGGAGAAGGCCGGGGCGGGCGTCATCTCCGATCTCATGAGCCACGGCGCCGATCTGGCCCAGTACGTGGTGGGGCGCATCGCCTCGGTCAGCGCGATGACGGACACCTTCATCACCCAGCGCCCCATCCCCACCAAGGTGGGATTCGGCCACTCCGGCTTCGAGATCGGCGAGGAGACGGGGCCGGTGGAGAACGAGGACTACGTGGCCATGCTCGTGCGCTTCGAGGGCGGGGCCGTGGGCACGATGGAGTCCTCCCGTGTGAGCGTGGGGCCGCGCGCCGAGTACGTCATCGAGGTCTACGGGACCTCCGGCTCGGCGCGGTGGAACTTCGAGCGGCTCAACGAGCTGGAGATCTGCCCGGTGGCCGACGGCGGAGCCATCCACGGCTACACCCGCGCCATGGCGGGGCCGCAGTGGGGCCAGTGGCAGCGCTTCCAGCCCGCCATCGGCACCTCCATGGGCTTTGACGACATGAAGTGCGTTGAGGCCGCCCAGTTCCTGCGCTCGGTGCTCAACGGCGAGCAGCTCGCCCCCTCCGCCGCCGATGCCTGGTGCGCCGCGGAGGTCGATGAGGCCGCTGTCGCCTCGGCCGCGGACGGGCAGTGGCATGACGTTCCCCGCGTCCAGGGGCGCACCACCTTCGACGCCTGAGCCCACGGGGCCCGACCGGTCCGGCGCGCAGGCGCCGGGGAGGGCTTCAGCCGGCTCGCCTGCGCGCCGTCGCCCCCGCGCTCGTGCCATCGGCGCGCTGCGGACCACCGGGCCGCGAGCCGCCCGGGCGCCGAGCGGGTGCCCCTGGGCCCCTCCAGAGATCAGCCCCAGACACATGTCCCTTGTCATGACAATTCAGGACTGCTAGCGTCGACTCTGCGGCACTGGAGCGCAGGACGCCGTCGAGGACGACCGGAGCGCGCGCACCGCCTGCCAGTCCCCGCTCAGCAATCCGACCGCCCGAGACAACCGCGGACTCGACCGAGTCCGCCCCTTCCACCACAAGGAGCAACGATGTCCTTCACCCTCGATCCCGCCACCGCCATCAAGGACCCCAACGGGATCTCCTGGGGCATGCACCCCATCAGCTGGCGCAACGATGACATCCCGGAGGTGGGCGCCTGGAACACCCTGGAGGACATGCTCCTGGACCTGGCCGACACCGGCTACGCCGGCACCGAGTGCGCCGGCTTCTTCCCGCCCAAGGAGGAGGTCAAGGCGGCCGCGGATGCTCGCGGGATCCGGATCGTGGCCCAGTGGTTCTCCTCCTTCATCGTGCGCGACGGGATCGACGCCGTCGTCCCCGACTTCACGGCGACCTGCGAGTACCTGCAGTTCCTGGGCGCGACCCGCGTGGTGGTCTCGGAGCAGACCGGCTCGGTCCAGGGCAAGCGCGATGTGTGCATCTTCGAGAACAAGCCCGTGCTGAGCGATGAGGAGTGGCCCGTCCTGGCCGAGGGCCTCAACCGCCTGGGGGAGATCGCCCAGTCCCACGGCCTGGAGCTGGTCTACCACCACCACCTGGGCACGGTGGTCCAGACCAAGGAGGAGACGATCCGCCTCATGGAGGCGACCGACCCCGCCCTGGTCTCCCTGCTCTTCGACACCGGCCATGCCTTCGTGGGCGACGGCGATGTCATGGGTCTGCTGCGCGCCACCATCGAGAGGATCAAGCACGTCCACTTCAAGGATGTGCGCCCCGAGAAGATGGAGGAGTCGCGCCAGGCCCAGCGCTCCTTCCTGGACTCCTTCCTCGCGGGCATGTTCACCGTCCCCGGGGACGGCACCATCGACTTCACCGAGCCCTACCGCTTCCTGGTGGACCACGGCTACCGCGACTGGATCCTGGTCGAGGCCGAGCAGGACCCGGCCATCGCCAACCCCCTGACCTACGCCCGCATCGCGCGCAACTACCTGGAGGACACGCTGTTCGCCTCCTGACCCCCGGCGGCCCCGCCGGCCCCGCCGCCCCCCTGCCGCCGAGGTAGACGTTTTCCGCCGAGGTAGACGCACTCGACGTCTACCTCGGCGGAAAACGTCTACCTCGGTAGGGTCGGTGCATGGGACGACCGGAGCCGTGGAGCGGAGGACTGGATCTGCTGCCCGGCGCCGTCGTCTATCGCGGGCCCGGAGGCGTTGCGCACTGGCACCAGCACCTGGCCATCCAGGTCATCGTGGCCAGCGGCGGGCCGTGCGAAGTGGAGACGAGCGACGGTCTCACCGAGGTCCCCGTCGGAGAGACCCTGATGGTGCCCAGCGGGCAAAGGCACCGACTCAGCTGTCAGGGTGAGTTGACGCTGCTGCTTGTGGAGCCGTATGGCCCCCGCGGTCGACGGGTCGGCGGGCTGCCGACGGCGCCTGCGGATGTGCCGGTCTCGGGGACTCCAGCCGATGTGGTGGAGGCGATCATCGGGCGGGCCAAGCCCGTCGACCTTTCGCCTGCCGTGGACGCCGCGCTGCGCCATCTCGACGAGCACGCCAGCGGCCCCGACGCCTCCCTTGCCTCCCTCAGTCGCGCGGCTCGGGCCGCGCACCTGTCGCCGTCGCGCCTGACTCACCGGTTCACCGCAGAGGTGGGTATACCGTTTCGGCGCTACGCACTGTGGGTACGGCTGCGCACCGCCGTGGAGGCCATAGCGCGTGGCGCGGGCCTTGCCGACGCCGCCGCCCACAGCGGTTTCAGCGACGGGGCTCACCTGTCCCGGGTCTTTCGCCGCAACGTCGGACTGCCGCCGTCGCAGTTGCTGCGCATGACCACGAGTGTCGACAACTGGCCATGAGGTCAGCCGGAACGTTCAAGACCGCGTCCCCCGGGTGCTCCTAGCCTCAACGCATGGACCCCCACCTGCGTGAGACCCGCCTGCTCGACCTGCCCGCCGTCGAGCCGCTGGTGCGCGAGCGCCGCTGGCGAGAGCTCGCCGTCTCCGAGCGGATCGGCGCAGTCTACGACTTCGTCCGCGAGCTGCCCTTCGGGTACAACGCACGGGACGACCTGCCCGCGTCTCGCGTGCTCGCCGACGGCTATGGGCAATGCAACACCAAGACGATCCTGCTCATGGCGCTACTGAGAGCGGCGGGCGTGCCGTGCCGGCTGCATGGCGCCACCATCCACAAGAGCCTCCAGCGGGGCGTCGTCACCGGTCTCGCCTATCGGCTGGCCCCCGACAGCATCGTGCACACCTGGGCCGAGGTGCGCATCGGTGAGCGCTGGACGGGTCTTGAAGGCGTGATCTGCGATCCGGCCTATCTCGACGGAGTGCGTCGCCTGACGGGAGTGACGGGCGAGTTCCTGGGCTTCGCGGTGGGCACCGACAGCCTCGCCGACCCGCCCGTGAACTGGTGCGGCACCGACACCGCCATTCAGCAGACCGGCATCAACCGCGACTTCGGAACCTTCGACTCACCCGACGACTTCTACGCCCGCCATGGCATCAACCTCAGCGGCATCCAGAGCTGGGTCTACCAGCACCTCGTACGGCACCTCATGAACCGGCGGGTCGCGCGCATCCGCGCATCGCACCGATAGCACGACAGGCGCCACCGGGCAGACCGGAGTGGCAGCGCCTCCGGACCCGCGGCGGTGCCCCTCCCAGGCGGGACTGGCAGGAGTGGGCCACCGGGCAGTGCCCCTCGAATCCGCGGTGGCGCCTCTCTCCAGGGAGGGAGGGGCGCCGCATGCCAAGCCCGCTCACAAGGCCGAGAGTCAAGACCGCCATCCGGACGCGCACGCCTGCATTGATGGACCGAAGCACGAGAGGGTATTGACAACATCAATTCACGCGCGTGAACTTGTGTCTGGAGCACACGGACGTGCCCACCACCCGCTCGTCGCAGCAGACGGGCACGCACAGAAGGATCCCTCTCATGACAGCACCACCCACCGACCTCACCCGAGCGGAGATCGAAGACCTGGTTGAGAAGACCCCGCCGTCGGGCAAGCGCCGCTCCGTCGGCTTCGTCGCCCTCATCGCCACGCTGGGCTCCCTGCTCTTCGGCTACGACACAGGCGTCATCTCCGGCGCGCTGCCCTACATGTACCTGCCGCACGGCGCCGGGGGCATGCACCTGAACTCCACCGAGGAGGGCCTGGTCGGTGCCACCCTTCTGGGCGGCTGCGCCCTGGGGGCCTTTTTCGGGGGACGCCTGTCGGACCAGTACGGGCGCCGGCACAACATCCTCCTTCTCGCCGTCGTGTTCTTCATCGGCGCCATGGGCTGCACCTTCTCCCCCAACATCTGGGTGCTCTACATCGCGCGCTTCATCCTGGGCCTGGCCGTGGGCGGGGCCTCGGCGACCGTGCCGGTCTATCTCGCCGAGACCGCGCCCAAGTCCATCCGCGGCACCCTGGTGGGCATCGACCAGCTCATGATCGTCACCGGGCAGTTCCTGGCCTTCGCCATGAACGCCGGCATCGCCCGACTCAGCGGCGGCCCCGAGGCCACGGTCACCGCAGTCGAGGGGCAGCAGACCATCACCGTCGACGGTCAGGCAACCGTGGTCGAGGTCGGCCAGACCTACTCCTGGGACGCGCTCAAAGCCGTGTCCGACTACGTGACCGTCGACGGCGGCAATGGCGAGACCTGGCGCTACATGCTGGTCATCTGCTCCATTCCAGCCATCGCCCTGTGGCTGGGCATGCGCATGATGCCGGAATCCTCCCGCTGGCACGCCGCCAACTACCACTACGCCAAAGCCATCGCCGACCTCAAGCGCGTGCGCAAGGAGGACGATGACATCGCCGGCGAGATCGATGAGATGATCGAGGTCAACCGCCGCGAGGCCACGCAGGAGCAGTGGACCCTGGCACGCTGCTTCTCCACGCGCTGGACGCGCCGGGTGCTCATCATCGGGGTCTTGGTGGGCGTGTTCAACCAGACCACCGGCGTGAACACCATGATGTACTACGCCCCCAAGATCCTGCAGAACGCCGGATTCGGCACCGAGGCGGCGATCACTCTGACCGTGTTGACCGGTGTGGCCTCAGTGATCGGATCATCCCTGGGCCTGTGGCTCCTCCTGAGATTCTCCCGCCGAGCAGTGCTCATCGGCGGGACCGTGGGGCTGACGGTCATGCTGTGGGTGATGACGGCGCTCTTCCTGTTCGGCATCAACCCGCATCTCGATGAGGCCGGCAATGTGCTGAGCACGATGCCAGCACTGATCCCCTATCTCGTGGTCGTGGTCATCATCGTCTACATGCTCTTCATGCAGGGCGGCAATGCTCCGGGGACCTGGGTCATCATGTCCGAGCTCTTCCCCGCACGCATGCGTGGGGCCGCCATGGGCTTCGCGGTCCTGTGCCTGTGGGTGGTCAATGCCATCATCACCTTCCTCTTCCCCATCATGATGGACAAGCTGGGGCCGGTGGCCACCTACCTCATCTTCTCCATCATCAACGTCGTGGCGGTGATCTACATGATCCGCAGGGTCCCCGAGACCAAGTACTCCTCACTGGAGGAGCTGGAGGAGGAGTTCCAGCAGCGCTACGCGTGAGCCACCGGATCGGCATCGGGACTGGCGGGATCGCCGTCGGACCCGCCGAGCCCACCCTCCTGAGCTCGCCGAGGTAGACATTTTCCGCCGAGGTCGACGCATTCGCCGTCGACCTCGGCGGAAAATGTCGACCTCGGCGGTGTGGCCCGGACGACCGCGTGCCCGGACGGCGGCGCGCGGCCTGAGGCCTTCGCGACACAAGTAGAATGCCCCACACCGTCCTCAATCACCGCACGTCAGGAACGATATGGGCACGCATGCCGCCACGCAGAGCGACGTCGCGCGCGCAGCCGGGGTCTCGCGCTCGCTGGTCTCCCTCGCACTCAGCGGATCGCCCAAGGTCGCCCGCCAGACCCGCGAGCGCATCCAGCAGGTCGCCGCCGAGCTCGGCTATCGGGTCAACGTGGCCGCCTCATCCCTGGCGCGCCAGAGCTCGACCATCATCGGCCTGGTCCTGCCCAATCTGCGCAACGCCTTCTTCGAGCGCCTCGCCCGCTGCTTGGGGGAGGCGGCCGCGGCCCGCGGTCTCACGCTCTTCGTGACGGTGGGGGCCGAGCAGCCCGAGGTGCTCCACCAGGCGATCGAGTCCCTCCTGGGCGTGCGCGTGGCCGGCATCATCCTGGTCTCCCCCTGGCTGATCGACGACGACCTGCTCGCCATTGCCGAGGAGACGCCCGTGTGCCTGGTGGGCCGGCGCAGCCCCGGGGGACGGGTGGACGCCGTCCATGTCGATGAGGAGGCCGCCGCCGGCCTCGTCGTGCGCCACCTGCAGGAGCAGGGGGCCCAGACCATCGGCTATGTCAGTCCGCGGGTGACCGACCAGGCCTCGCGCCACGATCGGGAGGTGGCGCTCCGCCGCGCCGGCACCGAGGCCGGGGTCCCGGTGGTGGTCCAGGGTTGCGGGGAGGATGCCGGGCCGGCGGTGCGCCAGATGCTTCAGGTCCGCCCCGAGCCCCTGGGCCTGGTCATCCACAACGACGTCTTCGCCATCGACGCCGTGCCGGTCCTGCGCGAGGCCGAGCGTCAGACCAGGAGCAGGGTCGCCCTGGTCTCCTATGACAACACCTACCTTGCCCAGCGTGAGGAGTTCTCCCTGACCAGCGTCAACCAGCCCGAGGAGATCATGGCAGGTCGCGCCATCGAGCTCCTGTGCGAGCGCGCCGGCATCGGCGGCCCCGCGGCCCCGGATGCGCCTGCCCGCACCGTGGTCCTGCCCCCCGAGCTCGTCGTGCGCTCCTCCTCCCTGGGCCGCGAGCCGCTCACTGCGCCAGCCACCCCGCCAACCCCCGCACCGAGGTAGACGTTTTCCGCCGAGGTAGACGCATTCACCGTCGACCTCGGCGGAAAACGTCTACCTCGGCGGCTTGGCCAGGCGGTTCGGCCCTGCCGTTCGGCCCGACGGTTCGGCCCTGCCGTTCGGCCCAGCGGCTGACGCCCTGGCGCGACGCCGCCCCCCCCGCGCTGGGGCGGAGACCACCTGGGGTATTGACATCCAACTCGCCGCCCCACAATACTGGCATCACGAATTCACGCGCGTGAATCGCTATGAGACACAACCCCCCATCCGTCACCGAGGACAGAAGGACACTCATGAGCACCTCCACCGCAACCCCCTTGTCAGTCGCCGTCATCGGCGCCGGGATGGCCGGCACCACCCACGCCAACGCCTGGCGCCAGGTCGGCACCGTCTACGACCTGGGCCTGCCCCCGGTCCGCCTGGCCGCCATCGCCGACGCCTACGAGCCCTTCGCCACCGACGCCGCCGAGCGCTACGGCTATGAGAAGGCCGTGACCGACTGGCGCGACATCGCCGATGACCCCAGCATTGACATCGTCTCCATCGTCGTGGGCAACGCCCTGCACCGCGAGATCGCCGAGGCCCTCATCAAGGCCGGCAAGCACGTCCTGTGCGAGAAGCCCCTGGCGGACACCCTGGAGAGCGCCAGGGCCATGGCCGAGGCGGAGAAGCAGGCCGGGGTCGTGACCGCCACCGGCTTCACCTTCCGACGCAACGCCTCCGTCGCCAAGCTCGCCGAGCTCGTCTCCACCGGCCACCTCGGCGAGGTCAACCACTTCGACGCCCGCTACTGGTGTGATTACGGCGCCGACCCCCAGACCCCCATGGCCTGGCGCTACAAGGGCCCCATGGGCTCAGGGGCGCTGGGCGACGTCGGCTCCCACCTCATCGACACCGCCGAGACCATCTGCGGCCCCCTGGTCTCCGTGTCCGGCGCCGCCATGATGACCTCGATCAAGGAGCGCCCCGTCGCCAAGGGCCACGTCACTCGCGGCACCGCCCTGGACACCGCCGACGCCGTCTACGAGGAGGTGGAGAACGACGACGTCGCCACCTTCACCGCGCGCTTCGCCAGCGGCGCCGTGGGCACCTTCTCCTGCTCCCGCGTGGCCTGGGGCCTGCCCAACTCCCTCATGGTCGACGTCCTGGGGTCCAAGGGCCGGGCCTCCTGGGACCTGGCCCGCTGCGGGGAGATCAAGATCGACGACGTCGCCTCCCCCGCAGGCCTGGGCGGAGCGCGCAGGGTCCTGGTGGGCCCGGACTTCCCCTACTACGCGCGCGGGTCCTCCATGGCCGTGGCCGGGGTGGGCCTGAGCCAGATCGAGCAGTTCACCTACCAGGCCCACGCCTTCCTCCAGCAGGTCGCCGGCGTCACCGAGGGCGCCCTGCCGCCCTGCGCCACCTTCGCCGACGGCTACCGCGAGATGCTCATCGCCGACGCCGTCGCCCGCTCGGCCGCAAGCGGCGGGGCCGAGGTGGACCTGACCGACCTGCCCATCTGACCGCCCGCCTGACCCGCCCCAGCCACCCCCATCAACTCACCACATCAACCTGCGAAGGAGCGCACCACCATGACACTGAAGACACTGAACTACGGCGCCTACACCGCCTGCCTCCAGGACCGCCCCCTGGCCCAGGCCCTCGACGTCCTCAAGGAGGCCGGCCTGAGCGGCGCGGAGGTCAACGCCGGCGGATTCATCCCCTCCCCCCACTGCCCCGTCGACGCCCTGCTGGCCTCCCAGACCGCCCGCGAGGACTACCTGGGGATCTTCGAGGACAAGGGCATGAGCCTGCTGGGCCTCAACACCTCCGGCAACCCCGTCTCGCCCCTGCCCAACGAGGGCCTCAAGCACAGCCACGACGTGCGCCAGACCATCGAGCTGGCGGGCGCGCTGGGGGTCAAGGAGATCGTCACCATGTCCGGCACGCCCGGCACCGACCCCACGGCGAAGTACCCCACCTGGGTGGTCAACCCGTGGAACGGCATCGACATGGAGATCCTGGACTACCAGTGGAGCGTCGTCGTCCCCTTCTTCAAGGAGGTTGACGCCATCGCCCGCGACAACGACGTCCAGGTCTGCCTGGAGCTCCACCCGCGCAACCTCGTGTTCAACGTGCCCTCCTTCGAGCGGCTCATCGAGGAGACCGGGGCCACCAACGTCAAGGTCAACATGGACCCCTCGCACCTGTTCTGGCAGCAGATGGACCCCATCGCCGCCACCGAGCGCCTGGGGAGCCTCATCGGCCATGTCCACGCCAAGGACACCAAGATCTTCCCCGGCGCCGCCTACCGCGGCGTGCTCGACACCGACTTCGGCCACGTCCCGCCCGAGGCCGAGGGCAAGGTCCCCGTGGCCTACAACTACTGGTGCAATGCCTGGCCCCAGGACCCGGCCTGGCGCTTCGTGGCCTTCGGCCTGGGCCACGACACCGCCTACTGGACCCGGTTCCTGGCCGCCATCGCCGAGGTCAACCCGGAGATGAACGTCAACATCGAGCATGAGGACGCCGAGTACGGCAATGTCGAGGGCCTGCGGATCTCCGCCGCGAACCTCCTGGAGGCCGCAGCCGCGCTGTGAGCGACCAGCCGCCGGGCCCGCCTGGGGACCCGGTGGTGGACCGCGGGCGACCCCCGCGGGTCCACCGCCGGGTCCGGGCGCATCGAGGCGGCGAGCTCCCGGGGAGGCCAGGACGGTGGGCCTCCAGGGCGGGGGCGCCTGGGACCGCGCGAAGGGCCGCCCGCCGCCGGCCTGACTAGACTCTCCGTCAACCAACTCAGAAAGGCCTGCCGTGCTCGCCAGCCCGGTCCCCTGCCTGCTGCCCGCACTGCCCGCAGCACTCCCGCTCCCCGATCTGGGCGCTGCCGACTGGGCCATGCTCATCGCGGCCGCCGCCCTGGCCGGCATCGCCAAGACCGCGCTGCCCGGGGCCGCCACCATCGCCGTCGCCCTGTGCGCAGCCGTCCTGCCCGCCAAGGAGTCCACCGGCGCCATGCTGCTCATGCTCATGACCGGGGACCTGCTGGCCGTGTGGGCCTACCGGCGCGACGCCGACCTCGCCATGCTGCGCCGGCTCGTGCCCGCCGTGGTGACCGGGGTCGCGGCCGGGGCGATCTTCCTGGCCCTGGCCTCCAACGACTCCACCCGCCGGGTCATCGGCGCCCTCCTGCTGGCCCTCATCGCCATCACCCTGTGGCAGCGCCGTCGGGCCGTCGGCTCCCCCTCCCCCGCCGTCGAGCAGTCCCCCACCGCCCCGAGGGCGCCGGGGCTGTCGGCCACCGCCGCCTCGCCTGCCGCGCGCCTGATCTACGGCTCCCTGGCCGGCTTCACCACCATGGTCGCCAATGCCGGTGGCCCGGTGACCTCCATGTACTTCCTGGCCTGCCGCTACCCGGTCAAGGCCTTCCTGGGCACCACCGCCTGGTTCTTCTTCGCCGTCAACCTGGTCAAGCTGCCCTTCTCGGTGTCCATCGGCCTGGTCAACCCCACCACTGTCGCACTGGCGGTCGCCGTCGCCCCGGTGGTGGTCCTCGCCGCGCTGGCCGGCCGCCGCCTGGCCCAGCGCATGGAGCAGCGGATCTTCGAGCCCGTGGTCATCGCGCTGACGATCATCTCAGCGCTGCCCCTGCTGGTCTGAGCCCGGGCCGCCGGCGGCCCGAGCGATCATCACCGGCTGGCCGGCCGTCACCTGCGCCATTTTCGCCGACGCCCCGAATTCGCCCATCGGATGTGCCTGGTCCCACATCACAGAACGACTCAACACCGGGCCTTTGGTCACACTTCCCTATCACCTGGGGCAGAATCAGACCCGAGCAGAGCCGGAGCGTCCTGCGGCGCCCCACTCGACGTCGAGACACGGGAAGGACCCAACGTGGCGCGCAGCATCTACATCGCCTCACCCAATGCAGGAACCGGGAAGTCAACAGTGGCCCTGGGCCTGGTGGCCTGCCTGAGGAAGGTGGTCGCGAGAGTCGGGGTCTTCCGCCCCTTCGTGGAGTCGCGCGACAACGACGACTTCCTCAACCTCCTCCTGGCCCGCTCGGGCTCGACCACGCCGGCAGCCCAGTGCATCGGCGCCACCTGGGACGAGTTCCACGCCGACCCCGAGGAGTCCCTGTCCCAGATCGTATCCGCCTACAGGGAGGTCGCCCGCGAGCACGACGTCGTCATCATCGACGGCTCGGATTTCACCGATGTGGTGGGCAACCCCGAGCTCGCGCTCAACGCCCGCGTGGCGGCCAATATCGGCGTGCCGATCCTCCTGGTGGTCTCCGGCGCCCACGACCCCGAGGACGTGCGCGGCTCGGTGGAGGTCTCCATCGCCGAGATCGCCGACAACCACGCCCGCACCGTGGCCGTCGTGGCCAACAAGTGCCGCCCCGAGACCCGCTCGGCCGTCGCCGAGGCCCTGGGCGACCTGGAGGGCATCGTCTCCACCACCATCCCGGAGGTGCCGCTGCTGTCAGCCCCCTCGGTGCGCGAGGTCATGGCCAGCGTCGACGGCACCCTCATCGCCGGCGACCCCGTCCTGCTCGAGCGCGAGGCCGAGTCCGTCCTGGTGTGCGCCATGGACGTCTCCCATGTCCTGGAGCGCCTGAGCGAGGGCCAGCTGGCCATCGTGCCCGCCGACCGCTCCGCCGTCCTCATCTCCCTGGCCGCGGCCCAGGCCTCCTCCAACTTCCCGGTGCTCTCCGGCCTCATCCTCAACGGCGGCTTCCAGGTGGCGCCCCACGCCATGCACCTGCTGGAGGGGCTGAAGATCTCCATCCCGGTCATCACCTCCCCGCTGGACACCTTCGAGGCGGCCTCGGTCTCGGGCTCCCTCAGGGGCCTGCTGGCCCACGGCTCAGCGCGCAAGCTGGACGTGGCCGTGACCACCTTCGAGCAGGAGGCCGACGTCAACGCGCTGCTGGCCACCCTGGAGGTCGAGCCCTCCGGCGTGGTCACCCCCATCATGTTCCAGGCCGAGCTGGTCGAGCGCTCCCGCACCGACCGCAAGACCATCGTCCTTCCCGAGTCCGACGACGACCGCGTGCTGCGCGCCGCCGACGCGATCCTGCGCCGCTCCATCGCCGACCTGGTGCTGCTGGGCGATGAGACCGCGGTTCGGGCCCGCGCCGCCGAGCTGGGCCTGGACATCGCCGCCGCCCGCGTGGTGCCCACCAGTGACCCCGAGCTGCTGGAGAAGTACGCCGCCGAGTTCGCCCGCCTGCGCGCCAAGAAGGGCGTGACCCTGGAGGACGCCCGCGAGAAGGTCCAGGACGTGTCCTACTTCGGCACCATGATGGTTCACATGGGCGACGCCGACGGCATGGTCTCGGGGGCGGCCCACACCACGGCTCACACCATCGTGCCCTCCTTCCAGATCATCAAGACCAAGCCCGGCACCTCCATCGTCTCCTCGGTCTTCCTCATGCTCCTGGAGGACCGGGTCCTGGTCTACGGCGACTGCGCCGTCAACCCCGAGCCCACCGCCGAGCAGCTGGCGGACATCGCCATCTCCTCGGCGGCCACCGCCGTGCAGTTCGGCGTCGAGCCGCGCGTGGCCATGCTCTCCTTCTCCACAGGGACCTCCGGCCAGGGCGCGGATGTGGACAAGGTGCGCGAGGCCACCGAGCTGGTGCGGGCCAAGGCCCCCGAGCTCGCCGTGGACGGGCCCATCCAGTACGACGCCGCCATCGACCCCACCGTGGCCGCCAAGAAGGCCCCCGACTCGGCGGTGGCCGGACGGGCCAACGTCTTCATCTTCCCGGACCTGTCCAGCGGCAACATCGGCTACAAGGCGGTGCAGCGCTCCAGCGGGGCGATCGCCGTCGGCCCGGTCCTCCAGGGACTGAACAAGCCGGTCAACGACCTGTCCCGCGGGGCCCTGGTCGAGGACATCATCAACACGGTGGCCATCACCGCCGTCCAGGCCCAGGGCTGAGCTCCCGTCCCCGAGCGCCCGCTGCGGCCCACCACCCACCCACAACCGAAAGGCCCCTTCCGTGACCACCCGCACCGTGCTCGTCATCAACTCCGGCTCCTCCTCCATCAAGTACCAGCTCGTGGATCCCGACTCCGGACAGGCCCTGGCCTCGGGCCTGGTCGAGCGGATCGGCGAGGAGACGGGCGCCATCATCCACAAGCACGGCCAGGACGTCACCGAGCTGGCCGAGCCGGTCGCCGACCACGGCGCGGGCCTGTCCGAGGTGCTGCGCCTGTTCGAGGAGAAGGGCCCCACGCTGGCCGAGGCCCACGTCGTGGCCGTGGGCCACCGCGTGGTCCAGGGCGGCAAGTACTTCTCCGGGCCCGTCATCATCGATGACGAGGTCGTGTCCACCATCGAGCGCCTCGTGCCGCTGGGGCCGCTGCACAACCCCGCCCACCTCAAGGGCATCGAGGTGGGGCGCGCGCTCCTGGCCGACGTTCCGCATGTGGCCGTCTTCGACACCGCCTTCTTCCAGGACCTGCCCGAGGAGGCGGCCCGATACGCCCTGAACCGGGAGATCGCCGACCGCTACGAGATCCGCCGCTACGGGGCCCACGGCACCAGCCACCAGTTCGTCTCCGGCGAGGTCCGCGCCCTGCTGGGGCGCGAGGACCTCAAGCAGGTGGTCCTGCACCTGGGCAACGGGGCCTCGGCCTCCGCCGTCGTCGGGCGCCACGCCGTGGAGACCTCCATGGGCCTGACCCCCCTGGAGGGCCTGGTCATGGGCGGGCGCACCGGGGACATCGACCCGGCGGCCGTCTTCCACCTCTGGCGCGTGGCGGGGCTGAGCATCGATGAGATCGACCAGCTGTTCAACCGCGCCTCGGGCATGAAGGGGCTGACCGGCGACAACGACATGCGCGAGGTGTGGAAGCGGGTCGATGCCGGCGAGCAGGAGGCGCGCGACGCCATGGACATCTACCTGCACCGGCTCACCAAGTACGTGGGCGCCTACGCCGCGGTGATGGGGGGCCTCGATGCCCTGACCTTCACCGCCGGCATCGGTGAGAACGACGCCCGCCTGCGCGCCGAGCTGTGCCAGCGCCTGGCATTCCTGGGCCTGGAGGTCGATGACGCGCTCAACGGGACCCGCTCAGATGAGGCTCGCGTGGTCTCCCCCGAGGGCTCCCGCGCGGCCGTGCTGGTGGTGCCCACCAACGAGGAGCTGGCCATCGCCCGCCAGGCCCTCACCCTCCTCTAACCCTGACTCCGCCAATTTGCGTGAGTTCGTACTTTTCCGGGCCCGGAAAAGTACGAACTCACGCAAATTGGCGGAGTGAGCGGAGTGAGGGGAGGCGGCGGGCCCGGTAGACCAGGCGGGACTGGACCAGGTAGTTGACGGCGAAGAGCACGCTGTCCGCCAGGATCTTGGCCAGCCACAGGGGCGCGCCCGCGCTCTGCAGGGCCGCGATGAGGAGGTAGGAGGCCGTCATGACGCTGCTCTGGACAGTGGCGTAGCCGGCCGCCGAGGACCACAGCGTGGCGGGGTCGGCATTGAAGAGCCTGCGGTTGATGAGGAAGTTCATGGTGCAGGACACGAGCCTGGCCATGACCACCGGCAGCAGGACGGAGTCGGTCATGCTGTTGAGGAGCAGGACCAGCACGTAGTCCACGGTCCAGCTGGACAGCGACGAGGCGGCGAAGAGCGCCACCGTGGGGACCCGACGGCGCAGGCCCCGCAGGACGCCCATGGCCGAGTCCAGGTGGGCGGCCATGTCCTGGCGCAGCGTGGCGAGGAGATCGGCCGGGAGGCTGCCGAGGGCCAGGGAAGCGGTGGGGGCCGTGCTCGTTGTCATGGCTCAACCCTGACTGCCGGCCATATGCCGCCGTCATGACCTGCCTGTGCCGATTCTGTGAAGAGGCGGCACCGGGATTCTCAGGCCCTGACCGCGCCCTCAGGCGGCGATGAGCGCTCCGCGGCCCGACGACGGCGCAGGTCTCCCGCTCAGAACAGCGTGCCGCTCTCCCGGCGCATTCGGGCGCGGCGGGCGGCCGTGGCGCCGGGGATGACCTGCCCGGGCTCCCCGGATCCTGCGGGCCCGGGACCCGCCGCGCCGCGCGCCGGGTCCGCCGCGCCGCCCTTAGCCGCGCTGCCCCCCGATGCACTGCTGCCGGCTGCCGGCCAGCCCGGGCCACTGGGCACCCGACTGCCCCGCTGGTAGGCCGTGGCCGCGGCGCGGGCCCGGGTGTCGGCCGCCTCATTCATGGGGTGACCCACATGCCCGCGCACCCACTCGAAGCGCACCGGCCTGCCCGCGAGCGCGGCGTCGAGCTCGCGCATGAGGTCCTCGTTGAGGACCGGCTTGCCGTCGGCCTTGCGCCATCCGCGCCGCTTCCAGCCGGCCATCCACCTGGTCAGGGAGTTGATGACGTACTGGGAGTCGCACTGGATGAGCAGCTCCTCGCCGGCCAGCCCGGCGGCCTGCGTGGCGCGCAGGAGCTCCAGGACGGCGGTGAGCTCACCGCGGTTGTTCGTCGAGCTCTGCCAGCCCCCGGCCGCCCAGCACTCCTCATTCACGTACCAGGCCCAGCCGGCGGGGCCCGGGTTGCCCAGGGCGGAGCCGTCCGCCGCAGCGATGATCGTCATGCGCGCACCCTACCGGGCGCCGGCGGGACAGACCCGCCGGCCCCGGCCCGCCCCGCCCAGACCCGCCCGCCCAGACCCGCCCGTCCAGGTCCCCCGGTCCAGGCCCCCGTCCGGAGATCCTCGCTCCAGCGGCCCGGCGGACCACCAAATCAAACATTTCATCAATTTCAGTGGAGAACGCCTGCGCAAACCACGCTCCCCCGACTAGCCTGGCCCACGAGTCTGCCGACTCCTCCACCTATCAGTACGAGAGGTACACCGATGTCCTCGACCGTTGTCCCAACCTCCACCCTGATCGCGGCGACGTGGTACGACTACGTTCCCATCATCATCTACTTCGCCTTCGTCATCGGAGTGGGCCTCATGGTCCGCTCCCAGGCCGCCACAGCCGACGGCTTCCTGACCTCGGGGCGCTCCCTGCCCGCCTGGGTCACCGGAATCGCCTTCGTCTCGGCCAACCTGGGCGCTGTGGAGATCATGGGCATGTCCGCCAACGGCGCCCAGTACGGCATGCCGACCTTCCACTACTTCTGGATCGGCGCCATCCCGGCCATGCTCTTCCTGGGCCTGGTCATGATGCCCTTCTACTACGGCTCCAAGGTCCGCTCGGTGCCGGAGTTCATGCTCAAGCGCTTCGGCACGACCGCCCACCTGGTCAACTCACTGAGCTTCGCCCTGGCGCAGCTGCTGATCGCCGGCATCAACCTGTTCCTGCTGGGCAAGATCATGAACTGGCTCCTGGGCTGGCCCCTGTGGCTCGGATTGATCATCGCCGCGGTCATCGTCTACACGTACATCACGATGGGCGGGCTGTCGGCCGCGATCTACAACGAGGTCCTGCAGTTCTTCGTCATTGTGGCGGCCCTGCTGCCGCTGACCCTCATCGGCCTTCACCGGGTGGGCGGATGGAGCGGCCTGACCGAGCGGATCACCTCCTCGGCCCTGGCCGCGGGAACGAACCCCGACCAGCAGCTGCACTCCTGGCCGGGCAACGCGATCTCCGGCTTCGACTCCAACATCCTGTCCGTGGTCGGCCTGGTCTTCGGCCTGGGCTTCGTGCTGTCCTTCGGGTACTGGACCACGAACTTCGTGGAGGTCCAGCGGGCCATGGCCTCGGATTCCATCTCCGCATCCCAGTCCACGCCGATCATCGGCACCTTCGTCAAGATGTTCGTGCCCTTCCTAGTGATCGTGCCGGGGATGGTGGCCGGGGTCCTCGTCCTGGAGGTCCAGGACCTGAAGTCCGGGGCGAACACCTCCTATGAGTACAACGACGCGATCCTCTACCTCATGCGCGACGTGCTGCCCAACGGCCTGCTGGGCCTGGCCATCACGGGTCTGCTGGCCTCCTTCATGGCGGGCATGGCGGCCAATATCTCGGCCTTCAACACGGTGTGGGGCGTGGACCTCTACGAGCGCTACATCAAGAAGGACGCCGACGACGCCCACTATCTCAAGGTCGGCAAGCTCTCGACCCTGGCGGCCGCGGTCATCGCGATCTTCACCGCGCTCATCGCCTCGCGCTACGACAACCTCATGGATTACCTCCAGACCCTGTTCTCCATGTTCAACGCCCCGCTGTTCGCCACCTTCATCATCGGCATGTTCTGGAAGCGGGCGACTCCGGCGGCGGGCTGGAGCGGGCTGGTGGCCGGGACCCTGGCCGCCCTGGGGGTCAATATCCTGCTGTGGAGCGAGGTGCTGTCCATGCCGGGGCAGGGCGGGGCCTTCCTGGCGGCGGGCGTCGCCTTCGTGGTCGACGTCGTGGTGACAGTGGCCGTCTCCCTGGTCACCGAGCCCAAGCCCGACGCCGAGCTCAAGGGCTTCGTCTACTCCCTGACCCCGGCCAGTGAGCGCACGGACCCCCACCTCCACGAGCTGCCCTGGTACCGCCGGCCCATCCCCCTGGCGGCCATCGCCGGAGCGCTGGTCGTCATCCTCAACGTCGTCTTCCACTGATCGCCACGAAACGGAGCAATCACCATGACCAAGCGATCCTTATCCGATATCCGCGCGGTGATCGCCGGCGCGCTGGGGCTGATCGGCCTGTTCCTCCTGGCCTGCGCCCTCCTGGCCACCGACGCCTCGGAGCTGTCCCGCACCGGCGGGATCAACGCCAACCTGTGGTCCGGCCTGGGGCTGCTGGGCATTGCCGTGGGCATGGGGGCGTGGTGGCTCATCCGCCCTGTCCCCGGGGGCTCGTCCGACGCCGCTGACGACTGAGTCCACCCCGCACTGGCGCCATCGGCCCGAGTCCAGCCCCTCGCCGGGCTGCGGCTCGGGCCGATCCGCCACTGGCAGCAATGCCCGACGGCGACGCGGGGCACCGCCCGGACCGTGGAGCCTGCGTGGATGGGCCGGGTGCGGCGTTGCGCGGTGGTGGAGGCGCCGGTCTGCGTCCCAGGCGCCGCCGGCCCGCAGTGACGCCCGGGCGCGAGGGCGCGCCAGGCTCGATGACCAGACCCGCCTACCCGCACAACCTCTGATACGCGATCCGGGGCGCGGCCACCCGTCAGGTGGCCGCGCCCCGGATCGTCGACGCGCTGGGCTCAGGCGTCGAGGTCGGTCTCCAGGAGGGCCTTGAGCTCCTCCAGGGCGGCGTCGGCGCCGTCGGCGTCGGAGGACAGGGTGACAACGTCGCCGAAACCGGCGCCCAGGGTCATGACGCCCAGGATGGAGGAGGCGTCGACAGCGGCCCCTCCCTCCTTGGCGATGGTGACGGGAACGCCCTTCTCGGCAACGGCCTTGACGAAGGTGGCAGCGGGGCGGGCGTGCAGACCGACCTTGGAAGCGATGGTGGCGGTGACCTGAGCCATGTGGAACTCCTTAGTGGTGAAGGGATCGGCACGGCGGGCGCTCGGAGCCCCCTTGTGCCGGACGCAGCAGCCCAATGACTGCCTACGGCCTGACATTACCGGAGATGACCCGTGGTGCGCAGCCATCAGATGGAGGGAATCTCCATTGGGCCCCCGATTGCCGAGCCCCCAGCGACCCCCAGCGACCCCCGGCCGCCCCCGGCCGCCCCTGCCGTCCCCGAGGCCCCGGGCGGGGCCGATCGCCGAGCGCCCCCGGCCGCGCAAGGGCCGGGGGCGCTCGGGGTGGGTCGACGGGCTCAGTCCACGGCGGTCGCCCGCACCAGGATGAGGTGGTCGGGGTGGATGAAGGGCAGGGCCAGGCCCGTGGCCGACAGGTAGGCGCCGGGCAGGGTCACGCCCTGCTCGAGCCAGGCGGCCCTGTAGTGCAGGCCCTCGTAAGCCGGAACCGCCAGGGACACCCGGTAGGTGCGCTGGGGGTCGAGACCGGGCAGGGGCCGCGGGGCGCCCGGCCAGGTCAGGGGCTGGCCCAGGGAGGCGATCTCGAACAGCGCGTCGGAGCCGTCCTGCGCCACCACGCCCTGGATGCGCAGGACGTCATCGTCGTCGACGTCGGCGTGAACCACGGTGCCCGAGTGCAGCAGGCCGCGCAGCTCCTTGTGCAGGGCGATGAGCTCGGCGAGGTTGCGCTTGTCCTCATCGCTGGCCGACACCAGGTCCCACTCCACGCCCATATGCCCCCACAGGGCGGTGCCGGCGCGGAAGGAGATGTCGAGGCTGCGCAGGGTGGAGTGGTCGTGGCCGGAGCCCACGTGGGTGCCCACCAGCTCGGGGGGCAGCAGCAGCGTGGTCCCCCGGTAGATGTTGTGGCGGTCGTGGGCGTCATTGCAGTCCGAGGTCCACACGCGCTGGGCGCGCTCCATGACCCCCAGGTCGATGCGCCCGCCGCCTCCGGCGCAGGACTCGATCTCCAGGGCGGGGAAGCGCTCGTGCAGGGCGTCCAGGAGCCGGTAGAAGGCCAGGGTCTGCTCGCGGATGGCCGGGGCGCCCAGGCGGGTGCCCAGCTCGGGGTTGGCCGCCATATGGCCGCCCGCCAGCACCGTGGAGTTGTGGTCCCACTTGATGTAGGCGATGGACAGGCGCTCAACCAGGGTGGAGATGGCCTCGAAGAGGTAGTCCCAGGCCCCCGGGGCGGTCAGGTCCAGGACCCGCTGGTGACGGTGCTCGGGGGCGCCGCCCGCGCCGTCGGACAGGATCCAGTCGGGGTGCTCCCGGGCCAGGTCGGAGTCGGCATTGATCATCTCCGGCTCGAACCACAGGCCCAGCTCCATGCCCAGGGAGCGCACGTGCTCGGCCAGGGGCTCGATGCCGGTGGGCCACGCCTCCTCCGAGACCTGCCAGTCCCCCAGGCCAGAGGTGTCGTCGCGCCGGGAGCCGAACCAGCCGTCGTCGATGACGTAGCGCTCGATGCCGATGGCGGCGGCCTCATCGGCCAGTGCCTTGAGCGTGTCCAGGTCGTGGTTGAAGTAGACGGCCTCCCAGATGTTGAGCAGCACGGGCCGGGGGCGCTCGGGGTGGGCCGGCAGCGAGCGCAGCCAGGCGTGGGAGCGGGCGGCCAGGGCGTCCAGGCCCTGGCCCCAGGAGCCCACCAGCCAGGGCGAGGCGTAGGACTGGCCCGCCTCCAGGACGACCTCCCCGGGGTGGAGCAGCTCGCCGCCCCCGATGAGCCTGTGCCCGGGGGTGGAGTTGATGGCCAGGTGGCGGGTGTTGCCCGACCACGCCACGTGCACGCCGTGGACCCGGCCGCGCCTCCAGCCGAATCCTGCCTGGCCGGCGGCCAGCCAGGTGGCGGCGTCATGCCCGGTGCGCCCCTCCCAGGACTCGCGCAGGCGGATGCCCGGGGTGAAGGGGGTGCGCAGCAACTGGCGCTCCAGGCAGTGGTGGCCGGTCATGTCCAGCAGCTCGACGGCGTCTGAGGGCACCGGCAGGACGGGGCTGGCCTCATCGACCACGAGAGGGGCGCCGTCGTCAGCGGAGTTGGTCACGGTGGTGCGCAGGCGCAGCAGGCCCGAGGGCTCCAGGCGCAGCTCGGTGGCCACGGTGATGCCGTGGACCTCGTCGCAGCCGGTGGAGACCACCACGTGGGCGGTGCCGCCGGGGGCCTCCTCCTGGCGGGACTCATGGGTCACGGCCCCGGGGTGGGCGCTGAAGGCCGAGCCGTCGGCGCGGTGGACCAGCAGGGCGGGGCGCCCGCCCCATCCCAGGTGGGGCAGGGGCAGGACCGGCAGGTCGGGGGTGGTCCAGGTGGCGTTCTCGCCGGTGCTCATGGACTGGGCCACGGCCAGGTCGGTCAGGGCCACGGGGGTGATCTCCCCCAGGTCCTCGCCCCAGTGGCGCACCACCGGGAAGCGGTCCTCGGGCAGGTCCAGGACCACGGAGGTTCCGGCGTTGCGCAGGTGGATGGGGAGGCGGTCGCTCATGGCTGGCCTTTCGGGGTGAGGTGGGGTGGGACGGTCGGGGGTCAGGAGGCCTCATAGGGGGCGAGAACGACCTCGACCCGCTGGAGCTCCTTGACGTCGGCATAGCCGGTGGTGGCCAGGGTGCGCCGCAGCGCCCCCATGATGTTGACAGTGCCGTCGGCCCGGTTGGACGGCCCGTTGAGGATCTCCGCCATCGAGCCCACGGTTCCCACGTGACTGCGGAAGCCCCGCGGGAGGCGCTCGTGCCGCGCCTCGGCGCCCCAATGGTATCCCCCTCCGGGCGCCTCCTGGGCGCGGGCCAGGGCCGCGCCCAGCATGACGGCGTCGGCCCCGCAGGCCAGGGCCTTGACCACGTCCCCGGAGTTGCCCACCGAGCCGTCGGCGATGACATGGACGTAGCGGCCGCCGGACTCGTCCAGGTAGTCGCGTCGGGCGCCGGCGACGTCGGCCACCGCGGTGGCCATGGGCATGTGCAGGCCCAGGACCTGGCGCACCGAGGAGGAGGCCCCGCCGCCCTGGCCCACCAGGACGCCGGCCGCCCCGGTGCGCATGAGGTGGAGGGCCGCGGTGTAGGTGGTGACCCCGCCCACGACCACGGGAACATCGAGCTCGTAGATGAAGCGCTTGAGGTTGAGGGGCTCGACGGCCCCGGAGACATGCTCGGCCGAGACCACGGAGCCGCGGATGACCAGCAGGTCCACGCCCGCCTCGACCACGGTGCGCCAGTGGCGCTGGGTCTGGCCCGGGCTCAGGCGGCCGGCGACGACGACGCCCGCCTGACGGATCTGGGCCAGGCGCTCGACGATGAGCCCGGGGTCCACGGGGGCGCGGTAGACCTCCTGGAGGACCTCCGTGGCGCGCTCGGGGGAGGCCTGGCGGATGCGCTCCAGGGCGGGGCCCGGGTCCTCGTAGCGGGTCCACAGGCCCTCCAGGTCCAGCACGCCGATGCCGCCGAGCTCGCCGACCAGGATGGCGGTGCGGGGGCTCATCACCGAGTCCATGGGCGAGGCCATCACCGGCAGGTCCACGTGGTAGGCGTCGATCTGCCAGCCCACCCGCACCTCCGTGGTGTCGCGGGTGCGCCTGGCCGGGACCAGGGCGATGTCGTCGAAGGAGTAGGCCCGGCGGGCCCGCTTGGAGCGCCCGATCTCGATCTCTGAGCTCATGGGGGAATCCTATGCGCGCCCCTCCGGGCCCTCGCCGCGCGCGGCCGGTGTTGCGCGTCGTCGGTGTTGTGCGTCATCGGCCGGCCGGGGCGCACTGCCATTCGACCATTCGTGTCATGGCCCGATGGCATGCTTCTGGTCATGAACGATGCGCTCGACCCGCAGTCCCCGCCCACTGCGCCCACCCGGCCCGACTCCTGGATCGACGGCCCCCTGCTGGGCTTCGACACGGAGACCACCGGGGTCGATCCCACCCGGGACCGCCTGGTCACCGCCGCCCTGGTCTCCCGCGGGCCGCGCCGCGCCGATGGCACGCGCCACCAGGAGGTGCGCTCCTGGCTGGCCGACCCGGGCGTGGAGATCCCTGAGGCGGCCGCGGCCGTCCATGGCGTGAGCACCGAGCGGGCCCGCGCCGAGGGCCGCCCGGTGGTGGAGGTGCTGGAGGAGGTGGCCTCCCGCTTGGCTCAGGCGATGTCCCGGGGAACACCGGTGGCGGCCTTCAACGGCTCCTTCGACCTGACCCTCATCGAGTCCGAGCTCGCCCGCCACGGCCTGGACACCCTGCGCCGGCGCCTGGGCGGCCAGCTGGGGCCGATCGCCGATCCCCTCGTCCTGGACCGCGCCGTGGACCGCTACCGTCGCGGCAAGCGCCGCCTGTCGGATCTGTGCGAGGTCTACGGGGTCGGTGTCGATGCGGCCCTGCACACGGCGGAGGTGGACGTGGCCGCCACCCTGGATGTCCTGGAGGCCCTGGTGGCGGCCCACCCCGAGCTCGCCGGGCTGTCGGCGGCCGAGCTCCTGGACTGGCAGGCCCGGGCGCACCACCAGTGGGCCACGAGCTTCAACGAGTGGCTGGCCAGGAAGAACCCCTCTCGCCCCGGCGCCCAGACCTCCTGGCCTCTGCCCGAGCTCTGAGCCGGGGCGGGCGGGGCCCGCCGGCCTCAGGAGGCCTCAGGAGTCTGAGCGGCCCGTGTAGTTGGGGGCCTCCACGGTCATCTTGACGTCGTGGGGGTGGGACTCCTTGAGCCCGGCGCTCGTGATCCGCACGAACTGCCCGCGCTCCTTGAGCTCGGCGATGCTGCGCGCCCCGACGTAGAACATCGACTGGTGCAGGCCGCCCACCAGCTGGTAGACCACGTCCCCCAGCGAGCCGGAGTAGGGCACCTGGCCCTCGATGCCCTCGGGGACGAGCTTGTCGTCCCCGGTGACATCGGCCTGGAAGTAGCGGTCCTTGGAGAAGGAGGCGCGCCCGCGCGAGCTCATCGCCCCGAGCGACCCCATGCCCCGGTAGCGCTTCCACTGCTTGCCGTTGACGAAGACCAGGTCCCCGGGGGACTCGGTGCAGCCCGCCAGCAGGGAGCCGAGCATGACGGTGCTGGCCCCGGCCACCAGGGCCTTGGCGATGTCCCCGGAGTACTGCAGCCCGCCGTCGGCGATGAGGGGGATGCCCGCGGGAGCGCAGGCGCGCGCGGCCTCGTAGACGGCCGTGACCTGGGGCACGCCCACTCCGGCGACGACTCGGGTGGTGCAGATCGATCCCGGGCCCACGCCCACCTTGACGGCATCGGCCCCGGCATCGATCAGGGCCTGGGCCCCCTCGCGCGTGGCCACATTGCCGCCGATGACCTCCACGCCGTCGAAGGCGGAGTCGGACTTCAGCCGGGAGATCATCTCCAGGGCCAGGGAGGCCCCGCCATTGGCGGTGTCGACCACCAGCACGTCCACGCCGGCCTCGGTCAGCGCCTCGGCGCGCTCCCAGGTGTCCCCCCAGTAGCCGACGGCGGCGCCCACCACCAGTCGGCCGGCGTCATCCTTGGTGGCCGAGGGGTACTGCTCGGTCTTGACGAAGTCCTTGACCGTGATCAGGCCGGTCAGCCGTCCCGCGGCATCGACGATGGGCAGCTTCTCGATGCGGTGCTCGGCCAGGAGGGCCTTGGCGTCCTCCCGGGAGATGCCGGTGGTGCCGGTGATGAGGCGGTCGCGCGGGGTCATGCACTCGCGCACGGTCAGGGTCGCCCAGCGCTCGGGCGGCACGAAGCGCAGGTCGCGGTTGGTGATGATGCCCAGGAGGTTGCCCTCGTCGTCGACCACGGGCAGGCCGGAGACCTTGTAGTGGCCGCACAGCTCGTCGAGCTGGGAGATGGTGGCATGCGGCCCCACGGTGACCGGATCGGTGACCATCCCGGACTCGGAGCGCTTGACCCGGCGGACCTGCTGGGCCTGGTCCTCGATGGACAGGTTGCGGTGGAGGATGCCGATGCCGCCCTGCCGGGCCATGGCGATGGCCATCTCGGCCTCGGTGACGGTGTCCATGGCCGCGGAGAGCAGAGGGACGGACAGAGTGATCCGCCTGGTCAGCTGCGAGGTGGTGTCAACCTCGGAGGGGACGACGTCGGTCAGCCTGGGCAGCAGGAGGACGTCATCGTAGGTCAGTCCGGTGGGGGCGTAGATGTCAGGGCTGGTGATCGAGTCGCTCACACGAGCATCGTACGTCCTCCCCCGGACCACCGGCAGCCTCGGGAGCCGACGGGGCCCGCCCGGCAGGCCCCTGCGAACGCTTTATCGACCACAGGGATTAAAAATACAGAATGAGGTGCCCCCTATATGACTCTCGATCGCCACAATGTGACCATCGTTTCCAGATAGGCATAAAATTAGTCGAACGCCAAAAAGAATGCGCGCACCCGACACTGAAACGATATCCGTCTTGATCCATCGGGCAAGCGATCCTATCGTTATAGGTGTATGTCTAGCACCGTGCTCCACGCAAGCGCATCCAAGGGGGGGATCGTTCCATGCATGACAGCTCGCGTCTGCCGGGCCCGATCTCCGCACTGTGGGAGTGGCAGTACCAGGGGGCATGCCTCGGCATGGACTCGTCGATGTTCTTCCACCCCGAGGGCGAGCGCGGAAGCGCGCGGCACAGGCGGGACGAGCGGGCCAAGGCCGTGTGCGAGCGCTGCCCGGTGATCGCTCAGTGCCGAGACCATGCGCTGCGCACCCATGAGCCCTATGGGGTGTGGGGAGGAATGAGCGAGGACGAGCGTCGCGCGCACTATGAGCGCCGGGCGCGCCGCACGATCCCCAACGAGCCGGCCTAATCGCGCAGCCCCTCACCATTCCGCACAAAAACGGAATTCACCGGGGGAAAGCACCAGGGCCTCATCGAGCCTTTCTCGTCGGGGTCGGCGAGTAGGTGGGATGCCGCCCCTGGATGCCGCCCCGGCGGACATGGGCGACCGGGACCCCGGCCTCGGGCGGGGCGCCCCTGCGTGCCGCCCAGTGATGCTGGCGCCGCCCAGCGATGGGAGGCCGGAGCGCCGGTTCGCGCCGACGACGTGGGTCTGCGTACCGGACGAAGGTTCGCGCCGACGACGTGCGCCTGCGTACCGGACGAGGGTCTGCGTATCGGACGAGGGTTCGCGTCATCGGACTGGGGTTAGCACAGGGGTGATTGACGCAAAGGTTCGTCGACGACGCAAAGGCTCGTCCGAGCCGCCCCGGCGTCGCCCCACCGATCGCACTCGGGATCGTGCGGCACGGCACACCCGCCGCCCCGGCGTCGCCCCACCGATCGCGCTCGGGATCGTGCGGCACGGCACGCCCGCCGCCCCGGCGTCGCCCCCGCCGATCGCGCTCGGGATCATGCGGCACGGCACGCCCGCCGCCCCGGCGTCGCCCCCGCCGATCGCACTCAGGATCATGCGGCACGGCACGCCCGCCGCCCCATGCCCAGGACCGCGGCCCGCACTCGCATGATCCGCAGGTCGAGCCTGAGGTTCGGGTGGTCGCGCCAGGACCACGGCCCGCACGCGCACGACCCGCTGAACCGCCCCCCCCTGCACCCCACCCCGATGAGAGAGGCTCACTCATCTCGCGCGGCATTGACTCGCGCAGCGTTGAGGGGCGACCACCATCTGGTGGTCGCCCCTCAACGCTGCGCGATGCTATCGCCGGAGGCATCGCCCCGAGCCGGCTCGGGGCGAGCATGCGATCACTTGGTGACGACCGCCAGGATGTCGCGGGCCGAGAGGATGAGGTAGTCCTCACCGGCGTACTTGACCTCGGTGCCCCCGTACTTGGAGTAGATGACCACGTCGCCCTCGGCGACGTCGACCGGGACGCGGTTGCCGGAGTCGTCGACCCGACCCGGGCCCACGGCCACGACCTTGCCCTCCTGGGGCTTCTCCTGAGCGGTGTCAGGGATGACCAGACCCGATGCGGTGGTCTGCTCGGCCTCAACCGTCTGGACGACGACGCGGTCCTCCAGCGGCTTGATGGAGATCGACATTGCGGACCTCCCCTTCTCGCTTGTCAGCGTGCGGTGGAACGGCTTGTTCGCCCTCCCGGGCTGTGCCCGGCCGCCGTCGCGGGGGTCGGCCCGACACTGGGAGTGCGAGTCGCACAGCCCATCCAACCGTGCCTGACCTGGGCGAATGCCAGACCATGGCAGGGTGGGTGAGCCATGCGCCTGCGCAGAATCTACGACGTCGTTAGCACTCAGTCAACGCGAGTGCCAACGACGTGTCGTCGTTTCGCCACGGGCGTCAGCCCTGTCCCGGCGCCGCTGGCGCGCCCTGCCGACCCCCGGCCTGCGGCGCGCGGGGTCGTCTCACATGGGATGATGGGCGGCGATGACCGATTCATCCGCCGGCTCGCACGCCGCCCTGCTCCTGACCCCGGAGGGCTGGGCCTTCCTGGCCTCCCTTCCGCCCTATGACCCCGGTGAGGCCCTGGCCCTGGGCAGGTCCCTGCGCGAGCAGGGCCACTCCCCCGCCCTGGTGGCCGCCGGGCTGACCCAGCAGCGCCTGCGGGCCCGCGCCCAGTCCAAGTTCGGGCCCTTCGCCTCCTCCATGCTGCTGACCCCTGACGGCCTGGAGCAGGCCACCCGCCTGGAGGTGGCCGCCCATCACGCCGCCCGCTACGCCGCTGCCGGGGCGCAGAGGGTGGCCGACCTGGGCTGCGGGATCGGCGGGGACGCGATGGCGCTGGCCGGCCTGGACCTGCCCGTCCTGGCCGTGGAGCGCGATGAGGCCACCGCGGCGCTGGCCACCGTCAACCTCATGCACTTCCCCCACGCCGAGGTGCGCTGCGCCGACGCCCTGGAGGTCGACATGGAGGCCGCCGGCATCGACGCGGTCTTCGCCGACCCCGCCCGCCGCGCCGCCGGCAGGCGCCTCACCGACCCCGAGGACTGGTCCCCGGCACTGAGCAGCATCCTGGCGCTGCGCGAGCGCGTCCCGGCCCTGGGGGTCAAGGTCGCCCCCGGCATCGACCACGCGGCCCTGCCCGACGACGCCCACGTCCAGTGGGTCTCGGTGGCCGGAGAGGTTGTCGAGGCCGCCATCTGGTGCGGCCCCCTGGCCCCCGAGGGCCCGGGGCGCTCCGCCCTCGTGCTGGGCGCGGGCGCCTCCGCTCATACCCTGGCCGACCCATCGGTGGACGATCCCTCCGCGCCGCCCGAGCAGCTCGAGCCCATCGCCTCGCCGCAGGACCTGGGCCCCCTCATCCACGAGCCCGACGGCGCCGCCATCCGCGCCGGCCTCGTGCCCCACCTGGCCCGGGGAATGGATGCCCAGCCCGTGGGGCCGCGCATCGCCTACCTGACCGGCGATGCGCCCCCGCCCGACCACCTGGCCCCCTTCGTGCGCAGCTGGCGGATCACCGAGGTCCTGCCCCTGCGCCTCAAGGGGCTGCGATCCCGCGTCCGCGAGCGCGGCATCGGCCGCCTGGAGATCCACAAGCGCGGCGTCGACGTCTCCCCTGACGCGCTGCGCGCCTCCCTCAAGCCGCGGGGCGAGGCCGCGGAGACCTGGATCCTGACCCGCCTGGGGCGGGGGGCCAAGGGGGCGGTCCTCGTCGTCGAGCCCGATCAGGCCGACGATCCCCGCGCCCTGACAGACGACGACCAGTAGCCCGCCCGAGGCCCACCGGGGCTCGGGGCCGAGTGCCGCCAGGAAGGACACGTGCCATGAGCGCATCCGCATACCCAGCGGGCCGGGGAGCCGGCCCCTCGGCCGCCAGCGGCCCGCACCACCACCCGCTGCGCTTCAACGACTCCCCGCGCTCCACCCTGGGGGTGGAGTGGGAGCTGGCCCTCATCGACCGCGACAGCCTGGACCTGCGCCAGTGCGCCGCCGAGGTGCTGGCCGAGGTCGGGCAGGACCCGCACGTCCACGGCGAGATGATGCTCAACACGGTGGAGCTGGTCTCGGGGGCCCGCGCCACGGTGGGCCAGTGCATGGAGGACCTGGCCTTCGCCTTCGACCGGGTGCTGCCGGTCACCGATCGCCTGCGCGTGGATCTGGGCTCGGCCGGGACCCATCCCTTCGCCGATCCCCTGGTGCAGAAGGTCACCGACGCCGATCGCTACGCGCGCCTGGTGGATCGCACGCGCCTGTGGGGCCACCAGATGCTGATCTTCGGCACCCACGTCCATGTGGGGGTTGAGGACCGCGCCAAGGTCCTGCCGATCCTCCAGGGGCTGCTCACCCGCACAGCTCACCTGCAGTGCCTGTCGGCCTCCTCGCCCTTCTGGGCCGGTGCTGACACGGGCTATGCGGACAACCGGGCCATGATGTTCCAGCAGCTGCCCACTGCCGGGGCGCCCCACCAGTTCAGCGCGTGGGAGGAGCTGGAGAACTACACCGGGGACCTCATCCACACCGGTGTCATCGAGGACTTCACGGAGATCCGCTGGGATGTGCGCCCCTCCCCGCGCCTGGGGACCATCGAGGTGAGGTCCTGCGATGCGGCGACCAACCTCACCGAGCTGGCGGGGATCGCCGCTCTGACGCAGTGCCTGGTCGAGGACCTCTCGCGCCGGCTCGATGCCGGTCGGCCCATTGACTCCCTGCCCGACTGGTATGTGGCGGAGAACAAGTGGCGCTCGGCCCGCTACGGCATGGATGCGATCCTCATCGTCAATGCCGCGGGCGAGGAGGAGCTGGTCACGGACACGGTGGAGCGCATGCTCCGCGATCTGGAGCCGGTGGCTGAGGACCTGGGCTGCGCCGCCGAGCTCGACGGCGTGCGGGCGACCCTGGAGGCGGGGGCCTCCTACCAGCGCCAGATCGCGGCGGTGGGTGCTGCCGGGGGCATGCGGGAGGCGGCGGTCCGCCTGCTCCTGGCCGAGGCCCGCGCCGGGCGGCCCCTGCGCCCCACCGAGGTGCTGGCCTCGGCCACGCCGGTCCACTCCTCGCCGCGCTGACCTCTCGCCGCGCGCTCTTCGCCGCGCACCCCCTTCGCCGAGGTAGACATTGTCCGCCGAGATTGACGGTGAATGCGTCGACCTCGGCGGGAAATGTCTACCTCGGCGCACCTGGCACCGTGGGCGAGCCTGGCGCCGTGGGCGAGCCCGCCACGATGGTGTCCAGTGGCATCGATGAATCGGGGGCGAAGT
This sequence comes from Actinomyces slackii, assembly GCF_900637295.1. Taxonomy (NCBI): domain Bacteria; kingdom Bacillati; phylum Actinomycetota; class Actinomycetes; order Actinomycetales; family Actinomycetaceae; genus Actinomyces; species Actinomyces slackii. Next base: position 1,321,675 of record NZ_LR134363.1, on the reverse strand, counting down.
CCAGGGGCGAGGGCTCGACCCCGGCTCGCACCGCAGCCGCCCCGAGGGCCGCGATCTGGGCGCCGTTGTCCGTGCAGTAGCGCAACGGCGGGATGCGCAGCTCGATCCCCGCCTCCTGGCAGCGCTGGGCGGCGAGCTCGCGCAGGCGGGAGTTGGCGGAGAATCCCCCGCCCACCACCAGGGTCGAGCAGTCGGCCGCCTGGCAGGCGGCCACGGCCTTGGCGGTCAGGGAGTCGTTGACGGCCTCGGAGAAGCCCGCGCAGACGTCGGCCTGGGGCACTTCCCGACCCGCGTCCTGGAGGGACTCGATATAGCGGGCCACCGCGGTCTTGAGCCCCGAGAAGGAGAAGTCGTAGCGGTGGCGCTCCCTGTCCTTGGCCGCTGCCAGCCCCCGGGGGAAGCGGATCGCCCCGGGGTCCCCCTCGCGGGCCAGGCGATCGACATGCGGGCCGCCGGGGTAGGGCAGGCCCAGCAGCCGGCCGACCTTGTCGAAGGCCTCTCCCGCGGCATCATCCAGGGTCCCGCCCAGCTCGACGACGTCGGTGGCGATATCCCCGATGCTCAGCAGGTTGGAGTGGCCTCCTGAGACGATGAGGCCGATGAAGCGCTCGGGCAGGGGTCCGGTGACGAGCTCGTCAACGGCCAGGTGCCCGATGACATGGTTGACCCCGTAGATGGGCTTGCCCAGTGAGACGGCCAAGGCCTTGGCCGCTGTGATGCCCACGGTCAGGGAGCCCACGAGCCCGGGCCCGGCGCTGACGGCGATGGCGTCGACCTCCCCCAGGTCCACCTCGGCCCGCTCCAGGGCGGCGTCGAGGGTGGGGAGGAAGGACTCCAGATGGGCGCGCGAGGCGATCTCGGGGATGATGCCGCCGTAGCGGGCGTACTCGTCCATGGAGGTGGCCGTGACGTCACCCAGGAGCTCGCGGCCGCGCACCAGGGCCACGCCGGTCTCGTCGCAGGTCGACTCGATGCCGAGGATCAATGGTTCGCTCACGGCCGCCAGCCTAGTGCCTCGGCGGCCCGGCCCCGCGGACACGGTCACGGCGCCGGTCGACCTACCAATGGCAGGCGACCGGCGCCGTGCGCGTGAGTGATGCGTCAGCACCCGTCAGCGGGCTGGTCAGCGGCTCGTCAGTGGGCCTTCTGCCCCTTCCACAGGGCGTGGCCCAGGTCCCGGTTGAGGCGGGAGATGACCTCCAGCGGCACCGACTTGGGGCACACGGCGGCGCACTCGCCGATATTCGTGCAGCCGCCGAAGCCCTCGGCGTCGTGCTGGCCCAGCATGGAGACCACGCGGGCCAGGCGCTCGGGCTGGCCCTGCGGCAGCAGGCCCAGGTGGGCGATCTTGGCCCCCGTGAAGAGCATGGCCGAGGCGTTGGGGCAGGCCGCCACGCAGGCGCCGCAGCCGATGCAGGCGGCCGCCTCGAAGGCGGCGTCGGCCTTCTCCTTCTGGACGGGCACCGCGTGGGCGTCGGGCGCCCCGCCCGTGTTGACCGAGATGTACCCCCCGGCCTGGACGATGCGGTCCAGGGCCGAGCGGTCCACGATGAGGTCGCGCAGCACCGGGAAGCCGGTGGAGCGCCAGGGCTCGATCGTGATGGTCGAGCCGTCCTTGAAGGACGGGTCCTCGGCCAGGTGGCGCATGTGGAGCTGGCAGGTCGTGGAGCGGATGGGCCCGTGGGCCTGTCCGTTGATGACCACGCCGCACTGCCCGCAGATGCCCTCGCGGCAGTCGGAGTCGAAGGCCACCGGCTCCTTGCCCGCGGCGAAGAGCTGCTCGTTGAGCAGGTCAAGGACCTCGAGGAAGCTCATGTGCTCCTCGATGTCGCTCATCGCGTACTCCTCGAAGCGCCCCGGGGAGTCCTGGTTCTGCTGACGCCAGATCTTGAGCTTGATGTTCACTTGTAACTCCGCTGCTTGAGCTCGATGTCCTTGTAGATGAGGTCCTCCTTGTGGAGGATCGGCGGCTGGTTCTCCCCGCCCCACTCCCAGGCGGCCACGTAGAGGAACTGGTCGTCATGCCTCAGGGCCTCGCCCTCGGGGGTCTGGGACTCGGCTCTGAAGTGCCCGCCGCAGGACTCGCGGCGGTGCAGGGCGTCGATGCACATGAGCTCGGCCAACTCGAAGAAGTCCAGCAGGCGGCCGGCCTTCTCCAGGGCCTGGTTGAGCTCATCGGCCTGACCGGTGATGCGGGCGTCCTTCCAGAACTCCTCCTTGAGGGCCCGGATCTGCGCGATGGCCTCGCGCAGCCCCTCCTCCCGGCGCTCCATGCCGCAGTACTCCCACATGATGCGCCCCAGCGCCATGTGGAAGTCGTCCACGCTGCGCGTGCCGCGCAGAGCCATGAGGCGGGCGATGCGCTCCTCGACGTCCCGCTTGGCCTCGGCGATCTCGGGCGCGGCGGGGTCCACCTTGCCCTCGCGCAGCATGCCGGCCAGGTAGTCGTTCATGGTGTCCGGCAGGACGAAGTAGCCGTCGGCCAGTCCCTGCATGAGGGCCGAGGCCCCCAGGCGGTTGGCGCCGTGGTCGGAGAAGTTGGCCTCCCCGGCCACATACAGGCCCGGGATGCTGGACTCCAGGTCGTAGTCCACCCACAGGCCGCCCATGGTGTAGTGCACGGCCGGGTAGATGCGCATGGGGACCTCGTAGGGGTCGTCCCCGGTGATGCGCTGGTACATCTCGAACAGGTTGCCGTAGCGGGCCGAGACCGCGTCCTTGCCCAGGCGCTCGATGGCCTCGGAGAAGTCCAGGTAGACGCCGCGGCGCATCATCCGCTCGTTGCCGGCGGCGTCGCGCTCCTTGATGGCGGGGCCGACGCCGCGTCCCTCGTCGCACATGTTCTTGGCCTGGCGCGAGGCGATGTCGCGGGGCACCAGGTTGCCGAAGGCCGGGTAGATGCGCTCCAGGTAGTAGTCGCGCGCCTCCTCGGGGATCTGGCGCGGGTCCTTGTCGCAGTCCTCGGCCTTCTTGGGCACCCAGATGCGCCCGTCGTTGCGCAGGGACTCGCTCATAAGGGTGAGCTTGGACTGGAAGTCGCCGGACTGGGGGATGCAGGTGGGGTGGATCTGGGTGTAGCAGGGGTTGCCGAAGTACGCGCCCTTGCGGTGCGCGCGCCAGATCGCGGTGGTGTTGCAGCCCATCGCGTTGGTGGACAGGAAGAACACGTTGCCGTACCCGCCCGAGGCCAGCACGACGGCGTCGGCCAGGTGGGTGTCGATGGCGCCGGTGACCATGTCCCGGGTCACGATGCCCCGGGCCCGGCCGTCGACGACGATGAGCTCGACCATCTCGTGGCGGCGGAACTCCTTGACCGTGCCGGCGTTGACCTGGCGCTCCAGGGCCTGGTAGGCGCCGATGAGCAGCTGCTGGCCGGTCTGGCCGCGGGCGTAGAAGGTGCGCGAGACCTGGACGCCGCCGAAGGAGCGGTTGTCCAGCAGGCCGCCGTACTCGCGGGCGAAGGGCACGCCCTGGGCCACGCACTGGTCGATGATGTTGGCGCTGACCTCCGCCAGGCGGTAGACGTTGTCCTCACGGGCGCGGTAGTCCCCGCCCTTGACCGTGTCGTAGAAGAGGCGGTAGGTGGAGTCGCCGTCGTTGCGGTAGTTCTTGGCGGCGTTGATCCCGCCCTGGGCGGCGATGGAGTGGGCCCGGCGGGCGGAGTCCTGGTAGAAGAAGACCTTGACGTTGTAGCCCTGCTCGCCCAGGGATGCGGCCGCGGCGCCGCCGGCGAGTCCCGAGCCCACCACGATGATGTCGAGCTTGCGGCGGTTGGCGGGGTTGACCAGGGCGGCCTCGAACTTGCGCTGCTCCCAGCGCCGGTCGAGCGGGACGTGACGGGGGGCCTTGGTGTCGGCGATCTTCTCGCCCTCGTAGTACAGGCCGTCAATGAGTTCTGACATGGTTACTCGCTCACATTCCGACCGCGGCGGCGGCCGCGGCGTACTCGGCGGGGGACATGGGCGCGGGGAAGTATCCGAAGAGGATCAGCGTGGGGACGATCATGAAGACCGCGAAGAGCCCGAAGGCGACGACGAAGGCGATCAGGCGGATGACAGGGATGGTGTTGCCGCGAACCGCGCCCAGGGTCTGGAGGGCCGACCACACGCCGTGCCACACGTGCAGGCACAGGGCCACCAGGGAGACGGCGTAGATGAGCCAGACCCACCACAGCTGGAAGCCGTAGTACATGTTGGAGTAGGCCCGCCCGTGGATGTACTCCCCTCCCGGCGTGATGTGCAGGGTGGTGTACTGCAGGATGTGCCAGACGATGAACAGCAGCAGGATCACCCCGCCCCAGCGCATGGTGCGCATGGCGTAGCGCGAGGCGAAGTAGTCGGCGCCGGACTTCTTGACCGCGTACTTGTCCGATCCGCGGGCCCTGCGGTTGCGGGCCCACAGGTGGAAGGCGCTGCCGGCGTGGGCCAGCAGGCAGACCAGCAGGACGATGCGCAGGATCCACAGCACACCACTGTGCGGCAGGATCGGGACCAGCAGCTCGCGCAGGAAGTGCGCGTAGTGGTCGTAGGCGATCTCACCCTCGAAGTAGTGGAGGTTGCCGTAGGCGTGGAAGATGACGAAGAACAGGAACACGATTCCTGAAAACGCCATCATCCGCTTCATGAAGACGGTCGTGTGGAAGGCGGTTCGCTTCCTCGGGGACGGAGCAGGTGTTTTGGCCACGCCGACAGGTTATCCAACTCACCTGCGCCCTTGGTCCCATCGCATCGCTGTTCGCGCAGGTGAGCGGGCGATCCGCGTCATCCCGGGCCTGAGAGCCCGCTGGGCGGGCCTGGGCGCCTGCCGACGTCGCGCCTGAGCACCCCGTTTCCCAGTCGTTTTCGTGACGGCGGCGTTCAGAAATCCCTGCGCGCTGCCGATGGCGCCTCCTCGCGGCATGACAACAGGTCGGATGGGCCCTCTCCGCCGGAGGATCGTGCCGGGCGGTGAGGGCGGCCGGAGAGGGCGGCGGGACCTGCGCGCCCGCCGGGGCTCAGGTGGCCTCGGCGCCCACCGGGCCGGTGCTGGCGCGCAGGCCCAGGCGCATGACGACGGCGTCCTCCACCGGCGCCCGGTAGTAGCGGCGACGCAGCCCGATGGGCTCGAATCCCTGGGAGAGGTAGAGGCTCCGGGCCGCGGTGTTGGAGTGGCGCACCTCCAGCAGGACGGCGCGGCATCCCGCCCGGCGGGCGGACTCCACCAGCTCGGCGAGCATGAGGCGGCCCAGGCCCTGGCGCCGGGCGGCCGGGGCGGTGGCCAGGGTCAGCAGGTCGGCGTCCCCCAGCCCGTCGCCGTGATAGAGCCCGGCATAGCCCAGCAGGGGGAAGCCGTCCCGACCATCCCGACTGCCCCGGCCGTCCTGCTGACCATCCTCCTGGCCGTCCTCACCGGGCTCGACGACGATGTAGCGCCGATCCCCCCGTGCGGCCGCGTGGAGCTCGGCGCTGAGCGTCTGCCGGCTCCAGGCCTCGGCACCGAAGAGCTCGGCCTCCATCCGGGCGACGCGGGGAAGGTCCGCCACCTCCATGGGCCGCAGGCTGAGGCCCGCGGGGGCCTGATCAGGCGCGCTCATGTCACGCGCTTGCGGGCCTGGGGCATCTGGACATCGGCATGGCGCAGGTAGAGGGGCCGCCCATCCAGCTCCTCGCCCCGCTCCAGGCGGGCCAGGGCGATGCGGACCTGGGCCACGGCATCCCCCGAGACGGGCGCCACGGTCGGCAGGCCCTCGCCCAGCTCGGGGTAGAGCACGGCTCCCGATCCCGCCACGGCCTGGGCCGCCCCGAGATCGCGCGCCCGGTCCGGGGCCACGACGGCCAGGTCGTCGAGCCGGATGACGTCGTCGGCGCCCCTGGCGCGGTACCGGGCGGCGTAGACCTCCCGGCGTCGCGCATCGGTGGTCACGAGGATCACGGGGCCAGCCTGAGCATCGGAGCGGGTCCCGGCGAGATCGGCGGGGACCTCAGGGGCCTCAGGGGCCTCAAGGACATCGAGGGCGCAGCGGGCCACGGCATCCAGGCTGGGCACGCCGTGAACCGGGATGCCCCGGGCCCTGCCCAGGGCGCGGGCGGCTACCAGTCCGGCGCGCAGCCCGGTGAAGGGAGCGGGGCCCGTGGCCGCCACCACCGCGTCCAGGGCGCCAGCCTCGGGGGCGGCCAGTGCCTGGGCGAGCAGGGGCCCCAGGGACTCGGCGTGGCGGCGGGGATCGTCCTGCTCGATCCGGGTCAGGACCTCCAGGCCGTGGGGGCCGGCGTCCACCACGGCGACCTGCGTGCCCAGGGAGGAGTCGATGGAGAGGATACGCACGGGGCCAGCCTAGAGCAGGCTAGCTGTACTTCCTTGGGGGCGGGAACATGAGGTGTCCTTCGTGAGGCGGTTGAGGTGGCCGGGCCTGCGGGACGGCCAGGATCAGGCGGCGTTGAGGTAGGCGGTCAGGGCGTCACGGATAACGGCACTAGGGGTGGTGGAGTGGGCTGCAGCGTAGTCGTCGAGGGCGGCGTTGAGGTGCTCGGGCAGGCGGACCTGGCGGCGGGCGGAGGCGCCCGCGCCGGTGGCGTGCGCGGAGCCGAGGTTGGGGCGCCCACCGAGGATCGCTCTGAGCTCGTCCTCGTCGGCGATGGGGCCACCGCCCGCGGGGGCACCGATGGGGCGCAGCGCGCCGGCACTGGCCAGAGCGTCAAGCTCGGCGCTGGTGGTGGTGTCCGTCAGGTGGGTGTTCGAGGTGGTCATGGGTGTCAGTCCTCCCAGGGGGTATGTCCGGGCGCGTGCAGGAGCCAGCGCCAGTTGTCGGTGATCTCCATGGCATGGATGCCCGCGAGAGGGGCGCCATGCCTCATGTGGAAGTGCCCGCGTCATCCGCCGACCGTTGTGGGCCCGGGAAGCGAGCTGTCAATGGGCCGGTCGGAGGTCACGAGGAGGTGCGCCTAGAGCTTGGACAGATCGACGTGGCTCTCGGGGATGGTGTCGGCGCCCACGGGCGTGGCCTGGTGGCGCTGGCGCAGGGGGGCGGTGACCTTGCGCTCATGGCGCAGGGTGACCACAACGATGACGACGCCCACGATCGCGACGCCCAGCACGGGCCCCCACACGCCCCATCCCCCGGCGGCCTCCTCGAACTGCGGCTCGGCGACGGCCACCGGGGTGGTCTTGGCGCGCTCGCGCAGGATGCGGCCGTACTCGGCCAGGTCGATCGGGCCGGCCAGGAGGGAGGCCGCCTTGGTGCCCATCGCGCTCACCGTGCCGTTGGCCACGGCGTACCAGGCGTCCGTGCTCTGGTCGTGGACGACGTCGGCGTCCTGCTCCTCGGTCAGGTCCAGGCCCAGGGCGGCGTCCTGCTCGAAGCTGCCGCTGGCAGTGCCATCGGTGACGGTGGCCAGCACCACCCCCACGGGCTCCGTGCCCACGCTGATGGGGGCCACCCATCCCCCGGTGCTCACCGGTGGGGCGGCGGGCTGGGAGCCGTCGAGGAAGCCCGGGGCCCAGGACTTCACGGGACGCAGGTCGCCCAGGACCATCTCCCCCTGCTCACCGGTGTGCTGACGCGCCTGGGTCAGGCCCTCCTGCTCCATCCAGGCCCGGGCGATGCCCTGGGGCTCCTCGGGACTCAGGGAGGCATCGGCGGCCGGCTCGGCCGGCGGCTGCCCGTGCTCGGGAGGCTGCCCGTGCTCAGGGGGCGCGGGCTTCGTGGCCGCCACCGCCGCGGGCGAGGCACCCGTGAGTCCCGCACCGACGAGGACGGGCAGCGCCACCAGCGCGCTGAGCAGGCCAATAGAGATGAGCCCGGCCAGCGCGCGGCGCATCACCGCAGCAGCCGGGCGGACGACCACCTGCTGATCGGGGCTGTCAGTCACTGCCGGCCTCCTCAGCGCCGGCCAGGCTCTCCAGCGGGCCGGCCGGCTCGGCCAGGGTCTCCAGCTCGGCCCGGGACCAGCGCTCCCCCGCGCCCCGCAGCACGATGAGACGGCGACCGTCGTCGGCCCCGTCCAGGTCAGTGCCGGCCTCCAGGCCGCCGTGGGGCCGGCGCACCTCGACGGTCAGGGGCTCGGCCGCCAGGGACTCGACCTTGTCCTCGCCCCACTCCACCAGGGTCACCGAGTCCTGGAGTGAGGAGTCCAGATCCAGGGCATCGACCTCCTCCAGGGAGCCCAGGCGGTAGGCGTCGACGTGGATGAGGTCGGGACCGCCGCGGGTCGAGGGGTGGGTGCGGGCGATGATGAAGGTCGGGGAGGACACGCGCCCGCGCACGCCCAGGCCCGCGCCGATGCCCTGGGCCAGGGTGGTCTTGCCGGCGCCCAGCCCGCCGGCCAGGACCACGAGGTCGCCAGCGCGCAGCAGGGCCGCCAGGCGCTCCCCCAGGTCACGGGTCTGCCCGGCGCTGGCCGTGGCCACGACGACGCCCTCCTCCCCGGCCTCCGGCACGGCGGGGGCTGCCTCGGGCATCTGCTGGGGACTCACGGTGGCTCCTGGTGTCTCCTGATCGGCGTGGGGACGGCGCTAAGCCTAGTCCACCCGGCCATCGGCGGGGATATGGCGTCGCGGCACCCGGGCCCCGAGCCTGGTCACGATCTCATAGTTGATGGTCCCGCAGGCGCGGGCCCAATCATCCGCCGTGGGGACCGGGTGGGGCGCCTGGGCCGGGTCCCCCCACAGCACCGCGGTCTGCCCCTCGACGGCGGGGGCCGGACGGGCGACGCCGTCGGCGTCCCGGGCAGGCCCCAGGTCGATGACCACCTGGTCCATGCACACGCGCCCGACGATCGGGGCCCAGATGCCCGCCACCGACACGGGGCCGCAGGAGGAGGCCGACCGGGGCAGGCCGTCGGCATAGCCCAGGGGCACCAGGCCCACCCAGCGCTCCTCGGGGGCGCTCCAGGTGCCGCCGTAGGAGACGGCCTGGCCGGCGTGGAGGCGCTTGACCTGGATGAGCTCGGCCTGGAGCGTCATGGCCGGGCGCAGGCCCAGCTCCTGCGAGGTGGCAGTGGCGGGGTTGGGGCTCAGGCCGTACAGGCCGATTCCGGCGCGCACCAGGTCCAGATGCGTCTCGGGATGCCACAGCAGGCCCCCTGTGGCGGCCAGGTGGCGGACGGTCGGGCGCAGGCCTGAGCGCTCGACCTGCTCGGCGGCTGCGTGGAAGCGCTCCAGATGGTCCCGGGTGGATCCCGACTCGGGCTCGTCGGCGCGCGAGAGGTGGGACCACAGGCCGACGACGCACAGCGCCCCGTCCTGCTCGGCGGCCCTCAGGGCACCGGCGACCTCGGCAAGCTCCTCGGCCGTGGCCCCACCGCGGGACATGCCGGTATCGACCTTGAGGTGGACGCGGGCGGGGGCGCCATGGGCGCGGGCCGCGGCGGCGATGGCCCGGGCCTGCCCCACGGTGGAGGCCGACAGGTCCAGGTCGGCGGCCAGGGCGGCGCGCAGCGGGGAGTCGGGGGCCTGGGCGCGCTCGGCGGACAGGACCGGGGCGATCCAGGTCATGAGGCGGGGCGCCCGGGGGTCGGCCGCGGCCTCGGGCCCCGGCTCGGGGCGGGCGATGCCGGCGGCGTCCAGGGCCGCGCGCAGGCTCAGGGCCTCGGCCAGCTGGGCCACGCCCAGCCAGCTGGCGCCCGCGCCAAGACAGGTGGTGGCCACCTGCGCCAGGCCGTGGCCGTAGGCGTCGGCCTTGACCACGGCCATCCAGGGGGCCGTGGTCCGCTGGGCCAGGACACGGGCGTTGTGGGCGATGGCGCCCAGGTCGATGACGGCCCGGGACGTGGTGGCGGCCAGGGCGGGATCAGTGCTCACGGGTGCCTCCTCTCAGGCGCGCTGACGGCGTGATTCTCGCATCCCCGCCGCCTCCTGCCCCACTGGGCGCCCGCGCTCACCGTTGTCCCCGCGCCGAGGCGAGGCCCGCCCAGGCCCCGGGGATGGCATCGGCGATGTCCAGGGCGAGGATCGGGGCGCCGGGATCATCGCCGAGCGCCGGTCCGGCGGCGTCACCGCCGCGCGGCGCTCCGGCCCCTGCGCCCAGGCCACTGGCCAGGGCGCCCGCCCGGGCGTGCAGACGCACGCCCGCCGCCACCACCGCGACGATCTCCTTCGGCTCGGGCGCGCCGCCCCGCCGCTCCCAGTCGACGGCGGCGCCCGCCAGGAGGGCGCCCAGGATGCCGGACAGGACGTCCCCGCTGCCCGCCGTCGCCATCCATCCCGGACCCGCGCCCACACTGGTCAGGGCCACTCCCGCCGAGGCGATGAGGGTGGGCTCGCCCTTGAGCACCACCGTGGCGCCGGTCAGCTCCTGGAGGAGCCCGGCCGCCTGGGCACCATGGGCCTCGACCTCCTCGCGCGTCCAGCTGCGCCCCAGGCCGGTCAGCAGGGCTGCGGCCTCGCCGGCATGCGGGGTCAGGATGTGCTCGGGCCGGCAGGACCTGCCCTGCTCCATCAGCTCGGCCAGGAGGCTCAGGCCCCCGGCGTCGATGACGATGGGAGGGCCGCCGGCCCCGGTGCCCACCAGGGTGCCCGCGAGCAGGCCGTCCAGGACGGAGCGGACCTCAACGGCCCGGGGGCCGTCCGCGGTGTCGATGCCCGGCCCCATGACCAGGGCCTGGCTGCGACCGGCCATGGGGACGACCTCGGGCCGGCTGGCCACGACCAGATCCGCCACCCGGTGGGGAGCGCACAGCCTGACCATGCCCGCCCCGGCGCGCCCCGCTCCTGAGGCCGCCAGGAGGGCGGCCCCCGGGTAGGAGGCGGAGCCCGCCCACAGCCCCACCACGCCGCGGGTGTACTTGTGGTCGGCCAGCCCCGGGACCCTCAGGGCTCCTGCCAGCGCGGCGTCGGCGGGACGGCTCACCAGCTCCGGCCCCTCCGGCAGGGGCAGGCCCAGGTCGACGACCTCGACCCGCCCGGCCTCATGGCAGGCCGGGGGCAGGCACAGGGCGCCCTTGAGGCAGGTGAAGGTCACGGTGCGATCGGCTCTGAGCACCGGGCCGGGGAGGGCCCCCTCATCCACCCCGGTCCCACTGGGCAGGTCAACGGCCAGGACCCGGAAGGGCCTCCCCTCGGGGCGCTCATCCGCGGCCCGCAGCGGGGCGATGAGCGCTGCGGCCCGGGGCCGCAGCGCCCCGCTGGCGCCGATCCCGGTCAGGCCATCGAGCACCAGTCCCCCGCCGTTGGCCAGGAAGGACCGCACGGCCCGAGGGCCATCGGCGGCAATCACCACTCCCGCGCCGACCGCCTCATCGACGGCCATGGGCAGGGGCCTGGAGGTGGACAGCGCCGCGGTGACCGAGCGGCCCCGCCCGGCCAGGAGCGCGGCCGCCAGGAGAGTGTCGGCCCCGTTGTGACCCCCGCCGGCCAGGGCCAGCACCGCCGGGGCGCCCCCCGCCTCCTGCGTGTCCGTCATGGCATCCAGCTCGGCCAGGGCGGCGCGGGCGACCGCCTGGGCCGCGGCGCGCATATAGCGGTCCGTGTCCGCCGTCATCGGTGCCTCGGCCTGGCTGATCGCCGCTGCGGGCCAGGCCGCATCGGGGGCGTGGGTCATGCTCATGGACCTCATTGTGTCCCAGGGCACTGCCGCGGCGCCCGCTGATCGGCACCTCGATGGTGCTGGATTCCACTCCCCAGCGCGCTCCTTCCGGCACAATGGCAGGGTGATCCGTGCAGCCGGGACCGATCTGGTCGATGTCGAGCGCTTCCGCGGCTACCTGGAGCGGGTGAATCGGCTCTCCGAGCGGCTCTTCACCCCCGATGAGCTGGCCGCCTGCGTGGGACGGCCCGAGTCACTGGCCGCGCGCCTGGCCGCCAAGGAGGCCGTCCTCAAGGCCCTGGGCAGCGCCTGCGCCGAGCAGGGCATCGAGGCCCCCCAGGGGTGGTCCTACCAGGAGGTGGAGGTGACCTCCGCCCCCGGGACAGCCCCCCGCCTGGAGCTCGACGGCGTCGTGGCCTCCACCGCACGGGATCTGGGCATCGGCCACTGGTACCTGTCCCTGGGGCACGACGGCGGGATGGCCCTGGCCTTCGTCGTCGCCGCGGCCTGAGCCAGGCCTCACTCCACCGTGACGGACTTGGCCAGGTTGCGGGGCTGATCGACGTCCAGGCCCTTGGCGGTGGCCAGGGCGGCGGCGAAGATCTGCAGGGGCACCACGGTCAGCAGCGGCATCATGAGGGTGGGGGTGGCGGGCACCCGGATGATGTGGTCGGCGAAGGGCTCCACGGCGGAGTCACCCTCCTCGGCGATGACGATGGTGCGCGCACCGCGGGCGCGGATCTCCTGGATGTTGGAGATGACCTTGCCGTGCAGCATGGGCCGGCGCGGGGTGGGCACGATGACGAAGACCGGCAGGCCATCCTCCACCAGGGCGATCGGGCCGTGCTTGAGCTCTCCGGCGGCGAAGCCCTCGGCGTGCACGTAGGCCAGCTCCTTGAGCTTGAGCGCCCCCTCCAGCGCCACCGGGAAGCCGACGTGGCGCCCCAGGAACAGGAAGGAGCCGTGGGAGGACAGCTCCTCGCCCAGGGCCTTGACCGCCGGGGCCTGCTCGTCCAGGATGCGCTGGATGCTCGCGGGCATCTGGGCCAGGGTGTCCAGGTAGTCGGCAACCTCGTCGATCCACTTGGTGCCGCGCAGCTGGGCCAGGTAGAGGCCCAGCAGGTAGCAGGCGGTGATCTGGGCCAGGAAGGCCTTGGTGGAGGCCACCGCCACCTCCGGGCCGGCATGGGTGTAGAGCACGGCGTCGGCCTCGCGGGCGATGGTCGAGCCGTAGGTGTTGACGATGGCCAGGACCTTGGAGCCCTGCTCGCGGGCGTGGCGCACCGCCTGGATGGTGTCCATGGTCTCCCCGGACTGGGAGACGGCCACGGTCAGGGTCTTCTCGGAGACCACGGGGTCGCGGTAGCGGAACTCGTGGGCCAGCTCGACCTCCACCGGCACGCGGCACCAGTGCTCGATGGCGTACTTGGCCACATGCCCGGCGTAGGCCGCCGTCCCGCAGGCGATGACGATGATCTTGTCGACGCTGCGCAGCACGGAGGGGTCGATGCGCATCTCGTCGAGCCGCAGCTCGCCGCGCTCATCGACGCGCCCCAGGAGCGTGTCCGCCACGGCGGTGGGCTGCTCGTGGATCTCCTTGTCCATGAAGGTGTCGTACCCGCCCTTGACGGCGGCCGAGGCGTCCCAGGAGACCTCCCAGGTGGCGGGCTCGACGGCGGCCCCCTCCTTGTCCCACACGCGCACCTCATCGGCGCTCAGGGCCAGGACCTGGTCGTCGCCCACCTCGGCGGCGCGCTTGGTGAAGGCCACGAAGGCGGCCACATCCGAGCCCAGGAAGTTCTCGCCCTCGCCCAGGCCGATGACCAGGGGGCTGGAGCGGCGCGCGGCCACGATGACCCCGGGGGCCTGGTCGGTGATGGCCAGCAGGGCGAAGGTGCCCTCCAGGCGGGCGGTGACCGCGCGCATCGAGGCGACGAGGACCGAGGCGGCGTCGGCCCCCTGGCCGGCCAGGGCCAGGCGCTCGGAGAAGTCCAGGTCCAGGACCTGGGCGACCACCTCGGTGTCGGTCTCGGAGACCAGCACGCGGCCGGCGGCCTCGACCTCCTCGCGCAGGGAGCGGAAGTTCTCGATGATGCCGTTGTGGACCACGGCCAGGTGGCCGGCGCGGTGGGGGTGGGCGTTGGCCGTCGTCGGGCCCCCGTGGGTGGCCCAGCGGGTGTGGCCGATGCCGGCGGTGGCCGGGGCGGGGGCGGCCTCCTCCAGGGCGGTGCGCAGCCCCTCCAGCTTGCCGGCGGCCTTGACCACGTCAAGGCCCGACGGCCCGGCCAGGGCCACACCGGCCGAGTCGTAGCCGCGGTACTCCAGGCGGCTGAGGCCGTCGAGCAGGACGGTCAGGGGGCGATCAGATCCGGTTCCAGTGACAGGGCCGACGTGGCCAACGATTCCGCACATGACACGATCGAATCACGAGGCAGGTTCAGATGCCAATGGCCGGGCCGCGCACGCGGTGTGATCCCGTGCGGCCGGGCCGCGGGCAGGCGACCAGGTCGGCCCTGATTTGCCAGACTGTCCCGGTGATCACCTCGCCCTACATCGAGCTGAACCGAGATCAGTGGTCGGCTCTGGCCTCCTCGGCGCCCCTGCCCCTGAGCCAGGAGGATGTCGAGAAGCTGCGCGGGCTGGGCGACCCCATCGACCTGGCCGAGGTCGACGCCGTCTACCGCCCACTGACGGCGCTGCTGGAGGACTACATCGGCGCCACCCGGGCCAGGGCCCAGCGCACCGCCGGGTTCCTGGGGGTCGATGAGCCCCCGACCCCCTTCATCGTGGCCGTGGCGGGCTCCGTGGCGGTGGGCAAGTCCACCACGGCCCGGCTCATCGCCCACCTGCTGGCCCGCTTCCCCGCCACCCCGCGCGTGGACCTGGTGACCACTGACGGCTTCCTCCATCCCAACCGGGTCCTGGAGGAGCGCGGCCTGCTGGCCCGCAAGGGCTTCCCGGAGTCCTATGACCGCCGCGCCCTGCTGGACTTCGTCGCCGCGGTGAAGTCCGGTGCCCCCAGCGTCAGCGCCCCGGTGTACTCCCACACCGTCTACGACGTCGTCCCGGGGCGCTCCATCACCGTCCAGCGCCCCGATGTCCTGGTCTTAGAGGGCCTCAATGTGCTCCAGCCGGCGCCGCGCGGCCCGCGCCCCGGGGCCTCGACCCTGGCGGTCAGCGACTTCATCGACTTCTCCATCTACGTCGACGCCGACCCCGCCGATATCCGGCGCTGGTACCTGGACCGCTTCCTGACCCTCAAGCGCACCGCCTTCACCGACCCGCAGTCCTACTTCCGGCGCTACGCCGCCATCCCCGACGACATCGCGGTGGCGGCGGCCTCCGAGATCTGGGAGTCGGTCAACCTGGCGAATCTGCGGGAGAACATCGCCCCCACCCGGGGACGGGCCACCCTGGTCCTGCGCAAGGACGCCGAGCACCGCATGAGCCAGGTCCTGCTGCGCAAGGCCTGATCGGCCCCTTCCACGGTCCCCAGCGGGAGGCGCTCGCCTCAGCCCGAGCATGCCCGGGAATCGCCGGGGGAACAATGCGGAGGGGAGTCGACTCCGATATGCCACCATCGAGTCATGGCTATTGCGAGAAATGCAGGAGGCGCCGGGAGCGGCGGCGCCGGGCCGGCCCTGACCACGCAGGCGGCCGAGGCCTCCAGGAGGGCCGTTCTCTCCGGGCCCCAGGAGGCTCAGGGGAGCCCGGAGGCCGCGCAGGGTCACGGCAGTCCCGACAGTCACGACAGCTACGACGTCGTCGTCATCGGCGGTGGGCCCGCCGGGGAGAACGCCGCCCAGTACGCCATCGCGGGCACGGGCATGACCGCGGCGATCGTGGAGGGCGAGCTCATGGGCGGGGAGTGCTCCTACTTCGCGTGCATGCCCTCCAAGGCTCTGCTGCGCCCCCTGGAGGTGGCCGCCGCCTCCAGGAGCCTGCCGGGGCTCCGGCCCGCCGAGCTCGATGCCCCCGCGCTGCTGGAGCGGCGCGACCGGTGGGCCTCCCACTACGACGACGCCGGTCAGGTGCGCTGGGCCCAGGGCGCCGGCATCACCGTGGTGCGCGGGTGGGGGCGCCTGGCGGGAGAGCGCAGGGTGGCCGTCTCCGGGCCCGCGGGTGAGCGCGTGCTCCTGGCCCGTCAGGCGGTGGTGCTGGCCACCGGGTCGCGGCCGGTGGTGCCCGATCCCCTGAGCGAGGTGGCTGCCTGGGACTCCCGGGATGCCACCGCTGTCCAGGAGGTGCCCGTGCGCCTCGTGATCGTGGGCGGCGGGGTGGTGGCCTGCGAGGCGGCGACCTGGATGTCGGCGCTGGGCAGCGAGGTGACCATGCTGGTGCGCGGCCCCCGGCTGCTGTCGACGGCTGAGCCCTTCGCCTCCCAGATCGTGGCCGAGTCGCTGGCCGGGCTCGGGGTGCGGGTGCTCACAGGTGCCCGGGTGAGCGCCGCCTCCCGTCCGCGCAGGCAGGACCGGCCCGCGCTGGGACGCCTCCACGGCGGGCCGGTGAGCCTTGAGGTCGCACGGGGAGGCGTCCGCGAGAGCATCGAGGCCGATGAGGTCATCGTGGCCACGGGCCGCCGCCCCCTGCTGGAGGGCCTCGGCCTGGAGTCGGTGGGGCTCTCGGCCGAGGACGTCGTCTCCGGCCGGATGCCGCAGTGGCTCGACGCCGTGGGCGATGCCAGTGGGGGCGCGCCGCTGACTCATATGGGCAAGTACCAGGCGCGCGTCGTGGGTGAGCGGATCGCCGCGCGCGCCACGGGGCGGGAGCCGGAGCCGGTGGCCGGGGACGTGCCGGTGCCGCGCGTGGTCTTCACCGACCCGCAGGTGGCCTCCTGCGGGCTGACCGAGGCCCAGGCCCGGGAGGCGGGCCTGGAGGTGGCCACCGCGCAGGTGGCCTACACCTCCGCCGCCGGGGCGGCGCTGCTGCGCGACGACGCCCGTGGGCGGGCCCAGCTGGTGGTCGACCGCGCCGCGCGCGCCATCGTGGGCGCCACCTTCGTGGGGCCGGAGGCCGGGGAGCTCATCCACGCCGCCACCATCGCCATCGTGGGCGAGGTCCCCGTGGAGCGGCTGCGCCACGCGGTGCCGGCCTATCCCACGGCCTCCGAGATCTGGCTGCGCCTCATCGAGTCCCTGCCCGCCGAGCTTCTTCACCCCGACCGGAGCTGACAGGGCCCGTGATGACCGCCTCACCGCCGAGCAGCGCCTCAAGCACCTCGGCGGTGAGGCCTGAGCAAGTGCTCGGAGGCGAAGCCGCGCATGGCGGCATGGCGCCTGGGATTCACCGATGGGACCTTCCGGCGGTGGTGCGCATGGTGATCTCCGTGGCGCCCTGCACTGCGACGGGATCGAGCGTGATCGTCACCGCGCCGAGTTCGGCGAGGTCGCTGACGTGAGTGCCTCCGCACGGGATTGAGACGTCGCCTTCAGGCAGTCGGCACTTCCAGGAGCGCCGGCCCGATAGGCCCGGTGATGGCGCCGCGATGCGCACCGCGCCGCCGCCCGCGATCCAGGTGGCGAGCCGCCCATTCACCTCCTCGGTAATGCGCTCGAGGTCGTTGAAGCCGGTTGCGGGAAACCCCTTGCGGCGCAGTGACTTCCCCAGCCGGTAGACATCGTCGGACTGGTAGGGGCCGATGCGGGAGGACCGGATCGCCAGCGAGTCGAACGCCGGATTGCCGAGCGCATCGACGGGCGCGGGCTTCGTCCACTGATTCGCCAGGGCCGCATCGAGCGCGAGTGCCGCGAGGTGGCAGGCTGTGTGCCCGGCGCTGAGAGCGGCACGGTACTCGGCGTCGACCTCGACCCGCACGGTAGAGCCCTCCCCGGGTGCTGCGCCGTCAATGATGTGGGCAACGACGAACACCCACCCCTCGGTACCGGTGCGCACCGGCAGATCGGCGCCGAGGTGAAGACGATCCTCGTGGATGCCGCCGGTCACCAGGTCGATGATCTCGAGCCTGCCGTGCTCGGTGTGGAGGGCGGCGCGATCGGCGGGCTGATCGGGCCAGGCGGTATCGACCGGGTGCGCGGCGGTGCGGTCGAGCAGCACCGCGCTGCGACCATCAGGCAACGGCTCGACGTGAATGACCACGCCCTGGCTGCGGGTCTCCGCGGAAGGGTAGGTGATGATGGTGTCGGTGGAGGGCAGGGTCATACGGGGTTCCTTTCAACGAGAGTGCGCGGCACTGGTCTGGTCCGTTGCGCGCTGAGGGAGTGAACAAGGACGAGGACCGTCGCGGCGCCGACGAGCACCGCGCAGGTGGCGAAGGCGGAGGCCATGCCGGCGATGGCGAGCGTGCCGCTGGCGATGATGGTGCCCAGGGAGGTCGCGGTGCGCAGCAGCGCGAAGGCCTCGGCGCGCTTGCCCGGTGGGGCGAGAAGGTCGAGCACAAGCGAGAAATGCGTGCCGAGCCACGGCAGGCAGAACCCGACGAGCGCCGCTCCCGCAAGCGTCGTGGCGAGCGACCAGCCGCCCATCACGAGCACCATGCCGAGCGTGGTCGCGGCGAGGAAGAGGAGGACCTGCCGGTTGCGGGCCCGCCGGTTGTGGATGCTCACCCACACTCCGCCCGTGATCGACGCCAGACACAGCGCCAGCGCGAAGATGAACCCTGCAGCGGGGTCGAGGCCGAACCTCACGGCCAGCGACACTGCGGCGATCTCCACGACGGACACCGATGCCGCGCCTGCGACGGCGCAGAACAGCCACACGAGGAACTCGGGCTTCAGGAGAGCGCGCGTCGACCCGGTGGCCTCAGGCGCCTGTCCGTTGTGGATCGACGGCACCAGGAACAGCGGCGCCGAGCCCAGCACGGCGAGCACGGCGATGGCGAGCACCGGGGAGAGAGCGCCGAGGGCGGAGGCCACGACGGGGAATGCCGCGAAGGTGACCTCGTTGAGTGTCGCCGCGACCCCGAGTGCTCGCGGGAGTTGGCGCGGTTCGACGAGACTGTTGAGCAGTGCGCGCAGGTATCCGAAGGCGGCGCCGTTGACGAACCCGGCGACCATGGCGGCAGCCGCGAGACCGGTGAGGGGAACTCGCAGTGCGGCGAGCACGGCGGTGAGGATGAGCGCGAGCGTGCGAATGCCGACGAGCAGTCGCAGATAGGCCACGGCTCCCCTGCCCCGGCCCCATCGGGTGACGGGCACCGCGCCGATGATCTGCGCAATCGTCATCGACAGCACGATGACCGCGCCGTGCTCAGCCGAGCCGGTCAACGGCAGCGCGAGCAGAGCGAACGCTATCGGTGCGGCTGCCTGCGGGATCCCGAACGCCCCGTAGGCGCATACCCACCGGATGAAGAACGCTCGCGACGACCCCTCGCGCATTGCGGCCCCCTGCTCACGACATTCCAGGGTGCGACCAGATGCGGTCATGGTCATTAGCGCGTCCTCCCCGCTCGGTTGGGTCGGCATTGACGGCCTGCCTCCCGCCTCCTACCATCGAGCGTAACACTTGTTATGGAGGTTCCATGGTGCAGCGGCCTACTGCGGACGAGCCCACCGCGGACATCTCGCAGGCGGTGTGGAGGACCGTCGCCGAGGACGGGATCGAGGCAACGACCGTGCGGCGGGTCGCTGAGCGTGCCGGCTGCACGACGGGGCGCATCATGCATCACTTCCGCACCCGCAGCGCGATGCTCATCCATGCTCGCGAACTGCTCTATGAGCGCACCGCCGCCCGCGCTGATGCGGCGGAGCGGGCCATCGGTGACCCGCAGGAGCGCCTCATCGAAGTGCTGTCGGGCTCACTCACCCTCGACGCCGAGCGAGGCCAGGAGGCACGGGTCTGGACTGGATTCGCTGCGGCGGCGCTCCCAGACGGCGACATGCGCCAGACCCATATCGCGAGCACACGGCGCTGGCGGGCCAGGATCGAAAGTCTGGTCGAGGCGTGCGCAGGGCAGGCATCGACAACTGCGACTCGTCACGCCGCGATGCGACTGATCGCGCTCACCGAGGGACTGGCGGGCCTCTCATCCCTCGATCCGGATTCCTATCCTCCTGAGCAGCAGACCACTCTCCTCCGCGAGGAAGTCACCCTCACTCTCCGCGCCTTGGCTTAGGCCGCCGCGCCCAGCAGAGCCATTGGAGGGCCACGGGGGTGGCCGAGCGCCGCATGAGTCAGGTCCTGCTGCGCAAGGCCTGAGGGTGGGCCCGCGAGTTCCGCGGGCCCACCCTCAGGCGGTTGGTCATGGGGATGGGTCCCAGGCCCTACAGGCTCAGGTTGTCCTTGACGACGGTGGCCAGGGTGCCGGCGACCTTGTCGGCCTCGGCCTGGGTGGCGGCCTCGACCATGACGCGCACGACCGGCTCGGTGCCGCTGGGGCGCAGCAGCACGCGGCCGGTCTCCCCCAGCTCCTTCTCCGCGGCGGCGACGGCGTCCTGGACCGTCTTGTCGGTGCCGGCGGCCGCCTTGTCCACGCCCTTGACGTTGATGAGGGTCTGGGGCAGGCGGGTGACCACGGAGGCCAGCTCGGCCAGGCTCTTGCCAGTGCGCTTGACGCGGGCGGCCACGTGCAGGGAGGTGAGCACGCCGTCGCCCGTGGTGGCGTGGACCGTGTCGATGACGTGCCCGGACTGCTCCCCTCCCAGGGTGTAGCCGCCCTGGAGCATGCGCTCCAGGACGTAGCGGTCCCCCACGCCGGTCTGGACGGTGCGGATGCCGTGCTCGCGCATGGCCAGGATGAGGCCGAGGTTGCTCATCACCGTGACCACGAGGGTGTCCGATCCCAGGGTGCCGTCGGCCTTCATGCCGATGGCGAGCATGCCCATGATCTGGTCGCCGTCGACGAGCTGGCCCTGGGCGTCCACGGCCAGGCAGCGGTCGGCGTCGCCGTCGTAGGCCACGCCCATGTCCGCCCCCACCGCCACGACGTAGCTCTGGAGCTGCTCGGGGTGGGTCGAGCCGCAGTTGTCGTTGATGTTCAGGCCGTCCGGGGAGGCGTTGATGACGATGACCTCCGCCCCGGCGGCGCGCAGGGCGGCGGGGCCGACGGTGGAGGCGGCGCCGTTGGAGGCGTCGACGACGATGCGCAGGCCCGACAGGTCGGTGGCCGCGGAGTCGACGAGGTGGTTGATGTAGTTCTGGTCGGCGATGGTCTCGCCCTTGATGACCCGCCCCACCGCGGCGCCGGTGGGCCGGTCCTCGATCGTGCCCAGGAGGGACTCGATCTCGTCCTCAACGGCGTCGGCCAGCTTGTACCCGCCGCGGGCGATGAACTTGATGCCGTTGTCGGGGAAGGGGTTGTGGGAGGCGGAGATCATGACGCCCAGCTCGATGTTCTGAGTGGCGGTCAGGTGGGCGATGGCGGGCGTGGGCAGGACCCCCACGCGGGTGACGTCCACCCCCGATGAGGCCAGGCCGGCACTGATGGCGTGGTCGAGGAACTCACCGCTGGCGCGGGTGTCGCGCCCCACGATGGCGCGGGGGCGGGCCGAGCCCGCACCGGATGGGGAGTCCTTGACCAGGACGCGTGCCGCGGCCTCGCCGAGCTGGACCGCGAGCGCCGGGGTGAGCAGGTCGTTGGCCAGGCCACGGACACCATCCGTGCCGAAAAGACGTGCCATTGAGGGGAACCTCCTGAGTCGGTGGACATCGCTCCCCAATCCTGCCACGCCGGGGCAGCCGCGGTGGGGCGGGCGTCGTGGGCCGGGCGTGCGAGACGTCACGCATCGGGAAGGACCACAGGGCCGGCGGACGTGACTGTCGTCACTATGACGTGTACGTTTTCGCGTCGAAAACGTACACGTCGGCGCGATATGTCGTTCACGCGTACATGTCCGGTGACGCCCGGCCGCCCTCAGGCCCGCCCCGCCCG
Source organism: Actinomyces slackii (assembly GCF_900637295.1). Taxonomy (NCBI): domain Bacteria; kingdom Bacillati; phylum Actinomycetota; class Actinomycetes; order Actinomycetales; family Actinomycetaceae; genus Actinomyces; species Actinomyces slackii. The sequence goes on along the minus strand of NZ_LR134363.1, from coordinate 1,300,349 downwards.
GCACCTGCGCGGGGGCGCCGGCAACGACGGCGCTCAGGCCACCGGCGGGGAGGTGAACAGCAGCGAGAGCAGCCCGTCGTTGACGAAGATCGAGGACCGCCCGATGCGCTCCCTGATCAGGACCTCGCCTTCGACCAGGGCCCCCAGCCAGTGGGAGGCCGCCTGTCGCTTGGCATACCCCGCCCTCACCACGTCCTCGATGCGGATGTAGGGCTGGGTGAACAGCAGTCGGGTGAGCTCGGCGGCCGGGGCGCGCGGCACCAGGCGGCGCACCTGCTCCTCCGTGCCGGCCTGGAGCTCGGAGATGGCCTCGATGAGCCTCAGGGCCCATGTGGCCGTGGCGTCCACCGCCTCCATCATGTAGACGATCCACTCCTCCCAGGCCCCCGCCTCGGTCACGCCCTGCAGGCAGTGGTAGTACCGGGACTTGTGCCGCAGGATGTAGCCGGAGAGGTAGAGCACCGGGGTGGCCAGCAGTCCCTTGTCCACCAGGTAGAGGAGGTTGAGGACGCGCCCCGTTCTGCCGTTGCCGTCCGGGAAGGGGTGGATCGCCTCGAACTGGTAGTGCTGAAGCGCCATGGCCACCAGCGGGTCGATCCCATGACTGCCGTGAAGGAAGGCCTCCCATGCGCTCAGGTGCTGCCGGATGACCTCGGCCCCCTGCGGCGGGGTGTAGATCCGGCGTGAGGAGGCGGGATCGCCGATGTAGGTGCCGGTGTAGTCGCGCACACGCGCCTCCACGCCTCGCAGACTGGTGCACACAATGGTGGCTGTGGTCACGCTCAAGGGCCGCTCACTCAAGGAGTCATAGCCCTGTCGCAGCGCCTCGCGATAGCGCAGCGCCTCTTTGACGGCAGGCGTTTCCGGTTGGGAGAGCGCCCCGTGAGCCGCCCGGAAGACCTCGTCATTGGTGGTCACGATGTTCTCGATCTCGCTGGAGGCCTGCGCCTCGAGCAGCGGGACCGTGTTGATGAGCATCGACGGGTCGGGGAGCCTGCGGCATGCGGCGTCCAGGGCCGCCAGGCTCCGGCTGGCTGCGATGGCCGCCTTGAGCACGCGCGGCGTCTCCACCTCGCTGCTGGGAGGCAGCGGGGGGAGGTCCTGGTACGGCACCTCGGGATCGGCCCACATATGAGGCAGGCTACCCGAGGCCACCACGACGTGTACGTTTTCGCGTCGAAAACGTACACGTCGGCGCGATATGTCGTTCACGCGTACATGTCCGGTGACGCCCGGCCGCCCTCAGGCCCGCCCCGCCCGGTCCCTGCGCGGGGCGCCGGCAACGACGGCGCCCCGCCTCCGTCGGCACGGACGGGGCGGGGCGTCGGGCGGGCCGCGGTGCCGGAGCACCGCAGCGATCAGCGCTTGGAGTACTGCGGGGCGCGGCGGGCCTTGTGCAGACCGGCCTTCTTGCGCTCCACGATGCGCGAGTCGCGGGTCAGGAAGCCGGCCCTCTTGAGGGTCGGGCGGTTGGCCTCGCGGTCGATCTCGTTGAGGGCGCGGGCGATGCCCAGGCGCATGGCGCCGGCCTGCCCGGAGATGCCACCGCCGTGGATGCGGGCGACGACGTCGAAGCGGCCCTCCAGGCCCAGGATGGTGAAGGGCGAGCGCACGAGCTGCTGGTGCAGCTTGTTGGGGAAGTAGTCCTCCAGGCTGCGCCCGTTGAGGGTCCACCGGCCGGTGCCCGGCACCAGGCGGACGCGGGCGACGGCCTCCTTGCGGCGGCCAAGGCCGGCGCCAGGGGCGGTGATGGACTGGCCGCGGCCCTCCGCGGCGCCCTCGGTCTCAGTGGTGTAGCTGGAGGGAGCGTTCTCCTCATCCAGCGCGTCGATGTCGACAGTGGTCTCAGCCACGATGTGTCCTTTGCTTGCGGGGTGCCGAGCGCAGCGCGCTCACTGGGCGACCTGGGTGATCTCGAAGGCCTGGGGGTTCTGGGAGGCGTGCGGGTGCTCGTCGCCGCTGTAGACCCGCAGCTTCTTGAGCTGGGCGCGGCCGAGCTTGGTGTGCGGGACCATGCCCTTGACGGCCTTCTCCACGGCGCGCTCGGGGCGGGTGGCCAGCAGTTCGCTGTAGGGCACGGCGGTCAGGCCACCGGGGTGGCCGGAGTGCCGGTAGGCGAACTTGCGGTCGGCCTTGCCATTGGTCAGGGCCACCTTGTCGGCGTTGATGATGATGACGTAGTCGCCGCAGTCCTCGTTGGGGGCGAACTGGGGCTTGTGCTTCCCACGGAGCAGCTGGGCGGCCTGGGCCGCGAGTCGGCCGAGGACGACGTCGGTGGCGTCAATGACGTACCAGTTCTTCTCGACGTCGCCGGGCTTCGGTGTATACGTGCGCACGGGCGTTGCCTTCGTTTCTCTTGGCGAGTGGGCACGCCGAAGCGCGTGAAGCGTCGCGGATCGGCGAGACCACCATGGTCAGGTGAGTGGTCGGAGCACAGGCGATCCGGGGCGAGTGGGACGGCACCGCGGATAAGCGCATTCGTGCTGCACGACGGTGAAACCTTACCGGCCGCACGCGATCAGGGTCAAAGGCTGCGGCGCGGCCGTCGTCGTGAGTCCCACCACGTGCGCCCCACGGGCCCCGCCCGCCGAGAGCCGCTGAGCGGAGCCGCTCAGCAGCCCAGGCAGCGGGTGACGCGGGCGCGTCGGGCCTGGGCGGCGAGCTCCTCGTCGGCAGGGTAGTCAACGCCCTCCAGGCTCAGCCCATGCGCAGGGGCGACGGGGGCTGCGCCCTGGCGCGTCCGGGCCGCCAGCAGCTCGCCGGGCCAGGCCACCGGACGGCGCCCCTGCCCCACGGCCAGCCCCGCCCCCACCAGGGAGCGGACCATGGAGTGGCAGAAGGCGTCGGCCCTGACCGTCAGGGTCACCAGGCCGGCGTCGGCCGCGGGCCCCTGCGCCACCCGCTGCCAGTGCAGGGCGGTCAGGGTGCGGATGGTCGTGGCGCCCTGGCGGGGCTTGCAGAAGGACAGGAAGTCGTGCTCGCCCAGCAGGGGGCTCGCCGAGGCCGCCATGGCCTCCACGTCAAGCGCATCGGGCAGCCAGAGCACATGACCGCGGCGGCGCGGGTCGCGCGGGGAGCGGGCATCGGCGATCCGGTAGGTGTAGCGGCGCTCCAGGGCGCTGAACCGGGCGTCGAAATCCGCGCTGACGCGACTGACCCGCAGGACGACGAGATCGCTGGACCCCCGCGGGCACCCGGGCCCGGCCTGGCGGCCCAGCACCCCGGCCAGGCGCGCGGCCAGGGCCTCCTGGGCAGGACGATCCGAGCGCCCGGGCAGGGCGCTCCAGGCCGCCTCGGGCACATCGAGATGGGCCACCTGGGCGGCCGCGTGAACGCCGGCGTCGGTGCGCCCGGCCACGGTCAGTCGCACCGGCACGCGCAGCACCGTGGCCAGCGCCTCGCTCAGCACGCCCTCGACGGTGCGCAGCCCCGGCTGGGCCGCCCAGCCGCTGAAGCCCCCGCCGTCATAGGCCAGGTCCAGGCGCACCCGGATGCTCTCGCGCACCCGGATGCTCTCGGCGCTTGCCTCGTGCAGTGTCATGGCCCCATGAGATCACGTCGCGGGCCATGAGGCCGACCGCGGTGCCCTCGACGTGATGTCATGGACCCATGACCTCAACGACAACGCTCTCAGTGGACTGCGGCGGCGGCGGCATCAAGGCCTCGGTGCTCGACGCCGAGGGCACCATCGTCTCGCGCGCCGTGCGCACCCCCACCCCCTACCCGCTCCCGCCGGCCAAGCTCGTGGAGACCATCGCCTCCCTGGCCGACCAGCTCCCCACGGCCGACCGGGTGACCGTGGGCATGCCGGGGATGATCCGCCACGGCGTCGTGGTGGCCACGCCCCACTACATCACCCGGGACGGTCCGCGCTCGCGCGTGCTGCCGGAGCTGGTGGAGGCGTGGGCGCGCTTCGACATGGGCGGGGCCGTCAGCCAGACCCTGGGCGCCCCCACCCTGGTGCTCAATGACGCCGAGGTGGCCGGGGCCGGAGTCGTCACCGGGCACGGCCTGGAGATGATCGTCACCCTGGGCACGGGCCTGGGCAACGCCGTCTTCGACAACGGGCTGCTGGCGCCCCATGTGGAGGTCTCCCAGGGCCCCGTGCGCTGGGGCCTGACCTACGACGACTACATCGGCGAGCACGAGCGCCTGCGCCTGGGCGATGCGCACTGGTCCCGCAGGGTGCGCCGCGTCGTCGACGCCCTGCGCCCCATGTACCTGTGGGACCGCCTCTACCTGGGCGGAGGCAACTCCCGGCGGATCACGGCCGCCCAGTTGGGCAAGATCGGCGAGGACGTCGTCATCGTCCCCAATGAGGCCGGCATGACCGGCGGCGCCCGCTGCTGGGCGATGGTCCGCCCCTGAGCCCATCGGGCTCCGGCCGCTCCCGGCCGCTCCCGGCCGCTCCCGGCAGCACGGCCCCGCGCCCTGGGCGCGCCTTGCCCTCTTCCCCGCTCTTATCTCTCTTATGCGTGTGAAGTTGTCGCAGGTCCAAACCACCCGTACTGTTTCCCCACTTTCCCCACAATCGACCGAGCCCCTCCCACGGGGCCAGGAGAAGGGAGGCGCTTGTGCGCATCGGAGTCCCCTGCGAGCCGCCCGGGCAGCCCCTGGTCGCGGCCACACCGCACACAGTGGAGCGCTTGGCCCGCCTGGGCCATGAGGTCCTCATCGAGCCGGGGGCGGGGTCCCAGTCCTCCTACCCCGACGCCGACTACGAGGCGGCCGGCGCCACGCTGGCCCCCGCCGCCCAGATCTGGGACTGCGACATGGTGCTGGGCACCGGCGCCCCCACCACCGACCAGCTGGACCTCATGCACTCAGGGGCGATCGTCGTCGGCCGCCTCGACCCGGCCCGCAGCCCCGAGCTCCTCGAGGCCCTGACCAGCCGGGGCCTGACCGGACTGGCCATGGACGCCGTGCCCCGCATCTCCCGCGCCCAGGCCATGGACGTCCTGTCCTCCCAGGCGAACCTGGCCGGCTACCGGGCCGTGGTGGAGGCCGCCTCGCACTTCGGGCGGCTCTTCTCCGGGCAGGTCACCGCCGCCGGGAAGTTCCCGCCCGCGGCGGTCTACGTCATCGGAGCCGGGGTCGCGGGGCTCTCGGCCATCGGAACCGCCTCCTCCCTGGGCGCCGTGGTGCGCGGCACCGATGTGCGCCCCGAGGTCGCCGACCAGGTGCGCTCCATGGGGGCCCAGTTCGTCGCCCTGCCCAGCGCCCAGGAGGAGTCCTCCGACGGCTACGCCAAGGAGATGAGCACCGATCAGGAGGCGGCCGCCCGCGCCCTGTACGCCGAGCAGGCCGCGGCCAGCGACATCGTCATCACCACCGCCTCCATCCCCGGGCGGCGCGCGCCCCTGCTGCTGGACCGCCAGGCCATCGAGGCCATGCGGCCCGGCTCGGTCATCGTCGACCTGGCGGCCGCCAATGGCGGCAATGCCGAGCTGACCGAGCCCGGGAAGGTCATCACCACCCCCGGGGGCGTGACCATCGTGGGCCACACGGACCTGGCCCGCCGCCTGCCCGCCCAGGCCTCCCAGCTCTACGGCCAGAACATCGTCAACCTGCTCACCCTGGCCACCCCCGGCAAGGACGGCGACCTGGTGCTGGACATGGAGGACCCGATCCTGCGCGCCATCACCGTGACCCGCCAGGGCGAGCTCATGTGGCCGCCCCCGCCGATCACCGTCTCGGCCGCCCCCGCCCCGCAGCAGGCGCCCGAGCCCGCAGAGCCCGACCCGCAGGCCGAGGCCGCCGCCCAGGCGCGCACCCGGCGGCGCCAGCTGACGGGCCTGGCGGCGGCCACCGCCCTGGCGGCGGCCCTGGTCCTGGTGACCCCCGCCGCGGCGGCCACCCACTACATCGTGCTGACCCTGGCGATCATCCTGGGCTTCCACGTCATCTCCAATGTGACCCCCGCGCTGCACACGCCCCTGATGTCGGTGACCAATGCGATCTCGGGCATCATCCTGGTCGGTGCCATCTCCCAGGTGGGCAACGCCGACCCGCTCATCAGCGGGATCTCCCTGGTGGCGATCGTGCTGGCCAGTATCAATGTCTTCGGCGGCTTCGCGGTGACCCACCGCATGCTCGCCATGTTCAGGAAGGACTGAGACGGTGCCTCCGATGACCCAGCTCGCCCTCGGCGCCCCGGCGCTCCTGCCCGCGCAGGCCACCGACGCCGCCCAGGCCCTGCCCTCGGCCGTCACCCTGGCCTACATCGCCGCAGCCATCCTGTTCATCCTCGCCGCCGCCGGCCTGTCCCGCCATGAGACGGCGGTGGCGGGCAATGTGGCCGGCGCCGTCGGCATGGCGGTCGCCGTGGCCGCCGCCATCGGCCTGGCCCTGACCTCCGATCCGGGCCAGGGCGTGGTGACCACGGCGATCCTCATCGCCGTGGGCCTGGGCCTGGGAGCCGTGATCGGCATGGTCCTGGCCGGTCGGGTGGCCATGACCGGCATGCCCCAGCTCATCGCCGTGCTCAACGGCCTGGTGGGACTGGCGGCCGTCATCGTCGGAGCGGTCTCCTACGCCTCCCCCGATGCCGCCTCCGCCAGCCTGGGCGCCTTCCACCTCGGCGAGGTCTTCCTGGGCATGTTCGTGGGGGCGGTGACCTTCACCGGCTCGGTGATGGCCGCCCTCAAGCTCTCCGGCCGCATCCCCGGCCGCCCCCTGACCCTCCCGGGGCGCCACCTGCTCAATCTGGCGGCGCTGATCGTCTCCCTGGTGCTCATGGTGGCCTTCCTCGTGCTGCCCGAGGGCTCCCCGGCGGCCTGGGCCGCCCTGGTGGCCATGACGGTGATCGCCCTGCTCCTCGGCATCCACCTGGTGGTGGCCATCGGGGGCGGGGACATGCCGGTGGTCGTCTCGATCATGAACTCCTACTCGGGCTGGGCCTCAGCGCTGACCGGGTTCATCGTCAACTCCGACCTGCTCATCATCACCGGCGCCCTGGTGGGCTCCTCGGGCGCCTACCTGTCCTACCTCATGTGCCAGGCCATGAACCGCTCCTTCGCCTCGGTGCTGCTGGGCGGTTTTGGCACGGACTCCTCCTCCGCGCCCGCCCAGGGCCAGGACGGGCCCATCGACCAGACCGACGCCGCCAGCGTCGCCCACCTCCTGCAGGGGGCCCGGCGCGTGGTCATCACCCCGGGCTACGGCATGGCCGTGGCGCAGGCCCAGTACCCGGTGGCCACGCTGACCGAGATGCTGCGCGCCGAGGGCGTGGAGGTCGTCTTCGCCATCCACCCGGTGGCCGGGCGCCTTCCGGGACACATGAACGTCCTGCTGGCCGAGGCCAAGGTCCCCTACGACATCGTCCTGGAGATGGACGAGGTCAACGATGACTTCGACTCGGCCGACGCCGTCCTGATCATCGGGGCCAATGACACCGTCAACCCGGCGGCCGAGGAGCCCGGCTCCCCCATCGCCGGCATGCCGGTGCTGCGCGTGTGGGAGGCCAAGCGGGTCATCGTCTTCAAGCGCTCCATGGCGGCCGGCTATGCGGGCGTGGCCAACCCCCTCTTCTTCAGGGAGAACACCTCCATGCTCTTCGGGGATGCCAAGGACACGGTCGAGGACATCATCCGCGCCCTGGAGTAGGGCGCATGCACGAATCGCAGGCACAACGATGCGGGGGCCCGGCCACCAGGAGGTGGCCGGGCCCCCGCATCATCGCTGCGGCTCAGGGCCTCACTTCTCGACCTTCTGCGCGGCGGCGCCGCCGGCGGGGGCGAAGCCCGCGGCCTCGGCGTCCTCGGCGCTGGCGAACCAGACCTCGGCCACCGTGGCGTCGTACCAGCGCGAGCCGGGCACGTGGTACTTCATGGAGTCCTCGTTGCCCTTGACCTGGTGGTCGGCGTCGGGGGCCTCGGTGGAGCCCTCCTCCACGCGCACCGAGCCGGCGTACTCGACCTTCTCGGCGGAGTCGGCGCTGTCAGCGGCGTCGGCCTCGGCGGAGGTCTCAGCCTCGGTCTCCTCAGCTGCCGGGGCCTTCTCCTCCGCGGCCTCAGCGGCGTCGTCCTTGGCCTTCTCGGCAGCCTTGGCGGCGGCCTTCTTGGCGGTGGCCACGGCGTCGGCCACGACCTCCTTGGAGGCGACGGGCTCGAGCACCAGGGAGATCACGGCCATGGGGGCGTTGTCGCCCTTGCGCGGCGCGGTCTTGATGATGCGGGTGTAGCCGCCCTCGCGGCCCTCGAACTGCGGGGCCAGCACCTCGAAGAGGCGGTAGACGGCGAACTTGTCCGTCACCTTCTTCAGCACGGTGCGACGGGCGTGCAGATCGCCGCGCTTGCCCTTGGTGATGAGCTTCTCGACGTAGGGGCGCAGGCGGCGGGCGCGGGCCTCCGTGGTCGTGATGGACTCGTGGACGATGAGCTGCGTGGCCAGGTTGGCCAGCATGTGGCGCTCGTGCTGGGCGCTGCCGCCCAGGCGGGGACCCTTGGTGGGGCGAGGCATGGTTGTCTCCTAGATGAATGACGGGCCGGCTCAGGCCTGGGGCTCGTCGCTGAACGTGGGGTTGGCGTAGTCGTCGTCCGGGACGTAGTCGACCGGCGAGCCCTTGAGGGACAGGCCCAGCTCGGCCAGCTTCTCCTTGATCTCGGAGATCGACTTGGCGCCGAAGTTGCGGATGTCGAGCAGGTCCGCCTCACTGCGGCCGACCAGCTCGCCGACCGTGTGGATGCCCTCGCGCTTGAGCGCATTGGAGGAGCGCGCCTGCAGGTCGAGCTCATCGATCATGAGCGCCAGGTCCTGCTGGAAGGCCTCATCGACCGGCGAGGGGCCGACCTCGATGCCCTCGGCCTCGACATTGAGCTCGCGCGCCAGGCCGAAGAGCTCGACCAGGGTCTTGCCGGCCGAGGCCAGGGCGTCGCGCGGGGTGATGCAGGCCTTGGTCTCAACGTCGACGATGAGACGGTCGAAGTCCGTGCGCTGCTCGACACGGGTGGCCTCGACGGCGTAGGAGACCTTCTTCACCGGCGAGTAGATCGAGTCCACGGGGATCCGGGAGATCTCCGCGTTGGGGTCCTTGTTCTGGTTGGCCGAGACGTAGCCGCGGCCGCGCTCGACCGTCAGCTCGATCTCCAGCTTGCCCTTCTCGTTGAGAGTGGCGATGACCAGCTCGGGGTTGTGGATCTCGACGCCGGCCGGCGGGGTGATGTCACCGGCGGTGACGGCCCCGGGGCCGGACTTGCGCAGGTACATGACGACCGGCTCGTCGTTCTCCGAGGACAGGACGATCTCCTTGATGTTGAGGATGATCTGGGCGACATCCTCCTTGACTCCCGCGATGGTGCGGAACTCGTGGGGGACGCCGTCGATCCTCACGGAGGTCACCGCCGCCCCCGGGATGGAGGACAGCAGCGTGCGCCGCAGGGAGTTGCCGAGGGTGTAGCCGAATCCGGGCTCGAGGGGCTCGAGCACGAACCGCGCGCGGCGGCCCTCCTCGACGACCTCCTCGGTGAGCGTGGGTCGCTGTGCAATGAGCACGTGGTTTCCTTTCGTCGCGGCGCCCGCTATATGACGCCGTTACCGGGAGCGCGGCGCACCGGTCCGGTGCCGGTGCGCCACCGCCCCGCCGGGCGGGGCGTGGGTGGGGACGACGACGCGCCGGCGGGCTGCGCCGTCGTCCCCGGTTGTCTCAGACGCGCCGGCGCTTGGGGGGCCGGCAGCCGTTGTGGGCCTGGGGGGTGACGTCCGTGATCGGGCCGATCTCCAGGCCGGCGGCCTGCAGGGAGCGGATCGCGGTCTCGCGGCCCGGACCGGGGCCCTTGACGAAGACGTCGACCTTCTTCATGCCGTGCTCCTGGGCGCGGCGGGCGGCGGCCTCGGCGGCGAGCTGGGCGGCGTAGGGCGTGGACTTGCGCGAGCCCTTGAAGCCGACCTGGCCCGAGGAGCACCAGGCGATGACAGCGCCGGTCGGGTCCGTGAGGGACACGATGGTGTTGTTGAAGGTCGACTTGATGTAGGCGTGGCCGTGGGTGACGTTCTTGCGGTCCTTGCGGCGCGTCTTGCGCGCGGCGGCGCGGGTCTTGGGAGGCATTCTTCCTTCTTCGTGATGAGGTCGTCGCCGGCGCCCTGGGCACCGGCTGCTGCTTACTTGGCCTTCTTCTTACCGGCCACGGTGCGCTTGGGGCCCTTGCGGGTGCGCGCGTTGGTCTTGGTGCGCTGGCCGTGCACCGGCAGGTGGCGGCGGTGGCGCAGGCCCTGGTAGCAGCCGATCTCGATCTTGCGGCGGATGTCCGCCTGGACCTCGCGGCGCAGATCGCCCTCGACCTGGTAGTTGGCGTCGATGTGAGTGCGCAGGGCCACCAGCTCTTCCTCGCTGAGGTCCTTGACGCGGGTGTCGGGGTTGACGCCCGTCGCCGTGAGGGTCTCGTCCGCGCGGGTGCGCCCGATCCCGAAGATGTAGGTCAGTGCGATCGCCACGCGCTTGTCGCGAGGCAGGTCGACACCGGAAATGCGTGCCACGGTGTGGTTCTCCTAGGTGCTCTCAGAGGTCGTCACCCACCTCCCCCGCCCTGCGGGCGGCCCCGGCCTCCGAGAACCGGGGGTTGCGGTGCGCCGGGGCGCATCCGCTGGGATGGGTGCTGGTTGGGGCCGCTGGCTGGGCGGCCTGCGCCGGGCTCAGCCCTGGCGCTGCTTGTGCCGCGGGTTCTCGCAGATGACCATGACACGGCCGTGGCGACGGATCACCTTGCAGTTGTCACAGATCTTCTTGACGCTCGGCTTGACCTTCATGCTGTGTTCCTCCGCCGGCCCGGTGGGCCGGCATGTCACTTGTACCGGTAGACGATGCGGCCGCGGGACAGGTCGTAGGGGCTCAGCTCCACGACCACGCGGTCCTCGGGGAGGATGCGGATGTAGTGCTGCCGCATCTTGCCGGAGATGTGCGCGAGCACGACGTGCCCGTTGCTCAGCTCCACCCGGAACATCGCGTTCGGAAGGGCCTCGACGACCGATCCCTCGACCTCGATGACGCCGTCCTTCTTAGCCATGTTCCTCCATCGGTGCTTTCTCGCTCGAGTTCACCCGGCCGACGACGCCGCCCGGGCGGACGCCACCGGGACGACGGCCCGGGGCCATGGGGCTCCAGCATGGGACTCCAGGGGGCTCCAGGGCGCGCAGTATCGTCACGGGATTGTCCGACGGCCAACTCTACGGCAGAGCTCCGGGACTCCACCATGCGCTACCGCCTCCGAATCCGGTGTTTCCGGCCACATCACGGGGCGGCCAGCGCCTCCGGCTGCCTCCGGCCGGGGTTGCCGAGGTCAGTCCAGGGTCACCGGGGCCAGGCCGAAGGGCTCCAGGCCCTGCGCTCCGCCGTCGGGGGCGGTGAGCACCCACACCCCGCCGGGCATGACGGCCACGGTGTGCTCCCACTGCACCGAGCGCGAGCCGTCCTGGGTCACCACGGTCCAGCCGTCGTCGAGCTCACGGACACGGGGCGCGCCCGCGGTGAGCATGGGCTCGATGGCCAGGACCATGCCCGGCCGCAGGCGCGGGCCGCGGCGGCGCACCGAGTAGTTGAGGACATCGGGGGGCATGTGCATGGCGGTGCCGATGCCGTGCCCCACGTACTCCTGGAGGATGCCGAACTCCCGGCCCTCCTGGGCGGCGGTGCGGGCGACGGTCTCCTCGATGGCGTCGCCGATGACATTGAGGCACTGCTCGCGCCCACGGCCCTGGCCGGCGGCGGCCCTGGCCACGGCGGCGATGGCCTCCCACAGGGCGCGCTGGCCGGTGGTATCGAGGAGCTCGTCCGCGTCGTCGCGGTAGGAGCCCACCACGGTGGTGAAGGCCGCGTCCCCGTGCCATTGGACACCGGCCTCGGTGATGAAGGCCCCGCAGTCGAAAGTGACCAGGTCCCCCTCCTCCAGGACGCGCGGGCCCGGGATGCCGTGAACCACCTCGTCATTGACGGAGATGCACGCGGTGGCGGGGTAGCCGTGGTAGCCCAGGAAGTTCGAGCCCGCCCCGGCCGCCTCGATCACCCCGGCGCTGACGGCGTCGAGCTCGCCGGTGGTGATGCCGGGCCGCACGGCGCGGCGCAGGGCGGCATGGATGTCGGCGACGACGAGCCCCGCCCGCCGCATGAGGCGGACCTGCTCGGGGGTCTTGATCTCGATGCTCTCGCGGCCCAGCACGGCGCCGTCGTCCTTGCCGGGTCAGGCGGCGATGCCGCGGGCGGCCAGGGCCTGGGCGATCCGCTCGGTGACCTCGTCGATCCCGCCCATGCCGTCGACGCGCACCAGCAAGCCCTTGCCCTCATAGAGGGCGGCCAGCGGCGCGGTCTGCTCGGCGTAGACCTCCAGGCGGTGGCGGATGACCGGCTCGGTGTCGTCGGCGCGGCCCTGCTCGTCGGCGCGCTTGAGCAGGCGCTCGACCACGGCCTCGGTCTCGGCGGTGATCTCGACGACGACGTCCAGGGCCAGCCCGGAGGCGGCCAGCATGGCCTCGAGCTCGCCGACCTGCGCCTCGGTGCGGGGGTAGCCGTCCAGGAGGAAGCCGGTGGCGGCGTCGGGGGCGGACAGGCGGTCGGCGACCATCGCATTGGTCACGGAGTCGGGCACGTACTCGCCCTTGTCCATGTACTCCTTGGCCTTGAGGCCGAGCTCGGTGGCACCGGCCACATTGGCGCGGAAGATGTCCCCGGTGGAGATGGCCGGGATGGACAGGCGCTCGGCGATGCGGGCGGCCTGCGTGCCCTTGCCGGCCCCGGGCGGACCGAGGAGGACCATGCGTGCGCTCATGAGAGGAACCCTTCGTAGTGGCGCTGCTGGAGCTGGGAGTTGATCTCCTTGACGGTCTGGAGGCCCACACCCACCATGATGAGGATCGTCGTGCCTCCGAAGGGCAGGGCCTGGGTCAGGCCCATGGCGATGACCGCCGCCGTGGGTGCCAGCGCCAGGACCACCAGGTAGATCGAGCCCGCGGTGGTGACCCGGTTGATGACGTAGGTCAGGTAGCGGACGGTGGGCTCCCCGGCGCGGATGCCGGGGATGAAGCCGCCGTAGCGCTTCATGTTGTCCGCGATCTCCTCAGGGTTGAAGGTGATGGCGGTGTAGAAGAAGGCGAAGAAGAGGATGAGCACGCCATAGGCCGTCAGGTACACCGGGTGGGTCTGCTGCAGGTTGGTCATGATCCAGTTCACCCAGCCGGAGGACTGGTTGCCGAACTGGGCCACCAGCATGGGCATGGCCAGCAGGGAGGAGGCGAAGATGACCGGGATGACTCCCGCGGTGTTGATCTTGACCGGGATGTAGGTGGTCGAGCCGCCGTACTGGCGCCGGCCCACCATGCGCTTGGCGTACTGGACGGGGATGCGCCGCTGCGCCTGCTCGACGAAGATCACCGCGGCCGTGGCCACCAGGACGATGGCGATGACGGCCAGGAACTTCCCCGCGCCGCCCGAGCCGCGCACGATGGAGAGCATGTTGGAGGGGAACTGGGCCACGATGGAGGTGAAGATGAGCAGGGACATGCCGTTGCCGATGCCCCGCTCGGTGACGAGCTCGCCCAGCCACATGATGAGGCCGGTGCCGGCGGTCATGGTCACCACCATGAGCGCCAGGGTGACGGGGGTGGCCTCGGCGATGACCGGCTGGGGGCAGCCCGGGAAGAGCTGGCCGGAGGCGGCGGTGGCCACGAAGGTGGAGGACTGCAGCAGGGCCAGGCCGATGGTCAGGTAGCGGGTGTACTCGGTGAGCTTGGCCGTGCCCGACTGGCCCTCCTTGTGCAGCTCCTCGAACTTGGGGATGACCACGCGCAGGAGCTGGATGATGATGGAGGCCGTGATGTAGGGCATGATGCCCAGCGCGAAGACGCTGAGCTGGAGCAGCGCGCCTCCGGAGAAGATGTTGATCAGGCCGAACAGCCCCTGGTCCTCGGCCTGGCCCACGCAGAACTCGGCAGCGGCCACATCGACGCCAGGAGTGGGAACGATGGATCCCAGCCGGAAGAGGGCCATGATGCCCAGGGTGAAGAGGAGCTTGGCCCTGAGGTCTGGCGTGCGGAACGCCTGCATGAATGCGCTGAGCACTCGATCTCCTGTGGACTCGGGGGTGTGTGGCCATCGCGCGGGCACGCGACACGGCGCGTGCGGCGCCCCGGACAGACTACCGTTTCCTGCCCACGGACCTGGCCTTGAGATCGCCTCGCAATGCGGGCTTTGTCACGCAACGGCCCTGACCGCCGCTCCGCTGTGACCCGGGTCCCATCGTGGGGGCCTCCGCGGGGACGCATCGGGGCGCTTCAGGGACCGCCTCGCGCCGGTGGGCGCGCGGATCTGCCGGCCGGCGCCCCTGAGGCTGCCGGCCTCCCGCCCAAGCGCCGGCCGCGGTGGCGCGGGCCGCCTCGCCGTGCACGACGACGGACCCCGGGCGGCCAGGATGTGTCCTGGCCGCCCGGGGTCCGGTGCGGCACTGGCTGAGGGTGCTCAGCGGGCGGTGATGGTGCCGCCGGCGGCCTCGATCTTCTCCTTGGCGGAGCCGGACCAGGCGTCGGCGGTGATGGTCAGGGCCACGGTGACGTCCCCGCCGCCCAGGACCTTGACCAGCTGGTTCTTGCGCACGGCCCCGGCGGCCACGAGGTCCTCGACGGTGACCTCGCCACCGGCGGGGAAGAGCTCGGCGATGCGGCCGACGTTGACCGGCTGGAACTCCACCCGGTTGGGGTTGCGGAAGCCGCGGAGCTTGGGCAGGCGCATGTGCAGCGGCATCTGGCCGCCCTCGAAGCCGGGGCGGACCTGGTAGCGGGCCTTGGTGCCCTTGGTTCCGCGACCGGCGGTCTTGCCCTTGGACGCCTCACCGCGACCCACGCGGGTCTTGGCCTTCTTGGCGCCCGGGGCCGGGCGAAGGTGGTGGAGCTTGACAACCCGCACCTTCTCCTGGCCCGCCTCCTCGGCGACGGTCTCAGCAGTCTTCTTGGTGTCAGCCATCTCAGACCTCCTCAACGGTGACCAGGTGGTGCACCGTGGCAATCAGGCCGCGCACGCTCGGGGAGTCCTCGCGCACCACGGACTGGCGGATCTTGCGCAGGCCAAGGGTCTTGAGGGACTCGCGCTGGCGGTGGGTGCCCCCGATGCCAGAGCGGACCTGGGTGACCTTGAGCTGCTTGGTCGAGCCGGCCGGCGCGGCCGGCGCGGCCTTCTGCTTGGTCGTCTTGGCCTCAGCCATCACGCACCCACTCCTTCAGCGGCCTTCTCGGCCTCCTTCTTCTCGGCCTCGGCGCGCTTGTCGGCCTCGCCCTCGGCACGGGCCCGCAGCATGGACTGCGGGGCGACGTCCTCCAGGGGCAGGCCACGGCGGGCCGCGACGGCCTCGGGCTGCTCCAGGTTCTTCAGGGCGTCCACCGTGGCGTGCACGATGTTGATCGCGTTGGAGGAGCCCAGCGACTTCGACAGGATGTCGTGGACGCCGGCGCAGTCCAGCACGGCGCGCACCGGGCCGCCGGCGATGACCCCGGTTCCCGGGGAGGCCGGGCGCAGCAGGACGACTCCGGCGGAGTCCTCCCCCTGGACCAGGTGCGGGATCGTGCGGCGGATCATCGGGACGTGGAAGAAGTTCTTCTTCGCGATCTCGACGGCCTTGGCGATGGCGGAGGGGACTTCCTTCGCCTTGCCGTAGCCCACGCCGACCGTGCCCTCGCCGTCGCCCACGACCACCAGGGCCGTGAAGGTGAAGCGGCGGCCGCCCTTGACGACCTTGGACACGCGGTTGATGGTGACGACGCGCTCGATGTACTTGTCGTCATTGCCGCGACCACGGTCGCGGCGGTCGTTGTTGCGGTCGCGGCGGCCGCGGCCCTCGCCCCGGCGCTCGTCGTTCTCGCGCTGGGCCGAGCCGTCGGACGACGCGGACCTGTCTCGCTGCGGTGCAGCCATCAGATGTTCCTCTGCTTTCTCGTCGTCGTCGGTCTCACAGCGTCAGGCCGCCCTCACGGGCGCCCTCCGCAACGGCGGCCACACGGCCGTGGTACTTGTTGCCACCGCGGTCGAAGACGACCGCCTCGATGCCCAGCGCCTTGGCGCGCTCGGCCACCAGCTCGCCGACCTTGCGGGCGGCGCCGACCTTGTGGCCCTCCACGCCCTTGGCGGCCTCCTCCAGGGTGGAGGCGGAGCACAGGGTGTGGCCGATGGTGTCGTCGACGACCTGGGCCACCATGTGGCGGTTGGAGCGGGTGACGACCAGGCGCGGGCGCTCGGGGGTTCCGGAGATGTGCTTGCGCACGCGCTGGTGACGGATCTTGCGGGCGATCCTCTTGGCGTTGCCCTTGCCCCTCTTGATCGAGTAAGCCATGGTCACTTACCAGCCTTTCCGACCTTGCGGCGCACGTTCTCGCCGGCGTAGCGCACGCCCTTGCCCTTGTAGGGCTCCGGCGGGCGGATCTTGCGGATGTTCGCGGCGACCTCTCCGACCTGCTCCTTGGAGATGCCGGAGACCTTGATCTTGAGGTTGCCGTCCACCGTCAGGGTGATGCCCTCGGGGGGCTCGACGGTCACGGTGTGCGAGAAGCCCAGGGACAGCTCGATGCCCTGGCCCTTGGCGGCCACGCGGTAACCGGTGCCGACGATCTCAAGGTTCTTCTCGTGGCCCTGGGTCACGCCCACCATCATGTTGTGGATGAGGGTGCGCGACAGCCCGTGGAGCGAGCGCGAGCGGCGCTCGTCGTCGGGCCGGGTCACCAGGATGGAACCGTCCTCCTGGCGGGTCACGCTCAGGGGCTCGCAGATGGTGCGCGACAGGGTGCCCTTGGGGCCCTTGACGGTCACCTCCTGGCCATCAATGGTCACGTCCACTCCGGCGGGAACCGGAACGGGGAGACGTCCAATACGAGACATGGTTTTCCTCCGTTCCCTCTCTCACCAGACGTAGGCGAGGACTTCGCCGCCCACGCCCTTGGACTCGGCCTGCCGGTCGGTCAGGAGGCCGGAGGAGGTGGACAGGATGGCCACTCCCAGGCCGCCGAGAACCTTGGGCAGGTTGGTGGACTTCGCGTAGACGCGCAGGCCGGGCTTGGAGATCCGGCGCAGGCCCTGGATGGCGCGCTGACGGTTGGCGCCGTACTTCAGGGTCAGGGTGAGCGTCTTGCCGACCTCGGCGTCCGCGACCTCGTAGCCGGCGATGTAGCCCTCGGCCTTGAGCATCTCTGCGATGTTGACCTTGAGCTTGCTCGACGGCATCGAGACGGAGTCGTGGTAGGCGGAATTGGCATTGCGCAGACGGGTCAGCATGTCTGCGATCGGGTCTGTCATTGTCATGAGTGGGCCTTGGCCCTTCCTCGTCGTGGTTTCCTCATCGGACCTGCGACGTAAGTTCTTACCAGCTGGACTTGCTCACGCCGGGGAGCTCGCCGCGCAGGGCCATCTCCCGAAGGCAGATACGGCACAGGCCGAACTTGCGGTACACCGAGTGGGGACGGCCGCAGCGCTGGCAGCGCGTGTAGGCCCTCACGCCGAACTTCGGCTTGCGGTTCGCCTTGTTGATGAGAGCGGTCTTCGCCATGTCACTTCTCCTTGAAGGGGAAGCCGAGCTGCTTGAGCAGAGAGCGGGCCTCCTCGTCCGTTGTGGCCGTGGTCACCACGGTGATGTCCATACCGCGCACGCGATCGATCTTGTCCTGGTCGATCTCGTGGAACACGGCCTGCTCAGTCAGACCGAAGGTGTAGTTGCCATTGCCGTCGAACTGCTTGGGGGACAGTCCGCGGAAGTCGCGGATGCGCGGCAGGGAGATCGACACGAGTCGGTCGAGGAACTCCCACATGCGGTCCCCGCGCAGCGTGGCGTGCGCGCCGATCGGCATGCCCTCGCGCAGCTTGAACTGCGCGATGGAGCGGCGGGCCTTGGTGATCTGCGGCTTCTGCCCGGTGATGGCGGCGAGGTCGCGCACGGCGCCCTCGATCATCTTGGAGTCGTGAGCGGCCTCGCCCACGCCCATGTTGACCACGACCTTGGTCACGCCCGGGACCTCCATGACATTGGAGTGGTTGAACTCCTTGAGCAGGGCCGGGCGCACCTCCTGGGCGTACTTGGTCTTGAGGCGGGGGACGATCTTGTCAGCCTTGTCAGCCATGGTCACAGGTCCTCCCCGCTCTTCTTGGCGTAGCGCACGCGCACCAGGCGCTTGCGGCCGTTGGGACGCTCGCCCTCCTCGACGCGAAAGCCAACGCGGGTGCGCTGCTTGGTCTTGGGGTCAACGAGCATGACATTGGAGGCGTGGATCGGGGCCTCGACGGTCTCGATCCCGCCGGTGCGGGCACCCTGGGCGGACTGCCCCACCTTGGTGTGCTTGGTGACGCGCTGGACACCCTCGACGATGACGCGGTCACTGTCCTTGAGGACCTGGAGGACCCGGCCGGTCTTGCCCTTGTCCTTGCCGGAGATGACGATGACCTGGTCGCCCTTCTTGATACGTGCCATTTCAGATCACCTCCGGGGCGAGCGAGACGATGCGCATGAACTTCTTGTCCCGAAGCTCACGGCCGACGGGGCCGAAGATGCGCGTGCCGCGCGGGTCGCCGTCGTTCTTGAGGATGACAGCCGCATTCTCATCGAAGCGGATGTATGAGCCGTCCGGGCGGCGGCGCTCCTTGCGGGTGCGCACCACGACGGCCTTGACGACCTCGCCCTTCTTCACGTTGCCACCGGGAATGGCGTCCTTCACGGTGGCGACGATGGTGTCGCCGACACCCGCATAGCGCCGACCCGAGCCGCCGAGAACACGGATGCAAAGGATCTCCTTGGCACCGGTGTTGTCGGCGACCTTCAGTCGCGACTCCTGCTGGATCATTGAGTGTTCTCCTGTCGTCGAGCCGGTTCTCGAGCAGCACTCGAGCCTAGCCGAACGTTCTTCTGGACTTGCGCGCCGCCGCCCCGCCGCCCGGAGGCACGGGGCTGACCGGTAGGTGAGGAGGTCCGCGGCGCGGGACTCCCAGCAGACACAGGCGCACGCGGCACGAGGTCTCTGCTGGGCGCACCGAGGGCGCGCGCAACCCCATAAGCTTAGTCCAGCCGCCCCATGACGCGGAACCTGGGAGTCTGCCGCACGCCTGTGCCTTTCCTCTCACGCCCCTCTTCTCTCGTGCGCCGAGGTAGACATTTTCCGCCGAGGTCGACGGCGAATGCGTCTACCTCGGCGGAAAATGTCTACCTCGCGAAGGAGTCGGGTGGGGAACCACCTTCACCAGCGCTGGCCGGTGGGGTGCACACCGCAGCGGGCGAGCTCCTCAATCATGGCGGCGCCCTCGTGCCGCCAGGCCTGATCCCAGGTCCATCGAGACACCTCGATGCCGGCCCGGATGATGGCGCGCTCGCGCTGGCGCTCCTCCCACACCGTCTGCTCGGCATTCTTGCCGAAGCTCTCGCGCCGGTACTTCTTGCGGCCGTCGAACTCGCCGTCGACCCTTGGCCGGGCCCAGAAGAAGTCGAAGCGGTAGATCCGGCCGTCGATACACACCTCGTACTGCAGCTCTGGCCGGGGCAGGCCGGCCTGCCACATCCGCACCCGTGACAGGGACTCCCCCGGTGATTCGGAGCGGCCGTCCGCCAGATGGGCAGCCGTGCGGGCGCAGCGCACCCCGCGCGCTCCACGGCCCAGCCTCTCCACGGCATCCTCGATCGCCTCACCGGTCACCCGCCCCTGCGCCAATGCGGAGTCCATGGCGCACACGCCCTGGACGAGTCCACCGCAGCGAGCCAAGTCGACGGCGGTGTCAGCCGCGCTCGTGGTGAGGATGCCGCCGACCTCGATGAGGTCACCCAGTCCGGCGCGCTCGTGGCGGCGAAGTCCGGAGGTGCCTCGTCGATCGCCCCGCTCCCCCACGCACTGGACCTGATCAGGGATGGGACCGACGACGCCGATCCCCTGCCAGAGCGCGGCCGATGCGCCCATGAGCACGAGGTCCCCGCCACAGACCTCCTGCGCGGCCCGGATCCTGGCGAGGTGGCGGTCCTGGTGTGTGGCCTGCGCCCATCTCTCAGTGGGCACGTAGACACCGCTGCTGATGCGGGTCAGCCCGGGCGCGCGGGACAGATGCTGGGAGGCATTGGTCTGAGAATCAGAGCTCAGCAGCAGTGGCAGGGCCTGCCCCTGAGACGGTGGCCCTGCCCGGAATGCCTGCTCGCCTTCACCTGGTGGGACGCTGCGGATCTGACAGTTGCTGCTCATGGCCCCAGAGTGCGACCGGCCGGAGCCGCGGTGCCAGGCCGATGCGCAGCCCTGGGGACAGCGCCTGCACAGCCGCTCGAGGTGGATCCCGGGACGCCCCACCATTGCGCCGAGGTAGACGTTTTCCGCCGAGGTCGACGGCGAATGCGTCTACCTCGGCGGAAAATGTCTACCTCGCGAAGGAGGCGGGAGGGGGCCTCAGATCACTTGGCCTTCTCAATGATCTCCAGAAGACGGAAGTGCTTGGTGGCACTCAGCGGGCGGGTCTCCATGATGGAGACGAGGTCGCCCACGCCGGCCTCGTTGTGCTCGTCGTGGACCTTCACCTTCTTGGAACGGCGAAGGACCTTCCCGTACAGGGAGTGCTTGTAGCGCTCCTCGACCAGGACGACGACGGTCTTGTCCATCTTGTCGGAGACCACGTAGCCGCGGCGGACCTTGCGCTGGTTGCGCTCGGTGGCCTGGGGCGTGCCGGTCTCCACTGCTTCAGTGCTGGTCTGCTCGCTCACTTCTTGGACT
This sequence comes from Actinomyces slackii, assembly GCF_900637295.1. Lineage (NCBI taxonomy): Bacteria > Bacillati > Actinomycetota > Actinomycetes > Actinomycetales > Actinomycetaceae > Actinomyces > Actinomyces slackii. The sequence continues at coordinate 1,279,661 of NZ_LR134363.1, read as the reverse complement.
CCTGGCTGCTGGGAGCGGTACGGATGCCGAGCTCGCGCTCGCGCACGATGGTGTAGATGCGGGCGATGTCGCGACGCACGGCCTTGAGCCGGCCGTGGTCCTCGAGCTGGCCGGTCGCCGAGGCGAACCGGAGGTTGAACAGCTCGGCCTTGGCCTTGGAGAGCTCCTCGGCGAGGCGCTCGTTGTCCATGGCGTCGAGGTCGGACGGGGTCAGCCCCTTGGAACCGATAGCCATCAGACGTCACCACCCTCACGAGTCACGAAACGGGTCTTCATCGGCAGCTTGTGCTGTGCGCGGCGCATGGCCTCGCGTGCGAGCTCCTCGGGAACGCCGCCGAGCTCGAACATGATGCGTCCGGGCTTGACATTGGCGATCCACCACTCGGGCGCGCCCTTACCCGAGCCCATGCGGGTCTCGGCGGGCTTCTTGGTCAGAGGACGGTCCGGGAAGATGTTGATCCAGACCTTTCCGCCACGCTTGATGTGACGGGTCATGGCGATACGGGCCGCCTCGATCTGACGGTTGGTGATGTAGGCGGGCTCCAGGGCCTGGATGCCGAAGTCACCGAAGGCGATCTGGTTGCCGCCCTTGGACAGGCCCGTGCGATGCGGGCGGTGCTGCTTGCGGAACTTGGTCCGGCGGGGGATGAGCACGGCTCAGGCCTCCGTTCCCTGCTCGGCGGCAGCGTTCTCGGCGGCCGGCGCCTGCTCGGCCTGCTGCTCGCTGTTGTGACGCGCGCCGCGCTCACCGCGGCGGCCGCCGCGGCGCTCGCCCCGGCCACCACGGCCGCGGCCGCCGGCCTCGGCCTGCTGGCGGGCGAACTCGCGCTCGGTGATGTCGCCCTTGTAGATCCACACCTTGACGCCGAGACGGCCGAAGGTGGTCTTGGCCTCGTAGAAGCCGTAGTCGATATTCGCCCGCAGGGTGTGCAGCGGCACGCGGCCCTCACGGTAGAACTCCGAGCGGCTCATCTCCGCGCCGCCCAGGCGGCCCGAGCACTGGACCCGGATGCCCTTGGCGCCGCCGCGCATGGCGGACTGCATGCCCTTGCGCATGGCGCGGCGGAAGGAGACGCGCGAGGCCAGCTGCTCGGCGATGCCCTGAGCCACGAGCTGGGCGTCCAGGTCGGGGCTCTTGACCTCCAGGATGTTGAGCTGGACCTGCTTGCCGGTCAGCTTCTCGAGCTGACCGCGCAGGCGCTCGGCCTCGGCGCCGCGGCGACCGATGACGATGCCGGGACGGGCGGTGTGCAGGTCGACGCGCACGCGGTCACGGGTGCGCTCGATGTCGACCTTGGAGATGCCTGCGCGCTCCATGCCGTCCTCCATGAGGCGGCGGATCTTGACATCCTCCTCCACGAAGTCCCGGTAGCGCTGACCGGCCTTGGTGGAGTCGGCGAACCAGCGCGAGCGGTGGTCCGTGGTGATGCCCAGGCGGAACCCGGTCGGGTTGACCTTCTGCCCCATTACCGGGCTCCTTCCTTCTTCGCGGAGTCGGCCCTCTCGCCGACGATGATGGTGATGTGGCTGGTCCGCTTGAGGATCCGGCCGGCGCGCCCCTGGGCGCGGGGACGGAACCGCTTGAGGGTCGGGCCCTCATCGGCGAATGCCTCAACGATGAACAGGTCGTCCTCGTTGAAGCGCTCGCCGTCGCGCTCGGCCTTGAAGCGAGCGTTGGCGATAGCGGACTCGATGACCTTGCGCACCGGCACCGCAGCGGCCTGCGGGGCGAATCGGAGCACGTTGACCGCCTCGACGGCGCGCTTGCCGCGGACGACGTCCACGACGCGGCGGGCCTTCATCGGCGTGCAGCGCACGTACTTGGCCTGCGCCTTGGCTTCCATAGTTCTCTGCCTCTCTTGACTTCCCACGGCGTCAGCGACGCGACTTGCGATCGTCCTTGACGTGCCCGCGGAAAGTGCGGGTCGGAGCGAACTCGCCGAGCTTGTGGCCCACCATGGACTCGGTGACGAAGACCGGGACGTGCTTGCGGCCGTCGTGGACGGCGAAGGTGTGTCCGAGGAAGTCCGGCGTGATGACGGACCGGCGGGACCAGGTCTTGATGACGTTCTTGGTGCCCTTCTCGTTCTGGGCGTCCACCTTCTTCTGGAGGTGGTCGTCGACGAAGGGACCCTTCTTCAGGCTGCGCGGCATCTCAGGCTCCTATCAGCGCTTCTTGCCGGTCCGACGACGACGCACGATGAGGCGGTCGCTGGACTTGTTCGGACGACGGGTACGGCCCTCGGGCTTGCCCCACGGGGAGACGGGGTGACGCCCACCGGAGGTCTTGCCCTCACCACCACCGTGAGGGTGGTCGACGGGGTTCATGACCACACCGCGCACGGTCGGGCGAACGCCCTTCCAGCGCATGCGGCCGGCCTTGCCCCAGTTGATGTTGGACTGCTCGGCGTTGCCGACCTCGCCGATGGTGGCGCGGCAGGCGGCCTCCACGTTGCGGATCTCCCCGGAGGGCATGCGCAGCTGCGCGTACTTGCCCTCCTTGGCGACCAGCTGGACGGAGACGCCGGCGCTGCGGGCGATCTTGGCGCCGCCGCCGGGGCGCAGCTCGACGGCGTGCACCACGGTTCCCGTGGGGATGTGGCGCAGCTGCAGGCTGTTGCCGGGCTTGATGTCCGCACCGGGGCCGGACTCGACGACGTCGCCCTGGCGCAGCTTGTTGGGGGCGATGATGTAGCGCTTCTCGCCGTCGGCGTAGTGCAGCAGGGCGATGCGCGCGGTGCGGTTGGGGTCGTACTCGATGTGCGCGACCTTGGCGGGCACGCCGTCCTTGTCATGACGACGGAAGTCGATGACGCGGTAGGCGCGCTTGTGGCCACCGCCCTTGTGGCGGGTGGTGATGCGGCCCGAGGAGTTGCGGCCACCGGTCTTGTGCAGCGGGCGCACGAGGGACTTCTCGGGCGTGCTGCGGGTGATCTCCACGAAGTCGGCCACGGAGGCGCCGCGACGACCCGGGGTCGTGGGCTTGTACTTACGGATTCCCATATCGATCCTCTACCTTCCGTGTCACTCGGTGACGTCGCCGAAGATGTCGATGGATCCCTCGCGCAGCGTGACGATCGCGCGCTTGGTGTCCTTCGACTTGCCGATGCCGGTCCGGGTGCGACGCGTCTTGCCCTTGCGGTTACTGGTGTTCACCGAGTCGACCTTGACCGAGAAGATGGCCTCGATGGCCTGCTTGATCTCGGTCTTGTTGGAGCCCGGCGCCACGAGGAACGTGTACTGGCCACGGTCCATGCAGGCGTAGGACTTCTCGGAGACCACCGGCGCGATGATGATGTCGCGGGGGTTCTTGGACTTCTCGAGGCTCACTTGGACTCCTCCTCGCCCGCGCCCAGGAAGCTCTCCAGGGCCTCGGCAGTGAAGACGACGTCGTCGGAGTTGAGGACGTCGTAGGTGTTGAGCTGGTCGGCCCACAGCACATGCGCCTCGGGGGCGTTGCGCAGGGAGAGCAGGGACAGGTCGTCCTCGCGGGTCACCACGACCAGGGCCTTGCGGTCGGTCAGGTTGCGCAGAGCGGACAGGGCGGACTTGGTCGAGGGCACCTGGGAGGTGACGAACTCGGTGATGACGTGGATGCGCGCGTTGCGGGCGCGGTCCGACAGGGCCGAGCGCAGGGCGGCGGCCTTCATCTTCTTGGGGGTCCGCTGGCTGTAGTCGCGCGGCTGAGGGCCGTGGACGGTGCCTCCGCCGACGAACTGGGGGGCGCGGGTCGAGCCCTGACGGGCGCGGCCGGTGCCCTTCTGGCGGTAGGGCTTGCGGCCACCGCCGCGCACCTGGCCGCGGGTCTTGGTGGCGTGCGTGCCCTGGCGGGCGGCGGCGAGCTGGGCGACGACCACCTGGTGCATGAGCGGGATGTTCAGGGGCGCATCGAAGATCTCCGCGGGCAGCTCGGCCGAGCCGGTGGTGGCGCCCGTGGAGTCGACGATGTCGACGGTCAGGTTCTCAGACATGGTCTCAGGCTCCCTTCACGGCGGTGCGGACGACGACGACCGAGCCCTTGGGGCCGGGGATGGCGCCGTTGACGAGCAGGACGCCCTTGTCGGCGTCGACGCCGCGGATCTTCAGGTTCTGGACGGTGCGCTTGGCGTTGCCCATGCGACCGGCCATGCGCAGGCCCTTGAAGATGCGGCCCGGGGTGGCGCAGGCGCCGATGGAGCCGGGCTTGCGGTGGTTGCGGTGGGCGCCGTGGGAGGCCCCCACACCGGCGAAGCCGTGGCGCTTCATGACACCGGCGAAGCCCTTGCCCTTGGAGGTGCCGGTGACGTCGACCAGCTGGCCGACCTCGAAGGTGTCCGCGCCCAGCTCCTGGCCCGGGGCGAAGTCGCCGGCCAGGGAGGTGCGGATCTCGGCGACGTGGCGGCGGGGGGCGACCCCGGCCTTGGCGAAGTGGCCGGCCAGGGGCTTGGTCACCTTGCGCTCGTCGATCTCGCCGAAGGCGAGCTGGACGGCCTCGTAGCCATCGGTCTCGATGGTGCGGACCTGGGTCACGACATTGGTGTCGACTCGCACAACCGTCACCGGGCGCAGGATCCCGTCCTCGTCCCAGATCTGCGTCATGCCGAGCTTGGTGCCGAGCAGCGCCTTGGCAGGCGCGGCTCCAGCCGGCGTGTTAAGCGTTGTCATGGCAGTCCTCAGAGCTTGATCTCGATGTTGACGTCGGCGGGCAGGTCGAGCCGCATGAGCGAGTCGACGGCCTTGGGCGTCGGGTCGACGATGTCGATCAGCCGCTTGTGGGTGCGCATCTCGAAGTGCTCACGGCTGTCCTTGTACTTGTGGGGCGACCGGATGACGCAGAACACGTTCTTCTCGGTCGGCAGCGGCACCGGGCCCACGACCGTCGCACCTGCGCGGGTCACGACGTCGACGATCTTGCGCGCCGAGGAGTCGATGACCTCGTGGTCGTAGGACTTGAGCCGGATGCGGATCTTCTGTCCCGCCATGGCGCCTAACCTCTCTTGCTTTCGGGGACCGGTCCACGCGCTCGGGCGTGTCGCTCGCGACACACTCGGCTTCACCCTGTGAAGAAGGTGAACCGGTCTGGACACACGGAAACCCGATGGGCTCGGGTCCGTCAGACTGGTTCCCGGGTCGACCCCGGGAGGTGACCGGTGCCGAGGCGGCGTGAGAGCCCGCTCCGTACCGGCTGGGCAACGCTATCAGCGACGGCGCGAACCGCGGAAGTCGACGGCGGGGCTCGCACCTGTGAGACCGCCCACCCGGTCCACGCGCCCGGGCGTGTCTCATCCGAGTCGCGCCCAGGGCTCCTGCCGGTACCCGCCCCTCCTCCTCGCGCGCGAGGACCGGGGTTCCGGTGCTGGCCGGGCACGGGCTCACGCGAGCGGCCGCCGGGGGCCGTGCTCCGACGGTGCCGACGATCGGTCTGAGACGTTCCGTCGGCCTCGCCCGGACGCGGCACCCCGGCGGCTCCCGGCCCCAGGCGCCCCGAGCGACGTCGCGGCGCCACGCATCACGCGCGGCGATTAGCTCGCGACGAACACCTCACGCCCGCCCTCGGTGGTCCGCTCGGCGCCGATGCTCCCGTTGATGGTGTCGCTCTCGACTGTGAGCACGCCGTCGGCGTAGCTGTGCGTGACCCCGATCAACGGGATGGTCAATGCTCCCCCATCACCACTGGTAAAGCTAGGGGCTCCCAGCACCTGCAGACTCTGCCCAGAACCGTTGAGCACGAGGATGGTCATGGTGAGCACCACTTTGTCCCGATAGGCGTAGGAACCACCGAACCCGATCTCGCCGTAGTCGGAGCAGCGCAGATAGGCGATACTGGTATCGGCCTCGGCGTCGTCAATCTTCTTGATATCCGGAGCAACCTCATCCTCAGACTTCCTGATCAGCTCCTCGACCTTCCCGCTCAGTTCAGTATCAACATCCTCAGGAACAGGGGAGACGTTCTCAAGAAGGAGATCGGTCAATGTCTTGCCACTGGCGTAGAATCCGTTCTTCCACTCCGGCTCGAGGGAGTCGAGGAGAAGCCCGGTGATGAAACCCAGAGCATAGGACTCGGTATCGATCGACACGCCCAGGTACTCATCTTTCAGCAACAGTTCCCGTCGAGCCTGCAGCTGCTCATCGGACTGCCCATCCTCGATCGACAGCGCCGTATACTCCACGTAGCGGGCGACTCCCTCCGCGATGTCGTAGTGGTGGATGTCCTCCGCCTCGCTGGGGAACTCGGACTTCCAGGTGTCGAGCCAGTAGCGGGCACGCCCCAGGTGCTCCGACCTCCTGTCGGCCTCGGTGGCGGCCATGCGTAGGCGGTGCAGCAGCATGCGCCGCAGGATGCGAGGACGGGCCTCGAACGGGTAAGGGGTGTCGCGACTGCTCGAGGCTGACACGTTGATCTCACCCTGGTAGTAGAAGTGAACTAGCTCGTGCGTCACGAGGGCGAAGGCGTAAGTGGAAGGATCCTTCAGGTTGGGCACGGGCTCCGAGGCGCCGGTCGCGCTGATAGCGGGGGTAGAACCCGAAGGCTCTGCGGACCCCTCCTGGTCGTTCCCACCACTGACCGAGGCAGCCTGGCCGAGGTTGAGGGAGATGGACGGCTTCCCCTCGAAAGTGATCTTGTCGTAAGAGGTGGGCGCCTTGATGTCCGCGTACTCATCGCCCTTGAGCTCACGATGCCCGTCGGTCGAGATGACCCATGCGCGTGCGGCCTTGAGCTCCTCATCGACCTGCATGGCCACGATCCGGTGCTGGGTATAGTCGGCTCCAGGCCACACCGAGCCCATGAGCGGCCAGGAGCGGGACACCCATGCGGCCACTCCCTCGACCATGGTCTGGTACTGCTCGTCGGACAGCGGCGTCGTTCCCGCCATCCCACTCAACGGGTTATCGGGGCCAGGAGCGGCAGACGCGGACGCACTGCTGGAGCCACCGGCCTCGCCCCGCCTTCCGCAGGCGACCAGCGGAAATATGAGCGCCATTGCGGCCGTCGTCATCACTGTGCGTCGGCTCATCGTGGGGGCCGACATGAGGCTGTTACTCGTCACGGAATTCTCCTTCATCAAAGGACTCGGGTTTCAAGACATTATCCGCTGACCCGCCGGGCCGCGCGGTGCGTCGATAGTGGGCGCGCTAGGCCTGCTCGACCTCCTCCGCGCACGTGAGCCCCTTCTCGGGCAGCTCGCCGCGCAGGAGATAGGCGTCGACCGCGTCGGTGACGCACGCGCCCTTGCGGTTGTAGGCACCGTGGCCGTTCCCCTCGACCGTGAGCAGGCGGGCCGAGTCCAGCTGAGCCGCCAGGTCCTTGGCCCACTGGTACGGAGTCGCCGGGTCCCCGGTGATACCGACCACGAGGATCGGCGCCGCTCCCGCGGCCCGGATCCGGCCGGGCTGATGGTCGCTGTGGTGACCCCAACCCTGGCAGAAGGCGTCGGGATAGGCCAGCCCCGACCCGAGAGTGGGCGCGACCTCCTTGATCCTCTGGGCCTGGGCGTCCCACTGGGCGCGATCGCCACGAACCGGGTAGTCCAGGCAGTCGACGGCACTGATGGCGTTCTCGTTGGCGGCCCTGCGCGCCTCCTTCTCCGCCAGCTCCCGGGGGTCGGTCTCCTCGTCCGTCAGGGAGGGGTTGCCCAGCACCGCCAGGGAGGTGCCGTCATTGTCCCTGACGGCTCGGCGCAGCGCCGCGGTGAGCAGGTCCCAGGTGCTGTTGTCGTACATCAGGTCGATGAGCGTGCTGGTCAGCGTCGTCCCATCGACCGGCTGCCCCTTGGTGACGGGCAGGGGGTTATCGGCCGCCTTGCGGATGAGGTCCCCGATCTGCGTCACACCGGCCTGCTCGTCCCCCGTGAGCGGGCAGTCCTCACCCGCCTGACAGTGCCGGACGTAGGCGTGCAGGCTCTTCTCAAGGGCCTCCGCCTGCTCCACGACGTTCTCGGCGTGGTCCTGGGACGGGTCCTGCGCGCTGTCGAGAACCATGCGCCCGACGTTGGCGGGGAACATCTCGGCATATCGGCTCCCCAGGTAGGTGCCGTAGGAGAACCCCAGATAGTGCAGACGGGAGTCACCGGTCAGGGCGCGCAGGACATCCATGTCCCGAACCACCGAGGCGGTGTCCATGTGGTCGATGATCTCCGGCACAGGCGAGTGCTGCTGACACTTGGCGGCCAGGTCCGCAGCGGCCTGCTCGGCGGAGTCAGCCGTCTCCGTCTCAGTGCCGTTCTCCTCCCTGGCGGTGCTCCCGGACCCCCTCGACTCCAGCTCGGCGGCTACGGTGTCGTCGATCTCCTGCGGGCTCAGGCAGGTCAAGGGCGCCGACTGCCCCACGCCGCGCGGGTCGAAGCCGACGATGTCGTAGGCCGAGCGCAGGGCGTCGGAGAACGCCCCCTCCTCACCGACGTAGTCCAGGCCGCTCGCGCCAGGACCACCCGGATTGGTCAGGAGGGTGCCGATCGGCCTGCCGGAGGTGGAGGGCAGCTTCTTGAGCGCGAGGTCGATACGCCGCCCGGACGGGTCGTCGTAGCTGAGCGGGACCTCGACGGAGGCGCACTGCAAGGAGGAGTCGTCCTCGCAGGGACGCCAGTCAACCTTCTGCTGGTAGAAGCTCTCCATCCCGGCGGGGACCGGCGCGGCGCTCCGGGCGTCCACGGGTACGACCGACGGCGGCACGGCACCGCCTAGTGCGCACGCCGGCAGGGCCAGGCAGGCTGCGACCACCATGAGCAAAGAGGCACACCGCCTACGATCCGTCTTTATTCTCACGGAGGCGATCCTAGGTCGATGACAGGCAGCACCCATCCATCCGTCGGACGATCATCGGAATCACCCTGGTCGTTCCACAGGAGGAGAACCCTCTCTTCCCAGAGTCGTAGACCGGCGAGCGAGGCCGCCCGCGCTACCGGAGCACCCCTCAGGCCCGGTCGCCCTTCGCCCGGCGGCCGCTTCCTCAGACGGCCGTCCCCCGGACCTCACGAGGTCCGGGGGACGGCCGGTGGCTGGTTCTCACCCGTCTTCATCGACGACGGGCTCAGATCCTCACTTGAGGACCTTGGTGACGCGGCCGGAGCCGACGGTGCGGCCACCCTCGCGGATGGCGAAGCCCAGGCCCTCCTCCATGGCGATGGGCTGGATGAGCTGGACGCTCATCTCGGTGGTGTCGCCGGGCATGACCATCTCGGTGCCCTCGGGCAGCGTGATGACGCCGGTGACGTCGGTGGTCCGGAAGTAGAACTGCGGACGGTAGTTCGAGTAGAAGGGGTTGTGGCGGCCGCCCTCGTCCTTGGTCAGGATGTAGACGTGGCCCTCGAACTCGGTGTGCGGGGTGATGGAGCCGGGCTTGCAGACGACCTGGCCGCGCTCGACGTCCTCGCGGCGGGTGCCGCGCAGGAGCAGACCGCAGTTCTCGCCGGCCCAGGCCTCGTCCATCTGCTTGTGGAACATCTCGATACCGGTGACGGTGGTCTTCTGGGCCTCGCGGATGCCCAGGATCTCGACCTCGGAGTTGATCGGCAGCTTGCCGCGCTCCACACGACCGGTGACCACGGTGCCGCGGCCGGTGATGGTGAAGACGTCCTCGATGGGCATGAGGAAGGGCTTGTCCATGTCACGCTCGGGGGTGGGGATGAACTCATCCACCGCGTCCATGAGCTCCTTGACCTTGCCGGCCCACTCGGCGTCGCCCTCCAGGGCCTTGAGGGCGGAGACGCGGATGACCGGAGCCTCGTCGCCGTCGTAGTCCTGGCTGGAGAGCAGCTCGCGCACCTCCATCTCCACCAGGTCGAGCAGCTCCTCGTCGTCCACGGCGTCGGACTTGTTGAGGGCCACGAGCAGGGCGGGGACGCCGACCTGACGGGCGAGCAGGACGTGCTCGCGGGTCTGGGCCATGGGGCCGTCGGTGGCGGCGACCACGAGGATGGCGCCGTCCATCTGGGCAGCACCGGTGATCATGTTCTTGATGTAGTCGGCGTGACCGGGGGCGTCGACGTGCGCGTAGTGGCGCTTGTCGGTCTGGTACTCGACGTGCGCGATGTTGATGGTGATACCGCGCTGGCGCTCCTCAGGAGCCTTGTCGATCTCGTCGAAGGGGGTGAAGGGGTTCAGCTCCGGGTACTCGTCGTGCAGAACCTTGGAGATCGCGGCGGTCAGCGTCGTCTTGCCGTGGTCGACGTGACCGATCGTTCCGATGTTGACGTGCGGCTTGGTCCGCTCGAACTTGGCCTTGGCCACTGGTGTCCTCCTGGGACTCGGGTAGGTCTCTTCGTCGGGATTCGACTAGCACATGCTAGCCGCAAGTGACGGCGAGAGTCTCTACTGGTGGATGTTGGAAATCTTACTGAACAGGATGCCTGAGAGCGCGGCCGCGCCCTCAGGGGCGCTGGGGACCGCACCGCGGTGCGGGGGCGGCCCCCAGCATGCAGGGCGTCACACGCCCTTGACCTTGGCGATGATCTCGTCGGCGACGTTCTTGGGAACCTCGGCGTAGGAGTCGAAGGTCATGGAGTAGACGGCCCGGCCCTGCGTCTTGGAGCGCAGGTCGCCGACGTAGCCGAACATCTCCGACAGCGGCACGTTGGCGCGCACCACCTTGACGCCCACGGCGTCCTCCATCGAGGCGATCATGCCACGACGGGAGTTCAGGTCACCGATGACGTCGCCCATGTACTCCTCGGGAGTACGGACCTCAACGGCCATGACGGGCTCCAGCAGGACCGGGGAGGCCTTCTTGGCGCCCTCCTTGAAGGCCATGGAGCCGGCGATCTTGAAGGCCATCTCCGAGGAGTCGACCTCGTGGTAGGCGCCGTCGACCAGGGTGGCCTTGATGTCCACCATGGGGTAGCCGGCGAGGATGCCGGTGAGCATGGCGTCCTGGACGCCGGCGTCGACACTGGGGATGTACTCGCGCGGGACGCGACCGCCGGTGACGGCGTTGGCGAACTCGTAGTGCGCGGACTCGCCCTCGGCGCCCTCCTCGGCCACCAGGGGCTCGAAGGTCATCTGCACCTTGGCGAACTGGCCCGAGCCACCCGTCTGCTTCTTGTGGGTGTACTCGACCTTGTCCACCTTCTTGCGGATGGTCTCGCGGTAGGCGACCTGCGGGGCGCCCACATTGGCCTCGACCTTGAACTCGCGGCGCATGCGGTCCACGAAGACGTCGAGGTGGAGCTCGCCCATGCCGCCGATGACGGTCTGGCCGGTCTCCTCGTCCAGGGAGACGGTGAAGGTGGGGTCCTCCTCGGAGAGTTTCTGGATGGCCACGCCCAGCTTCTCCTGGTCGCCCTTGGTCTTGGGCTCGATCGCCACGTGGATGACCGGGTCCGGGAAGGTCATGGACTCCAGGACCACCGGGGAGCCCTGCGCGCACAGGGTGTCACCGGTGGTGACGTCCTTGAGGCCGATGAAGGCGTAGATGTGGCCGGCGTGGGCCTCCTCCACCGGGTTCTCCTTGTTGGAGTGCATCTGGAAGAGCTTGCCGATGCGCTCCTTCTTGCCCTTGGTGGCGTTGAGGGCCTGCTCGCCCTGCGAGATCTTGCCGGAGTAGACGCGCACGTAGACCAGCTTGCCGTAGAAGGGGTGCGTGGCGACCTTGAAGGCCAGCGCGGCGAAGGGGCCGGACTCGTCGGCGGAGCGGGTGATCGTCTCCTCCTCGTTGCCGGGGAGGTGGCCCTCGACGTCGGGGACGTCCAGGGGCGAGGGCAGGTAGTCCAGGACGGCGTCGAGCACGGGCTGGATGCCCTTGTTCTTGAAGGCCGAGCCCGCCAGGACCGGGAAGGCCTCGCCGGCCACGGTCAGCTTGCGGATCCCGGCCTTCAGCTCGGCCAGGCTCAGCTCCTCGCCCTCCAGGTACTTCTCCATGAGCTCGTCGTCCGCCTCGGCGACGGTCTCGACCAGCTGGCCGCGCAGCTCCTCGGCCTTGGCCACGAGCTCGGCGGGGATCTCCTCGTACTCCACGACGGAGCCGCGGGTGTCCTTGCCGTCGGCGTCCTTCTCGGGGAAGCGGATGGCCCGCATCTCCAGGACGTCGACCAGGCCGGAGAAGTCGTTCTCGGCGCCGATCGGGAAGTTCAGGACGATCGGCGTGGCGTGGAGGCGGTCGCGGATCGTCTGGACGGAGAAGTCGAAGTCGGCGCCCAGCTTGTCCATCTTGTTGATGTAGCAGATGCGCGGGACGTTGTACTTGTCCGCCTGGCGCCACACGGTCTCGGACTGGGGCTCAACGCCCTCCTTGCCGTCGAAGACCGCGACGGCGCCGTCGAGCACGCGCAGGGAGCGCTCGACCTCGACGGTGAAGTCGACGTGGCCGGGGGTGTCGATGATGTTGATCTGGTTGTTCTTCCAGAAGCAGGTGGTGGCGGCGGAGGTGATGGTGATGCCGCGCTCCTGCTCCTGCTCCATCCAGTCCATGGTGGAGGCGCCGTCGTGGGTCTCGCCGAGCTTGTAGTTGATGCCCGTGTAGAACAGGATGCGCTCGGTGACGGTGGTCTTGCCGGCATCGATGTGGGCCATGATGCCGATGTTGCGGACCTTGGTGAGGTCTGTCAGCACGTCGAGTGCCACTAGTGGTGTCCTTCGTTCGTAAGTCTTGGCCGGGAGGCGCCGGGTCCCGCCATGGGGCGGGAGGCCCGGCATGCTGGGTTCACCAGCGGTAGTGGGCGAAGGCCTTGTTGGACTCGGCCATTCGGTGCATGTCCTCGCGGCGCTTGACAGCGGCGCCCAGGCCGTTGGAGGCGTCGAGGATCTCGTTCATGAGGCGCTCGGTCATGGTGTTCTCGCGGCGCTGGCGGGAGAAGTCCACGAGCCAGCGCAGGGCCAGGGTGGTGGCGCGGCCGGGGCGGACCTCAACGGGGACCTGGTAGGTGGCGCCGCCCACGCGGCGGGAGCGGACCTCCAGGGCCGGGCGGATGTTGTCCAGGGCGCGCTTGAGCACGGAGACCGGGTCCTGGTCCGTCTTGGTGCGCACGCCCTCCAGGGCGCCGTAGACGATGCGCTCGGCGGTGGACTTCTTGCCGTCCAGCAGGACGCGGTTGACCAGCTGAGTGACCACCGGCGATCCGTAGACGGGGTCGACGACGAGCGGGCGCTTGGGTGCGGGGCCCTTACGAGGCATTACTTCTTCTCCTTCTTGGCGCCGTACTTGGAGCGCGCCTGCTGGCGGCCCTTGACTCCCTGGGTGTCCAGGGAGCCGCGCACAATGTGGTAGCGGACGCCGGGAAGGTCCTTGACACGACCGCCGCGCACGAGCACGATCGAGTGCTCCTGGAGGTTGTGCCCCTCACCGGGGATGTAGGCCGTGACCTCGATGCCGGTGGACAGGCGCACACGGGCGACCTTGCGGAGGGCGGAGTTGGGCTTCTTGGGGGTGGTGGTGTACACGCGGGTGCACACACCACGACGCTGCGGGCTGGACTTCAGCGCGGGCGTCTTGGACGCCGTGCGCTTGGTCGAGCGGCCCTTGCGGACCAGCTGCTGAATCGTGGGCACTACGGATTCTCCATCTTGACGTGCATGGACGTGATGCGCTGCCTGCTCATCGGGCCGCCCTCCGGCTTCACGGCGCGCGCTGCCGCGGGGAGGGCCGGCCCGCCTGCGCCCGAGGGCCGACGTCCGGAGCCCCGCGCAAGGGGCCCGTCGGTTCCCGCTGCGGCAGACCCGCATGGCCAGCGCTGCGATACTGCGGTACTGCGCAGAGCAGCGCGGCTGGGAACGGAATGGAGAGCGGTGACCGGCGTGCGGGCACCGCGGGCCAGGCTACCGCCGATCAGCCCCCGGCCGCCAGGCCCGCAGGGCCGGGAGCGGAGTGCTGTCGGCCACGCCGTCGGGCCGCGCCCTGATGCGGGGGCGGCGGGCCGGTGCGCGCCCCTACTCGGGCTGGCCGGCGCGCAGGATGTCAATGACCTCCTGGCTCCAGGGGATGTCCACTCCCAGGGACTCGGCCTGCTCGACGATGCCCTCGACCTTGGCGGGATCGACCTGCCCGGTGACCTCCTGGGCGTCGGCCAGGGTCTGCTGCTTGAAGGGCTCGGCCCCCAGGTAGATGCCGGCGGCGCAGGCGCCGATCGGCAGGAAGAAGGCGCCGAGCATGAGGGCCATGGCAGCGGTCTTGGGGCGCGAGCGCCCCACGGCGACGAAGCTCGTGATGACGGTGATGAAGGCCAGGATGGCGCCGGCGACGATCGCCCCCACCGCCGTCCAGTTGAGCTCGACGGTGCCCTGGATGAGGTCGAACACGCGGAGGGTGGTCAGCAGCGTGTAGCACCCCCATCCCAGCAGCCCCAGGGTGACCAGCAGCAGGAAGACGCCCATGGGAAGTGCCGCGGTGCGCTGGCGGACCCGGCGCATCGCGGGCGGCAGGACCTCGGCCGGCTCCTGGGGGACCGCCGGCGCGGGCTGGGCGGGCTGGGCGGGCTGAGCGGGCTGGGGCGTGCGCTGGACCGGCATGGCGGTGGTGGGCGCCACCGGCTGGTGCGCCGGAGCGGGGGCGACGGAGGCCGGCATGGCAGGCATGGCTGAGGTCGGCTCCACCGTGGCCGGCATCATGGATGTCTGCTCGCCCTGGGTGGGCCAGGCGGTGGACAGGGCGGAGGTCGGCTCCCCCTCGGAGGCGAAGACCGAGGTGTGCTCGCCGCCGGCGGGCAGGGCGGAGGTCGGGTCCTGGGGGATGGCGAAGGCGTCAGTGGCCTGACCGTCACCACCGGGCAGGGGCATGGCGGAGGTGGCCTCATCCTCGTGGGCGGCCAGGTCCGGGGTGGCGGAGACCCGCAGCGCCCGGTCCCTCAGGCTGATGCGCTCGGTGGCCTGGGGCTCGCGATGGTGGTCCGGGGACTGCCCGGGCACGGGTGGAATGGACACGATGACGGACTCCTCGTGCAATGGCCTGCCTCTACCGGGCCAGCAGGTGCGCCGACGCCGGTCCCGCATATGCGGACACCCCTCACGGTACGGCACGCGCGAGCCGGCGCAAGGCTCGGCGAGCCGCGTCACTGGTCCTGGCCCGGGCGTGCCATGCCGCGTTTTCCGCGCACCCACTCCCCCACGGCCGGGCCGGGCGCGGGGCGCGAGCCTCAGGGTGAGATGCCTCGCTCGACGCACCGACCGGGCGGGCAGTGACTGCCAGGGGGCCGGTCAGACGCCCCGGGGCCCGGACCGCTGATCCAGCGGTCCGGGCCCCGGGGCTGCCCGACGGCGGGGCTCAGAACTCGAAGTCCTCACTCGCGGCGGTGAAGCCGGGGCGGAAGTCCTCGGAGAAGTCGGCCCGCAGGTCGCCCCCGAAGTGGAAGTCGTCCAGGGCCACGGACTCCCCGAAGGAGGACTCGTTGAAGCCGGTGCGGGAGAAGACCTCGGCCTTGACCTCCTCGGTGGGCTCGACCTCGATATCGGCGTAGCGGGCCAGGCCCGTGCCGGCGGGGATGAGCTTGCCCAGGATGACGTTCTCCTTGAGGCCCAGCAGAGGATCGGACTTGCCGTTCATGGCGGCCTCGGTGAGCACGCGGGTGGTCTCCTGGAAGGAGGCCGCCGAGAGCCAGGAGTCGGTGGCCAGGGAGGCCTTGGTGATGCCCATGAGCTCGGTGCGGCCCGTGGCGGTCTTGCCGCCCTCGGCCATGACGCGGCGGTTCTCCTCGCGGTAGTGCATGACATCGACCAGGTCGCCCTGCAGCAGGCGGGTGTCCCCGGAGTCCAGCACCGTGACGCGGCGCAGCATCTGGCGCACGATGACCTCGATGTGCTTGGAGTGGATGTCCACGCCCTGGGAGCGGTAGACCTCCTGAACCTCCTCGACCAGGTGGCGCTGGGTGGCGGCCACCGAGCGCAGGCGCAGCACCTTCTTGGGGTCCACCGGGCCCTCGGTGAGGGCCTGGCCGGGCTCGACGTGGTCGGAGTCGGCGATCAGCAGGCGCTGGCGGCGCGAGACGGGCACCACCACGTCCTCCTCGCCGTCGTCGCGCGTGATGACCAGGCGCTTGCCGTCGGCGTCGTCCTCGATCTTCAGGGTTCCGGCGGCCTCGGCCACGGCGGCCTCGCCCTTGGGGGTGCGGGCCTCGAAGAGCTCCTGGACGCGGGGAAGACCCTGGGTGATGTCGGCGGCGCCCGCGGCACCACCGGTGTGGAAGGTGCGCATGGTCAGCTGCGTGCCGGGCTCACCGATGGACTGGGCGGCGATGATGCCCACGGCCTCGCCGATGTCCACCCGCTTGCCGGTGGCCAGGGAGCGGCCGTAGCAGGCCGCGCAGGTGCCCACCACCGAGTCGCAGGTCAGCACCGAGCGGACCGAGATCTCCTCGATGCCCGCATCGATGGCGGCCATGACCTCGGCCTCGCCCAGGTCCGTGCCGGCCTCGACGACGACCACGCCCGACTCGTCCACCAGGTTGCGGGCCAGGGTGGTGCCGTAGACCGTGGTGCTCAGGATCTCGCTGGGCTCCTTGAAGCGCTCGCCGTCGACCTCCACCCAGGAGAAGATCCGCTTGGTCAGGCCCTTGCGGGTCCCGCAGTCGTCCTCGCGGACGATGACGTCCTGGGAGACGTCGACCAGGCGGCGCGTGAGGTAGCCGGAGTCGGCGGTGCGCAGCGCCGTGTCCGCCAGGCCCTTGCGGGCGCCGTGGGTGGCGATGAAGTACTCCAGGACGCTCAGGCCCTCGCGGTAGTTGGACTTGATGGGGCGCTCGATGAGCCGCTGCTTGGGGTCGGCCACCAGGCCGCGCATGCCGGCCAGCTGGCGGATCTGGTCCCAGTTGCCTCGCGCCCCGGAGACCACCATCTGGTAGACGGTGTTGCGGTGCGGGAAGTTCTCGCGCATGGCGTCGGCGACCTCGGCGGTGGCCTTGGTCCAGATGTCGATGAGGGAGGCGTAGCGGTCCTCCTCGGTCAGGGCGCCCAGGTCGAACTGGTCCTCGATCTCGGCGGCCTCATCCTCGTAGCGGGCCAGGATCTCGGCCTTGGCCTCCGGGGAGACGACGTCGGCGAAGGCCACGGTGATGCCCGACCAGGTCGACCAGTAGAAGCCGGCCGCCTTGAGGGCGTCCAGGGATGCGGCCACGTCCACGCGCGGGTAGTTCTCCGCCAGGGCGTTGACGATGTTGCCCAGGGCCTTCTTGTCCACCACGTAGTTGACGTAGGGGAAGGACTCGGGCAGGGCCGTGTTGAACAGGGCGCGCCCCAGGGAGGTGCGCAGCGTGATCGGCTCGCCCTCCTCATGGTCGAGGGGGGCCTGCCAGCCCTCGGGCGCCACGATCCCCTCCTCGAAGCGGATGTCGCAGGCCGCGTTGACGTGCAGCTTGCCGAAGTCGTGGGCCATGACGGCCTCGGCGAAGGAGGAGAAGGACGGGACCACCGGGTTGCCGGCGGCGTCGAGCTCGACCTCGACCGCCGGGTCGGGGTCGGAGGTCAGGTAGTAGGTGCCGATGATCATGTCCTGACTGGGCATGGTCACCGGGCGCCCGTCGGAGGGCTTGAGGATGTTGTTCGAGGACAGCATGAGGATGCGGGCCTCGGCGGCGGCCTCGGCGCCCAGGGGCAGGTGGACCGCCATCTGGTCGCCGTCGAAGTCGGCGTTGAAGGCGCCGCACACCAGCGGGTGGAGCTGGATGGCCTTGCCCTCGATGAGCTGGGGCTCGAAGGCCTGGATGCCCAGGCGGTGCAGGGTGGGGGCGCGGTTGAGCAGCACGGGGTGCTCGCGGATGACCTCGGCCAGGACGTCCCACACCTTGGGGTTGGCGCGCTCGACCATCCGCTTGGCGGCCTTGACGTTCTGGGCCTCCTTGAGCTCGACCAGCCGCTTCATGACGAAGGGCTTGAACAGCTCCAGTGCCATCTGGCTGGGCAGGCCGCACTGGTGGAGGGCCAGCTGGGGGCCCACCACGATGACCGAGCGGCCCGAGTAGTCCACGCGCTTGCCCAGCAGGTTCTGGCGGAAGCGCCCCTGCTTGCCCTTGAGCATGTCGGACAGGGACTTCAGGGGGCGGTTGCCCACGCCGGTGACCGGGCGGCCGCGCCGTCCGTTGTCGAACAGGGCGTCCACGGCGTCCTGAAGCATGCGCTTCTCGTTGTTGACGATGATCGTCGGGGCGCCCAGGTCGATGAGCCGCTTGAGGCGGTTGTTGCGGTTGATGACCCGGCGGTAGAGGTCGTTGAGGTCGGAGGTGGCGAAGCGCCCGCCGTCGAGCTGGACCATGGGGCGCAGGTCCGGGGGGATGACCGGGATGTTGTCCAGGACCATCGACTCCGGGGCGGTGCCGGTCATGCGGAAGGCGTTGACCACCTTGAGGCGCTTGATGGCGCGGGTCTTGCGCTGGCCGGTGCCGGTCTCGACGATCTCGGCCAGGGCGGCCGCCTCGCTCTCCAGGTCGAAGTTGCGCAGGCGGGCCTGGATGGCCTCGGCGCCCATGGCGCCCTTGAAGTAGATGCCGTAGTCGGCGGCCATGTCCCGGTAGAGCACCTCATCGCCCTCCAGGTCGCCGACCTTGAGGGAGACGAACCGGTCCCAGACCTTGTCCATGTGCTCCACGGTGCGCTGGGTCTTGCGGCGCAGCGCCGTCATCTCCCGCTCGGCGGTCTTGCGCAGCTTCTCGCGCTGGGCGGCGTCAGCGCCCTCGGTCTCGAGCTGGGCCAGGTCGGACTCCAGGCGCTGCTGGCGCGCCTCGACGTCGGCCAGCCCCGACTCCTCGACGTGCTTGCGCTTGACCTCCAGCTCGTTGCGCAGGGAGGGAAGGTCGTCGTGACGGGCCTCCTCATCGACCTCGGTGACCATGTAGGCCGCGAAGTAGATGACCTTCTCCAGGTCCTTGGGGGCCAGGTTGAGCAGGTAGCCCAGGCGCGAGGGCACGCCCTTGAAGTACCAGATGTGGGTCACCGGCGCGGCCAGCTTGATGTGGGCCATGCGCTCACGGCGCACCTTGGAGCGGGTGACCTCCACGCCGCAGCGCTCGCAGACGATGCCCTTGTAGCGCACGCGCTTGTACTTGCCGCAGGCGCACTCCCAGTCACGGGTGGGGCCGAAGATCTTCTCGCAGAAGAGCCCGTCCTTCTCCGGCTTGAGGGTGCGGTAGTTGATGGTCTCGGGCTTCTTGACCTCGCCGTGCGACCAGGACTTGATGTCCTCCGCGGTGGCCAGGCCGAGCTGGATCCTGTCGAACACGTTGGCGTCGAGCACAGTTCCTACTTCCGATGGTTCAATTCACCAGGTGATGTCGTCGGGGCGGCCGTCGTCGTGCTTCCAGGACGACGACGGCGCCCGATGGGCGGCGAGCGCGGGGCCCCGCCCAGTGGAGTTGTCCGGATCAGATCTCGTCGACCGTGGAGGCCATGGCCCCGCCCGGGCGGCGGCCCAGATCGAAGCCGAGCTCCTCGGCGGCGCGGTGGGAGTCCTCGTCGGTGTCGTCCAGGCCGATCGCGTTGCCCTCGGCGTCCAGCGCCTCAACATTCAGGCACAGCGACTGCATCTCCTTCATGAGCACCTTGAAGGACTCGGGGATGCCGGGCTCGGGGATGTCATCGCCCTTGACGATGGCCTCGTAGACCTTGACGCGGCCGATGACATCATCGGACTTGACGGTCAGCAGCTCCTGGAGGGCGTGGGCGGCGCCGTAGGCCTCCATCGCCCAGACCTCCATCTCGCCGAAGCGCTGGCCGCCGAACTGCGCCTTACCGCCCAGCGGCTGCTGGGTGATCATGGAGTAGGGGCCGGTGGAGCGGGCGTGGATCTTGTCATCCACGAGGTGGTGGAGCTTGAGGATGTACATGTAGCCCACCGAGATGGGGTACGGGAAGGGCTCGCCCGAGCGCCCATCGAACAGGTGGGCCTTGCCGTCGGACTGGACCAGCTCCAGGCCCTCGGGGCTGGGCAGGGTGGAGTCCAGCAGGCCCATGAGCTCGTCGTCGCGCACGCCGTCGAAGACCGGGCTGGCCACGGGGGTGCGGGGCTCGGCGCTCACGCCGTTGTCCGGCAGGCGCAGGGCCCAGGCCTCCCCCGCCTCGCGGGCGGCGGTGGCGTCCCAACCGCGAGAGGCCACCCAGCCCAGGTGGAGCTCGAGGACCTGGCCGACGTTCATGCGGCTGGGCACGCCCAGCGGGTTGAGGATGACGTCGACCGGGGTGCCATCGGCCAGGAAGGGCATGTCCTCCACGGGCAGGATCTTGGAGATGACGCCCTTGTTGCCGTGACGGCCCGAGAGCTTGTCGCCCACGGTGATCTTGCGGCGCTGGGCGATGTAGACGCGCACCATGCGGTTGACCCCGGCGGGCAGCTCGGCGTCGTCGGAGGCGGCGTCGATCTCCCGCACGCCGGTGACGATCCCGTACTCGCCGTGGGGGACGCGCAGGGAGGTGTCGCGCACCTCGCGGGCCTTCTCCCCGAAGATGGCGCGCAGCAGGCGCTCCTCACTGGTCAGCTCGGTCTCGCCCTTGGGGGTCACCTTGCCCACGAGGATGTCGCCGCTGCGGACCTCGGCGCCGATGCGGATGATGCCGCGCTCGTCCAGGTTGGCCAGGGTCTCCTCGGAGACATTGGGGATGTCGCGGGTGATCTCCTCGGCGCCCAGCTTGGTGTCGCGGGCGTCGACCTCGTGCTCCTCGATGTGGATCGAGGTGAGCATGTCCTCGGCCACCACCCGCTGGGAGACGATGATGGCGTCCTCGTAGTTCAGGCCCTCCCAGGTCATGAAGGCCACGAGGAGGTTCTGGCCCAGGGCCAGGTCGCCCTCGTTGGTGGCGGGGCCGTCGGCCAGGACCGAGCCCACCTCCACGCGCTCGCCCTCGGTGGCCACGACCCGCTGGTTGTAGCAGTTGCCCTGGTTGGAGCGGCGGAACTTGGCGACCTTGTAGACGGTCTCGGTGGCGTCGTCGTTGGCCACGCGCACGAAGTCCGCGCAGACCTCGGTGACCACGCCGGCCTTGTCCGCCACCAGGACGTCCCCGGCGTCAACGGCGGTGCGCCGCTCCATGCCGGTGCCCACCAGCGGGGCGTCGGGGCGGATGAGCGGCACGGCCTGGCGCTGCATGTTGGCGCCCATGAGGGCGCGGTTGGCGTCGTCGTGCTCCAGGAAGGGGATGAGCGAGGTGCCCACCGAGACCATCTGGCGGGGCGAGACGTCCATGAGGTCGACCTGCGAGGAGGGGACCAGGGCCGGCTCGCCGCCGGTGACGCGGCACAGGACGTGGTCCTCGGCGAAGCGGCCGTCCTCGGTGAGGGTCACGTTGGCCTGGGCGATGACGTGGCGGTCCTCGTCGTCGGCCGTCAGGTAGTGGGTCTCATCGGTGACCTGACCGTCCTTGACCACCCGGTAGGGGGTCTCGATGAAGCCGAAGGGGTTGATGCGCCCGAAGGTGGCCAACGAGCCGATGAGACCGATGTTGGGGCCCTCGGGGGACTCGATGGGGCACATGCGCCCGTAGTGGGAGGTGTGGACGTCGCGGACCTCCATGGAGGCGCGCTCGCGCGACAGGCCGCCGGGGCCCAGGGCGCTCAGGCGCCGCTTGTGGGTCAGGCCGGCCAGCGGGTTGTTCTGGTCCATGAACTGGGAGAGCTGGGAGGTCCCGAAGAACTCCTTGATCGCCGCGGTCACCGGCCGGATGTTGATGAGGGTGTTGGGGGTGATGGCCTCGACATCCTGGGTGGTCATGCGCTCGCGCACCTGGCGCTCCATGCGGCTCATGCCGGTGCGCACCTGGGCCTGGATGAGCTCGCCCACGGCGCGGATGCGACGGTTGCCCAGGTGGTCGATGTCGTCGTACTCCACGGCGATCTGGGTGATCTCGCCGTCGCGCACGCCCTCAACGCTCTCGGCACCGGCGTGCAGGGCCAGCAGGTACTTCAGGGCCGCCACGATGTCCTCAATGCGCAGCACCGAGTCGCCCAGCTCGGTGGCCAGGCCGAGCTTCTTGTTGATCTTGTAGCGGCCTACCTTGGCCAGGTCGTAGCGCTTGGGGTTGAAGTAGAAGTTCTCCAGCAGGGTGCGGCCGGCCTCGACGCTGGGCGGCTCGCCGGGGCGGATCTTCTTGTAGATGTCCAGGAGGGCCTCGTCCTGGGTGGTGACCTTGCGGTCCTCGTCCAGGGCGGAGGTCAGCGCCGGGTAGCCCTCGAACTCCTTGCGGATCTCGGCCTCGTCCATGCCCAGGGCCAGCAGGAAGACGGTGACGTCCTGCTTGCGCTTGCGGTCGATGCGCACGGCCACGCGGTCGGACTTGTCGATCTCGAACTCGAGCCAGGCGCCGCGCGAGGGGATGAACTTGACGCTGTAGACGAACTTGTCCGTGGCCTTCTCCGTGGTGCGCTCGAAGTACACGCCCGGGGAGCGCACGAGCTGGGAGACCACGACGCGCTCGGAGCCGTTGACGATGAAGGTGCCGCGCTCGGTCATGAGCGGGAAGTCGCCCATGAAGACCGTCTGGGACTTGATCTCACCGGTGGAGAAGTTCTCGAAGTCCGCCACGACGTAGAGCGGGGCGGCGTAGGTCAGGTCCTTCTCCTGGCACTCCTCGGCCGTGTACTTCGGCTCCTCGAAGCGGTGGTCGTGGAAGGACAGGGCCATGGCCTCGGCGAAGTCCTCGATGGGGGAGATCTCGTCGAAGATCTCCTCCAGCCCCGAGGTCTCGGGCAGGGAGCCGGGGCGCGCGCGGTTGGCGGCACTCACCCGCTCACGCCATTTCTCGTTGCCGACGAGCCAGTCGAAGCTCTCGGTCTGAAGGGCCAGGAGGTTGGGAGCCTGCATGGGCTCCGCGATCTTGGCGAAGTTGATGCGCCTGGACGCGGTGCGGGCGGCGATGTCGGCAGCAGTAGGTGCAGAGGTGCGCGAGGCAGCCAAAGGGGATCCTTCCCTCAGATCGGGGACCACTCGGCGAGCACTGGGCGCATGCGCGCTCGGGGCTCACCGGCCGCGTGGGCCTGTGGGACCCACGGGTCTGAAGAGAGCGCTGAGACGAATGCACACAATGGACGCAAAGCGCTAGCGTACACGCCCGGGTCAGCCGTATCTACGGCGAGCAGCGCGGGGTGCTTGCGATTCCCGCCACAGTCGCGCATACTGCCCCACTCCCTGGGCCCGCAATACTCACACCGCGGCGGTGGGCGGTGGTGGGCGGGGTGGAGGCGGCGGAGCCGGCGGGGTGGCGGAGGCCGGTTGGCGGGTGGGTGGGGTGGCGGAGGCCGGTCGGCGGGTGGGTGGGGTGGTGGGCGCGCGGGTGGCGGTGGGTGGGCCGCGGCGGGCGGCGGTGGGTGGGCCGCGGCGGGTGCCGTCGGACGTGCGTCTGCGTACCGGACGAGGGTATGCGTCATCCAACGAGGGTCCGCACATAGGCAACTGACGCAAAAGCTCGTCCCCGACGCAAAGGCTCGTCATCGAGCCGGCGCGGCGGGCGGGCGCCAGGCAGGGCAGCAGGCAGCGACGGGCATGCGGGCGGCAACGGCGAGCACGGCCGGCGGGGCGGCAGGCGCCCGCGGGCGAGGTGGCGGGAGGCGTCGGTCGGTGACGACATCGGGCCGGCGGCGTCGGACGTGCATCTGCGTACCGGACGAGGGAATGCGTCATCCAACGAGGGTCCGCACATAGGCAACTGACGCAAAAGCTCGTCCCCGACGCAAACACTCGTCACCGAGCGGGCGGGTGGCAGGCGACGGGCAGCGGGCCGGACGGGCGGCCGCGGACAGCGACGACGTCGGGCGGGTGCCGTCGGACGTGCGTCTGCGTACCGGACGAGGGTATGCGTCATCCAACGAGGGTCCGCACATAGGCAACTGACGCAAAAGCTCGTCCCCGACGCAAAGGCTCGTCATCGAGCCGGCGCGGCGGGCGGGCGCCAGGCAGGGCAGCAGGCAGCGACGGGCATGCGGGCGGCAACGGCGAGCACGGCCGGCGGGGCGGCAGGCGCCCGCGGGTGAGGTGGCGGGAGGCGTCGGTCGGTGACGACATCGGGCCGGCGGCGTCGGACGTGCATCTGCGTACCGGACGAGGGAATGCGTCATCCAACGAGGGTCCGCACATAGGCAACTGACGCAAACGCTCGTCCCCGACGCAAACACTCGCCATCCAGCCGGCGCGGCGGGCGGGCGCCAGGCAGGGCAGCAGGCAGCGACGGGCATGCGGGCGGCAACGGCGAGCACGGCCGGCGGGGCGGCAGGCGCCCGCGGGTGAGGTGGCGGGCGGCGTCGGTCGGTGACGACATCGGGCCGGCGGCGTCGGACGTGCATCTGCGTACCGGACGAGGATATGCGTCATCCAACGAGGGCCCGCACATAGGCAAATGACGCAAACGCTCGTCCCCGACGCAAACACTCGTCATCCAGCCGGCGGGCCGGGCGGGTGGAGGGCAGCGGGCCGGGCGGGCGCGTGGACTGCGGCGGCACCGGCGCCGTCGGCCAGCGCCGTGCCGCCGCTCCCGCCGCTCACCTCACCACGCCAGGTCGCGCGGCGGCCGAAGACCGGCGACGACCGAGGCGGGGAAGAGCCTCAGCAGGCGGTCGGCCAGGGCCGCCATGTCCTGAAGGTCCTGCCAGGTCACGCGCAGGAAGTCCCACCCCAGGTCGTGGATGGCGTCCTGCCGGAGCTTCTCGGCGAAGACGTCATCCTCGGTGCGGTACTTCAACCGCCCATCGAACTCCAGGGCGATGCCGAACTCCGGCCAGCACAGGTCGATGAAGTACTCGCCGCGCCTCGTGACCACCAGGCGCTGGAGCGATGGGGCCGGCAGGCCCAACGACAGCACCAGCCAGCGCAGCACGCTCTCACCGGGCAGCATCGCCCAGGGACTGGCTACCGCCAGGACCGCCCGCGCCCGCGGGAGGCCTCGGCGCCCACGATGACGCTCCAGGAGCGCATCCCAGTAGGCACGGGCCTGCGCCAGGCGGTCTTGACAGGCCTCCGGGTGCCAAAGATCGGGCTGGCAGTATCGGCGCAGCGCCGCATCGGCGATCGACAGGGCGTTGGCCGGCGGCTCGTCGCAGGCGGCGTCGAAGGCAGTGCGCAGAATTGTGGTCACAGCCACCCCGGACACGACCTCGATCTCCTCATCGGCGACCTCGAGGCAGCGTCGGTGGATTCGCACCCGCGCGTCATAGACACCGGCGCGCTGAACGACGACGGGCTCCCCCGTGGCGGGGAAGTGGAAGGTCGGCAGCAGCACTGTGCAGCGCTGCGGGCGCGAGGGCAGGGCGAGGTAGACGTCGGGCTCCTGGGTCCACATGGACAGGCCGTGGACAAGCGCGGCGGAGGTGTGGGTCAGGCAGCGAGCAGAGGGCGTCGTCCGCAGGGCGGCCATGGCTCGGCCCAGGGAGACCGTGAAGCGCTGCTCCCAGCGCTGCCGATCGAGCTCGAGCTTGATGTAGACGCCCCGCATGACCCGCTGCAGTCCGGGAGTTCGCCACAGGTTGCGGCTGCCGCAGCTGTCGGCGTAGTAGAGACGGGGGCGCAGGTAGTTGGGGATGCTGTTTGGGCTCGTTGTGTCCATGTGGCGAGTGTGTGCGGCGGCGCCTCGTCAAGCACGCCCCAACGGGGAGCCTGTGGAGAACTCCGCGGCAGCCGGCTCCTGTCCACAGGCCGGTGATCCGATGCCCCGCGGAATTCTGCGGATCGCCCTCCCAACCCGCACAGGCCCTGCATGCTCCTTACCTGCCCGACGTCGACCAGCCCTCCTGTCATCACGGGGCCTCCGAACCGCCGGCCCCGGTGGCGGGCGGCGTCGGTCGGCGACGGTCGGCGACGACGTCGGGCGGGTGCCGTCGGACGTGCGTCTGCGTACCGGACGAGGGTATGCGTCATCCAACGAGGGTGTTATGTCTCAGGACATCGGTGACAGTTCTGCCTCAGGACATCGGTGACGGTTTGAGGGGGTCTGGTGGTGACACTTCGATGGGCTGGTGAGCAAACCTGTTGATCCTCGTATCCGCCTGGCGATCGCCAACTGGCCCGCCGACGCCCCGCGTGGGGCGGTGGCCTCGTTGGGCGCCGAGCATGCCATCTCCCGCAATACCTTCTACAAGCTGCGCCGCCGGGCCGAGCAGATGGGCCAGGCCGCTGTCCTGGAGCCCCTGTCGCGCAGGCCCCAGACGAGCCCGACCGCCCTGGGCCAGGAGGTCAAGGATCAGGCCGTGTCGGTGCGCGCGGCACTGGCGGCCTCGGGCCTGGACCATGGCCCGGTCAGCGTTCATGACAAGATGAGGCAGATGGGCCTGGACAACCGCGTCCCCGGCAGCGCTGGCCCGCCTGTTCCGGGCTCGGGGCCTGGCCCGGGCCGAGCCGTCCAAAAGGCCCCGAGCGGCCTGGAGGCGGCTCTACCCCGCGCCCAACGCCTGCTGGCAGATCGGGCGCCACCACCTACGTGCCAGGCGGCGGCCGCAAGTGCGTGGATCCGCCCGGCTCATCGATGACCACTCCCGCCTGGCCCTGGCCTGGCTGGCGGCCCGGGGCGAGACCAGCACCGCGGCGATCACCGTCCTGTCACGGCCGTGGCGCGCCACGGGGTGCCCCAAAGACTGCTGACCGACAACGGCAGCGCTTTGAACCCCACCAGGCGGGGCAGGCAGGGCGCGCTCGTGGAGCACGTGCGGGCCCTGGGGGTCGAGCCCATCACCGGCAAGCCCTACAAGCCCACCACCCAGGGCAAGACCGAGCGCTTCGGCCACACCTTGCTGCGCTACCTCGATGCCCAGCCCCTGGCCAAGGACCTGGACGAGCTGCAAGCCCAGATCGACGCCTTCGACCAGATCTACAACACCCAGCGCCCCCACCAGGGCCTGCCCGGACACATCACCCCGGCCCAGGCCCGACCACGCCACCCCCATCGCCGAGCCCCCACGCCCCCACACAGCCAACGACGAGCCCATCATCCCCGGCGGGGCGCCCACCAGCCACAAGCCACGGACCCGCTCCAGGACCCCGCAGCGCGGTCAGCGACGAAGCCGGATCCAGGCCAACGGCACCGTCAGCCTGGGGGCCATCGTCTTCCTGGCCTCCAAGGCGCACGCCCGATGCGATGTCGAGATCACCTGGGACCCCGCGACCATCGTCTTTGCCACCCCCGACGGCCAGATCCTGGCCCAGCACACCTGGCCCGCCCCTGGCGTGACCTACGTCTCCACCCACGCCCCTGACCCCACCAACTCCCGAGGCGGACGAGGCCGCAAGAAGACACAACCGTCACCGATGTCCTGACACACCAACTGTCACCGATGTCCTGAGACAGAACTGTCACCGATGTCCTGAGACATCACAGTCATCCAACGAGGGTCCGCACATGGGCAAATGACGCAAACGCTCGTCCGCGACGCAAAGGCTCGTCATCGAGCGAGCGCGGCCGGCGGGTGGCAGCTGGCGGACGGCGTCGGGCGGGTCTGCGGGCAGCGGGCCGGACGGGCGCGCGGACTGCGGCGGGCCGGCGGCGTCGGACGTGCGTCTGCGTACCGGACGAGGGAATGCGTCATCCAACGAGGGTCCGCACATAGGCAAATGACGCAAAGGCTCGTCCCCGACGCAAAGGCTCGTCATCGAGCCGGCGCGGCAGGCGGCGCCGACGAGCGACGCCGCCCCGCACGCACAGCCGGGCCCCTCCCGCATGATCGCGGGAGGGGCCCGGCCGGTGCTTGCACCCCCAGGCCTCAGGCGACGCGCGCCCGAGCACCTACGGGGACGGGCTCACTTGAGGGTGACGGTGGCGCCAGCGCCCTCGAGCTGCTCCTTGGCCTTCTCGGCGGTCTCCTTGTTGGCGCCCTCGAGAACGGCCTTGGGGGCACCGTCGACGAGCTCCTTGGCCTCCTTCAGGCCGAGGGAGGTCAGGGCGCGCACCTCCTTGATGACCTGGATCTTCTTGTCGCCGGCGGACTCGAGGATGACGTCGAACTCGTCCTTCTCCTCCTCAGCGGCGGCCTCGCCACCGGCAGCGCCGGGAGCGGCGGCCACGGCCACGGCGGCCGGGGCGGCAGCGGTGACGTCGAAGGTCTCCTCGAAGGCCTTGACGAACTCGGAGAGCTCGATGAGGGTGAGCTCCTTGAACTGCTCGATGAGCTCTTCGGTGGTCAGCTTCGCCATGATGGGCGTTCCTTCCTGGTGTGGTTCCTGCGCGTGCAGGGGTGGTGGATGACGCGTGCGGCTCAGGCCGCGGTCTCCTGCTTGGCGCGCAGGGCGTCGACGGTGCGCACGGCCTGGGAGGCCGGTGCGGCGAAGAGGTACACAGCCTTGGACATGGACGCCTTCATAGCGCCCGCGGCCTTGGCCAGCAGCACCTCGCGGGATTCGAGAGAGGCGAGCTTGTCGACGCCGTCGGCGGACAGCACGGTGCCGTCCATGACGCCGCCCTTGATGACGAGCTGCTTGTTGTCCTTGGCGAAGTCACGCAGAGCCTTGGCCGCCTCGACCGGCTCACCGGTGACGAAGGTCAGGGCTGAAGGGCCCTTGAGGTCCTCGGCGAAGGCCTCGAGACCGACCTGGCGGGCCGCGATGGCGGCCAGCGTGTTCTTCACCACGGCGTACTCGGCGTTGTCACCCAGGGAACGGCGCAGCTCCTTGAGCTGGGCGACGCTCAGTCCCCGGTACTCAGTCAGCAGGACCGCATCCGACTCGCGGAACTTGTCCGCCAGCTCGGCAACAGTTGCCTCCTTGTCAGGCCGTGCCATGGGCCCTCCTTCCGTGGTCTGCCGCAGGGCCCGCTTCATGGGAAAAGCCCCGCGCCGGTGGGCACGGGGCTCGCAGTGCGGGGTCTCCCCCAGCGGGTCTCGTCTCACCTGCGCCGGCTCCACCTGTCAGCGGACTTGGTCCCGCCTGGGCGGGAGACCTGCGGTCTTTGGCAGGGGCAACCATACACACCGACGACGACGCCCCCGCAAGACCAGCGGGCGTGGGAGTGGTCACGGGGCCGGCCCCGCCCGGCGCACCCGTTGCCCGGCCACCCTGCGCCGACCACCCGCCCCCCTGGCGCCCCCGCCCCCGGCGGCCAAGGGCACCGTGGCCGCCCGACACCTTGCGCGCCCGGCGCGCCGCCCCGGCCGTCTGGCGCCCTGCGCTGGCCACCTTGCCCGGGCATCCCCAGCCCCCTGCGGCCAAGGGCACCGTGGCCGCCCGACACCCTGCGCGCCCAGCCCCCGGCGCGCCCGCCCCCCGGCGCCCCCGGCGCGCCCGCCCCCCGGCGCCCCCGGCGCACCCCAGCCCCGGCCGACACACGCCCCAGCCACCCCACCCCGGCCGGCGCAGGCGCCGGCGGAACAACTCCGCCCACCACCGCCGCCTCCGTCACGCTCGGCGCGCGCTCGACCGCCCTCCGCCTCCTCCCTGACCTGGGACCACGCCGCCGCTTTGTGCACTGGAGCGCCATCCGTGGCAGTATCGATGAGAAATTCATCCAGGGATCGCCCTGCCTACAACAGATCAACTCGGGGAGCAATCAATGACGCCTGTCCTCCTTGGTGGCCTGCACGCTGCCTCTTTCACGCCGTCGACCACTGCGGTGGGAGGCAGTGTGTACCTGACAGCGGCCGTGGGCCTGCTGCCGCTGGTGACCTTCTTCCTCCTCATGGGGGTCTTCAAGGTGGCCACGCACTGGTGCTCCCTCATCTCCCTGGGGCTGGCGGCCGTCCTGGCCGTGGTGGCCTTCGGCATGCCGGTGGGGATGACCGTCATGAGCGCCACTCAGGGGGCGGCCATGGGATTCGTGCCGATCATCTACATCATCATCGCGGCCGTGTGGCTCTACAACCTCACGGAGGTCTCGGGGCGCTCGGCGGATCTGCGGGCGGTGTTCAACGCGATCGGCAAGGGCGATATGCGCGCCCAGGCGCTGATCGTCGCCTTCTCCTTCTGCGGCCTCATGGAGGGCCTGGCCGGCTTCGGCGCGCCCGTGGCCATTGCCGCGGCCATGGTCGCCACGCTGGGCGTGGCCAAGCTGCGGGCGGCCGCCGTGGTCATGGTGGGCAATGCCATCAACGTGGGCTTCGGGGCCATGGCCATCCCGGTGACGACGGCGGGCAAGCTGGGCGGCCAGGAGCCGGTGACCGTGGCCTCCTTCATGGGCCACCTGACCTGGGTGCTGTGCGCCGTCATCCCGCTGGTCCTCCTGTTCATCCTTGATGGGCTGCGGGGCGTGCGCCAGCTGTGGCCCCTGGCGGTGGTGGCGGGCCTGGCCACGGGCGCCGGGCACTTCCTGACGCCGACGCTGTCCTATGAGCTCACCGCGGTCCTGGCCTCTCTGCTGGGCCTGGCGGCCTCCTACGCCTTCCTCCTGGTGTGGACGCCCACAACCCCCCAGGAGCACCGCTCCCACGTGGACAAGGCCGATGCGCCCGACCGCGAGCGCGTCATCCTGGCCCTGCTGCCCTACGTCCTGGTGGTGGTCATCATCGCGATCACCAAGCTGTGGAAGATCGGGGTGGATCTCAGCCAGGCGCTGCGGGCGACGGATATCTCGGTGCCGTGGCCCGGCGTGCACGGCTCCCTCCTGGGGCCCGACGGCGAGGCCTCGGCCAGCGCCATCTACACCCTGCAGATCCTGTCCAACCCGGGCACCTGGATCCTGGTGACCGCCGTGATCGTCACCCTCGTCTACTCGGCGCGCTCGGTGCCGGGGGCATTCGAGATGACGGTGCGCCAGGGCTTCACGACCCTGGCCACCACCTGCCACACGCTGCGCCTGGCGATCCTCACCATCGCCAGCGTCATGGCCCTGGCCTATGTCATGAACTTCTCGGGCCAGACCACGGCGATCGGCGCGGCTCTGGCGGCCACGGGGGCGGCCTACGCCTTCCTGTCCCCCGTGCTGGGATGGGTGGGCACGGCGGTGGCGGGCTCGGCCACGAGCGCCGGCGCCCTGTTCGCCAACCTGCAGGCCACGGCCGCCCAGGGGGCCGGCCTGGATCCGCGCATCCTGCTGGCGGCCAACACGATCGGCGGCGGGCTGGGCAAGATCGTCTCCCCGCAGAACCTGGCCATCGCCTCGACGGCGGTGGAGGCCCCGGGCTCGGATGCGGAGATCCTGCGGAAGGTCGCCCCCTACTCCCTTGGCCTGCTCCTGGCGCTGTGCACCCTGGTGTTCATCGCCTCCCAGGGCTGGCTGGACGCCTACCTTCCCGCCTGAGCCCGCCTGAGCCCGGCGCCCCGGCAGGGCGCGGACGGGGCCTGCGCCCCGACGGACCGGGCGCCCCGACGGGCCGGGCCGGGCGCCCACGCTCTGCCCCAGCAGCTCTCTCCCGCCCCGGCGCGCCGGGCAGGACGGGTTGGCCGGCCCAACCCAGCCAACCCAGCCAACCCTGCCAACCCTGCCAGCCGGGCCAGCCCGGCCCAACCGGCGCCGAGGGGCACCGCTGGGCGGCCGCCCGGTGCGCCGTCGTCGGCCCTCGGGCGGGCGTCCTCGCGGGCCGACGCCGATAACCGCATTCCCGCTTGACGAAAAAGACGGCGTCGGTTCGGGCCGGGCCCAATCCCCGCCATGGGAGCGGGTCGACCCCGATCCGGCCTGATGGCGCCGAAGACGCCTCCCTTCATCAGATCTCCACCCCGGCGCTTCGATCACCGTGCCAATGAGGGCTTAACCTCAACGCATCATCAACGACGCTGTCAGGGCGCCTCAGCGCCCATCACGGAGGTGCATTGTGCGCATCGCACTATTCGCGACCTGCCTGGCGGACACCATGTTCCCGCAGGCGGCGCAGGCCACCGTCTCCATCCTGGAGCGGCTGGGCCATGAGGTCTTCTTCCCACCGGGCCAGGTCTGCTGCGGGCAGATGCACGCCAACACCGGCTACTTCGCGCATGCGGCCCGCATCACCCGCAACCATGTCGAGACCTTCTCCCCGGTGCTCGACGGGCAGTGGGACGCCATCGTCATCCCCTCGGGCTCGTGCACGGGGGCGGCCCGCCACGAGCAGAAGCTGGTGGCCGAGCATGTGGGGGACGCCGCCCTGGCGGCGCGGGTCGAGCAGATCGCCGCCCACACCTATGACCTCTCCGAGCTGCTGACCGACGTCCTGGGCCTGGAGGATGTGGGCGCCTACTTCCCCCACACGGTCACCTACCACCCCACCTGCCACTCCATGCGCGTGGCCGGGGTGGGCGACCGCCCCTACCGGCTGCTGCGGGCGGTGGAGGGCCTGACCCTCATCGACCTCCCCGACGCCGAGGTCTGCTGCGGGTTCGGGGGGACCTTCTCGGTGAAGAACTCCGAGACCTCCACGGCGATGCTGGCGGACAAGATGAGCGCGGTCATGTCCACCCGCGCCGAGATCCTGTGCGCCGGGGACTACTCCTGCCTCATGCATATCGGCGGGGGCCTGTCCCGCGTGCACTCCGGGGTGAGGATCATGCACCTGGCGGAGATCCTGGCCTCGACCAAGGAGGCGCCCTTCGAGGGCAATATCTCCTTCGCCCCCCGCCAGACCCAGCCCACCCAGCCCACCCAGCCCACGAGCAAGGCGGTGACACGATGACACAGGTATTCCTGGGCATGCCCCACACCGGCGGCTGGCGCACCGACGTCGAGCAGCCCGCCGACACCCTGCGCTGGGGACACACCTTCCCCCAGGGCGCCCACAAGACCCTGGCCAACACCCAGATGCGCCGCAATCTGGGCCACGCCACCCGCACCATCCGCTCCAAGCGGGCCATGCGCGTGGCGGAGATGCCCGACTGGGAGGAGCTGCGCAACGCCGGGGAGGCCGTGAAGTTCGAGGTGGCCTCCCGCCTGCCCGAGCTGCTGGAGCAGTTCGAGGCCAATGTGACCGCCCGCGGCGGGATCGTCCACTGGGCGCGCGACGCCGCCGAGGCCAATCGGATCGTGGCCGGCATCATCGCCTCCAAGGGCGTCGACGACGTCGTCAAGGTCAAGTCCATGGCCACCCAGGAGACCAATCTCAACGAGTACCTGGCCGACCGGGGCATCACCGCCCATGAGACGGACCTGGCCGAGATGATCGTCCAGCTCGCCGACGACATGCCCTCCCATATCGTCGTGCCCGCCATCCACCGCAACCGCTCGGAGGTGCGCGGCATCTTCCTGGACAGGATGGAGGACGCCCCGGCGGACCTGACCGATGACCCCCAGGAGCTGACGGCGGCGGCCCGCGCCCACCTGCGGCACAAGTTCCTGCGCGCCTCGGTGGCGGTCTCGGGGACGAATATGGGGGTGGCCGAGACCGGGACGGTCTCGATCGTGGAGTCCGAGGGCAATGGCCGCATGTGCCTGACCCTGCCCGACACCCTCATCACCCTCATGGGCATCGAGAAGCTGGTGCCGCGCTTCCAGGATGTTGAGATCTTCACCCAGCTGCTGCCGCGCTCGGCCACCGGGGAGCGCATGAACCCCTACACCTCGATGTGGACGGGCGTGACCCCGGGCGATGGGCCCCAGGAGTTCCACGTCATCCTCATGGACAACGGGCGCACCAAGACCCTGGCGGACCCGGTGGGCCGGGCGGCGCTGGCCTGCATCCGCTGCGGCTCGTGCATGAACATCTGCCCCGTCTACCAGCACACCGGTGGGCACGCCTACGGCTCGGTCTATCCCGGGCCGATCGGCTCGATCCTCACCCCGCAGCTCACCCAGGGGCTGGCCGACGACGATCCCGTCCACACCCTGCCCTTCGCCTCCTCCCTGTGCGGGGCCTGCGGCGAGGTGTGCCCGGTCAAGATCGACATCCCCACCATCCTGGTCCACCTGCGCGCCCGCTCAGTGGATGTCAAGCGCCGCCTGG
Organism: Actinomyces slackii; assembly: GCF_900637295.1. Taxonomy (NCBI): domain Bacteria; kingdom Bacillati; phylum Actinomycetota; class Actinomycetes; order Actinomycetales; family Actinomycetaceae; genus Actinomyces; species Actinomyces slackii. The sequence goes on along the minus strand of NZ_LR134363.1, from coordinate 1,246,030 downwards.
TGCCCGATATCTGGGATGTGGCCCTGGGCGCCTCGGCGCCGGTGATGTCCAATGAGAAGCTGTGGGCGGCCGCCTCCCAGGCGGTCAAGGCCTCGGCGCTGGTGGGCGGCCAGGATGGGACGATCGGGGCCCTGCCCTTCCCGGCCTCGCTGTGGACCGGGGCCAGGGACCTGCCGGTGGCGCCGGCCGAGACCTTCCGCCAGTGGTGGCGGCGCACCCACCCGGAGGCCCCGGGCGGCGGCTCGGCGGCCCAGTCCACCGCCTCGACGACGACGGAGGAGAACTGATGGATGCCAAGACTGCGATCCTGGCCCGGGCCCGCGATGCGATCTCGCGCTCCCAGAGTGGCCCGGTGCGGGAGATCCCGCGGGACTACATCCGCTCGGGCACCGAGGCGCCGGGCTCAGCGCCGGTGATCGAGGAGATGGTCGACAAGCTCGAGGACTACTCGGCCGCGGTGTCCCTGGCGCCCACGCAGGCCGAGGTGCTCGACGCGATCGACGCGCTGCTGGGGCCGGCGCGCATCGTCGTCGTGCCCGACGGACTGCCCCAGGAGTACAAGGAGGCCGCCGGGCGCGGTGGGCGCGAGCTGTGGGAGGACTCGCGCGAGGCCCCCATCGCCACGCTGCGCCTCGATGAGGCCGACGCCGTGCTGACCTGCTCGCGCCTGGGCATCTCGATCTCGGGCACGATCGTCCTGGACGGCGAGCCCGATCAGGGGCGCCGGGCGATCTCCCTGATCCCCGACCGCCACGTGGTGGTCCTGGAGCGCGAGTCCGTGGTGCCGACGGTCCCCCAGGCCGTCGATGTCATGGGGCTCCACCCCACTCGGCCGATGACGTGGATCTCGGGGCCCTCGGCCACGAGCGACATCGAGCTGGTGCGCGTCAACGGCGTGCACGGGCCGCGCAATCTGGGCGTCGTCATCGCCCACTGAGCATCGGGTGATTCCATGCCCTTCGAGATTCGCCCCCTCTCGCCTGAGAACTTCGACGACTTCGCCACCGTCGCGAATCCCAACCGGAGGGCCACCCACTGCTGGTGCTTGTCCCATCGGCTCACGGCCGCCCAGATGCGCGAGCTCGGTGACACGCGCGAGGACGCCCTGCTCGCACTGTGCCATCGAGATCCCGGCCCTGGCGTCATCGGCTATGACGACGGCGTTCCCGTTGCCTGGTGCGCCATCGGGCCTCGCTCCGCGATCCCCAGGCTCGAGGCATCCAGGCTTATTCGGCGCATCGATGACGTAGGCGTATGGGCGATCATCTGCGTGGTGGTCCGCAGCCGCGGGTTCCGCCGGAAGGGCTATGCGCTGCAGGTGATCAACGGGGCGGTGGCCTATGCCGCCCAGCAGGGCGCCCCGGCAGTGGAGACCTACCCGCCGGACACAGATAAGCGCATCGACACGACCATGGCCTTCCTGGGCACACGAGCCCTCTTTGAGAAGGCCGGCTTCACCAAGATCGGCATGACAGAGGCGACCGGCGCCGGCCACCCCCGCTGCGTCATGCGCCGAACGCTCTGATCGCCCCACCCCCACTCACCACCAACACCGACCGGACCGAGCTGCCGATGCGGCGCAGTATGCTTAGGTTTACCTTGCTTGCATGACTTACGTCCCATAGGATTCTGCTGTCCTGATCGGGCGGCGGCTGACCCGCTTCATCCGGCACCGGCGTCCGGCACGGGCCCCGTGGGGCCCGCTCATCTCACAGTCGAGGTATCCATGGTCACGCGTCAGATCCCCAAGCCCAGCGAGATCTTCGAGCTTCTCCAATTCAAGGCCCCTGATCTCAACGGCCGCCGACGACGTCTGGCCGCCGCCCAGACGATCTGGGACCTGCGCGCGCTGGCCAAGCGCAACACCCCGGCAGCCGCCTTCGACTACACCGATGGCTCCGCCGATGAGGAGATCTCCCTGCGCCGGGCCAGGCAGGCCTTCCGCGACATCGAGTGGCACCCCGACATCCTTCGCCCGGCCCCCGATGTGAACACCTCCTGCCAGATCCTGGGCGGCCCCTCGGCCATGCCCTTCGGCATCGCCCCGACCGGCTTCACCCGCCTCATGCGCACCGAGGGCGAGACGGCCGGGGCCGGGGCGGCCGGGGCGGCGGGCATCCCCTTCACCCTGTCCACCCTGGGCACCACATCCATGGAGGATGTGGCCGCCGCCAACCCGCGCGGGCGCAACTGGTTCCAGCTCTATGTCATGCGCGAGCGCGAGATCTCCTACGGTCTGGTGGAGCGGGCCGCTGCCGCGGGCTTCGACACCCTCATGTTCACCGTGGATGTGCCCACGGCCGGGGCGCGCCTGCGCGATAAGCGCAATGGCTTCTCCATCCCGCCGCAGATCACCGCCTCCACGGTGCTCAACACCGCTATGTACCCGCGATGGTGGTTCGACTTCCTGACCACGCCCAAGCTGGAGTTCGCCTCCCTGTCCTCCACGGGAGGGACTGTGGGAGAGCTGCTGGACAGCGCCATGGATCCCACGATCTCCGACGAGGACCTGGCGGTGATCCGCTCCCTGTGGAAGGGCAGGATCATCATCAAGGGGGTCCAGAACGTGGCGGACTCCAAGCGCCTGGTGGACCTGGGGGTGGACGGGATCCTGCTGTCCAACCACGGCGGGCGCCAGATGGACCGGGCCCCCATCCCCTTCCGCCTCCTGCCGGAGGTCCTGCGGGAGGTCGGCCGGGACACCACCGTCATGATCGACACCGGGATCATGCACGGCCAGGACATCATCGCCGCCGCCGCGCTGGGAGCGAAATTCTCCCTGGTGGGCCGCGCCTACCTGTACGGCCTCATGGCCGGGGGCCGCGCCGGGGTGGACCGCGCCATCGAGATCCTCTCCGATCAGGTGGTGCGCACCATGAAGCTGCTGGGGGTGGCCAGCCTCGACGAGCTCGAGCCCCGTCATGTCACCCAACTGACCCGGCTGGTACCGGTTCGCCCCGAAGTGCGCGCGGCAGCCGATCTGGAGCGCTGAGGCGCACCGCCGGCTCCGGGGCGAGCGCCCTGGGGCCGGCGCCCTGGGGCCGGCGCCCTGGGGCCGGCGCCCTGGAGCGGGCGCCCTGGGGCCGGCGCCCTGGAGCGGGCGCCCTGGGGCCGGCGCCCTGGGGCGGGCGCCCTGGAGCGCCGTCGGGCGGCGGCGCCTGATCGCGGCATCGCGCCCGGCTCGGGGATACGGGGACGGGGACGGCGACCCATTCCCACGCGACGCCGGATGCCGGAGCGCTAGGCTCAACTCCGTCGTCGCGGGCTGCCTGCGCGCGGTCCACCCTCCCCGGAAAGGACGCCATATGCCAGCCGAATCAGCCTCACCATCCCCAACGCTCTCGCGCTGGAGGCCGGACAGGCTGCGCACCTCGCCGTCGGTGGAGGACCGCGGCATACTCGGCCACCCCAGGGGCCTGCCCTGGATGCTCAATGTGGAGATGTGGGAGCGCTTCTCCTACTACGGGATGCGCGCCATCCTGCTCTACTTCATCACCGATACCGTGGCGCGCGGCGGAATGGGGATTGATGAGAACACCGGGCAGGTGATCCTGGCGGCCTATGGGGCCGCCGTCTACCTGCTGGCCATCCCCGGAGGGATCTTCGCCGATCGCATCATCGGCCCCTGGTCCTCAGCGCTGTACGGCGGCGTGGTCATCATGGCCGGCCACCTGTGCCTGGCGGGCCCCACCGGCCTGCTGTCGTGGATCGGCATCGCCCTGGTGGCCGTGGGGACAGGCTTCGTCAAGCCCAATCTCTCCACCATCGTCGGCGGCCTGTACGACACCGGTGATCCGCGGCGCGACGCCGGTTTCCAGCTGTTCTACATGTCGATCAACATCGGCTCCTTCTTCTCTCCCCTGGTCACCGGGTGGCTGCGGGCCGCCTACGGCTATCACGCGGGCTTCGCGGCGGCGGCCGTGGGCATGGCGCTGGCGCTGGTGGCCTTCGTCTACGGGCGCCGCAAGCTCTCCTCCTTCGCCTTCGAGATCCCCAACCCGCTGGCGCGCGATGATCGCCGTCGTCTGCTGCTGGGGTCGGCGGCGGCCGTGGTGGCGGCGGTGGTGCTCGTGGGCCTGCTCTACGCCGTGACCGGGACGATGGCCTCGGCCATCGCCTATGCGCTCTTCCTCATCTCCACGGGGGCCTCGATCGCCTATTTCGCGGTCATGCTCCGCTCCTCCAAGGTCACCGCCACTGAGCGCACCCATGTGCGGGCCTACATCTCGCTGTGGATCGGGGCCGTGCTGTTCTGGATGATCTTCGAGCAGGCCTCGGGCAAGATGGCGACCTTCGCCCTGTCCCACACCGATGGCACGACGCCGTTCTTCGGCTGGTCCTTCAGCGCCGAGTCCTACCAGTCCGTCAACCCGGCCACGGTGGTCATCCTGGCCCCTGTCATTGGCTGGCTCTTCACCCGCCGCGCGGGGCGCTTCCCCTCCACCGTGGTCAAGTTCGCCACGGCGGTGCTCATCATCGGCCTGTCCGCGCTCATGATGGGATTTGGCTTCTCCGCGTGGCCGGGCGGGGCGGTGCTGGCGCCCTGGTGGTTCCTGGTGGTGGTCTTCGCCTTCCAGACGGTGGGTGAGCTGTTCCTGTCCCCTGTGGGCCTGGCGACCACGACGGCGCTGGCCCCCAAGGCCTTCGCCTCCCAGGCGATGGCCCTGTGGTTCCTGGCGGTCTCCACCGGCCAGGGCGTGGCCGCCGTGGTCATCGAGCGCACCGGCGGGATTGGGGACTCCGCCTACTACTACGGCCTGGGGGCGATCACCGTGCTCATGGCGGTGGCGCTCTACGCCGTCGCCCCCTGGACCCAGCGCCTCATGGCCGACGTCGAGGGCTGAGCTGCGGGCCGTGCCCGGCGGCCCGTGCCCGGCGGCTTGTTCCCGGCGGGCCGTGCCCGGCGGCTTGTTCCCGGCGGGCCGTGCCCGGCGGCTTGTTCCCGGCGGGCCGTGCCCGGCGGCTTGTTCCCGGCGGGCCGTGCCCGGCGGCCGTGCAGCCGGGCCCCGCGCCGCCTTGCACACCCCGCGCTCTGTGCCCCCGCGCCGCAGCGTGGGGGCACGGGCAATACGGGAGATCGGGGTGGATGAAGGAAGGTCGGCGCTCCCGGCGCTTCGCAATCCGCGTTTTCCGTGCCCCACGCCTTCTCACTCTGCGCGCCCTGTGCCCCGGAGCCGCAGGGGGCACGGGCTGAGTAACCGGACATGCTCGGCCTGCTCTGGGTGTTCGGCATGTGTGTCCTGCGCGCCCAGGTGGGCGGGACCTGGCTCTGTGCGCGAGCCGAGCTCTGGCCGCTCTGCGCTGTTCGCCGGGCAGTACTCCCCGGTGAGTTCGGCCCAGGTCACGCTCCCCGTGGACCAGGCGGGTCTATAGATCTAGCCTGAGAAATAGCCTGAGTTGTGAGGGCATGGACGCTGACCACGAGACAGGAGGATGCCATGTCGAAACCGGAGTACGAAGCACTGACGGAGCTGATCGACTACGTGAGCGCGAAGAACGACGAGATCGGCTTCTCCGACGCTAGTTCTGACAAACTGGATTTTTACTGGAAATACATCAATCACGAGATGGTATGGAAGGCTCCCCTAGCCGACAGCATGGCCACAGCGGCGAGAACCAGGATAAGGAGCACCTCCAGCGTATTCACATCATTTTTGAGAACATTGAAATCGGAGCGAGAGAAGTTCCGCTAATAGACACGAAGTCACAAAACAACTACACGTTCGATCGCCAAGAAAACCAGAACCACAGGAGCATGTCATGGCAAAATTCAAACTCAATCCCGATAGACTAAAAAGTGAAATCGAACGCCTCACTTTATTCATCCAGGAAACGAGATCTGCCAGAAGTGCGATTCACCGCAAATATGAATCGACAGCAGGGAAGTACAATCTTAGCGACATCAGCTCTTTCAATGGGAGCGTGAGCGCCAACTGCGACCGTCTAGCCCAGTTGGCAGACGAGATCGAGAGCGCCCGGAGAGGGATTGTTCATCTGAATCAGAACGGCTTAACAACCTCTCCCGACGGGAGCGGAACCGTCGAGTACGAGATCCCAGACGGCACTGTCATCAAGAGCGGAAAAGCCCTCAAAAGTTGGAGTCAGGGGAAGGTGGACGGCCATAATTTAAAATTACTCACCAAGGACTACAACAACCTCAATGACGAAGAAAAGAAGCAGTATAAAAAAATTATCGAAGAAGGTGACTACCTTACTGACATTCCAGATTTCCGACGAGAGGAGAAATTGGAGGAAATTCGCAAGCGCTTAGAAAGCAGGTCAGATGATAATTACTACTCCGCCGGCGTCGTCGATGGAGTCGGTCCAGAAAATCTTACTTCAATACCCCTACGAGAAAGAGAAATCGATACACAAAAAAAGATGGCTAAATTTCTCGGAATTCATCTTGCTGGCGCCTCGAAGACCTGGACGCGCGATAAGCAGAAATCGGTCGCCCGCGCAATCAAGGAATCGATGGACGAGAGTGGCGAGTACGGTCGTATCACCGTATTCAACAGGATGATGAAAGAGAATAACACGAACAAGAATGGACGCAACAGCCTCTCCTTTAATAAAGACTTCCTCGTCACCCTCGGCAACACCCTCCGGTCGATTGATTGGCAGAAGATATCTCGTCTCCTAAAGAACAGGAAGGAGCTAGCTGACGAAGGAAACGACACTTTCGCGGTAGATCAATTCGGCGATTTCCTCACCGACGGCTCCTGGTCCTGGAGCGACGACGATCCCGACTTCACCATCTTCGATCCTATTTACGGTATCCTTGACGCTATGACAGGAAACCCCCATGCAGCAGCAGAATTCTTCGCCCCCAACGGAAGAACATCTGCGCCTCAGGATATCAGGGACATCATCCACCGCAGCAGTCTAGGGGATAACGATTGGACAAAGAACCTCACCACCATCAGTGCCCATATGGCGGAAGAGTTTGGACGGGAAGATTTTTCCAAGGCCGGCAAAACTACGAAGAGTTACATGGACAAATCCGCATTCACCACCTCGCTGATTTTCAATGAGATTGGCGAGAACGACGTAAAGTTGGGAGACCTTGCAAGGGAGAACGCCTTCACAGTCATGACGATCTACGCACCCGGCGTAGAGAACTCAGGGTGTTATTCATGGGGGTTTGTTCGTGTCGTTAGTTGGTGCATCGGCCGTCTCGGGAGAGAATTGGGTTACCACACTCGATTCTCTTGGGGAGGCGGCCGATGCATTACGAGTCTACCACGGGGCTGTGCGATGAGGATATCGATGAGCTTGTCGGGCGCATCGAAGAGGTGCTCGAATCTCGGGGCCAGAGTCTATTGGGCTACCGCCTGGGGCTCAGGCAGCAGGTGGAGTTGACCTTGATTCTGGCGCGCCATAACATCTCCCAGGCCCTGGCCGCCGACATGTGCGGCGTCTCCCAGCCCACCGTCTCCAGGATCTGGAGGCGCATGGTCCCCTTGCTGACCCATGTGCTGGCCATGAGTGGGATCTCTCTGTCCCAGGCAGTGGCTCAGGGCAGCCTGCTGCTCGTTGATGGCACGCCGATCCCCACTGGTAACAGGCCCGCAGCCGGCAGGCAGGTCGAGAAGGCCAACTACTCGGGCAAGCACCATGCCCAGTGCCTGAATGTCCAGGTCGCCGCCACCACCGACGCCACCCTGGTGGCGGTCTCGGACCCGGTGCCCGGCTCACGTCACGACAGCGCCGCCTTGAGCCTGTGCGGCTGGGACACGATCCTCACCGGCGCCGATTGGATCGCCGATACCGCATACACCGCTCATGGCGCACTGACCCCCATCAAGAAGACGCCGGGAAGAGATCGTCTGGAATGGGAGAAAGACTTCAACAGAGCCGTGTCATCCACGCGCGCCGCCATCGAGCACACCATCGCGACGCTGAAGAAATGGAAGATCCTATCCACCGGCTACCGCCACCGCCTGGCAGAGCTCCCCAGCATCATCACCCTGATCACCAAACTCGAACTCTACAGAACAGGCTGGTAACCCCCACATGAATAACACCCTCAATGATTGATGGCGGAAATAAGAGCAGTAATACATTCAACACATACACCAGCCCTTACGATACATATAATGAGGAAGAATGGGACGGCAAGGTTGGTACACAACCAACATTCTCCGATTATGCGCTCTCCGAATTAATCGGCCAGACTTTCGACGATAAAAAGCGGCAAACCGACATGCAAATTCGCCTGAAAGCCATCGACGCGAGTCGCTACATGGCGGCCCTGAATTATTACAAAAAAACCGGCAAGGCTACGCGACTTACTGAATATTTCGCTAAATATTATCACAAAGAAGGGTTTGTCACTGGGGCTTTCAATGAGAGGACCGTTGCTGACGCAAAAGAGAGGGATCGAAGGGAAAGAGAGTGGATACGCAATTCAAGAGATACTGCGGTTGCAGTTGCTGGTGCAATTCCATACGCATCCGGAGCCGTCTCCGTGACAATAGATCGGATTTCGGAGGATCTGGAAAATCGGCTCGCGAACAACACAAAGGAAGCCATAGTCGGCAACTCTGACGTGAAACGAGACAGAAACCAGCAGGCTCGACTTAACGCCTTGACTCTACTATTAAATTCTAACATGTTTACACAGCGCCAGCTCAGAGATTTTATGAGCGCTGGCAACCACGGCAGTATTGTTGCTAAGGACGAAAAGACTGGGAAATTGGTCATTGACAAAAAATTAATCGCGGGTCTCCGCTCTACGGATGAGACGACGCGAATCCTCGCAGAGGAAAAACTCGATAATTTCGACAGAAATAAGTCCGCCATGGAATCTCCTGCAGCCAGCAGCGTCGACGGCACGACTAGCAAAGGCAACGGCAAAGACTTTTCTTTTAATGAGGGTTACAAGAGAGCGAAAGACGGAGAGGAGCGGGACGGTAAGAAGGCGGCTTATCCGAATAAGTTCAGCGACAACAAAAATAGGTAATTTCTAACTTCATAACTCTTGCGTGAATTAGCGTCCTTCCAGGCCTAGAAAGGTGCGAACTCACATAACAGGACGGAGTCAGGGGTGAGCGAGCGAGCCAGGACGACCAACACCACCGCTGTCATCACCATCTCTCCCCCGAGGCATCAACGGCAGCCTTGCACAGGTTCGGCTCTGCGGGTCAGATCTCCACATCCCGCATGGTCTCGGGCACAACACTTCTCGCATCTGGGATGAGCGTCAGCTGAGGCCGACCACACGCAGATGGCAGTGGCCACTTGCCCCGTATCCGAGGAGAACTCTGGCCCCGAGCGGTTTTGCTTCCTTCACCAGCAGTCTGCTGTCTGTTGCCGACCAGGGAGAAGGCGTCGTCGTCGAGCACACCACTATTACCGTGGAGCCCGCCGACCGCGGCCTGAGTGCGATCACCCGCCTCATCGCCGTCGGAGGCCCACACCGCACCCCGTCTTACCCGTCCATCATCGAGGACCAGCAGCCTCTCTGCGAACCCGGCCCGCCGTCAGGCACACCGCTGCTACAGTGAATTCCGCCGACCACGGCTGAGCACAGTCACCGGGCTCATCGCCGTCGGGCACCCGCACCGCAACCCTGCGGGCCGGTCCTCACGCATAAGGAGATAAGGAATGACCTACCCATCGACCGAGCCGCGGCCCGCGCTGACCTCCAGCGAACTGAGCCATCTGGAGCTCAAGCAGACCTGGTGGATCGGTGAGGGCTATGACTGCGAGGAAGTGGACTCCGTCGTCCTCGATGTCATCGACACACTGCGCACCTGGGAGGCCGCGGCGATCACCGGCGGGGCCCCGCAGCACCAAAGCACCCGACGCTTCCTGAGCTCAACAGAACTCCAGGGCGTCATGTTCAGGGCACTGAAGTTCGGCCGCAGCTACGACCAGGACCACGTCGACGATGTCCTCGAGCACGCGACGGAGACCCTGCGCAACTACGAGTCCGCCTGACCCGTGATTCCGCCAATTTGCGCGAGTTCGTACATTTCCGGGCCCGGAAAAGCACGAACTCGCGCAAATTGGCGGAGTCAGGGGAGGATCAGGGTGTTGTCGATGAGCCTGGTGGAGCCCACGCGGGCCGCCACGGCCAGCAGCCAGGCGGGGGCATCCGCGCTCCGCGCTGCGCCGGCAGCCAGGCCGAGCCCCGCGCCGGCCAGATCCTCGAAGGTGCCAGGGTTCACCACCGCTGCATAGTCGACCTCGACCCCGTCGGCGGCCTCCAGGACCTCCAGGGCGGCAGCGCGCACGGCCCGGGCATCGCCGCCCGACCTCGCCGCGACCGCACCGGCCTCAAGCGCCCGGGACAGGGCCAGCGCCTGTTGGCGCTCCCGCGCACTGAGATAGGCGTTGCGCGAGCTCATGGCCAGGCCGTCATCCTCCCGACGAATCTCCACCGGCACGATCTCCACACCGACGGCCAGGTCCTGGACCATGGCCCGCACGATGGCCAACTGCTGGGCGTCCTTCCGCCCGAACAGTGCCCACTGGGGCGCGGTCAGGTTCAGCAGGGTGAGGACCACCTGACAGACCCCGGCGAAATGGGTGGGCCGACTCCGCCCCTCCAGAACCGTGGCCAAGGGGCCCGGATCGATGCGCACCCCCGGCTCGCCGCGAGGGTAGATGACCTCGGTCGTGGGGGCGAAGACCACCAGGCGCCCCGTACTCTCCCCGCGCTCTCCCAGGACCCGCTCCAGCCCATCCACATCGCGCTCCAGGTCGCGCGGGTAGGCCTCCAGGTCCTCCCCCGCGGCGAACTGCAGTGGGTTGACGAAGATCGTCACCACCACAGTTCCCCCCGGCCCGGCCAGGTCGGCGGCCCGGCGGACCAGGTCGAAGTGCCCCTCATGGAGGGCGCCCATGGTCATCACCACGGCGCGCGGCCCAGGACAGAGCTCCAGCGCGGCGGCCAGCTCGCCACGAGTACGAGCCAGGGCAGTGCGGTCGGCAGAAGGATCAGCGCTCACGCCCCAAGGCTAGATGATCGGGGGCCGAGCCCCGCACGGGAACGCTGGAAGCCGGGGCGACAGGGCGAGATCAGCCGCGCTTGACGATGGGGAAGGTGATGGTCTCGCGGATGCCCTGGCCGGTCAGGGCCATGAGCACGCGGTCGATGCCCATGCCCATGCCGCCGCAGGGCGGGAAGCCCTGCTCCATGGCCACCAGGAAGTCCTCGTCGAGGATCATCGCCTCGGGGTCGCCATTGGCGGCCGCCAGGGCCTGGGCCTCGAAGCGCTCACGCTGGACAACGGGGTCGGCCAGCTCGGAGTAGGCGGTGGCGGTCTCCATGCCGCGGATGTAGAGGTCCCACTTCTCCGTCAGGCCCGGCCGGGAGCGGTGGTAGCGGGTCAGCGGGGAGGTGTCCTCGGGGAAGTCGAAGACGAAGGTCGGCTCCCACAGGTCATCGCCCACGGTCACCTCGAAGATGTCCTCGACGATCTTGCCGGCCACCGCGTAGTCATCCACCTCCAGGTCCAGCCTCTCGGCGATCCGCACCAGCTGCTCGCGAGGAGTCTCCACGGTGATCTCCTCGCCGACGGCCTCGGAGACCGAGGTGTACAGGTCGATCTGGCGCCACTGGCCGGACAGGTCGTACTCGGTGCCGTCGGCCAGCGTGACGATCTCCTTGCCCTCCTCCAGGCCCAGCGCGTCGCGGGCGGCGACCTGGATGAGGTCACGGGTCAGCTCGGCCATGCCGTGGTAGTCCGAGTAGGCCTCGTAGGCCTCCAGGGCGGTGAACTCCGGGGAGTGGGAGGAGTCCACGCCCTCATTGCGGAAGTTCCGGTTGATCTCGAAGACGCGGTCCACGCCGCCCACCACGGCGCGCTTAAGGTAGATCTCCGTGGCGATGCGCAGGTAGAGGTCCGTGTCGAAGGCGTTCATGTGGGTGACGAAGGGCCGCGCGGACGCCCCGCCGTGGATGACCTGGAGCATGGGGGTCTCCAGCTCCAGGTAGTCGCGGCCGTGGAAGTTCTCGCGGATGGAGCGCACGACGGCGGCCCGCGTGCGCACCATGTCCCGCGCGGCGGGCCTGGTGATGAGGTCCAGCTCCCGACGGCGCACCCGCTGCTCCTCCGAGAGGGTCACCGTCTCCCCGGCCTCATTGGTCCAGGTCTTGGGCAGTGGGCGCAGGGCCTTGGAGGCGATGCGCCAGGCCGGGACCTCAATATCGTCATCGCAGGCCTCGGCCAGCTCGGCGCCCTCGCGCAGGATGGGCTCGGCGAACACCGAGAGCTCGCCGCGCCGCGAGCAGCCCACGCGGCCGTGGACGAAGAGATGATCGCCCAGGTCCACATCCGCCTTGAAGGCCGCCAGGCTGGAGTGCCCGGAGCCGGGCAGGGACTTGGCCGAGAGCATGGCCTGAAGAGTGGTGCCCGCGCCATCCATGAGGGTGACGAAGCACAGCTTGCCGGTGTTGCGCAGGAAGACCACGCGCCCGGCCACGCCCACCAGGACCTCGGTCTCCGCGCCGGCCTCGAGGTGGCCGTGCGCGGCGCGCACCTCGGCGATCGTCGTGGTCACCGGCACGCTCACCGGGTAGGGGTCCCAGCCCTCCTCCCGCAGGCGCTCGCGCTTGCCGGCGCGGACCTGGAACTGCTCTCCCGGCCCGGGATCGGAGGCGGGCCGGGGGGCCTCACCGGACTCGGCGGGCTCAGGGACGGGGGACTGCTGGAGCTCATGGGCGTCGGTCACGCCCGGAAGTCTACCGGGAGCCCCGGTGCCGCCGAGCGGCAGGCGCCGGGCTGTTCCTCACGCCCGCAGAGACCCAGGCGCCCCGGCCTGCCGCATCCCGGATCGCAGCAGATGCTCCTGCCATCGCGGCTGGTATGGATCGACCGGGTGGGTCACGGGGCCGTGTCCCCGAGGGCCTGCCTCAGCCGGCGCGCCTGCGAGGCGTCGATCCGCCCCTGGTCCAGGCAGCGCTGCACCGTGGCGCCGGCCAGATGCCGGTAGCTGCTCACGACATCGCCCAGATCACGGCCCTCCTCGTCGCCCAGCGCCTCAAGGGCCTCCAGGTGGGCGGCCACCGTCCCCGCGTCGCCGCGCGAGACCGGGCCGGTCAGGGCGGTCCCGCCCTCCTGCAGGGCCCGGTCCAGGGCGGCACCGAGCAGGGGCCTGAGAGTGGCCGGGGCGTCATCGACCCCGGCGGCGCGCAGGGCCCGGACCGCCTGATCCACCAGGGTCACCAGATGGTTGGCGCCATGCGCCAGAGCGGCGTGGTAGGCGGGCCGGGCGGCCTCATCGAGGATGAAGGGCTCACCGCCGAGCTCAACGGCCAGGGCCTGGGCGATGGGCAGAACCGCCGCGGGAGCGGTCACGGCCATGGGGCAGCCCACGAGCCTGGCCACATCCGTGGAGAATCCGCCGAAGGTCATCGCCGGGTGGATGGCCAGGGGGATCGCCCCCAGGCGCCGGGCGGGCTCCAGGATGGCCAACCCGTGAAGCCCGGAGGTGTGGGCGACCAGCTGCCCCGGCTGCCAGCGGCCAAGATCGGCCAGTCCCTGAACAAGGGATCCCAGGGCGTCATCGGGCACGGCCAGCAGGACGAGCTCGGCGCGCTCAACGATCTGCTCGACCTCGGCCAGGGGCACGCCCGGCAGAAGCATCTCCGCCCGCTCCCGGGATTCCTCGGAGACGGCGTGGACGCCGACGATCTGGTGCTCCACCGCCCTGAGCGCCGAGCCCAGGACAGCGCCGACGCGTCCCGCGGAGATGATGCCCACCCCCAGACGCCCAGGACGCCCGGCAAGGGCGGTGCCATCAGTCAAACTCATGGCACCGATGCTCTCACGGCTGCCACCGTCCCAGGGCCGGCGGCGCTCACGGGTCGGCCGCGCTCACGGGTCAGGCGACTCTACGACGGGCCACCCAGCGGCAGCCGGCCCAGCAGCCGGCGGCTCGGCGACAGGCCACCCAGCAGCAGGCGGCTCTGCGATAGTCCGCTCAGCAGCAGATGACCCAACGGTGGGCGCCGCTGCAGCGGGCGGCCCAGCAGCAGGCGGCGCCGCAACAGATGCCACCGCAGGCCGCCCCGCGGCGGATGCCCCGGGATCATCCGATGCCCCGGGGACTGTGATGGCCCGCTGGAGCCAGCGGTCCAGGTGCTCCTGGCTGCGGCGCATCACCGAGCGCTCGGCGATCTCGTGGACCAGTGCGTAAGCGTCGACGGCAGGGAGATTGCCCACCCACATGGACAGGTCGTCGGCGACCATGTCGAGCTTGAGGGAGGCCAGGCCGAGCCGCCGGGCCATGGGCCCCCGGAGCACCCGCAGGGACTGGATGCGCTCGTAGGGCACGGCGATGATCCGCCGCCGCACGCGCCCGGTGCGGACGATCACGCAGGTCCCGGTCAGGATGATGGCCTCGCGCCGCCAGACGATCGGGGAAAAGACCCGGCCGCGCGGGGAGACGCGCACGAAGCCCCGCCCGGGCTCCCCCACCGGGGCGCGGCGGTCCCCCACCCCATCCTCATCCATCCCGTCCAGGGCACTGGCCAGCAGCCCATCGGGGTCGGCGTGCCCGAGGTCGGAAATCACCAGCCACAGCGCGCGCAGCGCGGTGGCGCGCTGGCCCACGGGCAGGAGCACATCGATCGCCGCGGACTGGCCGTTGTCCTCCGAGCTGCCCTCGCGCCCGGCCACGACGATCTCCACCCTCCACCAGTCCTTGGAGCGCCACAGCAGGGGCTGGCCGATCTTGACGGCGTGAACCCGACCTGGCGGCAGGGTGCGCGAGATCTCCGAGGTCAGCCCGTAGCGCATGCGGATGCCACTGGGGGTGGCGGCCGCGCGGAAGTCCCAACCATTGTTGAAGCGCCGCCACACGATGGTGATGACACCCACGGGCGTGGCCAGGGCCGGCATCAGCGCCCCCAGGGCGGACAGGCTCGCCATCTCGCTCGTGATCAGGGCCACGGCGGCGGCGCCGATGGAGGCCAGGGCGAAGACGAGGCCGCCGACCACCACCCCGCTGCGGGCCATGGAGGCCAGGAGCATCCCGGGCTGAACCGCGTAGAGGGGGTGCTCCTCGCGGCTCCGCGGAATCCTGCCCGGCGCCTCGACGCCCCCCTCCCCCGGCGCCTCCCGCCCTGCCGGGGATGCCGCGGCATTGTGAGGCCCATCGGCGACTCCCGCCGCCAGGTCCAGGATGCGCTCGCGCAGCGCCTCCAGGTCGCGGGTTCGCAGGAACCCGATGACCACCCGGGAGTCCTTGCCCCCGGCCACCTCCACCGTCAGCTGCCCCATGCCCAGGATGCGGCCCAGAAGGGGATGGACGACGTCGACGGACTGGATGCGCGGCAGGCGCGCGGTGCGCAGCTGGCGGAAGAGCAGGCCGGTGCGCAGGTAGACGCCGTCGGCATCCACCGCGTAGGAGCGCCGCCACCAGGAGGCCAGGCCCAGCAGCGCCCAGATCAGGAGCAGGGCCGCCACCACCAGCCCGGCGTAGAGGACATGCGCCGCGGCGATGCCGCCGCGCTCATCGAGGTACCGGTAGGCCTGGACGATCTCATCGAGGTTCTGGACGGTGATGAAGGCCAGGATGCCCGTGGCGATCTTCCACCCCTCCAGGATGGGGGTGACGATGGACACCCGCCGCCAGCGGACGTCGGCGGGCAGGGCGATGCCTCGCTCCTGCTTGTGCCTGCCGCCTGCGGCCTGCCGGCGGGTCACAGTCCCGCCATCCTCTCCTCGCCGCGCTGGGACAGCACCTGGCGCAGGTGCTCGGCCTGGGCGACGGGGAGCCCGTTGATGGTCGCATCGGTGCTGGCCGAGGCCGTGTGGAGACGGACCTTGGCGATGCCCAGGCGCGAGGCGAGGGGCCCCTGGGAGGTGTCGACGAACTGCATGCGGCCATAGGGGATGACGCTCATGGAGCGGAACATGACGCCGTGGCGCCACAGGAGGTGGTCGCCGGTCAGGGCGTAGCCCATGGCCCTCACCTGGCGCGGGATCAGCCACAGCATCCAGACCATGAGCCCCGCGCCGACGCCGGAGCACACGAGCCACCAGGGGCCCAGCAGGTAGCCGGCCACGGCCCCCGCGATGATGAGGCAGGCGCAGCACAGCACGGCGATCAGGAGCCTGGCAGTGGTCAGCCGGGCGGAGACCGGTTGGAAGGCAACGCCCTCAGGGGCGAAGGGGTGATCCATATCGACCTACTCCTCGCTTCGACGATCCCCCATATCCTCCCAGGTCAGCGGCCTGCCCGCTGGCCTGTCGCAGAATCGGCCGGTCAGGCGGCCGCGCCGCCGGAGGGGGCGCCACCGGGACCATCCTCATCCTCGCCGTCGGAGATGACGCACCAGTGCTCGACGACGAAGCCGATGATGCACCAGATCAGGCAGGCCACCAGGCTTCCGCCCGCGCTCCAGGCGTGCTGGCCCATTGCCGGGGAGTCGGGGGACAGCAGGGCCAGGACCAGCTGACCGCCGTAGACCCCGCCCACGACGGCGCCCACATGCGCCGAGGCCTGGGCCGCCGCTGCCGTGATGGCGGCGCCGGTCGGGGTCATCCAGGTGCGCTCGCGCGCGCGCAGGCGCCGCACGGCCAGCCCGCAGGTCAGGACGATTCCCGCGATCCCCAGGGCGACCAGGGCCCCCCAGGGGGTCAGGGAGGGAAGCCATCCGCGATGGCGCAGCACCACGTCGCCAGCCGCCCAGGCGGCCACTGAGGCAACCGCGAACCAGGCCAGGGCACTGGTCCAGCGGGTCCGACGCATCAGGAGCCCTGACGGGGACCTGAACCGGGGCCACCCCCGATGACGTCGTTCCACTGCAGCGGGGCGTCCCAGGAGTCCTCGGCGCCGGCCGGGGGAGCCTGGCCGGGGACGTGGAAGGGCGAGTGCTGGCCCAGGTCTAACTGCTCGCCCTGCCCCACCTGCTCGGGCTGCTCGACCTGCTCCGCCTGATCAACGGGCACCGCGTAGTCGGTGCCGAAGGAGGCCGCCGCGAAGGGGTTGTCCAGGCCCTGGGCCGCGCCGGGGCCCTCGGCCTGGGGCTCTGAGGGGAGGTCCGGCTGGGCGGCGGCGCTGCGCGGCTCGGCGGACTGGACGGCCTGGATGGCGTGCCCGGCCTGCGGGTCCGACCCGAGCCCTCCGACGCCGCCGAGGTACTCGGCGGCCAGCTCGGCATCGGCCACGGAGCGCTCATTGCGGGTGGCCTCGTAGACCACCTCCATGGGCTCGGGGTCCTCCTCCAGGACGGGGGGCGCCACGTAGGGGCCGGTGGGCTTGTCGGGGATGTTGTCGGTGTCGAGCCAGTCGAAGGCGAGCCAGCGCAGGCCGTCGCGGCCCGGCGCCTCGTCGGCCAGCTCGGCCACGGCCCGCCCGTCCAGGTCGGCGAAGGGGTCCGCCTGAGCCCAGGGCACCAGCACGAAGGCCCGCTCGTGGGCCCGCGGGTGGGGCAGGCTCAGCTCGGGATCGTGGGAGGTCACGCCCTCGACGCTGATGACGTCGACGTCCAGGGTGCGCGGGGCCCACTGGGTGGTGCGCACCCGTCCGGCCTCCGCCTCCAGCTGCTGGCACAGGGCCAGCAGCTCGCGCGGGGTCAGGGTAGTCAGCGCGGTGACCACCGTGTTGAGGTAGTCGGGCTGCGGCTCGGCGTCGGGCAGGACCTCGGCCACGGTGCGGGCCAGGGGCCCGACCTGGAGGACCTCGAGGCCCTCGGCGCCCTGCAGGGAGCGCACGGCGTTGCGCAGGTTGACCAGGACGTGGCCGGCGTTGGCGCCCAGGGCGATGACCGCCCCCACGGGGCGCCCGGGGCGCTGGTCGAGCGGGTCCACCGCCTGAGCGGCGACGACGGGGGCCGACTGGTCCTCCCGGGCCTCCTCGGGAGCGTCGGTCACCGGGGCCTGGGCCAGGAACGCGCCGGGGTCGTCAGCGCTCCCAGCGCTCCCCGCCGGCCTGGCGGAGTCGGCTGGCTCAGCGGAATCGGCCGTGTGAGCGGTGGGATCGAGCAGCGCCGCGCTCGCCGCGGACTCGCCGCCCAGGCCGGCCGCGGCCGCCTCGTCACCGGCGGCGTCCGGGAGGCCCGGGAGGCCCTCCTGCTGGTCCAGGTAGGAGTCCTGGGGCGAGCCGATGCCGGTCTCGGCGCGGTGGCGACCCTCCCCGGGAAGCTGGATGGGAAGGCCCGCCGGCAGGGAGTCGATGGGGGCCGCCGGCGCCGCGGCGTCGGCCACGGAGTCCTGGGTGACCCATCCCTCGGAGTCGTCGACCACGGGGCTGGGCCCGCCGACCGCGGCCTCCTGCTCGGCGGCACCGAAGTCCGGGTAGCCGGGCTCGTCGTCCGCCTGGACGGCGGCCATGAGGGCGTCCTCGAGGAGGTGGTCGGCGTCCTCGTCCTGGTCGCCCAGGTCGGGCGCGGCGCTGTCCGTCACGGGCTCGGGCTCGGCGCGCAGGGGCGACTGGCTCGCGGGCTGGGCGGAGAGGAGGTCGGGGGCCGACAGGGCGTCGGAGGCCTGCGCTGAGTCAACCGAGTCAGCTGAGTCCTGGGAGTCATCCGCCCAGGCCTGGCTCCCCCAGGTGGTCGAGGCGGCGATGCCGGCGGCACCCGTTGCCCCAGCGGCCCCGGAGAGGTGCTCGTCGGGGGACTGGGCGCGGTGCGAGGTGTGGCGGCGGGCCTCGGGCTCGGCGGGCTCAGCGGCGGGGGCCGCGGCCGACTCGGCGGGCTCGCTCGACTGGGCGGCATCCGAGACGCGGTGGATGGTCACCGCCACATCCTCGAAGGCCACATCCAGGGGGGCCTGGGGCTTGTGCACCGTGATCTCAGCGGCGCGCACGCGCGAGTAAGACAGGACCTTTTCAGCGATGCGGTCCGCCAGGGACTCCAGGAGGCCCACCGGCTCGCCCTCGATGATGGTGACCACGGCCGTGGCCACCGTGGCGTAGTCCACGGCGTCATCGAGGCTGTCGGTCACGGCGGCCACCGCGGTGCCGCGCGGGCCCAGGTCGAGGGTGACGTCGACGGTGAAGAGCTGTCCCTCCTCGCGTTCGAAGGGCAGGACGCCGTGATGGCCGCGGGCTGACAGTCCGACCAGACTGATCCGGTCGCCGGTCGCGGTGACGGTGGTGCTCACTGGTGTTCCTTCCAGAGGGAGGCGGTGCGAAGAGCGTCCCGGTTGGCCGGGACCTCGTGGACTCTGACCGCCCAGGCGCCTGAGGCGGCTGCCAGGGCAGTGGTGGCGGCGGTTGCGGCGTCGCGCTGGGCGGGCGCGGCGCCCTCGTCGCAGGCAAGGGAGAGGAAGCGCTTGCGGGAGGCGCCGATGAGGACCGGGTGGCCCAGCTCTGCGCCCAGGGTGCCGGTGGCGGCCAGGAGCTGCCAGGACTGCTCGTGGGTCTTGGCGAATCCGAGCCCGGGGTCCACCACGATCTGGTGGGCCTGGGCCCCGGCGGCGGCGAGCTCGTCGAGGCGGGCCCGCAGCTCTGCCGTCACGCCCGCGACGACCCCCTGGGGGTAGTCGGTCAGGGTGTCCATGGTCTCCGGGCTCCCCCGCCAGTGCTGGCAGATGTAGATGGCGCCGGACTCGGCCACGAGGCGGTGCATGGCGGGATCGGCCAGGCCCCCGGAGACGTCGTTGATGATGCTCGCCCCGGCCTCGAGGGCGGCCTCGGCGGTGGCGGCGCGGGTGGTGTCCACGGAGACGACCGTCTGCTCGGCCAGCTCGCGGATCACCGGCAGGACGCGGGCGGCCTCGGTGGCGGCGTCGACGCGCTGGGCGCCGGGACGGGTGGACTCCCCACCGACATCGATGATGTCGGCTCCTTGGGCCACCAGGTCGCGGCCATGGGCCACAGCGGCCTGCGCGGTGTCCCATCGCCCGCCGTCAGAGAAGGAGTCCGGGGTGATGTTGACAACCGCCATGAGCAGCGTGCGCCCGCGCAGCGACCGCGGCAATGACGCCGGGGCGATGGCAGGCACGGAACTCACAGGCCCAGGCTAACGGTTGGGCCGCCCTTACGGGTGCACCCGTGTGTTTTCCGCCCGCGGCGAGCCGCTGGAGGGGCGATCGACCGGGGCATGTGTCCACGGTGAACAACTTTAACGGCAGCAGCCACGTGGTCACTCGACGAAACCATGCTCTCACCTGCATGGTTTCTAAAGGTTAGGATTGAGGTGGCTTTGAAAGTTGTTCATCATGGACAGAATCCGTCCCACATCATCCTTTGGTCGCAGATGGCCCGCGATCCCAGCCCTTCGCCGCATTCCCCGGCGCGCCGGGCGCTCCTAGCCTGATGAGCAGGTCGCAGTCACAGGCTCGAATCACTGGCGCACAGCAGAAAGGCTGAACCATGGAACCCCGCATTCATCCCACGCAGGCCGTTGTCGAGGCCCGGGGAGTGACGAAGGTCTACGGCCAGGCAGACGCACGGGTCGTCGCCCTTGATGACGTCACCCTGGCCATCGGCCAGGGCGAGTTCGCCGCCATCATGGGCCCCTCGGGCTCGGGGAAGTCCACCCTCCTGCACTGCCTGGCCGGCCTCGACTCCCCTACCTCTGGCCAGGTCCTCATCACCGGCGAGGACCTGGCCGGCATGAATGACCGCCAGCTCACGAAGGTGCGCCGCGACAAGCTCGGCTTCATCTTCCAGTCCTTCAACCTGCTGCCCACGCTGACCGCCCAGGAGAACATCCTCCTGCCCATGCGCCTGGCCCATCGCACGCCGGACAAGGACTGGTATGACGCCGTGGTGACCACGCTGGGCATCGGCGACCGCCTGACTCATCGGCCCACCGAGCTCTCCGGCGGCCAGCAGCAGCGCGTCGCGGTCGCCCGCGCCCTGGTCAGCCGCCCCGACGTCATCTTCGCCGATGAGCCCACCGGCGCGCTGGACACCGCCTCGGCCGCCAACCTTCTGGAGACCCTGGTCCGCATGTGCGAGACCCTGGGGCAGACCATCGTCATGGTGACCCACGACGAGGACGCCGCGGCCACCACCAAGCGGATCATCCGGCTGCGCGATGGCCGCATCGTGGGCGACTCCCCGGTCTCGCGCCTCGGCGCCCGCGTTGCACCGACCGCTGGCCAGCGCAACCAGCACAGCCACGTGGCTGCTCCGGCCGCTCCCGCAGCGCCGGCAGCGCCAGCAGCGCCAGCAGCGCCGGCAGCGCCAGCCCCGGGCACCGCCCCCGGGGCGACGGCAGGCTTGCCGTCGAGCCCGCCGGCCGCCCCACCGTCGAGCCCGCCGGCCGCCCCACCGTCGAGCCCGCCGGCCGCCCCACCGTCGAGCCCGCTGGCCGCCCGGCCGGCCGGCCCGCCAGCCGGGCTCGGGGCCGCCCGCCAGCCCAGCGCCCCCGGTCGCCCCGGGTATATCGCCCGCCACGCCGCTGCCCCCGCCCAGCCCCACGGGTTCGGCCCGGCGCGCGCCACAGGAATGGGGGCCCGCTGATGCCCACGATCCTCGATCTGCGGCGCACCATCGCCGCACTGGTCGCAGTCGCCATGAGCGCGGCCCTCATCGCCTTCGCCTTCATCATCTCCGACTCCTTCCGCACCCAGGTGCAGCAGGACGCCCGCCTGTCCGTGGGCGGCGCCTCCGTCGTCGTCACCGACGGGCGCCTGGCCAGCAGCACCGAGGGCGGCCTGGATGAGGCCCTCGTGTCCCGGATCTCCGAGCTCGACGGCGTCGAGTCCGTGCGCGGCGCGCACTGGACCGCCCTCAAGCTCGACCTGCCGCCGCAGCTGGCGAACTCCATCGGCAGCACCATCGCGGTTCAGGACGTGCCCGCCCTGACCGAGCACACCAGGCTGACCAGTGGCCGTCTGCCCCAGGCGGCCGGGGAGATCGCCATCAGCACCGACCTGGCCGAGCAGCAGGGTCTGGGCGTGGGCGACACGATCCGCACCACGACCCCCGATGAGAGCGCACGGCGCGCCTCCTCAGTGGTCGGCATCATCTCCCCGGGGGCGGACTCCCATCGCGCGGGGATCGGCACCATCTACGCCACCGCCGACCAGATCGTGGAACTGGGGGCCGATGTCGACTACCACTACCTGTACGTGACCGGCTCGCCGGCCACCAGCCCCGCAGATCTGCGCGACAAGGTCGCCGAGGCGGTCAACGCGGTTCAGCCCTCGGCCTCCGTGCAGACCGCGGAGGACGAGATCATCCAGCGCACGAGCAGCGAGCAGGGGGGCGCGACCATCGCGACCATCCTCAACCTGCTGGCCCCGGTGTGCGCGGTCGTGGCCATGATCGTCATCGCCACCACCTTCACCACGCTCGTGGCCCGCCAGACCCGCACCATCGGGCTCTTGCGCTGCATCGGCAGCAGCCGGCGGCAGGTGATGCTCGCCATCCTGCGCACGGGCCTCATCACGGGAGTGATCGGCTCCTTCATCGGAGCGGCCGTGGGAGTCGGCAGCGCTGCGGCCCTGGTGCGATCGGGGACCTTCGCCGATCTGGCCGGCGAGCACCTGACCATCTCCCCGGTCTCCGTCGCACTGACCATCGCCCTGGGCTCCCTGGTCGCGCTCGTCGCGGTGCTGCGCCCCGCTCGCCGGGCCACTCGCATCTCGCCACTGGTGGCGCTGACGGGCCAGACCGCGGACGTCAGGCAGGCGGGGCGCCGGCAGCGGTGGGCCGCGATCCTCGGTGCGGCCCTGGCCCTCATCGGAGGGGCGCTGGCCGCACTGGGCAGCATGGGAGGCCAGCTCTACCTGGCTGCTGCCGGGAGCCTGGTGGCTGTGGCAGGTCTCCTGGCGATGCTGCCCCTGCTCACGGTGGCGATCGTCAGCCTCATCGGGAGGATCGGCGCACCGGGGCGGTTCCCGATCCTCCACCTGGCCGCTCGCAACCTGGCCGGCAACTCCGGTCGCTCCGCAGCGACGGCGGCCACGCTGTTCGTCTGCGTCCTGGTGGGCTCTGCGCTGTTCGTCGGGCTGTTCTCCCTGAGGGTGTCCTTTGACGACATGGTCCACAAGGGCTCTCCCGTCGACATCCAGGTCCATGGCGTCACGCCGCAGACCGACACTGAGGCCCTCTCCTCAACCATGACATCGATCAGCGGGGTGGAGAAGTCCATCTACGTCCCCTCGATGGACCTGACCAGGACCGTGGGAGGCGAGCAGGCGCCGATCAACGTCATCGCCATCGATACGGCGCAGGCCGCCACCGTCGTGCGCACCACCCAGGGGCTGGAGGAGCTCTCCGATGACACGATCATCGTGGGCAGCATCTATGACATCCCCGACGGCGCGCAGGTCATCCTCACGGGGCCCGGCGGCCAGACCACGCTGACGGCACGCCGGCTCGAGGGCTGGGGAGCGGCGATCACCCCCGCCACCGCGCAGCGCCTGACAGGGGGAGCCCCCACGGACTCCATGATGTGGATCCGTGCCGGCGAGGACTCCTCGGCCGCCACGGAGAAGGCCGTCCGGGAGGCGACCCAAGGGCAGGACCTCATGGTCGTGGGGAGCGCGACGGCGCGCGCCCAGGTCGAGGCGAATATCAACCGCGTCATGCTCATCGTGTGCCTCGTCATCGGGGCGGCCTTCATCATCTCCCTGTCCGGGCTGGCCAACACCACCGACATCTCGGTCCTGGAGCGCACGCGCGAGATCGGCGTGCTGCGGGCCACCGGCTCCAGCCGATCCGAGATCAGGCGCCTCATCGTCTCCGAAGGAGTCCTGCTGGCCATCACCGGAGGAGTCCTGGGAGTGGCCGCGGGAGCCGGTCTGGGCGCCGCCGGGACCGTAGCGGCGCTGAAGGACGGCGGGGTCACCCTGGACATCCCTGCCGCGGCACTCGCCGGGATTGTCATCGTCACCCTGCTTGTGGCTATGGCGGCCTCCCTGCGGCCAGCCGGGCGGGCGAGTGCCATCCCGCCGGTGATGGCGCTTGCGGAGGACTGAGGAAACCGGGGCCGGGCGCGGCGTCGCTGGCCCGATGCCCGCAGGTGGGCAGCAGCGCGGCGCGCTCAGCGAGCGGCGTCCTGGGCGTGATGGACGGCGACGACGAGTTTGAGCCGGGACGATACAGAGAACTTCTTCATGAGGTGGGAGACATGCGTCTTGACCGTTGCCTCGGAGACCACCAGGCGGGCGGCGATCTCCGCGTTGGAGTACCCCTCGCACAGCAGGTCAAGCACAGCCTGCTCGGCGGCTGTGACCTGGGGCAGGGGCGGCGGGGCAGGGCGGATATGGTGGGCGACAAGGCGGGAGGCGGTGGTCGGGGATATCGTGGTGCCGCCGTCGGCGGCGGCGAGAACGGCCCGGATGATCTCCTCCGGGGTGCTGTCCTTGAGGAGGAAGCCGTTCGCGCTGGCGGACAGGGCCGCGAGCATGGCCTGGTCGTCATCGAAGGAGGTCAGGACCACCACGGCGACGCCGGGGTGGTCCTGGCGCACCCGGCTCAGCAGCTCCAGGCCGTCCATCCTGGGCATCCGCACATCGGTGAGCAGGACGTCCGCCCGGACTCGTCGCAGGAAGGCAAGCGCGTCCGCACCGTTGGAGAAGGTTGAGAGGACCTCGATGCGATCCGAGGAGTCGAGGTAGGTGCGCAGCGCGGTCAGGACGAAGGGGTCATCGTCAACGAGGGCAACGCGAACCATCGAGGAGTGTGAGGCTGTCTCCGGAGCACGGATGGTCATGGCAGGATGCTAATGGCTTGCAGGTGAAGAAACTCCCTGGAAGACAGGTGAGCGGCATCGAGAGGGGGCTCCGTATGGCACGAGCGGCAAGGCTTCCCGGTCTCGTGACAGGCCTCCTCGCCCCCACGCGTCTGACTGTGTGGACACCCAGGCTCCGCACGCACCTGCTGTGTCTGGCCTGCGCGACGCTGCTCACGCTCGCCGCTGTGGCGGCGCTGGTCCCGGATCGGCGGACCGATGCGTTCTACATGGTGACCCTGCTCATCAGCGGCCTGGGCGTCGCAGTGCTTTCAGTGGCACCGCTCATCAGCAGTGGCCTGTGCCTCGGCACGCTGTACGCGTTCCTCCTTGCACTCGGCGATGCTGCCCCTGCGGGCCCTTCCCTGCCCGCTATTGGGCCGTGGCTGTGCGCATCGGTCCTCCTGACCCGCGGCTTCAGCAGGCTCAGCGCCTACGGTCTTGTCCTGATCTCTCTTGGCGGGTCGGTCATCGGCCACCACTCGAATGTGGTTTCCAACTCCGCGCTTGCGACAGATTTCACCTACACCATGCTGGTGGGGACGATCTGCCTGATCGTTGCCGAGCTCATGCGCCAGCCACGCATGGAGGCCGAGGCCGCGGCCCGGCGCCATGAGGCGGATATGCGGAACCAGCGCCTGCTCATCGTCTCCGAGCTGCATGACACCGTCGTGCGCGATCTGACTCAGGCGGTGATGAGGGCCGAGCAAGCGCGCCTGGCCCAGCCCGACGCGCCACTGGTCGGCGAGCTCGGGGCGATGACCTCCTCGGTGCGCACCGCCGTCGATCAGCTGCGCTCCAGCCTGCGGTCGATGAACGACATGGCGGATCAGGTGCCCCTCGACGTGCTGGCATCCTCCGCGCCGAGGTCCTTGACAGAGGTGGTCGACGAGACGCGCCGCACCCTCGCGGCCCGCGGGATCAGCCTGGAGACGGCAGGGCTTGAGGCGCTGGAGAGCGCGAGGATCGGCCCTGGGCTGCGCCAGCAGTTGGTGCGCATGCTGGGCGAGCTGACAACCAACATGGCCAAGCACGCGGCGCCCGGGCCTGCGCGACTCGTCGTGGAGCACGATGGGATGAGCCTGGAGGCGATGAGCTCCAACACGGTCGACGCCGGGACGGAGGCGGATCCGGTGGCCTCGTCCGGATTGGGACTCGTGGGAGTGCGGCGCCGCGTGGAGGCCCTGGGCGGAACTCTGAATGTGTCCCGCACCCCGGATCGCTTCACCGTCGTCCTATCCGTACCGGTGGTGTAGGCGCTGGCCGCTCCACCGCCGCAGCTCGACCGCGACCCCTCCTACTGCGCCCAAACTTTATGAGAATTAAATAAAGTGAAGTAAGGGTATTAACCCCGCTGAGATAGGTCCTCAGGGCCCGCAGCACCATCGGGTCATCGTCGACGACTATCACTCGACATTTCTCATCACTATTTTTTGCCGCACTGGAGGGGAGGGGTTCACTATGCATGGAATAATGATAACCATCAAGCCCTCGACACGGGAGGCGCCACCGTGCATCCCCACAACTCCAGCAACCGGGCCTCCGTCGTCTGGTGGCCCCCACGGCACGCGCACATGATGCATGCGGGTATCGCCCTCTTCCTGTTCATCGCCTCCCCCCTCGTGGGCGGTTCCCGTCAGCCATGGGGACTAGCGATCACGGCGCTCCTCGCGATCTGCCTCCCCTTGTCCTCCCTGCGCCCCCGCATTGGTCTCTTCGCCAGCCTTGTCCTCGCTTGGATCGGTCTGGCCGGAGCGGAACCGATCGCCCTGTTCGCCATCGCGATCCCCTGGTTCATCTGTGCAATGCTCCTGTCCAGGGGACATCCACGCCGCACGATCTACCCCGCCGCCGCGGCGCACGCCCTCGCGCTCATCATCTACGCCTCCCAGACCCCCGATGGGCCGTTCTTCGGCACCCTGGCGACCGCCATCATCGCAACCCCCTGTCTAACCGCTGGCGAGATGGTTCGACTGCATCGCCAAGCGACCGCCCGGACCGAGCTGGAGCGCCAGGAGAGGCTGGAGCGGCAACGGCGCCTGGTGATCTCAGAGCTCCACGACACCGTGGTCCGCGACCTGAGCCATGCGGTCATGCTCGCCGAGCAGGCCCGCCTGACTCATCCTGATGACGAGCTCCTCCACCGCGAGCTCGCCGCGGTGACCGCCCCGGTCCGCAGCGCCATCAAGCAACTGCGGAACAGCCTCAAGGCGATGAGCGCCGCCAAGGGAGACGACGCCCTCCTCCTTCTCGCCTCCTCTCCCCCGCCACCCCTGTCAGAGACCATCGAGCGCGTCCGCGCCTCGCTTGCCCAGCGCGACACGGTCCTGCTGGTCGAGGGCCTGGAACTACTCGATCATCAGAGCATCACCCCGGGCGTGCATCAGCAGTTGGTGCGGGTCATCGGGGAGCTCATCACCAACGCCTCGAAGTATGCACCCCCATCGACCAAGGTCTCCCTCCTCATCGAGACCGATGACCGCACCGTGGAGTGCATGTGCGTCAACGCCATCGGCCCTGATACCCCGCCCAGTACGGCTCTGTCCTCCAAGATCGGCCTGGAGGGGGCACGGCGCCGGATCGAGACACTGGGCGGCACCTTCACCGTGAGCAAAACGGCCGAGCGCTGGTCCGTCGTCTTCAGCGTCCCGATCCAGGACGACGACGCAACCTGAGGCGCTCGCATGCGGGGCCCCTCGCGGCCCCGCGGACCTCAGGACCGGCCGCCCTGGATGAGGCTCATGGCCTCAGCCCGGGTGGCCGCGTTGCGCAGTTGGCCGCGCACCGCGGAGGTCACCGTGTTGGAGCCGGGCTTGCGCACGCCCCGCATGGACATGCACAGGTGCTCGGCCTCGACCACCGTCAGCACGCCCCGGCAGCCCAGTCGCTCCACCATGGCGTCGGCGATCTGGGCGGTCAGGCGCTCCTGGACCTGGGGGCGACGGGCGTACCCCTCCACCAGCCGCGCCAGCTTGGACAGGCCGGTCACGCGCCCGCCCTCCCCCGGGATGTAGGCCACATGCGCCTGGCCGTGGAAGGGCAGGAGGTGGTGCTCGCACACCGAGTACAGGGGGATGTCGCGCACCAGGATCATCTCCTCATGCCCGACGTCGAAGACCCGCTCCAGGTGCTCGGCCGGATCCTCCTCGAGCCCGGCGAACATCTCCGCATAGGCGCGCGCCATCCGATCAGGGGTCTCGCGCAAGCCGTCACGGTCGGGGTCCTCGCCGATGGCCACGAGCAGGTCGCGCACCGCCTGGCGCACGCCCTGCGCGTCATAGCTCACGACCCGGACCCGAGGTCGCCCTCAGCGCCCCCGGCACTCTCAGGGCTCTCGGCGCTCCAGCCGCCCTGGTCGGGCTCAGCGTCCTGGCCGCCCGCAGCAGCGTCGTCCGGCTGCGCATCCGCAGCCTGCTCGGCTCCGCCCGGAAGCGGGGCGGGATCCGCGATGAGGGAGTCGTCGGAGCGCCACAGGGGCCGCTCGGCCTGCTTGACCACGGGGGCGAAGATCTCCTCCAGGTCCTTCTCCAGGAGCGTCTCCCGATCCAGGAGCTGGTCGGCCAGGCGGTCCAGGACGGCGCGGTTGCGGGTGAGGATCTCCCAGGCCTCGCGGTGGGCGGCGTCCAGCAGCGCCCGCACCTCGGCGTCGACCGTGGCGGCCACCTCCTCGGAGAAGTCCCGGCTGGTGGCGGACAGCCCCAGGACCGTCTCGTTCTCGGTGGTGCCGAGCTTGACGGCGCCCACGGCGGCGGTCATGCCGTAGTCCGTGACCATCTTGCGGGCCGTGGAGGTGGCCTTCTCGATGTCGTTGGAGGCGCCGGTGGTGGGGTCGCGGAAGATGATCTCCTCGGCGGCCCGCCCGCCCATGGCGTAGACGAGCTGGTCGAGCAGCTCGTTGCGGGTCACGGAGTACTTGTCATCGGCGGGCATGACCTGGGTGTAGCCCAGGGCCCGACCGCGCGGCAGGATGGTGACCTTGGTGACGGGGTCGGAGTACCGCCCCGCGGCGGCACACAGGGCGTGGCCGGCCTCGTGGTAGGCGGTGACCCGCTTCTCGTGGTCGTTCATGACCCGGGTGCGCTTCTGAGGGCCGGCGATGACACGGTCGATGGCCTCATCCAGGGCGCGGTTGTCGATGAGCTGGGCGTTGGAGCGGGCCGTGAGCAGGGCCGCCTCGTTGAGGACATTGGCCAGGTCCGCACCGGTGAACCCGGGGGTGCGCTTGGCCACCAGGTCGAGGTCGACGTCGCGGGTCAAGGGCTTGCCCTTGGCGTGGACCTTGAGGATGGCGGCGCGCCCCGCCATGTCCGGGGCCTCCACGGAGACCTGGCGGTCGAAGCGGCCGGGCCGCAGCAGCGCCGGGTCCAGCACATCGGGGCGGTTGGTGGCGGCGATGAGGATGACATTGGTGTTGGCGTCGAAGCCGTCCATCTCCACCAGCAGCTGGTTGAGGGTCTGCTCGCGCTCGTCGTGCCCGCCGCCGGTGCCCGAGCCGCGGTGACGGCCCACGGCGTCGATCTCATCGACGAAGATGATCGCCGGCGCGTTCTCCTTGGCCTGGTCGAACAGGTCGCGCACGCGCGAGGCGCCCACACCCACGAACATCTCGACGAACTCCGAGGCCGCCATGGAGAAGAAGGGCACCCCGGCCTCCCCGGCCACGGCCTTGGCCAGGAGGGTCTTGCCGGTTCCGGGCGGACCGTAGAGCAGCACGCCCTTGGGGATCTTGGCGCCCACGGCGCGGAACTTCTCCGGC
Organism: Actinomyces slackii; assembly: GCF_900637295.1. Taxonomy (NCBI): domain Bacteria; kingdom Bacillati; phylum Actinomycetota; class Actinomycetes; order Actinomycetales; family Actinomycetaceae; genus Actinomyces; species Actinomyces slackii. Next base: position 1,216,679 of record NZ_LR134363.1, on the reverse strand, counting down.
TCGGAGAGGAACTCGCGGATCTCCTCGAGCTCCTCGACAGCCTCATCCTCACCGGCGACGTCATCGAAGGTGACGTCCGGCATCTCCTTGGAGCCGATCTTGGCCTTGGACTTGCCAAAGCCCATGGCGCCACCGCGCCCCCCGCTCATGCGCGAGAACATCCACCACATGATGACCAGGAAGATGGCCAGCGGCAGGAAGAGCTGGAGCAGCGAGGACCACCAGGAGGTGGTGGGCACCACCGAGTTGAAGCCGGCCTTGGGGGCGGCCCCCTGGACCAGGTTGTCGACCTGCTCGGCCTGGGCGTCGGTGAAGGTGAACTGGACGCGCTTGCCCATGTCCTCCTCCGACTCGCCCTCCTTCTTGGGCTTCTGCACGTAGGACTCGGTCAGGTCGAGCTCGACGCGCTGAGTGCCATCGATCACCGTCACCGACTCGACGGTGTCCGGCTTGTCCTTGAGCAGGGCGATGCCGTCGGAGGTGTCGATGGCCTGGTAGCCGCTCAGGGCTGAGGTGAACGCCCAGATGAGCAGCATGACCAGGACGATGGGGGCCGCCCACAGGAACGGGTTGCCCAGCGCGCCGCGGCGCTTCTTGTCACGCCCGCTCCTGGCGTCCTTCTTATTCATGTTGCCCGGCTTGTTCGGGCGCTTACGGCCAGGCTTCTGGCCCGTGTCACTCATCAGCGGTGGATCCCTTCGCGCGTGTGCACCCTAGACGTTAGCCGATGGCGGGCGGATTCTCCCCATCGCCTCGGCCCATGTTCGCGCCAGGCGTGGGCAGCACCGGGGGAATCCTGGACGGGAATACCGGGACCCGGACCCGCCCCCTATCGAAGCGTCGGGGTGGCGAGGGGCACCATGGCGCCGGCATGGGAGCGGCGCGGGATCACCGCCGGCCTTCTGGCCCAGGGGCAGCGGACCCGGAGACCGAACGAGGCGCTAACGGCGCCGCGAACCCTCGTCGGTGACGCGAAGCGCCGCCGCCTCCCCTCGGCATGTTGTCCACGGTGAACAACTTTAAGGCTCACCGCCACCTGCCGTAATCGCGAACGCGCAGGTCAGGGCACTTTTCCGGCCGCAGACCAGCAAGCGGAGGCGGTTAAAGTTGTTCACCGTGGACAACCGCGCTCAGGCCGCGGGTGCCCGAAACCGCCCTCATCGGAGCATCGAAGTGGCAGAGTGGGTGGCACTGGCGCGAGATCCGGCGCGGCAGCGGTCTCATCGGTGGAGGTGCACTGATGCCCAGTACTGCACTGGTCAGCTTCGATGCGGCCGCGCCGGTGGCGGCCACGCCCCGCCGGCTTCATGCGGCCTGGGGACGGGTCTTCGACCTGCCCGAGGGAGTCTCCCGCGAGCGCGCCGCCGCACGGCCCGCCCTGGCTGCCCGCCCGCCCCATGACCTGGCGGGCACCAAGCCCTACTGCCTGGGGCAGTTGTCCGCGGGCCCGGGCGCATTCGGCATGGAGCTGCGCTTCCTGGACGACCGGCTCCTGGACACTCTGGACGCGTGGCTGGCCTGGGGCGGGGTGCTGCCGATCGGGGACGGCAGTGGCCGCCAGGCGCCTCTTGTCCCCGTGGAGGCCCAGATCCTGGAGCAGGCCTCCTGGGAGGAGATGGCAGCCGACGACAGCGCCTCGACCTGGCTGGTGCGCCTGCTCTCCCCCACGGTCATCACCTCTCGGGGCAGGCATCTCGACACGGTTCCCCCCGCCTCCTTGGCGACGAGCCTGCACACCCGGTGGCGGCAGTGGTCCCCCGCCACGGCGCCCGAGCTGCCCGGCCGCGACGCCCTGGAGCGGATGCTGGCGACCCAGGACCGCACTCATCCGGTGAGCGTGAGCCTGGGCATGCCGCGCAGCGATGGGCGGGGCCGGCTATCCTCCCGCAGGATCACCGCGCGGGAGGGCGAGATGCGGATCAGCGGGACCCCGGGGGCGCCCGCCACCCGCGTCTTCTCCAGCCTCATGTCCCTGGCCCGGTTCACCAACGCCGGCTCTCATGCGGCCTTCGGCATGGGCGCACTGGATGTGGAGGCCTTGTAGTGCGGCCAGGCGGGCCGCGCGGCTCAGAGGGACCGGCGGGCTCGGGGATCGTCGGTGGTGCTCGGGTCCTGGCGGTCGGGCGGCTTGAGGCTGACGTGGAGCACCCTGGCGATGAGGATGCCGATGAGCACTGCGAGGAGGAGGACCACGGGCAGGGATGCCAACCACCACCATCCGCGCGCTCCACCATGCGGGCGCCGGGGTCCCAGTTGATCCATATCTCCAGCAGGACGGTCAGCGGGACGCCGATGAAGGCCAGGACGCCGACCGCCCATTCCAAGGTCTGCTGCTGGCGCGCCTCGGCGGCCTGTCGCTCGCGCTCGAGCTCCTGGCGCCTGCGCTCGATGGCGTTCCTCTCGGCGTCAACCCGACGCTCCTCGCGCTCGATGAGGGTCTGCACGGTCTCGCGCAGGAGGCGGGCCTGCTGGACGATCTGGGCGACGGCGTCGTCCAGTCCCGCCGCCTCCTGCATCCAGGCGAGGAGCTGGTCCACGCGGTGGTGCTCGGCGATGTTCGTCCACCATTCGGAGGCCAGGAAGGCGACGGCCTCGCTGTCCAGGGCGATGGCGTTGTCGATGAGCTGATCGAGGCGCTCCTGCTGGTGGGCGGGGCAGGCTCCCTGGTGCAGGTGGTCCCGCAGCCGCTCGGCAGTGTCGGCCAGCTGCTGGGACAGGGAGCGCACTCTCAGGCGGTCCAGGGCCACCAGGAGGTGGATGTCGAGGTCGGTGGAGCAGGCGCGCAGCATCCCCTCGCACAGGAAGGGGTCCGTGCTCTGCCGGGCCAGGTAGGCCGTCCCGGTTCTTCCGACGGCGACCGCCCAGCTCTGGGAGAGCAGGTGGGTGCGCTTCAGGTGGGCCTGGTAGTTCTCCTCGCTGAGCTCGACGCCGCCGGGGGTGGGGAAGTCACTCCACTGCCAGCCGGAGACCGCGAGCTGCGGCGCGCCCAGCCTGCTGCTGGCGGCTGCGCCCAGCTCGGCGTCGGCGCGCAGGAGGCTCTGGACTTCCTCGGACACCCAGGCGCCCTGGCCTGCTCCTGGGGTCCGGGGCTTCGAGCCGGGCCCGGGCGACCAGGCGGCGCTCAGCCTCCAGGGGACCCAGGTCAGTGTCAGTAGCGGAGGGGCGAACCAGCCTTCGCGCTCCTGGTGGTCGGAGGCCAGCGTGAGGGGGTGCTCACCGCAGACCTCCGGGGAGGCGAGGAGCTCGGTGAGGAACCCGCCCAGGTGGGGCAGGGCGCCGAGCCGCATCGTGGTGTTGAAGCAGCGCTCGTAGTCGGCCTGGGGGACGACGGCGTGCACGGCGAGGATGACTGTGCAGGATCCGCTGCGCTGCTCGGAGACCCGCAGCACCTCCAGTGCGCCGATCCGCAGGTCGGGTTGGGCGCGGTGCGGTGCGGTGGGGTCGGTGGGCTTCGCGTAGTCGGCCAGACTGTCCAGGGGCTTGGATCGCCGGTTGCCCGGGTCCAGGAGCCTGGCGGCCACCTCCGGGTGGACGTATCCGGCGCGCCAGAAGCTGCTCGCGTTCCTCCTCCTGCCTGCCCTGTCGCGGGCGCGAAGATTGAGGGCGCCATCGTTCCAATTCTTGAAGGTGGTCTCCCAGCCATCGGCGGCCTCTGCCTTCCACAGGGTGATGAGCCGCATCTCCTGGGGGTCGTTCAGGTGGATGAACCCGGTGCCCTGCGCGTGCGCGGGCTGCGTGGACTGCCCGTCAGTCATGGCCCGCTCCTCCCGACTCGTGCGATGAGTCCTCGCCCAGGCGCGAGCGTGGCCAGGCCCCGCGCGGCCGTCACCTGGCCGGTGCTGTCACGGATGAGGTCGGCGGGCCATACCAGGTCGGAGCGCTGGGGGTGGTGCTCGGCCACGACCCGGCCGGTGATGTAGAGCGTGCCCGGCCTGGGATCGGGCAGGGGCGGGTCAATGCCCTGGACCCGGCGGCCGATGGAGAGGGGGACCTCCCGGGCGCGCTCGTCGTCTTGGGGGTCCCGGACGGCGAGGATCCCCTGCTGGCCCTGGTCGAGTAGGAGCCTGGGCGACTGGCCGGCGCTGGGTAGGCGCAGTGGCTCGCCGACGCCGCAGTCCAGCACGACCTCATGGGGGGTGAGGTTGATGAGGGTCTGGGGCTCGCCTAGAGCATCTCCTGGCAGGAGTGCCGCGGTCGGCTCCTGGTCGCGGTTCCCGCTTCCGCAGTGGTGGGCGAGCAGCGCGTGGATGCCGTGGCGAACCCGCGTCATGCGCTCGTCCCAGTCGGAGCTGCCGGTCCAGGGGTGGTCGCGGCGGACGGCGCGAACCGCCTGGCGCAGGAGCTGCGGATAGGTGAGCTCAGGATGGGCCCGCCGCCCCTGGGGTCCCAGCTCGTGGGCGGTGGCCTCCTCCAGGCCCTGGGAGCCGTGGTTGATGGGGGTCTTGTTGCGAATCCTGTAGAGCAGGCGCAGCAGTGCGCCGGCCGGGGCCTCGCGCAGATTCACGCCCTGGGGAATGTCGCCGTAGTCGCTCATCGCCAGGATGACGGGGGTCCGCTCGGGCTTCGGAGGGATGTGGAGGAGTTCGCCGGCGATGGTGGCGAGCCGGATCTGCGCGTCGTCCTGCAGCTCGCCGGAGTCGATGAGGCCGGCGATGGCTCCCAGCACGGCCAGAACGGTGGGGGCGTGAGCGTCTCGCGTTTGCGGACTGGAGCGCACGGCGGCAAGAAGCTCCTCGGCCAGGATGCCGCTGCAGGCGGCGAACCGCTTCATGTCGGAGTCTCCCAGTGCCAGGAGGCGCTGGGCGGTGAGCAGGTCGAATCTGTCCAGGCAGTGCATGGCCGCCTTGAGCAGGGCCGCGCGAACGTCCCTGTCGAGGCCGAACTGGTGGAATTGGAACTGCTCCCGGCCCTGGCCCTTGGTGATCGAGGACATGAGGAGGACGGGGACTCCGTGGTCGGCTCCGAAGGCCTGGGCGGCTTGGAGCAGGGCGATGGCTGCGGCTTTCTCACCGGTGGTGGCGACGACAACGGCGCGGGGCCGGGGGCTCTGCTGGCTGAGCCAGGTTCGCGCCTGATGGCGCAGGCCCGTCATCGCCTCATCGATCTGGGCCGAGGAGAGCTCGGGGGCGGTCATCGAGGCGTATTCGCGCAGTGAGACCTCGGCATGCCCCCAGCCCTGGTCGACGGCGGACCGGGAGGGACGATCCTCACGAGTCCTCTTCACGGTCTCCTGCACCTTCTGAGCCGCCTGATGCGTTTGCGTAGAGTGCGCGATGAGCGCCTTGAGCGCCAGGGGGCCTGGCACGGCGCAGGAGTCCCGCAGCTCACGGGCGGGAGGCCGGGAGAGCAGATTGACCACCAGTGGGCGGCGAGGATGGCCCTCGCCGGCGCGCTCCTTGCCCTGCGCGAGGAGCAGGCAGATCTCCGACCCCGGCCAGTTCAGCCAATCCGGGATCCTGTCCCCGAGCTCGCGACGCACCTCTGCCACCAGGGGAAGGGCGCGGTCATCCCTGGTGGGGGAATCGGCGTCATGGGTGGCGTTGTTCCCGAGCTCGACCAGGTGCTGACGGGCGAGCATCCATTTGTCAGGCTCCTGCAGCGAGCGCTCAAGACGCTGGATGCGGCCGAGAGTCTGCCCGGGACTTCTACTGCCGTTCTTACTCTGATCCGTGTGCCCTTCGGTGGCCTTATGGAGTTCGAGATAGACGGCGGTCATCCAGGCCCGCAGGGCCATGCCTGCTGCGAGGTCGCCACGCGCAACATCGGTGATCAGCAGGGCAGCGATGTCATCAGAGGTGGCTTCCAGCTCTGACCCGCCTCCCCCGAGGGCACGGCGGATGGAATCGGCCGCGGAGCGGACATCGGAATCGTGGTCGTCAGTGGGCTTCGGGGCTCCGGTGCCCTGGAGGCTGTCGAGGACCGTGGGCAGCCCGAGCCCGAGAAGCCATCCTCTCAGTGGGTCTGCCGGTACTGACATGTCAAGCACGGGCGGGTCCCACCGCTCCTCGGCCCCCGACCGTGCCTGCCGGTCGAGGAGGATGAGCGACCAGTTGTCGGGGTGGGTTGCGGTGGTGACCGCTGCGGCGGCCAGGACGACGGCCATCGCTCCCCCGCCCAGCGGGAGCAGCACATGCCCGTGGTGGGACCCCACCACGGACTCCAGCTCCTCCAGGCTGGAAGCCTCCTCGAGTCCTGGCAGAAGGCAGGCGTCGTGGATTCGCACCGGGCGGCCGGCAAGGAGCCCACCGTCCTTGACCGCGATTCTCAGGGCCGTGGTCAGCGCCTGCGCCAACTGCTCGGTGGGAGTCCGATCTCCTTTGACTCCGACGATGATGATCTCCAGGGGCTCTGCTGGCGCTGTCGCCGCACCGGTGTGAGCGGCCTGGGCCTGGGCGCCGCGATTCACGAGCGCGGCGATCTCCTGGTCGAGTGGGCTGCGCATCCCGCCTGAGGGCTCTCCTGGCGCAGGGGCGTCATAGTCCAGATCGATGATTCGACGTCGTGCCTCATTTGGCTCCTGGCAGTCCGCCAGCTCTCGGCAGCGCTCGATCGAGGCGCGCTCCGCCCCCTCCTGCCGTCCAGGGATGCCGAGATCAGCGAGCCCCGCGATGTGCACGAGCAGCATGGTTTCTCCTCTGCTTCGATGGCAGCAGATCCGTATCGATGGGGCGCGGGTCATCGACCAAGTCCCGTGGTGAGACACCGCCCCCCTCCCTGGGCAGCCCCTCCTCGGTCAGGTTGTTCCGCTTGTTCTCCTCCAACGACATATAGCGGACATCGACGCCGTCGGTATAGCCGTAGGCCGCCCGCTGCATGGCCTTGACCCACGGAAGCCTGTCCAGGAGGCTCAAAACATGAGAGGGCAGAGTCGGAAGCGATGCTGGAGCGCTCTCCAGGCCGAGGCACGCATTGAGCTCCCGGTAGCTCTGGGCGAGGTCGTCTCCGCGGACCGCCCGCACGCCTCCGTCGGGGATCTCCACCTTGACCACTCCGAGGCCGAGGGGCTTACCCAGGCCCATGCGCAGGAACCCAGCCTCGTCGGACTGGCGGTGCTGGACCGGGACAAGGTTCTCGGGCGTGAGGATCCACAGGAGTGCCGCCAGCTCGGAGGCGGACAGGTCGGAGAAGCGGAGCGCGCATCTCATGACGCTCCCGGTGGCGATCCAGGAGACGACGCGCAGCCGGACCGAAGGCCCTGGTGCCTCCATCCCGGAATCTTGGTGAACTTTGGTCGCCTTGTGGGGGAATCCAGTGGTGCCGAGGTACTTGCGCTCAACCGGATACGCCGCGCTCCCGAGTTGCTGGCCCTCCGCATAGTAATCGGCCCGGGGCAGTGGCCCTCCACCGCGCCTGGTCAGAGTCCTCCCCTTGACATCGGTGAGAAAGCGGCGAGCAGACGTCGGTCTGGGACTCAGCAGAGGCGAAAGAAGACGAGGTTTCTCCCTCACCACGACATCCTCGGTGTCGACCGCGCTAACGGCGATCCTTCCTCGCAGGGCCACATCCCCGCCTTTGGCGTCCTCCTCTGCTTGTGGCACCACGTAGCCGAAGAGGCGGTCCGCCGGGCTGGCCTGCTCCCGGTCGCCCAGGGGCAGCACCTTCTGGCTACGGGCCAGGTCATGCGGGGAAGCGCTGTACTCCCGACGGCCAGAGGCTCGGGGAGTGTCGGGGCGGTAGGTCAGCCGCTCTGTCCGCTCCTCGAAGACGCGGAACCGTGACGCGGTGAGAGTCTCGTAGGCGCGCGAGAGCATGCCCTTGATCATGGTGGGAGGGACGATGACACGCCCATCACCATCCCGCGGGAGGCCCACGATCGCCGCCTCCTGCCCGGTCTCCGATCGCTCTTGCTCCCCGAAGACGATGGGGGTCATCGCGGTCAGGCGCAGATCGATGGAGCCCGACCACCGCTCGGCGTGCAGATGGTCGTGCCCCTCAGCCGCATGGTCGGTGAAGATCTCCCGTGGGAGCTCCCCTTCTTCTGCGTGATTTGCGGCGCAGTCACGCAAAACAGGGATGCGGTTGACCGCGGAGTGGAACAGTGCCATCTCAACCCCACTTTCCGGTGAGAAGCTCGTCGGCGAATACTGTGCTGCCGTATTCGCTCTCCTGGGTGAAGACCTCCAGGCTGGTCATCGTTGGCGCTGATCCCGTGCGCTCGGCACTGTGGTGCTGGAGGTAGGCGTTGTGGCGCCACCAGCACGGCTCGCCCACGGCACCGCTGAACCCCTGCCCTGCTGGGGCGGTCTCGACGCGGATCTCGGCGCTGCCCGCGCCGTTGATCCAGCGCAGCTCATGGGCGAGCAGGCCGCCTTCGGCATGGCCCAGGGGCCGCCAGAGCCGCAGTTCGTACACGGTGTCGAGTGGAACAGATTCGCCGGCGGTGTCGGTCAGAGCCTCGGCCGTGGCGCGACGCAGGGCACGGGAGCCCGTGGTGGTCTCGGCCAGGCCTACCCACGGGCCTTCGCGCTCCTCGCCGTCCAGGAGGGCGAGGACGTCGCCCACGGTGGCGGTGGGGACCGTGGCGGCGGGCGTCTCGCTCCAGATTCCCTCGCTCAGCTCCGGCAGGTCCCTGCTCAGGGCGCTGGCAACATCCTGGGGCGTCAAGGGCTGTGCATTCTCGGCGTTCATCGCGCTGCACCTTCCTGGGCGGTCTGCGTCGTCGTGCGCCCGGGGGCGTCATCGAGGTAGTCGGTCCATGCGCCTCCCCCATCGGCTGCGATGGCCTCATTGAGCCCTCGCAGGCGGGTGAGCAGCTCCTCGGCGATCCGCCTGCTGCCCTCGGCCCCTGGGGTGTCGGCCGTGATGCGCCAAGCGCCGTCGAGAAGGGCGTCATCGCCGTCGATGCTCACCGCGGTGACCTCGACGGCGCCCAGGCCCCGTGTGCCGCGGCTTCCCAGGGTCAGCGTTCCGGTGGCGAGCTCGGCGATGACCAGGCCCAGCAGGCACAGGGCCGCCCGCTGCCGGTTGAGGGCCTCGGCGCTGTTGACGGCGCTGCGCGCCACCCGCTGCAGGTCGACCTCCAGGACGAGGTCGTTCCAGTCGACATCGGGGATGAGCTCGCAGTACAGGCCCCCATCCTTGACTCCTCCCGTCCAGCGATCCCCGGCGTTGTGCGTGCGCTGGGTGAGCGTCTCCGCCCGCCTCTGGCTGTCCGGGGTCTCCATCACCCGGACTGCGCCGCGACGCTCGGTGGAGCCGAATAGCTCGCGCACCAGGCGCGGGTCCTCGGCGAGCTGCTGGTGAACCCCTGTCCCCGACCAGTCCCGGTCCTGTCGATCGGCCTGCTCCCCGGTCAGGAGGATGGTGCGGGCGATCCGACTGGCACGGCTGCGCAGTGCCCCGCGCACGCTCGATCCGGGCAGCACCAGGGCGCCGGCCTCATCCGAGGCCCTGCCCTTCATGGAGCGCTGACGCAGGGGGCGTGTGGGGACCGGCTCCTCACCATTGCCACCATTGACCTCCTCCTCATCGCGCGGCTCGGCGATGAGAATGCCGGTGGGGCTCCTCCAGCCGATCACGACGGTCAGCCCGCGCGCGGGCCGCACCTCCTGCACGGGGATCGAGTGCTGCTGCTGATGGTTTGCGAGGAAGGCGAGCAGTCCCCGGGGATCGGCCAGGGCATCGCGACGCACCGGAATCTGAGGTCCTGGCGCCTCATTGAGCGTGACCCGTCCCCAGCCGGCGTTCTGGCGGCCTCCCAGGCTGACGCGCCCGGCGGCCAGGAGGCCCACCACCTGCCCCAGGAGGGTCTCCACGGCGGTGGGATCGCCGTCGTCCTGGATGCTGCCGACCTGGGCGGTCAGGCGCAGGTTCAGCGTGACCCCTGCCGGGATGATCTCGTGCTCGAACAGCGCGGTGTCCCCCGCGCTGCCCCAGTAGCGGTCGACGGCGATTCCCGTGCGGTACGTCGCCTCGACTCCGCTGAGGTCGATGGCGTGGACGGTCAGGGCGGCCGCGCGGTCCTGGTCTCCCCAGAGCGCCAGCAGCGGGTGGTCCCGGTCCTGGCGAGCGAGCTCATGGCCGTAGGCCTCCATCCAGGCGGCTCGCAGCGCACCCTTGACGCTGCGCCCGCTGAGCACGCGGTCGCCCACCGCGTCGCGCGCGAATTGTCTGGGCGCGGTTTCCCGCTGCTCCTGACTTCGCGCGGCCGCACTGCGATCGACGTCGTGCTCGGCTCCGCCGCTGTGCAGGGGCGAGTCGGTGCGCAGGACCAGGTCGAGCTGGTATCGGGTAATGCTCATGATCTGCTCCCCTCGCCGGTGAAGTCGCACTGCCTGAGTCTGCGGGCCCGGATCCTCGCCCCCGCCCCGTCATCCGCGAGCAGGTGGTGGCCGACGGCGATCCTGCCGTAGCCCTGCTCGCGCAGGTGCCCGATGCCCTGGCGCTGAAGTCGCGACAGGCGCTGGGCCAGCTCCTCGTTGCGGGCGGCGTCCTGGGCGGCGATGCGCAGGGTGGTGCCCGCCTGGATGGCGATGCGGCTGGCTCGCGGCTGCTGGCTCGCGGCCGACCAGCCGTCCACGCGCCGGTGCCGCAGGCCGACGGCGTAGCGCGGGTCCGTCCCCTCGGCGTCGGGATCGGGGACGAGGGTGAGTGGGAGGCCTCCGCCCAGTGCGTCCAGCAGGGGACCCACGCCTCCGGCGGTGCCCAGGCGGGGCGACCGCAGGATCACATCGGAGAGGCACCAGATGGTGAAGTCCTCGGGCGCACTCCCGCTGGGGGCCGGGGCGGTGGCCTCCAGTACGGGGCCCAGTGAGCAGGTGGCTGTCCCGTAGGTGCCGGAGAGCCGGCGCGATCCAAGCCGTGCGGGCCGGCTGAGGAGTGCGCTGAGCTGGTCGTCGACGATCTCGTGCAGCGCGGCGGACAGGCTCACCTCGGCCTGGAGGACGACGCCGGCCGGAAGGGCGCGGACCATGAAGAGCTGGCCCGTGGCGGCGGCCCCGGTGCTGGCCTGGATGGCTGTGGACTGCCGGCCCACGAGAGCCGGGGCGCCCAGGGCGACCTCGGCGTCGCCCTCGATGCGGTCGAAGATGTAGCCCGAGCGCATGGGGACGTGCACGCCGGTTGGCTCCTGGCTGTGAAGCCGGTTCCACAGCTCGAGCTGCGCCGCGCTGTCTCCTGACCGCTTGTCCCGGGAGAGGACGAGTGGGACGGGCAGGCCCCGCACCCCGCCGACCACCGGGGTGGCGTCGCTGACTCGCAGCATTCCTGTGACGACGGCGTCGCGCACGAGGTCGCTGCTGGGGAAGGCGTGGCGCAGGCGGGAGTGGACCCAGGGAAGCAGGACGGTCCCGCGCAGGAAGTCCAATGAGCGCACCTCATTGGAGTAGGGGACCTCATAGGACACCAGGGGCGTGTCCAGGCGGATGGTGAGCGTGGCGGTCGCCGTCGTCTCGCAGGCGGATGGGCCGGCCTGCCGGGCGGCGCTCAGCACGACGGGCTGCCCCCTGGTCGGGCTGGGGGCCTGCGGGTCCCTGGCGACGCCGTCGTCGAGCAGCCTCTTCACGTGTGAGGCGCACCAGTCGCGGTCCAAGGGTGTGCCGTCATCGACGATGAGGGCGCGGCAGGCCCCGTCGCCGCTGGTCCGGTCCGAGCCGACGGCGGTGATCAGCTGGGCGGCCAGGGCCAGTAGGAGGCGGGCGTCCTCGCGCTGCTGGCTGTCCCAGGTGATCGGGCTGCGATCCAGGCCCTCGGTGAGGAAGGTGATGGTGGCCTCCCCGCTGCCCTTGCCCGCCCGCTCGACAAGGCGCAGGAAGTCCTCCTTGGCGGTGCCGGTCGCCTCGTCGATGGACACTCCGATGACGGTGTGCGTGGGCCGGTGGTCGCCTCCTTCACGGGTGGATACGGTGATGGGCGCGTCGGAGAGGCTGATGAGGCGCGGGTGCTCACTGGTTCCGAAGAGGGTCTGGGCCAGGCTCTGCCAGGCGTGGCGGTCAGGGCCGTCCAGGGCGCGGGCGGCGTTGGCCGCCTGCTCGCGCAGGATGCCGGTGAGGATGGTGGCGCGCAGGAGGGGCAGTCCGGAGTCGCCTGGCTCTTTCTCGATGACGTCGTCGAGGCCTCCGGCGATGCCGGTGCCTGTGGCTGCGCCCCAGTCGGAGTCCAGGGTCAGGCGCAGGGTGAGGGGTGCGGGGTTCACGCCGTCTCCTCCTCGGTGGTGGTGGCTGCGGGCGTCGCGCCGGCGGAGGATGCGGGGGACGCGAGGGACGCAGGAGAGCCGGCCAGGGCCTCCTCCAGGTAGGAGGTGGGCAGGAGGTCGGAGAGTTCGAGCAGGTCGGGGAGGTATCGGGGGTCGTCGATGCCGTCGATGAGGGTGTCTCCCAGGACGCGGCGGGCGTCCGCCCATTCGGCGTCGATCGTGCCTGTCAGCTTTTGGTGCTGCTCACTGTCCTGGTCCAGCGCTGAGCGCTTGGACAGCAGCGAGCGGATGCGGGCGGCGCGGGTTCTGGGGAAGGCGGTGCCGCTCGGGGTCATGCCCCGGGCGTGGCAGGCGCGGTGGAGCATGGCCTGCCAGGCGGCGCCTTGGAGTGAGTCGGTGGTCGAGCCTGTGGTCGGGTCTGCGGTGGGGTGCTGCTCGGCGGGCGCGTGCAGCCGGTAGGGCCTGGCGGTGAAGCTCCTGTAACTGGCGAGGAGCTCGCCGGCGTCGACGATCGTTGAGTCGATGAGCGCGTGGTAGGTGAGTGTGGAGCACTCCCTGCCTTCTTCCTTGCCGGTTCTCTTGGCCTCGGAGACGAGTGCCTCGGCCAGGGTGTAGGCCAGGTGGAAGGGGAAGTTGCGCGGGACGATCGCCGCTCCGGCGGCCGCGGTCATGGAACCTGTGCTCTGGGATGCTCTGAGGGAGGCGGGGCCGAGGTATCGCAGGAGGGCGTCGTCGGCGGTGGCCTCCTCGTAGGCGCGCAGGTAGGCCTCCATGAAGGGGAGGGCGTAGTGGCCCTCGGTGAGAACGGTGAGGTCGTCCCCGCCCATGAGAATGGGCACGACGGGGATGATTCGCTCGGTGGCGGTTCCGCGGTGGTCGGCCTGCCATAGGCGGGCGACCTTCTCCCATGCCGTGAAGAAGGCGTGGGTGACGGAGTCGTCGAAGCGCTTGTTGATCTCAAGGAGGAAGCGGCGCAGGGATTCGGCGTGGTCCGGTGGGCATCCGACCTCGCGGTGGAAGACGTCGGAGCTGACGCGGCTCTTGCTGTCGTTGAGTGCGCGCATGATGGCGCCCACGCCGTTGCCGTCGATGTGGATGACGGCGATGCGGGAGAGCTCGATCGGTTGCGCGGATCGTGCCCGCGGGGCGCTCTCGGCGCGTGAGCTGTCCGTGGGTTCGGGCTCCTCGGTGTTCTCGGGGTCGGAGTCGAAGGCGTCCTCGAGTGCCTTGAGGCTGTCCATGAGGAGGGCGTCATCATGACCGATGAGCTGTGCGAGGGGCGTGAATTCGGAGGCTTTTTTGACGAGGTGGTTGCGGGCCTGGATGGCGCAGGCGCGTTTGACTTGACTGGGTAGGGAGTGGGCGGTTGCGCCGGGCGGGCGGGTACCCAGGAGTGTGCGCCTTGGTGCGGCGGGCAGGTTTGAGTTCTCGGCGCGCTGCAGGAAGGGGATTTGGGGGAATCTGGCCTCCGCGGGGGGCCGGCTCAGGGCGTAGCGGCTGGCGAGGGAGTGGATGCGCCTGAGGTCGGATTCGGTGACGTTGATGTGGGTGCCGTTGCTGGGGTCCGCGAGTGGCATGAAGACGCCGGTGACATCCATGCCCGGGGCGATGGCGTGGACTCGACGGGTGGTGGCGCCAATGAGCCTGGTGGCGGAGTCCTGATCGGGGACGGTGAGGATGGTTTTGCCGGAGGAGTCTGAGACGCGGGTGGTGGTGATGTTCAGGGCTGCGGCGATCTCGTGCGTCCATGGGGCGAGCATCGTCAGCAGGAAGGAGCCGCCGATGTTCTCGCGCTGGCGCGGCGAGGAGAAGACGTAGCGCTGATTGCCGCCGGTCTCGAGCATGACGAGGTACATGGTTACCTTCTTTGGCGTCTGGAACGACGGCAACCTAGCACAAGTGGACGAGCGGCGATACCTTTTGAGGAAAGCCATGCCGCTACTCAACAAACGCGCAGGTCAGAGCACGTTTGACCGAGAGAATGCGACACGTCTGATCGTGAAGAGTCAACTTAAATGAGCGCAATTCTTATGGGTTGATCCAAATCGATCGCAAGCACCTTTGGATGAATGCTGGGCGCCCCGACATCCTGACAACGTGTTCGAAACAGCCAAACTGCACCATTTGCTACACGACGCCTTCTTACTCAATGCACCTTATGGCGCGTGGTGCCTTCTGACGTACCGGATTGGGACTTCTTCCCTTGGATGGGCGTGTCTCAATGCACCTTATGGCGCGCGGCGCCTTCTGACGAGTACTACGGGTGGTCCTGGAACCTCGTCCACACGTCTTAATGCACCTTATGGCGCGTGGTGCCTTCTGACTTGATGTTAGGGCAAGCGTTCGCAACGCCCGCGTCTTAATGCACCTTATGGCGCGTGGTGTCTTCTGACACGCCCAGCACCACCTCAACCTCACGTGAACGTCTCAATGCACCTTATGGCGCGTGGTGCCTTCTGACCCTTTGAAGACAACCCGAGGACCACGGTCGAGGGTCTCAATGCACCTTATGGCGCGTGGTGCCTTCTGACCGCCAGCTATGACTTGCTGGCGGCGATCTTTCTAATGTCTCAATGCACCTTATGGCGCGTGGTGCCTTCTGACCCACCCCTCGATCCACCCCCTGTGACCAGGGACGATGCGACGAGTAGCGCCAGCGGCTCTCAGGCACCTGTCGAACCGCCTCGGCACCAAGGCAGTTCTACCACATCCGCGCAGGTCAGCGCCACAGCGCCAGCGACGCGCTTCTCAAGCCCCCGCCACCCGGCTTTCAACGACCTCTTGCGGAAAAGTGCCCACGCACCACTCGACATCAGACAACCCCTCGCCCTCCAGGACCACGCCCCACCGACTCCCCGCCCCACCCTCACCACACATCAGAACAGACCCCGGTACAGCTCGCCGTCATCCTGACTGGGCGGCACGCCCAGGACCTGCACCCGATCGCGACAGGATCGACACAGACGATAGACATGCACGACATCATCAGAACTCTCGATGGGCCTTTCTCATCAACCCTGACGAGAAAACCTCACTGTAGCGGTACCGTCAGACACGAACCAGTGCGGAATCACGCGGATCCCACCCCAGACCCACGAACTGAACGCGCAGCCCGCCCCTCACGGGGGCGAGCACCTGCACGTGGGAGACCCCGGAGCGACCGGTGCTCCTCCCGGCTGCCGTCACCATGACTGCGGTGCACGCCGCTGCGGCCGGAGGACAGGGGTCGGGTCAGGCGTCGATCACCGGCAGGCAGACGTCGGTGACCCAGGCAGCCGGGTCGGGATCCTGAGCCGGGCTGACCCGGTATATGTTGAACATCGGCCCCGTGCGCAGGTCGTGCGCGGCAACATAGGAGCCGAGGACGGCGGTGGCCTCCGGCACGCCGTCGTAGCTGCCGTGCAGGGTGGCGACGATGACGTCGCGCGCCGCGCTCATCTCCCCCAGCCGGGCATGCTCGGCCCTCAGGTGCTCGGCGTGGGCGGACAGGAGCCCGCTGAGGCGCTCAGGATCATCGCGGTCGGCCATGACCTCCCTGATCTGCGCCACTGGCAGCCCGGCCTCACGCAGACGCGTGATCCAGTGGGCGTCCACGAGCTGGTCGGGGTGGTAGTAACGGTGGCCGGTGAAGGGGTCGACAGCGAAGGGGGTGAGGACCCCCTGCTCCTGGTAATGGCGCAGCATGCGCACGCTGATGGCGGTCAGCCTGGAGAACAGGCCGATTCTCAGCAGTCCGACGCCGGTGGCTCGATGGTCCGGCCGGCACTCTCGCAGGGGTGGTCCATGCCGCTATCGCACATGCTCACACCGTGTCAGGTGCAAGGAGCCGTCTGAGTCCACCGGGAGAACGCGAGAGCCACGTCGAGCATGTCGGCCCGCCCGTCGGCCACCCTCATGACGAGGTCGTAGGCCTCATCGTCCGGGGACTCAATCGAGCACCCGTTGATATCGAGGAGCACCAGTGCGGCCAGCCAGCCGAGGCGCTTGTTCCCGTCGACAAGGGCGTGGTTGCGGACCAACGACTCAAGGAGTGCAGCCGCCTTGTGGGCCAGCGACGGGTAGGCGTCCTTCCCAAGGAGCGTCGTCGCGGGGCGACAGGCTGCGGACTCGAGGAGGCCCAGATCACGCACCGGCCCGACACCCAGGTCGTTGACGAGACTCAGCAGGTCCTCAAGCGAGAGGTACTCGGTCACCGTCCAAGCCGCTCAAGGAGATGACCGTAACGATCTCGTACACGCGCTGAGGCGTCTGCGACCCTCCGCTCGTGCGCGCGCCGCGCCGCAGTCTCGCGAATGGCCCGCACCGTGGCCTCCTGGCGGCTGATGCCGTCCTCCTGCGCGATACGGGCGAGAATCTCCTCATCATCCTTGGTTAACCGCAGAGTCATCGCCATGACGCGATGATACCACTTCGATACCACGCGACTGGCCTCCCCAGTCGCAGCACCGCAGGAGCGTCACGGTCCTTCACCGTCGTCGGGGCCAGTCACCCGCGGCGGGTGTCCACAGATATGCAAGGACAAAGGCGCTGAGACCGTCGCAATGCA